>NZ_JAKSXZ010000146.1 GCF_022829465.1 Methylobacterium sp. J-067
CGCCACGCTGCGCCCCACCGACGCGTTCGCATTGAACCCGATCGCCACCGCGCCCGCCGCCCCGGCGACGTTGTTCATCCCCAGCGCCACCGTATGAACGCTCGCCGCGTTCGCCGCGCTGCCCAGCGCCAGCGAGCCCTCCCCCGACGCCCGGGTCGCCGTGCCCACCGCCGTCGTGTAGGCATCGACGGCGCTGGCTTGGTTGCCCACCGCCGTGGCCAGCTTGTCGGTCGCCCGCGCCTCGTAGCCGATCGCCACCGCGTTCCAGCCAGAAGCCACCGCCCCGGACCCGATCGCAGGCGCAGGGCTCGTCAGCGGCGCGATTTGCACCTGCGTGGTGGAGACCACCGAGTACAGCTGGCTGCCGTTGATGGCGTCCGTTGAGTCGGCGGTGATTTGGCCGGCCGCGACGTTCGTGATCTGGCGCGTATCATAGCGACGCGTATCGACATTCTGGCCGCCGACCGAGACCGTGCCGGTGGGCGTGGTTCCCGCGAAGCCGCCGTACGTCGTAATTCCGATCGTGGCGTCCGACACGTTGACGGGGGACGCCGCGCGCGAATAGGCGCCCAACGCGACGCTGTTGGCGACACTGGCCTTGGCCTTGTAGCCCAGGGCCAAACTGTTCACGCCCGAGGCGGTCGCCTGGGGTCCCACCGCGGTCGCTTGGTCGCCCGAGGCTTGGCTGGCGTGGCCGATCGCGACCGCCGCAGACCCCGTCGCCGACACCTGCGAGCCGAGGGCGACCGAATCCTGAGTCTTCGCGAATGCCTGATAGCCCGCGGCCAGACTATAGGACCCCGCCGCATTGGCGGACGAGCCAAAGGCCGCCGCCCCACTCCCCGACGCATTGGCGCCAGACCCAATCGCGGGTGTATCGCTGGCACCGGACGCGGCCGAGACGGCCGAGACCGCCGCATAAAGCTGGCTGCCGTTGATCGCATCGGTTGAATCCGCAGCGACTCGCCCGGCCGATACGTTCTGGATCTGACGGGTTTGCGCAGCAACGGCTCCTCTTTGGACGGTGCCCACAGACACCACACCAACTGAAGACGTACCCGCAAAACCCGTCAACGCTACTCCACCAACCGTCGCCGAAGACACAGGCGTAGCCGCCGCAACGACACTGGAGCTGTCGCCGATCGATACACTATGCGCGACGTTCGTTTGTGCATACATTCCTATCGCGATAGCATATTCAGCGTTGGTCTTTGCTGACTCACCAACTGCGATAGCGCCTTGACCGATGGCGTTTGCATAACTTCCGATAACGGTGGCCCCAGAACCGTGGGTTGCTGATTGAAATCCTATGGCCGTTGAACTGATACCATCGGTAACTGCCATATCTCCCAAAGACGTCTCGGTGACAGCTATGGCAGGCACGACTCCCCCGAACGTCGCAAGAACCGCCCCCGCCCCGAGCGCCCCCAATCGCGCCCGACGACCGAACGCCATGCACAGCGACGACAGCCGCAGCACGGCCATGATGCGCCTGCGCATACCGCGCGAGAGATTACCCTGGATGCCCACGGTGTAACCCACGTGGACGAGGCGGCGGCCCTTCTGGTCGGCGGGCCGGTTGGTGCGGTTCGTGTTCATGCTCACCCTCGATGATGGTCGCGCCGTCGCCGTCGCGTTGAGCCGCTCGCCTTCGGGCGGGCAGCGAATTCGTTTTTGGGATGTCGGGTCAGGGCTCGGTCTGGAGCCGGTCCTGCTCGAAGGCGCCGCGGAGCCACCAGCCGGCGAAGCCCATGCTCGGCACGAGGAACGTCGCCAGGAGTGCGAGGCCCGCTTCGCCGTGGACGATCAGGCCCATGACGAAGCCGGAGACCGCCGCCAGCATGAGGGCGACGAGGACCGCGCGGCGGTCCTCCTCCCCTTGGCTGTCCTGGCCCGCGTCCTCGAACCGGCCATCCGATTTGCGCTCGCGCATCCGATCACCCCCGACCCCTCGGCCCCGCTCCCAGCATTCGCAGGCTTCGGTTTCGTCACGGCGCCTCGAAAGACACCGAACATCACGAACTCTTGCCCGATCCAGCCTAACAAGTTGCCTGCTCAGCGCTGATTGCATTGTTTTGAGCTGCAACTTGAAGTAATATTGGTCGTATTACTTGAAGCGAATTGGTGATGTCCGAGCCACAGGACCCTGTCAACGCAGGGCGAGGGGCGGTTCCATCACTAAGGTGAACGAGTTGCGGCCGAGCATTGCTTAACAAGTCGGAAAGCAACCCATCGACAGTTCATCGGCGAAACTGTGTGATCGGTGGCTCGCACTCTCGGTGGCTCAACGGATGTTGGCGCGCGGTCGGCCGTAGCTCTCGGATCATCGGCTCGGTGAAACTCAGTACGCGTGGCGCTGCGCAGATTTCTGCGGCGAAGACCGCGTTCTTCAGGATTGTCCGCCGTGGCGGTCGCATGATCCTGCCGGGATTTGCCGAGCTTCGGTGCGATGCCGATGATCGGCCCCGTGGCGTCGCGATTGACTTTCCGGCCCGGCACGGATGTCGGCGAAGATCTCGTGGCAATCGCTTTGGTCGCGATAGTGTCGAGGGGCGGGGTGTGGGGGCGTTGGCGGGCCGGTTCCGGGGCGCTTTCCGGCGGGCGGCGTGCGCTCCGGCCCGTGGCGGCGTGGGCGTGGGGACTCGTGGGGGGATGCGGCGTCTTCAGTCTTCAGCCGAGGTGGATGGCGCAACAGCGGGCGATACGGCGCCGCCTTCCAGTGTTCCGGGGGCGACCGGGGGCCTCCCGCGAGATCCTGTCCAGTCAAACGCCGCCGCTGGTCCGCATGATGGCGCGGTGATGCTCTCGGGATGCGCTTCGGCATTGGAGGAAAGGCGGTTTTTCGCGGTGTTGCTTTGCGGGATGGGCCGGGAATCTGGGCGTGGGATACCCGGCGTTCCGGCCCCCGATTGGGCGTTCCGCCGGCTGGGGCCGGGGGTTTCGCGCAATCTCGGCGGGGCGTGGCATTCGCGCCACACCCCTTTGCCGGTCATTCGGCCGCCTGCCCCACGGTGTCCGCCATCCGGGCGCGGCGGGTGCCCATGGGCTGGGGTTGGCCCACCGTCGTGTCCTCGGCGGTCTGGTGTTCCATCTCGGCGTTCAACTGCGCGCCCAGCAGCACGATGGTGGTCGAAATCCAGATCCAGGTCATGAAGCCGATGGCGGCGCCGAGGGACCCGTAGGTCTGGTTGTACTTGCCGAAGTTGCCGACGTACCACGAGAACAACAGGGAGCCGCCGAGCCACAGGAACGCCGCCAGGGCGGAGCCGGGGGTGGCCCAGCGCCAGCGGGGGGCGTCGCGGCTGGGGCCATAGCGGTAGAGCAGCGCGAGGCCGAGGAGCACGGCGAGGAACATCACCGGCCAGCGCAATTGCGAGAGCCACCATGCGCCCTCGCCGAGGCCGAGGAAGTTCAGGGCGATGGGCAGGGCCACGACGCCGGCCAAAGCCAACAATAGGAACAGCAGCGCCCCGGCGGTGAAGCCGAGGGAGACGAGGTTGAGGGTGAAGAAGCCGCGCGATTCGCGCTCGTTGTAGACGAGGTTCAGCGCATCGAAGACGTGCTTCATGCCGCCGTTGGCGCTCCAGAGCGACAGGGCGAGGCCCAGGAGCAGGCTGAAGCCCAGGGTGGTGTTGCCCTTCTCGTTGAGGCGCGTCACCTGCTCACCGACGATGTCGAGGGCGCCCTGGGGCAGGATGCCCTGCAGGCTGCCGAGTTGCTCGGAGATGGTCGCCGTGTCGGCCACGAGGCCGTAGAGCGAGACCAGGGCGGCGATGGCGGGGAAGATCGCCAGCAGGGCGAAGAACGTCACGCCGGCGGAGACGAGCATGATTCGGTTCTCGCCGACATCCCGCCACGTGCGCACGAGGATGTCCTTCCAGCCGGCGGCGGGGATCTCCTTGGGGGTGGCGGCCTTGCGGCCCCGGTCGGCCTGGGTGCGGGCGACGTGTTCGGCCTCGGGGCCGGAATGGGAGGGCGAGGGCTCGCGGGCGTCGCCCTCCCGCGGCCTCGGCGTGCGGGTTCTCGGCAGGGCGACGAGGCCGACGAGGGCAGTGGCGAGGCCGAGCGTCCAGATGAGGGACGCCGCGCCCGTGGTTCCGTCGTGACGTGGGGAAGGTGAATCCGGCATCGACGCCCCCGTTTCATTCGGGAATGCGCCCGAATTCCTTCGGCTAACCTCCGTTCGACCCGGCGCGTTTCAGGGGTCGGCCGGTTTGTCTTTCGGGGGGTGCGAGGCGGGCTTGCCCATCCCTGGCCCAGGCCGCCGCCGCGCCCTCGCCCCGGAGGTAGTGGGCGAAGACCTCGATGGGTTCGGGCCGGCCGACGAGGTAGCCCTGCACCTCGTCGCATTCCTCATCGGTGAGGAAGCGCATCTGATCGGTGGTCTCCACGCCCTCGGCCACCACGCCCATGCCGAGGCTGCGCCCGAGGCCGAGCACGGCGCGGACGATGACCGCCGCCTGGGGGCTTCCCTCGACATGGCCGACGAAGGAGCGGTCGATCTTGATCTTGTCGAAGGGGAAGGCCTGCAGCGTCGCGAGGGAAGAATAGCCGGTGCCGAAATCGTCCATGGCGATGGAGATGCCGAAGCTCTTGAGCCGGCGCAGGATGCTGAGCGCGCGGGCCATGTCGTTGATGATGACCGATTCGGTGATTTCCAGTTCGAGCCGCGCGGGCGGCAGGCCCGCCTCGGCCAGGATGGCGAGGACCCGCTCGGCGAGGTCCGGCTGCTGGAACTGGAGGGGGGAGAGGTTCACGGCGATCTTGAGGGGCCGATCCCAGCTCGCCGCCTCGCGGCAGGCCGCCCGCAGCACCCATTCGCCGAGGGCCATGATGAGCCCGCTCTCCTCGGCTAGGGGCACGAAGACGCTCGGCGGCACGAGCCCCCGCGTGGGGTGGCGCCAGCGCACCAGCGCCTCGAAGCCCACGAGGTCCCGCCCGCCCGTGGTCATCTGCGGCTGGTAGTGGAGCGTGAGCTCGTTCGCTGCGATGGCGTCGCGGAGGTCGCATTCGAGGTCGCGGCGCTCGGCCACCGCCTCGTCCATGGCGGATTCGAACACGCGGTGGGTGTTCCGCCCCTCCAGCTTCGCGCGGTAGAGGGCGAGGTCGGCGCGCTTGAACACCTCCTCGCCGCTCTGGCCGTGCTCCGGCACCAGGGCGATGCCGATGCTAAGCCCCACCTCCATCCGCTGCTCGCCGAAGGAGATCGGCGCGTTCACGGAGAGGATGAGGCGCCGCGCCAGATCCTCGATGGCGGCGAGGTCGCCCCCCTCGGCCACCAGCACGGCGAACTCGTCGCCGCCCAGGCGGGCGACCACATCCTCCGCATGCACCTCCACCCGGATGCGGTGGGCGACGGCGCGCAGCACCGTATCCCCCGCGAGGTGGCCGAGGCGGTCGTTGACGGCCTTGAACCGGTCGAGGTCGAGGCAAAGCACCGCCGCCGAACCCCCGCGCTGCCGGAGTTCGCCGAGGCGTTCGTCGAGGCGATCGTAGAACAGGGCGCGGTTCGGCAGGTCGGTGAGGCCGTCGTGGCGGGCCATGTGGGCGATCTGGCCCTCGGCGGCCTTGCGGGCGCTGATGTCGATCTGCGTGCCGACGAAGCGCAGGGGGCGGCCGTCCTCGGCGCGGGCCACCACCCGGCCCCGGGTGAGGAGCCACGCCCAGGTGCCGTCGCTGCGGCGCATCCGGTGCTCGCACTCGTAGAGCGCCGTGCGGCCTTCGAGGTGGTCTTCCAGGGTGCGCTCGGTGAGGGGCGCATCCTCGGGGTGGACGAGCATCCGCCATGTGCGGGCATGGGCTTCGAGATCGCCGGGCTGGTAGCCCAGCACCTGCCACCACCGCTCCGAGCACCACGCGGCGCCGGTCGCGAGGTCGGAATCCCACAGGCCGTCGCTGCCGGCGTCGAGGGCCAGCGCCAGCCGCGCCTCGCTCTGCGTCACGCGGATCTCGGCGGCCTTGCGGGCGGTGATGTCGGTGAAGGTGAGCACGGCGCCGCCGCCGGCGAGAGGCACGAGCCGCACCTCCACGACGCTGCCCTGCGGGCCTTCGTGCTCGAAGGCGTAGGTCTCCCCCATCGCGATCCCGTCGAGGGACCAGTGGCGCAGCCGCTCCGGGGCCTGGGCGAAGCGGCCCGCAGCGATCAGGTGGGAGCACACCGCCTCGAAGGCGGCCTGGGCGCGCATCAGCGCGGGCGGCAGGCCGAGCAGGGCGACGGCGCGCTCGTTGCACACCCGCACGGTGCCGGCGGAATCGACCATCATCAGGCCCTGGTCCATCGTCTCCAGGACCGTGTCGAGCAGTTCGGACTTCTCCCGCAGGAGTTGCTTGCCTTCCCGCAGGCTGCGGTTCGTGCGGTGCAGGTGCTCGACGAACAGCGCCAGCGCCGACATGGCGAGGATCGTCAGCATGCCCGCCGCGATGCCGAGCGCCAGCGCGCCGCGCGGGAAGGTGTTCACCTCCGGCACGAAGGTCGGATCCGGCACGATCTCCACCGCCGCCATGGCGATGAAGTGCAGGCAGGCGATGGCTCCGGTCAGAAGAGTGGCCGACACTACGTCGGCGCCGCGCCCGGCCGCGCGCCGGGCTTCGGTGAGCGCCAGCGCGGCGAGGCCTGTCCCCGCCACCAGGGCGACGCCGACCATGGGGATGTTCCAGGCGAAGAAGCCCGGCAGGCGCACGCCGGCCATGCCGGTGAAGTGCATCGCCGCGATGCCGAGGCCGAGCACCGCCCCGGCAAAGGCCGCCCCCGCCGCCCCGGGCAGGTGCCGGGCGAGGACCAGGGCAGTGCAGGAGGAGGCCACCCCGACGCCGAGGGACAGGAGGGTCAGGGACAGATCGTAGCCGATGCCGAAGCCGGGATCGTAGCCGAGCATCGCGATGAAATGCGTGGACCAGATGCCGATGCCGGCCGCGAGACCCGCTCCGAGGATCCAGGCGGTATGGCTCGCCTGCGCGCCGGCCCGCGACTGACGCAGGAGGTAGAGCGTCGCGAGGCAGGAGAACCAGCAGACCAGGGCGGCGAGCGGCACCGCCCAGGCCGTGTGTTCATAGGTCAGGCAGAAGAACGCGCGGTACATGAGTCCATCGAGCCCCCGACAGTTGGGGGACGATGGACTCACACAACTTTAAGATGTGTTATTTTGCAACCTGTCGGCGATATTCTAACGGCCTAGTGATGGGCCGCCGGCCGCACCGCCGGTGCCGGGCGGGCCGCTCGTGTTGGTGCCGCCGATGTTCACGCCGGGCGTCGTGCCGGGAATCGGCGAGTTGCTGGGATTGGCCTCGTTCCCGCGCGTGACCGGGCTCGTGCCGAGGTCGCGTTCGCCGCGGGTGACGCCGCCGACGCTGGCGGGCGGGGTGACGCCCGTGTTGCCCGCACCTCCGGTGACGGTCTGTGCCATGGCGGGCGATGCGAGGGCGAGCGACAGGGCGAGGAAGGTGAGCCGCATGAGGTCCGATCCGTTCGGGGGGAAGCCGGGCGGCAACGGATCGGGCGGGGGAAGGTTCATCCGCGCTGCGGCGTCGCCACCGGGAACCAGCCGCGCGACGGGGGCTTTTTCGAGGCTGAACGCCTTCAGGAACCCTGCATGATCCGCCAGACGCTCGCCGCCGCCTTCCTCGTGTCCTTCGGCCTCGGCGGGCCGGGCCATGCCGAAGGGGGCGCCCAGTTCGACGGCTCGGCCCTGAAGACGATGCTGCAGAGCGACAGCCTCGTCTTCAACGGCGTCACCCGTTCGCAGGATGGGCGGGTGTTCTCGCCGTTCCAGCGGCAGAGCAAGAACAAGGGCATCGAACTCGGCGAATGGAAGGACGGCAAGGTCGTCGCCTATCCGAACGAGGAGTGGAATTCCTGGAAGCAGGGCGACGACCCGGCCAAGGCCTTCGTCGCGGTGAACGCCATCCGCATGGGGCCGGACGGCGACCTGTGGGTGGTCGACAAGGGCGCGCCGGGGCTCGGCGAAGCCCCGCTGCCCAACGGGCCGAAGCTCGTGCAGATCGACATCGCCACGAACCAGATCCGCAAGGTGTATCCGCTCGGGGCGGCCACCAGCGACAAGAGCTTCATCGACGATTTCCGCTTCAACGGCGGCAAGGTCTACCTCACCGACGCCGGGCATCCGGGGCTGATCGTGCTCGATCTCGCCTCCGGCAAGCTGTGGCGGGTGCTCGACGGGCATTGGTCGACCATCGCGCAGCGTCCGCTCACCGGCCAGGGCCGGGTGCTGCGCGACGACAAGGGCACGCTCCTGGCGATCCATGCCGATCAGCTCGAAGTCTCGCCGGACGGCAAGACCTTCTATTACCAGCCCTGCACCGGGCCGCTCTACAGCATCGGAACCCAATGGCTCGATGACGAGACCGCCAGCGATGCGGAGCGCGCCCAGCACGTGAAGCTGTTCGCGCCGACCGTTTCGACGGGTGGGACGGCCATCGCCGCCGACGGCACCATCTATTCGAGCGACACTGACGCCCTGCGCATCCTGAAGATCGCCCCGGACGGCACGACCAGCACCCTGGTGCAGGACCCCCGCCTCGTCTGGGTCGATGCCATGTGGATCGACGACGAGGGCGGCCTCTGGATCCCGGCCGCGCAGATGAACCGCACGCCGGCCATGAACGGCGGCGAATCCTCGACGGTGAAGTTCCCCACCACGATTTATCGCCTCGACATCGGCGCGAAGCCCGTCAGGAACTGAGTCGCGGAAACGCGCGGCGGTGGATGTCTCGTCCGCCGCCGCTGCATCGCGCGACGGATCGGCTAAAGTCGGGATGTCTCCGCCGCGCCCGAAGTGATGTTCCCGCTGACCGAAACGCCCGCTCCCACCCGTGACGATCCGGCCGAAGGGCTGTCGAAGGTGCACCGTCTGGCGACGGAGCTCGCGGCCCGGATGCGCTATGCGCAAATCGTCGAGCGCCCTCTGCCGTCGGAGCAGGTCGAGGCGCTCGTTCAGGCCGCCCGCCTGCTGCAGGAGAAGGGCGAGCCCTGGCCACAGCTCGTCGGCGAAGTTCTGAAGCAGGTCGCCGACGATCTGGCCGAGGAAGCCGAGCCGAAGGAGCCGGAGCCCGAGGGCGGCCGCATCGTCGCCGGGCTGAACCGTTTCCTCGGCGCATTCCGGCGAGAGGCGAAGGCGTCCTCTGGGGCATGAGCAAGTGGCGACGCGCCGCACGCAGCCTTTGCGTCGGTGTCGCGTTGGCCCCGCACGACTGCAAGGGCTCCACGATGCTTCGCTCCGAAACCCCACCCCCGCCGGGAAACCTCGATTCCCACGAGCCGCCGGAAAACGACCGGCCGAACGCCGCCCAGCTAAAGGGCGACATCAATAGCGGCCGCACCGGGGACAAGATCGAGCATGTCGATGTCGGGGCCGCGATGCTCGGCACCTGCGAGGAGGCCGGCGGCGCCCCGCCGACGTCGCAGGAGGTGAAGCTCGCCCGCAAGAACGAGGCGGCATCCGAGCGCGTCCGCGACGCCGCCGATCCGCACGGCAAGCGCAGTTGGACCCTTCCGCTTTACGGCGGCGTTCTCGCAGCTATCTGCGTCGTTCTGGTCGTCGGGCTGATGCTGATCCACTGATCGCCACCCGGCCATCGAGGAGTTCTCGTTTCATGGTCATGATCATCATCTGCTTCCTGGCGCCATGGCTCGCCATGTTCCTGCGCGGGAAGATCTTCCAGGGCATCGTCTGCATCATCCTCCACCTAACGCTGATCGGCTGGATCCCCGCGACCATCTGGGCGCTGATGGTCACGCGGAAGGAGACGGCCTGACAGGCTCGTCACGACGATAGCCCGAGGTCTGTGATCAAGATTTAAGCGCGACGCGACATTCAATGGAATGCCGCGCCGCGCTCATTTTATTGTATAATTACTTTGCTTTACGGTCGAGACGACGCCAAAATAACCGATTCATTCGCTACGACCATTCATTACATTCATAGAAAACGAACTTAGTCCAAAGCCACTACCTTAGGTAGTATACATAACGCGACAGGCGCGATGCCGCGCTGTACTCAGGTCGCCACGCCGAGCTTGGCCATACGATTTCCACAATCGACAATCTTACTGATGAGCATCCAGCCATTCGCTGAGCGCTGATCTGTAATACACCCCTACGACACCATTCCCCCTTGCACTTTTCCGCGTTTAAGCTCATCGCAAAGTCGAGGGTGCAATTATGGAAACACACGAATGTCTCACGAAACCGAAGGGCATGGCTTCGACTTCATGGTAGCGACCGGCGACATCGTCGCCGCCTACGTGTCGCACAATCATGTTGCCGCAGCCGACCTGCCCCACCTGATCGCCACCGTGCACCAGACCCTCGGTGCCCTCGGCACGAACACCCCCGCCGTTCAGGAAGAGGCGGTCGAGAAGCCGTCCGCCGCCCAGGTCCGCAAGTCGATCCAGCCGGATGCGATCATCAGCTTCCTCGACGGCCGCCGCTACAAGACGCTGAAGCGCCACCTCGCGGCGCATGGCTTCTCCCCGGCGACCTACCGCGAGCGGTTCGGCCTCGCGGCGGATTATCCGATGGTGGCGCCGTCCTACAGCGAGAAGCGCTCGAACCTGGCGAAGTCCCTCGGCCTCGGCCGCCCGACCGACTCCGCCGAGTCCGGCCGCAAGGCCGCCTGAACCAACCCGCACCGGCCGCACGGGTGACGCCCGGCGGCCGGCGCCACGCCTTAGCCGGGACAGCGGGGAACCATTCAGCGACCTTGGCTATATCTGTAGCTCCGAGACGCGCTGAAGAGACCCAATCCCGTGCATCGACGCAACGTCCTCCTCGGCGGATCCGGTACGGCCCTGGCTGGCCTCCTGGAGTGGGGTCTGCTGCCGGGCGCCGCGCTGGCCGAGACGAACGACAAGCAGCCCGCACCGGGCCCGTTCGAGGGATCGACCGTCCGCCGCCTCGCGCAGGCTCTGTCGAAACAGCCGTTCAAGGCGCCCTCCACCGACCTGCCGGGGGCGATCAAGTCCCTCAGCTACGACCAGTATCGCGGCATCCGCTTCCGCAGAGAGCGCGCCCTGTGGCGCGACCAGAAGCTGCCCTTCGAGGTGCAGTTCTTCCCGCGCGGCTTCCTCTTCCGCCCGGCGGTCGACATCTTCGAGGTCGCGGACGGCAGGGCGACCGCCGTGCCCTACAATGCCGACCTGTTCAGCTACGACGACCCGACGTTCCGGGTGACCGAGCCGCTGGGCTTCGCGGGCTTCCGCATCCATGTGCCGGGCCAGGGCGGCGGCGACAGCGACGAACTCTGCGCCTTCCTCGGCGCGAGCTACTTCCGCGCCATCACCAAGGGGCAGCAATACGGCCTCTCAGCGCGCGGCCTCGCCATCGGCACCGGCAATTCCAAGGGTGAGGAATTCGCCCGCTTCCGCTCGTTCTGGCTGGAGAAGCCGAAGCCCGACTCACCGGCCCTGGTGATCCATGCGCTCCTCGACAGCGAGAGCGTCACCGGCGCCTACCGCTTCACCGTGCGGCCGGGCACCGCGACCGTGTTCGACGTCGAGAGCGTGCTCTACCCCCGCGTCGACATCGTCGAATCCGGCGTCGCGCCGCTCACCAGCATGTACCAGTTGTCGCCGAAGGATTCCCGCCGGTTCGACGAGTGGCGCCCGGCCGTCTACGATTCCGAGGCGCTGCTGATGTGGACCGGCCAGGGCGAGCAGATCTGGCGCCCGCTGTGCAATCCCGTAGACCTGCAATTCAGCGTATTCGGGCAGGCCAACCCACGCGGCTTCGGGCTGATGCAGCGCGACCGGATCTTCGCGGATTACCAGGACCTCGAAGCCCGCTACGACAAGCGGCCGAGCCTCTGGATCGAGCCCATCGGCGATTGGGGCGAAGGCGCCATCGACCTCGTGGAGATCCCGACGCCCAACGAGACCAACGACAACATCGTCGCGTTCTGGCGCCCGAAGGACAAGCTCTCCGCCCACGGCGAATACACCTACACCTACCGGATGCACTGGGGCTGGGACACGCCCTGGCCGACCCAGTTGGCGCGCGTCACCCGGACCCTGATCGGCGCGGGGCCGGAGGACAACAGCCGCATCTTCGTCATCGACGTGGTCGGCGAGGCGGTGAAGGGGAAGGGCGCCGACACGCCGTTCCACGCGGAGGTCGGCACGAGCGTCGGCAAGGTCACCGACGTGTCGGCCATCCCCAACCCCGAGACGGGGGGATGGCGGGTGAGCTTCCACCTGCGCCACGGCGGCGCCAAGCTCGCGGAACTGCGCTGCGTCCTGCTCGGGGATTCGGGGCCGGTCTCCGAGACCTGGCTCTACCGCTGGACCGCCTGATGCAGAGTCTGGACGCCGTGTCCGACGCGGCGACGGTTCCCGCCCTTCCGCCCCTGGCTCCGCTGGACATGCCGGTCCAGTCGCTGCGCGCCGAGCCGCGCCGTGAAGCCGGGCTGATCGCGCCGACGCGGGGTGTCGCCCTGCGGCGGCTCCTCGTCATCGGCGGCGCCGTGGTGATGACCGCCATCGGCGGGCGGCAGATGTACCTCGTCCTCAACGGGGCGGGGCAGAGCTTCCTCGGATGGGCGGTGCTCATCCTCTTCGTCGTGCTGTTCGCGTGGATCGCCCTCGCCTTCACGAGCGCCCTCGGCGGCCTGATCGACATGCTGGCCGGACGCCGCAGGAATGCCGACGAGACTCTGCCGGAGCTCGGCACGCGCATGGCCCTGCTGATGCCCTGCTACAACGAGAGCCCGGCGCGGATCGCGGCAGGTCTGCAGGCGATCTACGAATCCCTCCAGGCGACCGGCCGGCTCGACCGCTTCGACTTCTTCATTCTCAGCGACACGACCGATCCGGACGTGTGGATCGCGGAGGAGGCCTCGTTCCTCGCCCTGCGCGAGCGGACGGGGGGCCACGGGCGGATCTTCTACCGGCGCCGGGCCAAGAACACCGAGCGCAAGGCCGGCAACATCGCCGATTGGGTGCGCCGCTTCGGCGGGGCCTACCCGTTCATGCTGATCCTTGATGCGGACAGCGTCATGGAGGGCGCCAGCGTCGTGCGCCTCGCCGCGCTGATGGAGAAGGAGCCGGGCACCGGGCTGATCCAGACCCTGCCGGTGATCGTGAACGGCACGACCCTGTTCGCGCGCATGCAGCAATTCGCCGGGCGCATCTACGGCCCGCTCATCGCCCACGGCATCGCCCGCTGGCACGGCACCGAGGGCAATTACTGGGGCCACAACGCCATCATCCGCACCCGCGCCTTCGCCGAGCAGGCGGGCCTGCCGGTTCTGCGCGGGCGCACGCCCTTCGGCGGCCACGTCCTTAGCCACGATTTCGTGGAGGCGGCCCTGATCCGCCGGGGCGGCTGGGCCGTGCGCATGGTGCCGGACCTGCCCGGCAGCTTCGAGGAGAGCCCGCCCTCCCTCACCGACGTCGCGGTGCGCGACCGACGTTGGTGCCAGGGCAATCTGCAGCACGCCGCCGTGCTGCCGACGCGGGGGCTCCACTGGGTCAGCCGGCTGCACCTGATGATGGGCATCGGCAGCTACGTGACCTCGCCCCTGTGGCTGGTCTTCCTGCTGTTCGGCGTGCTCATCTCGCTGCAATCGCGCTTCGTGCGACCCGAATATTTCGGCGAAGGCCCCTCGCTGTTCCCGAACTGGCCGAAGGTCGATCCGGTGCTCGCCGAGCAGCTCTTCACCGCCACGATGGCGGTGCTGCTGGCGCCGAAGCTGATGGCCTACATCACCCTGCTGTTCGACAGCCGCCTGCGCCGGGCCTGCGGCGGCGGCCTGCGCGCCTTCGGCAGCGTGCTGGTCGAGACCCTGGTCGGCGGCCTGATCGCCCCCATCGCCATGCTGATCCAATCCTCGGCGGTGGTCGGCGTGCTGCTCGGCCGGGATTCCGGCTGGAATGCGCAGCGCCGGGACGACGGGCGCGTGCCGGTCGGCGCCGTCATCCGCGGCTACTGGCAATACACGCTGTTCGGCCTGATCCTGGCGGGCGCCGCCTACGCGGTCTCGACACCGCTCTTCCTCTGGATGACGCCGGTGCTGGTGGGCCTCGGCCTCGCCGTGCCGCTGGTGCTGCTGACGTCGAGCCGCAGCGCCGGCCGCGCCCTGCGCCGCCTCGGCCTGCTGCGGATCCCGGAGGAGGTCGCCCCGCCGCCCTCACTGCAACGGGCGCTGGTCCTCTACCGACAGTTGAGCCAGGAGATGCAGGACGAGGACGCGATGCAGCGCCTGATCCGCGATCCGGCCCTGTGCCGACATCACCTCGACGCTCTGCCGCCAGCCCGTAGGCGCGGCGAAGGCCCGCTGGACGCGAACCTCGTGGTGGGCTGCGCCAAGCTCGCCGATGCGGACAGCCTCGACCACGCCTGGGCGAATCTCACCCACGCCGAACGGGCCGCCGTTCTGGGCTCCCGCGACGGCATTAAAGCCGCGCTCGCGCTTACCGAACCGGCCTGACGTCAGGTCCGGTTCAGCGCCTCGATGGCCGGCTGAAGGCCCCGCAGGGAGAGGGGCAGCACCATCGGCCGGCCGGTCGCGTCCGTGAAGGTGAGCCGGCCCGGCTCGGCGGCGGTCAGATAGGCCTTAAGCGCCTCGGCAGGGGGCTGGACCTCCGCGACGCAGCCGCCGGGGATGCAGCGGCGCCACGGCAACTCGATCGGCCGCGCGTCCTTCTCCGACAGCGCGAGGGCGGCGCTGCTCGGCAGCACGATGTTGGTCGGCAGCACGACCATGATCCGCAGGGGCTCGCCGGGCTTCGCGCGGCTGAAGGTGATCTGCGCCACGGGGACCGTGCGGTCCTTGTCCTTCACCTGGATGGTCTGCGCGACCTCGCAGGCTTGGCTCTTGTCGTTCACCCGCTGGCAGCGGAGCACCCAATCGCCGTAGGCGGCGGTGGTCGCGACCGGATCGGACGCGACCGGAACCGGCGCGGGACCGGCCGCCGACGCAACGAAGCCCGAGGCGCAGAGGAGGAAGGCGACGACCAGACCGGTTTGTATCAGTGACATCACATTGTCCGGAGGGAGCATCGACCGTACCGGCCGATATCGCTAGTTGTATTATCTCAATAGTTACATCTATAGATGTAATTGGATAATATAAAATCGAATACAAGCTCACGCCCGGTCGCACAAGCACCGGTTCGGCTTTACCGGAGGCGTTTCACCGCGAGCCCCGGGGTGGATTGGGCGTTCCCAAGGCGGGGCCGCCGTGCTCAACCCTTGGGCAATGACGAAGCCTACGCCTTCCCTCGCCCATTCCCCCGGCACGAACCGGCCCATCGTCGCGAGTGGCCTCGTCGCGCTCGCCATCGCCATGGGCATCGGTCGATTCGCCTTCACCCCGCTCATGCCGCTCATGGTCCGGGACGGAACGCTGGATGTCGCCTCCGGCGCGGAATGGGCGGCGGCGAACTATCTCGGCTACTTCGTCGGGGCGCTCACCGCGTCGTGGTTCTCGGGCAATCCCCGCCGGGGCCTGCTGCTCAGCCTCCTGGGCGTCGCGGTGACGACCCTCGCCATGGCCGCCGTCGGGGCCTCCTCGCCCGGCTTTCTCGGCCTTGGTCTGCGGGCGGCGGCGGGGGTGTTCAGCGCCTGGGCCCTGATCTGCGCCAGCGGCTGGTGCCTCGCGGAACTGGCCCGACGGGGCGCCGCCGCGCTGGGCGCCTGGATCTATACCGGCGTCGGCCTCGGCATCGCCTTCGCGGGCGTGCTGACCTGGCTCGGCGGGGTCCAGCCGGCGGAGAGGCTATGGCTCGAACTGGGGGTGATCGCCGCCCTCGGCGGCCTGCTGGTCCAGGGCCTGTCCCACGGCCAGGGCACGCAGCCGGCACAAATCGCGGAGCGGGAGGCGGCCGCCGTCGCCCCCCTGCGCGGGGGCGGGCAGACGGCCCTCGTGATCTGCTACGGCACCTTCGGCTTCGGCTACATTGTCCCCGCGACGTTCCTGCCGGCCATGGCCCGCGCCCTGGCACCGGACCCGCTGGTATTCGGCCTGACATGGCCGCTGTTCGGCCTCGCCGCCGCCCTCTCGGTGGCGGCAGTGGCCCGCTTCGCCGCGCGGGGCTCGCGGCGGCGGATCTGGGCGCTGGCTCAGGCGGTGATGGCGCTCGGCACCGCCCTGCCCCTGTTCGTGCAGACGCTGCCCGCCATCGCCGCCTCGGCGGTGTTCGTGGGCGGCACGTTCATGGTGGCAACCATGGCGGGGCTGCAACTCGCTCGGGAAGCGCGGCCCGATGATCCGACGCCGCTCCTCGCCCGGATGACGGCCGCCTTCGCCGCCGGCCAGATCGCCGGCCCGCTCATGGTGCGGGCCATCGGCCCCGGCCGCGTCGCCGGGTGGGATGCCTTGAGTTGGACGGGGGCGCTGGCGACGATCCTGCTGGTCCTCACCGCGCTCTGGCTCTGGCGGGCCGAGGCCTGATTCAGGCGGCGACCAGCAGGGGCCGACGCATCCCGGCCGCGAGCCGCGAATTGCGGTAGCGCTCGTCGGTGGTCACTTCGCGTCCGATCCAGGACGGGAGCGGCACGTCCTCGTCCTCGCGGGTCAGTTCGACCTCGGCTAGGATGAGGCCGGCGAGGCTCCCGGCGAACAGGTCCACCTCCCAGGTGAAGCTGCCGGCCGCGATGCGGTGGCGGACCTTCTCGACCCGGTGGCGGGGCGAGACCGAGTCGAGCATCGCCGCGCCGAGTGCGGCATCGACCTCACGCTCGATCTCCTGCCGGACGGCGCCCTGCCGCTTGCCCTTCCAGGCGACGAAGTAGCGCTCGCCCATCCGCCGCACCCGGAGCGTGTTCTCGTCGTCGGTGTGCAGGTAGCCCTGAACGATGCGGACCCCGTTCCGGCAATGCTCCAGCACGGACGGGTGGGCGAGGAATTTCCGCTCGATCTCGATCGACATGCAGGGCCTGGGGCGTTCGCGATGCGACGTCGTTACGCGCAATTGGCCCGGAGGCAAGGGCGCGGCACGGACCGCTTCGCGTTATCCCGCTTACGCAACAGGCGGCGGACCGCATCGACCCGATGCTGAACAAGGGAATTTGCGCCCCTTGGTTGCAGATCAGGCTTGCCCAAAAGTCATGCAGTCGGGCGAAAGCGCCGGCAAAGCTCTCACCTTCAAAGGCGTTCAGTTGCGTGGGACCAACGGGCGCCCCGTGGGGTTCCCTATAAACTTGGGTTGGCTTTCCACGGCTCCGATCTCGCGAAAGCGTCGGGTGCCGTGCAAGGTCGACTCGTGCCGGCATCGGTGCGGTGGGCATGACGACAGCTATGCACGGCAACTTGTTCGTCCGGGTGGCAGCCCCTCGGGTGGGTCGCGACTTCCATGGCTGACCCGTTCCGGTTCCTGCCTCCGGGAGGTTTGACGGGTGCCGAGATCCGCGCCCACGATTGGTCGGCGAGCCCGCTCGGCCCGCCGGAGGCGTGGCCGCCGGCTTTGCGGAGCACGCTTGCGCTGATGCTCCCCTGCCCCACCGCGATGTTCCTCGCCTGGGGGCCGGACCTGCGGTGCTTCTACAACGACGCCTACCGGCCGATGCTCGGCTACCGCCTGAGCGACGCCCTCGGACGCCCCTTCCGCGAGGTCTGGGCCAGCATCTGGGACGAGATCGAACCGCTCGTGGCGGCCACCCTCGCGGGCGAGAGCCAGACCCTCACGGACATCATGCTCGACCTGTCGCGGGACGGGGCTTCCGAACAGGGCTGGTGGTCCTTCACCTACTCGCCTGTCCTGGATGAATTCGGCAGGGTGAGCGGCCTGTTCTGCGTCACCGCCGAGACCACGGCGCGGGTGCGCGGCGAGGCCCGCCTGCGGGAGAGCGAGGACCATTTCCGCCATACGGTCGAACTGAACCCGCAGGTGCCCTGGACCTGCGATCCGCAGGGCAACATCACCTCCTATTCGAAGCGCTGGCTCGACCTGACGGGGCAGGCCACCGGCGAGCCGGACGGCGCGGGCTGGATCAAGGCCCTGCACCCGGACGACGTCCCCTGGACCGTCACCGTGTTCACGCAATGCCTCGCCTCGGGCGAGCCGGTCGATGTCGATTACCGCATCCGCGACGCGCGCACCGGCACGTCCCGCTGGATGCGCGCCCGCGCCCAGCCGCGACGTGGGGACGACGGCGCCATCCTCCGCTGGTACGGCGTGGTGGAGGACATCCACGACCGCAAGCTCGCGGAGGACGGCCTGCGCGAGATGAACGCGACGCTGGAGCGGCGGGTCGCAGAGGCCCTGTCCGAGCGCAAGCTCTGGGCGGACGTGTTCGAGACCACCGACGCCCTCGTCGGCGTCCTCGATTCCGGCTACCGCTTCCTTGCCGTGAACGCCGCCTATGCCCGCGAGTTCGAAGCCCTCTACGGCATCCGGCCCAGGGCGGGCGACAACCTGCTCGACCTGCTGGCGGATCATCCCGAGCACTGGGACGCCGTGCGCGCCGTCTGGTCGCGGGCGCTCTCGGGCGAGGAGTTCACGATCATCGCGGAGTTCGGCGACCCGGCCCGGACCCGGCACTGTTACGAGTTGAAGTTCACGACGCTGCGGGATGCGCAGGGACGGCGGCTCGGCGCCTTCCAATACGCGCAGGACGTCAGCGAGCGCCTGCGCAGCGAGGAGCAACTGGCCCGCGCCGAGGAGGCGCTGCGCCATGCCCAGCGGATGGAGGCGGTGGGCCAGCTGACCGGCGGGGTGGCGCACGACTTCAACAACCTGCTCACGATCATCCGCTCGTCGGTGGAGTTCCTGCGCCGGCCGAACCTCGCGGAGGAGCGGCGCACCCGCTACCTGGAAGCGGTGTCCGACACGGTGGACCGCGCGGCCCGCCTGACCAGCCAGCTTCTCGCCTTCGCCCGCCGCCAGCCCCTCGCTCCCGAGGTGCTGGACGTCGGAGAACGCCTCGGCGGCGTGGCCGACATGCTGAACGCCGTGACCGGAGCACGCATCCACATCGTCACCGAGGTCCCCGACGGGCCCTGCCACGTGCGGGCCGACCCGAGCCAGTTCGAGACGGCCCTGGTCAACCTCGCGGTGAACGCCCGCGACGCGATGGATGGCGAGGGCACGCTCACCCTCCGGCTCGCCTGCGGGACGGCGCTACCGTCCATTCGCGGACATGCGGGCGCGCCGGGGCCGTTCGCCGCCATCTCAGTGACGGACGAAGGGCCGGGCATCGCGCCGGATCTGCTGGTGCGGATCTTCGAGCCGTTCTTCACCACCAAGGATGTCGGCAAGGGCACCGGGCTTGGGCTTTCCCAGGTGATCGGCTTCACCAAGCAATCCGGCGGCGACGTGGAGGTCGTGAGCGAGCCCGGTCGGGGGGCGACCTTCACCCTCTACCTGCCCCAGGTCGACGCCCCGCCGCCCCCGAAGGAAAGCGATGCCGGCGCGGATGACGGGCAGGCCGACGGGCGCCCGCTCTGCGTGCTGGTGGTGGAGGACAACCTCGAAGTCGGGCGGTTCTGCACCCAGCTTCTGGAGGATCTCGGACACTCGACCGTCTGGGCGCACAACGCCGAGGCGGCCCTCTCCGAGATGGAGCGGGTGCCGTTCCGGTTCGATGCCGTCTTCTCGGATGTCGTCATGCCGGGGATGGGCGGCGTCGCCTTGGCCCGGCGGCTCCGCACCGAGCACCCGAACCTGCCGGTGATCCTCACCACCGGCTACAGCGACACGCTGGCCCGGGACGACGCCCACGGCTTCGAGCTGGTGCGCAAGCCCTACAGCGCCCAGCAGGTCGCCCGCGCCCTGCGCGGCGTCGTGAACCGGAGGGCCGCCAGCGGCTGAGACCCCGCGCGGACGATTGCACGAAGCTTGCAGATCTCCGCCGCCAGGGAGACCTCGAAGGGCGCCGCGGGATGGATGAACGTGTCAGGGGTGCGTCCTCCGCGCATTGGCGCACCCAGGAGATGTTCCTGCTGCAGGAGGTGATGAACCTGATCGGCAAGGGCATCCACCTCGATCAGGTCGCGCGCGAGATGCTGCATCTCCTGTCAGAAATCGTCGGCCTCAACCGGGGGCGGATCGTCCTCAAGGAACCGGACGGGGACGGCTACCGCATCGCCTATGCCTACGGCCTGACGCGGGAGGAGGCCGCCCGGGGGCGCTACGCGGCGGGGGAAGGCATCACCGGCCGCGTCATCAAGGACGGTCACCTCATCATCGTGCAGGACATCGACAAGGACCCGGTCTTTCTCGGCCGGGCGGTCGAGCGTGCCCGGCTTCCGCGGGGCGCGGTCTCGTTCCTGGCGCTGCCGATCCGCGTCGATCACCGAACCGTCGGCACCATTGCCTGCCATCGCATCCGCCACCGGGAGCGGGCGCTCTCCGACGACCTGACGATCCTCCGGATCATCGCCACCATGGTCAGCCAGTTGCTGACCCTGAACGAGCGGGTGGAGCGGAAGACGCGGGCGCTGGAGGAGCACAACGACATGCTGGCGCGGGAGCTGCGCATCAAGCGCGCCCGCTACGGCATCATCGGCACTTCCCCCGCCCTGCTGCGGGCGCTCGGGCAGGTGGAGAAGGTGGCGAACGCGACGGCGAGCGTGCTGCTGCTCGGCGAATCCGGCAGCGGCAAGGAGTTGTTCGCCCGCGCCCTGCACCTCGCGAGCCCGAGGCGGGACCGGCCGTTCATCAAGGTGAACTGCGCGGCCATCCCCGACAGCCTGTTCGAATCCGAATTGTTCGGCCACGAGCGGGGGGCCTTCACGGGCGCGGTGGAGGCGCGGGCCGGCTGGTTCGAGCAAGCGAGCGGCGGCACCATCTTCCTCGACGAGATCGGCGAGATGCCGGCCGTCCTCCAGACCAAGCTCCTGCGCACCCTGCAGGAAGGCACGGTGGTCCGCCTGGGCGGCAAGCGCGAGATCCGGGTGGACATGCGCCTCGTGGCCGCCACGAACCGCGACCTCGCCGCCGAGGTCGCCCATGGCCGCTTCCGGGAGGACCTGTTCTACCGGCTCAACGTCGTGCCGATCACCCTGCCCCCGCTCGCCGAGCGGCGCAGCGACATCCCCGACCTCGTCCTCCACTTCCTCACGAAGGCCAACCAGGACAACCAGCGCAACGTGAACCTGACGCAGGCGGCGTTGGGAACCCTCACCCGCCAGCCCTGGCCGGGCAACATCCGGCAACTGGCCAACTTCATCGAGCGGCTGGTCCTCCTCTCCGGAGACGGCGTCCTCGACACCGACGACCTGCGGCCCATGCTCGAAGGGGACAGGATGGCGGGCTTCGCCACGTCACGGCCATTGCCGGGGTTGGCGCCGGAACGGGGATCGCCGATCCGCCCCTACCTCCCCGCGACCTCGCACGACCACGAGCAATTGCGCATCGCCCTCTCCCAAGCCGGGGGCAACAAGACCCGCGCCGCCCAGCGCCTCGGCCTGACCGAGCGGCAATTCTTCTACCGCTGGCGCAAGCTCCAGACGGCCTACTGAGCGAATCGGACAAAGCCCGACATTGTCGACAAAGTGTCGACAATTCCTGCCGCCGGGCCCGTGCGCGGTAACGTCCTTCTCCACGCAAGCCGTTGCCGGAGAACGATCTTTCAGAATTTCCGACACTCCTTGAGGGTTGGCATCGGCCTTGCCAAACCCCAGCCGAGCCGGGCCCGGCAGGGCTCGCGCAAGGAGGATCCCTCGCCATGAGCACCAGTGCCGCCCCCAAGACCGTCACGGCCTATCTCCGCCCGATCGACCGCGACGGGCTGATGCAGTTCGCGGAGAAGGGCCGCAACAATCCGGGCTCGCGCGGCACCAACAAGGTGCACACCGTCGTCGACGGCCAGTACCGCTCCTTGAGCTATGTCGGCGACCATCAGCCCGTCGTGGTGGACGAGCCCCTGCACCTGTTCGGCGAGAACACCGCGCCGGCCCCCGGTGAGATCGTGCTCTCGGCCCTGGGCGGCTGCCTCGCGGTGGGCATCACCGCCGTGGCGACCTGGAAGCAGGTCCGCCTGTCGCGCCTCGAACTGCATCTCGAAGGCGATATCGGCAACCCGGCCGCCTGGGGTGCCGGCGGTGCCGAGAAGGCCCCGGAAGACATGGGCTTCCAAGAAATCCGCGTCGCCGTGACCATCGAGGGCGACGCCTCCCGCGAGGAACTGGACGAGATCGTCCGCCACGCGAACGCCTACTCCCCGGTGGCGAATTCCATGCGCAACCCGATCCCGTTCACGATCGGCCTCGCCGGCTAACCCCTGCGGCGGGGGCCTCGGCGCCCCGCCTCCTTCCCCCACCTGAGGAGACGGCACGATGGCGAGCGCACCCGCTCTTCGGTTGGTCGAGGCCCCCATCGGGGCGGCTTCGGCGGTCGGCCCCGACTGGACGGACGAGGCCGTCCTCGCCCGGACGACGGCCATCGCCGAGGGTCCCTTGAGCACGGCGGCGACGAGCATCGACCACGGCGACTACCCCCTCGACATCATGGGCCAGCTCGGCGCGGCGGGGGCGCTCGGCGTCCATCTCGACCGGCACGGCGGGCGCTTCGGGCTCTCCCTCGCCGCGATGCAGGCCGCCAGCCGCGCCTGCGGCGCCACCGGCTTCCTGATGTGGTGCCACGATGTCTGCGGCCTCTACCTCGAACAATCGGGCAACCCGGCGCTGACCGGCGCCGTGCTCGACGATCACCTGACCGGCCGGACCTTCGGCGGCACCGCCCTGTCCAACCCGATGAAGGCGTTTGCCGGGATCGAGCCGATCCTGCTCCGCGCCCGCCGCGTCCCCGGCGGCTACCGGGTGAGCGGCATGCTGCCCTGGGTCAGCCATATCGGGCCCGGCCAGTATTGCGGGGCCATCGCGGGCGTGGTCGGCGCGGGCGAGGCGATCAGCCACGAGATCATGTTCCTGCTGGCCTGCGACCGCGCCGAGTTGCGGCCCTGCCCGCAATTCTCCGGCATGGAGGGCACCAGCACTTGGGGCCTGCGCCTGGACGAGTACTTCGTCGGCCAGGACGACCTGATCGCCGACCCGGCCCGGCCCTTCATCGGCCGCATCCGCGCGGCCTTCATCCTGCTCCAATGCGGCATGGGCCTCGGCGTCACCGAGGGCAGCCTGGATTCCATGCACGCGGTCGAGGAGCCCCTCGGCCACGTCAACCAGTTCCTCCACGACCGGCCCGACGCCATCGCCGCCGAACTCGCCGAGTTGCGCGCGCGCGTGATACGCCTCGCCGAGACGCCCTTCGAGGGCGCGACCGACTACCTGATCGACGTCCTCGACGCCCGCGCCCAGGTGGCCGAACTGGCGCTCCGCGCGTCGCAATCGGCGCTGCTGCACCAGGGCGCGCGGGGCTACCTGATGTCGGCGGCGCCGCAGCGGCGCATCCGCGAGGCGCATTTCGTCGCCATCGTCACCCCGGCGATCAAGCACCTGCGCTGGGAGATGGCGCGGCTCTCGCAGGACATCCTGCCGGCCGCCACCGGGGGTCGGGCATGAGCGCCCCCGAACCCACGGACGGCCTCGGCTCCTGGAAACAGTTCCTCTGCCGGGCCTGCGGGCTGATCTACGACGAGGGCGAGGGCGACCCGGACGGTGGATTGCCCCCCGGCACGCGCTTCGCCGACATTCCCGACGATTGGGCCTGCCCGATCTGCGGCGTGACCAAAGCCGATTTCGAGCCCTACCAGCGTCGGACCCGGGTCGCGGCGGCCCCGGTGGCAATCGCACCGCAGCGGCGGCCGGGCGTGGTGATCGTCGGCGCCGGCCTCGCCGGCTGGAGCACGGCCGAGGCGATCCGCGCCGAGGACGCCACGATCCCGATCACCCTCGTGACCGCCTGCGACGGCGACCTCTACCACAAGCCGGAACTCTCTATCGCCCTCGGGCGCGGCCTCTCGCCCGCCGACCTGCGCCGGGAGACGGGCGTGGAAGCCGCCTCCCGCCTCGGCGCGCGGCTCATGAGCGAGACCTTCGCCATCGGCCTCTCGCCGGAGCGGCACAGCCTGCGTACCACGCGCGGCACCCTGCCCTACACCCACCTCGTCCTCGCCCACGGCGCCCGCCCCGCCCTGCCCGCTTGCCTCGACCCCAGCCTGTGCTGGCGGGTGAACGACCTCGCCGCGTGGTCCGGCCTGCATGCCGAACTGGCGCAGAAGCCCCGCAACGTCGCGATCATCGGCGCCGGCTTGGTCGGGTGCGAGTTGGCCGAGGATCTGGCGCGGGCCGGTCACACGGTGACGCTCATCGGCGCCGAGGCGCGGCCCCTGCCCGAACTCCTGCCGGAACAGGCCGCGCGCCGGCTGCTGGCCGGGCTCGGTGGGCTCGGCGTAAGCTTCCTCGGCGGCACCCTGGTGAACGGCCTCGCCCGCCGGAAGGAGGGCGACATCGCCCTCGCCCTCGCGGATGGGACGAGCCTCGTCGCCGAGACCGTTATCGCCGCGACCGGGCTCGCGACGCCCTCCCGCCTCGTGCGCGGGGCCGGGATCGCCTTCGACAAGGGCATCGCCGTCGATCCGGCGACGCTGCGCACCAGCGCCCCCGACATCTTTGCGCTCGGCGATTGCATCAGCATCGCCGGCAGTCCGTGCCGCTACATCGAGCCGGTGGCGCGGCAGGCTCAGGTGATCGCGCGGGCGATCCTCGGCTGGGAGAGCCCCGGCTATGCCCATGCCGCCCCCGTCATCCGCCTGAAGACCCGCTCGGCCCCGATCGAGCTTCACGGCGTGCCCGTCGCCGGCGCCCCCTGGCACGTCACCGAGGAGAGCGAGCGCCGGCTCGCGATGGAGCAGCGCCAGGGCGGCGAGGTCGTCGCCTGGCTGGCCGCCTAGCGCCGCTGTTGGCGCAAGTGTTGCTGAGAGTTTCTGAGACCACCCCGCCGGAGATCGCGATGGCCCTGTTCGATAATCCCTTCGGCACCCCGCGTCGCCTTCGGGGCGGTTGCTCCTGCGGTGGCCATGCGGATCAGGCCACCCACGAGGCGGCGCTTCCCTCGGGCGATGCCGCCATCACGCAGGCCGTGGAGGCGACGATGATGCGGGCGCTGTTCCCGTACGCCGCCGAGCGCCGGGCCTTCCTGCGCAGCGTCGGCCTCGCGACGGCGGCAGCGGCCGTGAACCAGTTCCTGCCGACGCGTTTCGTCGCCGAGGCCTTCGCGGAGGCGGGCAAGCCGGAGAAGACGGACCTGAAGGTCGGCTTCATCCCGATCACCTGCGCCACGCCGATCATCATGGCCAAGCCCATGGGCTTCTACGAGAAGCAGGGGCTCAACGTCGATGTCGTGAAGACCGCCGGCTGGGCGGTGGTGCGCGACAAGACCCTGAACAAGGAATACGACGCCGCCCACATGCTGGCACCGATGCCGCTCGCCCTGACCCTGGGCCTCGGCTCGAACCCCGTGCCCTTCGCGGTTCCGGCCATCGAGAACGTCAACGGCCAGGCAATCTGCCTCGCCAACAAGCACAAGGACAACCGCGACCCGAAGAACTGGAAGGGCTTCAAGCTCGCGATCCCGTTCGATTACTCGAACCACAATTACCTGCTGCGCTACTACCTGGCCGAGCATGGGATCGATCCCGACACCGACGTGCAATTGCGCCTCGTGCCCCCGCCCGAGATGGTCGCCAACCTGCGGGCGGACAACATCGACGGGTTCCTCGCCCCCGACAACTTGGTCCAGCGGGCGGTCTACGACGGGGTCGGCTTCATCCATATCCTGTCGAAGGAGATCTGGGACGGGCATCCCTGCTGTTCCTTCTCGGTGGCGCAGGACACGATCCGCGAGATGCCCAACGCCACGGCCGCGCTGCTACGCGCCGTTCTCCAGGCCACCGCCTATGCCTCGAAGCCGGAGAACCGGAAGGAGATCGCCGCCGCCATCGCCCCCGCCAACTACCTGAACCAGCCGGTGACGGTGGTGGAGCAGGTCCTCACCGGCACCTACGCGGACGGGCTCGGCAGCGTGAAGAAGGACCCGAAGCGGATCGCCTTCGATCCCTTCCCCTACGAGAGCTTCGCCATCTGGACGCTGACGCAGATGAAGCGCTGGGGCCAGATCAAGGGCGATATCGATTACGCGGCGGTGGCTCGCCAAGTCTACCGCGCCACGGACGCGGCCAAGCTGATGCGCCAGGATGGGATGACGCCCCCGGAGACGACCACCAAGACCTTCGTGGTGATGGGCAAGACCTTCGATCCGTCGAAGCCGAAGGAATACCTCGAATCCTTCGCCATCAAGCGTGCGAGCTGAGCCATGCAGCGTTCGCTGACGCTGAGGGCCGGGGCGCTCTCGCTGATCATCCTCGCCCTGGCCCTGTTCGGCTGGCAGATCGCGGTGAGCGGCGTCGGCAAGACCGAAGCCATGGACCCGGAATACGCGGCCCTGATGGGCGAGACCGCCACCACCGGCAAGTCGGCCATGCCCGGCCCCCTCGATGTCGGGGCGACGATCTGGAAGCACCTGAAGGACCCGTTCTACGACCGGGGGCCGAACGACAAGGGCATCGGTATCCAGCTCGCCTATTCCATCGGCCGCGTGGCCCTGGGCTATGGCTTAGCGGTGCTGGTGGCGATCCCGGTGGGGTTCCTCATCGGCATGTCGCCCCTGATGAGCCGGGCGCTCGATCCGTTCATCCAGATCATGAAGCCGGTCTCGCCCTTGGCGTGGATGCCGCTCGCCCTCTACACGATCAAGGATTCGAGCCTTTCGGCGATCTTCGTGATCTTCATCTGTGCCCTCTGGCCAATGTTGATCAACACCGTGTTCGGCGTATCCAGCACGCGCAAGGAATGGCTCAACGTCGCCCGCACCCTGGAAGTCGGGCCGGTGCGCCGGGCCTTCACGGTGATCCTGCCGGCGGCGGCCCCGACGATCCTGACGGGGATGCGCATCTCCATCGGCATCGCGTGGCTCGTCATCGTCGCCGCCGAGATGCTCGTGGGCGGCACCGGCATCGGCTACTTCGTCTGGAACGAGTGGAACAACCTGTCGATCACCGATGTGATCACGTCGATCCTGGTGATCGGCCTCGTCGGCATGGTGCTCGACCAGTTGCTGGCCCGCGCGCAAGCCCTCGTCACCTTCCCCGAATGAGGCCCGCATGAGCACGCTTCTGCCCTTCGCGCGGCAGGCCCGCCCCGTGGCCGAGACCCGCCGGACGACCTCGTCTGACAAGTTCATCTCCATCGAGGGGATCGCCCGGCGCTATCCGGCCCCCGGCGGCAAGCAGACCACGATCTTCGAGAACCTGTGGCTGCCGGTGCGGCGGGGCGAGTTCGTCTGCATGATCGGCCATTCCGGCTGCGGCAAGACCACGGTGCTGAACATCCTCGCCGGGCTGGAGGCCCCGAGCGAGGGCGTCGTCATCGTGGACGGGCAGGCCATCGCGGGCACCAGCCTCGACCGGGCGGTGATCTTCCAGGGCCATGCGCTGCTGCCCTGGCGCAGCGTCCTCGGCAACGTGGCCTACGCGGTCTCCTCGCGCTGGCGAAAGGCGAAGCGGGCGGAGGTCGAGGCGCGGGCCCGGAAGGCCATCGCCACGGTCGGCCTCGCGGGCTCGGAGCACAAGCGGCCCTCGGAATTGTCGGGGGGCATGAAGCAGCGGGTCGGCATCGCCCGCGCGCTCTCCATCGAGCCCAAGATCCTGCTGATGGACGAACCCTTCTCGGCGCTCGATGCGCTGACCCGCGGCACGTTGCAGGACGAGGTGCGCCGGATCTGCGTCGAGACGGGGCAGACGGTGTTCATGATCACCCACGACGTGGACGAGGCGATCTACCTCGCCGACCGGATCGTGCTGATGACCAACGGCCCCGAGGCGAAGGTGGCCGAGATCGTCGAGAACCCGCTGCCGAAGGACCGGGACCGGACGCAGTTGCACCACGCGCCCGGCTATTACGCCCTGCGCAACCACCTGATCGACTTCCTCGTGACGCGCTCCCGCACCCTGCGGGACGCGATGCCCGAGGGCTACGATCCCATGCACCCGCCGGTGGTGCGCCCGTCCCTGAGCGAGGCGGACGCCGCCGCGATCACCGCCGAGAAGCCGGCCCTGCGGGCCTGATCCCGCCACCGCCGGCCTGCCGCGCGCGCAAACAAAAACCCCGCTAAGGGCTTAGCGGGGTTGCTGAATTGGTAGCGAGGGAGGGATTTGAACCCCCGACACAAGGATTATGATTCCTCTGCTCTAACCAGCTGAGCTACCCCGCCCCAATACGCTGCCGCCCCGTAGGGGCTGCGTGCGACCGGCGCGGTATAGGAAGAGGCGGCGCTCGGTGTCAACGGGGCGCATGGCGGTTCCGGTTCAAATCGTGCGCGGGCGCGTCAGGGCGGCGGCGATGGCGCCGAGCCCTAGGCCGAACGTGACGAGGCCGAGCCACAGCACCGTGCCGCTGCCGAGGGAGCCGGCCAGCGACAGGGAGCCCGTCCGCCCGGTGGCGGCGTCGATGGCCGCAAGGCCGACGCCGACGAAGCTCTCGCCGACCAGAAGCCCCGAGGCGATCAGCACGCCCCGGCGCCGGGACGGCTCGAGCGCACCGGGATCGCGCCGCCGCAGCACCCGCTCGCAGGCGAACCCGAGGATACCGCCGAGGCCGATCGTCATCTCCACGGACAGGGGCAGGTACATGCCGATCCCGACCGTCAGCGCCGGGAAGCTGAAGCCCTGCCGCTTCAGCACCACCTCCAGCCCCACCGCCACGAGGCCGAGAAGCCCGCCGAGCAGCAACATAGGCCAGGGCAGCGTCGCGTGGACGATGCCCTGCGTGATCTGCGTGACGAGGGCCGCCTGCGGCACCGCCAGCGCCTCGCGCGGGTCCATGCCCGGCCGGGGCAGCGCGCCGACGAAGCCGTAGGCGTTGTAGAGCAGCGACAGCAGCGGCACGATCACCACCGAGCCCACCGCCACCCCGAGCAGCAGCACCGCCTGCTGGCGCCAGGGCGTCGCGTCCACGAGCTGGCCGGTCTTCAGGTCCTGCAGGTTGTCGTTGGCGATGGAGGAGGCCGTCACCACCACCGAGGCGGCGAGTAGCACCGCCGCCATGGCGAAGCGCTGGATGTTGGGCGAGGCGGTGGAGCCGACGACGAGGGGCACCGCCAGCGCCCCGACCATCGCCGAGAGGATGCCGATGCCGGAGATCGGGCTGGTGGAGGAGCCGAGCAGGCCGGCGAGGTAGCCGCACACCGCCGCCATCGCGGCCCCGAACAGGAGGCAGAACAGCACGCAGGCCGCCGTCACCCCCGCCGCCTCCGGGCCGGACAGCCCGGCCGCCGTGCTGAACCCCATGAATAGCCACGCGAGCGGCAGGGTGAGGAGCAGCGTGCCGAGGCCCACCCAGCGGATCGGCAGGTCGCGCTCCTGCCGGGGCAGGTCGCGGACGGGGCGACCGGCCGCGGCGGCGGCTGCGACGATGCTCGCGAGGATCGGCCGCGCCAGGGCTGCGACCGTCCAGAACCCGCCGACCGCGATGATCCCCGCCCCGACGAGGCGGACCTGCCCCGACCAGACCGCCTGCGCCGCCTCCCCCGGGCTCGCCCCGGCGACGGGCCCGAAGGCGGTGAGAAGCGGCACGAGGAGGCCCCAGGCGATGGCGACGCCGGTGAGCAGCGCGAGGCACGCGCCGATGCCGACGAGATAGCCGACCCCGATCAAGGCGAGGGAGAACCCGCTGCCGATGCTGAACGCGGCGCCGCCGATGGAAAAGGCGGTCAGCACCCCGTCCGCCAGCACCCGCAACCCGTTGGTGAGGAACGCGACGAGGCCGGAGCCGGCGGCGGCGGCAAGCAGGGTGGAGAGGCCCCCCCGCCCCGCCTCGGTATGTCCGGCGCGGAGCACCTCGGCGGCGGCGATGCCCTCCGGGTAGGGCAGGTTGCTGCCGGTGACGAGCGCCCGCCGCAGGGGGATCGAGAAGGCGACGCCGAGCCAGCCGCCGATGAGGCAGACGAGGCTCGTCTCCCAGAACGGGAACCCCTGCCAGTAGCCGATCAGCACGAGGCCGGGCAGGACGAGGATGACGTTGCACAAAGTCCCGGCCGCCGAAGCCTGGGTCTGCACGATGTTGTTTTCGAGGATGCCGCCGCCCGCCAGCCGCAGGGCGCCCATCGACAGCAGCGCCGCCGGGATCGAGGACGAGAACGTCATCCCCGTCTTCAGGCCCATGTAGACATTGGCCGCCATGAAGGCGACGGTGATCACCGCGCCGAGGACGAGGCCCCGCACCGTGATCTCGCGGCCATGGCGGCCCGCCGTGGCGATCTCGTTCCTCGCGTCCATCGCTTCCCGTCGGTCGCCCTTCGTGACACCGGAAGGACATCACGTCCGGGCCGCCGCGACAATGTCATGGCCACGGCGGCCGATTCCCCTATCTGCCAGGGCGGGTCCCGTGGGGGACCCCGGGAGACTGCCATGACCCACCGCACCGCATTGTTCGGGCTCGCCCTCGCGTTCCTCGCCGCCTCCGGCGCCCAGGCGGCCGATGCCGGCCGCTTCAGCGCCCAACTCACCGGCGCGGGCGAGGTCCCCCCCACGGGCTCGAAGGGCACGGGCGAGGTGACCGCCACCTACGATGCCGCCTCCAAGCGCCTGAGCTGGAAGGGCAGCTACAGCGGCCTCACCGGCCCGGTGACGGCGGCGCATTTCCACGGCCCGGCCAAGGCCGGCGAGAACGCGGGGGTGCTGGTCCCGGTGGATGCCAAGGCGAGCCCGTTCTCAGGCGAAGCGACCCTCGACGACGCCAAGGCGGCGGATCTCGAAGGCGGCAAGATGTATTTCAACCTGCATACCGCGGCGAACCCGAAGGGCGAGCTCCGCGGCCAGGTCGAGCCGGCGCGCTGAGCCCGGCCCCACGCGAGACGCCCGAAACAATGAAGCAACTCGAGGCCATTATCGCCTGGACGCCGGCCCGTTGGGCCGACCTCCGGCCGGAGACCGCCGGGCAGGTGGTCGTGCTGCCGCTGGCGGAGGCGGAGGCCGCCAAGCGCTTCGCCATGCGGGCCGGGGCGAGTTCGTCGGCGCTGGCCACGCTCACCGAGGAGGGGCGCATCGCCCGCCTGTTCATCGACTTCCAAACCCTTGTGGTCCGCGACGGGATCGACGTCCAGGCCGCGCACCGGGCCTTCCTCGCCATCGACGAGTACCGTTTCCGCATCGCCCCCGACACCGAGGGTGCCGAGTTCGAGGACCCGCCCGAGGAAGACTGACACGGCCCCTCTCGCCAGAAGGACGAGCCCGATGCCCCTGTCTCGCCGCACCCTCCTCGGCGCCGCCGCCCTCGCGCCGGTCGCGCTCCGCGAGGCCGCCGCGGAGCCCGGCGTGATCCGCCGGCCGATCCCCTCCTCCGGCGAGATGCTGCCGGCGATGGGCATCGGCACGTCGCGCCGCTACGAGGTCGAGCCGGCGCCGGAGCCGGTGAAGCCTCTGCGCGAAGCGGTCGAGACCTTCGTGAGGCTCGGCGGCACGGTCATCGACACGGCGCCGAGCTACGGCACCGCCGAGGACGTGCTCGGCCTGATCCTCTCCGAGGGCGACCTGCGCTCCAAGGTCTTCCTCGCGAGCAAGGTCGACACCAGGGGCCGCGACGAGACGCGGGCCGAGTTCGCCCGCTCCCTCCAGCGCATGCGCACGGACCACCTCGATCTGGTGGCGGTCCACAACCTCATCGACACGAAGGACAATCTCGCCGTCCTGCGCGACCTGAAGGGCGAGAAGAAGCTTCGCTACGTCGGCGTCACCGTCTGGCGGGACAACCAGTTCGACGGGCTCGAACCGGTGATGCGCGCCGAGCCGCTGGACTTCGTGCAGGTGAACTACGCCATCGACAACCGCGCCGCCGCCGAGCGCATCCTGCCGCTCGCCGCCGACAAGGGCATCGCGGTGATGATCAACGTGCCCTTCGGACGGGATCGTCTGTTCAACGCGGTGCGCGGCAAGGAACTCCCGCCCGTCGCGAGGGAGATCGGCTGCCGGAGCTGGCCGCAATTCTTCCTGAAATACGTCCTCGGCCACCGGGCGGTGACATGCCCGATCCCCGGAATGGCCAAGGCGTCCTACGTCGAGGACAACCTCGGCGCCGCCCACGACCCGCTGCCCGATGCCGGACAGCGCAAGCAGATGGAGGCCTTCATCGATGCGCTCTGACATGCTCTCGCGCCGCGCGGCGCTCGTCCTCGGCGCCCTCGCGCTTACCGTAAGCCCGGCGCTGGCGCAGGAATCCGGCGGCAAAATCAAGATCGGCGTGATCGGCGGCGGCAACATCGGCGGCACGATCGGCGGGCTATGGGTGAAGGACGGGCACGAGGTGATGTTCGCCTCGCGCCACCCCGAGAACCTGAAGCCCCTCGTGGACGAACTCGGCGCCAAGGCGAAGGCCGGCACGCCGGAGGAGGCGATCAAATTCGCCGACGCGGTGTTCCTGGCCGTACCCTACAAGGCCTATCCCGAACTCTCGAAGGAGGTCGGCCCCCTGTTGAAGGGCAAGGTCGTGCTCGATGCCGGCAACGCGACCGAGCGGCGCGACGGCGAGCTTTACGCCGAGGCGCAGAAGAACGGTATCGGCGAGACATCGGCGAAGTATTTTCCCGGTGCGAAGCTGGTCCGGGCCTTCAATGCGGCGAACTATAAGATCTTCGCCAAGGCCGGCGCCAACGGCGGCAAGGACCGCGCGGGTGGGCGTATGGCGATCCCGATCGCGGGGGACGACCCGCAGGCGCTCAAGGTGGCCGAGGGCCTCGTGCGGGACGCCGGCTTCGAACCGGTGGTGGTCGGCGGCCTGAAGGATGCCGACAAGTTCGCCATGGGCTCGCCCGGCTTCGGCCACGACGTCACCGCGCCAGAACTGAAAGAGAAGCTCGGGCTCGCCAAGTGAGCGATGGGCAGGCGGCCGCGCCCCAACGCGGCCCCCTGGCACGGCTCATCGACATCCAGCCCGGGGAAGGGCCGGCGCTCGCATGGTCCTGGGCCTACATCTTCTCGATCCTCGCTGCCTACTACGTCCTGCGGCCGATCCGCGACCAGATGGGCTTGGCGGGGGGCATCGAGAACCTGCCCTGGCTGTTCACCGCCACGCTCGTCGGTATGCTGACGCTGAACCTGCCCTTCGCCTGGCTGGTGAAGCGCATGCCCCGCGCGCGGTTCGTGCCGCTCACCTACCGCTTCTTCGCCCTGAACATCCTCGGCTTCGCCGCCGCGCTCTACCTCGCGCCGCCGGATTGGGACGTCTGGATCGGCCGGGTGTTCTTCATCTGGCTGTCGATCTTCAACCTGTTCGTGGTGTCGATCTTCTGGGCGACCATCGTCGATGTCTTCACCAACGAGCAGGGGCGGCGCCTGTTCGGCTTCATCGCGGCCGGGGCGACGCTCGGCGCCATCGCCGGCTCGGCCACGACGGCGGGGCTCGCCAAGAACGTTCCGACGTGGGGATTGATGATCTGCGCCGTCGTGTTGCTGGAGGCGGCGGTGTTCTCGATGCGCGGCCTCGCCCGGCTGGCACAGCAGCTTCACGAGGTGCCGGGGGGCGGCAACGAGGGGACAACGCGGGACACCGCCATCGGCGGCAGCGTCTGGTCGGGCATCACCCGCACCCTGGCCTCGCCCTACCTTCTGAACATCGCGGTGTTCCTGCTGCTGTTCTCGATCACATCGACATTCCTCTATTTCGAGCAGGCGGGCATCGCGAAGCGCAGCTTCCCTGACCGGCAATCGCAGACCGCCTTCTTCGCGACCGTCGACCTCGCGGTGAACGTGCTCACCCTCGGCGTACAGCTGTTCCTCACCGGACGGATCGTCGGGCGGCTCGGGGTGGCGGCGACGCTGGCGATCCTGCCGGTCTTCAGCGTCTTCGGCTTCGCGGCGCTGGTCTATGCGCCGACCATCGGCGTGATCGTGGGGTTCCAGGTCCTGCGCCGGGCCGGCAACTTCGCCATCGCCCGGCCGATCCGTGAAGTGCTGTTCACGGTGGTGCCGCGCGAGGACCGCTACAAGGCGAAGAGCTTCATCGACACGGTGGTCTATCGCCTGGGGGATCAGGCGGGGGCATGGTCCTTCACGGGACTCGGCGCCCTGGGTCTGGGCACGGCGGGCATCTCCGGCGTCGCCGTGCCGCTTTCGATCCTGTGGCTGTTCAACAGCCTGTGGCTCGGCCGCGCGCAGGAGCGGCGACGGGCGGCGCCCGAGTGAGAGCCGCCGCCCGCGCAGGCATCAGACGTCGAGGTTCGCCACGCTGAGCGCGTTCTCCTGGATGAACTCGCGGCGCGGCTCCACCACGTCGCCCATCAGCTTGACGAACAGGTCGCCGGCATCGGTGGCGTCCTTCACCTTCACCTGCAGCAGCGAGCGCACCTCGCGGTCGAGCGTCGTCTCCCAGAGCTGCTGGGCGGTCATCTCACCGAGGCCCTTGTAGCGCTGGAGTTGCAGGCCCTTGCGGCCGAAAGCCATCACCGCCTCGAACAGGCCGACCGGGCCGTGGAGCACCGTCTCGTCCGTCTTGCGGATGAGCGTCACCGGCTCGCCGTAGATCTCCCGGAAGGCGTCGGCGCGCTCGGCGAGGCGGCGGGCCTCCTGCGAGGTCACGAGCCCGGCATCGAGCATTGCCACCTGCTTCACGCCGCGCAGCGTCCGGGTCAGTCGGTAGCCGCCCTCGGCCGCCTCCCCCTGCCAGCCGCGCTCGATCTCGTCGGCGATCAGGTCGAGGCGCTTGGCGGTCATGTCCGCCAGCACCTCCGCCTCGCCCGGGCGGTTGTCGAGTTCGGGATCGAAGGCGCCAGCCAGAACCGCCTGCTCCACCACCGAACGGTCGTAGCGGGTGTGCAGCCCCTGGATGACGCCGCGGAAGCCGCGCGCCTCATCGACCAGCGCCCGCAGCTGCGGGCCGGTGAACTCGGCTCCCGTCGAGAGGCGCAGGATCGCCCCCTCGACGCCCTGCTCGATCAGGTAGTCTTCGAGCGCCCGCTCGTCCTTCAGGTAGATCGCCCGGCGCCCGCGCTCGGCCTTATAGAGCGGCGGCTGCGCGATATAGAGATGCCCGCGGTCGATCAGCTCCGGCATCTGCCGGAAGAAGAACGTGAGCAGCAGGGTGCGGATGTGCGAACCGTCCACATCGGCATCGGTCATGATGATGATGCGGTGGTAGCGGAGCTTGTCCGGGTTGAAGCCTTCCCGGTCGGTCGAGGAGCGGCCGATCCCGGCGCCGAGCGCCGTGATGAGCGTGCCGATCTCGGCCGAGGACAGCATCCGGTCGGCCCGGACGCGCTCGACGTTCAGGATCTTGCCGCGCAACGGCAGCACCGCCTGGAAGGCGCGGTCGCGGCCCTGCTTGGCCGAGCCGCCGGCCGAGTCGCCCTCGACCAGCAGGATCTCGCACTTCGACGGATCGCGCTCCTGGCAATCGGCGAGCTTGCCGGGGAGCGAGGCGATGTCGAGCGCGCCCTTGCGGGTCACGGTCTCGCGGGCCTTGCGCGCCGCCTCGCGGGCCGAGGCGGCGAGCACGACCTTGCTCATCACCACGCGGGCCTGCTGCGGGTTCTCCTCCAGCCAGGTCGAAAGGCCCTCGTTCAGCACGTTCTCGACGGCGGGGCGCACCTCGGACGAGACGAGCTTGTCCTTGGTCTGTGACGAGAATTTCGGGTCCGGCACCTGCACCGAGATGACCGCCGTCAGCCCCTCGCGGCAATCCTCGCCGGTCAGCGAGACCTTCTCGCGCTTCGAGACGCCGGAGCTGTCGGCATAGCCGGTGATCTGGCGGGTCAGGGCGGCGCGGAAGCCGGCCATGTGGGTGCCGCCATCCCGCTGCGGGATGTTGTTCGTGAAGGGCAGCACCGTCTCGTTGAACGAGTCGTTCCACCAGAAGGCGCATTCCACGCGGATGCCGTCCCGCTCGGCGCGGACCACCACCGGGTTGGTCATGCCGTCGATCGGCTTCTTCGAGCGGTCGAGGTAGCGGACGAAGGCTTCGATGCCGCCGTCGTAGTACAGTTCCTCGCGCTTCTTCTCGGCGTGGCGCGCGTCGGTCAGGACGATGCGCACGCCGGAATTCAGGAACGCCAACTCGCGCAGGCGCTTCTCCAGCGTCGGATAGTCGAACTCGATCATCGTGAAGGTGTCAGTGGAGGGCAGGAAGGTCACCTCCGTGCCCTGCCGGCCGCCGCCGGGGCCGACCACCTTGAGCGGCGCCACCGCGTCCCCGTGGCGGAACTCCATCGCGTGCTCGGTGTCGTTCCGCCAGATCCGCAGGCGCAGCCATTGCGAGAGGGCGTTGACCACCGAGACGCCGACGCCGTGGAGGCCGCCCGAGACCTTGTACGAGTTCTGGTCGAACTTCCCGCCCGCGTGCAGCTGGGTCATGATGACCTCCGCCGCCGAGACGCCTTCCTCCTTGTGGATATCGACGGGAATGCCGCGACCGTTGTCGGTGACGGTGACCGAGCCGTCGGCGTTCAGCGTCACCGTTACGAGGTCGGCATGGCCGGCGAGCGCTTCGTCGATGGCGTTGTCGACCACCTCGTAGACCATGTGGTGGAGGCCGGAACCGTCATCGGTATCACCGATGTACATTCCTGGACGCTTGCGGACGGCGTCGAGCCCCTTGAGCACACGGATCGATTCAGCGCCGTACTCGGCGGGCTGGGTCTCGGGTGTATCGGCCATGAACTTCCTCGGGCAGGCGGCGGACATCTCTCGCTGTGCGTGTACGCGGCGGAGGCGCCAGCCTGCTCATGCTTCCTGTTCGCCCAATATAGGGGTTTTGTGCTGCCGATGCACGCACTTATGGCCGGGGATCACCCGGCCATGCACGCGTTCTCGGCAGCCTGTGGACGCTTACGCCGCCTCGGCGATTCCCCCCTCGCTCGCCGCGTCGAGACGGGCCACGGCGTCGGGCGACAGCGTCAGGCGCGCGGCGCCCAGCAGTTCGTTGATTTGCGCTACGGAGGTCGCGCTGGCGATGGGGGCGGTGATGCCGGGCCGGGCGATGATCCAGGCGAGCGCCACCTGGGCCGGGCTCGCGCCGTGGTCGTGCGCGACGGCGTCGAGCACGTCGAGGAGGGCGAAGCCGCGCGGGTTGAGATAGGGCGCGACCCGGTTCTCCCGCGCCCGGCCGGTGGCCGATCCCGCCTCGCGGTACTTGCCGGTGAGGAAGCCCGCCGCGAGGGAGAAGTAGCCGATCACGCCGACCTCCTCCGCGCGACACAGGGGCTCCAGCTCGGCCTCGTAGCCCCGCGCGGCGAGGCTGTATTCCGGCTGCAGGCACTCGTAGCGGGGCAGGCCCTTGTCCCGCGAGACCGCCAAAGACTGCGACAGGCGACCGGCCTCGTAGTTCGAGGCGCCGATGGCCCGGACCTTCCCGGCCCGGACGAGCCTGTCGTAGGCGGTCAGCGTCTCCTCGAAGGGCACCTCGGCATCGTCGAGATGCGATTGGTAGAGGTCGATCCGGTCGGTCTGGAGCCGTCGGAGCGACGCCTCGCAGGCCCGCTCGATATGGGCGGCGGAGAGGCCCTTGCCGGCCTCGCCCATGTCCATGCCGACCTTGGTGGCGAGCACGATCCTGTCGCGCGCGCCCGGCCGGGACGCGAGCCAGCGGCCGATCACCGCCTCGGACTCGCCGCCCCGATGGCCCGGTGCCCAGCGGCTGTAGACATCCGCCGTGTCGATGAAGTCGAAGCCCTGCTCCACGAACCGGTCGAGGATCGCGAAGGAGGTGGCCTCGTCCGCCGTCCAGCCGAAGACGTTGCCGCCGAGGCAGAAGGGGGCGACCGTGAGGTCGGAGCGGCCGATGCGGCGCTTGTCCATGGGGTTCAGCCCTGCAGGAAGGGGTTGGAGACGCGCTCTTCGCCGAGCGTGCCGGTGGGACCGTGGCCGGGGATGAAGGCGATGTCGTCGCCGAGCGGCAGCACCTTCTCCTTGATGGCGCGGATCAATTGCTCGTGATTGCCGCCGGGCAGGTCGGTGCGCCCGATGGAGCCCTTGAACACCACGTCCCCAACGAGGGCGAAGCGCGCGTCGCGGCTCACGAACACCACGCTGCCGGGCGAATGGCCGGGGCAGTGCAGGATGTCGAAGGTCAACTCACCGACCTGTACCGTGTCGCCCTGGTCGAGCCAGCGGTCGGGCGTCACCGGCCGGGCGGGGTCGAGGCCATATTGGGCCGCCGTCGCCGGCAGGGACTCGAGGAGGAACTTGTCGGCGAGGTGCGGCCCCTCGATCGGCACGCCGAGCCTTTCGCGGAGTTCGTCCGCACCGGCGGCGTGGTCGACGTGGCCGTGGGTAAGGAGGATCTTCTCCACGCTCACCCCCTGCTCCGCGATGGCCGCCTGGATCCGGTCGAGGTCCCCGCCGGGGTCCACCACGGCGCCGACCTTGGTGGCGTCGTCCCAGATCAGCGTGCAGTTCTGCTGAAAAGGCGTGACCGGGATGATCCCGGCGCGGGGCGTTCCTGGCATGAGGCGGGCTCGTTCATCGTCGTGTGGAGGGCACCCTTCTAACGCGCCGGACCGCCCGCCGCACCCGGCGCGGCCGAACTTCCCCGCGCTCCGGCGGTTGTGCACGCGCTCGTTTTCCCGAGCCTGCTGGAAGAGGTCGAGACGTGGGCCGCAAACGAACCGCTCTGGCTCTGACCGGCGCCGTCCTCATCGTCGGAATTGGCGCTGCCGCCGGGCTCGGCCGGTTCAGCTACGCGCCGATGCCGGACGCCGCCGACCTCGCCAATCCCGGCCGCTCGCCGCTCACCACCGCCTTCGACGTGCTGGGCCGGCGCATCGCCAGGGACGAGGCCGACCGGCTGCGCGGCACCGAGGAGGGCCGACGCATCCTCTCGCCGGAGAACGGCGCGGTCGCCATCGATGAGGCGGTCGTCGCGCGGGGGCGCGAGGCCTTCTACCGCGAGACCTTCGGCAACGAGGTGTTCCTCACCGACGTGATGGGGATGCTCGACGGGGCGATCACCCCCTTCGAGGTGGTCCGCGCCGTGGCCGCCTTGAAGGGCGGGGCCACCACCAACCTTCAGGTGCCGCTCGCCCACGACATCACCATCGGCGCGAAGACCTACAGGAAGGGCGAGCGCGTCCCGACCGGCCTCGACGTGCCGAAGGGCGGCGCCTTTATCATCGGCATCAAGAGCTTTTACGACCGGGGCCACCTGCGCATGGGCATCACCTGCGCCCTCTGCCACGCGGCGGTGGACCCGGCGAGCGGCAAGGTGGTGGAGGGCGCGCCCAACACCGACCTCAATGCCGGCCTGCTGATGGCGCTCGCCAAGAACTCGTCCGCCTACTTCATGCATGCGAGTGTGCCGGAGGCGGATGCCAAGGGGACGGCCCTGCCGGATGCGAAGGCCGTCGAGGCGGCGACCAAGGTGCAGGTGGCGAGCTGGCCGCCGGGCAGCTTCGATTCCTCCGCCGACCGGGTGACGAACCCGACGTCGATCCCGTCGAGCTTCTCGGCCTATGGCGAGCCCTATAGCTGGAGCGGGCGCGAGACCCTGGGGCCGTTCGGCGGCCTGTCCTCGCTCAACAACAATGTCCACGCGGCCAATTCCGATACGACGCAACTCGCCGCCGCCGCGCCCTGGCTCTTTGGGCTCGACCCGGAAACCTATCTCGGCATCCTCCTGCGCGGCGCCCCCGACGGCCCGCTGCGCTACGACCCCGCCGGCCCACGCCGCCCCTCCGAGGTGCTGCGCGAGGCCGACCCGACGCCGGCCTCGCCCGGTCTCAACAGCTACGCGGTGCTCTCGACCTATCCGGCCACGAACTACATGACCGACAACGGGCTGTTCGCCTCGGTGCCGGGGGAGCCGGCGAACTATGCCAACAACGCCATGTCCGCTTTCCAGAACCTGCTGCGCCCGCCGCAGGCCAAGGTGGACGCGACCACGGCGCGCCAAGGCCAGGCGGTGTTCGAGCGGGCCGGCTGCGGCGCCTGCCATGCCGGCCCGGCCTTGACGAACCATCGGGTGATCCCGGAGGCCGAGATCGGCACGGAGCCGACCCGCGCCCGCGCGGGCGCCAAGATGGAAGCGCGGCTCTCGCCACCCGCGATGTTCGCCACGGACACGCCGTTCCCGCTGCCGGCCGATCCGAAGCTCGTGCCCCTCCCCATCGCAGCCGACCGGCTGTCGCAGGTGCTGCTCGCCTGGGGCCAGGGCGGGACGGAGGGCGGATACAAGGTGCCGAACCTCGTCGGCCTCGCCTGAACGGCGCCCTACCTGCACGATTCCGGCGTCAGCGTCGGGCCCGATTCCGGGAAGGATCTCGGCGTGCCGGGAACCCTGGACAAGGGCATCGCCGCCGATCCCGCCAACAGCCTGCGCGCCCTCGTGGACCGGCAGCTGCGCGAGACGGTCGTGGCCGCGAACGCCGCCTCGGAGAAGGCCCGCACCGCGCGGGTCACGGGCAAGGGCCACGCCTTCTGGGTCGATGAGCAGGCGGGCTTCACCGCCGCCGACAGGGACGCCCTGGTGGGTTACCTCCTGTCGGTCGACCGTCTCACCGAGGACGTGCCGACACCCTGAAACCGCCGAGCCATGCAACTCACGCATGCCCGGCGAGACGAGCTGAGCCTTGCTTGCTGCGGCGCGTCATCGTACTTGTTGCATCGCAGGAACGCGATGGCGTCGCGGTCCTGTTGCCCTTCTTGGGCGTTTCCTCCCTAGACTTCGGGCCGCTCCTTCGGGAGTGGCCTTTTTTCTGTCCGGGGCGCGGAAACTAGCCGTGGCGGCGCAGGGCCACAAGCCCGTCTCACCCGTGGTCCACCGCGGAGGCTGGCATCATAAAACAGCCGCGTTGTGCACGCCCTGTTCAGGCTGGACTCCCCAACGTCCCCTGACACCCGCGTCCCGCCGCCCCGGCCTGTATGAACATCATCCTCATCAAGCTGTTCGCGACCGCCCTGACGCTGAGCCAGGTGACGACCCGGCCGGATTCGCTGCGGACGCAGTTCGATCCGGTCAAGGACGGGCCGGAGGTGGTGCGCATCCTGCGCGACGGCTGCGCCCACATGCGCAAGGCCTTCGACATCGAGGACATCAACCTCGACGACCTGATCTCCACGGCGATGGAGGACCCGACCAGCGTCGCCGGCCCCACGGCGCCGAAGATCCTGCACGGGCTCGATCTCAACGAGCTGAATACGAGCTACAAGCAGTTCTGCAAGGGCGAGGACCCGCCGAACTCGCCGTTCGACGCCAAGGCAGTCATCGAATTCTACGACAACGCGACGAAGGACCTTCCGGCCGCCGAGACCCTGCGGGACAAGGCCCTTCCGGGGATGAGCCGCATCCTCGACGCCTCCGGCAAGCCCTTCGCCGAGACCTTCGAGCCGAACGCGCGCCGCCTCGTCGTGCCGATCACCGCCGTGCCGACCCTGGTGCAGAAGGCGTTCATCGCCGCCGAGGACAAGCGCTTCGAGAGCCACCACGGCATCGACGAGCGCGGGGTGATCCGCGCCTTCATCGCCAACCTCGCCTCGCCGGGGCGCCCGGCCGGCGGCTCCACCATCACGCAGCAGGTGGTGAAGAACCTCTCCGTCGGCGACGACGTCACCTACGAGCGCAAGATCCGCGAGATGATCGTCGCGGCGCGGCTGGAAAAGCTCCTCACCAAGCCGCAGATCCTCGGCCTCTACCTCAACGGCATCTATCTCGGCCGGGGCGCCTACGGCATCGAGATGGCGGCGCAGAGCTATTTCGGGAAGCCCGTCTCGGACCTCACCCTGCCGGAGGCGGCTCTCCTCGCCGGAATGCCGAAGGGCCCGAACTTCTACAGCCCCGACAAGTATCCCGAGCGCGCCCGCGAGCGCCGTGGCTACGTGCTCGCGCGGCTCAAGGAAGAGGGCGTCATCACCGACGCCGAATTGGCCAAGGCCAACGCCGCCGATCTCGGGCTGAAGCCCGTGGAGATCACCCGGCGCGATTCCGGCTTCTACCTCGTGGATTACCTCTCGCGGGAGGCCCGCACCGTGGCGGGGCTCGACAGCCTGACCTCCGCGTCCTTCACCGTGAAGGCGACGGTGAACGCGCCGTTGCAGCGCGCGGTGGAAACCGCGTTGCAGGACGGGCTCGCGAACTACGAGCGCTCCACCGGCCGCCAGACCTTCACCGGCCCGGAACTCAACCTCGCCGACAGCGTCCGCCGGATCGAATCCGCCGCGACCGCGCCGGAAGCCTCGCCCCAGGCCGCTCCGGCGGTGACGGGGGCCAAGCCCGAAGCGACTAAGACGACCCGCAAGGGCAAGGCCGCTCCGGCCCTCGTCGCCGGCAAGCCCGCCTGGCAGCGGGCGCTGGAGAGCGCGAGGCCCTCGCTCTACGACGTGCACTGGCCCCTCGCCATCGTCCTCGACGGCGGCAAGGGCGCGGTGAAGGTCGGGCTGGAGGACGGCCGCGTGGCGACCCTCGATCCCGGCATCGCGCGCGGCAAGCTTCAGCCCTACGACGTAGTGCGGGTGAAGCTCACGGAAGGGCGGGGAGCGCCCCGCGCGCAGATCCGCGTGAAGCCGACCGTCCAGGGCGCGGCCATGGTGTTGGAGAACAAGACCGGCCGCATCCTCGCCATGGCGGGGGGCTTCTCCTACCCGATGAGCCAGCTGAACCGCGTGACCCAATCGGTGCGCCAGCCGGGCTCGACGCTTAAGCCGCTGACCTATCTCGCCGCCCTCAATGCCGGGTTGCAGCCGAACACGCTAGTGCTCGACAGCGCCGTGACCCTGCCGCCCATCGGCGGGGTCGGCGATTCCTGGTCGCCCAAGAATTACGAGGGCGGCGGCGCCGGGCCGACCACCCTGCGGCGGGGCCTCGAATTCTCGAAGAACCTCGTCACCGCCCGCCTGCTCCAGGGTGGCATCGCCCCGAAAGCGCCCGACAGCCTCAAACGCGTCTGCGACATCGCCCTCGAAGCGCAGATCTACGCTGAGTGCGAGCCCTATTACCCGTTCGTGCTCGGCGCGCAGCCGGTGCGGATGCTCGACCTCGCCGGCTTCTACGCCGCCGTGGCCAACGAAGGCGTGCGGCCGACGCCCTACGCCCTCGAATCCGTCGAGCGCGACGGCAAGCCGGTCTTCACCCATCCGAACCGCGAGCCGGTGCGGATCGGCTCGGCCGACCGGGTGGCGTTCTACCAACTCAAGACCATGCTCCAGGGCGTGACCCAGCACGGCACTGCCGCCGCCTTGGCCAAGGTCTCGAACAGCGTGGCGGGCAAGACCGGCACCTCCGAGAACGAGAACGACGCGTGGTTCGCGGGCTTCTCGAACGAGATTACCGTCGTGGTCTGGGTCGGCTACGACAACGCCGACGGCACCCGCCGCACCCTCGGGCGCGGCCAGACCGGCGGGCATGTCTCCGTGCCGATCGCCGGGGCGATCTTCCAGGCGGCCTGGGCGAACGGCGTGCCGCGCACGCCCCTGCGCGGCCCCTCCCCCGAGGCACGGCCGCTCATCGCCGACATCGCCATCGATCCGCGCAGCGGCACGCCGGGCGCGGCCAGCTTCATCGAGCATTTCCGCACGGGCGGCGGCGGCCAGGTGGCGGACACCCGCTACAAGCTCGTGCCCCGCGAAACGCTCTACGCCATGCGGCCGGATTCCGACGACGGCGACCTCGCCGGGGCCGAGAACGGGGCCGACGTCGCGGGCGACCTCTTCGGCAATATGACCGGCGAGCGCTCCCGCCCCGACCTCCTCGACCCGTTCGGCGACCGGCCGGCGCAGCAGCGCAGCCGCCGGGCCGGCGCCGACCCCTACGGCACCAGCGGCACGGAGGACCCGTACCGCCCCTGGCCCGGCCAGACCAACCGCTCCCCCTTCGGCGACGACGACGCTCCTCGCCGGCCCCGGCGCCGCGATCCCGACTATCTGTTCGGCGACGACCCCGGCTTCTGACGCCCGATCCCCCGTCCGAGATGACAATGCCGCGTCCGCAGACCTCTGCCGCCCTCGCCCTCGCCCTGTGCCTCGGGACCGCCTGCCCGCCCGCGATGGCGCAGACGACGCCCGCCGCCAACTCCGCGCCCGCCCCGGCCTCCGCCGGCCGCATCCGCGAGGTGCCCTCGGTGGTAGCGGTCGATCCGGCGTCGCTGAAGCCGGGCGAGATCCTGTTCACCGACCATCAGGACAAGGCCGGCGGGGCCGAGAGCGGGCTGATCCCCTATCTCGATTGGCTGAAGGCGCGGCCCGCCGAGGCGCAGGCGCTCTCGCCCTATCCCGGCTACAAGGAGCCCGACTACACGGTGACGCTGAACGGGGTGAGCAAGCCCCGGCACGAGACCCTGAAGGTCTATGTCGCGGAGGGCCGCTTCGTCGTGGCGCGCCCGGCCGAGAGCATCGATCTCAAGGCGCTCGCCAACCTCGGCTTCGTGCAGGCGATGGACCCGGCGATCAAGCACCGCGTGATCGCCCCCGCCGACGTCACGCCGACCAAGGACCCCGCCGCCGCCTTCGCGCAGCGGCCCGACAAGCCCTGGTGCGAGGGTGCCTCCGCCTGCATCGAGTCGCGCTACGACCTCGAAGGCAAGCTGCCGCTCGGCGTGCGGCTCGCCAACAAGCTCGAAGAGGGCTCGGCCAAGAAGATCGCCGAGTTCGTCTCGTTCCAGAGCGAGTTGCGCCTGCTCGATCCGGCCCAGGCCGCGTCGCTCACGGCGCTGACGAAGATCGAGACCCCGCCGGCCGGCGGGCTCGAACAGACGATCTTCTGGGTCAACCAGATCCTGCGCTTCGGCAAGTTCCTGGCGGTGTTCCAGCCGATGCCGAACGATCCGCAGAAGACCGTCGTCACAGCCTACGTCGCCCTGGCAATCAAGGGCGACGTGCTCGACCGCAAGGCCGAATACGCCCGCGTGCCGGTGTTGAAGAACCTGCTGCCGGCGCAGGTGCTGATGGGCAAGTCGACCTTCAACACCGGCACCTCGATCAGCGCCGGCCTTCCGATCTACGCCCGCAACCGCATCGCCGCCTTCGCCGATGCGGTGGGGAAGCGCTGAGGCTCACATCCCCCGGTTGGCGATGGTCGGCAGCGACGGCTGCGTGTAGGCGCGGTTGACGTCGCGCCGGGTCTGCGTGCCGTTCGTGTCGCCGGAGGCCCGGTAATTGTCGAGGCTGAAGCTCTCTGCGAGACCGCTGCTGCGGCCGCTGTCGGTGCTGGAGCAGGCGCAGAGGCCCAGGGCCGCGACGGCGGCGAGGGTGATGGGGAGAAGACGCATCGCGGACCTCGATGGAAATGGCGGCCGACCTTAACCGGCTGAGGTCGGCAAGGTCAGGCCCCGGCGCATCGCGTCAAGGCTTCTTCCCATTCAATGAAGCGGTTTGAGCCATCTGCGAGGCTCTTCGGCCACGGAAAACAAACCACTCCACCGCTTTCGGGCCTAAGCGGGGGGCCAATGTGTTGAACGGGGGGCCCTCCCCCCTGGCAATGAGGCCCGGTTTTGGGCGACAAGGGCTGGCGATGAGCAATGTCCTGCCCTTCCGCCCGCGTCCGGCCGTCGCGACACTCGCCCGCTGCGAAGTCGTCGCCGTCGCCGGAGACCTCCTCACCCTGCTGGAGCAGCTTGAGGACGTGAGCGCCCGCGCCTCCGCCACCGGCCGCCCGCCCCTCGAGGTCGAGCGCACGGTGCAGCATCTCCTCGACGCCATCTCGGCCGTCGAGCGCGCCCTCGATTGCATCGGCGAGGGCGAGCAGGTCGCCCCAGCCTGAGCCGGAACCAGCCGATACCCGTCTAGGTTGTAGCGGCGAAGCGGCGCAACCGGAGCGGGGCGGATGCCATCTCGGACTGCAAGGGCGGCGTGCGTCGCCGCATTGACGATCATTACATGTACCACTGCCCACGTGGCGACGGTCCATGCCGCCGAGGGCGGTTTCCTTGAAATGCTGTTCGGCGTGCGGCCTGCGCCGCAGCCGGAGTCCCAGGCGGCCATGCCGTATCCCGGCGCGCAGCCGGTGGCCCGGTCACGGCATCTCGGCTTCGGCCGGCACAAGCTGAAGACTCGCTACGCCGCGCTGCCGGTGAAGATCCACGTCAGCGACCGCCAGACGCCGCTGGACATGAGCAACGGCGCCGCCGCCGCCCTGTTGAAGGACGAGACCCTGCGGCCCGGCGACATCGTGGTGTTCAAGACCGGCGCGCAGGTCTTCTCCGGGCGCACCGGCCGTCCGCACGTGATGAGCGACTTCGAGCCGGTGAAGCAATCGGCGCTGGTCGATCGCAAGACGCGCCAGCTCCTCGCCTCCATGACCCAGCCGGCCGGGGTGCTCCCCGCCGACGAGGCCCGGCGGATGGTCGCGCGGATGCGCAAGGCCGCCCCCGCCAAGGCCGACGCGAAGGCGCAGGTCGCCCGCTCGGAGGAAATGCGCATTATCAACCCCTGGCGGACGACGCCCTGATCAGAAGAAGCGCTCCTTGACGACGATCGTGTCGCCGGGGCGCACCGCGTAGGTCATCGGCACGATGCCGGAGACGAGACCCGACGGCGTGGTGCGGGTGAGCACCGCGTAGTCGCGGGCGGCGCGTGGGTTGAAGCCCGCCGCGATGGCCACCGCCGTCTCGACGGTCATGCCGTTGACGTAGGCATACTGGCCCGAGGTCGTCACCTCACCGAGGATGTAGAATGGCCGGTAGGCGTCCATCTCTACGGTAACGTGTGGCTCGCGCACGAAGCCCGAGGACAGCTTGCCCTCGATGGCCCGCGCCGCCTGACCCGTGGTCTGGCCGCCGACCTGCACGGTGCCGATCAGCGGCATCGCGATCTTGCCCGCGCCGTCCACGGTGTAAATGTTCGACAGGTTGTCCTGTCCGAACACGATCACCCGCAGGCGGTCCCCCGCCGCGAGGGTATAGCGGGCGCTGATCGAGCCCGTGCCCGTAGCGTCAAGTTCGCTGGTCCGAAAGTCGGGACGCAGGCAGCCCCCGAGCGCGAGGCTGGTGCCGAGTGCGAAGACAAGTGCGCGCCGGTTCATCACCATCGCCGTGTTGTGAATGCCGATGCAACTGCTGGTACGGTGTTAAGGTTAACGAACCCTATCCGACGCAATCAAAACGTGTCTCGACAGAATTCACAACGCGATTAACGGTCAAGCAACCTTAACGCTTTCAAATGTGGGTTGCGGCTTCAAGGCCGTCCGGACCACTTCTGCGTAAAGAGCTGCCCATGTCCCGGATCAGAATGCGTAAAACCGCCTCCGCATTCCGGGCGGCACGGCGTGAAGACGGCGTGACCGTCAAGCAGGCCCCGCACAACCTGCGCAAATCTCTTCCCTGGGTCGTCGTGCCGACCGCTTTGGCCGCCCTCGGCTCGGCCGTGGTCGTGAACGTCATCCCGCCCCGCTATACCGGCGAGACCCAGCTCGTCCTCGAAAGCCGCGAACCGGCGGGGCGCGCCGCCATCGACGAGCAGGCGGCGGCGAACCAGGTGATGGCGTCCCGCGACATCGCCCGCGAGGCGATCAAGCGCCTGAAGCTCGTGGGCAACCCCGAATTCGACGCCACGGCCGGCGAGATCGGCCCGGTGCGGCAGCTGATGATGCTCCTCGGCGTCGGGGCGAACCCGTTCGACCGACCCGCCGAGGACCGTGTGACCGACGCCTATTTCGATCACCTGACGGTCTCCCCCGCCGGCAAGCCGCGGACCCTCACCGTTGCGTTCGACGCAACAGACCCGGCGCTGGCCGCCGAGGCCGCCAACACGGTCGCGCAGCTCTACCTCACGTCCCTGACGGACGACCGCGCCGACACCGCGCGCTCGGCGTCCACCGCGCTGAACGGCACCGTCGCCGCCCTCCGCCGCAAGGTCGCCGAGGCCGAGGCGAAGGCCGAAGCCTTCCGCGTGAAGAACGGGCTCGTCGCCAACGCGGGGAGAGCCGGGCGGCCCCTCTCGGCGCAGCAATTGTCCGAGGTGTCGGGCCAGCTGGCCCAGGCCCGGGTGCAGCGCGCCGACATCGCCGGCCGCGTCGCCGCCATCAAGGACCTCCTGAAGGACGGCCGCGCCTACGAAATCACCGACGTCGCCAACAACGAGATGCTTCGCCGCACCATCGAGACCCGGATCACCGTGCGGGCGCAACTCGCCCTGGAATCGCGGACGCTCCTACCGGCGCATCCGCGCATCAAGGAGTTGAAGGCCCAGCTGGAAGACCTCGACGCGCAGATCAAGACGTCCGCCGAGCGCACGGTGCGCGTCCTCGAGAACGACGCCAAGCTCGCCGACGCGCGCGTCGCCAGCCTGCAGGCCGCCGTCGATGGGCAGCAGGACACGATGGTGAAGGGCAATGCCGGCGATATCGAGCTTCGCGCCCTGGAGCGCGAGGTGAAGATCCAGCGCGAGCAGCTCGACACCGCCCTCGGCCGCGTCCGCGAGGCCGAAGGCGCCGCACCGGCCGAGGCCCGCATCCTCTCGCGGGCGGTGGCGCCGTCCGTGCCCTCCTTCCCGCAGAAGCTGCCGATCGTCGGTTTCGTCACCCTGCTCACCCTGCTGCTCAGCCTCGGCGGCGTGCTCGCCCGCACCCTGCGCGGCAAGCCCGCCAAGGTGGCACTCCCCGAGACGCGTCACGAAGAGGCCGAGACCGTCGCTCCCGTGGCGGCCAACCCCTTCCTGTTCCCCGAGGCGATGCCGGCCAAGGACTGGGCCGAGCCCGTCGCCGCCGAGGCCGGGAGCGAGACCGAGATCGAGGCCGAGACGCAGCCCGAGCCGGTCGCCGAAGCCGAGACGGTGGGGGAGACGCCCGTGGTGGAGGCCGAGCCCGCCCCGGTGGCGGCGCCGGTCGCGGTCGCCGCACCTGCGGACGGCTTCGACCTGACGCCCCTCATCGAGCGCCTGTCGCGGCGTCCGGTCATCGCCGGCGCCCCCGAGGGCCGGATGGTCGTGCTGATGGAGACCGATCAGGCCGCCATGCCGACCCTGGCCGGCGCCCTGGCGAGCGCCTTCGGCCGCGACGGCAGCGTCCTCGTGGTGGACCTCGCCGGGCCGGACGCCGCGTCGGAGCAGGTAGGCTTCACCGACGTGGTCTGCGGCGATGCGGATTTCGTGGAGGCGATCCAGGCGGACGGGCCGGGCGGCGCGCACCATGTCGCCGCCGGCATCGCCCCGGCCGGGCTCCTGTTCGAGGAGCCCCGCGCCCTGGCCTTCACCCTGGAAGCCATGGCCGAGGCCTACGAGTGGGTGATCTGCCGCCTGCGCCCGCAGCCGGAGGCCGCCGAACTCCTGGGCCTCGTCGCGACGCTCGCCGACAGCGTGGTGATCGCCTCGAACGCCGACCCGGCCGACGAGACCCTGGCTGACCTCTACGCTACCGCCCTCGAAGCGGGTGCGGGTCAGGTGCTCATCGCCCAGGACCGGCCCATCGCCGAGCCCCCGGCCGACCGGCACGAGGAACTCGTCTTCCCCGAGTTCCACCTCAAGGCGGCGTGAGGGGCCTCAGCCCTTCCGGCGAAGTAGCGAACGGACGCGCGAAGCGGCGGCGAAGAGGCGGGGATCGCCCTTCACCCGCCGCTTCACGCGCGTCAGGGCGGTGCGGATCAGGGCGTAGGCATGCCCCCGCAGGCTCACGGGCCATACGGTTTCCACCAGCGCGATCGTCTCGTCGCAGATGCTCGCCTTGTAGCGGGCCTCGCCCACGCCGAGGTCGAAGCTCAGGCGCCCCCGGGCGGTCTGCGCGCCCACGAGGTGGTGGAGCAGCAAGTCGCCGGGACTGAAGCGGCTCACTTCCGGATCCGCGTCGAACGAGGTCATCATCCCGCTGTAGCGCGTGGCGTTCACTGCCCCGCCGAACACCGCCAGGATGCGCCCGGTCTCGACCACCCGCAGGGCGTGAACTTCTATCGCCGGGTCGTCCCCGGACGCGGCCCGTTCCAAGAAGCGGCGGATCGCCTCCGGCGCGTAGGGGTCGAGGATGCCCATGCCGGCGAAGCGCGCCGCCTTCTGGCGGTAGAAGGCCGCGAGGATGGCGCGGGCCTCCTCGCCATCCGCCGCCCGGTGGTACGCGATCTCGCCCAGCGCCTCGATCAGCCGCTTCTCCTTCGAGCGCAGCTTCTTGCGGGCGTCGGCGCTGAACACCCGTCGGATCGTGGCATCCGGGTCCGGCCCGAGGACGAGGCCGTAGGCGTCGCTGGCCTCCGGTTCGCCGCCCCGCGCGAGGGGGTTCGGCGTGCCCTCCCAGAGGCGCGGCTGATGCGCGAAGGCGAAGGCGTCGATCCCCACCCCCGCCCCCGCCGCGACGAGGGCGGCCCGGACCTCTTCGGCCGGCACGGCGGCGGTGTCGCGGGTGAAGAGCGGCAGGTGGTAGTTCGCGTGGGTGTCGCCCATCGAGCGGGCCAGCGTGATGCCGTGGCGCGTCTGGACAACCAAAGGCATGAGCATGCGCACCCGCCCCGCCTGATCACGCAGGATCGCGACGCGGCTGTGCTCGATGTCGCCGGTCTCACCGAGGTAGGAGGAGGACCACGCGAAGCGCTGGTAGGGTGAGACGAGGCAATCCGGCGCCGCCTCGAAGGCGCGCCACAGGGCTTCGGCCGCGCCGAGCCCGGGCAGGATCTCGGCGCTCAGCACGGGGAGGACGCCCGGCGCGGACCTGACGGCCTCATCCCCGACCCTCCGCTCGCTCTGCCGGTGTACGATCGCCACCATCGTCCCCTCCACCAAGGCCGGACGATCTGAGGCGGAGCCCCTGAAGCGGGGGTTTACCAGCGGGCAGGAAGACACCTACCAGCGATAGCAATTGCTAGGTTTGGGTAATGCTTAGTTGCGTCTCAGCGACGGCGGTGGCGGCGGTACTCGCCGGTGGTGAACATGGCGTACTGGCGTCCGTGGCGGCGATAGCGGCGGCCCCGGCGCGGGGCGGCATCGGCCTCCTGCTGCACCTCGGCGGGGGTGGCCTCCGGCAGGGCGGGTGCGGCGGCGGCATCGACCGAGGCGTAGCCCGCCGCGACGTTCTTCGCCGCCGGGCCGAACATCGCCAAGCACTGATTGTAGGCGAGGTCGTTCTTCAGGCGCTCGCACTCGCCGATGCTCCGGGGCGTCCCCTGTGCCAGGGCAGCGAACGGAACGAGGCACAGGATCGACGCAACGAGACGCGTTTGGGACATGCAGCCGGAACTCATGGGACAAGCGCGCGACCGCGACGTGCGAATCGCTCAAGCTCTGTCTCGGCTGCGAGTGCGGCGAAAACGAGGGGGGTGTGCCCCCGCACAGGCTAATCGGGCCGTTCCATCCACTTGATGAGCGGCATGAGCGGCAGGATCCAGCCGATGCCGAGGATCGAGTAGAGCACGGCCTGGATCGGAGCCGGCGTCTCGGCGATGCGGCTGTCGGCAAGAGCCATGGCGATGGGTGCGTAGAGGCAGACGAAGGCGAGCATCCCCACCGTCCCGACCAGCACGCGGATGCGTCGCGGCATCGCCCCCTCCCCTCCTCGACCAGCGCTCAGGGGCTAACCTCCTGATGGAGCGGAGGCAACCGGCGCGTTGCCGCGCGGAGGCGATGCGGCGCCACGCGCGTTGCCCGCGCCCGGCCGATCCCTTAACCCCGGCGCGAACGATGGCGCGGAGGACCGGATGGGCGCGAGAGCGGAACGGGGGACGGGCGGGGCATCCTCCGCCGTGCGCCTGTGGCTGGCGGTGGTGGCGGCCCTGGTGATCGCCATGGTCGCGGTCGGCGGGGCGACGCGGCTCACCGGATCGGGCCTGTCGATCACCGAGTGGCGGCCGGTGACGGGCGTGATCCCGCCCCTGTCGGAGACCGATTGGGCCGCCGAGTTCGCCAAGTACCGCGACACGCCGCAATACAACATCCTCAACCAGGGCATGGGCCTGTCGGCCTTCAAGGTGCTCTACGGCTGGGAATGGGGCCACCGTCTGCTCGGGCGGTTGCTCGGCCTCGTCTTCTTCCTGCCGCTCCTCGTGTTCTGGTGGAAGGGCCTGATCCGCCGCCGCCTCGGCTGGGGGCTGCTGGCCCTCGGTCTGCTCGGCGGGCTACAGGGCGCCATCGGCTGGATCATGGTCGCCTCCGGCCTCCAGCCGGGCATGACCGCCGTCGCCCCGCTGAAGCTCGCCCTCCATCTCACCACGGCGAGCCTGATCCTCGCGGGCCTCGTCTGGCTCGCGGCGGGGGAGCGGCTGGGCGCCCTGGCCCCGGCGCCCACGCGCCTGCGCGCCACCGCGCTGATCCTGCCGCCGCTCGTCCTGGCACAGATCTTCCTCGGCGGCCTCGTCGCGGGTTCCCATGCCGGGCTCGTCTACAACACGTGGCCGGACATGGACGGGGTGCTGATCCCCTCCGCCGACCACCTGTTCGCCGTGCGGCCCTGGATCGAGAACTTCGTCGACAACCACATGCTCGTGCAGTTCGACCACCGCCTCGTGGCCTACCTACTCTTCGCGGTCGCGCTGCTGCACGCGGCCGATGCGGTGATCGCGGCGCGGGGCTCGGCCGTCGCCCGGCGGGCCCTCGTCGTCGCCGCCTTCGTCCTCGCCCAGGCCGGGCTCGGCATCGCGACCCTGCTGCTGGCGGTGCCGCTCTGGGCGGCGCTGGCGCATCAGGTGATGGCGATGTTCGTGCTCACCGCCGCGACGGTCCACGCCCGTCTCAGCCGGGGTGTGACGGCCGGCGCCACCGTAAAACCGGCGGCCGTGCGCGCCTATCCCGGGCTCGCCGCCCGTGGTGCGTAAGCTTTTTGCCCTGCGACATTCGTGCCGCAGGGCACAAAACACTGCTTATCCACGATAAACTCAGGTTGATTCCTTATTGCGCAGTCATCCTGTGGAACAGGATAATCACTTCAGGATTACACTCCTGCGTGTTGTGCAGGAGGCTCCGCAATGTCTCTCGCAGAGGACGGTCGTCCGATTACCTTGACGTGGAATTACACCCCGCGTGAGATCCTTGCCGATGGGATCGTCCACGGCCTGGGGGTCGCCCTCGGTGTCCTGGGGGCGGGAACGCTCATCCTCACGGCGCTGAGCGCCCACCTCGCCTTCGGGGCGCAAGCCGCCCTCTTCGTCTACGCCTGCGCCCTGGTGCTGATGCTCGGCGTCTCGGCCACCTATAACCTCTACCCGGTCGGCCCCCGCAAGTGGCTCCTGCGCCGGGCGGACCATGCCCTGATCTACCTGATGATCGCGGGCACCTACACGCCCCTCGTCACGCTGGTCGGCTCGGGCCCCGTCGCCTACGGGCTGCTCGCGGTGATCTGGGTGGTGGCGCTGATCGGCATCGCCGTGAAGCTGTTCCTGCCCGGCCGGTTCGACCGGCTCTCCATCGCCCTCTATCTGATCCTGGGGTGGAGCGGGCTCTTCGCCTATGAATCGGTGATCGCCGCCCTGCAGCCCACCGCCCTCTGGCTCCTCGCCATCGGCGGCGCGCTCTACTCCATCGGCGTGGTCTTCCACGTCTGGCGGACGCTGCCCTTCCAGAACGCGATCTGGCACGCCTTCGTCCTCATCGCCACGGCCTGCCATTACGGCACGATCTGGTCGAGCCTGCACGGCCCCACCCTCGGCTAGGCGCGCCACATCGTCGAAGACGGAGGATGCAACCTTCGGCTTTAAGCATTCCGTGAAACAACCGTGCGAGCCTCGGGCGACACGCTTAGTGAACGAGGCTGGAAGACGGCGCGATGAGTGCTTTCGACGTCCGCGACATCATGAAGGCGGCAGGCCCCGCATCGGCCAATGCCGGCACCGGGGTGGGAGCCGAGGACAGGCCCCTGAGGGTCGAACGGCCGAAGGCGGTCTCGCCCCTGGTCCTGTGCGGCACGGTGCGGATCCTGGAGGCCGTCACGCTCCTCGGCTACGGCATCCTGCTCTACGCGGTGATGCTGCACGGCCGCATCGCCTCCGTGACGACCTATGCTGCCGCAATCGTCCTCGTCCCCGCCGCGACCGTCGCCATCGCGCAGGCGGCGGGCGCCTACCGGCTCCAGGCGATGCGCGGCTTCGTGCGCATGGCGATCCGCATGGTCGCCGCCTGGACCACGACCTTCCTCGTGCTCGCCGCATTCCTCGTCTTCGCCAAGCTGGCGGACCAGACCTCGCGGCTGTGGCTCGCCACCTACTATGCCGGAGGCCTGACCCTGCTGCTGGGCGGGCGGCTGGCGGTGTCGCGCTACGTGGAGGCGCATACCCGCGCCGGCCGGTTCGACCGCCGCACCGCCATCGTTGGCGGCGGCGAGGCCGGCGAAACACTGATCTCCGCCCTCTCGGCCCAGCCGGATTCCGGCATCCGCATCGTCGGCGTGTTCGATGACCGCAACGACGACCGTTCCACGGACACGGTGGCCGGCGTGCCGAAGCTCGGCAACGTGGACGACCTCGTCGCCTATGCCCGCCGCCAGCCCCTCGACCTGATCGTGTTCACGATCCCGATCACCGCCGAGGGGCGCATCCTGCAGATGCTCGCCAAGCTCTGGGTGCTGCCCATCGACATCCGGCTCTCGGCGCATGCGGCGAAGCTGCGCCTGCGGCCCCGGAGCTATTCCTACCTCGGATCGGTGCCGGTGCTCGACGTGTTCGACAAGCCGATCGCCGATTGGGACGTGGTGATGAAGGCGGCCTTCGACCGCTGCGTCGCCCTGCTGGCCCTCATCGCCCTCTCGCCGGTGATGCTCGGCGTGGCGCTTGCCGTGAAGCTGACCTCGCGCGGGCCGATCCTGTTCAAGCAGAAACGCCACGGCTTCAACAACGAGCTGATCGAGATCTACAAGTTCCGCTCGCTCTACGTCGATCAATGCGACCCGACGGCGAGCAAGATCGTCACCAAGAACGACTCGCGGGTCACGCCGGTCGGCCGCTTCATCCGCAAGACCTCGATGGACGAACTGCCGCAGCTGTTCAACGTGCTGAAGGGCGACCTGTCCCTGGTCGGCCCGCGCCCGCACGCCGTCGAATCCCGGCAGGCCGACACCCTGTTCGAGCAGGTGGTCGACGGCTACTTCGCCCGCCACCGGGTGAAGCCCGGCATCACCGGCTGGGCGCAGATCAACGGCTGGCGCGGCGGCACCGATACGCCCGAGAAGCTGCAGCGCCGCATCGAGCACGACCTGTATTACATTGAGAACTGGTCGGTGCTGTTCGACCTGCGGATCCTGCTGATCACGCCCTTCGCGCTGCTGAAGACCGAAAACGCCTACTGAGGCGCCACGGCCGCCAAGCCCGGCTTGCCGAGAACCCTCGGGGCCGGGCTCACCACGCTCACCGCGTTGTTGCGGATCTCGTAGACGGCGAGCGCCCGGTCGCTGGTGCCCTCGGGGCTGAAGCGGAACGTGCCGTCGAGGCCGGCGAAGCCCGAGGCGCTGGTCAGCGTCGGCTCCGCGAAGCGCTGGGTGCCGAATTGCCGGGTCAGCGTCGCGGAGAGCATCACCGCATCGTAGGCGAGCGAGGCGACGCGGGGCGGGATCGCGCCGAACCGCGCCTGGTACCGCGCGCTGAAGCCTGCGAAGCCACCCCGGTCGGGCGCGGCGAAGCGCCCACCCTGCAGGGCGGGCAGGGCGAACAGGGCGGGCTCGTTCCACGGCGCCGTGCCGACCGGCCTGACCTTCGCGGGCGAGAAGCCGGCCCCCGTGAGGGCGGCGGCGACAGCGGGCAGCCCGTCGGCGGTCTCGGGAATGAACAGCACGTCGGCGGTGGCGCGCGGCCCGGTGATCACCCCGGAGAGCCGCTTTACCGCCTCGCCCGGCGCCCCGGCCGGGTAGCGCTCGATGGCCGCGACCCGCGCCCCCCGATTCGTCACCGCCTCCCGGAACTGCGCCTCGACGGCGTTGCCGTAGGCGGTCTCGGGGATCAACGCCGCGAAGGAGCGGCGGCCCGAGGCGACCTCCTCCTCCACGATCCGCGACACCTCCGGCTGCGGTAGGAAGCTCAGGAGGTAAATGCCGCGCGAGGCGACGCCGACATCGGTCGAGAAGGCGATCATCGGCTTGCCCGCCGCCCGCGCCGGCACGGAGGCCGCGCGGACGTTGCCCGCGAAGAGCGGCCCGAGCACGAGGTCGGCCCCGGCCTTCAGGCTGCGCTCCGTGGCGCTCGCCGCGCCGGCCGGCGTGCCGCCATCATCCTCCACGAGGAGGGTGAGATCGGGCTGCTGGCCCTCATCGTAGGCGAGTTGGGCGGCGTTGCGCAGCGCCGCGCCGACACTGGCCCCCTGCCCCGTCAACGGCACCACGAGGGCGACCTTCACGCTGCCGCTGCCGATGCGCTCGCCCGCGAGGGCGGGGCCCGCCGCCGGCTCCAGGGGGGCCTCGGCCACGGCGACGGGCGCGGGCGGCGGACGCTTGCGCGCCACCCTGTCGGTGCCGACGCAGCCCGACAGCGCCGTGGTGCAGATCAGCACGGCCGGAACGACCACACCTCGCGAGCGCGGTGCCTGCGCCATCGGAGGTTCTCCTCAGAGGAAATCCGGGTGAAGCCTGTCGGTCCTTGTCCGGCTTGTAAATGCCGGTTGCACCTCTTCCCCCGTTCTCCACTTCCCCGGCGGCGACGCGGGAGCCCGCCTGTGGCAATCTCGCCATCGATGAACCGTCGAATCGATCCCGCGCGGCCGGCTTCCGCCCGCAGCAGCACCTTCACCGCCTTCGGCCTCGCGAGCGAGGCGGAGCCCCTCCCCCCCGGCTTACACATCGTCGCGACGCCGATCGGCAACCTGCGCGACGTGACCATCCGCGCCCTCGCGACGCTGGCCGCCGCCGACGCGGTGCTGGCCGAGGACACCCGCGTGACGCGGACGCTCCTGGCCCATTACGGCATCACCACGCCGCTGGTGGCCTATCACGAGCATTCCACCGACGCGGTGCGCGAGCGGATGGTCGCCCGCCTCAAGGCCGGCGAGGCGCTGGCCCTCGTCTCCGATGCGGGCACGCCCCTCGTATCGGACCCCGGCTACAAGCTCGTCCAGGCGGCGATCGAGGCCGGCATCGGCATCGTGCCCGTGCCCGGCCCCTCGGCGGTGACGACCGCTCTCGTCGCGGCGGGCCTGCCGACGGACCGCTTCTTCTTCGAGGGCTTCCTGCCGCAAAAGGCCGGCGCCCGGCGCAACCGGCTCGAAGCCCTGGCGCAGGTGCCGGGCACGCTGGTCCTGTTCGAATCCCCCCATCGGCTGATCGAGATGCTGGCCGACGCCGCCGCGACCCTGGGCGCCGACCGCGCCGCCGCCGTCACCCGCGAATTGACGAAGCTCTACGAGACCGTGCGCCGCGACAGCCTCGGCAGCCTCGCCGCGCGCTTCGCCTCCGAGCCGCCGCCCAAGGGCGAGATCGTGGTGGTGATCGGCCCGGCCCTGCCCCAGGCGGCCGGGCCCGAGGACGATGCCGCCCTCGACGCGGCGATCCGCACCGCCCTCGCCCGCCATTCGATCAAGGATGCGGCGAGCCTCGTGGCGGACGAGACCGGCCAGCCGCGCCGGCAGGTCTATGCCCGCGCCCTGGCGCTCGCCCGCGAGGGCGAGGCGTGATGCAGGCCGCCCAGAGCGAGGCACGCCGGGCCGCCTACCGGCTCGGGCACCGGGCGGAATGGATCGCCCTGCTGGCGCTGATGCTGCGCGGCTACATCCCGGTCGCGCGCCGGGTGTCCCTGGCGGGGGGCGAGATCGACCTGATCGTCCGGAGGGGCGGCACGCTGGTCTTCGTGGAGGTGAAGGCGCGGGCGCGGATCGACACGGCGCGGGAGGCCATCGGCGCGGTCAAGCGGCGGCGCTTCTCTAAGGCGGTGCGGGCCTGGGTGGCCCGGCACCCGTCCACGGCGGGCCTGACGCTGCGCGCCGATGCGGTCTTCGTCGGGGGGCGGGGCTGGCCGGAGCATTGTCCGGCCGCGTTCACCCTCGAGGGGCTGTAGGGCCCGTCAGCCCTCGGCCTTGCGCATGGCCCCGATCAGGGTGCGCTTCAGGTCCGCCTGGCTGAATGGCTTCTGCACGACGGGCCGGTCGCGGAAGGGCTCGCGGATGCCCGCGCCGCCGTAGCCGGTCGAGAAGACCAGCGGACGGTCCCGCGCGACGATGGCCTCGGCCACCGGATAGATCGGCTCGCCGGCCACGTTCACGTCGAGGATCGCGACGTCGAACGTCTCGCGTGCCGCCATTTCAAGGGCCGTCGACAGCCGCGCCGCAGGTCCGACGACCGTACAGCCAAAGTCGAGCAGCATGTCCTCGAGCAGCATCGAGATAGCGGCTTCATCCTCGACGACGAGGACGCGGACACCGTTGAGCAGTTCGTCGTTGAGGTCAGCACTCACGCCGGGCCGTCTTCCCTTCGCTGCCCCCGACGGGGTCGTTTCCGCGCGATAACATCGGTCTACTGGTAAGCGAACCGCCTATTGGGGGATCGCAAGACCTTAACGGTGGGTCGCCCGTTCCCGCTGGCGTGTCAAGCGACAGCTCGCCACGCCGGCCCCCTGCGGCCCAACCCTATGTTAAACTCAGATACATTTTCGGTGAGATGCGGCCCGATTGCAACCTGAGCCACGGTCCACGGGGGGCGAAAACGCACCCCCGGCCACCGACGATCCGGTACAGGCGTACTGTGGTCTAGTCGTCGGTGAAAGCAACCTTGGCCCCACGGGCGACGTGCTTGGCGAGGTCGCGGGCGCTCCAGTTCGTCAGCCGGATGCAGCCATGGGACTCGGTCTTGCTGACGCGCTCGGGCTCGGGCGTGCCGTGAATACCGTAGCTCGGGATCGCGAGATCGATCCAGACGAGGCCGACTGGGTTGTTCGGGCCGGGGCGGATCGAGAATTTCTGCTTCGTTTTCACACCCTTGAACCCGTATTTGGGGTTGTAGGTGTAGACCGGATCGAAGGCGACGCCCTTGACCGTGGTCTCGCCGCTCGGCGCGGGCTTCTCGCTGCTACCGATGGAGGCCGGGTAATAGGCGAGGAGCGCGCCGTCCGCGCCAAAAGCACGCACGTCCCGGTTCGTTTTGTCGACGCTGATGCGCTCGACCTTCGGATCTTGCGGCAGATCTTTGCCCTTCGGCTTGTCCAGGCCCATCGGCTCGACGCCCGCCACGAGGATCGTCGTGCCGGCCTCGTCGAACTTCTTGTCGGGGTTGAGGGCGCCGAGGAGGTCGCGGCTCATGTGGAACCGTTCGGCCAGCATCTCGCGGGGGTTGGTGTAGCCGAGGGCGTCCAGCTCAGCCTGCTGTTCCATCTTGGGCGGGATGCGGCGCTCGTAGGGGCCGTCCGCATCCTCCTTGGTGATCGTGTAGGTCTTGAGGGCCGGCGCGGAATCGCCCGATTGCAGGGCCTCCCACACCTCCTTCGTCAGATGATCGGAGGCCGGGAGCTTCCGCGCGGCGGCGAAGGCTGCGAGCGCCCGGTGGTAATTGTCGCCCTCGCGCCCGTCGATGGCGCCCGGGGAGAAGCGCGCCCGGTCGAGGAGCACCTGCGCCCGCACGGTGATCGGCTGTGCCGGGGGCTCGCCCTTCTTCGACGTGTCCTCGTTGGACTTGGCCTCGCCAGTCTTGGCCTCGTCGGTCTTGCCCTCGTTGAAGGTCGCGGCGTTCACCGCCTGCTCCGTCAGCGCCGGGGCGGCGGGCTCCTTAGCCTTCGTATCCTTCGCGGAGGCGAGGGTCGGCAGGGCCAGCACCGCCAGGACGGCCGGCACACTCAGCCACGGTCGCATCATCGTCGTCGGGCTCCCGGAGCGAACGGCTCCGACCGCCCTAAGCGTCGGAGGCGTGGCAGCGTTCCGGGTCGCTCTGTCGCATCTATTCGCACAGGCGATGGCCGGCGGTCCGCTCGCGCTCGTCGAGATGGAGATGGTTGGCGTGGGCGGCGTTCGAGCCCGGCCCCAGGACCGTGCGGAAGAAGGCGCAGGCCTTCGTGCGCGTCGCCTTCAGGAAAGTGGCCTCGGGCCCGTCGCCGGGCGTCTCCTTCACCGGCACCGGGGCGCGCCCGGTGAAGACGTAACCCATCACGTCCACGGCGTCGGCGAAGGCGTGCTCGCTGAGCTTGGCATCGACATCGTGGTTCTGTCCCCGGCAGACATAGGTGCCGCCGAGGTCGAGGGCGGCGAGCGGCTTTCCGAAGGAGCGCTGCGCCTCGACCTGCACCTCGCTCGCCCAGCGCGCCAGCCCCTCGGCCGAGCGGCAGGTGAGGGTTGCGGCAGGCCGCAGGGCGATGCCGTCGGCCAGTTCCGTGACCTTCAGGGGCAGCGGGGCCGTGCATTGCCCCTCCGCGATGGCCGGAAGCGGCTCGAAGCTCGCGCCGAGACGCTTGAGGCGGGTCCGGCAGGCCTCGTCGTCCGGCGGGGCGACCGTCAGCGCCAGCACCGCCTCGCCGGACAGGTCGGCGGGCCGCTCCGGCGGCACCGGGGGCGGAACCGGCAGGGCGGCGGCGGGAGGCGGAGGGGTCAGTTCGGGCGGACGCGGCGGCGGGACCGGCGCCGGATCGGGAACGGGCGCGGAGGCCGGGGGCGGCGGGGTGAGTTCGGCCGGGCGCTCTGGTGGCGTCGGCGCCGCCTCGGCGGCCGAGACCGCAAGCAACGCGCCGCACAGGCCGATCGCTGTCGTAAGACGCTTGGCCATATCCCCTCGATTGCTTCTCCACCCGAGCCATAACGGCCGAGGCGCCGTTCGGATCGTTCGCCCCGGTTGCCGCCAGCGACGGATCGGCCCAGAACAGGCGCGACGGGCGCAGCGCCCGAAACCGAGGATGCGAATGCCGGACACTCTCGCCGCCGGGCTCGACAGCCTTCCGCAGGACAACCCCTTCGCGCCGGCGCATTGGGGCACGCCCTACGAGTTGCCGCCCTTCGAGCAAATCCGGCCCGAGCATTACCTGCCGGCCTTCGAAGCCGCCCTCGCCGCGCACGAGGCGGAGATCGCGACGATCGCGGAGGATCCCTCCCCGCCGCGCTTCGCCAGCACCGTCGCCGCGATGGAGCGGGCCGGTCAGGCGCTCGATCGGGTGGCGGGCGTCTTCTACAACCTCACCGGCAGCCACACGAACCCGGACCTCCAGGCCATCGAGCGGCAGATCGGCCCGAAGCTCTCCCGGCACGGCAGCGCCATCTACCTGAACCCCCGCCTCTGGGCGCGGATCTCGGCCGTCGATGCGGACGCGGAGAACCTCGGGCCGGAGGAGCGCCGGGTGCTGGACCGCTACCGCATCCGCTTCCGCCGGGCCGGCGCCGAGCTCGCCCCGGAGGCGAAGGAGCGGATGGCGGCCATCGCGGAGCGCCTGTCCGAACTCGCGACGCAGTTCAGCCAGAACCTGCTGGCGGACGAGAGCGGCTTCACCCTGCCCTTGACGGGGGAGGACGACCTCGCCGGCCTGCCGCCCTTCCTGCGCGCCGCCGCCGCCAGCGCCGCCAAGGAGCGCGGGCTCGACAGGCACGTCATCACCCTGTCGCGCTCGCTGATCGAGCCGTTCCTCGTCTTCTCCACCCGCCGCGATCTGCGCGAGAAGGCCCACGAGGCCTGGATCCATCGGGGCGAATCCGGCGGGCCGACCGACAACCGCGCCCTCATGGCCGAGATCGTGAAGCTCCGCGCCGAGCGGGCGCGACTGCTCGGCTACGAGAGTTTCGCGCATTTCAAGCTCGCGGACACGATGGCGGCGAGCCCCGACGCGGCGATGGAATTGCTGCGCGACGTGTGGACCCCCGCCCGCACCCGCGCCATCGAGGAGCGCGACCGGCTCCAGGCCATCGTCCAGCAGGAGGGGCACAACTTCGCCCTCCGCGCGCACGATTGGCGCCACTACGCCGAGAAGCTGCGCCGGGCCGAGCACGACCTCGATGAGGGGGAGATCAAGGCCTACCTGCCGCTCGACCGCATGATCGAAGCGTCCTTCGACACGGCGACGCGGCTGTTCGGCCTGACCTTCGAGGAATTGCACGACGTGCCGCGCTACCACCCGGATGTCCGGGTCTGGCGGGTGGGCGACGCGGAGGGCCGGGAGGTCGGCCTGTTCCTGGGCGATTACTTCGCCCGCGCCTCGAAGCGCTCCGGCGCCTGGATGAGCGCCTTCCGCTCGCAGGAAAAGCTCACCGGGATCGTCACGCCGATCATCGTCAACGTGATGAACTTCGCCAAGGCGCCGGAGGGCCAGCCGACGCTGCTCTCCTTCGACGACGCCCGCACCCTGTTCCACGAGTTCGGCCACGGGCTACATGGCCTGCTCTCGGACGTGACCTATCCGCTGCTCGCGGGCACCTCCGTCTCCGGCGACTTCGTGGAATTGCCCTCTCAGCTCTACGAGCACTGGCTGGAACAGCCGGAGATCCTGCGCGCCCACGCCCGTCACCACGAGACCGGCGCGCCGATGCCGGAGGACCTGCTCTGCAAGCTGCTCGCCGCGCGGGCCTTCAACCAGGGCTTCGCCACGGTGGAATACACCGCCTCGGCGCTGGTCGACATGACGCTGCACCTCTCGGCGGAGGGCGAGGCGGGGCTCGACGTGCCGGCCTTCGAGGCGGACGCCCTGCGCCGGATCGCGATCCCCGCCGAGATCGGGATGCGCCACCGCTCGCCCCACTTCGCCCATATCTTCGGCGGCGAGGGCTACGCGGCGGGCTATTACAGCTACCTCTGGTCCGAGGTGCTAGACGCGGATGCCTTCGACGCCTTCCGCGAGGCTGGCGACATCTTCGACCCCGAGACGGCGAAGCGCCTGCGCACCTACGTCTACGGCGCCGGCAACCTGCGCGACCCGCGCGAGGCCTACACCGCCTTCCGCGGCCGGATGCCGAGCATCGCGCCGCTCCTCAAGAAACGGGGTCTGGCGGCTTGAGCCGCCGATCCCAGTGGTAAGGATTTCGTAAAGAAACGTCCTTAACGACTGCTTACAGCACGGGCTGCGAGCGGGAGGGACGGACGATGACTGAATCGAAACCGACGGCATCGACCGACAACAAGCCGAAGATTGAAGTGGTCGAGAAGGACCCGAAGAAGGGCCTCAAGGTCGAGATCATCACCGAGAAGGCGCCGTTCTTCGCGACGCCCCGGCGTTTCGCCCAGACGATGATGCGCGCCGAATCGCGCCTCGTCGCGGTGGCGGGCAGCGCCCTGGCGCTCGGCGCGATGCTCGGCTTCGGCGCGGCCTCGCGCGATCAGGGCTCAACGGCGGCGGTGGCCTCCCTCGCCTCGGCCATCGACGCAAGCCGCACCGACACCGCCAAACTCACCGCGACGCTCGCCAAACTCGACCAGAATGTCGGCGAGTTGCGCAGCGCTACCGAAAGCGCCCGCAAGGAGAGCGCCGGCAAGGGCGGGAGCCTCAACGAAAAGATCGCCCAACTCGACCGCAGCCTCACGGCGAAGCTCGCGAGCCTCAACGAGAAGATCGATCAGGCCGAGAAGGAGCACGCAGCGCGGATCGCCGCCCTTACCCCGCGCCCGGTCGCGGCCAAGGCCGAGCCGACGCAGACCGGCAGCCTCGCGGAGCCGCGCGAGGTCAAGGCGGACGCCAAGCCCGTCGAGGTGAAGGTGCAGCCTCAGCTGGAGCCGGTGAAGGCCGCCGCGCCCGCCAAGCCGCCCGTGCTGGAGCAGTACGCCCTGCGCGACGTGTTCGACGGCGCCGCGATCATCGAAAACCGCAGCCGCAGGCTGTTTCAGGTGATGCCCGGCGATACGCTGCCGGGGGCGGGCCGTGTCGAGGCGATCGAACGCCAGGGCCGGCAATGGGTCGTCGTCACCCGCCAGGGCTTCGTGACGCCCAAGGAATGGTGAGAACGGCCCCTACGACTGGGGGACGGTCACGGGGGTGAGGTCGTCGCCCGACATCGGAAAGCGCGGCTCGATGGCGAAGGGGTCCGCCATCAGCGAGTTCCGCTCCGCGCGCCGACGGCCGAGGCGAAGGGCCCGGGTGCGGGCGCCGCGCGTGGGGTGAAGGATGGCCCCGAGGAGAGCCTGACCCTCGAATTCCCTGTCCAGATTCTTGGCGTCGAAGACGGGCATGACGGGCCTGCGGGGGACGTGGCGGCAGGCTTCTCATCATCGAGCCCGGCCGCGCACCTTAACAACGGGGATAGCGTGAACTCGTTCCGTGAAGCTTTCGCCTCGGAACGGTTTTTTCATAATCGGTCCGCCGGTCCCGTCCCGCAGTGCGACATCGCACCTGTGTCGCGGCGCACGGCTATTGCGCGCCGCGAAGACAGTGTTCGCGATCAGACGAATTGATTCAAACCGGGAATCGAACCGACGATCGGGCCCATCACATCTTCACCGGCCTTCTCGCGGCCGACCGCGAAGAGCTCCTGACCGAGGGGCTGCATCTGGCCCATCGGCACGCCCGCCGACATCAGCTTCTGGCCGAGGGCCATGACGCCCCCACCCCCCAGCATCCCGCCGAGCATGCCCATCAGGCCGCCGCCGCCGCTGCTCTCGCCCGCATCGGATTGCGCGGCCAGATCCTCGGAGCCCGGCAGGGCCGCCATGAGCTGCCCGACCTGGGGCTGCGGCCCCTCCTTCTGGAGGAAGGACAGGATGTGGCCGATGGCGGTCTGCGCCGTCGCGGCATCGAGGCCGGTGCGGGCGCAGACGCGGGCGAGCAGTTCTTCCATGGGGCATGTCTCGTTTGGAGGAAGTCCAAACAGTCCATCGTCTGGGAGGTCGGGGAAATCAAGCTTGAGCACTGCTATCGACGGCACGAAGGGCGTCGCGCGAGGACGTCGGCCATCGCCGATGGAAGGGCGCCGCCGCAATAGGCAAAACATTGCGAGGGCGACGCTATTTCGGGCAGGCCCCTGCGGAACTGCGGCGAGCCGCCGCGCTTTGCCGCTGTGGGACGACCACACCGCCAGAGACCATCCGATGCGCTACACGCTGGGCTGCAGCCTGTCTTACAATATCCTCGCGGACACGACGTTCATCTTCAACCTCGAGGTCGCCAAGCTGCGCAGCGTCGAGATCCTGCGCGAGACGCTGACGCTGAAGCCCGACCTGAAGCGCGAGGTCTACATTCACCCGGACGCGCAGAACCGCTATCTCGGCGTGAACGTGCCAACCGGGCCGTTCGCCCTCGAATACGAGGCGGAGGTCGAACTCACGGTCCACCGGGCCGATCCGGCGACGATCAACGAGACGCCGGTCGCCAAGCTTCCTATCGACATCCTGCCCTACCTGCTGCCCAGCCGCTTCGTGTCCTCCGACCGGCTGACGCCCTTCGCGCAGGCCGAGTTCGGCGCCCTGCCGCAGGGACACCAGCGGGTGAACGCGATCTGCAACTGGATCCACGATCACCTCGCCTACCAGCCCGGCTCCAGCGACGAGCAGACCACGGCCGACGAGAGCCTGCTGAAGCGGGCGGGCGTCTGCCGGGACTTCGCCCATCTCGGCACCGCCTTCTGCCGGGCGCTCGGCATCCCGGCCCGGTTCGTCAGCTGCTACGCCCACGGCCTCGTGCCGAGCGACTTCCACGCGGTGTTCGAAGCCTATCTCGACGGGCGCTGGTGGCTGTTCGACGCCACGCGGCAGGCGGACCCGGACGGACTCGTGCGGATCGGCGTCGGGCGGGACGCGGCCGAGATCGCCTTCTCGACGCCCTTCGGCAACATGCAGCCGGTGAACCAGCAGATCCGCATCCAGCGCACGGACGGCCAGGGCAGCCCGATGCCCCGCACTGTCGACGCCATATCGACCGAAGTGCCCGCCCCGCACGCCGGGGCGGCGTAGGCGCCTCCACCCGCTTCGGGCGGGGGGCGCCGCCGCTCCCCACCCACCCCGTCATTGCGAGCGAAGCGAAGCAATCCAGGGTGGCGCCCCGGCCTGAAGCGTGGCTGTGGCGAGGTCGCAACACCGCAAAAGCATCCCGGTACCGCCCCCGATCCTGCGCGTGGGCGCCGCGATCCCGCCATAGTCCCAGCCCACTCCGGGCCCCGCGGTAAACGGCAGTCTTGCCAAAGATTTACCGCGTACAAAAGTCAGCCTCCGGAGAGAGCGGGCGAAGTATCGGCTGATCGCAGTCGCGATGAGCCGCGCCGTGCCGCACCCTTCGGAAGGGCAAGCAGAGCTGCGGTGTTGGTCATGGACGCGCGTTTGAACGACAAGTCGAAGCTTCCGAGCCGTCATGTGACCGAGGGGCCGGATCGCGCGCCCCACCGCTCGTATCTCTACGCCATGGGCCTGACCCGTGAGCAGATTCACCAGCCGCTGGTCGGCGTCGCCTCCTGCTGGAACGAGGCCGCGCCCTGCAACATCTCGTTGATGCGCCAGGCGCAGGCCGTGAAGAAGGGCGTCGCCGCCGCCCACGGCACCCCGCGCGAATTCTGCACCATCACCGTCACGGACGGCATCGCCATGGGCCATGGCGGCATGCGCGCCTCGCTCCCGTCACGGGAGGTCATCGCCGACTCCGTCGAGCTGACGATGCGCGGCCATGCCTACGACGCCCTCGTCGGCCTCGCCGGCTGCGACAAGTCCCTGCCCGGCATGATGATGGCCATGGTGCGCCTCAACGTGCCGTCGATCTTCATCTACGGCGGCTCGATCCTGCCCGGCTCGTTCCGGGGCAAGCCCGTCACCGTGCAGGACCTGTTCGAGGCGGTGGGCAAGGTCGCTGTCGGCGACATGAGCCTCGAAGACCTCGACGAGCTGGAGCAGGTCGCCTGCCCCTCGGCCGGCGCCTGCGGCGCGCAGTTCACCGCCAACACGATGGCCACCGTCTCCGAGGCCATCGGCCTCGCCCTGCCCTACTCGGCCGGCGCCCCGGCCCCGTACGAGATCCGCGACAAGTTCTGCGCCACCGCCGGCGAGAAGGTGATGGAGCTGCTGGCCAAGCAAATCCGCCCGCGGGACATCGTGACCCGCAAGGCGCTGGAGAACGCCGCCGCCACCGTGGCGGCCTCCGGCGGCTCCACCAACGCCGCGCTCCACCTGCCGGCCATCGCCCATGAATGCGGCATCGAGTTCACGCTGTTCGACGTCGCCGAGATCTTCCGGCGCACGCCCTACATCGCGGACCTGAAGCCCGGTGGGCGCTACGTCGCCAAGGACATGTTCGAGGTCGGCGGCATCCCGCTGCTGATGAAGACCCTGCTCGACCACGGCTTCCTGCACGGCGACTGCCTGACCGTCACCGGCCGGACCATCGCCGAGAACCTCGAGAAGGTCGCCTGGAACCCGGATCAGGATGTGGTGCACCCGGCCAACCGGCCGATCACCCCGACCGGCGGCGTCGTCGGCCTGAAGGGCAACCTCGCTCCCGAGGGCGCCATCGTGAAGGTGGCCGGCATGCCGCAGGAGGCGCAGGTCTTCACCGGCCCGGCCCGCGTGTTCGACGGCGAGGAAGCCTGCTTCGCCGCCGTGCAGTCCCGCTCCTACAAGGAAGGCGACGTGCTGGTCATCCGCTACGAGGGTCCGCGCGGCGGCCCCGGCATGCGCGAGATGCTGTCCACCACGGCCGCCCTCTACGGCCAGGGCATGGGCTCGAAGGTCGCCCTCATCACCGACGGGCGGTTCTCCGGCGCCACGCGCGGCTTCTGCGTCGGCCATGTCGGGCCGGAGGCAGCGGTCGGCGGCCCGATCGGCCTGCTCAAGGACGGCGACATGATCACCCTCAACGCGATCGACGGCACGCTGTCGGTGGCGCTGAGCGACGAGGAACTGGCCGAGCGCCGCGAGGCGTGGGCGCCGCGCGGCAACGCGGCGACCTCCGGCTACCTCTGGAAGTATGCGCAGGGGGTCGGCTCCGCTCTGTACGGCGCCGTCACCCATCCGGGTGGGGCGCAGGAGACGGAGAGCTATGCTGACGTCTAGGACGGTCCTCGACCGGCCCGTGCCGGCAGGGACCTCTCCGCGCCGGCTCCGCGCGCTTCTCCTCGTGGCCGTGTCGGGCGCCCTGCTGATGCAGGCGCCCGCCGCGCGGGCGCTCGATGCCTTCGTGCGCACCCCCGTGCCGGTCACGGCCGAGAAGAGCTACCGCTCCGCGCGGGACGCCCTGCGGGCGGGCGTGCGCGAATACAATGCGGGCGACAAGGAAGGCGCCGCCCGCGCCCTCGAATACGCCGCCGGCCAGGGCCATGCCCTCGCCCTGTGGAAGCTCGGGCGGATGTACGCCGAGGGCGACGGGGTGCCCCATGACGACCTGAAGGCGTTCGAGTTCTTCTCGCGCATCGCCGATGCCAGCACCGACGATGCGGGGGATTCGCAGAACGCGGCGGTGACGGGCAGCGCCTTCACGGCTTTGGGCTCGTACTTCCTCGACGGGATCAAGGGCACCTACGTGCGCCCGAACCCTGAGCGCGCCTACGACATGTTCAACTACGCGGCCTCCTACTACGGAGACCCGAACGCGCAGTACAACCTCGCCCGGCTCTACCTCGACGGCAACGGCGTCGAAGCCGATCCCCGGCAGGCGGCGCGGTGGTTCAACCTCGCCGCCGAGAAGGGGCACCACCCGGCGCAGGCGCTGCTCGGCGACATGCTCGTCAACGGCGCGGGCGGCCTGCCGCAGCAGCGGGTGAAGGGCCTCGTCTGGCTCTCGCTGGCCCGCGACGGCGTCCAGTCCCGCAAGGACGACTGGATCGTCGCCCTTTACGACAAGAACTGGGCCGCCGCCTCGCCCGACGACCGGAGCGAGGCGCAAACCCAGCTCCAGACCGTCGGGTCGATCAAGCGGCGGAACTGACTACAGTCAGTTCTTCGCCGCCGCGATGGCCTTCACGAAGGACGGCCGCTCCAGGGTCTTCTTGATGTAGGCCGAAAGCTTCGGCCAGCGGCCGGCATCGACCTCGTAATTCGCCAGCCGCAGGTTGTGGAAGTTTGTCGCCACCGCGATGTCGGCGATGCTGAAGGCATTGCCGACGAGGTAATCGCCCTCGATCTGGCTTTCGAGATAGTCGAGGAGCGGCGGAAACTTCTCGTCGATGGTGCTCTGCGCGCGCGCCTCGTCACATTCCTTCTTCATCAGCCGGGGCTTCAGGAAGCGCTCCACGAAGGGGATGATGAGGACCGGGAAGAGTTCGGTATCGCCGTACTCGTCGAACCACACGGCCCGGCCCAGGGCCTTCGCCTCGGTGGAAATCAGCGCCGGCTCGGGGTGCTTGGCCTCGATGTAGTGCAGGATCGCGCTCGAATCGGGGAGCAGGAAGCCGTCATCGTCCAGGGCGGGAATCTTGCCCGTGGGGCTCGCCGCCTGGAAGCCCGGATCGTCCGCGTGGAAGGGGACGGGCTTGTGCTCGAACGGCACGCCCTTCTCGTAGAGGGAGACGAGGACTTTCCGGACGTAGGGCGAGATGCTGGTTCCGTAGACGATCATCGTGTCCTCTGGCTGTATCAGGTGCGGGCCAGCTCGACGGTCACGGGGACATGGTCCGAAGGCTTGTCGAGGCCGCGCAGGTGCTTCTGCACCGAGGCGGAGATAAGTCTGTCGGCGGCCTGCGGCGAGAGCAGGAGATGGTCGATGCGGATGCCCTGGTTCCGGGGCCAGCAGCCGGCCTGGTAATCCCAGAACGTGTAGAGCCCGTCGCGCGGGTCGCAGGCGCGGACCGCGTCGGTGTAGCCCTCGGCGAGCAGGGCGCGGAACGCCGCGCGGGAGGCGGGCAGGAACAGGGCGTCGCTGCGCCACGCCTCCGGGTCGGCCGCGTCCTCCGGTTCGGGGATGACGTTGTAATCGCCCGCCAGCACCACCGGGATCTCGGCCTCGGCCAGCGCCCGCGCATGGAGCCGCAGCCGTTCGAGGAAGGCGAGCTTGTAGGGGTATTTCGGGCTGTCGACGGGATTGCCGTTCGGCAGGTAGATCGAGGCGACCCGCACCGGCGCCACATCCGCGCCGCCGATCAGCGCCTCGATGTAGCGGGCCTGCACGTCCTCCTCGTCGCCGGGCAAGCCGCGCCGGATCTCCGACAGCACGAGCGGCGCCCGCACCAACAGGGCGACACCGTTATAGGCCTTCTGCCCCAGGGTCTCGACGGCGTAGCCCGCCGCCTCGACCTCGACGCGGGGGAAGCCTTCGTCCTGGCATTTCAGCTCCTGCAGGCACACGACGTCGGGCTTCGCCTCGTCGAGGAAGCCGAGCAGGTGCGGCAGCCGCTGCTTGATCGAATTGACGTTCCAGGTGCTGATACGCATCGGCCTCATCCGGCAGGCGGCCCGTCATCGGGCCTTCGCGCCCGGGTGACAAGCCGATTCCGCCATGCGTGGGAACGCTTGCAGATTTCCGCGCCGCGGGCGATGACCCTCGCATCGCGGGAGGCGCGGCACGGGAGCCGACGCCCGCGGGCACGGAAGGTCCCATGTCGCAGTCTCTTCGCATCGGCGTCGCCGGTCTCGGCACCGTCGGCGCGGCCCTCGTCCGCATGATCGGCCGCCGCCGGGAGGCGCTCCTCGCCTCCGGCCTCGACGTCACCGTCACCGCCGTCTCGGCCCGCGACCGCTCGCGGGATCGCGGCATCGACCTGTCCGGCGTCGAATGGTTCGAGGATCCGGTGGCGCTCGCCCGCTCGGCCTCCGTGGATTGCGTCGTCGAACTGATGGGCGGCGCCGAGGGCGCGGCCAAGGACACCGTCGAGGCGGCGCTGGAGGCTGGCAAGCCGGTCGTCACCGCCAACAAGGCGCTGCTGGCCAAGCACGGCGCGGCGCTGGCCGCCGCCGCCGAGAAGGCCGGCGTGGCCCTCACCTACGAGGCGGCGGTCGCGGGCGGCATCCCGGTGATCAAGGCCCTGCGCGAAGGGCTCGCCGGCAACAAGGTCGAGCGCGTCTACGGAATCCTCAACGGCACCTGCAACTACATCCTCAGCCGGATGGAGCGCGAGGGCCTGACCTTCGAAGCCTGCCTGAAGGACGCGCAGGCGCTGGGCTACGCCGAGGCCGACCCGACCTTCGACGTCGAGGGCTTCGACACCGCGCACAAGCTCGCGATCCTCACGAGCCTCGCCTTCGGCACGCAGGTCGATGCGGACGGCGTCTCGGTGGAGGGCATCTCGCGGGTGCAGCCCCTGGACCTGCGCATGGCCGACGAACTCGGCTACCGCATCAAGCTCCTCGGCGTCGCACAGGCGACCCCGGCGGGGATCGAGCAGCGCGTCCACCCGACCATGGTGCCGAAATCCTCGGCCATCGCGCAGGTGATGGGCGTGACCAACGCCGTGACCATCGACGCCGACGCCGTGGGCGAACTGACCCTGATCGGCCCCGGCGCGGGCGGCGAGGCCACCGCCTCCGCCGTGTTCGGCGACATCGCCGACGTCGCCCGGCGCATCGTGCGCCCAACCTTCGGCACCGACGCCGCGCGCATGGCCCCGCCCGCGCGGGCCGAGATGCAGCGGCACGAGGGCGGCTATTACATCCGCCTGACGGTCCACGACCGGCCGGGCGTCGCGGCAGGCGTCGCCCAGCGCATGGCGCAGCGGGAGATCTCCCTGGAGAGCATCCTGCAGCGCCGCGTCGAGGGGGCGGACAGCGATCCGCACGGCCGCTCCGGCCGCCCGGTGCCGCTGGTGCTGATCACCTACGCCGCCACCGAGGGCGCGATCCGCGAAGCCTTGGACGCCATCGCACAGGACGGTCTGCTCGCGGAATCGCCGCAGTTGATCCGCATCGAACGTGAGTAGACGCGCTGCGTGGTCCTCATCGAATATTCAGGCCCGGCGGCGTTAACATAGGAGGGCACGCGGTCCGCGCAGCCCCGCCATGATTTAGACCGGGATCCGGCATCAAGACCGGGCCCGGCAAGGGACAGGAAACGATGACCGAGACCGGAACGCCGCGTCCGCAGACCGTGCCGCGCACCCTCGCGCTCGAACTTGCGAGGGTCACGGAGCGCGCCGCCGTGGCCGCCGCCCGCCTGCGCGGCAAGGGCGACGAGAAGGCCGCCGACCAAGCCGCCGTGGACGCGATGCGCGCCGAACTCGCCGGTCTCCCGATCCGGGGGACCGTCGTCATCGGCGAGGGCGAGCGCGACGAGGCGCCGATGCTGTTCATCGGCGAACTCCTGGGTTCCGGCGAGGGGCCGGAGGTGGACATCGCCGTCGATCCCCTCGAAGGCACCACCCTCTGCGCGAAGGACATGCCGGGCGCCATCGCTGTCATGGCCCTGGCCGAGCGCGGCTCGCTGCTCGCCGCGCCCGATGTCTACATGCAGAAGATCGCCATCGGCCCCGGCTATCCCGCCGGGATCGTGGATCTCGACGCCAGCCCGATGGACAACATCCGGGCGCTCGCCCGCGCCAAGGGCTGCCCCACCGACCAGATCACCGCTCTGATCCTCGACCGGCCGCGCCATGCCGGCCTGATCGCGGAGGTGCGGGAGGCCGGCGCTTCGGTGCGGCTCATCACCGACGGCGACGTGGCCGGCATCATCTTCACGGCGAGCCCGGAGGAGACGGGGGTCGACATCTATCTCGGCACCGGGGCCGCCCCCGAGGGCGTGCTCGCCGCCGCCGCCATGCGCTGCATGGGCGGGCAGATGCAGGGGCGCCTGATCCTCGACACCGCAGAGCGCCGCCGCCGGGCGCTGGACATGGGCATCCGCGACGCCAACCGGAAATATGAACTGACCGACCTCGCGGGCGGCGACGTCATCGTGGCCGCGACGGGCGTGACCGACGGCTCGCTCCTGAGGGGCGTGCGCTTCCGCCAGGACAGGATCCAGACGGAGACGCTGGTCTATCGCTCCGAGGCCGGCACGATCCGCCGGATCCTCGGCGAACATCGGCGGGATTTCGGCCGGAGCTGAGGGGTCGAGGCACCGCCCCGCCCCCCCTCCGTCGGCGCGCTACGGCAGCGCGCCGGCCTTCTCCTTGGCCTTCATGATGGTCTGGCGGCACTCTTCCGCCTTGCCGGCTTTATCCTCTTCGCGGGCCTGGGCGACGAGCTTCTTTGCCTCCTCGACGCCCGAGGCGGTCGGCTTCACGTCCTTGTCGCCGGGGGTCAGCTTCGGCGGCGTTGCGAGCGCCTTCGGGCTGTTGGACGAGGTCGTGCCGCCGGGCGGCGTCGTGCCCGTGACTTCGGCCGCGCCCGAGCTGTTCAGGCGCCGCTCCAGCGTGCTCACCTCGTCGGCGCAGGGTGTGGCCAGGGCCGGGCCCACGGTGGCGGCCGAGACGGCTGCCAGGGCAAGAGCGAGGCGAAGCTTCATGAGCGATCTCCCGTGGCGGCGCGGCGGACATCTGCCGGCTCGCCTTCGGGATGGCGACGCGGAACGGACCAACCCGTTCCTGAGACAGGACGCCGCGCCAAAGACGAAGGGCCGCGCATCCGAGGATGCACGGCCCGTTTCGTCCAATGGTGCCGCGATCAGTACTTGCGGATGATCGGCTCCGGCGACATCGGCACCGGATCGGCCCCGAAGGCGTACTTGAAGCCACCGTAGATCGAGAGCGGCTGCGCCAGCGTCGTGGTGCGCGGGTCGTTGATCGTGAGGTTGCCGGCCACCGCGCCCGGCTCGGCGAAGGTGCCGAACGTGGCATAGCGGTTGTTGGTGAGGTTCGTGATGAGCCCGAACACCTCGAGGTTCTTCGTTACCTGATACTTCGTCTGCAAGTTCAGCACGTAGTAGGGCGGCAGCTTGCGGTTCAGGTTCGACTCGTCGCCCCGGTAGTAGGACGAGGAGAAGGCCTGCAGGTAGAGGCCGACCTGCCACTCCGGCGTGATGAAATAGTCGAAGCCGGCCTTGATCTGGTGGTTCGGCACCAGCGGCACGGTGTTGCCGCGCGTCACCTGGATCGCGCCGTCCACCGCGAGGGGGTTGTTCGGCGAGGACAGGGTGCCGTTGAACTGGAAGGTCGCGTCGATCAGGGCGTAGTTGGCGTAGACCCGCAGGTAATCGGCCGTGTACTCGGCGCCGACCTCGATGCCCTGCCGCTGGGTGGCGGGCACGTTCACGAAGTAGGCGCGGGCGGTGTTGCCGGGGGTGGCGAGGGAGAGGATGTCGTTCGACAGGTCGGTGCGGAAGGCGCCAATCTTGTAGGTGATGATGCCGCCGTCATAGGTGTTCGGCAGTTGGCCCCGGAAGCCGACCTCGTAGGTCTTGCCCGTCACCTGCTTCAGCGGCGGATCGGCCACCAGCGAGTTCGGCAGCAGGCACGGCCGGTCGGGATTCGCGCAGGCGAGTTCGAGCGGCGTCGGGGCGCGGTTCGATTCCGAGTAGCTGCCGTAGAGGTTCAGCGCATCGAAGAACCGGTAGGTCAGACCCGCGACGGGGTTGATCTTGTTGTAGTAGTGCGTGCCCGTGACGTCCGGCGAGAAGCCGGTGAGATCCTCGCTCTGGATGCGCGCGAAGTTCAGGCGGGCGCCGGCCGTCACCGAGAGGCGGTCGGTCAGGTCCAGGGTGTCCTGGGTGTAGAGGCCGAGATAGAGATTCGAGCCGTTGACCGAGCTCGGCGCGATACCGAGCGCCCCGGCGGTGCGGATGAAGGTCGTGCCGAGGCCGGGAATGGTGCCGTAGAACGGGTTGTTCGGATCGGTGGTGATCGACAGGTTCGGGTTGATGACGCCGAGCGTGCTGGACGACTTGAACGAGTAGTTCGCCGCGTCGATGCTGCCGCCCACGATGAAGGCGTTGTTGAAGCCGAAAATCTTGTCCCGGTTGGCCGCCTGCAACGACCCGCCGTAGCCGGTGGCCTCCGTCTTCGTCACGTCCAGGGTGCCGTAGGGAACGTTGGCCGTGAAGGGGATCGCCCGGTTCTGCTGACCCAGGATCAGGAACTGGTTGCGGAAGGCGAGGTTCGTCTGCCCTGCCGCCGGGCTGAACCCGTCATCCTCGTAGCAGAGGAAGCCGCGGAAGCTGCTCTGCCGGCTGCACTGCTCGAAGTTCCCGTCGTTGCCATCGACGTAGGTCTGGCTGAAGCGGCGGAAATAGGCGTTGCCGGCGAGATCCCAAGTCGGGGAAATGTCGACCCGGCCGGTGAGCTGGATCGTGCCGACGTCGGTGGTCGTGGTCTGCGGATAGGTGAAGATCGCGCGCGGGTCGTTGCGGGTGAAGTCCACTGGGGTCGCGGCGGCGGCGCCGAAGAAGCTCCGCGCGGCGAGGCCGATCAGGTGGAACTCGGCATCCTGCGAGCGGTAACCGAGATCGCCGTACATCCGGCCGATCGTGCTCGGGCTCTCGTAGCGCCAGCCGCGATCGTTCAGCCCGTCGCCGGTGAAGTAGAAGCTCCACGGGCCGGAGACCTTGCCGTATTCGAGATAGCCGGCCGTGCGCGCATCCGAGCCGCCCCAGGCGCTGATCTCGGTGCCCTGCCACGTGAAGCCGTTCTTCATCTGGATGTTCACCGCGCCGCCGAGCGCGTTGAGGCCGAAGACCGGGTTGCCGGTGACGACGTCGATCCGCTGGATCGCCTGCGGGGGGATCAGGTCGAAGTTGACGATGTCGCCGAAGGCTTCGTTGATGCGCACGCCGTTCTGGTAGACGGCCAGCCCCTGCGGCACGCCCTGAACCGGCGAGGCGGTGAAGCCGCGATAGGTTACGTCGGGCCGGTTCGAATTGCCCTGCGAGTCGGAGAGGTTCAGGCCGGGGGTGCGCCGCGCCAGGGTCGCGACCACGTTGTCGGTGCCGAGGTCGGCCCGGATGTCCTGGGCCGTCACCGTCTCGACCGTGCTGGGGATCTTGTAGAGCGGCTGCTCGCTGCCGCGCAGGCGCGGCGCCGGCACGGCTGCGACCGGCGCGATCTGGTTGAAGTTCTGTACGGCGCTGGAATTGCCGCCGCCCGCGCCGACCGGCGAGGTGGCCACGACACTGATCTCGCCGAGGGTGACGGATTGCTGCGCGTGTGCCGTGCCCACCGCCATCGATCCCGCGAGGACCGACGCCGACGCCGTCAGAGCTCCCCTGAGCGCCCGCAAAGACATTCCCGAACCCCTCGACACTCAAACCATTCGCCCGTTTCCCTCGGGCTTCAGTCAGTGATGTCGGGGGGATCGATGAACTGCAATCGCGGGCGGGCGCACTATCGACGACTTTCGCCCCGCCCGCTCCGTTCTTAACCGTGCCGTGGCCGTGTCGCCACAGTTTTTACGCGAAAAATCAACGACTTAGGGGAAATATGGCAAGCTGAACCGGGATGATTCGGCAAGCCTAAAGGCGCTGCTGGATCCGCTTGCCGAGTTCACCGAGTCGCTGTTCGAGGAGTTGCGGAACCTCGCACACGTAGGTGAGGGACTGGCTCCGCTCTTGGAAGATCCGGCGGTCCCAGGCGAACTTGGTCTCCAATTCGGTCTGGTCCTTCGGCAATTCGGTCTCGTCGCCCTTGCTCGGGGCATCCTTGATCTGGCTGACCTTGTCCGCCTCGTCGCGGATACGCTCGGCCATGCGGCGCTGGCCCTGGGCGTACCGGGCGATGCCGCTCATGATCTTGTTGCGCTCGCCGTTCAGCACCTCGAACGCGCCGGCATAGACGCGGGTCAGCGCCTTGTCCTTGGCATCCTTGTCGGCCCCGAACTTGGCGGCGAAGTCGTCGAGCAGCGGATCGACCTGCGACAGGTCGGTGCGGCGGGAGGCGATCTTCTGCGCCAGCACGGCGGCGTCGTTGTCGCTGCCCCAATCGCCGGCCGAGGCGAGGTCGGGCCCGGTCCAGAACTGGCCGGGGCTCAGGGTCTCGACCCTGCGCTGGACGCAGGGCCAATCCGGATCGATCTTCGGTTGGGCGAGGGCGGCGCCGGCCGTCACCGAGAGCAGGAGAGCGAGAGCGGTGGTTCTGATCATGAGGCTTCTCCGGCCGGTCCGCCGCGCCGGGCCATGAGGCCCCGGCCCGGATCGTAGGCGATCACGGCCATCGCGAAAAAGGCGAGCGTGGTCCCGACGACGACGGCGCAGGACACGGGCTCGAGCTGTTCGTACAGCGCGAAGCGCACGAGCTGCACGGCGTGGGTGAACGGGTTCAACTCGCAGATCCAATACAGGGTCTCGGACGATTCCCGGATCCGCCAGAGCGGGTAGAGCGCCGACGAGGCGAAGAACATCGGGAAGATCACGAAGTTCATCACGCTGGCGAAATTCTCCAGTTGCCGCACCAGCGACGACAGGAACAGGCCGATGGCGCCGAGCATCAGGCCGGAGGCGAGGAACGCCGGCAGCGCCGTCAGGTAGCCGAGCGTCGGAATGTCGGTTTCCCAGAAATACGCCACCGCGAGGAAGGCATAGGCCTGGACGATCGACACCGAGACGCCCGCGATCAACTTGGCGAGCAGCAGCATCCAGCGCGGATAGGGCGAGGTCAGCAGCACCTTCATCGACCCGACCTCGCGGTCGTAGACCATCGAGAGGGAGGATTGCATGCCGTTGAACAGCTGGATCATCACGGCGAGGCCGGGCACCACGTAGACCTCGTAGAGCACGTAGGTCTGGTAGGGCGGCTCGATGGAGACGCCGAGTGTGTTGCGGAAACCCGCCGCGAAGATGAACAGCCAGACGAGGGGCCGCACCAAGGCCGAGAAGAACCGCTCCTTCTGGTTGAAGAAGCGCAGCAACTCCCGGCGGACGATGCCGCCGAGGCAGATCAGGTAGCCGACCGCATCGAGCCGCCCGAGCTGGCGCGAGGGGGCGGCGTGGGTCTTGGTGTCGAGTTCGACGACGCGGGGCGACGAGGTCATGGGCTTCCCATCTTCACGCCGCCTGCTTTCCGCGCTCGGCCACGAGCCGGCGGAAGGCTTCCTCCAGGCTCTCGGTCCCCTGCGCGATGGTGCCGGCCGTGCCGCGGGCGACGATCCGGCCGAGATGCAGCACCACGGCATCGTCCTCGGGCCGGATCTCCTCGAAGATGTGGGTCGCCCAGAGGACCGACAGGCCCTCCTCGCGCACCAGCGCCCGGACGATGGCGACGATGTCCGCCCGCGATTCGAGGTCGAGGCCGACCGTCGGCTCGTCGAGGAGCAACAGGTCCGGCCGGTGGACGAGCGACCGGGCGATCTCGATGCGCCGGGATTGGCCGCCGGAGAGGGTGCGCACCTTGTCCCCGCGCCGGTCGGCGAGGCCGACCCGGTCGAGCAATTCGCCGATCCGCGCCTTGCCCGCCTTACGGGGGATGCCGTGCAGGCTCGCGTGGTAGAGCAGGTTCTGCTCCACGGTGAGGTCGGTATCGAGGGTGCGGGCCTGGAACACCACGCCGAGGCGGGCGAGCGCCCGCGACGGCTCCCGGTCGAGCCCATGACCGAAGATCGCCACCCGGCCGCTCTGGTTGTTGTAGAGCCGCGTGACCACCGAGAAGAGCGTGGTCTTGCCCGCGCCGTTGGGGCCAAGCAGGGCCGTGAACCGGCCGCGCTCGACGTTCATCGACACGTCGTCCAGCGCGGCCCGCGCGCCGAAGCGGTGGCCGACATTCGCGACGAGCAGGGCGGGCGCCTCGCCCGTCATTGTCCGAGCGCCTTGCGGGCATCCGCGACAGCGTCGAGGCATTCGTCGTATTCGCCCTCGCGCTGCTCGCGCTCGGCGTTCCGCAAAGCCTTCTTCAGCTTGGGCAGGGCGGCCTCGGGCGGATTGTTCGCCAGGGCGTCGCGGATCATCGTGATCCCCTCCGCGCAGGACGAGGCATCGTCCGCCGCGAGGGCGGGCGAGGCGAGGCCGCAGGCCAGCATGACGAGTGCCGGTCCCCTCATCATTTCACCGTCAGGGTGCCGGTCATGCCCTTCGCTTCGAGCCCCCGCGCCTCCCACTTGTAGGCACCGGGCTTGATGGCGACGAACTCGATGGCGATTTCGCCGGGCTCATCGAATTCCAGGTGATCCGGCGGGCCGCCGCCATGGATCTCCTTGTGCTCGATGACGATCTGGTTGAGCCAGATGTAGCGGAAGAACTCTGGGGCGTAGAACTTGTATTCCTGCCCGCCCTTGGCGACGATCCGGAGGCGGTACGCCTTGCCGGATTCGAGTTCGATGTCCTTGTTCTCGACCACGAAGTCGTTGCCCTGGTCGTTGCCGAGGACGAGATCGGGCAAGTTCTCGCGCTTGCGTGTGAGGTCGGTGGCCGAGGCCGGCGCGACACTCGCCGCCAGCACCGCCGTCATCGCGAGCGCAGCGAAGCGACCCAGGGCAGCGGGACGCTCCCGACCGTGGCGCTGCTGGATTGCTTCGCTCCGCTCGCAATGACGACGAGAGCGCAAGAACTGTCCGAGAAAAGGCATTCACACTCCATCGATCGCGGGCGTTAAGCGTCCCAAAGATTCAGTTCGGCGAGATCGCCACGCCCCACGGCAGCAGGCCGACGGGGATGCTCTTCACCACCTTTTCCGCCTCGACATCGATCACCGAGACGTCGTTCGACGTGCCGTTGGTCGTTAAGAGCTGCTTCTGGTCCGGGGTGAAGGCGAGCTGCCACACCCGCTGGCCGACCGGCAGGTATTTCTGCACGTCGTAGGTCTTGGCATCGATCACCGCGACGCGGTTCGCGGGGCCCAAAGCCACGAAGGCCTTGCTGCCGTCCTTGGTGATGCGGATGCCGACCGGCTGGATCGCCTCGTCGTTCACGCTCGGGATCTTGAAGGTGATCTTCTTCACCACCCGGCGGGTGGCGACGTCGATGACGCTCACGGTGCCGCCGACCTCGGCCGAGACCCACAGGAATTTCCCGTCCGCCGTGAATTCCGCGAAGCGCGGGCGCGCGTCGACCAGCACGTTGTCGATCACCTGGAAGGTCTTGGTGTCGATGAAGTGGGCCATGTTGGTCGTCTCGGAGGTGTTGACGAGGATCTTCCCGTCCGGCGACAGGCCCATCCCCTCCGGCTCGACACCCACCGGCACCTCGGCGAGCACCTTGTTCTTCTCGATGTCGATGATCGTGACTTGGCTGTCGTCCTCGTTCGCGACGTAGAGCGGGTTACCCGAGGAATTGAGGATGAACTGCTCCGGGTCGGGCCCGGAGCGGAGCGAGCGCACGACCTTGCCGTTCGACGTGTCGAGCACGTCGATGCGGTCGTCGTCGCTGGCGCAGACGAAGAGTTCCTTGCCGTCCTTCGAGACGGTGACGCCGCGCGGGCGCCGGCCCACCTTCCACGTCGCCGTCACCGCCATGGTCGACGAGTCGATGACGCTGACGGAATTGCCCTTCTCGTTGGTGACGTAGGCGGTGAAGGCGAAGGCCGGCACGCTCGACGCGAGCCACAGCCCGAGGGCGACGCTCCCCCATCCTGCCAATTGCTGGCGGCCCATCCGCTCTCCTCCCTTGGGCACCCTCGCGGGGCGCTTCTCGAACCGGATTGTAGGGCCCTCGCCGCCGGATGCGAGACCGGACGGCGACGCAGGCCCCGTCTTCACTGAAACTTGCAGGTCGTCTCGGGCAGATCGATCCCCAGCGTGTCCAGCGGCGTGCGCTGGTGCAGGAAGCCCTGCTCCGGCGCCACCGAGACCATGGATTTCGGCTGCACGACGATGATCGGCTGCCGCATCTGGTGGTCCCAGGGGCGGAAGCTCAGTTGCACGCCCTTGTAGGCCGGCAGACCGAAGGCGGGATCGGTCAGGAACGGGGTGATCGTGGCGGGGTCGTTGGCCTTCTTGGCCGTCACCGCGTCGCCCACCGTGCGCACCGCCATCCAGGCCTGGTAATCGAGGGGCCGCATCAGCCGCCCGGCCATCCGCTTGAAGCGGTTCTGCGCCTGCGCGGCGCCCCAGGTCTCCAGGACCGGCGACCACGTGGTCGGGGTCAGCCCCTGCGTGCCGCCCACGGGACGCGGATCGACCGTGCGATAGGGGACGTAATCGCCCCAATCGCCCTCCTCGTCCGCGACCACGGCCATGTCGTAGTCGAGCCCCCTCGCGAACACCAACGCCTCGGCGCGGGTCGGCGTGTCGCCCCGCGCCTTGGCGAGCGGCCCGAAGGTCCAGGGCTTGTCGGCCGTGACCTTCAGGGCGAACTTATGCGCGGAGTTGCGCATGGCGTCCGCGTAGCCCTTGTCCGCCTCGGTCGGGCCGACGATCAGGAACACCTTCCGCCAGCGCATCACCGTCAGGTACTGCGCTAGGGCATCGGTGAACATCGCCCGCGAGGGCACCACGTGGAACACGTTCGCCCGGCAATCCGCCCCGCGCAGGCGGTCGTCGGAAGCGCCCGCGTTGAACACCACCGTCCCCGTGCCCTTCACCGCGTCGGCCACCTTCAGCACCTGATCGGCCGGCAGGGTGAGCACGATGTAGTGAATGCCCTTGGAGACCAGATCCTTCGCCGCCGCCACCGGGTCCGGCGAGGCCTCCGAGAGCGCCCGCTCCTCCAGCTTGAAGGTCTGCTTGGTGAAGCGCCCGGTCGTGTTGTCGTCGGCGATGCCCATCCGGGCGCCGGCCACGCCCTCGTCCTCGGGCACGGCCTCGGCATCGTAGGAGGCGGGTGCCTCCTGCGGCCGGTAGATCAGGCCGATCTGCGTTTCGAGCGTGGCGGGCGGAGTCGCCGGCGCGGCGGCCGGCTCCTGAGCCAGCGCCGGGCCGGCGAGCAGGAGCGCCGTGAGCGCCACCAGGGAACCGGGAGAAGATGCACGATCTTGCATGCACGCGGCCTGTATCAGCATCTCGGGGGGGCGCTCAACCTGTCCGCGCCGGAAGTTCGCGCGGAAAAACGCCTCTTGGCAGCGGGAGTTGGGGCGTCCGGGCCGGTTCGTCCATTGCCAAAACGTCCCAGCGAACGAATTGACGGCTCAGCACGACACGGCCCCGCAGGCCCGGCGACCGGAGGAAACGCCCGATGCGCTCGACGACTCGCCCCGTGGCCCTCGCCTTCATGCTCGCAGGTCTCGCGGCGGGCATCGGCCCCGCCGTCGCGGCCACGGAGAAGGCGGCGGTCTTCCCCATCGAGATGAACGACCCCGGCGCCTCCTACGGCGCCCGCCTCCGCCCGGCGGATGCCAAGAAGCTCACCCTCGTCACCGACGAGTTGCGCAACGCCCTGAAGGCGCAGGCCGGAGTCGAGCTGGTGGACACCGCCCCCGCCGCCAAGGAGGTCGATCAGAAGGGGCCGCTCTACAAGTGCAACGGCTGCGCGGACGACATCGCCAAGGGCCTCGGCGCCGACCTGACGGTGACGGGCTACGCCCAGCGCGGCGCCAACCAGATCTTCAACCTCAACGTCACGATCGCCGAGGCCGCGACCGGCAAGATCATCCGGGGGGGCCAAGTGACGATCCGCGCCGACGACGACAACACCTGGGCGCATGGGATGCGCTGGCTGGTGAAGAACCGGCTGCTCGCCGAGCCGCTGCCCGCCAAGCCGTGAGCCTGAGTTTGCGCGAAACGTGTTCCCCTCGGGCGCACTCTGGGCTAGCCCAGGGGCGTTGTCCCGGATAGCCCGCCATCGTGACACCTGTTTCCTTCCCCCGGCTCCTCGTGAGCGTGCGCGACCCGGCCGAAGCCGAGGCCGCCCTGCTTGCGGGCGCCGACCTGATCGATGCCAAGGACCCGGACCGGGGCGCGCTCGGCGCGCTGGCCCCGGAGATCGTGGCCGAGATCATGGCGCGCCTGCCCGAGCAGGGCGTCGAGACGAGCGCGGTCGCGGATTCCACCGAGAGCCTCGCGGCCATGGCCTGCAGCGGCGCCCGCTGGGTGAAGCACGGTATCCCGCGCGACCTCTGGCAGGATGCCGACCACCTCGCCCGCATCGCAGGCTCCGTGCCGGGGCGGGTGATCGCGGTGCTGTTCGCGGAAGACGAGCCAGGCGCCCAGTGCGTGCCGGCCCTGGTGAAGACCGGGTTCGCCGGGGCGATGATCGACACGGCGGGCAAGGCGGGCGTGCGCCTGCCGGACCTCCTCGGGCCGGAGGAGTTGGCCGGGTTCGTGGCCGCCTGCCGCGCGAACGCGCTGCTCTGCGGCCTCGCCGGCTCCCTCAGGATCGCGGACATTCCCGCCCTCTCGGCCGCCGGGCCGGATTACCTGGGTTTCCGGGGCGGCCTGTGTCGGGGCTTCGACCGCACCAACGGCATCGACCCGCTGCGCGTCGCGGAGGCCGTGCGGGCGCTGAGGCCGCAAGCGCAGGACGCCGCGTGAGGGCTGTCGTCAAGGTCGGGGGAAGCCTCCTCGCGGACGGGCCGCGCCTGCGCGCCGTGCTGGCGGGCCTCGCCGCAGGCCCGCGCTGCGTGATCGTGCCCGGCGGCGGCCCCGATGCGGACGCCGTGCGCGCGGATCAGGCCCGCGAGGGCTTCTCCGACGGGCAAGCCCATCGCTTGGCCCTCGACGCCATGGGCCGCACCGCCGCGCGGTTCCTCGCCATCGAGCCGCGCCTCGCCATCGACACCGCACCCTGGGACGGGCCGCGCGACGAGACCGCCCTCGTCTGGGATCCGGCGCTCCTGCGCGTGGGCCATCCCGATATTCCCGAGACCTGGGACGTCACCTCCGACAGCCTCGCCCTGTGGCTCGCCGCGCGGCTCGCTGCGCCGTCCTGCACCCTCGTCAAATCCGCCGACGCCCCGGCGGGCTGCGACGCCGACATGCTGTCGCGGCTCGGGCTGGTGGATGTCGCCTTCCCCGCCTTCGCGCGTTGCTTCGGAGGGACCATCGTCATCGACGGGCCGGGCGGCCCGGTCCCGATCCCCGGCAGGAGGGCCGCATGAGCGACCCCGCGCAGGGCGCGTCCGAGCACATCGTCTTCGTCACCGGCAAGCTTGCCCGGCCGCGCCTCGAGAAGATCGCGGCGAGCCTGCCCGCGCGCATCCGCTGGAGCATCGCCGATGCCGGCGTGAAGGTCGCCGCGCTGATGACCGAGGAGATCATCAAGCGCCGCGTCGCGATCCCGGACGGCGCGACGCGCATCGTCCTGCCCGGCCGCTGCCGGGCGAACCCGGAGGCGTTGGCCGAGCATTTCGGCCTGCCCGTCGAGCGGGGACCGGACGAGATCGTGGACCTGCCGGCGTGGCTCGGCCTCGCCGGCCGCAGCCTCGACCTGTCCCGGCACGACGTGCGGATCTTCTCCGAGATCGTGGACGCCTCGAAGATGTCGCCGGAGCAGATCCTGGCGCGGGGCCTCGACCTCGCCCGGCGCGGCGCGGACGTCATCGACCTCGGCGGCCTGCCGGACACGCCCTTCCCGCATCTCGAAGCCTCGGTGCGGGCCCTGAAGGGCGCCGGGCTGACAGTGAGCGTCGATTCCTTCTCCCGTGACGAGCTTTCGCGAGGGGCGCAGGCCGGGGCCGACTATCTGCTGAGCCTGAACGAGGACACGCTGGACCTCGCCTTCGAGACCGATGCGGTGCCGATCCTCGTGCCGACCCGGCCGGAGGACCTGCCCTCCCTCGACCGGGCCATTGAGCGGATGCTGAAGGCCGGCAAGCCGTTCATCGCCGACGCGATCCTGGAGCCGATCCACCACGGTCTGGTCGACTCGGTCGCCCGCTACCGCGACACCCGCGCCCGCTGGCCCGACATCGAGATGATGATGGGCACCGGCAACCTCACCGAGCTCACCGAGGCGGACAGCCTCGGCGTCACCGCCCTGCTGATGGGGATGTGCTCGGAACTGTCCATCGGCAACGTGCTGATCGTCCACGTCTCGAACCACACCCGCCGCACGGTGGAGGAGCACGACGCCGCCCGCCGGGTGATGTACGCGGCCAAGGCCGATGCCGCCCTGCCCAAGGGCTACGGCCGGGAGCTACTGGCACTTCACGACAAGCGCCCCTTCGTGCAAACGCCCGAGGAGATCGCGGCCGCCGCCGCCGAGGTCCGCGACCCGAACTACCGGATCGCCGTGGCCGAGGACGGCATCCACGTCTACAACCGCGACATCCACAGGGTCGGCACCGACGCGATGGCCTTCTTCCCGGATCTCGACGTGAAGAGCGACGGGGCGCACGCGTTCTACCTCGGCGGCGAACTCGCCAAGGCCGAGACGGCGTGGCGGCTCGGCAAGCGCTACGTGCAGGACGAACCCCTCGACTGGGGCGCCTCCGCCGACCGGCCGAGCGAGGACACGACCGCCTTCAAGAAGGCCGGGCACACCAAGCATTCCGGCCCCGACGCGCCGTTCCCCGGCACCCGCGACGCCCGCGGGCCCGAGCCGGAAGCGGCGGGCGAGCGGATCGTCTGCGGACGCCTCGTGCCCTCGGACGAGTGCTGAGCCGATGCCGCTGATCCTGGAGACCATCGTCACCACGCTCTCGCCTGCGGGCGCGCTGCACCTCGTGCCGTTCGGGCTGATCCAGGAGGGCGACGACTACGTGCTCGCCCCGTTCCGGCCCTCGCCGACCATCGAGAACCTTGAGGCGAGCCCGTATTTCGCAGCCTCGAGCCCCCGGGACATCCGGGTGATCGCAGGCGCCGTCACGGGACGGCGCGACTGGCCGACCGAGCCCTGCGAGACCATCCCCGGCCGGCGGCTGGCGGACAGTTTCGGCCATGCCGAGTTCGAGGTGGCCGGGGTGAAGGAGGACGCGCAGCGACCGCGCTACCGGGGGCGCATCCGCCACCGGGCGGCGCATGCGGCGTTCATCGGCTACAACCGGGCGCAGGCCGCCGTGCTGGAGGCGGCCGTGCTCTCGACGCGGCTCCACATGCTGGAGCCCGCTAAAATTCTCGGCGAGATGACCTATCTCGCCATCGCCATCGCCAAGACGGCGGGCCCGCGCGAGCGCGAGGCCTGGGGTTGGATCGAGGACAAGGTGGCGGCGGCGCTCGGCCCCGACGCCCGCATCCTCGGCCGGGAGGACCGCTAAAGGCGGCAGGAGAGCAAAACGATGAAGACAATCACCCTGGCGACGGCGGCGCTCGCCACCCTCGTGGCCTTCACGGCCCAGGCGCATGGCCCGACCCGGCGCAAGGTGTCCGAGTCTATCGAGATCAACGCCCCCGCCGACAAGGTGTGGGCGGTCGTCGGCAACTGGAAGGACGCGGACTGGCTCGAGAACGTCACCAAGACCGAGACCCAGGGCGACGATCCGGCCAAGTCCAAGCGCACGCTCACGCTCAAGAACGGCAACACGATCAACGAGACCGGCGGCAAGTACAAGCCGGACGACAAGCTGTTCATGTTCTACATCGACAAGGTCGACGTGAAGGACCTGCCGGCCAACGACTATTCCGGCACGATCACCGTCGAGCCCGAGGGCGATGCCAAGTCGAAGGTCGAGTGGAAGTCGGCCTTCTATCGCGGCTACATGAACAACGATCCGCCGGCGGACCTGAACGACGAGGCCTCCGAGAAGGGCGTCAGCGCCTGGGTGAAGGCGAGCCTCCAGAACCTCAAGAACAAGGTCGAGAAGGGCTCTTGAGCCGCCTCGGGGCCGGCTTCGCGGCACTGCTCCTGACCCTCGCGCCGGCCCAGGCCGGGCCGGCGCGGGAGGCCATCGTGACGGTGCAACTCGCCAACGCGGTGGAGGTCGTGGATCTGGCCTCGAACACGGTGCTGCGCCGGATCGCCGTCGACGGCGCGCCGGCCGGCATCGCCCTCGCGCCCGACCGGAAGCGGGCCTACGTCACGCGGCCCGAGGGTCACGGCCTCGCCGTGCTCGACCTCGACGCGGGCACGGTGCTCACCGAGATCCCGCTCCCCGGCGGCCCCCTCGGCGTGGCGGCGGACCCGCGCGGCGGGCACGTCTACGTGGCCGATTGGTACGGCAGCCGCATCTTCGTCCTCACCGAGAAGGACGGCGTGCTGGCGCCCGATGGGGAGATCACGGTCGGGCAATCGCCCTCCGGCATCGCCGTCGCGCCGGATGGCGGCAGGCTTTACGTCGCCAACCGCGAGGCGGACACGGTCTCCGTAGTGGATGCGGCGGCGCGGCGGGAGATCGCCGTGATCCCGGTGGGCCACCACCCGTTCGGCATCACCCTCGATGCGCAGAGCGGGCGCGCCTACACCGCGAACGTCACGGGCGACGACGTGTCGGTGATCGACATCGCAGCGGCCAAGGAAATCGGCCGCGTGCCCACGGGGCGCCGCCCCTACGTGGTGGCGCTGCTGAACGGGCGCGGCTTCGTCACCAACCAATACGCGGACAGCGTGACGGCCTTCGACCTCGCGACGCTGAAGCCCCTCGCCGAGATCGATGTCGGCGACCACCCCGAGGGCATCGCCGCCGACCCGGCGACGGGCCGCCTCTACGTGGCCGATTGGGGCGACAACCGCCTCAGCGTCATCGACGCGGCCAGCCTGAAGGCGGTGGCGCAGATCGCCACCGGCAACGGGCCGAGGGCCTTCGGCGACTTCCTGCGCTAGACCGGCCGGCGCTGCGGCGCCCGCCGGTAGGTCGCGCGGGCGGCGACCAGGGCGCCTCCATATTGCAGGAAGCCGTTCTCCGCGAAATCGGGAGGGCCGAGATGGGCCTGCAGCAGCAGGCGCGTCACGGCGTTAAGCAGAAGCAGCGTCACGCAGAACGCGGCGGCGGCAAGCAGCGTGGCGACGAATTCCGGCATGGAGCGTCCCCTTCGAAGCGGGTCCGCATGGCCGGCTCACACCGCCATGCCGGCTAAGCTTAGCAAAGCCCGCGCCAAGGGGAAGGGGTGCGTCAACGGCGCCCGGAATCCGCCCCGTTCGCCACCGCCGGAGGCTTCGTGGGCTTCGGGATTTCGACGAAGAGGCGCTTCACCGGCCAGCCGTCGCTCCACCGCTCCATGTCGGCCAGACGCGGGTTCGCCTTGAGCGCCGTCGCGTCCCCACCGGAGAAGGCGGCGGCGGCGGCGAGGTCGAAGGTCTTCCAGAAGCCGAGGTAATCGAGGGCGTCGGCGCGGGCGAGGTTGATCTGCGAGACCAGCGTCTGCTGCTCCCCGGTCAGCGCCATCTCGGCAGACCAGCGGAAGGGCGGCGGCTTCGGCGCGTCCTTCGGCTCCGGCGGCATCTTGATCGCACCCGCATCGTAGGCCGCATCGATCCCGGCCGGGGCGGCGAGGGTCGCCGTCATGGCCGGAAAGCCATGATCGTCCGAGAGGGCGCGCACGAACAGCTTTCGCTCGGCCGGCACGGCGCTGGCCTCGCGCAGGAGGCGGCGGGAGGCCGCGTCCGCCGCGCGGGAATCCTTGTCGCCCACCATGGCGACGATCAGCGTCTCAGGGGCGATCCGCTCCAGGTCCTCCAGGGGGATGCCGCGCGACTTCGGCCCGCTGGCGATACCGCCGGGCACCGCCGCGAAGATCAGCTTCGGGGCCGGAAGCCCGTCCTTCGCCGCGGCGGCGGCGAGGTCCATGGCCAACGGCGCGCCCGCGAGGTGGCCGATCATCGCCACGCGCGACAGGTCGGGCTTGGCCTCCTTGTCGTCGGCGACCTCACCGAGGGCCGCCTTCACCAGCGATGCGGCGGTGGCGGGGGCATCGGACGGCTTGGTCCGGTTCACCTCCTGGAAGCGCGGGAACAGGACCAGCCAGCCCTGGCGGACGAGATGGTCGATCCAGGCGCCGTAGCTCTGCGGATTCACCGCGCCCCAGCCGTGCAGGAAAACGGCCACCGGACGGCCGGCTTCGGGCGCGGGGCTGGAGGCATAGAAGGCGAAGGTCGGGGCGCTGGGCCGCCCGAGGGCCCGCTTGGCCACGCTCACCTTGCGGTCGCCCACGCTCCCCGGCCCGTCATTCGGCTGGACCGGAGGGCTCGCCGCCTGGGCAGCATTCGCCACGGCGAACAGGCCGGCGGCGAACGTTGCGCGAAGGGCTTTCAGATGCATGGCGGCCTCGGGAGACGGTATTTCCAGGCCGGTTTGAACCGGTGGTTGTCCCCATAACAGATTCGCCGTCTTTGGCGATGGAGCGGCCCCCGATCTGGTCAAGTGATCGGGGCGTGATCCCGGCGCGTGGTGTCGAGGGACCGCAGGAGAGCCGCCAACGACTCGGGCAACTCGTTGCGCTCCCGCTCGAACGTCTCGCGCAGCCGCTCACCGATCACGGCGGCGACCAGCGCATCGCGGGAGTGTCCCCCCCGGCGAGCGAGCGTATCGGCGTGATTTTCGGCGACGACGTTCATGGTCTGCGATCTGACAAGGTGGCCTGCGCACGGCGGCACGCGGTGACGGAGAGCCACGAACGCGGGACCGGGGCGAAAGTTTCAGCCTTGCCGTGACGGATCGCGCCGCTACGCCTGCTGCTGCACCTTACCGGAGCCGATCATCCCCGGGCCGCCGGAGGACGGAGGCTGACCCGCCGCCTCCTGAACCCAGGCCAGGATGTCCTCGGCCCGCCAGGGCTTCGGGATGAAGGTCGCGGAGACGCGCAGGTCGCTTGGCTGGTCGCCCGCGTCGCCGGAGGTGAGGAGCACGCGCACCTTCGGCCACGTCACGCCGATGATGCGGGCCAGTTCGAACCCGCCGATGGGGCCGGGGGTGCGCACGTCGGAGAACACGACGCTGACTTCTTCGGCCCGGTCGTTGAGGATCGCCAGCGCCCGCTCGGCGGTCTCGGCCTCGATCACGGTGAAGCCTGTGTCTTCCAGGAGAGTGGCCGCGAGGAAGCGCTCGTCGGGCTGGTCCTCCACGACGAGGATGACGGGCTTTCGTCCAGGCAGTCGCGCGTCGCTCATCGAGCCGCTAATCCACTAGGTCTGAACGGCGAAAGCGGCGATCGGTTCATCACTAAAGCGTCGTCGCACCCCGCCGGACCCGCGCAGGCACAGATCCTTCCCGATCCATCGCACAGAAGACAGGAAACGGCCGTGTCATTCCGAACACAGCCGCCGTCGAACGTTGGAACAACTTGGCCATTCAGAAGTGATCGCGCGGCTTGAGCGGGGGAAAACCGCTCAAGCCGCTGTACCCTTGCGCGTCGTCAGACCCCGTGAGCCTTGAAGAAGGCCAGAGCACGCGCCCAGCCGTCCTCCGCAGCTTCCTTGCGGTAGCTCGGCCGGTAATCCGCGTGGAAGCCGTGCGGCGCCTCCGGGTAGACGACGAGTTCCACGCTCTTGCCCGCCGCCTTGGCCGCGTCGCGCGCCGCCTCCACGGAGGCGACGGGGATGCCGGTATCGGCCCCGCCATAGAGCGCCAGCAGGGGCGCGTGGATCTCCCCAGCCACGTCCCCGGCGGTGCGCGGCTGGATCGCCGTGCGCTCACCGCCCACCGGGCCGTACCAGGCGACCGCCGCCTTCAGGTCGGTGCGGTGCGCGTCGTAGAGCCACACCGCCCGGCCGCCCCGGCACCAGCCCATCACGCCGAGGCGCTGGCCATCGCCCTTGGCGGCGGAGGTCGCCCAGGCCACCGTGGCGTCGAGATCGCCGATCCACTGCGCGTCCGGCGTCTTGGAGATCACCTCGGCGATGATTTGCTTGACGTCGGTCATCTTCGAGAGGTCGCCCTGGCGGGCGTAGAGTTCCGGCGCCACGGCGCAGTAGCCCGCTTTGGCGAGGCGGCGGCAGATGTCCTTGATGTAATCGTGGACGCCGAAGATCTCCTCGACCACGAGGATGATCGGGAACGGCCCCTCCCCGTTCGGCACCGCCCGGTAGGCGGGCATCGGCCCGTCGCCGGCCGGGATCGCGACCTCGCCCGCCTCGATGCCCTCCGCATCGGTGTGGATCACCTGCGCCTCGACCCGCGTCGTCGCGAGGGTCAAACCGCTCATCAGGCTCGTCATCACGAAGCCCCGCCGCGAGAGCGGCGACGCGATGAGACCGTCGAGACCGGCATTGGCTTCGTCCCGCATATCAACCCTCGGTTGTCTTCGTGAGGAAGGGCTAGCCGGCCGGGGGCGGTGCGGTCAAACCGGGGCCGCGCGGTCCTCGGCCGGCCGCTGGGCTTCGAGGGCCGCCGCCTGCCGGGCGCGCATCCGCGCCTGGAGATGGCTGCGGCGGGCGGCGATGGCGGTGCCGTTGATCTCGCCGCCGAACAGGAACATCGCGGCGAGCCAATAGAGGAAGACGAGGAACACCATCGCCGTGGCGAGGCCTCCATAGGTCGAGGCGTAGGCGTTGGAGAACCGCTCCAGGTAGAAGCCGAAGCCGAGGCCGGCGAGGAACCACAGCAGCAGCGTCACCGCGATCCCCGGCAGGACCGAGACGATGGAGCGACGCCCCGCCGCGACGAATTTGTGGGCGATGACCAGCACGAAGGCGAGCAGCGTCGCCGTGACGGCGATGCGCACGATGGCGACGGTGAGCCCGAGGGGTTCGAGCCCCGGCGCCACGAGGATCAGCCGGCTCCAGATTAGCGGCCCGAGCACCACGAGGAGGGCGAAGGCCAGGATCGCGAAGGCACCGCAGATCACGTAGCCGATGGATTCGAGCCGCGTGAGCCACCACGGCCGGCTCTCGCGCAGGCCGTAGGCGCGGTTTAGCCCCACCCGCAGGCTCTCGACGCCCGACGAGGAGAAGTAGAGCGCGAACAGGGCGCCGAGGGTCAGCACGCCGCCGCGCTGCGTGGTGAGCACCCGGTGGACCTCGGCGACGATGGGCGAGGCGATCTCGCGCGGCCACGCCTCGAAGATCAGCGTGCCAGCCTCGTCCGCGAGGGACGCCGTGCCGAACAGGCCCGCCAGCGCCGCGAGCAGAATCAGGAACGGGAACAGCGAGGTCAGGATCGAGAGCGCGATATGGCTCGCGATGGCCCAGCCGTCATGGGCGACGAATCGCTGGGCGGCGAGGCCGGCCAGCCCGAGACCTTTGCGAAACCTGTCCAAGAATCCGGTCCGCTCCGTCGCCATGTCCGCGCGCCGTCGATGGCGGCGACGGGTGCCCCACGTCAACGCCGCCCGCCGCAGCCGCGGCCTTTCGCGCCGGGGTGACGCCTTCCGGCAACGCAACGATGACGAATCGTGGTTGCCGGAACGTCGCGGCCATGCTTGGCCTTGTCCGCCCGTCGCGTAGCCTGAACGAAGTTGAGCCCGTCGCGTCCTCCCACCCCCTCGCCGGTCGCGTCCGCCCTGGTGCCGGGCCTGTTCGTGCTGATCTGGTCGACGGGCTTCATCGTTGCGCGCGGATCGGTGCCCCATGCCGACCCGCTGGTCTTCACCGCCTTGCGCTTCAGCAGCGTGGCCCTCATCCTCGGCCTCATCGCCCTGGCGGTAGGGGCGCGGTTCCCGGCGGGGTGGACGGGCTGGCGCGGGCCCCTCGTCGCCGGCTTCCTGATGCAGGGGGTCTATCTCTCGGCCACCTTCGTCGCGATCAGCCACGGCCTGCCGGCCGGCATCGCTGCCCTCGTCGGGAGCCTCCAGCCCCTCCTCACGGCGTCCCTGGCCGGGCCGCTCCTCGGCGAACGCGTCAGCCGGCGCCGGGCGGCGGGCATCGCCGTGGGCTTCCTCGGCGCGGCGCTCGTGCTCGTGCCGAAGCTTGGGGCCACCGATGCGGCGGGGATCCCGCCCGGGGCGCTCGCCGTGTCGCTCGGCAGCGTCGTCGCCCTGACGCTCGGCACCCTCTGGCAGAAGCGCACGGGCGGGGGCGGCGACCTGCTCGCCAGCGCCGTACTGCAATTTCTCGGCGGGACGGCCTGCGCCGTGCCCCTGGCCCTGGCCTTCGGCGGGCCCCGGTTCGACGCGGTCGGCCCCCTCTGGTTCAGCCTCGGCTGGGCGATCCTCGTGAACTCCGTCGCCGGGGTGCTGCTGTTCCTGTTCCTCATCCGGCGGGGCGCCGTGGCGGGCGTCGCCGCGCTGTTCTTCCTCGTGCCGCCGGTCTCGGCGGCGCTCGGCTACCTGCTGTTCGGCGAGACCCTGACGCTGGTGCAGATCGCCGGCATGGCCGTGGCGGCGGCGGGCGTCGCCGTGGCGAACAGGGGTTAGGCGCGACGTCGCGGAGCGCAACCGGATCGGGCTCAGCGACTTGATCGGCCGGGCGCAACGGCGCTCGCCAGGAGTGACGCCGCCATGCCCGGAACCGAGATCCGCCTCGCCCTCGACGCGATCCCGATGGGAGGCATGAAGGAAGGCGCGGCCGGGGACGACAAGGTGCTGTTCGTGCGCGACGCCTCCGGCGTGCGGGCGTTCCAGGCCAAGTGCCCGCATCTCGGCGCACCGCTGGCCAAGGGCGAGATCTGCGGCGGGCGCCTCTACTGCCCCTGGCACAAGACCGCCTTCGCCCTCGCGGACGGAAGCCTCGAAGAGCCGCCGGCCCTCGACTCCCTCACGCGCTATCCCGTGCGCATCGAAGGCGCGGAGGCGGTCGCGACCCTGACACCGGAGCCCGCGCCGAAGAAGACCATCAGCGCCCCCGTCGCGGACGTACTGATCGTCGGCTCGGGCGCCGCTGCCGTCGCCTGCGTGAAGACCCTACGCCGGGAAGGCTATGACGGCCGCATCACTTTGGTCGGCCGCGAGACGCATCCGCCCTACGACCGGACCAAGCTGTCGAAGCAATTCCTGGCCAAGCCCACCCCGCCGGAAAAGGTGCTGATCGAGCCCGATTTCGCGGAAAGCAACGGGGTCGAGCGACTGACGGCGGACGTGACCAAGGTCGATCCCGCCGCCCGCGAGGTCCGGCTGAAGGATGGGCGGACGCTGAAGGCCGGGGCGATCCTCGTCGCCACGGGGAGCCGGGCGGCGATGCCGGATTTCCCCGGCAAGGATCTCGACGGCGTGTTCACCCTGCGCAGCCTCGACGACGCGCTGCGCGTGAGCGAGGCGGCGGGCGAGGGCAAGACCGTCGTGGTGGTGGGCGCCGGCTTCATCGGCATGGAGGCCGCCGCCTTCCTCACCAAGCGCGGCCTCGCCGTCACGGTGCTGGCCCGCGAGGAGGTGCCCTTCGCCAAGCGCTTCGGTGAGGCGGTGGGCGCGGCGCTCAAGCAATATCACGCCGGCAACGGCGTCACCTTCGCACAGGGCTCCGTCGCCGGAATCGCCGGGAACGGCCATGTCGAGGCCGTCGAGACCGAGGACGGACGGCGCTTGCCGGCCGACATCGTCCTCGTGGGCGCGGGCGCGAAGCCGGAAGCGGACCTGATCGCCGGGATCGCCCCGGACGACAGCGGCGGGCTCACGGTCGGCGGCGACCTGAAGGTCGCCGACGGCGTCTGGATTGCGGGCGACATCGCCGCCTTCCCCGAGAAGGCGAGCGGGCAGACCGCGCGGATCGAGCATTGGCGCCTCGCGCAGCAGCACGGCACGCACGTGGCCCACGCGATCCTCGGCCGGGGCGGCGACTTCGCGGGCGCGCCGTTCTTCTGGAGCAACCAGGGCGACAAGCGGCTCGATTACGGCGGCTATGCCAAGGATTTCGACCGGATCATCCTGCAGGGCGATCCCGCCGCCCTCGACTTCATCGCCTATTACGTGACCGGCGACACCGTCACCGCCGCCTGCAGCATCGGCCGGAACGGCGCCTTCACCGCCTTCCTGCATCTGCTCGGGCTCGGGCGCCTGCCGAAGGCCGCCGAGATCGAGGCCGGCGCGGACCTTTCCGCCCTGGCGCGGGACGCCGCCTAGGCGGGCACTGCGTCAGCACGGCACGGAACGGGGTGGAGGGGTTCCCGCTTTCCCCTGCTTGCGCCATCGGGCGCCGTCGGGGATGCGCCATGAACCAGATCATCGTCGTCGCGCTCATCTGCGCGGCCTCCGTCCAGGGGCCGGATTGCTCGCGCGACACCGCCCTCGACGTCATCACCGGCCCGGCTCACACCCTACAGGAGTGCCTGATCCAGGGTCCGGTCCTCGCCGCCAGTTCGGGCTTCAAGGGCGAGGACGGCGCGTATGTGAAGACCCGTTGCGAGGTGAAGCACTGAGCCGTTCTTGAACTTTGGTTCAAGCGTCCGGCAATGGAATCTATTTCGGCGTTGGCCCGGAAGCGTTTAGAAGGGTCGCCATAACAGACGCAAAACGCGAGAGAACGCCATGTCCGCTTCCCCCGCCATCCAGGCCGAACCCTTCGACACCGTCGCGGTGACGAAGGCCGCCGGCCAAGCCGCCAAGCGCCTCAGCGACGAGGCCATCCGTCGTGTCCGCGCCCGCGTCATCGGCGCCGACGGCAAGATCGACACCGCCAAGCTCGAAGCCCAGCAGCACGCCGCCCACGGCCTCGCGTGGCTCGCGACCTATGCAGAGGCCGTGCGCGAACTCGGCGACTATGCCGAGCGCCTGACGGAATCCGGCCAGTTCGGCGAGACCGAGGACCTCCTCGTGCGCATCGGCGCGGGCGAGTATCTCGACCAAATGTTCTCGGCCATCCCGATGAGCCAGGGCGAGATGGTGCGTCCGGTCAGCTCCCTCGGCCTGTCGGCCAAGGAGGTCGCGGAGTTCCGCACCGAGGCGGTCGAGACCCTGATCGCCGAGGGCAACACCGCCGAGAACCGCGCTGCCCTCGTCCTGCGGATGCGCGACGGCAGCGGCGGCGCCACGGTTGGCAATTCCGGCCTTGACGAGGACATGGAGGCGATCCGCTCCGAGATGCGCCGCTTCGGCAAGGCCGAGGTCGCCGACCACGCCCACGAGTGGCATCTGCAGAACGCCTACATTCCGATGTCGGTGGTCGAGAAGATGGCCGAGCTCGGCGTGTTCGGCCTGACGATCCCCGAGGAATACGGCGGCATGGGCATGCCCAAGGCCGCGATGTGTGTGGTCTCGGAGGAACTGTCCCGCGCCTATATCGGCGTCGGCTCGCTGGGCACCCGCTCCGAGATCGCCGCCGAACTGATCCTGTGCGGCGGCACTGAGGAGCAGAAGCACCGCTTCCTGCCCAAGATCGCCAGCGGCGACATCCTGCCCACCGCCGTCTTCACCGAGCCGAACACCGGCTCCGACCTCGCCTCGCTGCGCACCCGCGCGGTGAAGGAGGGCGACACCTGGAAGATCACCGGCAACAAGACCTGGATCACCCACCCCGTCCGCGCCGACATCATGACCGTGCTGGTGCGCACGAAGCCGGAGGAGAAGGGCCACAGGGGTCTCTCCCTCCTCATCGCCGAGAAGCCGCGCGGCACCGACGAGGATCCCTTCCCCGTCGAGGGCCTGTCCGGCGGTGAGATCGAGGTGCTCGGCTACCGGGGCATGAAGGAATACGAGCTGGCCTTCGAGAACTTCGCCGTCCCGGCGGCGAACCTGCTCGGCGAGGTCGAGGGCAAGGGCTTTACCCAGCTCATGCAGACCTTCGAATCGGCCCGCATCCAGACCGCCGCCCGCGCCATCGGCGTCGCCCAGGCGGCACTGGATGTCGGCCTGCGCTACGCCGAGGAGCGCGTGCAGTTCGGCAAGGCGCTGGTGAACTTCCCTCGCGTCTCCGACAAGCTCGCGATGATGGCGGTGGAGATCAACATCGCCCGGCAGCTGACCTACTTCTCCGCCCGGCGGAAGGACGAGGAGCGACGCTGCGATCTCGAAGCCGGGATGGCCAAGCTGCTCGGCGCCCGCGTCGCCTGGGCGGCGGCGGACAACGCCCTCCAGATCCACGGCGGCAACGGCTTCGCCCTGGAATATCCGGTGAGCCGCATCCTCTGCGACGCCCGCATCCTCTCGATCTTCGAGGGCGCGGCCGAGATCCAGGCCCAGGTCATCGCACGCCGCCTGCTCGACGCGGCGTAAAACGTTTCCCCGAAGGCCGGGCGGCGCCAAGCCGCCCGGCCTTTTTTTTATTTCGTGATCTTCACGGAGACCGGGTCGCTCGACGGGAAGGTCTCTTCGAGGGCGTCGTCGAGACGCTCGCTCAGCTTCTCCTGCTTGTTTTCCGGATTCTGCTTGTCGCCCGGCTTGGCGCTGTCCTGCTGGAAGCCGGCCTGATCGGGCTTGGTCCTGTCGTCGGCCATCGCGGTTTCCTTCGCATGGGGGATGCACCCAGTCGGGTGCGGGTGCCCATCAACGCGAGGCGCCGCCGGTGTTTCCGAAACCGGCACCGACTTTTCAGACACCCTCACCCTCTCCTTCCGGTGATCGCCTCCGCAGGGAGGACGCGGCATCGCGCGCCCAGCCTAGCGCTGCGCCGCACAAACGGGACAGCTTCTCAAACTTTGCCGTGAGGCTTTTGGCAGCGCTGCCATCAGACTTTATCAACGGTTACGCTTGCAGTACATCGAGCGATATGTGTAATCGCGACGCCTTGCTTGAGATGGGGCGACTATAGGCTCCTCGGCTCGCTTCGGCGGATTCAGTCCGGGCACGAACCGGGGGGGCCAAGGTCTATAGGTCGAAACCTATTGCTGGCCTGCCCCCTCCCTGACATCGGTGCGAATGGCAGGATAATTTCCGCGATTAGCCCGATTGACTTTTATTGCAGCGCAACATAGATCGATTCCGTCAACGGCGAACCGAGGGTTCGCGCCCGCTGTCATTCTGGCTGGAGACCCCCATGCAGACCCCGAATTTCGAGATCCCGAACGAGATGCGCGATTTCGCCGAGAAGAGCGTGGATCAGGCCCGCACCGCCGTCGGCACGATGATGGCCAACGCCATCAAGGCCAGCGAGCAGATGCAGACGGCCGGTCACACCTTCCAGTCGACGTTCACCGCCGCCGTCTCGAAGGGTTTCGACCACGCGCAGAACAACGCGAACGCCGCGTTCGACTACGCTCAGAAGCTGGTCCGCACCCGCGACATGCGCGAGGCCTTCGAGCTGCAGTCCGAGTTCGTCCGCAGCCAGTTCGCCACGCTTCAGTCGCAGGCGAAGGAGTTCGGCTCGCTGGCCCAGAACGCCGCGCGCTGATCGCCTGAGCCAAACGGCGCGTCCCCACCCCGGGGGCTCGCCCCACGCCGCCCGGCCCTCCTGAGCGCGATGCCGCCGAGGGCGCCTGCGACGAGGATCGCCCGCGATGTCCAAGCCGCGCCGACCGCGATACCAGAGACAGCAGCCGACGCCCGCCGCGGCACCGGCCGTGCTCCCGGATGCCGGGTTCCAGGAACCCGCCCCCGAGCCGGCTCCCCTCGATCCGCCTGCTGAAATCCTACCCGCAACGGTTATGGAAGCCGCCGCCGTGCCGGCTGCCGCCATCGCGTCGACCTCGCCGCGTCTGCTCGACGCGGAAACCTTCGGCACCACGGTGATGAACTACGTCATCGGTGAGGGCGAGGCGTTCGCGGCGCATCTGCGCGCCCTCGCGGGGGTCCGCTCCGTGGCCGACTTCGTCCGCCTGCAGATCGGCGAATTCCAGCGCGCCGCCGACTCGACCCTGACCTGCTGGGGCATGCTGACGGTCTCCGCCAGCCGGTCGTTCACCGCCCGCTGATGCTCGCACCGCGCGAGAGCGACGTGGTGAGCGCAATCTAGAGTACGCTTCCGCTGTCGCTTCGCGGCAACATCCACGCCCCGAACGAACCTGTGATGGAAAGCATCGGTTAACCATCGCGCTCCTATTGCCTATCGAGGCGCATGGGAAACGACATGGTCCGATGCTTGGCCGCGCGTATTTGATCCGCTCCGTAGTCCTCGGCCTGGCCGCCGTCCTGGCTCTGGCCGTGCCCCTGCGCGCTCAGGACAGCGAGCGCGGGGCGGCCGTCGCCATCGGCGCCGACCTGTCGAGCCAGGGCAACCAGAGCAAGCTCACCCTTACCCTGTCGCGGCCGGTCGATGCCCGCGCCTTCGTGATGGAGCGGCCCGACCGCGTGGTGATCGACCTGCCCGAGGTCAACTTCCAATTGGATTCGGATTCCGGCCGTCGGCGCGACGGCGTGGTGCAGTCCTTCCGCTACGGCCTGTTCGCGCCGGGCCGCTCGCGCATCGTCATCGACCTCGCCGCCCCCGCCACCGTGGGCCGGATCGACACCGCCACCCGCCCCCGCGACGGGGCGGTCCTCATGACGATCCCGCTTCAGAAGGTGGATCGCGACGCATTCCGCAAGGCCGCCGCCTCTGCCGATCCCCGGCCCGCCCCGGCCCCCTCGGCGGCCGCGACGACCACCGATCCGCGCCCGCTCATCGTCATCGATGCCGGGCATGGCGGGACCGATCCCGGCGCCATCGCCACGACGGGCGTGTTCGAGAAGGACATCGTGTTCGGATTCGCGCAGGATCTGGCGGGCAAGCTGAACGCCGCCGGCCGCTACCGGGTGCAGATGACCCGTGACCGCGACGTGTTCGTGCCCCTGAACGAGCGCGTGCGCATCGCCCGCGAGGCCAAGGCCGACCTGTTCATCTCGATCCATGCCGATTCGATCTCCTCGGCGCCGCAGGTGCGCGGGGCGACGATCTACACCGGCTCCGAGAAGGCGACCGACGCCGAATCAGCCAAGCTCGCCGAGCGCGAGAACCGTGCCGACGCCGCCGCCGGCGCGGAAGCCGCCGAGGCCGCGCCGGACATCGCCGACATCCTTCAGGAACTGACGTTGCGCGAGACGCGTGGCTTCTCGTCGGGCTTCGCGCGCAACCTCATGGGCCAGCTCGGCCCTGTGATGGAGATGAGCACCAAGCCCCACCGCGAGGCCCGCTTCGTGGTGCTACGCTCCCCCGACGTGCCGAGCGTGCTGGTGGAACTCGGCTACCTGTCGAGCAAGCGCGATCTGGAGAAGTTGCAGGACCCCGAATGGCGCGCCGGGGTCACGGGATCGATGGCCAAGGCCGTCGATCAATTCTTTGCAACCCGCACGAGTATCGGTAAGCCGGGCACCGGGACGCGCCGGTCGGCCGCCATCGCCCCAGTTTCACCATAGATACGGTGTGGATACGGGGCGTTCGGATGCCCCGGCACGCGAGGTTGCAAAGCGGCTCCTCGCGGGGCTCCTGAGGGCAGCGTCCGGGAGCCGATTGCGCCGAGAGTCGGTGCAACTCCGGGCTGGCGGCGAGCGGAAAACCGGATGCGTCTGATCCTTCGTTTCTTCGGGATTCTGTTCAGTGCCGGCGCGGTGCTGTTCTGCGTCGGCGCCGTGGTGGCCGGCTACTTCTACTGGAAGTACAGCCAGGACCTGCCCGACCACGCCGCGCTCGCGAACTACGAGCCCCCGGTGATGACCCGCGTCCACGCGGCGGACGGCTCGCTGCTGGCCGAATATGCCCGCGAGCGCCGGTTGTACCTGCCGATCCAGGCCATGCCGAAGATCGTCGTGGCGGCCTTCCTCTCGGCCGAGGACAAGAACTTCTACAAGCACGGCGGCATCGACCCCGAGGGGATCGTGCGCGCCTTCCTAACCAACGCCAAGTCAGGCAAGCGGCAGGGTGCCTCGACCATCACGCAGCAGGTGGCCAAGAACTTCCTGCTCTCCTCGGAGCAGACCTACGACCGCAAGATCAAGGAGGCCCTCGTCGCCCTACGCATCGAGGCCGCCTACTCGAAGGACAAGATCCTCGAGCTCTACCTGAACGAGATCTTCCTCGGCACCATCGTGCCGGGCCGGAACCTGCACGGCGTCGCCGCCGCCGCGCTCGATTATTTCGGCAAGTCCGTCCACGAGTTGACGATCAACGAGGCGGCCTACCTCGCCGCGCTGCCGAAGGGGCCGAACAACTACCACCCCTACCGCAAGACCCAGGCGGCGCTGGACCGGCGCAACGAGATCATCCGCCTGATGCGGGAGAACGGCTACATCACCCGCGAGGAGGAGGAGAACGCCAAGAAGCAGCCGCTCGGCGTGAACCCCCGCGTGGCCTTCCCGAACGGCTCCATTGCCAACTACTTCACCGAGGAGGTCCGCCGCGAGATCTCCGAGCGCTACGGCGAGAAGAAGCTCTACGAGGGCGGCCTCTCCGTGCGCACCACCCTCGATCCGAAGATGCAGGCCTGGGCGCGCAAGGCCCTGGTGGACGGCCTCGTGCGCTACGATCAGGCGCATGGCTGGCACGGCCCGGCGAACCACGTCGACCTGACCGGGCGCGATTGGGGGCAAGCCGCCTCCGAGGTGCCGGCGCTGGGCGACGTCGCCCCCTGGCGCCTCGCCGTGGTGCTGGGCTCCGGCGCGAGCGGCATCCAGGTGGGGCTCCAGCCCCGTCGCGAGGCCTCCGGCCAGATCTCCAAGGACCGCGAGACCGGCGTGATCACCCCCGAGGGGATGCGCTGGGCCGGGCGACCGAACCTGCGGCCGGGCGACATGGTCTATGTCGAGGCCATGGATGGCGGGCGCAACCAGTACCGCCTGCGCCAGCGGCCGGAGGTCTCCGGCGGCATCGTCGCCATGGACCCGAACACCGGCCGCGTGCATGCGATGGTCGGCGGCTTCTCCTACGATGAATCCGAGTTCAACCGCGCCACCCAGGCGATGCGCCAGCCCGGTTCGTCGTTCAAGCCGATCGTCTACTCGGCGGCGCTCGACAACGGCTACACCCCCTCCTCCATCGTGCTCGACACGCCGATCACCATCGAGGCCGGGCCCGGCCAGGAGGCGTGGACGCCCTCGAACTACGACGGCAAGTCCGGTGGCCCGCACACGCTGCGCTACGGGATCGAGCACTCGAAGAACCTGATGACGGTGCGCCTCGCCAAGGATGTCGGCATGCCGCTGATCGCGGAGTATGCCCGCCGCTTCGGTGTCTACGACGACCTGCTGCCGGTGCTGCCGATGTCGCTCGGCGCGGGCGAGACGACGGTGATGCGCATGGTCACCGCCTATTCGATGCTCGCCAATGGCGGGCGCCGCATCCGCCCGACGCTCATCGACCGGATCCAGGACCGGATCGGCGAGACGATCTACCGGCACGACAACCGCAAATGCGTCGGCTGCGACGCGGAGAAGTGGTCGGGCCAGGACGAGCCGAAGCTGGTGGACGATTCCGAGCAGGTGCTCGATCCGCTCACCGCCTACCAGATGGTCTCGATCATGGAGGGCGTCGTCCAGCGCGGCACCGCCACGATCCTGAAGCAGATCGGCAAGCCGCTGGCCGGCAAAACCGGCACCACCAACGACGCGAAGGATGCGTGGTTCGTGGGCTTCTCCCCCGACCTCGCGGTGGGGATCTATATCGGCTTCGATAAGCCGCGCTCGCTGGGCGACCGGGCGACCGGTGGCGGCCTCGCGGCCCCCATCGCCCTCGACTTCCTGAAGCAGGCGCTGAAAGACAAGCCGCCGACGCCGTTCCGCGTGCCGCCGGGCATCAAGCTGATCCGCGTCAACCTCGCCTCCGGCACCCGCGCCGGCTCGGGCGAAGGCGCGGGCACGATCCTGGAGGCGTTCAAGCCGGGCACCGCCCCGCCGGACGCCTACGTGGCCCCGGCCAGCAGCGCCCCCGCCGCCGCCGCGCCGAACGCCGACGCAGCCGCCCAGGCCGGTGGGGTGTACTGAGCTTCCCCTCCCCTCTCGCCGCAAGCGGCGAGAGGGGACAGTGCGATCTCAGAAGAACGCCTGCAGCCCCGTCTGCGCCCGTCCGAGGATCAGGGCGTGGACGTCGTGGGTGCCCTCGTAGGTGTTCACCGTTTCGAGGTTCTGGGCGTGCCGCATCACGTGGTACTCGCCCATGATGCCGTTGCCGCCGTGCATGTCGCGGGCGACGCGGGCGATGTCGAGTGCCTTGCCGCAATTGTTGCGCTTGATCAGGCTGATCATCTCCGGCGCCATCTTGTGCTCGTCCATCAGGCGGCCGACCCGCAGCGAGGCCTGGAGGCCGAGCGTGATCTCGGTCTGCATGTCGGCGAGCTTCTTCTGGACGAGCTGCGTCTGCGCGAGCGGGCGGCCGAACTGCTTGCGCTCCAGCGTGTAGTCCCGCGCCCGGCGCCAGCAATCCTCCGCCGCGCCCATGACGCCCCAGGAGATGCCGTAGCGTGCCCGGTTGAGGCAGCCGAACGGACCCTTCAGGCCGGAGACGTTCGGCAGCAGCGCGTCCTCCCCGACCTCCACATCCTCCATGACGATCTCGCCCGTGGTGGAGGCGCGCAGGGAGAGCTTGCCCTTAATAGTCGGCGCGGAAAGACCCTTCATCCCCTTCTCAAGAATGAAGCCGCGGATGGCGTCGTCGTGTTCCGCCGACTTCGCCCAGACGACGAACACGTCCGCGAAGGGCGCGTTCGAGATCCACATCTTGGCGCCAGAGATCCGATACCCGTCGGCGGTCTTTACCGCCTTGGTCTTCATACCCGCCGGATCGGAGCCGGCATCCGGCTCGGTGAGGCCGAAGCAGCCGATCCACTCGCCCGAGGCGAGCTTCGGCAGGTACTTCCGGCGCTGCTCCTCCGAACCGTAGGCGTAGATCGGGTACATCACGAGGGAGGATTGCACGCTCATCATCGAGCGGTAGCCGGAATCGACCGCTTCCACGGCCCGCGCCACCAGCCCATAGGCGACGTAGCTCGCGCCCGCGCAGCCGTATTCCTCCGGCAGGGTCACGCCGAGAAGGCCGCGCTCGCCCATCTCCCGGAACAGGCCGGGATCGGTCTTCTCGTGGGCATAGGCCTCGACGATGCCGGGCAGCAGCCGCTCGCGGGCGAAATCCTGCGCCGCGTCGCGGATGGCGCGCTCGTCCTCGGTCAGTTGCTCGTCGAGCAGGAACGGGTCGTCCCACACGAAGCGCGCGGAGGGCGGGGCGGAGGGGGAGGCGCTGCCCGGGGGGCGCATCGGCGCGTTCATGGGTTCCTCGCAGGGTCGCGCGGGTCTCATGGCCCGCTGTCGTCGGGTCAACCTAAACCCATGCCGGCCCGCGGCCAACGCGACGGGTGACGCGCGGCCCGTCCCGTCAGGCCTTGCCGAGGAGAGTGAGCCAGAACAGCGCCGAGAGCGGCGCCATCAGCGTCGAAACCAGCACCGAGGCGGCGATCATGCCCATCTCGGTCTTGTAGCGCGCGGCCATCAGGTAGGCGTTGATGCCCACCGGCATGGCGGCGAACAGCGTCGCGACACCCGCATAGGCAGGCGGCATCGAGAAGACGTGGAAGGCGAGCAGCCAGACCGCGAGGGGATGCAGGATGTTCTTGAGCAGCGCGATGACCAACGCGCCCTTCAGATCGAACAACACCTTGTAGCGCTTAAGCCCCGCCCCGAGGGCGACGAGGGCGCAGGTGGAGGCCGTGCCGGCGAAGGAATCGATCAGCGCCTTCGGGATGCCCGAGGGGGTGATGCCCGTCCCCTTCAGCACCATGCCGACGATCAGGGCGACGAAGATCGGGTTCTTCAGCAGCACCAGGGCAAGGCCCCGCAGGCGCGCGAGGATCGGCTTGTCGGAATCCGATTCGATGAGGAACGTGGCGCTGCCCATCATCAGGGGCAGGTGGACGGCGAGCAGCATGAACAGGGGGAAAGCCCCCTCCTCGCCATAGGCCTGCAGGATCATCGGCACGCCGACGAACACCGTGTTCGACTGGCTCGCCGCGAAGCCGTGCAGGATCGCGCCCCGGCGCTCCACGCCGGCCCGCCGCTTGGCGATGAGCGTGCCCGTCAGCCACGACAGCGCCGCGCCGCCGAAATACGAGACCCAGTACGACCACGCGATCTCGCCGCTCATCCCCGGCCGGGTCAGCGTCGCGACGATCAGCGCGGGCACCGCGACCGCGAAGACGTATTCCGAGAGCCCGTCGCTCACCTTGTCGGAGATCAGCCCCGTCAGCGCGGCGCCCCAGCCGATCAGGACGATCCCGAAGATCGGGGCGATGATGGTGAGGGCGTTCACGGATCCGGCAATCTGGCGCAGGCTCGACAGCGAGCTTTGCCGGCGCATAGCACGGCGATGCGCCGTGCAGACCTTCGAAGAACGCAGGGACGACTTCGCAGTACAACCTACGGGGCCCTTGACCGCTCTTCGGCACCGGCCCCATATTTTCGGAGCGGCCCATGACGGCTTTCGCCGCCCCGGACCTTCTTGTTGGTTAATTAACCGAGCTTAACGCGGAGGATCAGGTGCCAGCTGGTCCTCCGCACTCGTTTCACCACCACAAGAACGCTGATCCGTGGCAGGCACCACATCTCGGCGTCTCCGAATGACCGAGCGATGTCCTCGCCCGCAGGCACCCGTCGGCTCACCGGGCACGGGATCTGGACATCCTGGCGGTTGTTTGCGCCGACCTTACTGGTTTTCGAGCACCTTCAACGGGTCCGTCCGCTGGCTCGCGCTCGGCTCCTTGGTGAGGTTCTGTCCGTCCTGGCCCTCGACGCCGGCCGACTTGGCCGTACCCTTGCCGCCGACGCCGGTGTCGCCGGTATTCTGGCCCGGCACCACGCCCGTCGCGAGTTCGAGACAGGTGATCATCTCGACATAGGACGGGTAGCCGCCGGCCTTGAACTGCGCCTCGCATTGCCGCTTCGCGGCGGGCGCGTATGAGTTCCAATGCTTCTCGGCCTGGCTCTTGGCGTCCTTCTCGGAGCGCAGACAGCCCTCGTAGCTCGCCTTGTCGTTGACGCCGGGATCCGCGATCTGGGACGACCGGCAGGTCTTCTCCACGTCGAGGTCGGGCACCGTGTCGGCCTGGGCGTGGGCGGCGAAGCCCAGGATCAGGAACGCGGCGGGGAGAAGCGGTCTCATCGGAGGTCTCGCGGGCTGAAGGCGCCGGGCGCCGTGGCGGATGTCCGCGACAACGCGCCAGCGCGCCTTTCGGCACCAGCGGCGATCCATCACCCCGCGTGCGCGGCCCTCAGGGCGGCGTCGAGGTCGGCGTAGAGGTCGTCCGGGGCCTCGATCCCCGTCGAGAGGCGCAGAAGATCGGGCGGGCACGGGCTGTCCGGCCCCTCCACGGAGGCGCGGTGCTCGATGAGGCTCTCGACGCCGCCGAGCGACGTCGCCCGCTTCCACAGCCGCACCCGCGCGGCGGTGGCGATGGCCCCCGCCTCGCCGCCCACGACCCGCAGCGACAGCATGAAGCCGAACCCGTCGTGCATCTGGCGGGCGGCCACTGCATGGCCCGGATCGCCCGGCAGGCCGGGATAGAGGACATGCGCCACATGGGGATGCCCCTGGAACCGCGCGGCCAGGATCGCGGCACCGGCCGATTGCGCCGCCGCGCGGAGGTGGAAGGTCCGCAGGGAGCGCATCAACAGGTAGGCCTCGAACGGCCCGAGGATGCCGCCGCTGCCGGCGCGGATGCCGGCGATCCGCTCCCAGAACGCGTCGGCCTTCGCCCCCATGAGGGCGCCAGCCACGACGTCGGAATGGCCGTTCAGGATCTTGGTCGCCGAATGCATCACGATGTCGGCGCCGAGATCGAGGGGGCGCGTGTGGAACGGCGAGGCGGCGGTGGAATCCACCGCGAGCCGCGCGCCGGCCTCGTGGGCGAGGGCGGCGGCGGCGGCGATGTCGGTGACGGTCCAGAGCGGGTTGCCGGGCGTCTCGATCCAGACGAGCTTCGTCGCGCCGGGGCGGATCGCGGCCTTCAGGCCATCGAGGTCGTCGGTGCCGACGAAATCCACCGCGATGCCGCGCCGGGGCATCTCCGCGCGCAGCCAGCGCTTCAGCGCCCAGTACATCACATGGCTCGCGACCACGTGGTCGCCGGGCTCAAGGGCGCCGAACACGGCCGTCGCCGCCGCCATGCCGGAGCCGAACAGCATGGCCCCCGCCTGCGCGCCCTCCAGCATCGCGAGCACCGCTTCCGCCTCGCGGACGGTGGCGTTGTCGGGCCGGGCATAGGAGAAGCCCGACGAGTAGCCGTTATCCGGGTCGCGGATGAAGGTCGTCGCCACATGGAGCGGCATCACCACGGCGCGGGTGGCCGGGTCGACATGGCCCATCGCCTGCGCGGCGAGGCTCCGCCGCGAGAAATCCACCGCTTGCGTGTCGTCCGGCATGCCACCCGGCGCCTCTGGTGCGTTAGTGCCTGACATCCGATTTGTCCTGCCCGTTCCGCGCCCGCGCTGACACGACGGCGGGGCCGCCGCAACCCACGCCAACCGACGAGCCGCCATGACCGCCGCCACCCATGTCCCGGAAGGCCCCGCGCTGAGGCCCTGGCTGCGCCTCGCCTGCGCGGTCCTGCCGGTCGCCGCGACGGCGTTCATCGGCTCCGTCTCGACCCAGGCCGAGATCGGCGGCTGGTATGCCGGCCTCAACAAGCCGTGGTTCAACCCGCCGGACTGGGTGTTCCCCGTCGCCTGGACCGTGCTCTACACGATGATCGCCGTGTCGCTGTGGCGGCTGCTCGGGGCGCGCCCGCTCACCGGGCCGAGCCGCGAGGGCTGGCGACTGGCGCTCGGCGCCTTCCTCGTCCAGATGGCCCTGAACGCGGCCTGGACGCCGGTCTTCTTCAGCGCCCACGCCATCGGCCTCGGGCTGATCGTGGTGGCAACCCTGCTCGTGATGGTGCTCTGGACGATCCGCCTGACGTGGCGGTTCGACCGGGCGGCGGCGTGGCTCCTCGTGCCCTATGCCTGCTGGGTCGCCTTCGCGACGATCCTGAACGCGGCGGTGCTGCGCCTCAACTGAGGGACGTCTGCCTCACCCGCCCGCATGCTCGTGCGCTTCCTCGCCCGCCGGCTTGCCGTCGTCGCGGGCGCGGTGAAGTAGGAAGATCGCGAAGACCATCACGATGATCAGCCCGGCGAGCACGCCGAGCTCGATCATCGCCGCCTGAAACAGCGCATACTTCTCCGGCGTCATGTCCTTCGCGTGGGTGAGTTCGGAGGATTGCAGGGTGATCACCAACACCCGCCGGATCGACGCGATCAGCCCGACGATCAGGAACGGCTCGACGGTGAGCTTGCCCGACCGCATTGAGACCCGCACCGTGTGCAGGATCTCGATGATCATCAGCAGGAACAGCAGCCGGTCCACGACTTCGAGGATCTGGTCCGCCCCGCCGAGCGAGCGCAGGGCGCCCCAGGTCAGCACCACCGCCTCGGTGAGCGCGGCCAGGGCGGTGAGAGCCAGCAGCAGGCCGAGGGCCGCATAGATCGCGTGCTCGGTGTGCAGGAAGATGAAGCTCGCGGCCCGCGTCAGGCGACCCTGATCCTGGTCCTCGTCCTGCTCGGCCATGATAGTCCCCCGTCGTGATTGGGTGTAGAGCGCGGCCGTTCGAAGGGAATACCGGTCTCAGTGCAGGAACGGCAGGGTGTGCGGCGCGAGGTAGCCGAAGGCGAGCAGCGCCGCGCCCGCGATGCCCAGCGCCCCGCCCGCGAAGACCAGGGCGGCGATGCCGGTGATGACCTCCGCCGAGGCGAGCACGATGCCGATCTGGAAGGCGGCCGAGGCCAGTTCGTAATGGTGGTAGCGCAGGAGCGAGAGGTCGCGGCGCTCCTCGGCGAGCTTGGCCTTGGCGGTGAGTTCCTTGCGGCCCTCGCCGGTGGCGGGCTCCGACTCGTAGCGGGCGAGAGTCTTCGCCCATTCGGCGCGCTTGGCCTGGATCGCCTCCTGGCTCGTGCCCGGCGGCAGGAGGGCGATGGCCTCGTCGGCGGTGCGGATCACCGTCATGCGGATCGTCCGCGCCTGGAAGAACGCCCAGAGGTTCGAGGCCTCGACGTTGGCGCCCAGGGCCTCCGTCTGCGAGGCTTTGCCGAGGGTTTCGCTGAAGGCCAGGAACAGGGCCAGCACCGAAATCAGCAGCGCCACGCGCTTGTTCGAGCTGCCCCCCGACCCGTGACCACCCGACATGCCCGCACTCCCCCATTCGTGTCCCGGGCGGGAGACACCTTATCGCGGGGCGAAGCGCAAGGGCCTTCGCGCTACTCCGCCGCGACGCGGGGCGGCCGGTGTCCGTCGTTGGAGGCCGAGGGATGGTCGTAGGCGGGGGCGTCGAGCGGATCGTCGCGCTCGCCCACGAAGCGGCCGAGCAGCCGGCCGATGAACCGCGAGAGATCGTCCATCAGCACGAAGATCGCCGGCACGAAGACGAGGGACAGACCGGTCGAGACGATCAGCCCGCCGATCACGGCGATGGCCATGGGCGAGCGGAACTCGCCGCCGATGCCGAGCGCCAGGGCGGAGGGAATCATGCCGGCGGCCATGGCGATGGTGGTCATCACGATGGGCCTGGCGCGCTTGCGGCCGGCATCGACGATGGCCGTCGTGCGGTCGACGCCCTCGCGGATCTGCTCGACGGCGAAGTCCACGAGCATGATCGCGTTCTTCGTCACCACGCCCATCAGCATCAGGATGCCGATGACCACGGGCATGGAGATCGGCTTCTGCACGATCAACAGCGCCAGGATCGCGCCGCCGATGGAGAGCGGCAGCGAGAACAGGATGGTCAGCGGTTGAAGGAAGTTGCCGAACAGCAGGATCAGCACGCCGAAGACCATCATCAGCCCGGCGCCCATGGCCAGGGCGAAGCCTTCGAACACCTCGCCCATCACCTCGGCGTCGCCGGTCTGCTTGATGGTGACGCCCGGCGGCAGGTCCTTCGCCGCCGGCAGCTTCAGCACCTGCGAGATCAACTCGCCGAGCGCGTCCGAGCCCTGCATGTCGCCCTCGATGGCGACGCGGATGGCGCGGTCGTAGCGGTCGATGGCGGTGGGGCCCTGGCCGAGGGTGATGTCGGCGACCGTTTCCAGCGGCACGGCCTGCCCGCCCTTCACCGGCACCTTCATGGCGCCGATCTCGGAGAGCTGGCCGCGCAGAGTCTCGGGCAATTGCACCCGGATGGGGATCTGCCGGTCGGTTGCGTTGAACTTGGCGAGGTTGAGCCCGATGTCGCCGATGGTCCCCACCCGCACCGTTTCGGCGATGGTGTCGGTGGAGACGCCGAGGTCGGCCGCCACCGCCGGCTTCGGGCGGATGCGGATCTCGGTGCGGTCCAGGGGCGCCGTCGACATCACGTTGACGAGGTGGGGGACGCTCGCCGCCTCGCGCTGGAGCCGAGCCGCGACGTCGGCCACCACGGCCTTGTCCGGGCCGGCGACGATCAGCGCGAGATCGCGCTGGCCGCCCTCGCGCAGCGCCCAGAAGCGGATGTCGGGCTCCTCGCGCAGGATCGCGGCGACCTCGGCATCCACCTGCTTCTGCGTGCGGTGGCGGGTGTTCTTCGGCGTCAGGTTGATGGTGAGGCTCGCGAGCCGCACCTCCTTCTTGCCGGGCAATTGCCGGCCGCCGTCCACGAAGACGCTCTTCACCTCCGGCAGCGTGCGGATCCGGTCCACCAGCTTGTCGCTGATGGCGACGGTGTCCGGCAGGCGCGCGCCCGGCGGCAATTCCACCACGAACAGGGTGCGCGCCTGATCCTCGGCCGGCAGGAAGCCCGCCGGCAGCAGGCCGGTCGACATGATGGAGGCGACGAAGCAGGCCAGCCCCAGCACCAGCGTGATGTACTTGTGGCGCACGGACCAGCGCACGAGGCGGGTATAGCCGCGCATCACCGGGCCTTCGTGGCTGTGGTCCGGCCCGTGGTCGCGCAGGAAGTAGGCGGCGAGCAGCGGCGTGATGAGGCGGGCCACCAGCAGCGACATGAACACCGCCGCCGCGATGGTGAGGCCGAACTGCTTGAAATACTGGCCGGCAATGCCGCCCATGAAGGAGACGGGGGCGAAGATCGCCATGATCGTCGCCGTGATGGCGATGACCGCGAGCCCGATCTCGTCGGCGGCTTCCAGCGAGGCGCGGTAGGGCGATTTCCCCATCCGCATGTGGCGGACGATGTTCTCGATCTCCACGATGGCATCGTCCACGAGGATGCCGGTGACGAGGGTGATGGCAAGCAGGCTGACCGCATTGAGCGAGAAGCCCATCGCGCTCATGGCCCAGAAGGTCGGGATCACCGAGAGCGGCAGCGCCACGGCGGCGATCACCGTCGCCCGCCAGTCGCGCAGGAACAGGAGCACGACGATCACGGCAAGCGCCGCGCCCTCGATCAGCCCCATCATCGCGGAGTGATAATTGCCGATCGTGTTGGTGACGCTGGTGTCGATCAGGTCGAAGCGCACATCGGGGTTGGCCTCGTGCAGGGCCTCGATCTTCTTGGCGACGCCCACCGAGACGTCGGCATCGCTCGCCCCCGTGGCGCGGGAGATGGCGAAGGCCACCACCGGCTCACCGTTGAACCGGGCGAAGGTGCGCGGCTCCTCGGCCGTGTCGGCGAGGGTCGCCAACTCGTCGAGGCGCACCTTACGGTTGCCGGGCACGACGATGGACGTCGCCGCCAGGGTGTCGAGGCTGGCCGACGCGGCGAGGGCACGGATCGACTGTTCCTGCCCGCCGACCTCGGCACGGCCGCCGGCCATGTCGGCGGAGGTCAGGCGCAATTGCCGGTTCACGTCGGCCGCCGTGATGCCGAGCGACAGCAGCCGGTCGGGCTTCAGGGTGACGCGGATCTCGCGGGCAACACCGCCCAGGCGCTCCACACCGCCGACACCCTTCACGCTCTGCAACCCGCGCGCGACGACGTCGTCCACGAACCACGACAGGTCCTCGGGCGTCATCGCGGGCGCCGAGGCGCCGTAGATCATGATCGGCAGGCCGGCGATCTCCACGCGGGAGATAATCGGCTCATCGATGGTACGTGGCAGGTTGATGCGGATCTTGGAGATCGCATCCTTCACATCGTTGACTGCGCGGTCCTGGTTGATCTCCAGCCGGAACTCGATGGTCGTGGTGGAGATGCCCTCGGTGATGGTGGAGAGGACGTGCTTCACGCCCTTCACCCCGGCCACCGAATCCTCGACCCACTTCGTCACCTGGGTCTGCAATTCGGAGGGCGCGGCACCGGCCTGGGTGATCGTCACCGAGACGATCGGGATGTCGATGTTCGGGAAGCGGGTGATCGGCAGGGAGCGGAAGCTCACCAGCCCCAGCACCATCAGCACCAGGAACAGCACGATGGAGGGCAGCGGCTTGCGGATCGCCCAGGCGGAGACGTTGAGGCGCATCGCTCGTCCTCAGCGCGCTTCGGCGATGGCGGGGGGCGGGGCGGCTTCCACCGCCCGCACCCGGTCGCCGTCGCGCAGGAAGCTGCCGGCGCGGGCCACGACCCGCTCGCCCGCCGCCACGCCGTCGCGGATCTCGGTGAAGCCCTGGGACGAGAGACCCGGCGTGACCTTGCGCGCCTCGACGCGCCCATCCTTCACGACGAGCAGGCTCGCCCGCCCGTCGGCGGCGTAGATCAGGCTCGACACCGGCACCGCGATGCCCTCGCGCCGGGCGACCTCGATGCTGCCCCGGCCGAAGGCACCGATGCGCAGGGCCGGATCGTCGGCGAGGCGGATGCGCACCTTGCCCAGGCGGGTCATGCGGTCCACCTCCGGGTAGACCCGGCGCACCGAGCCGCCGACGGCGCGCCCCGGATCGAGGGTGAGCCGGGCGGGATCGCCCACCTTCAGCCGGGCGAGCCAGGTCTCCGGCACCTCGCCCTCCAATTCGATTTCGCCCCGGGCGATCAGGCGGAACAGCGGCTCGCCCACCGCCGTCGCCGTGGCGCCGACGCGGGCGGTCCGGCGGTTGACGATGCCGGCCTCGGGGGCGCGGAGATCGGTGCGCGCCCGGCGCAGGGCGATCTCGGCGCCCGCCGCCTTCGCCGTGGCGAGGTCGGCCTGGGCCGCCTGGAGCCCGCCCTTCGCGGCGGCGACCCGGCCGATGGCGCCCTGCGCGGCGGAGGCGCGCTGTTCCAGCACCGCCGCCGTGGCGTTGCCGGTCTTGCTCAGGGTCTGGGCGCGTTCGAGGGAGAGCCGTGCCTCGGTCTCGGCCGCCTCGGCCTGGACGATCTGGCTCTGCGCCTGGACGATGGCGGCCTCGGCGCGGGCGATGGCCGCCACGTTGGACGCCTCCTGCGTCGCGATCATCTCGCTCGACAGGCGGGCGAGGACTTGCCCCTTCGCGACCCGGTCCCCCTCCTCGACCAGCAACTCGGTGATGCGCAGCCCCTCGACCTCGGGGGCGACGAGGATTTCGTCGCGTGGGACCAGCGTGCCGGTGACGACGGCGTTCTCCACGATCTCGCGCCGCTCCGCGTGCACCACGGTCACGGCCGGGGCGATGGCGGCGGGCTCGGGCACCGAGGCGGGCTCGACGGCGCGGGCCGGGGAGGCCAGCAGCACCAGGGCGAGGGCGCACGCGGCGTGCGCGGAACGGATCGTCACAGGGAAAGCTCGCTGGCGCCGGTACGGAGACATGGCAGGTTATCCGCCGGGCACCCGGCGTTTTGATGGCGGGTCTTCTTGCCCCGATCGTCACGGCCACGCTGCAACCAGTCCAGACAGACCGCGTTGTCGCGCCGAAAGCGTGGCCACTTGAGGGACCGTTCCATGAGCATCTTTCAGATCAGGCAGAAGAACAACGGCGCCGTGCTCTGGACGGGCTCCGCCCCTGACGAGCAATCCGCCCTCGACGCCATGGCGCGCGAGGCCGGCTACCGCGATTATTCCGCCCTGCCCGATACTCTCCGCAGTGAAGGCGTGCAGGCCGACAAGCTCGACCTGATCTCGTAAGTCCTCAGACTATCGCAAACCGCCTTCCCCGGCCAATCCGTCGAGGAAGGCGGCACAGCGTCTGAGCCCCTCCGGGTCGTACAGGCCCGCGATGGTCTTCGGATCGAGGGCCAGCGCCTCACGCATCAGGCCGGGCCACGCCTCGGCCGCCGGCCACGCGGGCCGGACCAGGGCGGCGCCCAGTTGTCGCAACGCCTCGGCCTTCTCCGTCTGCTCCCCATAGGCACGCGGTTCCGGCAGGCACAGGAAGCGCTTTCCGTATGCGGCGGCCAGCGCCACGAGCCCGTCGCCCCCTCCCCCGACCAGAACCGCCGCCTTCGCGACGAAGGCCCCGACATCGGCGACCCAACCGTGCAGGTGCAGGTTTGCGGGCGTCTCCCCCTGCCCCGAGACCGGGCCGAGGACGTGCCATGTCCGCTCGGGCACGGCGCGGGCCGCCGCCGCGAGGGCGCCGAGGTCGCCGCCCTCCCCGCCCTTGCCGAACACCACCACGACGTCCTGCCCGTCTGCGGCAAGCGCAGGCCGGCTCCCGCCGAGGAAGCCCGCATAGAAGGTCTTCGCCCTGACCCAATCCGGCGTGCCTGGCGATTCGAGGGAGGCGGGGAACGGGGCGAGCACCTGGCTCGCGCTGCGGAACGCCTCGCGATGGGGCCGGTCAGTGCGCTCGCCGGCGAGGCGCACCACCACCGTCGGCACCGAGAGCAGGCGGGCGAACAGGGCCACCTCCACCGAGACGTCCACGACGAGCAGCGCCGGGTCCGTCCGCTCCACCCAGGCGGCGATGCGGGCCATGCGGCCGCGCAGGCCGGGATGGCGCAGGGGCGCGTAGTGGAACGCCTCCGGCCGTTCGGCTTCGCCGTCGTGTCCGTCGAAGCCCGCGCCGTCGCCGAGGGGGCGGTCGTCGGGAAGGTCGAGCACGTCGAGCCCGGTCGTGTCGGCCTCCGCCAGGGTGCCGATGATCGTGCAGGGTCGGTGCAGGTCCGCGGCGACGGCGCGGGCGCGCTGCAGATGGCCCGCGCCCTGATGGTGGACGTACCACCCGATGCCGCGGGTCACGCAGCCTTCCTGGCGCGGCCGCGCCGCTCGATCCGCGCGGCGATGTCCGCGAGATCCTTCAGCGCGATGTCGATGTCGCAGACGGGGGCCGGGGCCGAGCGCGTTCCGATGAGGCGGTCGGCGCGCTCCACGAAGGCGATGGCGTTGGGGCACCCGGTCGCGAGCACCGCCGCGAGGTCGCCGGAGCCGAGGCCGAGGGCGGCGCAAGCCTCCTCGCGCTCCCCCTCGGGCAGGTCGTAGGCGCGGCGGAGGGCGGCCCGGCGCAGCACCAGCTGCTCCCAGAAGCCGGCCTCGGGCAGGAGATAAGCCTCCCCGGAGACGGCCCGCGCCCGGCGCTCCATCTCGGTGGCCATGCCCCCCGCCACCCGCCCATCGCGGCGGGCGGAGACGAGGACGTGGATGTCGGGGCAATGGCGCAGCCGGGCGCCGCCGTCGCGCATCAGGCCGACGAGGGCGTTGTCCTCGCCGCAGGGCAGCGGCGGCAGGCCGCCCACCGCGCGGTAAAGCGAGACCGGAAAGCCGAGGCTCGCGCCCGTATGGTCGCCATGGCGCGGGGCCGGATCGTGCGGCGCCGGATCGAGCAATTCCTCAAGGCGGCGCACGCCGGCCCAGTAGCGCTCCACCCGCGCGTTGAGATCGGTGACGCCCGGCGCGAGGTCGTCCTCGCCGTCGATCACCAGCCGGCCGCCGACGATCTCGGCATTCTCCAGGGCGCGGAGGTTGGCCGAGACCCAGGTCGCGGGAAGGCGCGCATCGGCGTCCGTGGTCAGGAGGATTCCGTCCTCCGCGCCGAGTTCGGCGAGCCAGTTCGCACCCGCATCGAGCGCCATGCGCCGGGCGGTGCCGACATGGGCCTCCGCCCCTTCGAGGGTGGCCTCGACGATGCGTAGGTCCAGCCCCTCGAACCGCCCGGCCTCCTGGCCCTCGCGCAGCACCTCCACCATCCCGTCGGTGCAGTTGTTGGCCAGCACCACCACCCGGACCGGGCCTTCGGCGTCCTGGCCGGCGAGGCTGTCGAGCAGGAGGGGCAAGCGCGCGGCCTCGTTCCGGGCCGGGACGCAGACGACGCAGGGACGCACCATGAAAGACCTCTGGGATACCTTTTAGCCGCGACCGCCCGCCACCCGGCGCAGGCTCGGCCGGGCCCGCTCCGAGGCGTGGGCGATGACGTCGTCGTAGATTTCGAAGTAGCGCTCGAACATGGCCTCGGCGTCGTACAGTGCCTCGGCCCGGTCGCGGCAGGCGCGGCGGGAGAGGCCGACGGCCCCGCGGATCGCCTCGGCGAGGCTCAACGCGTCATCCGGCTCGGCGAGGCGGCCGCAGGTCTCGTCGAGGATGTCCGGCAGGGCGCCCCGGCGGAAGGCGGCGACCGGCGTGCCGCAGGCCAGCGCCTCGGCGACGACGAGGCCGAACGGCTCCTCCCAGCGCGGCGAGACGATCGCCACCCGCGCCCGGCCGAGATGGCGGGCGAGGTCGCGGTGGGCGAGGTGGCCGAGATGGGTGAGGTCCGGCCCGAGGCGGGGCGCGATCTCCTGGTCCCAGTAGATCGGGTTCATCTTCGGCCCGGCGAAGACCAGCGGTAGACCGGCCGCGCGGGCGGCGTCGATGGCGAGGTGCAGGCCCTTTTCCGGGACGATCCGGCCCGACCAGAAGGCGTAGGGCGGGTCGTCCGGCGTGGCGCCGTAGGCGAAGGTCGAGAGGTCGACGCCGTTGCCCACCACCTGCGCGTGGGGAACGATCTCCGACCATTCCTGCGCCAGGGACGGCGAAACGGCGAGGAAGGCCATGTGCGGGTCCGCCGCGACGACGCCCTGGGTCAGGCTCTCGAAGGGCGGGGTGTGCAGCACCGTCACCCACGGCAGACCGAGACGAGCGCTCTCGTGCAGCGGCAGGGCGTGCAGGGCGTTGTTGTGCACGAGATCGAAGCCGCCCGCCGCCACCATGTCCATCATCCGGCGGTAGGCCTCGGCCTCGGCGCGGTCGATCTCCTCCTCGCGCTCCGGGTTGGCGACGGCGCAGCCGGTCGGCTCGCACAGCATCACCGGTTCCAGCGCAGGATCGGACCCCTTGCTGGCGAAGAGAACGACCTCGTGTCCCCGACGACGCAGCGCGGCGGTCAGGAGATGGGTATGCATCTCCAATCCGCCGGCATGGGGTTGACCGATCGGATACTTGAGATGGGCAAGGACAGCGATCTTCACGCGTGCACCGATACGGTTGTGGACGGATGAGAACGGACCTGCCGGTCGCTGGAGACGAAGGGTAGGCCTGAGGCGGGCTCGGCGGTTATCGCGCACATGTTCTTATGGCCACGCTTGCCGGGTTCCGGGGCCCGAAAACCCTTTCGCATGGCAAGCATGCCAGAACGTCCTAGCCGCTCCGGTCTGAACGGAGGATGATCGTACCGGTAAAGGTGGTGTTCAGTTCTGGGCGTGCGCTCAGCCGAAGGCCCCGACCTCGTGCTGGATCATCCCCGAGATTTCCCGCACCTGCCCGAACATCCGCCGGATCGGCTGGAACAGCGTGGCGTGCTCCGCCTCGTAAGTACCAGTATCGCGCGGGCCTGCGGGCTCGCCGAAATTCAGGCCGAGCGTCGGGTCGGGCTCGTTCGGGAAGATCCCGTCGAGCATCGCCAGACACCCGTCGATGTCGAGGCGCAGGAAGCGCTCCAGCATCTGCTCGCGGGATATGCCCGCCTGCGGCCGGAAGCCGGGGATGTGCACAGCCAGAAACCAGATCCGGTGGATCAGGGCGAGCCGCAGGGCGTGGAGCAGCGTGAGCCGCGCCGACATGCCGTTGAGGTCGGGGGCGGCGGCGCGCAAAGCCAGCCAATCGCGGGTGAGGCGGCCGAACAGGCGGCGCAGGTCGGGGGCGAGGTCGAGCCGTTCGAGGGCGCCCGCGATCACCACCAGTTCGTCCCGGCGGAAATCCTTCTGCGTGCGCCGGGCGCGCTCCAGCCACACGGCCGGATCGAGGGTGTCGATATAGGCGCGCAGCACGTCGAGGTCGCCGACCGAGGCCGCGACCTGCACGAGGCGGAAGGCGCGGCTGAAGCGCAGCGAATCCCGCCGCATCTCCCGGAACAGGTCCGGCCCCCGCCCGGCGGCCCGGCCGAGCCCGTGCAGCGAGTTCGCCAGGAAGCCGAGCTGGTGCAGGATCGCGTTGTTGGGGATCGCCCGCATCTGGCGGGGATGGGTGATCCGCGCCGGGCCGCCCGCGTCGGTCTGGCGGGCCACGGGGCGCGAGCCCGTCCGGTCGAGGAGGCTCGGGCCGAAGGTGCCGAGCAGCGCCGCGTAACCCGGCTCGTCCACCAGCGCCTCCATGTCCTGGCGGACGACGGTGAAGAATTCCAGGGCGAAGTCGGGCTCGGAATAGATTGGGTCCTCGGCCGGCGCGCCGCCCGCCTTGGCCTCCGTGAGGGCATAGCCGGCGAAGGCGTCCTCCTCCGCCACGTCGAGGGCGTAGACGTGCTCGGCGATGCGGGCGAGGGTCGCCTGGGCGAGGTCCTTCGTGCCGAACAGCAGGTAGCCGTCCGTGCCCTGGAAGCTCGATTCGAGGCGCACCTTCAGCCCCGCCTTGCGGGCACGGTCGCGGGCATCCTCCGGGGCGAGGTAGGCGAGGCGGTCGCGCAGGGAGGTCGGGTGCGCGCCCCGGCCGATCGATTCGCCGTGGGTGTCGAAGATCGCGAGCTCGACGTCGGCGAGGCCGTTCTGCACCAGCATCTCGGTGATGCGCAGGCGCAGGCGCTCGATCCAGAAGGTCGCCGCGAGCTGCCCGACATAGCGGCCGGAATCGGAATAGCCGAACTGCACGGTGAGCCGGCCGATGCGCTTGAGGTAGGCCCGCCAATGCGGGTTGCGCAAAGCGTCGTCGAGCACCCGGATGCCCTGTTCGAGGGCGCTCGCGGTCTCGAACAGCGGCGTGATCTCGAGCTTGTCGGCGATGCCGTAATGCCGGGCGAGCCAGAGGGCGGCGAGCAGGGTGTAGCCGGTCTCCGTCTCGGCGATGAGGAAGCGCACCGGGTGGGTGCCGTCCACGTGCTTGAGGATCTGCGCGATCGTCATCATCAGCCGCGCGGCCGAGGCGCGCTCGGCGGCCAGCGCCCCGAAATCCACGGCGACCGGCGTCACGTCGTTGAGGAGCGTGTGGATCGTGGCGAGGTGCGAGCGGCGCTGGGCCGCGTCGGTGGGCTCGCCTTCGAGCTCGATCACCCGGCGGACAGCGTTGTGGATCTGCGAGGCGTTCAGCCGGAAATGCGGCAGGGCGTTCGACAGGCCGTGGGTCTCGACGCCCGCCCGCAGCACCGCGATGGCCTGGCGGTCAGCCTCCTCGCCCGCCCCGGCCAGCGCCGCGTCGAGGGCGGCAACGAGGGGGCCGGCATCGGTCTGCGCCCGCTCGCGCTCGATGATGAGCGCCAGGGCGAAGCGGTGCACCGCTTCCAGCGACGGCTTGTCCCCGAGCCTCGGGGCGACGGCGAGCTGCCGGTTGACGGCGCTCAGCGCTCCCTCCGCAAGGCCCCGCGCCTCGCGGGCGGCGGGGATGTCGGGCAGTTCCCGCATCACCCGGTCGAACTGCATCCGCTTGGAGATCAGCCGGTAGCGTACCGTGTCCCACCAGCCGATATCGGTGCGTCCGTCCGTGTCGCAGCCGACCCAGCTCGCCACGGCGAAGGGGCGCGGGCGAAGCTCGGCCCAGCGATCCGGCCAGCGGGCGCGGGCGGCATCGATCAGGGCGCCGTTGAAGGCGTCCAGCGCAAGACGCGCGTTGTTGGCGGCGGCGCAGGCCTGTTCGAATTCGAGATCGAGGGTGACGGGCGAGTCCGGCCGGGTGGACAGGGCGGCGGCCTTGCCGATGGGCGCGGCGCGCTCGGCGGCATCGCGCAGGCCCGCCGCTTGGGCGAGGAGGTCGGCCACGGCGCGGGGCATGCCGAAGGTCGGGTGCGCGGTGAACACCACCGCGAAGGCCGTGCGGTGGATGAGGGCGGCGAAATCCTCGAAGGCCCCGGTCCTGTCCGGGACCGCCGACACCAGGGCCGCTGCCACGGAGGTATCCGCCTTGCCGTTCAGCCCGACATAGTCGCGCAGACGCTGCGCCCGCGCCTCCAGGGATTCGGCGCGCAGCCGCTCGAACAGGCCGTCGAGATCGCCTTCCGCGATTTCGCCTCGGTCGAAGGAGCGGGTGATGGCCAGCGTCACGGCCAGGACGGGGTTGCGGAACGGATCCTCGCTCGCCTGCTCCCGCGCCGAGTCGATGAGCCCGAGGAGATGCGCTTCCAGCTCCTCGGGACCACGGCCGATCTGCTGCTGCATGGTGTATCCTCGCTGAGCGTCCGTCCTCGCGGGGCGAGCGACGCAAGGAGCGTTCCGGCTGCGTCTTCGGGTGACGCGCCGCGCGCTTGGCGTTATCACTGGCGCCCTCATGGAGCGACTGCTGATCTTCCTCGCCGTCCTGGTTCTCATCTTGGTGGGGGCGATCGTGGCTGCCCTGGCGGCCCGAAGCCGCCGGCCGCCGCTGCACATGGACAGCGAATTCCACCACGACGACACGGACCTGCTGATCGGCCCGGTGGGCCGGCGCCGGGAGAGTCCGATCGACCGTTCCGCCGACATCATCGACGTCAGCCCACAGGCCGAGCCCGCCGACGCGCGCCCCCATGGAGGCGAGCGATGATGGCCCGGACCCTCGCCGCCTTGGCCCTCGCCGTCGCGGTCTCGGCCGTCCCCGCGCGGGCCATGGAGGCCTGCGGCGAGCAGGCGGCGCGCTACGAGAACGGCAAGGGCTTCGCGTTCGTGGTGATCCGCGCGGGCGAGGCGCGGGTCGTGAACCCCCTGCGCCCGCTGACGCCGGAGGTGACGCAGGTGCTCGAGGTGGTGATCGGCACCAAGCGGGCCACGGCCTACGGGCCGGACTTCACCAGCCTGCGCCGGGGCGGCACGCCCTCCGTGGTTCAGGCCATGCTCGGCGCGCCGATCACCTGGGAGCCGAAGCTGCCGGTGCTACCCGACACGCTGAACATCGTCTCCGAGGAGGGGACGCCGCTGGCGGAACTGAGCTTCACGCTCTGCGTGGCGCCGCCCGCCATCGCGCCCGAGGCGACACCGCAGGCGAAGAAGGGGGCGCCGCGCAAGGGCGGCTCCAAGGCGGCCGAGGGCGGGGCGAAGACCGGCGGCACGAAGGCGGCGGCCAAGCCCGCGAAGACGCCCCAGGGGTTCAGCATCCCCCAGGGCGCGGTGGCGGAGTGAGCGGGCGGAGGCGCCCGATCACTTCTGCTTGGCGATGACCTTGTCCTTGATCCCGTCATAGACGCCCTGCGGGATGATCTTCTTCTGCACCAGCTCGTCCTTCCCCTTGTAGGGGCGCCCCTTGATGATCGCGGCGGAGCGGGCGGTGCCGATTCCTGGAAGCTTGTCGAGCTCCTCGGCGCTGGCGCTGTTCAGGTCGAGCAGGGGCGCCTTGGCGGCGTTGGGAGCGCCGGCCACGGGGGCGCTCGGCGCCATCGGCTTGGTCGGGGCGGTGGGCGTGGCGGGCGAAGGGGCCTGAGCCAGGGCGGGCGCGGCCATGAGGGCCGAGAGCACCACGAGGGCGCGAAGGGCGGACGACGTCTTGGAGGAAGCCATGGGGTTTCTCCTGGCAGTAACGGCCCGCTCTGCGGCACCGCGGTCACGCTTTTGGGCCAACTGATTTGAACCCGCGCTTAACGGAAATCGGTCCACAGCCCATCGTCAAATGACCCTGGCACACGAAATAATGACCGGGTTGGATACTTCCCGTTTTTGAAGAGGCGCCCCCGTTTCCGGGACTCTTCAAGCGTACGGGTCGGGCGTTCCATGAGACGGGGAAGCATGAGATGGTTTTCGTCACGGATGCTGCGGGCCTCGTCACGCATCTCGGGCGCCATTGGACCAAGCTCACCGGTCAGACCCTCGTGGAGGCGCGCAACCTCGGCTGGTCGCGGGTCGTCCACCCGGACGACCGCGACATCGTCCGCGATCTCGTGCTCGACGCGATCCGCACCCGGAGCGCCTTCACCGTACGCTTCCGCCTCCGCACGGTCACGGGCGAGTATGTGTGGATCGTCTCCGGCGCGGTCCCGTCCTTCGGGCCACCCGGCCGGACCTTCCTCGGCTTCCTCGGCTCGCTGATGCCCCTGGACGAGCCCCCCGACGACATCGTGAGGGCGGCCGGCCTCCTGAAGCCCCCCGAACCGCCCTGGCAGGACGGATCGCCCCTCGAACGGGCGGCCGATTACCTGCTCGCCGCCCACAGCCTGATCGCGCGGGCGGCGCGGCTGGAGACGTTGGAGGCGGTCGAGATCGCCTTGCGCCGGCTAGGCGAGGATCTGGCCGAGGAAACCGTCAACGAAGCCTCCGCCCAGGCGGAGTTTCACTGACGCGTCTTGCGCGCGGAGCGCTCTAGCCAGAACAGGGCGCCGCCGCTATAAGCGCCCCCTCATCCGTATCCTGCGGTGTGCATGGCGGCTCCCCTCCGACGGGACTCGCCCGCGCACCGCTTTGTCCGCCGGCATATTCGAAGGATCCTTGCCATGGCCGTTCCGAAGCGAAAGACCTCCCCCTCCCGCCGCGGCATGCGCCGCTCGGCCGACGCCCTGAAGGCGCCGACCTATGTCGAGGACAAGGATTCGGGCGAGCTGCGCCGTCCGCACCACATCGACCTGAAGACCGGCATGTATCGTGGCCGTCAGGTGCTGAAGGTGAAGTCGGCCGAGGCCTGAGACGGCGTCTCGACGCTTCAAGGCGGATGTGATTCCGGAAGAATGGGCGCGGCCTTCCAGGCCAGCGCCCTTTTTCGTGGCCGCCTGCCTCAGGCGAGGAGCCGGGCCATCTCGGCGTAGCGATTCGCCGCGATCTGCGTGCGCACGCTGCGCGACGGCTGAAGGGTCGGGTCGGCGCCCACGAGGAGCTGCGCGACGAAGCCGGCCTCCGAGCGTCCGTCCCGCAGGGAGGCGGCGGAGCGCGTGCCGCCCGTCCGCCCGCCCGCGATCAGCGTCAGGGCTCGCGAGGGCGCAGCCTGCTCCTCGGCCACGGCGGCGACCGGACGGATCGCCTCGACCCGTCCCGTTCTGGCACTTCCGACCGGCCCGATTCGTTCCATCGCAGCACCTCTGCCTGCCCTGATGGCTGCAGAAGCAAGCGTGGGGCCGGTGCTAACGTTTCGTCAACCTTTTCGGTTTAGGCCGCTCGCCCCTTATTTCCGGGCGAGCTGTTCCAGGCGCGCCTGCATCTCCAGCATCTGGCGCTTGAGATCGTCGAGGTCGCTGCCCTGCGCCGGCGCCGGGGGGCTGGCCGGCGGCACGACCGAGGTGCCGGGAGGGGCGAAGCCCGTAAACATCTTCATGGCATCGCCGAAGAAGTTCATGTTGGTCCGCACCTGCTGCTCGATGGCATGCTGGAAGGCGGAGGGGCCGAAGCTCTGCGAGAACTTCTCGCGCAGGCCGTCCTGGTCGCGGGCGAAGTTCGCCATCGAGAATTCAAGGAAGCTCGGCACCATGGACCGCATGCTGTCGCCGTAGAAGCGGATCAGCTGGCGCAGGAAGGCCACCGGCAGCAGGTTCTCGGCACCCGCCTTGTTCTCCTGCTCGAAGATGATCTGCGTGAGCACCGAGCGGGTGATGTCGTCGCCCGTGCGGGCGTCGTAGACCACGAAGTCCTCGCCGTTCTGGACCATCGTCGCGAGGTCCTCCAGCGTCACGTAGGTCGACGTGCCTGTATGGTAGAGCCGCCGGTTGGCGTATTTCTTGATGACGGTCTGAGGCGTCTTCACAGTATCCGCCATCGCAGAACGGCCTTTCTGAACTCGAACAACCCGGGCGTACCGGCGTGAGCCGCCGGTTCACATCGCAGTCGCGATCTCGCGCCCGCACACAAGCATAAGACCTTCCACGAGCGCAGAAAACAGCAAAGTGCTGCCGTCCCGTGCAGAATATTGCATTTGCATTGCGCCGCGGAGGCCGGTGCGCCGCCGCAAGGCGCCGGGCGGGCGTGAACAATCCCGCACCGTGACCGCCTCCCCCCGTTAGGCTTCTTGACTTCGCTGGTCCCGCGCACTTCATCGCTGGAACGGCATCAGGAAAGGCGCGCGCCCTCAACGCGACGCGCCGGCCGCGAGAGGAGAACGTCATGGCAGGCAGCGAAGAGATCGTGATCGTCGGGGCGGCGCGCACCCCGGTCGGCTCGTTCGGCGGCGCGTTCGGCGCGGTGCCGGCCCACGAGCTCGGCGCGACGGCGATCAAGGCCGCGCTGGAGCGAGCGCAGGTCTCCCCCGACGACGTGGACGAGGTGATCTTCGGTCAGGTGCTCACGGCGGGCGCCGGCCAGAACCCGGCCCGTCAGGCGGCGATCAAGGCCGGCATCCCCGAGAAGGCGACCGCCTGGGGCCTCAATCAGGTCTGCGGCTCGGGCCTGCGCACCGTCGCGGTCGGCATGCAGCAGATCCAGAACGGCGACGCCACAGTGATCGTGGCCGGCGGCCAGGAATCGATGTCCCTGTCGCCGCACTGCCAGTACCTGCGCGCCGGGCAGAAGATGGGCGACATCAAGCTCATCGACACGATGATCAAGGACGGCCTGTGGGACGCCTTCAACGGCTACCACATGGGCACCACCGCCGAGAACGTCGCGCAGGCGTTCCAGCTGACCCGCGAGCAGCAGGACGAGTTCGCGACCCGCTCGCAGAACAAGGCCGAGGCCGCCCGCAAGGAGGGCCGGTTCAAGGAGGAGATCGTCCCCGTCACCGTGCCGGGCCGCAAGGGCGACACGATCGTCGACACGGACGAGTACATCCGCGACGGCGCGACCCTAGAAGCCATGGCCAAGCTGAAGCCGGCCTTCTCGAAGGACGGCACAGTCACCGCCGCCAACGCGTCGGGCCTCAACGACGGCGCGGCGGCCATCGTGCTGATGGCGGCCTCCGAGGCGCAAAAGCGCGGCCTCACCCCGCTCGCGAAGATCAAGTCCTGGGCGACGGCGGGCGTCGATCCGAAGATCATGGGCACCGGGCCGATCCCGGCCTCGCGCAAGGCCCTCGACAAGGCGGGCTGGAAGCCCTCCGACCTCGACCTGATCGAGGCGAACGAGGCCTTCGCCGCGCAGGCGCTCGCCGTGAACAAGGACATGGGCTGGGACGACGCGAAGGTGAACGTGAATGGCGGCGCCATCGCCATCGGCCACCCGATCGGCGCTTCGGGCGCCCGCGTCCTCGTCACCCTGCTCCACGAGATGAAGCGCCGCGATGCCAAGAAGGGCCTCGCGACGCTGTGCATCGGCGGCGGCATGGGCGTGGCGATGTGCCTTGAGCGGCCCTGATCGATTTGTAACGGCGCCCCCTCGACAGCGTTCGAGGGGGCTACAAAAGTTGTCTTGAAGATCGGTGCGAAAAAAATGACGTGCGGACGTCATCCGTACGCAGCACAGATCGTGCGGCTTTAGGAGGAAACACAATGGCTCAAGGACGCGTCGCCCTCGTCACCGGCGGCACCCGCGGCATCGGCGCGGCGATTTCGAAGCGCCTGCAAGACAAGGGCTACAAGGTCGCCGCCAATTACGGCGGCAATGACGAAGCCGCCCAGAAGTTTAAAGACGAGACCGGTATTCCGGTGTTCAAGTTCGATGTTGGCGACATGGCAAGCTGCGAAGCCGGCATCAAGGCGATCGAGGCCGAGGTCGGGCCGATCGACGTGCTGGTCAACAACGCGGGCATCACCCGCGATGGCGCCTTCCACAAGATGACCTTCGAGAAGTGGCAGCAGGTCATCAAGACCAACCTCGACTCGATGTTCACCTGCACCCGTCCGCTCATCGACGGCATGCGCAGCCGGGGCTTCGGGCGCATCATCATCATCTCGTCGATCAACGGCCAGAAGGGTCAGGCCGGGCAGACCAACTATTCGGCGGCCAAGGCGGGCGTGGTCGGCTTCGCCAAGGCGCTGGCGCAGGAAAGCGCCTCGAAGGGCATCACGGTGAACGTCGTGGCGCCGGGCTACATCGCCACCGAGATGGTGATGGCGGTACCGGAGGACATCCGGAACAAGATCATCTCCACGATCCCGACCGGCCGCCTCGGCGAGGCCGACGAGATCGCCCACGCGGTCGAATACCTCGCCAGCGACGAGGCCGGCTTCGTCACGGGCTCGACGCTGACCATCAACGGCGGCCAGCACTTCGTTTGAGGATCCAGAGGGCGGGGGCGACAGGCTCCCGCCTTCCTTCATCACTGCGACAGTCGCGCCAGCCAATCCTGCCGGCCATGCAGGACGCGGATGATCAAGATGTGATCGCCCGTGGCGGTATAGACGACGACGTGGGCACCGTAGGGATACAACCGAACGGGCGGCGTGAATTCATTGCGCAACCGGGCCATATTGGGCTGCGACGCGAGCAGCGCGAAGGTTCGAAAGAGTCCATCCTGATAACGCTCGGCCTGCGTTCCTCCAAAGAGTCGTTCCCCCTGGAGATAGATGCCGACGATATCCTCGTCGGCCTGCTCGGTCGTCCGGTAGCTCACGAGTCGCGGACGGCCGCGCGCTCACGGGAGAGACGACGGATGTCTTCTTCCGTTCGGTGGCTGACGCCGCTCTCGAGGCCCCGGTCGATCAGGGACTGAAGCTCCGCGATTGCGCCGAGGCGTTCCTGATCCCGCCGGATCAAGTCGCGGACGTAATCACTGGTATTGCTGTATCGGCCGTTCCTGGCCTGGGCCTCGACCCAATCCTTCATCGGATCGGGAAGCGAGACGTTCATGGTCGCCATGCCGACATCCTCCTCCACGATGGCAAACTTTGCCAAACTTGAGGGGAAGGCTCAAGTCTCCATCGACGGCATGTCCCGTGCTTGCATGTGGCATCCCACGGGCTCAGGCTAGCCCGGTCGGGCCAGCCGACGGGTCTCGGGCCCTCCCACCACGCTTCGCACGAGTATCGACGTTGAGAGACTTCTCCCGCCCCGGCCGTTCCCCCGTCCATGCGGCCAACGCCGCCGTGGCGACGTCCCATCCGCTCTCGACGCTGGCGGCCATCGAGGTGCTCCGCGCGGGCGGCAATGCCGTCGATGCCGGCATCGCGGCGGTGGCGGTGCAATGCGTGGTCGATCCGCTGATGACCGGCATCGGCGGCGATTGCTTCGCCCTCTACGCCCCGGCGGGCGCCTCCGTGCCGGTCTCCATCGACGGGTCGGGCCGCGCCCCAGCCGCCGCGACGCCGGACTGGTACGCCGAGCACAGGATCGGCATCGCCCCGAATTCCCCCCATGCCGTCACCATCCCCGGCGCCGTTGCGGCCTGGGACGCGATGGTGCGCGAGCACGGCACCAAGTCCCTCGGTGAGTTGCTGCAGCCGGCCATCGGCTATGCCGAGAACGGCTTCGTCGTGCAGCCGCGCGTCGGCTGGGACTGGGCGCGCTGCGTGCCGCGCGTGGCGGGCGATGCCGACGCCGCCACCGTCTACCTGCGCGAGGGGCAGGCTCCGCTGATCGGCAGCGTGATGCGCCTGCCGCGCCTCGCCGCCACGCTGCGGCGGATTGCGGAAGTCGGGCCGAAGGGCTTCTACGAGGGCCCGGTCGCGCAGGACATGGTGAGCAAGCTCACCCGCCTCGGCGGGCTGCACACGCTGGAGGATTTCGCCCGCGCCCGCGCCGACTCGGTGACGCCCGTCTCGACCCGCTATCGCGGCTACGACGTCTACGAATGCCCGCCCGCCGGCCAGGGCCTCGCCGCGCTGATGATGCTCAACGTGCTGGCGCCCTACGATGTCGGCGCGCTGTCGGAGCTCGACCGGACCCACCTCTTCGCCGAGGCGTGCAAGCAGGCCTACCACCACCGCGATGCGCTGTTCGGCGATGCCGACCTCGCCAAGGTGCCGATCTCGCACCTGCTGTCGGATGCGTGGCACGCGGCGGCGCGGGGGGACATCGACATGGCCCGCGCCCGCGAGCCGGTGCTCTACCCGGAGGCCGCCGAGACCGTCGCGCACAAGGACACGGTCTATCTCTGCGTGGTCGACCGGGACGGCAACGCGCTCTCCCTCATCAACTCGATCTTCCAAGGGTTCGGCTCTGGCATCCTGGCGCCGGAGAGCGGCGTGCTGCTGCACAATCGCGGCCTGTCGTTCCGCACCGATCCCGGCCACCCGAACAGCATCGGCCCCGGCAAGCGGCCGATGCACACGATCATTCCCGGCATGGTGATGAAGGAGGGCCGGGCCGTCGCGCCCTTCGGCGTCATGGGCGGGCATTACCAGGCGATGGGCCATGTCGAGCTGCTGAGCGGCATCCTCGACCGGGGGCTCGACGTGCAGGAAGCCCTCGACGCCCCGCGGAGCTTCGCCTATGGCGGCGGCCTCGAACTGGAGAACGCCATCCCCGATGCGGTGATGGCGGGGCTGGCCGAGCGCGGCCATCCGGTGCTGCGGGCGCCCTTGCCGCTCGGCGGCGGGCAGATCATCTGGATCGACCGGCAGGCCGGCACGCTGTCGGCCGGCTCCGATCCGCGCAAGGATGGCAGCGCGCTGGGTTACTGACACGGGATTTCGGATGAACGCCTATTCCTCCCTCGAAGCGCGCTTCGCCCGTCTTTCGGCCGTCGAGGGCGCGGCCGGCATCCTCGGCTGGGACGCGCAGACCCTGATGCCGGAGGGTGCCGCCGAGACGCGCGGCGAACAGCTCGCGGCGCTGCGCGGCCTCGCCCACGAGATCCTCACGGCGCCCGAGACCGCCGACACCCTGGCGGAGGCCGAGAGCGCGGGCAGGCTCGACGGCTGGCCCGCCGCCAACCTCACCGAGATGCGCCGCGCCTACATCCACGCGGCGGCGGTGCCCCGCGACCTCGTGGAGGCGGAATCGCGGGCGCGGTCCCGCTCGGAGATGGTCTGGCGGGAGGCCCGCCGGGACGCGGATTTCGCCCGCCTCGCCCCCTACCTCGCCGAACTGCTGCGGCTGGAGCGGGAGATCGGGCAGGCCAAGGGGGCCGTGCTCGGCCTCGATCCCTACGACGCCCTGCTCGACAGCTACGATCCGGGCATGCGCCGGGCGGTGATCGACCCGCTCTTCGCGGACCTCACCGCATGGCTGCCGGGCCTGATCGCGCAGGCGCGGGCGCGGCAAGAGGCGGCGGGCGCGCCCCTGCCCCTCGACGGCCCCTTCCCCATCGAGACGCAGCGGCAGCTCGGGCTGGCGCTGATGCGGGCGCTCGGCTTCGATGAGGGGCGCGGGCGGCTCGACATCAGCCTCCACCCGTTCTGCGGCGGGGCCACGGACGACGTGCGCATCACCACCCGCTACGACGAAGGCGACTTCTCCCGCGCGCTGATGGGCGTGCTGCACGAGACCGGCCACGCCCTCTACGAGCAGGGCCGCCCGGCCGCGTGGCGGCACCAGCCGGTGGGATCGGCGCGGGGCATGAGTCTGCACGAGAGCCAATCGCTGATCGTGGAGATGCAGGCCTGCCGCAGCCGCGAGTTCATGACCTACCTCGCCCCGCTGCTGCGCGAGGCCTTCGGCCGCTCAGGCCCCGCCTGGGAGCCGGAGAACCTGTTCCGCCTCTACACCCGCATCGAGCCGGGCTTTATCCGGGTCGATGCCGACGAGGCGACCTACCCGGCCCATATCCTGCTGCGCTACCGGCTGGAGACGGCGATGATCGCGGGCGACCTCGCGGTGGCGGACCTGCCGGGCGCCTTCAACGAGGGGATCCGCGACTTGCTGGGGCTCACCGTGCCGAACGACCGGCTCGGATGCCTTCAGGACATCCACTGGCCGAGTGGCGCCTTCGGCTACTTCCCGACCTACACCCTCGGGGCACTGGCGGCGGCGCAGCTGTTCCGCGCGGCGAAGGACGCGGAGCCGGCCCTGCCGGGCTGCCTTGCGCAGGGCGATTTCGGCCCGCTGCGGGGGTGGCTGCGGACCCATATCCACGAGCGCGGCAGCCTTCTGCCGACCGACGCGCTCCTGAGCGACGCAACCGGCTCACCGCTCGGGACGGCGGCGTTCCGGTCGCATCTGGAGGCGCGCTACCTGGGGGCGTGAGCCCCCATCGCGCGCTGCGCGATCAATCGCAGCTCTCCTTATGGACGGTCTTGCGATCGCCCATGTCGTTGGTCTTCGTAACGGTCTTCGAGGAGCAGCCGTCGCTGCTCTCGCGGGTCTCGACGGTCTTGCTCTCGGTGGACGGGCGGTCGACCACGACGGTGTCGGGGCGGTCGCGCTCGATGACGGTGGTCTGGGCGGCAGCGAAATGCGGCGTCAGGCCGGCCAATAGCAGTGCGGCGGCGGGGACGAACAGACGCATGGTGGGCTCCTTGCAATCACAGGTGCCCAGCAACGGTGAACGCCCGAATACGGTTCCGCTTACTGGCCGGCCCGAAGGTCACGCAAGAAGTCGGTCAGTATTCTCGCTCCCTCCTCCGGCGCCCCGGCATTGTCGATGGTCAGATCGGGCTCGACGCTGGCTTCCCGCGCGAGGCGGGCCGAGAGGTCGCCATCCTGCGCCCGCGCCCGCGTGGCGAGGCGTTGGGCCAACACCTGCGGCGGCGCGGTGATCTTCACCACCCGCGTGCCGGGATAGCGGGACCGAGCCTCTGCCACGATCCGGCGGGAGACGTTGCACACCACCACGCGCCCATCGCGTGCGAGCCGGCCGCAGCGCGCCGGCAGGGCATAGCCGAGGCCATGCGCCCGCCAGGACAGAGCGAAGCGCCCCTCCGCTTCCGCGCGGGCGAAGGCGTCGTCATCGATGGGCGCGTTGTCCTCGTCGGCCGAGGGTGGGCGCGTAACGAGGCGCTGCGGGAAGACGATGCCGGGCTCGCCGGCCAGCGCCACCCGCGCCATGCGGATCAGCGTGTCCTTGCCCGCTCCGCTCGGGCCGACGACGAGGACGAAGCCCATCACACCACCCGGAGGCCGGCGCGCCACACCTCGCGCATCACCGGAATGCCGGCGGCGAGGCGCACGCGGGCGAGGTCGGCGCGCAGGCCGGGCCGCAATTCGCCCCGGTCGGTCAGGCCCGTGGCGCGGGCGGGGTTGGCCGTCACCGTGGCGATGGCCTCGGGCAGGCCGATGCCCGGCACCCGCTCGGGAATCACGAACGCGGCCATGGCGAGGCTCGCGGGCACGTAATCCGAGGAGAGGATGTCGAGGAAGCCGGCCTCGGCGAGGTCCTGCGCCGCGACGTTGCCGGAATGCGAGCCCCCGCGCAGGAGGTTCGGCGCCCCCATCATCACGGTGATGCCGCGCCCGTGGGCGGCCTCGGCCGCCTCGCGGGTGGTGGGGAATTCGGCGAGCGCCACGCCCTCGCCGGAGGCGAGATCGACATCGCCCAGCGTGGTGTCGTCATGGCTCGCCAGCGGAATGCCCTTCGCCTGGGCGAGCGCCACCAGGGCCGGGCGGTTCACCGCGTTGAGCGCCCGGCCCTTCTCGATCTTCCAGGCAGTCGCCTTGCGGATCTCGTCGAGGGAGCGGCCTCCGCGCGTGGCGTAGGTCTCGTATTTGCCGATATCCCGGAACTGCCGCTGGCCGGGTGTGTGGTCCATCAGCGAGATCAGGTCGATCGTGTAGCGGGCGGCGAAGGTTTCGACGGTGGCGATCACGTCGTCCGAGGGCAATTCGCAGCGCAGGTGCGTCCGGTGCTCGGCCCGGAGCAGGTCGCCCTGCCGCGCCGTGTCAATGGCCTGCGCGAGGACATCGAGTTCGGGGCCGAGCCCGCTGCCGTCCGGGTCGCTGCCCGCGCGCAGGGAATCGAACACGGTGGTGATGCCCGACGCCGCGATCTGCGAATCGTAGGCGAGGACGGCGCCGAGGGGATGCCAGCGCACCTTCGGCCGGGGCGCGTAATGGCTCTCCAGATGGTCGGTGTGCAACTCGATCAGGCCGGGGATCAGGTGGTCGCCGCCGAGGTCGAGGCCGCGCTCCGGCGCCCGCCCCTCGCCGATCTCTGCGATGCGCCCGTCGACCACCGCGAGCCAGCCGTGCTGCACCCGGTCGGGCAGCACGAGGGTGGCGTTCTCGATCACGAAATCCTTCATCGAAGTCCCGTCCTTGCCCATCATGCCGCCCGCGCCGTGCCGAACGCCGTTACGTCGATGATCCGCCCGCCGATGGCCTCGCGCATGGCCGCGTCGTGGACGATGCCGAGGATCGCCGCGCCCGCCGCCCTTCGCTCGGCGATCAGATCCGCCACCACGGCGCGGTTCTCCGCGTCGAGGGAGGCGGTCGGCTCGTCCAGCAGCAGGATCGGCCGGGGCGCGATCAGGCCGCGGGCGATGTTCACCCGCTGCTGCTCGCCGCCGGAGAAGGTCGCGGGCGGCAGGCCCCACAGCCGCTCGGGCAGATTGAGCCGCGCCAGCAGGTCGCCCGCCCGATCGCGGGCCTCGCCCTCGGACAGCCCGCCCTCGCGGCCCGCCGCCTCGACCACGTCGCGGGCCGACACGCGGGGGATCACCCGCAGAAATTGCGAGACGTAGGACATGGTCCGCGCCCGGAGCGCCAGCACGTCGCGGGGGGCGGCGCGGGCCACGTCCACCACGCGCTCGCCGTCGCGGACGAGGATCGCGCCGGAATCGCAGCGATAATTGCCGTAGGCCATGCGCAGCAGCGAGGACTTGCCCGCCCCGGACGGCCCCCACAGCACGGCGCATTCGCCGGGCGCGACGGAAAAGGTCGCGCCTAAGACCACCTGCAGCACGGTGCCGCCGCGCAGGTGCAGGGTGAAGCTCTTGGCGACGTCGCGGAATTCGAGGGCGGTGGTCATGCGGCGAGCACCGAGGAGACGAGGAGTTGAGTGTAGGCGTCGGCGGGGTCGTCCAGCACCTGATCGGTCAGGCCGGTTTCGACCACCTTGCCCGCACGCATCACGGCGATGCGGTGGGACAGGAGCCGCGCCACGGCGAGGTCGTGGGTGACGATGACGACAGCGAGGCCGAGTTCGCCCGAGAGCCGCCGGATCAGGTCGAGGAGACGGGCCTGCACCGAGACGTCGAGGCCGGAGGTCGGCTCGTCCATCAGCACGAGGCGGGGCGCGGTGACGAGGTTGCGGGCGATCTGCAACCGCTGGCGCATGCCGCCGGAGAAGCGCGTCGGCGGATCGTCGATCCGGTCGGCGGCGATCTCCACGCGGTCGAGCCAATCGAGCGCCTGGGCGCGGATGTTGCCATAGTGGCGCTGCCCGAGCCCCATCAGCCGCTCGCCGACATTGCCGCCGGCCGAGACCGCCATGCGCAATCCCTGCGCCGCGTCCTGCCGGACGAAGCCCCAATCGGTGCGGGCGAGCGCCCGCAGTTCCGCCGGGCCGATCTCCCCGAGCGAGCGCACCCGGCCCTCCCGGTCGCGATAGCGGACCGCGCCGTCATCCGGGGCCAGCTCGCCCGCGAGCATCGAGAGCAGGGTCGACTTGCCCGAACCCGATTCCCCGACGATCGCCAGTACTTCCCCCTCGGTGACGTCGATATCGACGCCATCGCAGGCCTTGCGCGGGCCGTAGCTCTTGGTGAGGCCGTGGGCCGAGAGCAGCGGGGTCATCGCACGTCCTCCCTGCGGGTCTCGCAGGCATCGGTGTCGGAGCAGATGTACATCCGCCCGCCCGCATCGTCGGTGACGACCTCATCGAGGTAGTGCCCGCGCGCGGCACACAGGGCGCAGGGCTCGGTGAAGGTCTGCACCCGGAACGGATGGTCCTCGAAATCCAGGCTGCGCACCGTCGTGTAGGGCGGCACAGCGTAGATCCGCCGCTCGCGCCCCGCGCCGAAGAGTTGGAGCGCTGGGCAATCGTCCATCTTGGGGTTGTCGAACTTGGGCGTCGGCGACGGGTCCATCACGTAGCGGCCGGCGACCTCCACCGGATAGGCGTAGGTCGTCGCGATATGGCCGTGGCGGCTGATGTCCTCGTAGAGCTTCACATGCATCAGGCCGTATTCGGCCAGAGCGTGCATCTGGCGCGTCTCGGTCTCGCGGGGTTCGAGGAAGCGCAGGGGCTCCGGGATCGGCACCTGATAGACCAGCGTCTGGCCCTCGTGCAGCGGCGTCTCGGGGATGCGGTGGCGTGTCTGGATGACGCTCGCCTCGGTCGTGCGGGTGGTCGTCGCGACGCCGGCCGTCTTGGCGAAGAAGCGGCGGATCGAGACGGCGTTCGTCGTGTCGTCGGCCCCCTGGTCGATGACCTTGAGCACGTCCGACCGGCCGAGGATCGCCGCCGTCACCTGCACGCCGCCCGTGCCCCAGCCGTAGGGCATGGGCATCTCGCGGGAGGCGAAGGGCACCTGATAGCCCGGCACCGCCACCGCCTTCAGCAGCGCCCGGCGGATCATCCGCTTGGTGCCCTCGTCGAGGTACGCGAAGTTGTAGGCCTCGCTCATTCCGCAGCCTCCCGCCCGGCTTCGAACTCGGCGCGCAGGCGGCGCACCAGTTCGAGCTCCGCCTGGAAATCGACGTAGTGGGGCAGCTTCAGATGCTCCACGAAGCCCGTCGCCTGAAGGCTGTCGCAATGGGCCAGGACGAATTCCTGGTCCTGCGCCGGGCTCGCCAGCGGCTCGCCCAACTCGCCCGCCCGCAGCGCCCGGTCCACCAGCGCCATGGCCATGGCCTTGCGCTCGCTCTGGCCGAAGACCAGCCCGTAGCCCCGCGTGAATTGCGGCGGCACCGCGCGCGAGCCCTTGAACTGGTTGACCATCTGGCACTCCGTGACCTGCACGGTGCCGAGCGGCACGGGGAAGCCCAGCTCCTCCGGCACGAACTCGACCTCGACCGTGCCGACCCGGATCTCGCCCACGAAGGGGTGGGTGCGCCCGTAGCCGCGCTGGGTCGAATAGCCGAGCGCCAGGATGAAGCCCTCGTCGCCCCGCGCCAGGGCTTGCAGCCTCGTCGCCCGGTCGCAGGGGTAATCGACCGGCTCGCGGGTGATGTCGGGCAGCGGCGTGCCGTCGTCCTGCGGCGAGGGCTCGATCAGCCCGTCCCGGCCAAGGAGGTCCGTCACGCGGGGCGTCGCGGCGGCATCCTCGCGGGGCTCGGCCTCGGCCACCGTCTCGGGGGCGCCGTCCTCGGCGAGGGCGAAATCCACGAGGCGGTGCGTGTAATCGAAGGTCGGCCCCAGCACCTGCCCGCCGGGCAGATCCTTGAAGGTCGCGGAGACCCGCCGCCGCAGGGCCATCGCCCCCGTGTCGAGGGGCACCGAGGCGCCGAAGCGCGGCAGCGTCGTGCGGAAGGCCCGCACGAGGAACACCGCCTCCACCACGTCGCCCCGCGCCTGCTTCAGCGCCAGCGCCGCGAGGTCGGGATCGTTGAGCGAGCCCTCGGCCATCACCCGGTCCACCAGCAGGGCCATCTGCTCGCGGATCTGCGCGACGGTCAGCTCCGGCACCGCCGGATCGCCCCGGCGCACCTCCGCGAGGAGCCGGTGGGCGTTGTCGATGGCGGCTTCACCGCCCTTCACGGCCACATACATCGGCTCAGCCCTCCACGGCGGTCGAGCGCGGCAACCCGGCGACGCGGCCGGGGGCGGTGAGCAGGCCATCGACCCCGAGGGGGAAGCCGGCATGGTTCTCCCGCAGGGCGCCGGGCCAGCCCGGCGGCATCGGCGCCAGCGCCAGATCCGCCGTGCCGCGACTGCCGGGCCCGGTGAGGCGCAGGCCCGCCCCGACATCGAGGGAATCCAGCGCGAGAACCAGCGTGGTCGAGCCGTCGGGATAGGCGGGTGAGCCTTGCGCGAAGGCGGCGAGCGGCGGGCAGCGCCCGGCCTCCCGCACGAAGGCGAAGGCGGCCCGCGCCGGATCGTCGGTCAGCGGCGCCCCGGTGTGGAAGCGCAGATACGCGGCGACCTCGGGGGATGCGGTCAGCGCGGGATCGAGCCAGACCGGCGTGTCGCCGTCCGTCAGTGCGAGCGCGATGGCGGCGAGTTCGGGCGTCAGGGGCTCCGGCGGATCGAGGTGTGTTGAAATGGCGTGGATCGTCCCCGGCCGGGCCAGGGCGTCGAGCACGGCGCGGAACACGCCCTGCGCGTCGTGGACGGGATCGCGGAAGCCAGGGCGCAGCATCTCAATCCTCCCCACGGGCGAGCGTCAGGAAATCGACCCGCGTCGCGGCGATGCGCCTCGCCTCGGCGGCCTGCTCCGCTGCCTGCCGTCGCGCGACGGGGGCAAGCGCCGCCTCGACCCCTGCGCGGTCGCCCTGCCAGAGGGCGTCGAGGATCGCGGCCTGCCGCGCCCGGCAGCGGTCGCGACCGAGATGGTAGGCGAAGCCCGTCCGCCCATCGGCCAGCCGGACGGCGGCGCGGGTGACGCTGACTTCCCCGAGGTTGAAGGGCCGCCCGTCGCCGCCGATGCGGCCGGTGGCCATCACGAGCCCGATTTCCGGCGCGCGCAGATCCTCGGCCTCCGGGGCGCCGAGCCCGACGAGGGCGCGGGCGAGTTCGTCCGCCGTCGCGGCGGTGCAGAGCGCCATGACGCCCCTGCGCGCCTCCGTCCCCGCGTCCCGATCAGCCAAATTCATGACGACCTCCGTGCTTGTCTATATGTGTAGACAACTGGCGCTGGGAGCGCAAATGAAGTTTGTATGACGCCGCTGTTCCAGGGGGGCGGGGCCTGCGTGAGTGAACCGGTCGAAGCGTTGAGCCGTGGGGCGGGTCTCGCCGCGTGGCGGCAGATCGCGGATGCCCTCGAAGCGGAGATCGCGGCGGGCAAGCTGGCGCAGGGGGCGCAGCTCCCCACCGAGGCGGTGCTGGCCATGCGCTTCGGCGTGAACCGGCACACCGTCCGCCGGGCGCTGGGGACGCTCGCCGAGCGCGGGCTGATCCGCGCGAGCCAGGGGCGCGGCACCTTCGTGGAGGCGCCGCCCCTCGCCTACCCGATCGGCCGGCGCACGCGCTTCTCCGAGATCGTGACCGGGGCCGGGCGGGAGCCTTGGGGGGATCTCGTGGCCCATGCGGAGATCGAAGCCGACGCCGAGGGCGCGGCGTTGCTGGGCATCGGCGAGGGCGCCCCGCTGATCGAACTCGTCACCGTCCATCGGGCGGATGGCGTGCCGCTCTCCACCGCGCGGACATGGCTGCCCCTGCCGCGCTTCGCCGGGTTCGCGGAGGCCTATGCGGCGTCCGGCTCGATCACGCGGGCGCTCGCCGCCTGCGGCGTGCCGGACTACACCCGCCTCTCGACGCGCATCCGCGCCCGCCTCGCCGACCCGGCCGAGGCCGCCCGGCTCGACCTGACGCCGGGGCGCGTGGTCATCGTGGTGTCGAGCGTGAACGTCGACGGCGCGGGCGTGCCGGTGCAGGCCAATCGGGCGGTCTTCGCGGCGGACCGGGTGGAAGTGGTGGTGGGCACATAGGCCCCCGCTCACCGCGCCGCGCCACCGATGATCGCCCGGCGCAGGCGCCCGGAAACCCAATCGATCACCGCGACGGTCACAAGGATCATCAGCACCAGGAACGCGACCTGCTGCAGTTCCAAGACGCGGATCAGTTCCGTGAGGTACTGGCCGATGCCGCCCGCCCCGACGATGCCGATGATCGTCGCGGAGCGGGTGTTCGATTCGAAGAAGTACAGCACCTGGCTCGCCAGCACCGGCAGAACGCCGGGGATGAGGCCGAAGCGGATGCGGTGGAGCGCCGACCCGCCCGAGGCGACGACGCCCTCGGCGGGCCTGCGGTCGCAGGTCTCGATGGCTTCGGAGAACAGCTTGCCGAAGGCCCCGACATCCGAGCACGCGATGGCGAGCGCCCCGGCGAAGGGGCCGAGCCCGACGACGTTGATCCAGATGAGCGCCCAGATCAGCACATCGACGGAGCGGATCACATCGAGCCCCCGTCGCACGGCGAACCGCGCGAAGGGGTTCGGCACCACGTTCCGCGCCGCCAGGAAGGCCACGGGAAAGGCGAGGATCGCCGCCGTGAGCGTGCCGAGGAAGGCGATGCCGAGGGTTTCCGCGAGCGCGTGGAGGAATACGCCGAAACGCCCGCCCGCGCTCGGCGGCAGCATCTCCAGCGCGAAGCCGCCGAGGCGCCCAAGGCCGCCGAGGATGCGCGCCAGCGAGAATTCGAGCGCCCACATCCCGTAGGCGGCGAGCCCGAGGATGGCACCGAGCACCGCCAGAAGCCGCAGGCGGCCCGCGATATCCGTGCGGAACTGCTCTGGATGGCGGGCGCGGATCACATCCAGTTCGGCGAGCGCCGTGGCGCGCAGGGAGGACGGGGTGCGCCCGGTCATTGCGTCCCCTCCGCGCCGATGAGGTGATGGCGCAGCTTCTCGGTGCCGAGATCGATGGCGAAGACGGTGAGCACGATCAGCAGGAGGATCGCGCTGACGTCAGAGTAGTAGAAGTTGCGAATCGCGATGAGCAATTCCTGCCCGATCCCGCCCGCGCCGACGAACCCCATCACGCCCGCGCCGCGCACGTTGATCTCGAAGCGCAGCAGCGCGTAGGAGGCGAAGTTCGACAGGACCTGCGGCAGCACGGCGAAGCGCACCGTCTCGACCCAGCTCGCCCCCGTGCCGGTGAGCCCCTCGACGGGCTTCATGTCGATGTTCTCGACCACCTCGGAGAACAGCTTGCCGAGCGCCCCCGTGGTGTGGATCGCCAGCGCCAGCACCCCGACCATCGGGCCGAGGCCGAAGGCGATGACGAAGATCAGCGCGAAGACGATCTCCGGCACCGTGCGGCAGATTTCGAGGTAGCGCTTGGCGGCGAAGCGCAGGGCGGCGCTCCGCACGAGGTTGCCCGCCGCGACGAAGCACAGGACGAACCCGCCGACCGCCCCGAGGAGCGTGCCGAGATAGGCCATCAGCAGGGTCTCGCCGAGGAGCTTCAGCCATTTCGGCAGGCCCCAATACCATTCGGCGACATCCTCCCCGAGATGGGCGGGCCGCAACACCGGCACGATCTGGCCGAGATAGGCCGTGAACTTGCCGATGTTGGCGGCCAGCACGAGGGGGCGCACCTCGGCCGCGTAACCGGCGAGGACGACGAGCACCGCCATCACCGCGAGCCCGATGAGAAAGCGCCGCCGGGCGCCCGCCCGCTCGGCGGCGTAGCGTCCGACGAGGTCGGCGGCCCGCTGGGGCGGAAGGGGCGTCAGGCGGCGCAAGGCTGTGTCACGACTTCCGGCGCTGCTCGTCGTTGAACTTCAGCATCTCGATGATCGGCTGGTAATCCTTCAGCGTCACCGGGGTCAGGCCCTTGTCCTTGCCGTCGGACAGACGGTCGAAGGCGGCCTTGTCCTTGGTCGGCAGCTCCTCGAAGGCGGTGCGGAGCTTCGTCTTCAGCTCGGCCGGCAGGGAATCCAGCATCGCGAAGGGGCCTTCCGGCAGGAACTCCGACTTGAACACCACGCGGAAATCCGACTGCTTCATCGGGGTGCCGTCGGCGTTCTTGAGCATGCCCTTGGCCACCATGCGCGTGACCATGGTGTCGTCCTCGGCATTCCAGAGGTTCGCCGCCGCGTCGGCGGTGCCCTGGGTGAGCGCGAGGACGGCGTTCTCGTGGCTGCCGGCGAAGACCGTCTTGCCGAAGAACTTGTCCACCTCGTACCCGGCCTTCTTCAGGAAGAAGCGCGGCGCCTGGTTGCCGGAGGTGGAGTTCGGATCGACCAGGGCGAGGTTCTTGCCCTTCAGATCGTCGATCGTCTTATAGGGGCTGTCGGCCTTCACGTAGATGACCGAGTAATAGCCCGAGACGCCGGTGTCGTGCTTCTGGTTGACGATGGGCTCGATCTTCACGCCGGTCATCACCGCGCGGGCGAAGGAGGCCGGGCCGTAGAAGGCGAGCTGGATGTTGCCCGCCCGCTGGCCCTCGATCACCGCCGCGTAGTCGTTGGCGACGCGCAGCTTCACCGGCACGCCGATTTCCTTGGTCAGGTATTCGGTGAGCGGGGCGTAGCGGTCGGTCGTGCCGGAGGCGTTCTCGGCCGGGATCACGGCGAGGGTCAGCTCGGGATATTGCGCCTTCCACGCGTCCGCCGCCTGGGCCGCGCCACCGAGGAACCCGAACGCCAGGGCGGCGCCGGTGAGAAACCGTCTAGTGATCATCGTGAATCTCCGTTCGCAAGTCGGCACCCGGCCTGAAGGCCGGGCGCATCACGGGGCGTTTCCTCGTGTCCGGTTCTCAGGCGCCGAGCGCGGCTTCGCGGATCGGGCCCGCCGGGATCGGCATGGGCGGGAAGGGGGTGTTCTCCGCCGCGTCGTCGTCCAGCACCTCGCCGGCCTCCAGGCCGTAGAGGCGGCGCGCCACGTCCTCGGTCAGGTCGAAGCCACGCCCGTCGAACACCACCCGCCCGGCCACCAGCCCGACGAGGCGGTCGCAATAGGCGCGGGCGAGATCCAGCGAATGGAGGTTGCACACCACGGTGATGCCGTAGCGCTTGTTCACCTCCGCGAGGGCGTCCATCACGAGGCGCGTGTTGCGCGGATCGAGGGAGGCGACAGGCTCGTCCGCCAGGATGATTTCCGGCTCCTGCACCAGGGCGCGGGCGATGGCGACGCGCTGCTGCTGGCCGCCGGAGAGCTGGTCCGCCCGCACGGCGGCGAACTGGCCCATGTCGAACCCGTCCAATGCGGCCAGCGCCATGGCGCGGTCGGCCTCGGACCATAGCCGCAGGAGCGAGCGGTGGCTCGGCACATGGCTCAGGCGGCCCATCAGCACGTTGGTCATCACGTCGAGCCGGCCGACGAGGTTGAACTGCTGGAAGATCATGGCGCAGCGTGCCCGCCAGTCGCGCAGGCGGCGGCCGCTGAGGGCGGTGACGTCCGTGCTGCCGTGCAGGATGCGGCCGGAACTCGGCTCGGCGAGGCGGTTGACGAGGCGCAGCAGCGTCGACTTTCCCGCGCCCGACCGGCCGATCACCCCGACGAAGCTACCCGGCTCGATCCGCAGGGACACCCCGTCCAGGGCACGGCGATCACCGTATTGACGCGTCAGGTTATCGATGACGAGCATTCGGGAACCCGGAAAAGGATGGATTCCGTAGACACAGCTTGCACGACACTTGGATGACGATTGCCGGCGAAGTATATTCAGGCTTCGTGCCGCTCGAGGAAACTCTCTATGGAGAGGCTTCGGAAATCCGGCAAAGCTTGGCGAAGACGGTCGTGGTCCCAATTCCACCACGCCAGGCGTTGCAAGCGCTGGGCGATGGCCGGGGGGAACCGCTCGCGCACCGGCCGCGCCGGATTGCCGACGACGATGGCGTAGGGGGCCACGTCGCGGGTCACGATGGCCCCCGCGCCGACCACCGCCCCGGTGCCGATGGTTCGCCCGGGCAGGATGATCGCGCCGTGGCCGATCCAGACATCGTGGCCGATGGCGACCGGGCTCGCGCGGCGACGGTCGAAGAAGCCGTCCTCGTTCGCCTCATCGGGCCAGTAGGCGCGGGCGCGGTAGGTGAAATGCGCCTGGCTCGCCCGCTCCATCGGATGGTTGCCGGGGTTGATGCGCACGCTCGCGGCAATGGAGGTGAACCGGCCGATGGTCGTGTAGATCACCTCCCCATCCTCGACGATGTACGAGTAATCGCCGAGGTCCGTCTCGGTCAGGCGGGTGCGGGCGCCGACTTCGGTGTAACGGCCGAGCCGGCACGCCGTGACTTTCGCGCTCGGATCGATTGTGGGGGTTTCGCTCAGCCGCTCAGCCATGTCCGTCTCCAAAAGGAATGCGCGCGAGCAGCCTGAACGGCTTTGCCTCGTCCTGGCGCAGGATGCCGAGGGAGCGGATCGTGAGCGGCCCGGCGCCGCTGTCCCGGAACGCTTCCGTCAGGCGGGCGTGCCAGGCGGCCTGCGCCTCCTCGGGAAGGGCGTCGGTGAGGGTCATGTGGAAGCGGAATTCCTCGAACACGTGCGGGTAGCCCCAGGCGTCGAGGAGCGCGCGGGCGCGGGGGCTCAGCCGCTCCGGCCGGCGCTTGGTTCGCTCGGCCTCGGTGAGGGGCGCCCGCAGCGGCTCGAACGCGGCGACGCATTCCGCCGCGAACAGGCCGATGGCGGGGGGCGGCGCCACCGGCACCAGGGCGAGGAAGCGGCCCAGCGCCGCCACCGCGAGAGGCCCCACCTCGACTGGCGGATGCGCGGCCGCGAGCCGTTCGGCAGTCGCCAGGAGTGCGGCCTCGTCCACCCCGGCCGCGAGGCGCATCGGCGCCTTGAGCGTCGCGTGGAAGCCGTAGACCCGCGCCCCCGCCGTGACCTCCGTGAGGCCGGATTCCTGCGGCACGGCCTCGCCCGACACGTTGTCGTAGCCGAGCACCGTTCGGCCGAAGGCCTCCAGCGCCGAGCCGGGCTCCGGCAGCGCGTAGATCGCGTAGCGGGGTTCGCTCATCGGGAGGCTCCGGGGCTGAGAAGAAGCCTCTCGCCCATGCGCAGCCGCGCGCCCTCGCGCAAGCCCGGCGCGAGGCTGTAGCCCGGCGGGGCCAGCACCACGATGGTCGAGCCGTGCTCGAACCAGCCCATCTCCGCGCCCTTCGTCAGGTGCGCGGAACAGGGAAGTGTGCGCCCGCCCGTCGCCCGCAGATCGTTCCCCTCGGCCAGGAAGCCGAGCTTCAGCCCGGCCACGAGGATCGCGGCCACCGGCACGAGGGTCATCGCCGCCCCGTCGTCCAGGCGCACGCGAATCACCGCCCGCTCGTTGCGGCAGAACAGGGCCTCGACGCGCTTTAACGCGATGGGGTTCACGTTCCACGTGTCGCCCCAGAGGTGGCGCACCGAATCGACCCGCAGGTCGGAGGGGGCGTGGAAGCGGTGGTACATCCCCGCCGTCAGGCGAAGCGTCGCGTAGGCGCAGCCCTCGTGGGTGTGGGCCAGGGCCTCGTCCTGCAGGAGGTCGGCGAGGCGATAGGCGCTGCCCTTCACCTGCAGCACCTGCCCGGCCCAGACGGTGCCGTTCGCCCCGAGGATCGCGTCGGACGGGCTGACCAGTACGGCGGGGTCCGGGTCCACGATCCGCGCGCCGGGCCGCAACTCGCGCACGAAGGCATCGTGCAGGCTCTTGAAGCGCGTCTCCTTCGCGTCGGAGAGATCGACGTCACAGAACAACCTCCAGAGGAACAGGGAGGCATCCCGCACCAGGGGCTGCTCGATGCGGCTGATTCGGCCCATCACTTGGGTCGCGAGGCGCCGGGGCAGGCGGTTGGTGAGAAGGAAGTTCAGGTCTTCCTGCGCGCCGATTCGGCCCAACGCGGTGCGAAGCGTCATCATCCCGTGAACCGTTCCCGTTAGCCGCGACCGTGATGGACGCGCTTCTCACTTCCCTGTCGGCCGCCGCGGCGGTCGCCCTCGCCCTGCCGCCCACCGTGCGGCGCCTTCAGCTCTCGCGAGCGAAGCACCCGTCGCTGACCGGCCATGCCCGGATGGCCCGGCGAATCGCCCGCCAGATCCCAGCCTATGCCTACGATTCACGACAGTTCTTCCGCGCCGACGATCCGGCCGAGGCGGTGGCGCTGGCCCGCGAGGCCGCCTTCGCCCGCCTGTCGGACGAGTTCCGCATGCGCTTCGCTAGGAGCCGCGCCGAGACCGAGCGCGTCCGCTCCGGCCTCTCGGACCTGCAATTCACCGGCCTCTACCGGGTGCCGTTCCAGTTCGCGGAGCCCGTCCGCACGAATCTCGGCGCGGGCGCCTTCATGGCCGCCTCGGACGGGGTCACGATCACCGATCTCGACGGCAACACATTCCACGACCTCGCCGGCTCCTACGGCGTGAACCTGTTCGGCGTCAATTTCTACCGGGCCTGCCTGGAGGACGGGGCCGCCCGCGTCGCGGCCCTGGGGCCGGTGCTCGGCTCGCTCCACCCGGTGGTGGCCCACAACGTCGCCCGGCTGAAGGCCCTCTCCGGCCTCGACGAGGTGTCGTTCCACATGTCCGGCACCGAGGCGGTGATGCAGGCGGTGCGGCTCGCCCGCTATCATACCGGGAAGCGGCGGATCGTCCGGTTCTGCGGCGCCTATCACGGCTGGTGGGGCGATGTGCAGCCGGGCATCGGGAACCCCGTCGCGGCCAACGACACGCTGACGCTGGCCGAAATGTCCGAGCGGACGCTGCACGTGCTGGCCACCCGCAAGGACGTGGCGTGCGTCCTCGTGAACCCGTTGCAGGCCATGCACCCGAACGCGGGCGCCCCGTCCGATTCGGCCCTGGTCGACAGCGCCCGCAAGGCGCATTTCGACCGCGCCGCCTACACGGAGTGGCTCGCCAAACTGCGCGAGGTCTGCACCAAGCGCGGCATCGTTCTCATTCTGGATGAGGTCTTCCTGGGCTTCCGCCTCGCGAAAGGGGGCGCGCAGGAATACTTCAACGTCCGCGCCGACCTCGTGACCTACGGCAAGACCCTTGGCGGCGGGTTGCCGGTGGGCGTGCTCTGCGGCCGGGCCGACCTGATGCGCCGCTACCGCGAGGACCGGCCGATCGACATCTGCTTCGCGCGCGGCACCTTCAACGCCCACCCGCAGGTGATGGGCGCCATGGCCGCCTTCCTCGACAGGCTGGAGACGCCGGAGGTCGCGGCGCTGTACGACGGACTCGACGCCACCTGGGACGGGCGGGCCGCCGCGCTGAACCGGCGGCTGGAGGAGGCGGGCCTGCCGGTGCGGGTCGCCAACCTCTCGACGGTCTGGACCGTGCTCTACACCCGGCCCTCCCGCTACAATTGGATGCTGCAATTCTACCTGCGGTCGGCGGGGCTGCACCTGTCCTGGGTCGGGACCGGACGCCTGATCTTCAGCCTCGCCTATGGCGACTTCGAATTCGCCACCGTGGCCGAGCGGTTCCTCGCCGCCTGCGCGGCGATGAAGGCCGACCGCTGGTGGGACGGGCCGGAGACCACCGACAAGGCGATCCGCCGTTCGGTGCTGAAGGAGGCGGCGCGGGTGCGGCTCGGGCTGGCGCCGAGGGCCTGACACGAAAAAGCCCCTCCCCCCGCGAGGGGGAAGGGGCGTGATCCCGCGAGGGATGGATCAGGCGTGGTGTTCGGCCTGCTCTTCCTCGTCGATCATCTCGCCCTGGAGCAGCCGCAGCGGCGCCTTGTGGTAGAGCTTGATGTCGTGGAACGGGTCGGTGAGGATCTTGGTCGCCCAGACCACGCCGGTCTGCACGCTCTGCTGGATGCAGAGCTGGCCGACGCGGAAGAGCAGGCCGCCGAGCGCCAGCCACAGCCAGACCCAGCCGACATTGTGCACCACGCCGGACCAATCCGCCGCCGGGGTGAGCAGGCCGAAGAAGCTCGGGCTGAAGTAGAGCGGCAGGGGCGACAGCACCCAGATCGAGAGCAGCACGATCTTGCGTTGCAGGTTGTAGCCGACCTTGATCTCTTCCTTGTGCTCGTGGGTCGCGTGGTTGACGTGGTCGTAGCCCTTCGGCTCGAAGAACAGATGCCCCGCCTGACGGCTCGTCATCGCCAGGAGCCAACCGACCAGGGCGGCCTTGGCCGGATCCTTGAACGCCAGCACGTAGGCCACCAGGAAGCAGATGGCGCTGACCACGTGCAGGCTCTGGTTGATGAGGTTGTGGTGATAGTAGCGGTGGTCATCCCATCGCTGGGTGCGCAGCGCTTCCCTGAAGCTGGCCATGCCTCGACACTCCGTTCTGTGATTTCTGTGGAGAAGGAAGCGGCCGGTCAGGCCGTCTTGCGCATGCGGATGAGGGAGAAGTGGCCGAGCGGCGGCAATTCCCGTCGCTCCACGATCTCGATGCCGGGCGCGGCGGCGGCCCAGGTCGTGTAGCGCGCCCACGGAAACTCCGTGCGCCAGCCCAGCCGGCTGGTGATGGGGGCCAGCGCGTGCTCGATGGCCTTGCGCAGGCCGCGCTCGGCGCCGATGCGGCTGGTGATGATGATCTCGCCGCCGGGCCGGAGCACGCGGGCGAACTCATCGAGGGCGGCTTCCGGGTTCGGCACCGCCGTCACCACGTATTGCGCCACCACCACGTCGAAGGATTCGTCGGGCAGTTCTAGGCGTTCGGCATCCATCACCGCCAGACGCTCGACGTTGCGCAGACCGAGACGCTTCACCCGCGCCTCCGCCTTCTCCAGCATGGGCGCCGAAATATCGATGCCGAAGACGCTGCGCGACTTGGCATAGGCCGGCAGCGACAGGCCGGTGCCGACGCCCACTTCGAGCACCCGCCCGCCGACACGCTCGGCGGCCGAGGCGGCGAGGCTGCGGCCCCGGGCGAAGACGGGCCCGAAGACGAGATCGTAGACGGGAGCCCAGCGCCCGTAGGCCCGCGCAACCCCGTCACGGTTCAGGGCAGCGCCGAGCGCGCCCGGCCGGGAGGAATCCCGGCTGTCCAATCCGATGGCCAAGTGTCGAAACCTTCCCTCAGGCGGTGGCGTCAGGCAGGGAGCCCGCCCGCCTCGATGCGAAGCCGACAGCAGATGTATGGTTGATTTTTGAATGTTCTGTGACACCATGCACGATACGCGCACTATTGGATCGCGCGTTGCAAGTTTTAACTAGCCGGCTTACCGCTTGAATACGCGGACGATACGCACGTAAGTCGGCAAATAACGCACCCTGCCGTCGTGCCTTGCGCTACAGCGACAGCACGTCAACGGCGGAACCGAGCCGCGCGGACGCGATCTCGGCGACGTGGCGGTGGTGGGTGAACAGGATCGGCTGCACCGTGCCGCCGATCTCGGCCAGGGTTTCGAGCCCGTGGCCGGTGCGCGCATCGTCGAAGGTCGAGAACAGGTCGTCGCCGACGAAGGGCGCGGGCTCGGCCCGGCCGGCGTAATCCTCCAGATGGGCGAGGCGCAGGGCGAGGTAGAGCTGGTCGCGGGTGCCCTCGCTCATGGCCTCGATGCCGACGAGTTCGCCCCCCGCCGCACGCCGCCCCACGAGGCGGGGCGTGTCGTCCTCGTCGTAGCTCTGGGCGAGGCCGTCGAAGCCGCCGCCGGTCAGTCGCCGGAACAGGATCCCGGCGCGTGTGATCATGGGATCCTGTTGTCCTGCGCGGTGCTTGGCGACGGCGGCGCCGAGCATCATCCCGGCCAGCCGCAGCACCGCCCAGGAGCGCGCCGCCTCCTGCATCTGCGCCTCGGCGCCCTTGCGCGCGGCGAGCGCCAGTTCGGCGCCCGTGCCGCCTTCGAGTTCGGCGCGGCGGGCCAGCTCGCGCTCGCGGTCGGAATAGACGACCCGGCTGCGGTCCTCGACCGCCTCGGCCTCGGCGGCCAAAGCCGCCAGACCGGCCTCGATCGCCTCGGGCGGGGTCTCGGCGAGGCCCGCGCGCAGGTCCGCCTCCGACAGCCCATCGCCGGCCGTGGTGAGGTCGCGCCCGCGCAACCGGGCGAGGTCCCCGCGCAGACGCTCGCGAGCGTCGAGCCGGGCATGAAGGGCGGCGAGGTCGTCCAGGGAGGGCGCCCCGTGGTCCGGCAGCCGCTCGGAGGCGAGGACGACGAGCCGGCCCCGCGCCACCTCGCCCTCGCTCGCGGCCTCGGCGGCGGCGCGTCCGGCGGCGTCCTGCAACCGCGTCAGCTCCGTCCGGCGGACGGCCTCGGCCTGGGCCGCTTCGAGGCGGGTGTGCAGGGTGCGGATGCCGGCGCCCGGCGACATGTCGGCGAGGTCCGGCGCGAGGTCGCCCACCAGGGACGCGGCGGCGGATTGGAACAGGTCCCGGTCGCGGACGAGACCCCTCACCCGGCGGGCGAGGTCCGAATGCTGCGCCAGGGCCTGGGGCACGTCGCGCCACGCGGCCAAGGCTCCCTCGGCCTCCTCCAGGCCGGCGCTCGCGGGCAGCGCCAGGGCCGTGACCGCGCCGGCCCAGGCGTCGCGCCAGAGGGCGCGGCGGGCGGCCGTCTCGGCCAGGATCGCCTCCTGCCGTTCGGCTGCCTGTCGGGCGGCACCGAGCCGGCCGGTCGCCTCCCGCCCGGCCTCCCACTTCGTGGCGAGGGCGCGCAGATGCCCCTCCAGCCCGTCCAGCAGGGCGGTGAGGTCGAGCCCCGGCAGCACCTCCATCCCGGCGCGGGTGCAGAGGGCCGCCAGGGGCTCCCGAGCCGCCGCGATCTCGGCGGCGTAGCGGTCGCGGCTGATGCGCTCGTCGGCGAGGTCCTGCTCGGCCCCGATCACCGCCTGCGCCTCGGCGAGCCAGCGGGCCATCTCGACGGGCGGACCGGGGCGGATGCCGGCCTCCCGCCAGGCCTCCTGCCACGCGGCCTCGCCCTCGGCGACGTCGGCCTCGCAGGCTGTGAGCGTGCCTTCCTCCTCGGCCACCTCGGCGAGGCAGGCCGCGAGGCGGTGCTGGTCGGCGGCGTGGGCCGCGACCCGCGCCGCATCCTCCGCGCGGGCGTCGGCGAGACGGTCGGCGGCCTCCACCGCCCGCTCGAAGGCAGCGACGGCCTCGGGGGCGGCGCCGGTTCCGGCGATGAGGGCATCGCGCAGGGGGGCGAAGGCGCCGGACCGGGCTTCGCGCAGGGCGGCGAGGCGCTCCTGCGTCGCCACGGGCCCGGCGGCCTCGCGCTCGTCGAGGCGGACGCGGATCTCCGCGACCCGGCGGCGGGCGGCGGCGAGGCGGTCGGCGACCCGCCCGCGCTCCCGCGCCGCCTCGTCCAGAAGGGTCTGGAACCGCCCGATGGCCTCCGCCGAGGGGAGCGGGGTCCGCGCCAGGGCGGCGGGGTCGGCGATGGACGGGGAGAGGCGCCCCGCCCGGTCGCGCAGGAAGTCGGCCGCCCGGCGGATGCCGTCCTCGAATTCCCGGTGCCGGGCGATGGTCTCGCGCAGGCGCACGAAGGGGCGCAGCATCTCGCGCAAGGGCGCGGGATCGAGGACGGAACCGGCCGCCTCGCCCTCGCGGATCAGGCGGTCGCGCTCGGCGCGGGCGGTCTCGGCCTCCCGCACCGCCTGGGCCTCGGCGGCATCGAGCGCCCGGCCCTCGCGCAAATGGCGCTCGATCCCGGCGCGGGCGGCGTCGGTGGGGAGGGCGTCGGCCAGGGCCTCGCGGCTGCGCAAGCCGAGCCGGGCGCAGAGCCGGTCGAGGGCCTGTTCGGCCCGCTCGGCCTCGCCGCGCAGGCGGGTGAGGTCGGTCCCGTCCTTCTCGAAGCGGTCGATCCCCCGGAACGCCTCCAGGATCTCCTCCGCACGCATCGCGAGGGGCGCCGCCGGGGGCAGCGCCTCGACCTCGGCCCGCGCCCTGGCGAGGGCGGCGGCGGCGCGGGCGGCCTCGACCTCGGCGGCGCGGCATTCGGCCAGCGCCTGCCCGAGCCGCGCGATCCAGGCGCCGTCCGCCTCGACGGCGAGAGGATCCTCCGCGAGGCGGGCTTCCAGGGCGTCGATCTCGGCCAGAACCGGCCCCGCCCGCTTCAGGCGTTCGAGCCGCGCCCGCGCGGCGGCGAGGCGTCCGCGCTCGGTGCGGAGCGCGTCGAGGTCCGCGCCCGCCGCGTCGATGGTTTCGTTGAGCTGGCGCCACTCGGCGGGGGAGAGGCCGGTCTCGCGCTCGGCCTTGCGTGAATCCTGCCACCGGTCGAGGGCTTGGTAGAAGGTGCGGTGCCCCGCCTTGCGCGGGGTGAAGATCGCCTCGGCCTCGCCGTCGAGCCGGGCCTGCAACTCGGTGAGGCCGCGCAGGCCGGAGCCCGCCGCGAACAGGCTCGCGCCGACCTCGCCCTCCACGGCGACCATCTCCTTGCCGCCCTTGCGCAGGGCCTCGGCATCAAGGCCGAAGGCGCGGCAGAAGACCGGGCGCGACAGCCCGCCGAGGAACGGCGCCAGGGCATCGTCGGGCAGGGCCGCATCCGCCCCGTCGACGAGGGTGCGGGCATTGCCCTTGCGGCGGCGGAAGGCGAGGCGCCGCCCGTCGGCCGCCGCGATCTCGGCGCCGATGCGCAGCGACGGCATGTCGTGCAGGAAGGCGTAATCGGTGCTCTTGCCGAACCCGAACAGCAGCTCCGTGACGGCGGCGAGCGCGGTGCTCTTGCCGGCCTCGTTGGCGCCGAGCACCACGTGCAGCCGGGCATCCGGCCGGAAGGTCAGGGTGCGGTCGGTGAAGGCGCCGAAGCGCTCCAGGGTGAGGTTGAGGAGGCGCATCAGCAGCTCCGCCCGGAGAGGCGGCCCAGGACGAGGGCCTGCGCCTCGGCGCAGAGGGCGTCGAACTCGGCCTCGATGGCGGCCTCGTCCGCGACGCCGGCGGGCATCTTGCGGACGATTTCGGCCAGCGCCGCCTGGGCGCGCTCGCGGAAGTCCGGATCGCGGTCGATGTCGGCCATCAGGGCGCTGGGGTCGATGCCCGCCGCGAAGGCGGGGATTTCGGCTTGGGGCCGGCGCGTCTCGACCTTCAGCCGTTCCAGCCAGATCTCCTCGTGCACCCGGTGCGCGGCGGCCTGCACCTCGGCGGCGAGGTCGTCTCGGTCGGCGCAGAGCCGGTCATGGGCGGCGCTCTCGCCGGTCAGGTGGACGCGCACGAGGATCAGGCGCGAGGCGGCGACCGGGGCGAGCGGGCGCAGGGCCGCCTCCACCCGCTCATGGGCCGCCGAGGGCTCGGACACGCCGGAGAGATCGACGGCGAGGCGTTCGAACCGCGCCCGGTCGAAGACCAGCCGCTCGACGTCCCGCACCCGCCCGTCCTCTACCGTCACGAGCACGGCGCCGCGCGGGCCGCATTCGCGCACGCTCCGGCCCTGGAGATTGCCGGGGAAGACGATCCACGGGTCTTGGGAGAGTTCCTGATACTCGTGGATATGGCCGAGCGCCCAGTATTCGTAGCCGCGCAGCGCCAGATCCTGCACCGAGCAGGGGGCGTAGGTGGCGTGCTCGGCATAGCCCGCGCAGGAGGTGTGCAGCACGCCGAGGTTGAACCAGCCCGGCACGGCGGCCGGATAGCCGAGCGCGATGTTCTCCTCCACCGCCCGGTTCGGGAAGCTGCGCCCGTGGAGGGCGACCTTCCAGGCGTCGAGCCGGTGCGTCGTCGCCCGGTTGGAGGGGAAGACGTGGACGGATTGCGGCAGGGTGATCGAGCGGGTGATGACGCTCTCGGCGTCATGGTTGCCGCGCACCATCACGACGGGGATGCCGGCGCGGTCCAGCCGCCCGACCTGCCGGGCGAAGAACAGGCCGATGGAGGCATCCGCCCAATCGCCGTCGTAGATGTCCCCCGCCACCACGACGAAGGCCACCTTCCGCTCGATGGCGGCAGTCACGAGATCCTCGAACGCCCCCCGCCCCGCCGCCGCGAGGCGCCGGGCGAGGTCGGCATCGCGCCCGGCGAGCCCGGTGAGCGGGCTGCCGAGGTGAAGGTCGGCGGCGTGGACGAACTGGAAACGCGACATCCGGGTCCTGGGCGACGGCCGGTGTTCTTAGGACGTTCCGGTGTGGCGGCTCAAGGGAGCGGGTGGGGGCGTCCACCGCCGCGTTAATTTTTTCGCACCCGGATTCCTGGCGCTGAAACTTTCCGCCCCCCGGCCTCCGTAGAGGCCAGCGACGCCCCGATGGGCGCTGATCAAGGGAGCCACCATGTCCAAGTCGATCCGTCGCCTCGCCCTCGCGCTGGGCCTCGCCGCCGCCGCCGCGAGCCCGGCCCTCGCCAAGAACCCGATGGTCGGCGGCGCGCCGATGTACGCCAACAAAACCATCGTCGAGAACGCGGTGAACTCGAAGGACCACACCACCCTGGTCGCGGCCGTGAAGGCGGCTGGCCTCGTGGATACCCTGTCCGGCCCCGGCCCGTTCACCGTCTTCGCGCCGACCAACGCCGCCTTCGCCAAGCTGCCGCCGGGCACCGTCGAGACCCTGGTCCAGCCGCAGAACAAGGCGCAGCTGACCAGCATCCTGACCTACCACGTCGTTCCGGGCGTCTACACCGCCAAGGAGCTGATGGCGGCGGTGCGCCAGGGCGGCGGCCAGGCCGAGCTGAAGACCGTGCAGGGCGAGCCCCTGACCGTGACGACCAAGGGCAAGGCCGTGATGCTCACCGACACCAAGGGCAACATGGCCAAGGTCACGATCCCGAACGTCATGCAGTCGAACGGCGTGATCCACGTCATCAACGGCGTGATGATGCCCTGATCGGGCCTGCGGGCCCCGGCCTCGCCGGGGTCCGCCCCTCGTCAATCGCGCACGAGCTTGCCCGAGTAGATCACCGGCCCGGTCGGCGAACCGGTGGGCGAGCCGCCCTTCGGCTCCACCGACACCGCGAGACTTGCCCCCTCGGCGCCCTGGCGCAGGGCCGCCGGCACGGGCAGACGGGCCGAGGCGTCGGTCACGAGGCCGAGCGAACGCGGCGCGGCCCCCGCTCCCACGTACCAAAGTTCCAGGCTGCGATCCGGCGGCGTTTCCGCCGCGAGGCTACGGACCTGCACGAGGCCGCTGCCGAGATCGACGCGCACGATCAGCGCCGGAAGGGCACCGCCTCGATCCACCACCGCGAGATACTGCGCGCCCTCGCCGGCCGGACGCGGCCCGGCGGCGATCCACAGGGCGAGGCCCGCCGCGAGCGCCCCCGCCCCCATCGCCGCCACGCGCCAGCGCCGCGCCGCCCGCTCCAACCGAATGATCTGCGCCCCGCCCGCGACCGCGCCGGGCGTCCCGCCGGTGCGCGCCGCGATGCCCGCCCAGGTAGCGGGGCTCGGCGCCACCGAAGGCGTTGCCACGGCGAGCGGCGCGAGCCGCGCCTCCCAGTTGGCCACCAGGGCGCGCAGGCCCGCATCTCCGTCGAGGGCACGGGCGAAGGCGGCGCGTTCCTCCGGCGGCAGGGTGCCGAGCACGTATTCGCCGGCCGTGCCGTCCGGATCGTCGGGCCAGGAATGCGGGGTGCTCATGCCGCCTCCAGGCAGCCGCGCAGGCTGATGAGGCCCCGGCGCAGCCAGGTCTTCACCGTGTTGGCAGGGCAGCCGAACCGCGCGGCCAGTTCCTCCCGCGACCAGCCCTCGCAATAGGCGAGGACGAGGCATTCGCGCTGGGGCACCTCCACCGTGCCGAGGCAATGGGCCAAGGCATCCCGCCGGGCGAGGTCGCCCTCGCCGTCGCCGAGATCGGGCAGGCGTTCCAGCCAGCCCTCCTCCACCTGCGTCAGGCGGGCGGCCTTCTCCTGCCGCAGGCGGTCGATGGCGCCGTTCCGGGCGATGGCGACCAGCCAGACGAGCGGGGCGCCGGCCCGTGAATCATAGCTGCCAGCCCGCTGCCAGATGCGCACGAACACCTCCTGCAGCGTGTCTTCCGCCGCGCCCCGATCCCGAAGGATACGGAGGACGATCCCCAGAAGTTTCGGGGCGGCCTGATCATAAAGGGCGCGCAGGGCCGCCTGATCGCCCCCGGCGACAGCCTCGATCAGCCGCGCCAAATCGCCGTTGCGCTGGGCGCTCCCCAAGGCACTCCCCCCTGCTGCGGCCAAGCCGCTCGGGGCGGCACCATAACCGCGCCCCGGTGAGGGCGCTACGGCACCACCGGCCGGGGGATGATCTCGGCCACAGGCACCTGCGCCCCCTCCGGCGGGCCGGGGGGCGCGGGCTGGGGCGGGAAGGCGCCCTCCCAACCGCCGCCCAGCGCCTTCGAGAGCGCGACGAAGTCCGTCGAGACGGCGGCGTTGGCCTGGGACAGGTTGGTCTCGGCCTGCAGCACCACCTGGGCGTTCTGCAGCACGGTGGTGAAGATCTCGACGCCCTGCGTGTAGCGCGCCCGCGCGAGGTCGAGGCCCCGCCGCGCGTCGACCACCTGCCGGGCGAGCCGCGCCCGGCGTCCGGCATCGCCCTGGAGGGACGCGAGCGCGTTGACGACCTCGTGCCAGCCCTGGAGCACCGCCTTCTGGTAGGCGATGGCCGCCTCCTGCTGCTGCGCCTGCCGCAGGACGAGGTTTGAGCGCAGCCGCCCGCCCTCGAACAGGGGGATCGAGAGGGAGGGGCCGACGTTCATGTATTGCAGCGACGAGCCGCGGAAGATCTTGGCCGGGTCGATGGCGTTGACCGTCGGGCTCGCGGTGAGCGTCACGCGTGGGAAGAACTCGGCCTCGGCCTCGCCGATCTCGGCGATGGAGGAATGGAGCGTCGCCTCGGCCTGACGGATGTCGGGCCGGCGGCGGATCAGCTCGGAGGGAATGCCCACTGGCACCTTCGGCGGCACGGGCGGGACGCCGCGTCCGCCGGTCAGGTCCTGCGCGAGGGCCAGCGGCGGCTCGCCCAGCAGCAGCGAGATCGCGTTGATCTGCTGGATCTCCTGCTGCTGCAATTGCGGGATCTGCGCCTGGATCGCCTCCACCTGCGAGGCGGCGCTCGCCACATCGAGCCCGGTGACGAGGCCCTTCTGTTGGCGGATGCGCACGACGTCGAGGATCTGCTGGTTCACCCGCACGTAGGATTGGTAGATCCGCACGAGGTCCTGCGTGCCGCGCAGCTGGATGTAGTCGCGGGCGAGTTCGCCCTGCGCCGAGACCAGGGTACCCCGGCGCCCTTCCGCCGAGGCCTCGGCCTGGGCCTGGGCGGATTCCACCGAGCGGCGGACCCGGCCCCACAGGTCGAGTTCCCAGGAGGCGTCGAAACCGAGGGTGTAGCTCTCGAAGCCGTTGGTGAGGGGCGCGGTCGGATCGGTGCCGCCGGTCAGGCCGCCGAGGGAGTTCGACAGCAGGCCGATCGTGCCGTTCTTGCTGAATTGCTGACGGTAGGCCGAGCCGGTGCCGGAGAGCGTCGGCAGGGCCGCCGCCGCGCTAGTGCCGAGCTGCGCCCGGCTCTGGAGCAGGCGGGCGGTCGCCGTCTGCACGTCGAGGTTCTGGGCGGCGATGCGCGCTTCGAGCCCGTCGAGGACGGGATCGCGGAAGGCGCGCCACCACTCCACGTCGGGCGGGGCGTCGGTCGTGCCGCGCAGGAGCGGCAGCGAGGTGTGGACCGGGCGCCCCGGCGCGGGCTCCACATAGGTCGCCGCGGCCGCGACCGTGGGCACGGGGCGCACGAAGTCCGGCCCCACGACGCAGCCGCCGAGGAGGTCCGAGAGGCCGAGCGCCGCCGTGCCGGCGAGGAACAGGTCGAGGAGGCGGATCGCCATGTCAGTGCCCTCCGCCGCCGCCGCCCGAGGCGGTCTTGGCCGAGATGAGGAAACAGAACGGCACCACAAGGAAGGCGATGATGGCCGTGTATTGGAAGACGTTGCCGTAGGCGAGGATCGAGGCCTGCTTCATGTACATCTGGTACGTGTGGGCCACCGCCTCCTGATGCACCGCATCCGCCGCGCGCCCGAGAGAGCGGAGCGTGTGCTCGCTCTCCTGGATCAGCGTGTTGTAGCCCTGGCGGAGCGGCGTCATGAACGACGACAGGTGCGCCTGATCCGCCTGCCGCCGCTCGGTGACGGCGGCGGTCGAGAGCGAGATCCCCAGCGATCCGAACACGTTGCGGAACATCGAGAAGAGCGCGGCCCCGTCGCTGCGGTACTTCTGCGGCAGCGTCAGGTAGGCGATGGTCGAGATCGGCACGAACAGGAACCCGAGCGCGGCGGTCTGCATGGACCGCATGATCACCAGGGTCTTGAAGTCGATGTCGGGGGCGAGCTTGCTCGAATACATGAGCGCCACGCCCATCAGCGAGAAGCCGAACATCACGATGTAGCGGGTCTGCACCACCTTCATCAGCTGCCCGACGATGGGGATCAGGACGATCACCACCATGCCGCCGGGCGAGAGGATCAGGCCCGATTGCAGGGCCGGGTAACCGAGCACGTTCTGAGCGAATTGCGGGATGATGACGGCGCTGGCGTAGAGGGCGAAGCCCATCGCGCCGATCAGGATGCAGCCGATGGCGAAGTTCTTGTCGCGGAACACGTCGAGGTCGATGATCGGCTTCTTCGCCGTCAACAGCCAGCAGATCGCGAAGAACACCCCCAGCCCGCCGATGATCGACATGGTGACGATGAAGGGCGAGCCGAGCCAGCCGTCGTCCTCGCCCCGGTCGAACACGATCTGCAGGCAGCCGATGCCGATGACGATCAGCGACAGACCGATATAGTCGATCCCGCGCTTGCGGTTCTTCTTGGCCTGCTCGTGGGGCGGATCCTCCACGAGGATGCCGTTGAGGATCACCGCGAGGATGCCCACCGGCACGTTCACGAAGAAGATCCAGCGCCAGTCGAGGTGCTCGACGAGGTAGCCGCCCAGCGTCGGCCCGAGGACCGGCGCGACGATGGTCGCCACCGCCGTGACGCCGAAGGCCGCCCCGCGCTTGGCCGGCGGGAACGTGTCGAGGATGATCGCCTGCTGGCTCGGCTGGAGGCCGCCGCCGAAGAAGCCCTGCATCAGCCGGAACAGGATGATCTGCCCGAGGCTCTGGGCAAGGCCGCAGAGCAGGGACGACACCGTGAACATGCCGATGCAGATCAGGAAGTAGCGCTTGCGCCCGATCGTGTCGGAGAGCCACCCGGCGATGGTGAGCACGATGCCGTTGGCGACGAGGTAGGCGGTGAGCGTGTAGGTCGCCTCGTCGTTCGAGGCGGCCAGCGACCCGGCGATGTAGGGCAGCGCCACGTTGACGATGGTGGTGTCGAGGATCTCCATGAACGCCGCCATGGTGACGACGACGGCGATCAGCCACGGGTTGTGGCGGGGCCTCCAGGCCTGGTCCGAGGCGCCGCTCACTTGAGCATCACCGTCGGCTCGACGCTGATGCCGAGCGGCAGCGGCTCATCGGGCTTGAGCCCGGAATCGATCAGGATCTTCACGGGCACCCGCTGGACGATCTTGATGAAGTTGCCCGTGGCGTTCTCGGCTGGGAATGCGGAGAATTTCGAGCCGGACCCGCGCTGGATCGAGTCGACGTGGCCTTGGAGGTTCAGGTCGGGATAGGCATCGACGGTGATCGTCACCTTCTGGCCGGGGTGCATCCCGTCGAGTTCGGTCTCCTTGTAGTTCGCCGTCACCCAGACGTCGGTCGTCACCAGCGACATGACCTGCTGGCCGGAGGAGACGTAATTGCCCGCGTTGACGTTGCGGCGCGTCACCCAGCCGTCCTGCGGCGCGCGCACCACCGTCCACTCGACGTTGAGCTTGGCCTGATCGAGGCGCCCCTGGGCCTGCTCAATCTGGCCCTCGATCTGCGTGACCTGCTCCTCGGACTGGCCGATGTTCTGCTTCACCGGCTCGGCCTGGATGAGGCGGGCCTGGGCCTGCTCCACCTGTGCCTTGGCCTGGGCGAGGTTCGCCGCCGTGGTGTCGACCTCCTGCTGGGTCGTGGCGAGCTTGGGCAGGCTTTTCTGCCGGTCGTAATTGGATTGCTGCAGCTGCAGGTTCGCCTTGGCCGCGTCGAGGTTGGCCTTCGCCAGTTCGAGCGCCGCCGGGAAGTTCTTCTTGGCGATTTCGACGCCGAGCTTCTGGCTGGCCGCCTGAGCCTTGGTCGTATCGAGCTGGCCCTGCGCCTGCTCTTGGCTGAACACGAATTGTCGCGGATCGATACGGAACAACGGATCGCCCTTGTGCACGAATTGGTTATCCGTGACGTCGAGACTTACGACCTGCCCCGAAACCTGGGGCGCGATGGTGACGATGTTGCCGTCCGTATAGGCGTCGTCGGTGGAAGCCTTGCCACGGGTGGAGAGCCAGTAATAAACGCCGCCGCCGATCAGGAGCAGCACCACCACCGCCGCGATGCCGATGACCAGCGGTCGCCGGCTCTTGCGGCGCTGCTCGCCTTCCTCTTGGTCCTTCTTGTGGTCGGACTCATCGTCCTTCTTGTCCTTGGACGCCTGCTGGCCGTCCTTCGACTGGCCGTCCTTAGACTCGCCATCCTTGGACGTCTCGCCGCCGGAGCGGCGCCCGTTCGAGGATTGCTGCTCCTCGCCATTCTCGTCCGCGTCGTCGTCATCCCGGCGGCCGCCCACGTCGAGATAATCCCGACGCCGGGAGCCCGACCGGCCACGCCCCTGGCGCGGCCCGAACGCCTCGTCGTCGCTGTCACGCATTCTGGGCTGCTCGATCCTGGCGCTGGCCGGCAGGCGACAATTGCCGCGGCACAAGCGAACCGTTAAGTACGCTTACTAAGGGGAGTCGCGCAGAAGATGTCAATTGGAGGCGATACCCCACCAAGACGCCGCGACGGGCCGGTGCCCCGGGGTCAGCGGCGCCGGAGCGAGATCCTCGCCGTGGCCGAGCGGACCCTGCTGCGCCACGGTTTCACCGAGACGACGATGCAGCGCGTCGCGGAGGAGGCGGGAGCCTCGAAGGAGACCCTGTACCGCCATTTCAACAGCAAGGACGACCTGCTGATCGAAGTTGTCCTCGCCCGCACGCAGGCGCTGCGGCAGGCGCTGGACGCGAATTTCGAGAGCGGCGCGCCCCTCGCGACGGTGCTGCGCGAGATCGGCCGCAACCTCCTCGAAGCGATGGGAAACGATGAGGTGATCCCGCTCCTGCGCATCGTCGTGACGGAGACGGTGCGCAATCCGGCGCTGGGGCTGGCGCTGTTCACGGCGGGGCCGGAACGGACGACCCGGCGGCTCGCGGCCTATCTCGAGGCGGCGAAAGGCCGCGGGGATTTCCACGGATTAGATGCCGAGCTGGCGGCCTCGCTCTACATCGGCGCCGTGCTGGGCAACGCCTCGCTCATCAACCTGCTGCGCCCGCCCGAGCGCCCGATGGTGGCCGCCGAGATCGACAGGCGGGTCGACGAGGCGGTCGCGCTGTTCCTGGGCCGCTACGGTCATCCCGCCGAGGGCGGGGCCGGAAGGTAGCCCTTCCCCGTGAGCCATTCCGACAGGCCGCGCTCCACCGCCTCGGTCCATGACGGGCGGGGCTCCGGCTGGTCGGCGATCCACGCCTTCAGCGCCGCCGCCACCGGCTCGGGAAGGTCTGCGCCGAGCTCGCGCGCATTCCCACCCGCCTTGAGCAGGGCTTCGGCTGCAATTTGCGCGATACTTGCTGCGATCCTCTCCATCGGGGCGAACCGTAACAACAATTCCTCAGCATTTCATCACCGCTGATCCTCCAAAATCGAGGTGAACCGGCTGAATCGCCGGTGACGCGACAGAATGCCTCCGCCGATGGGAGAAAATGCGCCGGCTGACAGGCGCGGCCCGTTGCCCGGCTTGAAACCTCCCTCCGTTCCGGCGACACCCGTGTCTGGACACGATCCAAACAAGAGACGGGGCGGGAGACGATGGGCGGCACTGAGCCCGGCACCGAGGCGGAAGCCTGCGAGCGCGTGCGCGCGGCATCGGCCCGGTCGGAGCGCCTGCGGATCGTCGGCGGCGGCACCAAGACGGGGCTCGGCCGCCCGCCGCAGGACGAGGCCAGCCTCTCGGCGCGGGGGCTGACCGGCATCACCCTCTACGAGCCGGCCGAGATGGTGATCGGCGCCCGCGCGGGTACGCCGCTCGCGGAGGTCGAGGCGCTGCTCGCCACGAAGGGGCAGATGCTGCCCTTCGAGCCGGTGGATTACCGGGGCGTGTTCGGCACGGACGGCGAGCCGACCATCGGCGCCGTGGCGGCCATCAACAATTCCGGCCCCCGGCGCATCAATGCCGGCGCCGCCCGCGACAGCCTGATCGGCGTGCGCTTCGTCAACGGACGGGGCGAGGCGATCAAGTCGGGCGGGCGGGTGATGAAGAACGTCACCGGCCTCGACCTCGTGAAGCTGATGGCCGGCGCCCACGGGACGCTCGGCTTCCTCACCGAGGTGACGTTCAAGGTGCTGCCCGTAAACGAGCGGGTCTCGACGCTGGTCTTTTCCGGCCTCGACGACGCCAGGGCCATCGCATTGCTGGCGGCGGCGCTGGGCTCGCCCTTCGAGCCGACCGGCGCGGCCCATCTCCCCGCCGGGCGCGGCGCGGGGGATGCACGCACCCTCATCCGCATCGAGGGCTTCTCGGATTCCATCACCTACCGGCTCGGGGAGTTGCGCCGCCTGCTGAAGCGGTTCGGCGCCCCCGAGACCCTGGACGGCGAGGCCAGCGCCGCCCTCTGGCGGGGCGTGCGCGACGCCGCCCCCCTGGTGGAGCCGCGCGGGGACGCCCTGTGGCGGATCTCGACGGCGCCGTCGAAGGGTCCGGCGCTCACGGCCGCCATCGCGGCCCGGCGCGAGGCGCGCTGGTTCTACGATTGGGGCGGCGGCCTCGTCTGGCTCACCACCCCGGCGGAGGACGATGCCGGCGCGGAGGCGATCCGCGCCGCCGTGCGGGCGCAGGGGGGCCACGCGACCCTGGTCCGCGCGCCCGACGCGGTGCGCGCCGCCGTGCCGGTGTTCGAGCCGCTGCCGGAGCCGCTGATGCGCGTCACCGCCGGCATCAAGGCCGCCCACGACGCGGCGGGAATCTTCAACCCCGGCCGGATGTACGCGGGCGTCTGACGCCGTCCACTCCGGGGATCAGAACGCTCAGGATCCGACAGTGCAGACCAACTTCTCCCTCGCCCAGCTCGCCGATCCCGCCATGGCGGCGTCCGAGAAGATCCTGCGGACCTGCGTACATTGCGGCTTCTGCACCGCGACCTGCCCGACCTACCTGCTGCTCGGGGACGAGCTCGATTCCCCGCGCGGGCGCATCTACCTGATCAAGGACATGCTGGAGGGCGGCAAGCCGGCGAGCGCCGAGGTGGTCCGACACGTCGACCGCTGCCTCTCCTGCCTGTCCTGCATGACGACCTGCCCCTCGGGCGTGCATTACATGCACCTCGTCGACCATGCCCGCGCGCATATCGAGACGACCTATCCCCGCCCGGCGGGCGACCGGTTCCTGCGGGCGCTGCTCGCGCAGGTCCTGCCCTATCCCGGCCGGTTCCGCCTCGCGCTGCGCGCGGCGAAGCTCGGCCAGCCGTTCAAGGGGCTCGTTGCCCGCGTGCCGCAGGTCGGCCGCCGGCTCGCGGCGATGCTCGACCTCGCCCCGGCCTCGATGCCCGGCCGCAATCCCACGAACCGGGCCGGCACCTTCCCGCCGAAGGGCGCCGCGACCAAGCGCGTCGCGCTGCTGCGGGGCTGCGCCCAGAGCGTCCTGCGGCCCGATTTCAACGAGGCCGCGATCCGCCTGCTCAACCGCCACGGGGTCGAGGTGGTCCACGCGCAGGAGGGCTGCTGCGGGGCGCTGACCCACCACATGGGCAAGGAGCACTCGTCCCACGCCCTGGCCAAGCAGGCGATCGACGCCTGGGACGCTGAGATCGCCAAGGGGCTCGATGCGATCCTCGTCACCGCCTCCGGCTGCGGCACGACGATCAAGGATTACGGCTTCATGTTCCGCGAGGACCCGGCCTATGCCGAGAAGGCGGCGCGGGTGTCGGCGCTGGCCAAGGACGTGACCGAGTTCATGGCCACCCTGCCGCTGGCGGAGCCGGTGGTGGAGAGCGACCTCGTCGTCGCCTACCACTCGGCCTGCTCGATGCAGCACGGCCAGGGCATCCGCACCGAGCCGAAGGCACTCCTCACCCGGGCCGGATTCACGGTGAAGGAGGTGCCCGAGGGCCATATCTGCTGCGGCTCGGCCGGCACCTACAACATCCTTCAGCCGGAGATCGCGGAGAAGCTGCGGGAGCGCAAGGTCGCCAACATCGAGCGGATCCGCCCCGATGTGATCGCCACCGGCAATATCGGATGCGCCACGCAGATCGGGAAGGGAACGGCCATCCCGATCGTTCACACCGTGGAACTGCTCGATTGGGCGACCGGCGGTCCGAAGCCCGCCGCGCTCCAGGCCATTCGCCCGCATCTCGCGGCAGCGGAATGACATTTGCGTGACGAGTTCGCGCGGCTGGCCCTTGCCAAACCGCTGCCACGGTTTGTAATGGTAAGGACCCCTTTCCGGTCCCGCCGGTCGCATGTGCAACCTGCGGACGTGTCCACTCTTTCGATGGAAAGACGGACGCGACGTCGCAGCGGGTGTGTTGCCCGCTCTCGCGATGGCGGACCACTTAACAGCCGGTCGGGTGTCACACAGCGCGGCGATGTTCGCCGCACAGGAATTCACGGCCGGACCAGACCGGTCGAGATGCTTTCGTGAGGTCGGGAGAGGATGGAGGGACGCACAGCACCGCTTGCCGCTGCTCGTGCCCCGCGCGCACGCATGTCGCCACGCGCCGTCCCCACCATCCGCCCGGCCAGTTTCAACCCCAGGCGCCAAGGGCGCCCTAAGGCGGTTGACGGCACAATCCCATCCCTCCTCCCCGCGGCCTCGGTGACGAGGCCGGCCCCTGGCTCGACGCGTACACGGTCGGGCGAGGCGCCGCCGGGGCTCCGGGCACGGAACGCGACGTCGGCCGCCATGCCGAGAGTTCGTCATGGCCAACAAGATGCTCATCGACGCGATGCACCCGGAAGAGACCCGGGTCGTCACGGTCCAAGGGTCTAAGGTCGAAGAGTTCGACTTCGAGTCCGCCAGCCGCCGCCAGCTGCGCGGCAACATCTATCTCGCCAAGGTCACGCGGGTGGAGCCGTCGCTCCAGGCCGCCTTCGTGGAGTATGGCGGCAACCGCCACGGCTTCCTGGCCTTCAACGAGATCCACCCGGACTATTACCAGATCCCCCTGGCCGACCGTCAGGCCCTCCTCGAGGAGGAGGCCCGCGAGGCCGAGGAATACCGCGAGCGCGAGGAGCGCCGCCGCCGCTCGCCCCGCCGTTCGCGTGGGCGCCGGGCCGAGGCACGCTCGCGCCGCGACGAGACGGTGAGCACCGAGGACTCGGCCGAGACCGTTTCGATCATCGACGGTGAGGCTTTCGCCGCCGAGACCCTGCCCGACGCCCTCTCCGACAACGCCGAGGCCGTGCGCGAGGAATTCGCCACCGAGGGTCAGGCGGGCGAGTCGTCCGCCGAGTCGGCCTCCCACGACGAATCCGCGCACGACGAGCCCGCCCCCGGCGAGCCGGTGGCGGCTGCGACCGAGCTCGACTCCGAGGTGCCCCCCGAGGCGGTGATCGCCGTCACCGAGGAGCTGACCGCCATCGAGGAGGCCCCGGCCCCGTTCGAGACCGACGAATCCGACGAGGCGGATGCCGAGGATGAGGACGAGTCCGACGACGAGGAGGACGACGAGGACGAGTCCGACGAAGACGACGAGGATGAGGGCGACGAGGAGGACGAGGGCGAGGAGGATTCCGACGATCCGGACGCCGAGCCCAAGATCGCCCAGGTCGGCGGCAACGGCGACGCGCTCGCCGAGATCCCGGAGCGTCCCCGCGCGCCCCGCCGCCACTACAAGATCCAGGAGGTGATCAAGCGCCGCCAGATCATCCTCGTGCAGGTCGTGAAGGAAGAGCGCGGCACCAAGGGCGCGGCGCTCACCACCTACCTGTCCCTCGCCGGCCGCTACTCCGTGCTGATGCCCAATACCGGGCGCGGCGGCGGCATCTCCCGCAAGATCACCTCGGCGGCCGACCGCAAGCGGCTGAAGGAGGTCGTGGCCGACCTCGACGTGCCGGAGGGGATGGGCGTCATCCTGCGCACGGCCGGCGCCTCGCGCTCGAAGCCGGAGATCGCCCGCGACTTCGAATACCTGATGCGCCTCTGGGAATCGGTGCGGGAGCTGACCCTCACCTCGATCGCCCCGTCGCTGGTCTACGAGGAGGGCTCGCTCATCAAGCGGGCGATCCGTGACCTCTACAACAAGGAATTGGACGAGGTGCTCGTGGCGGGCGACGACGCCTACCGCGAGGCCAAGGACTTCATGCGGATGCTGATGCCCGACCAGACCAAGGTCGTGAAGCCGTACCGCGACACCACCCCGATCTTCGCCCGCTATGGCGTCGAGGCGCAGCTCGACGCGATGTTCTCGACCCATGTCTCCCTGAAGTCGGGCGGCTACCTCGTCATCAACCCGACCGAGGCGCTGGTCTCGATCGACGTGAACTCCGGCCGCGCCACCCGCGAGCACGACATCGAGGACACCGCCCTCAAGACGAACCTCGAAGCCGCCGAGGAAGTCGCCCGGCAATTGCGCCTGCGCGACCTCGCGGGCCTGATCGTCATCGACTTCATCGACATGGAGGAGAAGCGGAACAACCGCGCCGTCGAGAAGAAGCTCAACGACTGCCTGAAGAACGACCGCGCCCGCATCCAGGTCGGCCGGATCTCACCCTTCGGCCTCATGGAGATGAGCCGCCAGCGCATCCGCACCGGCCTGCTCGAATCCTCCTCGATCCCCTGCCCGCATTGCGGCGGCTCGGGCTTCGTGCGCGCCACCGCCTCGGTGGCCCTGCACATCCTGCGCTCCATCGAGGAGGCGCTGCTCAAGTCCGCGAGCCACAACCTCATCCTGCGGACCCGCACGGAGGTGGCGCTCTACATCCTCAACCAGAAGCGCGCACATCTGCACGAGATCGAGGTCCATTTCGGCGTCACCGTCACCATCGCCGCCGACGAGCGCCTGCCCGCGACCTCGGCCTTCCAGCTGGATCGCGGCGAGCCCGCCCAGCGGGCCGAGGGTCCGGTGACGGGCGTGCGCGCCACCGCCATCTCGCCCTCCATGGAGTTCGAGGACGAGGCCGAGGACGAGGTCGAGGAGACCGAAACCGCCGAGGTGACCGAAGCCGCCCCCGGCGAGGCCGGCACCGAGGAAGCCCGCGAGGATGGTGAGGGCCGCCGCCGTCGCCGCCGCCGTCGTCGTCGCGGCGGTCGCACCGAGGGTCAGGAGGGCCGCGAGGGCGGCGCCGACGAGGGTGAGGACGAGGGCGAGGACGAGCCCGCCGAGGCCAACGCCTCCGAAAGCGACGAGGAAGCGGGCGAGGCCGCGCCCGCCGCCGAGGGCGAGGATGCCGCCGCCGGCAACGGCGACAAGGGCCGCCGCCGCCGCCGTGGCCGCCGTGGCGGTCGCGGCCGGGTGGAGCGCAACGGCCAGCGGGACGACGAGGGCGAGGGTGAGGCCGAGGCCGGCGAGGCATCGGACGAGGCCATCGCCGCCGCCGAGGAACCCGTCAGCGCCGAAACCCTCAAGGCCGTCGAAGAGCCGGCCCCCGTCCGCTTCGTCGAGCCTGCGGCGGAGCAGCCGGTGAGCGCGGAAGAGGTCGCCCAGGCGACCCACGCCGAGCCGGTTCCGGCCCCCGCCGCCGAAGCCGCCGAGGCGCCCGCGCCCGAGCCGGCTCCGGAAGCGCCGAGCGAGCCGCCGGCCGAGCCCGTCGCCGTCGTGCTGACGCCGCCCTCCGATCCGTCCCGGCCGAAGCGGGCGGGCTGGTGGTCGCGCACCAAGGCGGCCCTCACGGGCGAGTGATCGACTACAACGGTATTCGCCCCGGCAAGATTTGACTTGCCGGGGCGACTCCACAGCATTCGGCCGCGGATTGGGCGGAACGACCTGCCCCTTCAGGCGAATGAAGCCACAGCAATCATAAGGCGAGTGTGATCACGCCTACCCTATCTTGTGCGTGAACATTTCCTTCATAGAAATCCGGCATTGTTTCGGGCGCGTTCCCGTAACTTCAGTCGAGCTGCCGGATGTTCGGTCTCCAAAGAAAAATCCAGCCGGTCGACCAGACCCCCGTCGTGCGTTCCGCCCCCGTGACCGAGGCGCCCGTCGTGGCCCTCGCCGCTGCCCCCGCGCCGGTGATCGACCGTGAACTGATGGCGCTGCCCGGCCGTCTTTCGGCCGCCGCCTCCGAGGCCGGCACCTCCCTCGGCTGGATGGCCTACGATTCCACCGGCATGGCCGAGCAGGCCCGCCTGATGGCCGCCGCCACCGAGGAGTTGGCGGCGACGACCCGCGAGATCGCGGCGCGCTCCGCCGAGGTGGCGAGCAGTTCCGAGGCGGCGAGCGGCGGCATCGCGGCCTGCGCGGGCGACATCCACCGCGCCTCCGACGGCATGCGCCGGATCGAGGGCGGCGCCGACGAGATCGGCCGCCGCCTAGACGGGTTCTCCCAGGCCGCCGCGCGGATCGAGGAGATGGCGGGCGCCATTGCCGCGATCTCCGGCCAGACCAACCTCCTCGCCCTGAACGCCACCATCGAGGCCGCCCGCGCCGGCGCCGCCGGACGCGGCTTCGCCGTGGTCGCCGCCGAGGTGAAGGCCCTCTCCGCCCAGACCGCGCGGGCCACCGACGAGATCCACCAGCGCATCAAGAGCCTGCGGGACGAGATGTCCGCCATGCGCGAGGCCGTGAGCCAGAGCCGCGAGGCGGTGAAATCCGGCGCCCAGGCGATGTCGCAGGCCAGCGCCCGCGTCGAGACGGAGAGCGCCAAGGTCGCGAGCGTGTCGGCCGAGATGCGCATGGCCTCCAGCCTGCTCGATCAGCAGATCCAGGCCACGAGCGAAATCGCCGACAGCGTCGGCCGGGTCTCGGCGGGCGCCGACAAGGCCCGCAAGGAGATCAGCGAAGCCATCGACCGGATCGACCAGATCGAGACCCTGAGCCAGACCCTCCTCGACAAGCAGCAGGGCGACGAGACCGCTTTGCGCCGCGCCCGCCTGCCGGCGGATTGCGCCGCGTGGCGCCGCCGCCTCGCCTCGGTGCTGATCGGCATGCGCCCGGCCACCGCCGACCAGGGCGAGATCGCCCCGCATCCGGCCTTCCACGGGCCGGTGGAGCAGGCCCTCGCCACGGCGCGCAGCGAGTGCCGCGCCATGATGGGCCATATACAGGCGTCGCGCTGGAACGAGGCCACCGCCGCCTTCCAGGCGTTCGAGGCCGCCGTCGCGTCCGCCCAGGCCGCCGCCTAGGCCGCCGTCTGAGCCACCTTGGCGCCCTCCGGCGGGAGGTAATCCTCCACCGGCTGGGCGGGGCCGCTGCGCAGCAGCGTGTAGAGGAAGGGCACCAGCAGCAGCGTGGCCGGCGTCGCGAAGGCGATGCCGCCCATCACCGCGCGGGCGAGCGCCGCGTTCTGCTCGCCGCCCTCCCCCGTGCCCAGCGCCATCGGGATCAATCCCAGGAACATCGCCGAGGCGGTCATCAGCACCGGCCGCAGGCGCGTCTCGCCCGCCGCGATGGCGGCCTCGGCGGCGCTGCACCCGGTCGCCTCCCGGTGCTCCTTGGCGAAGGTAACGAGCAGGATCGAGTTCGCCGAGGCGATGCCCACCGACATGATCGCCCCGAAGATCGAGGGGATCGAGAAGGTCGTGCCGGTCACGAACAGGCCGGTGGTGATGCCGCAGAAGGCGATGGGCAGGGCGGCGATGACCACGAACGGGTCGCCCCAGCTCTGATAGTTCACCGCCATCAGCAGGTAGACGGCGATCAGCGCGATGCCGAGGCCGATGCCGAGGCGCAGGAAGGCCGAGCGCATGTTCTCGATCTGGCCGCGCACGGTGATCTTGTCGGGCGCGCTCAGGTTCTTCTGCTCCTCCTGCACGATCGTATCGATCTCGCGGGCGACGGAGCCGAGGTCGCGGTCCTGCACCGAGGCGAAGATGTCGAAGGTCGGCTGGATGTTGACGTGGTTGATCACCGTCTGCGTCGGCACGCGCTTCATGTCCGCGACGCTGGAAAGCAGCGTCAGCACCCCCGGCCCCGTGCCCGAGGTGGCGGCGGCGCGCACGAAGAGCGGCGTGTTGCGCAGGTCCGTGAGGGAGGCGTTGCGGTATTCCGGCGTCTGGACCCAGAGCTGATAGGGGATGCCGGTCTTGGGGTCCGGCCAGAAGTTCGGCGTGACCTGATAGCTGCCCGAGAGCGAGATGTTCATGTTCTGCGCCACGGATTGCTCGGTGAGCCCGAGTTCCGAGGCGAGCCGCCGGTCCACGTCCACGTAGAATTGCGGGACGTTGACGATCTGCTGCAGATGCACGTCCACGAGGCCCTTCGTGTCGCGCAGACGGCGGACGATGTTCTGGGCGACCTCCAGGTCCTTCTCCTTGTTGCGGCCGGACACCTGGATGTCGATCGGCGTGATGACGCCGAAATTCAGGATCTGGGTGATGATGTCGGCCGGCTGGAAATAGACCGTCAGGTCGGGGAAGCGCTGCATCAGCACCTCGCGCAGGCGCTTCTTGTAAGCCGCCACCGAGCCGTGCTCCTCCTTCAGGCTGATGAGCATCTGCCCGTCGTTGTAGGAGACGAACGACCCGTCCGAGAAGGCGAAGTTGTAGTTGATGGACGGCACGCCGATGTTGTCGAGGATCTGCTCCAGCTCGTGCTCGGGGATCACCTCGCGCACCACGTCCTCGACCTGCGCGAAGACCTGCTGCGTCGTCTCGATGCGAAGCCCGGCGCGGGCGCGCAGATGCATCGTCATCTGGCGGGATTCGATCTCGGGGAAGTAATCCTGCCCCGTGAACACGAACAGCGTGCCGCCGAGCGCGAGCACGCAGACGGTGATGATCGCGGTCACGACGCGGTGGCGCAGGGCGGCATGGAGCAGCCCGACATAGCCGCGATGGAAGCGGGTGAAGCGCGCCTCGAAGCCCCGGTGGAAGGCCCCCGCGAAGCGCATCAGCGGCGCCCCCACGGCGCCGACGACCCGGCCGATCCGCGTCCGGCGGGGGGCTTCGCCCTTCTCGTGCCGATCCTTGGCGTGCTTGGCCGCGTATTCCGGCGCCACGATCACGTCGATCAGTAGGGGCACCAGGGTCCGCGATAGCAGGTAGGAGGTCAGCATCGCGAACACGACCGCGAGCGCCTGCGGGGTGAACAGGTATTTCGGCGTGTCGGTGAGGGCGAAGACGGCGGTGAAGGCCGCGCAGATCGACAGCGTCGAGATCAGCGCCGGCTTGGCGATGCCCGCCGCGCCGTGGACCACGCTCTCCCGGAACTCCTCGCCCTCCTCGAACAACCGGTAGGTGTTCTCGATGGCCACCGTGGCGTCGTCCACGAGGATGCCGACCGCGAGGGCGAGGCCGCCCAGCGTCATGATGTTGATGGTCTGGCCGAGCGCCGCCAGCACGGCCAGCGAGGTCATCACGCAGAGGGGGATCGAGATCAGGACGACGAGGGTCGAGCGCCACGAGCCGAGGAACAGCAGGATCGCGAGGCCGGTGAGCGCGGCGGCGATGGCCGCCTCGTGCAGCACCCCCTCGATGGCGTTCGACACGAAGACCGACTGGTCGAACAGCAGCTTGATGCTCATGCCCTCGGGGGCGGCGGCCCGGATCGTCGGCATCGCCGCCTTGACGTTGTTCACGACGCTGAGCGTCGAGGCGTTGCCGTTCTTGATGACCTGCATCAGCACGGCTTGGCTGCCGTCGGCCCGGACCACGTTGATCTGCGGCGGCCCGCCGTCGCGGACGAAGGCCACGTCCCGCACCAGCACCGGCTGCCCGGCCACGACCTTGATCGGCGCGGTGTTCAGGGTCTCGATGGAGGGCGGCGTCGCGTTGAGCTGGATCGGGTATTGCTGCTCGCCGATCTTGGCGAGGCCGGACGGGACGGTCAGGTTCTGCGCCGTCATGGCGTTGGTGACGTCGAGCGGCGTCAGCCCGAGCGCCTGGAGGGCGTTCAGGTCGAGATCGACCATGATCTGGCGCGGCGCCCCGCCGAACGGCGCGGGCAGGGTCGAGCCCGGCACCTGCGCCAGGGTCTGGCGGATGCGGTACTGCGCGTAATCGTAGATCTCGTTGAGGCTCTGGCTGGCCGAGGACAGGGCCAGCTGGATCACCGGCACCGACGAGGCCGAGTAGCGCACGATGACCGGCGGCTGGATGCCCGGCGGCATCGCGGCGCGGATGGAGTTCGTGGACGACACGACCTGGGCGATGGCGAGGTCGATGCTCACGCTCGGATCGAAATAGATCCGCTGGACCGCCGTGCCCTGCAGGGTGGTCGATTCCATCCGGCGGATGTTGTTGACGTTGTTGGAGATGCCGAACTCGGCATAGGTCGTGACGCGGGTTTCCATCTCCGGCGTGGACAGGCCGGTATAGGTCCAGACCACCACGACGACGGGGATGTCGACGACGGGCAGCACGTCCTTGGGCATGACGACGATGGCGCCGACGCCGCCGAGCATCATCAGGACCGCGAGCACGTAGGTCGTGATGCGGAACTTGAGGGCGTAGAGGACGAGGCCCATGCGATCTCCCGGCCCCCCGGACGTGCGAGCACTAGGGTGAGCTAACCCGCCCGGGCCGACAAGTACTGATCCGCGATGCCGCAGGCGCCGTTAAGTTGTTTCCGGCGGAAACACTATCGTGGTCACGCTCGTGTTCTCAGCGCAGCAGCGCCGACTTTTCGACTTCCAGCGAATTCGCAATCTCATCGAGCGCCGTGTGCTCGACCGCGCTGATACCGTCGAAATCGGCGACGTCGGCGGCGATCAGGAACACGTCCTGCCTCTGCTCGATGGGCCGTTCGGCGATCGCGGCGGCGGCCCGGAGGTTCTCGATCCGCCCGGCGCGGGTCTTCGCGCGGCTGATCGCCTCGTACAGTTCCTGCTCGACGCGCAGGGTGTCGTAGGACCGTTCGAGGATCGGGTTGGCGCGGATGCCGACGATGGCCGCCTCGACCTCTTCCTCCGCCACGTCGCCATCCGCGACGATGACGTTGGCCGCCGCCGAGACGGCCGCCTGCAGGAACATCGCATCGCCGGCATAGGACATGATCGTCCGGCCGAAGCGAAGGATAGCGTCCTGGAAAATACTCATGCCCCTCTCCCGTTGATCCAAGATGGCGGGAGAAGGGGCCCCTGAGTCAAGCTTGCCCTCAGCAACACCGGAAACCGGAGGTGTTGCCGACGCCGAACCGCGCGTTCTCCCGGTTGCGGAAGAACTCCGTCTCGGTCATCGGCTCCCGGTCGGGATGGGTGCGGCGGATGTGCTCGGCATAGACGGCGTAGTCGCCCTGCCCCACCATCAGCCGCGCCCCGTCGCAGACGCATTTCGTCAACGTCCGCAGTTGGTTGCGAAAGCCCTGCGCCGGCATCATCGCCTCACTCCGCCGCCACCATGCGCGGCTCGGTCTCCAGCGCGGTCCAGCGGTCGGCGCGCAGCGCCTTCATGCAGGCCATGATGCCGAAGACCGCGATCGCCACCACGAGCGCGATGAACAACGCGGCGAGCACTGCGTCGATCCGGTCGTTGAGAATGATCTGGCTCATCTGGTCGGCGCTCTTGGCCGGCGCGAGGAGCTTGCCCTCGGCGGCGGCCGTCGCGTAGCGCTCGGCATGGGCGAGGAAGCCGATCTTCGGGTCGGCCGAGAAGATCTTCTGCCAGCCGGCCGTCAGGGTACAGATGCACAGCCACGCGGTCGGGATGATCGTCACGAAGGCGTATTTCTCGCGCTTCATCTTGAAGATCACCACGGTGCACAGCGTCAGCGCCACCGCCGCCAGCATCTGGTTGGAGATGCCGAAGAGCGGCCACAGGGTGTTGATGCCGCCCAGCGGATCCGTGACGCCCTGGTAGAGAAAGTAGCCCCAGGCGCCCACAGAGATCGCGGTGGCGACGATGCTCGGCCCCCAGGCATCCGTCTTCTTGAAGCCGGGCGCCACGAGCCCCACGAGGTCCTGCACCATGAAGCGGCAGGCCCGCGTGCCCGCATCCACCGCCGTCAGGATGAACAGCGCCTCGAACAGGATCGCGAAGTGGTACCAGAAGGCCATCATCCCCTTGCCGCCGATGGCCGAGGAGATGATGTGCGCCATGCCCACCGCCAGGGTCGGGGCGCCGCCCGCGCGGGAGATGATCGTGTGCTCGCCGACATCGGCGGCGGTCTGGGTGATGACCTCCGGCGTCGTGGCGAAGCCGAGCTTGGTCACGGCGGCGGCGGCGGTCTCCGGCGTGGTGCCTACGAGGGCCGCCGGGGAGTTCATGGTGAAGTACACGCCCGGATCGATCACGCAGGCCGAGACCAGCGCCATGATCGCCACGAAGGATTCCATCAGCATCGCGCCGTAGCCGACGAAGCGGGCATCGACCTCGTTGGCGATGAGCTTCGGCGTGGTGCCCGACGAGATCAGCGCGTGGAAGCCCGAGACCGAACCGCAGGCGATGGTGATGAACAGGAACGGGAACAGGCTGCCCGCCCAGACAGGGCCGGTGCCGTCCACGAACTTGGTCATGGCCGGCATCTGCAGGTGCGGGGCCACGAAGGCGATGCCGAGCGCGAGGCCGACGATGGTGCCGATCTTGAGGAAGGTCGAGAGGTAGTCGCGCGGGGCGAGCAGCAGCCACACCGGCAGGACCGAGGCGACGAAGCCGTAGCCGATCAGCAACCAGCACAGCTGCGTGCCGGTGAAGGTGAAGGCCGGGCCCCAGACCGGGCTCGCCGCCACCTGCCCGCCGCCGAAGATGGCGGCCATCAGCAGGACGAAGCCGACGACGGAGACCTCGCCAATCTTACCCGGCCGGATGTAGCGGGTGTACACGCCCATGAAGATGGCGATCGGGATCGTGGACATCACCGTGAAGGTGCCCCACGGGCTTTCGGCCAGGGCCTTCACGACGATCAGCGCCAGCACCGCCAGCAGGATGATCATGATGAGGAAGGTGCCGAAGAGGGCGATGACGCCCGGCACCGCCCCGAGCTCGGCGCGGATCAGCTCGCCCAGCGAGCGCCCGTCCCGGCGCATGGAAACGAACAGGACCATGAAGTCCTGCACCGCGCCCGCGAGGACGACGCCCGCCAGGATCCACAGCATGCCGGGCAGGTAGCCCATCTGCGCGGCGAGCACCGGGCCGACCAGCGGGCCGGCGCCCGCGATGGCCGCGAAATGGTGGCCGAACAGCACGCTCTTGTTGGTGGGGACGTAATCGAGCCCGTCGTTGTGGCGTAGCGCCGGGGTCTCGCGCTTCGCGTCGAGGCGCATCACCTTGTCGGCGATGAACTTCGAGTAATAGCGGTAGGCGATCAGGTAGACGCAGACCGCCGCGACCACGATCCAGAGGGCGTTCACCGCCTCGCCACGCTCGACGGCCACGATGGACAGGGCGGCGGCGCCGAGCGCCCCGACGAGGGCCCAGGGCCCATGCTTCTGAATGGCGGTCATGGCGTGGCCTCCCCGGCCCACGGCTCGAACGACCCTGACAGGGCCTGTGATCTGGCCTGCGTTCTGCCGGAAATTTTACGCCGTGCAAAGATTTTCGCGAACCGCCCGCCGGACAAACGGGGCCTCGTTGTTCGCCCGCGCCGGGCTGCTATAGGTCGGGCGCCCGCCACGGACCGGCGGGCAGGAACGCGGGCCGCTCCGCATGGCCTGCGGCGTTCGGGTGGAGACGGATGATGGCCAAGGTCGCTTTTCTGGGACTCGGCGTGATGGGCGGCCCGATGGCCGGGCATCTCGCGAAGAAAGGCCATGACGTCACGGTCTACAACCGAACGGGCGCCAAGGCGGAGGCCTGGGTGAAGGCCCATGGCGGCGCCCATGCCGCCACCCCGCGCGAGGCCGTGAAGGGCGCCGCGATCGTCTTCGCCTGCGTCGGCAACGACAACGACCTGCGCAGCGTGGTGCTGGGCGAGGATGGGGCGCTCGCCGGCATGGAGCCGGGCTCGGTCTTCGTGGACCACACCACCGCGTCGGCCGAGGTCGCCCGCGAACTCGCCGCCGCCGCGCAGGAGAAGGGTGTCGGCTTCATCGACGCCCCCGTCTCCGGCGGACAGGCCGGCGCCGAGAACGGCGTGCTGACGGTGATGTGCGGCGGGGAGCCCGAGACCTATGCGAAGGCCGAGGAGGCCATCAAAAGCTTCGCCCGCGCCTGCCGCCTGATGGGCCCGGTCGGGTCCGGCCAGCTCACCAAGATGGTCAACCAGATCTGCATCGCCGGTCTCGTGCAGGGCCTCTCGGAGGGCGTGCACTTCGCCAAGCGCGCCGGTCTCGATGTCGAGGCCGTGCTCGACGTCATCTCGAAGGGCGCTGCCGGCTCCTGGCAGATGGAGAACCGCGGCAAGACCATGAACGAGGGCAAGTTCGACTTCGGCTTCGCTGTCGATTGGATGCGCAAGGATCTCGGCATCCTGCTGGACGAAGCCCGCCGCAACGGTGCCAAGCTCCCGGTCTCGGCCCTGATCGATCAGTTCTACGCCGAGGTGCAGGCGATGGGCGGCAACCGCTGGGACACGTCGAGCCTCGTCGCCCGCCTGGAACGCTGACGGACGCGGGCGCGGCGGCGGCTCAGCTGTCGCTGCCGAGCCCGAGGCCGCGGATGATGTCGCCGATCGGGTCGATGCGGTTCGCCTCCGGCTTCTTCACGGGGGCGACGGCCGCCGGCTGGGCCGGTTGGGTCAGCACGGCCTGACGCACCGGGGCCGAACGCTGCGAGAGCTTATGCCGGTGGGCGCCGGCCTTCCGGCGATGCTCCGGCGCGGCCTCGGCGATGCGCACCGGGACCGGGGGCTCGACCTGCACCGAGGTCCAGGCCACGGGGGCGGGCACCAGCTGCGGGGCTTCCGCCTTGAGGACGGGGGCCGCAGCGGAAACCGCAAGGGCGGCCGGCGGGTTGGCCCAGGCTTGGGGAGCCACCGTCGCGACGGGCCGCGACGGGTATGTCGTGCGCTCGAAGTTGCCCGGATGCAGGATATGCGCTGCGGCGAGGAGGCCGAAAGCTGCAATCGCTGTCGTGGCGATGGTGGACTTGAAGTGTTCCATGCCGCTTCAACGTGAGGCCAAGCTAATGGTTCCGCTTGGCCCATGCCTAGACTGCGGGAGGACTGTCTTCCTTCACCCGGACGGCGACGACTATCCGGCGGGACGGGCGCGGCGCTGATCCGCGATAGCACAGCCATGGTCCATGATGTCCTCCGCGCTGGCCTGGCGGCCCCGGAAGGCGAGGAGGATGAGGCCCGGCTCTGGATCGCCGGGCCGTGTCGAGACCGCCGCGAAGGTGGTCCGCGTCAGGTCGCGGCGGCCCGGCAGGGTCGTGATGGCCGCGAAGGGGTTGAACGTCTCGACGTCGGCGGCGCGCACCCGCATCGCGTGGAACCGGTCATAGGCCAGCGGCACCGGGAACGGCGCCCACGCCTTGCCGACGGCGCGGCCATGGGCGTCGAGGGCATCGAGCACCTTGGGCCGCAGGCAATCGAGGTGGATGTGCAGTTGATCCTGGCTGCGCCCGCGCGCCGAATTCACGGCGAGACCGAGATCGGCCTCCGGCACGCGGTTCTTCAGGGAATCCACCACGAAGTGCCGGGCCGAGAGCGCCGCCTTCCAGTACGCCACGCCGCGCGGGCCGCGTAGGGGCGCCGCTTCGAGCCCCGAGACCGTGTCGGTGGGCATGACCACGATATGCGTCGGCTCGCCCGGCGCCCGCAGCACGGCCGTGCCGGGGCGCTCCTTGTCGCCGAGATCGACGGCCAGACAGGGGAAGGTCCTGTTGGCGAGCGTCTTGGCGAGGACGCAGGTCTTCAGGGCCATCCAGAGGACGTCGCGGGTCGGGTCCGACCCAGCCGAGGCGGGGACGGCGAGCACCAGCCCGATCAACCCCGCCGACAGCGCGATCCGCCGCCGGTCAGTGGTCATGCTTGTGGCTGTGATCGTGCCCATGATGCGCATGATCATGGTTGTGGCCATGGGAATGGCCGTGATCGTGCGCATGGTCGTGAGCATGGTGGTCGTGATCGTGCCCGTGATCATGGTCGTGGGCGTGATCGTGCCCGTGGTGGTCGTGGCCGTGATCGTGGCCGCACGTGCTGTGATCGTGGGCGGCCTTCTCCGGGCTGAAGGCGCGGGTCACCGGGGTGGCGACGCAGCCCTGGCCGCGCACCAGTTCGGCATTGGCCGGCGAGGCGGGGATATGGAGCGTGTCGGCGCCGACCTCGGCCTCGACATGGTTGCCGCCGAGCTGCCACGCGAGGCGCATCAGCCGGGCCGGGTTCTCCGCCCGGACTTCGAGAAGCGATTCGGCCGCCGCCTTCACGACGACGAGCCGGCCGTCGTCGAGGCGCAGGGCGTCGCCGTCCTCCAGCGAGCCGGCCTTCGGGAGGGCCACCTCGAAGGCGAGGCCACCCGCCGCCGTCAGGCTGGACGGGAGGGCGGACCGGCCGGCATGGTCGAGTTCGACGGTGTCCGCGACGCGGTCGGCGCGCACGGCCGGACGGCGGACGATCGTGGTGGCTTTCTGCATGGCGGCCTCGAAATCCGGCGGCGGCCCAGGCGGCCCGCCTTCCGCGTGGCATAGGGCGGGAGGATGACGGGACGCAACTGCCCCGTTCATGGATCGGAACCTTGGCCGTAGGGACGGCGTTGCGTTCCTGCTAAGCTCGATTCGCAGCCATAACGGCAAAAGCCAAAACGGATGCACAGGGGAGTTGTAGAGATATGAAGAAGACCATCGCGGCCGCCCTCGCCGGACTCGCAGCGCTGTCGCTCGGCGCCTGCAACACGCCCGAGGACCGGGCTCTCGGCGGCGCCGGCCTCGGCGCGCTGGCCGGTGCGGCCATCGGCGGCGCGGCGACCGGCCGGGCCGGCGGCGCCCTCGCGGGTGCGGCCATCGGCGGCGCCGGCGGTGCCATCGTCGGCGCCTCGACCGCTCCGCGCTGCCCCTACGGCACCTACCGCGACGCCTACGGCAACGTCTACTGCCGCTAAGGCACGATCGGCCGGGAGACATCTCGGCCCTTCCACCCCGGGCGCCGCCGGTCTATCGGGTGGCGGCCGGGGCCATCCCGGCGGATGATCTCGAAGCCGCCCGATGATCCACGACAGCCGGACGCCGACGCCTCGCGCCTCGGGGATCTGGGGCAAGCTCGGCGGCGCCGGCATCGGGCTGGCGGTCGGAGGCCCCCTCGGCGGGCTGATCGGCGGTGTCGCCGGCCATTTCCTCGTCGACCGGGTCGGCGCGCCCTTCGGCCCGACCCCACGCGACGTGATCTTCACCACCGGGCTCGTGGCGCTGGCGGCCAAGATGGCCAAGTCGGACGGCGTCGTCGCGCCCTCGGAGGTCGAGGCCTTCGCCCGCGTGGTGCATGTCGAGCCCTCGGCCCAGGCCGGGGTGACGCGCCTGTTCGACCTCGCCAAGCGCACCACCGACGGCTACGAGGCCTACGCTTACCAGCTCGCGGCGACCTTCGGAGACGAGCCGGCCCTGCTGGAGGACGTGCTCGACGGCCTGTTCCAGATCGCGGGCGCGGACGGGGCGATCCACGCGGCCGAGGAGCAGTACCTGCGCGCCGTCTCCGCGATCTTCGGCTTCGAGGAGGCCGCGTTCCAGCGCATCGCCGCGCGGCATGTCCGCCTGGAGGACGACCCCTACGAGGTGCTGGGCCTCGACCGGGCCACCGACGACGCGACGGTGAAGGCCCGCCACCGGAGCTTGGTGTCCGAGCACCACCCCGACCGCGCGCTGGCGCGGGGCCTCCCCCCGGAGGCAGTGGCCATCGCCAGCAAGCGCCTCGCGGCGATCAACGCCGCCTACGATCTGGTCGCGGCCGAGCGGGGGTTACGGTAGGGGGCGGTTCGGCTTCGGCTGGGCCATCCTACAGCGTGTAGGGCTCCCGAATCCCCGCGTCGCCCGGCGGAAAATCCTTGGTGTTGCGGGTCACGAGCAGGCGCCCGGTGATCTGAGCCGTCGCCCAGATCACCGCATCGGGGAGCTTGATGCGGTGGCTGCGCCGCAAGTCCACGGCACGAGTGGCGATCTCGTCGTCCAATGGGATGATCCTGAAGCCTTCCAGAAAATGCCGCGTCGGCTCGATCAGGTCGGCCTTCGCGCCGACCATCACTTCCATCCACGTGATGATGCTGATCGCGCGGTTCTCGAAGCGCCCGATCTCCTCGCGGGCCTGCCGAACCGCGTTCAGATTGTCGATGAGGATGTTGGTGTCGAACAGGGCGCCTACCATTCGCTCCGCGCCTTCTCCTGAAAGGCGAGGCCATCGACAGCGCCCTTGCCCCACAGGCCGAAGCCATCCTCCACCTGCTCGCGGCGATGGCGGTCGAGATAGTCGTCGATGGCGGCACGGATCAGCGCGGCGCGCGATTGGCGCTTCCGCTTGGCGAGACTATCCAGCGCCGCCAGCTGCGTCTCATTCATATCGACGAGAGCCCGCATCCTCCCCCCTCCGCGATATCGGGTATGGATATCACATATCCTCGACGGCGATAAAGGGAACGTGGCGCGCGCTCGGCACGAAAGCGTAGAAGCGACCGATGACCCTCACGCCCGACACCCCCCTCGCCCGCAAGGTGGCGCCGTCTCCGAACCAGGGGGACCGGCGCGGCCTGCGGCCGGACATGCTGATCCTGCACTACACCGGCATGGAGAGCAGCGCGGCGGCGCTGGCGCGGCTGCGCGATCCGATGAGCGAGGTCTCGGCCCATTACGTCGTGTTCGAGGATGGCGGCACGGTGCAGCTCGTCGCCGAGGCCGCGCGGGCGTGGCACGCGGGGGCCGGGGCGTGGAAGGGCGTCACCGACATCAACTCCCGCTCCATCGGCATCGAGATCGTCCATCCCGGCCATGTCGGCGGGTTGCCGCCTTATCCGGACGCGCAGATCGCGGCGGTGATCGCACTCGGTCTCGACATCGCGGGGCGCTGGGGCATCCCGCAGGCGCGGGTGCTCGCCCATTCGGACATCGCGCCGGAGCGAAAGGAAGACCCCGGCGAGACCTTTCCGTGGCTCCGCCTCGCGGAGGCCGGGCTCGGCCATTGCGTGCCGCCCGCCCCCCTGCGGGACGGGCGCTTCTTCGCGGAGGGCGATGCCGGCCAGCCGGTTGAGGCGTTGCAGGCGATGTTCGCCCTCTACGGCTACGACCTGCCGGTGAACGGCACGTTCGACGCCCGGACGAAGGCGGTGGTCACCGCCTTCCAGCGCCATTTCCGGCAGGCGCGGGTCGATGGCGTCGCCGACAGCTCCACCATCACCACGCTCCGCGACCTGCTGGCGAGCCTGCCGGCCGCCTGAGGCTCAGGCGCGGTGCGCCCGCGCCTCGCCCTCGGGCAGGGTCGCCTCGCCGCGGGTGCGCCACAGGCTGTAGGCGACGCCGCCCAGCAGGAGGACCAGGGTGACGACCAGGGACACCCAGGGCTGCACCTTCAGGAGCCCGAACGTGTCCGCCACCACGATCTTCGCGCCGATGAAGATGAGGATGAAGGCCAGCGCCGTCTTCAGGTAGGCGAAGCGGTCCACCATCGCGGCCAGCGCGAAATACAGGGCGCGCAGGCCGAGGATCGCGAAGATGTTCGAGGTGTAGACCACGAAGGTGTCGGTGGTGATCGCGAAGATCGCCGGCACGCTGTCGACGGCGAAGATGACGTCGGCGCCGTTCACCAACACCAGCGCCAGGGCGAGGGGCGTGAACCACAGGGCCTTCCGCCCGGTCTTCGGGTCGGTCTTGCGCACGGCGAACTTCTGGCCGTGCAGTTCCGGCGTCACGCGGAAGCGGCGGCGCATCCAGCGGACAACCTTGCTGTTCCCGAAATCGCCCTGCTCCTCATGGCCGGAGAACAGGATCTTGAGGCCGGCATAGATCAGGAAGGCCGCGAACAGCGACAGGATCCAGTGCACCTGATGCACCAGGGCTGCGCCGAGGCCGATCATCAGCCCACGCAGGAGCACCGCCGCGAGGATGCCCCAGAGCAGCACCCGGTGCTGCGCCGTGCGCGGCACGCCGAGCCCGGTGAGGATCATCGCGATGACGAAGACGTTGTCCATCGACAGCGACTTCTCGACCACGAGGCCGGTGACGTACTCTTCGGCCGGCGTCCAGCCGAGTTCCCACCAGATGAACCCGCCGAAGGCGAGGCCGAGGGTGAGGTAGAATGCGGTGAGGCCCAGGCTCTCGCGCACGCCGATCTCGTGCTCCTTGTCGCGATGCAGGAGACCGAGATCGAAGGCGAGAAGCGCCGCGATGAGGACGTGGAAGCCGAGCCACATCCACAGCGGCTTGCCGAGCCACTCGACGTACAGAAAATCGACCATAGGCGGGACCTGATGCTCCTTCCGGGAGGAAAGCATCGACTCCGACATCACGGACGCCTCAAGGAGCGTCCGCCAGAGGGGCCCGCAGTCGATGGCCGCGACGTAAGAGGGGGAACGAGGCGAATCAAGGGCGGCACGGGCCGATCCCCAGCGCTTGACACGCAACCCTGCGGCGCGCCTCTCGGCGCCATGGTGCAAGGATGCGACATCGCGGTGATCGGCGGCGGCCCGGCCGGGCTGGCGGCGGCGGAGATCCTCGCGGCTTCGGGCCGCACGGTCACGCTCTACGACCGGATGCCCTCCCTCGGGCGCAAGCTCCTCATGGCCGGGCGCGGCGGGCTCAACCTCACCCACAGCGAGCCCCTGCCGGCCTTCCTCAGCCGCTACCATCCGGCGCAGAGCCTGACCGAGGCAATCCGGGCCTTCCCGCCCGCGTCCCTGCGTCAGTGGTGCGCCGAACTCGGGCAGCCGACCTTCGTCGGGTCGAGCGGTCGGGTCTTCCCCGAGAGCTTCAAGGCCTCGCCCCTGCTGCGGGCGTGGCTCGCCCGCTTGGCGGAACACGGCGTCGCGATCCGCCCCCGCCACCGCCTCACCGGGATCTCGGAAGGCGCCCTGACCTTCGAGACGCCGGAGGGCGATCTCACGGTACGCCCCACCGCGACGCTGCTCGCCCTCGGCGGGGCAAGCTGGCCTCGCCTCGGTTCGGACGGCGCCTGGGTGCCGCTCCTCGAAGGGCTCGGCGCGGCGGTCGCGCCCCTGCGCCCGGCCAATGCGGGTTTTGCCTGCGCGTGGTCCGACACGTTCCGCGAGCGCCACGCTGGCACGCCGTTGAAGCGCATCGCCCTGACCGTCGCCGGAGAGACAGTCCCTGGTGAGGCCATCGTCACGCGGACGGGGCTCGAAGGCGGAGCGGTCTACGCCCTGTCACGCCCCTTGCGCGAGGCGATCCTCGCGGAAGGTTCGGCGCGGCTCGTGGTGGATCTCCGGCCGGACCTCGGCGTCGAGGTGCTGGCGGCGCGGCTCTCGACCGGGCGGAAGGGCGATTCCCTCTCGGCCCGGCTGCGCAAGGCCGCCGGCCTGTCCCCCGTCGCCATCGGTCTCTTGCGGGAGGCGGCGGGCGCCGCCCCGCCGGCCGATCCCGGCGCCCTCGCGCGGCTCATCAAGGCGGCGCCGCTCACCCTTACCGGCATGATGGGCCTCGACCGGGCGATCTCGACGGCCGGAGGCGTGGATCTCGGCGCCCTCGACGGCAACGCCATGCTCCGGGTGCGGCCCGGCCTGTTCCTGGCGGGCGAGATGCTCGACTGGGAGGCGCCGACGGGCGGCTACCTCCTCCAGGGATCGATTGCCGGCGGCCGGGCGGCCGCCGGGGGGATGCTGCGCTGGCTCGCGGATCAGGGCTTGGCGCAGAAGCCGACGAGGCCGGTAGCTTCAGCCGGGCAGGACGCCCCCTCGCCCTCATAGGTCACGCTGCCGCCGCCGAGGCAGCGGGCTGCGACCAGCACCTCGCCCTCGTCGCAGGTGGCGGAACAGGCGCCGCCGCATTCGGTCTTGCGCAGCACCCGGAAGGCAGACGTCGCCGCCGCGCCGGGCTTGCCGGGCTCGCCGCGTCCGCCGATCGGGCCGCGGGGGCCGGCGGGACCCGCCTCGCCCTTCGGGCCGGGCAGGCCGGGGGTGCCGGCTTCGCCCTGCGGCCCGGCCGGTCCCTGCTCGCCCTTCGGACCCACCTCGCCTTTTGGCCCCGCCTCGCCGGTCGGACCGGCATCACCCTTCGGACCGGCGTCACCCTTGGGGCCGGTCTCGCCCTTCTCTCCGGCGGGTCCGGGCACACCCTGCGGCCCGGCCGGGCCGGGGGGCCCCTCCGGCGCGCAATTGGCCACGACCGCCTCGCGCTCGTCCTCGCCGCTCTTGAGCGTGACGACACAGGTCGCGGGCTTGTAGGGCAGCTTGAACACGAACCGGCCGCGCTTGTCGGCCTGGATCGAGGTCTCTCCGTCCATCTCGACGATGGCGCCGGGCTTGCGCACCGAGCCCGAAAGGCGAAGGTCGCCCGCCTCGATCCGCGCATCATAGACGGCGATGGGCTGGCTCGGCGCCTGCGGACGGTGCGGGGGCGCGGCCCGGCGTGCGGGGGCCGGCGCCCCCTGGCTCATGCCCGGATCCGTCGGCGCCGGCTGGGCGACGACGGGGGCGGTGAGGCCCACCAGCAAAGGCAGAACGAGGGCTGCGCGCATGCTCGACCCGGATCTCGACCGCCCCGGTCGGGCGGCGGCGGACCTTGGCTTTGCAGCCAGGTATCGTCAATTGAAAACTCGGTAGTTTCACACCCCTCGGATGTGCCCTCCGCGGGGACCGTCCGTCACTCCACGGTGACGGATTTCGCGAGGTTGCGGGGCTGATCGACGTCTTTCCCCATCACGACGGCGACGTGATAGGCGAGGAGTTGCACCGGCACCGCGTAGACGATGGGTGCCACGATGGGATCGAGCGCCGGCATGGTGAAGGTCGCCATCGTGTCGAGCCCGTGCTCCGCCGCACCTTGCGCGTCGCCGATGAGCACGATCCGCCCGCCCCGCGCCGCGACCTCCTGCATGTTCGAGACGGTCTTCTCGAACACCGCGTCGTGCGGCGCGATGACGATGACCGGCACGCTCTCGTCGATGAGGGCGATCGGCCCATGCTTCAGCTCGCCGGCGGCGTAGCCCTCGGCGTGGATATAGCTAATTTCCTTGAGCTTCAGGGCGCCTTCCAGCGCCATCGGGTAGCTCGTGCCGCGCCCGAGATAGAGCACGTCCCGCGCCTTCGCGACCTCGCGGGCCAGCCCCTCGATGTCCGGCTCCTGCGCCAGCGCCTCGGCCATGAGGCCCGGCGCCTTGATGAGCCCGTCGATCAGGCGCCGCTCACCGGCCGCGTCGAGGGTGCCCCGCGCCCGGCCCGCCGCGATGGCGAGGCAGAGGAGCACGGTGAGTTGGCAGGAGAACGCCTTGGTCGAGGCCACGCCGATCTCCGGCCCGGCGAGCGTCGGCATCACCACGGAGGATTCCCGCGCGATGGTCGAGGTCGGCACGTTCACGACGCTGAGCGTGTGCTGCCCCTGGCTCTTCGCGTAGCGCAGGGAGGCCAGGGTGTCGGCGGTCTCGCCCGATTGCGAGATGACCAGCGTCAGGCCGTCGCGCTCAAGGGGCGCCTCGCGGTAGCGGGCTTCCGACGCCACGTCGATCTCCACCGGCAAGCGGGCGATCTGCTCGAACCAGTAGCGGGCGACGAGGCCGGCATAGAAGGCGGTGCCGCAGGCGGTGATGTAGACGCGGCTCAGCTTGGCGAAGTCGAAGGGCAGCGCCTCCGGCAGGATCACCTGACCCTCGGCCATGTCGACGTAATGGGCCAGCGTGCGGCCCACGACCTCCGGCTGCTCGTGGATCTCCTTCGCCATGAAGTGGCGGTACTCGCCCTTGTCGACCCGGAACGCCTGGGTGGCGATGGTCTGACGGGGGCGCTCCACCACGGCGCCGGAGGCGTCGCGGAACTCGGCGCCCTCGCGGGTGAGGATCGCCCAATCGCCCTCGTCGAGATAGGCGATGGCGTCGGTGAAGGGGGCGAGCGCCAGGGCGTCGGAGCCGAGATAGGTGGCGCCATGGCCGTAGCCGACGGCGAGCGGGGCGCCGTGCCGGGCGCCGATCAGCAGATTTTCCTGCCCCGCGAAGATGAAGCCGAGGGCGAAGGCCCCGCGCAGGCGCGGCAGGGCGGCGGCCACGGCCTCGACCGGGCCGGCGCCCCTGTCCATCAGGCGGCTCACGAGCTGGACGACGACCTCGGTGTCGGTGTCGCTCTCGAAGCGGATCCCTTCCCCTTCGAGCTCCTGCTTCAGCTCGCGGAAATTCTCGATGATGCCGTTATGCACGACGGCGACGCGCGCCGTGGCATGGGGGTGGGCGTTCACCTCGGTGGGTCGGCCATGGGTCGCCCAGCGGGTGTGGCCGATGCCGATCGTGCCGGTCAGCGGCTGCTCGGCGAGCCGCGCTTCGAGGTTGACGAGCTTGCCCGAGGCGCGGCGGCGCTGAAGGCTGCCGTGCTCCAGGGTGGCGATGCCGGCGGAATCGTAGCCCCGGTATTCGAGGCGGCGCAGCGCCTCGATCACCTGTCCCGCTACTGCGTCGCGCCCGACGATGCCGACGATGCCGCACATGTTCCGTCTTCCATTCGCAGGGCCACCCGGCCGGGGGCCAGGCCCATATATGCGGTCGAGGTTACCGCATCGCAGCGGCGAGACCCAGCGGCCGGCGCGCGGGGCTATTCCGCGTAAGTGTCGCCGTCCCGCGTGAGCACCCGCTTGATGCTCGCGAGGTGCAGCCGGGCGCTCTCGGGGTCGCCTTCGCGCATCTGCGCGGCGGCGGCCCTGGCGATGGCCGGATCGACCGGCAGGAGCCTCCGGCCCGTGGAGAGGGCCTTCACCTGCACCTCGGCGGCGCGCTCCAGGTAATAGAGGTCGTCCCAGGCCTCCGCGATCGTCGGGCCGGTGACCATCACCCCGTGGTTGCGCAGGAACACGAGGTCGGCGTCGCCCAGCGTCGCGGCGATGCGATCGCCCTCGGCCTCGTCCAGGGCGAGGCCGTTATAGGCATCGTCCACCGCCGTGCGGCCGTAGAACTTGAGGGCCGTCTGGCCGGCATAGGCCAGGGGCTCACCCTCGGTCATGCTCAGCGCCGTGGCGTAGGGCATGTGGGTGTGGAACGCCGCCCGGGCTCGCGGCACGTTCCGGTGCACGCGGGCATGGATGAAGAAGGCCGTCGCCTCCGGCTGGCCCTCGCCCTCCACCACCCGCCCGTGAAAATCGCAGACGAGGAGGCTGGAGGCCGTCACCTCGCAGAAGGCCAGCCCGTAGGGATTCACGAGGAACAGGTCGTCCCGCCCCGGCACCATGGCCGAGAAGTGGTTGCAGATGCCCTCTTCCAGACCGTAGCGCGCGGCCATGCGGAAGCAGGCGGCGAGGTCGATCCGCGCCTGACGCAGCGCTTCGCGGTCGATGGCGCCGAGGTCGGCCTTGCCGCCCTCCACCACGCGGAATTCATGAGCCATGTCGCCTCTCCCCCTGGTCTTCCGGGCTCACCGGCCTGACCGCCGTTCCTTCAGGGCGAGCAATCGCTCGCGCATCCGCACCGCCCAGCCGGGCCGCACCTCCTGCCGGCCGCGCGCCACCGCCAGGGCGCCCTCCGGCACGTCCTGCGTGATGACTGAGCCGGCCGCGACCATGGCCCCGGCCCCGATGGTGACGGGGGCGACGAGGGCCGAGTTCGAGCCGATGAAGGCACCCGCGCCGATGCTGGTGCGGTGCTTGAACACGCCGTCGTAATTGCAGGTGATGGTGCCCGCGCCGACATTGGCCTTCGCCCCCACCTCGGCATCGCCGAGATAGGTGAGGTGCGCCGCCTTGGCGCCCGGCCCCATGCGGGTGTTCTTGAGTTCCACGAAGTTGCCGATCTCGGCGCCCTGTTCCAGCACCGCGCCGCCGCGCATGCGCACGAACGGCCCGACCTTCGCCCCGGCCTCCAGGCGGACATCCGCCAGATGCGCGAAGGCCCGCACCGTGCAGCCATCGGCCACCGTCACGCCGGGGCCGAACACCACGTTCGGCTCCACGGTCACGTCGCGGCCGAGCACCGTGTCGTGGCTGAAGAACACCGTCTCCGGTGCCGCCAGGGTCGCGCCGCCCAGGAGCGCCGCCCGGCGCAGGCGGGCCTGCACCACCGCCTCGGCGGCGGCGAGCTGCACCCGGTCGTTGACGCCCTGCGCCTCCGGCTCGTCCACCGGCACGACCGCGACGGTCAGCCCCTCGGCCACCGCCAGGGCCACCGCGTCGGGCAGGTAATATTCGCCGGCCGCGTTGTCGTTGCCGATCCGCTCCAGCAGCCTCAGGGCGTGCGCGCCGCCGAGCGCCATGAGGCCGGCATTGCACAGGCGCACCTGCCGCTCGGCGGGGCTCGCATCCTTCTCCTCGCGGATCGCGACCACGCGCGCGCCCTCGGTGAGCACCCGCCCGTAGCCGGTGGGGTTCTCCGTCTCGAAGGCGAGCACGGCGACCGCCGCCCCGGCGGAGAGCGGCGCGCGCAGGCGGGTGAAGGTCTCTGCGGTGACGAGGGGCGTGTCCCCGAAGGCGACGATCACGTCGTCGGCGGCTTCGGCGAGCAGCGCGCGGGCGGCCAGCACCGCGTGGGCGGTGCCCAGCCGCTCGGCCTGGGCGAAGACGCCCGCGCCGGGCGCCTGCCGCTCGATCTCGGCGGCGACGTCGGCCCGGCCGGGCTCGGCCACAACGCCGACCCGCGTCGCGCCGGCCTCACGCACGGCGGCGAGCACATGGCCGAGCATGGTCCGCCCGGCAACCTTGTGGAGCACCTTCGGCAGATCGGAGCGCATCCGCGTCCCCTTGCCGGCGGCGAGGACGATGGCAGTCAGGCTGCGCGGCGAGGAAGAGGTCGTCATCACGGAGTCCGATCGGGGTCGGCGGGCTGAATGGGCCGAACCGGCCGTTCAGGCAAGCACCCGGACGGCCTGCGCGGAGTGTTCCCGCCGCCGCTCGATGGAGCTGGGGATGCGCAGGGATTCCCGGTACTTGGCGACGGTGCGGCGGGCGATGTCCACGCCCTCGTCCCGCAGCTTCTGCACCAGCGCGTCGTCCGAGAGGACGTTGTCGGCGGTCTCGCCGTCCACGAGCTGCTTGATGCGGTGGCGCACCGCCTCCGAGGAATGGGCCGCCGCGCCCGCCGCGCCGGGGATGGCGGCGGTGAAGAAGTACTTCATCTCCAGCGTGCCCCGGCTGGTGCCGATGGCCTTGTTCGAGGTGACGCGCGAGACGGTCGATTCGTGCATGCCGATGGCCTCGGCCACCGTCTTCAGGTTGAGCGGCCGGAGATGGGCGACGCCGTGGGCGAAGAACCCGTCCTGCTGGCGGACGATCTCGGTGGCGACCTTCAGGATGGTGCGCGCCCGCTGCTCCAGGCTACGGGTGAGCCAGTTGGCGTTCTGCAACGCCTCGGAGAGGAAGGCCTTGTCGCCCTCGGCGCGGGCCGTGCGCGAGACGCGGGCGTAGTAGCTCTGGTTCACGAGGACGCGGGGCAGCGCCTCGCTGTTGAGCTCCACGAGCCAGGAGCCGTCCGGCGCGGCCCGGACGAACACGTCCGGCACCAGCACCTCGACGGCGCTCGACCCGAAGGCGCGGCCGGGCTTGGGATCGAGGCGGCGGATCTCCGCGAGCATGTCCACGAGGTCTTCGTCGTTCACGCCGCAGAGGCGCCGCAGCCCCGCGAAGTCGCGCTTGGCCACGAGGTCGAGGCGCGAGACCAGGGCCTCCATCGCCGGATCGAAGCGGTTGTTCTCGCGCAACTGGATGGCGAGGCATTCCGCGAGGTCGCGGGCGCCGACACCGGCCGGGTCGAAGCTCTGCACGAGGGTGAGCACTTTCGTGACCAGGGCGGGCGACGCCGCCAGCCGCTCGGCCACGGCCTCCACCGTCTCGCGGAGGTAGCCGGCCTCGTCCACGGCATCAATCAGGAAGCCGCCGATCAGGCGCTCGATGGGATCGCGGGTGGCGAGATCCAGCTGCGCGGCCAAGTGCTCGCGCAGGCTCACCTCCGAGGTCAGGGTCGCCTCAAAGTCGGGCGCCTCGGCATCGAAGCTGCCGCCGGTGCTGCCGTAGGGCGCGGGCGTCAGGCTCAGCATGTCGCCCGCGTCCGATTCGCGGACCCTCGTCGGCGTCTCGTCCTGGAAGACGTTGTCGAGGCGGGTGTCGATATCGCCGTCGATCTCGCCCCGGATCGGGTTCATCTCCGGCGCGAGCCACGAATCGGCCTCGCCACCCTCGAACCCGTCGTCGCCCGCACCCTCGTCCGAGGGGGCCGGCGCCTCCGGCGCGTCCTGGCCGCCCGGATTCTCGGCCTCGGCGCGCTCCAGGAGCGGGTTGCGCTCCAGTTCCGCATCCACGTAGGCGGCAAGGTCCAGATGCGAGAGCTGCAGGAGCTTGATCGCCTGCAGGAGCTGAGGCGTCATGACCAGGGCTTGGCCCTGTCGCACCTCCAGCCTTTGCAGCAGACTCATACCCAGCCCCGATTGCGCATTGTTCAGATTGTCCGAGCATGGCAGCCCGGCACGGTTCTTGCTTCTTCGTTCTGCCCAATCTTTAGACCGAATGCCGCGGCGCGTCAAAGCCGGGCGTTCGCTCGTCCCATGCGAAGATTGCGGCGAGGGCGTTCACTCTCGCGGCACGCGATTAAGGAAGCTTTGAGCGGCATGAGGCCGGGACGGTAGGCCTGCCGTCAAGTCTCTCAGCTTGTTGCCAAACCGCATCCGGTGTAAGACGCCGCCCATCCCGAGAGAATTCGTTCCGCGAAGGAGCCGTCAGGCATGGCGCGCGTCACCGTCGAAGATTGCATCGAAAAGGTCGAGAACCGCTTCGAGCTGGTCCTCCTGGCGAGCCACCGCGCCCGCCTCCTGGCGGCCGGCGCGCCGCTGACTGTGGACCGCGACCGCGACAAGAACCCGGTCGTCGCCCTGCGCGAGATCGGGGACGGCACCATCACCTCCGAGGATCTGAAGGAGCAGCTGATCCACTCGCTCCAGAAGTACGTCGAGGTGGACGAGCCGGAGGCCGAGGCCGTGCCGCTGCTGTCGAGCTCGCCGGCCGCCGCCGCCCACGCGCCGCAATCGTCCAGCGACGATGCCGGCGTGCAGTTCGACCGCATGAGCGAGGAAGATCTCCTCCGCGGCCTCGAGAACCTCGCCCCGCCGGTCGAGACCGACGAAGAGGCCGAGTGAGGCCGGCCGTCGGGGGTCGATTCGGCCCCCGGCGCGAAGAAAAAAGCGCCCGATGCGCCGATTGCGGCGCCTTGCCTCTGGTGTCGGCCGCCGCATTGCGGGAGACTTTCCCTGAAGCGGCGGCGCGTACAGCGTTCAGGAGGCACCGATTTCCCGGCGGATCATGCGCCAGTACGAACTCGTCGAGCGGGTCAAGCGCTACAATCCCGCCGCCGACGAGGATCTGCTCAACCGCGCCTACGTCTATGCGATGCAGGCCCACGGCACCCAGAAGCGGGCCTCGGGCGATCCGTTCTTCGCCCATCCCCTCGAAGTCGCCGCGATCCTTACGGATCTGCATCTCGACGATGCGACGATCATCGCCGCCGTCCTGCACGACACCGTCGAGGACACCGAGGCGACCCTCGATGAGATCCGGCGCCTGTTCGGCGACGAGATCGGCGCCCTCGTCGATGGGCTGACCAAGCTCAAGCGGCTCGATCTCGTCTCGAAGCAGGCCGCCCAGGGCGAGAACTTCCGTAAGCTGCTGCTCGCCGTCGCGGCGGATGTGCGCGTGCTCCTCGTGAAGCTCGCCGACCGCCTGCACAACATGCGCACCCTGGAGCACATGCGCGACGACAAGCGTCGCCGCATCGCCCAGGAAACCCTCGACATCTACGCGCCGCTGGCCGCCCGCATGGGCATGCAGGAGTTGCGCGAAGAACTGGAAGACCTCGGCTTCCGCTTCCTCGAACCCGAGATCTACGCCACCATCACCGAGCGCCTGCTGCGGCTGACGGCCAAGTCCGGCCGGATGGTCGAGGACATCGAGAAGGTGCTCTCCGACAAGCTCTCGGCGCGGGGCATCGAGGCCGAGGTCACGGGCCGGCAGAAGCGGCCCTATTCGATCTGGGCGAAGATGGAGCGCAAGTCGCTCGCCTTCGAGCAACTGTCGGACATCTTCGGCTTCCGGGTGATCGTGAACGCCCTGGACGATTGCTACGCGGCCTTGGGCGTCGTCCATACCAGCTGGCCGATGGTGCCGGGGCGCTACAAGGACTACATCTCGACCCCGAAGCAGAACGATTACCGCTCGATCCACACCACGGTGATCGGCCCCAAGAGCCAGCGCGTCGAACTGCAGATCCGCACCCAGGCGATGGACGACATCGCCGAATACGGCATCGCCGCCCACGCCCATTACAAGGACGTGAGCGGGCGCGACACCGTCGGCAGCGTCCACCCGAAGCTCGCCACCGAGAGCGGCGCCTACCAATGGCTGCGCCGCACCATCGAACTGCTCGCCGAAGGCGACAGCCCGGAAGAGTTCCTGGAGCACACCAAGCTCGAACTCTTCCAGGATCAGGTGTTCTGCTTCACCCCGAAGGGCCGCCTGATCGCCCTGCCCCGGGGCGCGACGCCCATCGACTTCGCCTATGCCGTGCACACGGATGTCGGCAACTCAGCGGTGGGCGCCAAGATCAACGGCCGCATGGTGCCGCTGCTGCACGAACTCTCGAACGGCGACGAGGTGGAGATCAGCCGCTCGGACGGCGCCTCTCCGCCGGCCGCCTGGGAATCCCTCGTGGTGACGGGCAAGGCGCGCTCGGCCATCCGCCGGGCGACCCGCACGGCAGTGCGGCGGCAATATGCCGGCCTCGGCAAGCAGATCCTCGAACGGGCCTTCGAGCGCGCGGCCAAGAGCTTTTCCGAGGACAAGCTGCGCGGCGCCCTGCCCCGCCTCGCCCGCTCCACCACGGAGGACGTATTCGCCGCCGTGGGGCGCGGCGAGATGTTCTCCGGCGATGTCGTGCGCGCGGTCTATCCCGACCACCGGGAGGAGCGCCGCCCCTCGGCCGGGCAGCCCGGCGCCACCGGCGCGGGGCGGCTCGTGCGCTCCCCCGACCAGACGATGCGCCTGACCTTCAACGGCAGCGGCGAGGCTTCACCGGACGCGATCCCGATCCGGGGCCTCGCGGGCGACCTGCCCGTCACCTTCGCCCCCAACGGCGGCGCGGTGCCGGGGGACCGGATCGTCGGCATCCTCACGCCGGGCGTCGGCGTGACGGTCTACCCGATCCAGTCGGCGGCGCTGGCCGCCTTCGACAACGAGCCGGAGCGCTGGCTCGACGTGCGCTGGGATACGGAGGCGTCGAGCGGCGAGCGCTTCCCCGCCCGCCTGTCCCTGCAATCCATCAACGAGCCGGGCGTGTTCGCGCAGATCGCCCAGGTGATCGCCGACCACGACGGCAACATCGACAACATCTCGATGAAACGCCGCACCCAGGACTTCACCGACATCACCCTCGACCTGTCGGTCTGGGATCTCCAACACCTGAACGCCATCGTCGCGGAGCTGCGCAGCAAGCGGCCGGTGAGCAGCGTTCAGCGCGTCAACGGCTGATTATTACCTGAGGTTGTCGGGCCATTCAGCGTGTTTAGCCGCTGCCGGCTTGCCTTGACTTCGGCATGACCGTCCGCAATGCTTTAAACCCCCTCATCGCATCACGATGGAGCTTTGATTCATTTTTAACTCAGTTTTGCGAAAGACGTTTTTAATGCATCAGTAACGTTCAAGCGTCCACGTCCCTCCACCGATTTCATCTATTTTGTACTTGGAAAGACATTTATGCCGGCAGATCAACGGTGTGCCATCTTCATCGATGGCGCCAACCTCTATGCGACGACCAAAGCCCTGGGCTTCGACATCGATTACAAGAGGCTCCTGAAGGATTTCCAGGCACGCGAGAACCTGATCCGCGCCTTTTACTACACCGCGATGATCGAGGATCAGGAGTATTCCTCGATCCGGCCGCTGGTCGATTGGCTCGACTATAACGGCTACCGCGTCGTGACGAAGCCGGTGCGGGAGTTCACGGATTCCGCCGGCCGCCGCCGGTTCAAGGGCAACATGGACATCGAGCTGGCGATCGACGCCCTCGAACTCGCCCCGCGCCTCGACCACATGGTGCTGTTCTCGGGCGACGGCGATTTCCGCTCGCTGGTCGAGGCGATGCAGCGCCGGGGCGTGCGCGTCACGGTGATCTCCACGATCCAGACGCAGCCGGCGATGATCTCCGACGAGTTGCGGCGGCAGGCGGACGAGTTCGTGGACCTGTCGACCCTGGCCTCGCGGATCGGCCGTGAGGCCACCGAGCGCGCCCCGCGCCCCACGGGCGAGACGCCGACCCGCCACCGCGCCGAATCGCGCCCGAACCTCGAGAACCGCTACGGCATCCGCCAGCCGGAGGACGACGCCTAGCCGCGCCTCAGGCCCGGCGGCTCGCCTCGAGCCACGCGACGACCTGCCGGGCGCTCCGGTCCGGCGGGAAGACCGGGTAGAACAGGTGCGTGACGACTCCGTCGTCGATCACCAGAGTGAGGCGCCTCAGCAGCGTCTCGCCCCCGGCTTCGAAGGTCGGCAGCCGGGCCGCCATCGCCAGGGCGCGATGGGCATCCGAAAGCAGCGGGAAAGGCAGATGCAGGCGCGTCGCCGCCTCCGTCTGATACTCCCGCGTCTGCGTCGAGAGCCCGTAGACGTGATCGACGCCGAGCCCCTTTAACTCGTCGAAATGGTCGCGGAAATCGCAAGATTGCGGGGTGCAGCCCCGCGCGCCGGGGATCGCATCCCAATCCTCCGTGAAGGTCGGCTTGCCCGGCTCGCCAGTGCGCGGATAGGCATAGGCCACCGTGCGGCCCTTGAGCTTGGCGAGCGAGACCGTGCTCCCGTCCGTGGCCCGCAGGGCCACGTCGGGCAGGCGGGCGCCTAGCAGGTGGGCGGCGGCGCCGTCATCCGCTGGAACCGGCAGATCGTCCGGCAGGCTGGTCAGACTGGCGCTCATCCCGTGGTTCCCCGCTCTATCCCCTGTCGCGCAGGAGGCGGGCCTGATCCCGCTTCCAGTCGCGCTCCTTCACCGCCTCGCGCTTGTCGTGGGCCTGCTTACCCTTGCCGAGGCCGAGTTCGACCTTCGCCCGGCCGCGCTCGTTAAAGTAGATCTTCAGCGGGACGACCGTGTAGCCCTGCCGCTGGGTGGCGCCGATCAGCTTGTCGATCTGGCGGCGGTGCAGCAGCAGGCGGCGGGGCCGCTTGGTGTCGTGGTTGAAGCGGTTCGCTTCCAGATATTCCGGGATGTAGGCGTTGAAGAGCATCAGGTCGTTGCCGGAGGGGCCGGCATAAGCCTCTCCGATCGTCGCCTTGCCCCCGCGCAGGGATTTCACCTCGGTGCCGGTGAGCGAGATGCCGGCTTCGAGCGTGTCCTCGATGGAATAATGGAAGCGGGCGGCGCGGTTGTCGGCCACCACGCGCCGTCCGGGCTCCGTCTTCGGCGCCATGCGGGTCTGTCGTCCTTTCTTACGGGGTCAGCCTTCGAGGAGGCCGGCGTGGCGCAGGGCGTCGTCGACGATTCGGCGGGTCGCGTCCGAGACCGTCACGAGGGGCAGGCGGATCTCCTCCCCCATGTGGCCGAGCCGCGAGAGGGCGTACTTCACCGGGCCGGGATTGGCCTCCGCGAACAAGCCGCTCTGGAGCGGGAACAGCCGGTCCTGGATCGTCAGCGCCTTGGCGTAATCGCCGGAGAGCGAGGCCTCCTGCAGGTCGGCGCAGAGGCGCGGGGCGACGTTCGCCACCACCGAGATGCAGCCGTGGCCGCCCTGGGCGTTGTAGCCGAGCGCGGTCGCATCTTCGCCTGAAAGCTGGACGAAGCTCTCGCCCATGGCCAGTCGCTGCTGACTGACGCGATCGATCTTCGCGGTCGCGTCCTTCACGCCGACGATGTTCTTCAATTCGAAGAGCCTGGCCATCGTCTCGACGCTCATGTCGATGACGGACCTCGGCGGGATGTTGTAGATGATGATCGGAATTCCGACCGCATCGTTGATCGCCTTGAAGTGGGCGTAGAGTCCGCCTTGCGTCGGCTTGTTGTAATAGGGCGTCACCACGAGCACGGCGTCGGCGCCGGCCTTCTCGGCGTGCTGGGCCCGCTCGATGGCCTCGGCCGTCGAGTTCGAGCCCGCGCCGGCCACCACGGGCACGCGCCCGCCGGCCTCGTCGATGCAGGCCTCGACCACCCGGTCGTGCTCAGCATGGGTCAGAGTCGGGCTCTCGCCGGTCGTGCCGGTGGGCACGAGGCCGTGACTGCCCTGCTCGATCTGCCAGCGCACGAACTTTCGGAAGGCCTGCTCGTCGAAGGCGCCATCGCGGAAGGGCGTCACCAGCGCGGTCATCGAGCCCCGCAGGCGGGCGGTCGTCTCGGTCATCTCAGGCGTCCCAGGGGAATCGAGCGGTCGTCTCGCCGCCATTGTGCCGCGCTGTCGTTGCGCGAGCGCGCAGACATAGGGGTTCGTGCGCGCCTTCGCAAACGGATCCGGGACACGGTTAACGGGCTCTTAATCACTCGTTGCCCAGACTGTGTCCTTCACGCTGACGTTGCGGAGGGGTGAGGTCGTGATCCGAGCCATCGCCTGGAAGCGCCCGCATCTCACGCTCATCGCCCTCGCGGCGAGCGCCGGCGCGGCCCTGGCCGGCGCGACCGGGCCGGAGACGCCCGCGCCCGCCGCCATCCATGCCCCGGATTCCCCCGAGGCGGCCCCTGAGGCGGTGCGCGCCGAGGAGGCCGAGCGTAAGCCTGCCGCCGCCTCGGCCTACGCCTCCGCCGACCCGGACGCGGCGATCACCTTCCCGCTGCCGGATGCGGGCCTCACCCCCGCCGCCCCGGTGCCGGAGGTGCCCGACCTCGCCAAGCCGAAGGCCTCCGGCGACACCGACCTGACCCTGCTGCGCGGGGCGATCGACCTCTACCGCAAGGGCAAGGTCTCCGACGCCGACCGGATGGCCGAGGGCTTCACCGATCCCGCCGCCCGCGCCCTGCTGCAATGGGTAGCGATCCGCGCCGGGGCCGGCATCGGCTTCGAGCGCACGGTCGCCTTCACCCGCGCCAACCCGGATTGGCCGGGCGGCCCCCTCCTGCGCCGCCGGGCGGAGGAGACGCTGCTCAGCGAGCGAAAGGCGCCCACCACGGTGCGGGCTTTCTTCGCCACCGCCAAGCCGTCGAGCGCGCCGGGCAAGTTCGCCCTGGCGCTGGCGCTTCGCGCGGACGGGCTCGAAGCCGACGCCGCCGACCTCGTGCGCGACCTCTGGCGCACGGAGAGCTTCGGCCGCAGCCTCGAAGCCAAGGTGCAGGACGCCTTCCCCGGCCTGCTCACCCGCCAGGACCACCGCTACCGGATGGAGCGGGCGCTCCTGAAGGAGGATTGGGAGAGCGCGGGCCGCGCCGCGGGCTATGCCGGCGGCAGCTATGCGAGCCTCGTCCGCGCCCGCCGGGCCGTCGAGGACAAGAGCTCCGGCGCCGCCGCGGCGCTGGCGGCGGTGCCGCCGTCGCTGCGCAACGACGCCTCGTACATCTTCTCGCGGGCGCAGTTCTTCCGCCGGGCCGACAAGCCCGTGGAGGCCGCCGCCGTGCTCGCCACCGCGCCGACCAACCCGGACGTGCTGGTCGATGGCGACGAATGGTGGGTCGAGCGCCGGATCGTCGCGCGCAAGCTCCTCGACGGCGGCGACGCCAAGACCGCCTACGCGGTGGTGAGCGGCCATTCCGCCCGCACCCCTGAGAAGAAGATCGAGGCCGAGTTCCACGCCGGCTGGATCGCCCTGCGCTTCCTCTCCGACCCCGAGAAGGCCGGGCAACATTTCGCGCAGGTCGCGGCCCTCGCCGAGGGGCCGAACTCCCTGGCGCGGGGGGCCTATTGGCAGGCCCGCGCCGCCGAGGCCCTGGGCCGGGCCGACGAGGCGAAGCGCTTCTATGAGAAGGCGGCGGCGCAGCCCATCGCCTATTACGGGCAGGTCGCCCGCGCCAAGCTCGGGCAGACGAGCCTGCCGCTGCGCGCCGTGCCGGCACTCGACGGCGCCGAGCGGGAGGCGTTCGACAACCGGTTGTCCGTGCGCGCCCTGCGCCTGCTCGAACAGGCGGGGCTGCCGGACCTTGCACTCCCCCTCTACATCGATGCGACCCGCGCCCTGACCGATGCGGGCGAGGTCCAGGCGCTGGGCGACGTCGCCACCGAGGCCAAGGACGCCCGCGCCCTGGTGGCGGTGGGCAAGCTCGCCCTGCACCGGGGCCTGCCGCTCGACGCCCACGCCTTCCCGACCATCGGCATCCCGACCTACGAGACCTTCACCGCCGTGCCGCAGGTGGAGCGGGCCATGGTCTATGCCATTGCCCGCCAGGAGAGCCAGTTCGACGCGCGGGCGCGCTCCGGCGTCGGGGCGCGGGGGCTGATGCAGATGATGCCGGCCACCGCCCTGCGCACGGCCAAGCGCGTCTCCACCGCCTTCGACCCGGACCGCCTGACCAGCGACCCCGCCTTCTGCGCGAAGCTCGGCCAAGCGCATCTCGGCGAGCTGATGGAGGATTGGCGCGGCTCCTACGTGCTGGCCTTCGCCTCGTACAATGCCGGCGGCGGCAACGTGAAGAAGTGGATCGACGCCTACGGCGACCCGCGCAAGGGCGAGGTCGATGTGATCGACTGGGTGGAGCGCATCCCGTTTACCGAGACGCGCAACTACGTTCAGAGGGTGATGGAGAATCTTCAGGTCTACCGCTCCCGCCTCGACAGTCGCAGCGCGCTGCTGATCGAGGGGGACCTGCACCGGGGGGCGAAGTAGCGACCGCTACCGCGTCCGCCCCGCCTTCATCAGCAGAAACTCCCCCCCGGCGCGCCGAGCAGGTTCGGACCCACCCATGGCAAAGTGATGCTGGGCTCGAAGCAGGGCCTGCCGCGGCGGGACGCGGCTCATCGAGGGAGATGTGCATCGAGAGCGAAGTATGCGGCCCGCTCGCATGGCGTTGGGCGATCCAGTCGAGTACCAGCGGATCGAGCGCCCGTCAGGGCTTGGCACCCGTACGATGAAGACCAGCCTCGACCACCTCCCCCGACTTCGGCAACGACAACTCCATTACGTCGTTCGGGTATTGCTGGAAGAATTTGAGAAGAAGACCGAGCGAGGTACGCAAGCCTGGACCCGCAACGGGCGCGTCCTCAAGATCATCCTGTTTGGGTCCTTCGCCCGGGGCGATTGGGTCGATAGCCCAAGCACCGGCTACCTGTCGGATTTCGACATCCTCGTCGTAGTCAACCATCCCAAGCTGACGGACAAGGCCGAATACTGGGAAGAGGCCGAAGACAGGCTGACGCGCCGGCACCTAATCGACATCCGCTTTCCCGAGATCAACTTCGTCCTGCACGACTATGCCGATGTGAACGACCAGATCGCCCGCGGGCGTCCGTTCTTCCTGAACCTCGTGCGGGATGGGGTCGCGCTGTACGAGGCAATGGGCTTTCGCCTCGCGAAGCCGGGCCACATGTCGCCTGAGATTATCCGCGAGGAAACGATCGGCAATTACGAAGGCTGGCTTCCCTATGCGCAAGATGAACTCGTTGCTGCGACCACAATTAGGCAGCTTGGCAACTGGCGGGACGCAGCCTTCATGGCGCATCAGACGGCCGAGCGCGCCTATACCTGCGTGCCGCTCACGCTGAACTTGTATTCGAACTACACGCACAACATCCGAAACCTGCGCAAGACGGCGGAAAGTCTGGCGCCGGAATTGCGGGACGTCTGGCCGCCGCAGAACGGCCTCAGCCGCCGTTGCTTCGAACGGATCAAGGACGCCTACATCAAGGCGCGCTACTCGCCGCACTACGAGATCACCGACGAGGAACTGACCTACGGCTTCGCCCGCCTGGAAGAGCTTCTTGTGCTGGTGCGGGCCGTTTGCGAACGGCACATCGCGGCCCTTGCCTAGCGGAAAGCAGGAAACGGCCCGCCGCCCCTGGATTGCTTCGCTGCGCTCGCAATGACGGCGCAGGCGATGAGCGCTCCGCCACCCATCCGCGAAACAGGTTCGAACCACACCACGATTGGGCGGTCCGCTGCCCGAAATTTCTCTGTCATTGCGAGCGAAGCGAAGCAATCCAGGGAAACGCCGAGGCCAAATAGGTCCCGCTTCGCCCGCGGGAACGGCAAAGTTTTTACTTGTCCCGCCCCTGCTTGCTGAGCAGGAACACCCCCTGCGCGCCGAACAGGTTCCAGATCCACCACGGCAGGGCGAAGCGCATGGCCCGCCCCCGCGAGTCGAGGGCCGCCGCCGTCTCGATCCGGGCGCCGAGCAGCCGGCACAGGACGACGAAGTCGCGGATCGTGCAGTGGTGGATGTTGGCGGTCTCGTACCATGCATCCGGCATCAGGTCGGTCACGGGCATCCGCCCGCGCAGGGCGAGTTCGGTGCGCACCCGCCAATGCCCGAAATTCGGGAAGGAGATGATGACGTGCCGCCCGATGCGCAGCAGGTGCTCCAGCACCTCGCGCGGCTGGCGCGTCGCCTGGATGGTCTGCGACATCACCACCACGTCGAACGCCCCGTCGGGATAGTTCGCTAGGTCGGTGTCGGCATCGCCCTGGATCACCGGCAGGCCCTTCGCGAGGCAGGCGTTCACGCCTTCGCGGGACAGTTCGATACCGCGCCCGTCGATGCCGCTGCGGTCGCGCAGCAGGGCGAGGAGCGCGCCGTCGCCGCAGCCGATGTCGAGCACCCGCGCCCCAGCGGGCACGAGGTCGAGCATCAACAGGTGATCGACGCGGGCGCCGGTGTTCTCCCGGGGCAGCGCCTCGGTCGCCTCCCAGGGGCGGGCGTGCGGGGTTGCGCCGCTCACAGGCCGCGCGCCCTGGCCGCCGCGTCGATGAAGCCGCGCGCGGCGGCAAACATCGCCGGCTCGTCGAGGAGGAAGGCGTCGTGGCCCTTGTCAGTCTCGACCTCCACGAAGGCGACCGGCGCGGCCGCCGCGTTCAGGGCGTGGACGATGACCCGCGAATCAGCCGTGGGGAACAGCCAGTCCGAGGTGAAGGAGATCACGCAGAACCGCGTCGTCGTGCCCCGGAAGGCGTTGGCGAGCACGCCGCCATGGTCCGCCGCAAGGTCGAAATAGTCCATCGCACGGGTCAGGTAGAGGTAGGCGTTCGCGTCGAACCGCTCCACGAAGCTCAAGCCCTGGTGGCGCAGGTAGCTCTCGATCTGGAAGTCGGCGTTGAACGAGAAGGTCGGCGCCGAGCCGCCCTGGAAGCGGCGGCCGAACTTCCGGTGGAGCGCGGGCTCCGACAGGTAGGTGATGTGCGCGCCCATCCGCGCCACGCCGAGCCCCTTGGCGGGGCGCGTGCCCTCTTCGAGATAGCGCCCGTCCGCCCAGGCGGGATCGGCCATGATCGCCTGCCGCCCGACCTCATGGAAGGCGATGTTCTGCGCGGAGTGCCGGGCGCCCGTGGCGATGGGCATCGCGGCGAAGACCCGCTCGGGGTAGAGCGCCGCCCACTGCAGCACCTGCATCCCGCCCATCGAGCCGCCGATGCACAGGAACAGGCTGTCGATGCCGAGATGGTCGAGCAGCATCGCCTGCGCCCGGACCATGTCGCGAATGGTCATCAGCGGAAAGTCGAGCCCGTAGGGGCGGCCGGTCGCCGGGTCGATCGAAGCCGGGCCGGTCGTGCCCATGCACGAGCCGATGACGTTCGAGCAGATGACGAAGTAGCGGTCGGTGTCCACCGGCTTGCCGGGGCCGACCAGCGTCTCCCACCAGCCGGGCTTGCCGGTGAGCGGGTGGGTGTGCGCGAAATGCTGGTCGCCCGTCAGCGCATGGCAGATGAGCACGGCGTTCGAGCGGTCGGCGTTGAGGGTGCCCGCCGTCTGGTAGGCGATCTGGAACGGCGCGAGGCGCACCCCCGCATCCGTCAGGAGCGGCCTGTCGGGTCCGAAGCGCGCCACGGGGCTCTTCGGATCGAGGGATTGCGACGGCTCCGCGACGGGCGCGGCGTTCCGTTCGGGGGCGTCCGGCCGGGGGGCCGTATCCAGTCGGGTATCCATGTCCGGGTCTTCGGCGGCACCGCCGGCTACAAAACGCCCTGCGGCACAGGTCGGAGGTAATGGCCCGCTCCGGCAGCGTCAACGCGGATCGGCCGCCCTCCCCGGCCAGTTCAGCGGATGGCCACCGCGCAGGCGACGAAGACGAGGCCCGCCCCCGCCGCCGTGATGAATCCGTTAGCAATCGAGCCCGTATCCCCCCGGCGCAGCCGTAATTCAGCCGTCACCGAGACCAGGATTCCGAGCACGAAGAGCGCGCAGGGAAGAACATCATCCAGCATTGTTGGCGAACCCCGGTCGTTCCCGCCGCCTTTCGGACGGCCGGGTAAAGGGCATTACGGAATAACAACAGGCCGGATGATGGCCGGTGCCCCGCGACATTTGTTCCAGGTGCGGATCGGGTCCAAGTATCGGGCACAAGTAAAGCGCCGCCGGCCCGTTGCAGGGAGCGCTCGCGCCGGATGCATGTCGAGGAGCCGGCCCAGCTTCACCGTCCGGCGAAATGCTGTACAGGGACCGCATCGTCGCATCAGAACCGCCGACCGGCCTCGCCCATGTCCTCCGCCAAATCGCCTGCCCCCTCCCGCCCGGAACCGCGCCCCGGCGTCCTCGCGGTCGACCTCTACGTCCCCGGCAAGAGCGGGCGTCCGGGTCCGGGCAAGGTCCACAAGCTGTCCTCGAACGAGACACCGCTCGGGGCAAGCCCGGCCGCCATCGCCGCCCTGCACGAGGCGACCGCCAAGCTGGAGACCTACCCCGACGGGCGTGCGACCCATTTGCGCACGGCCATCGCGAAGAAGTTCGGCGTCGATCCGGAGCGGATCGTCTGCGGCGCGGGCTCGGACGAGCTGCTGTCGCTGCTGGCCTACGCCTATTGCGGCCCCGGCGCCGAGGGCATTTACTCGGAGCACGGCTTCCTCGTGTACCGGATCGCTATCCTGGCGTCGGGCGGCAACCCCGTCGTCGCGCCCGAGCGCGACCTGACGACCGACGTCGACGCCATCCTCGCCCGCGTCACCGAGCGCACGCGGATCGTCTACGTGACGAACCCCAACAACCCGACCGGCACCTACCTGCCGTTCAGCGAGATCCGCCGGCTCCACGCGGCCCTGCCCGCGCACGTGCTCCTCGTCATCGACGGCGCCTACGCCGAATACGTGCGGGCGAACGACTACACGGCCGGGCTCGAACTGGCGCTCGAGGCCGAGAACGTCGTGATGACGCGGACCTTCTCGAAGATCTATGGCCTCGCCGCCGTCCGGATCGGCTGGATGCTCGCACCGGCCCATGTCGCCGACGCTGTGAACCGCATCCGGGGTCCGTTCAACGTCTCGGGCCCCGCCATCGCGGCGGGCGCGGCGGCCATCGCCGACGAGGCGCACACCGCCGCCGCCGCCGCGCACAACGCCGAGTGGCTGCCGCGGCTCATCGACGGCGCGCGGGCGCTCGGCCTCACCGTAACGCCGAGCGTGGCGAACTTCGTGCTGATCCACTTCCCCGACGAGCCGGGCCGCTCGGCGGAGGACGCGGATGCGTTCCTGACCGAGCGTGGGCTCATCACCCGCCGCGTCACGGCCTACGGCCTGCCCAACGCCCTGCGGGTGACGGTGGCGGGTGCCGAGGCCAACACCGCCTTCCTCGCGGCGCTCGGCGAGTTCGTGCGGGGCACCCGTGCCTGAGACCCCGCCCGCCCCGCCCCCCTTCGACCGGATCGCCATCGTCGGCCTCGGGCTGATCGGCTCCTCCATCGCCCGCGCCGCCCGGCGCTACGGGCTCGCACGGGAGATCGTCGCCGTCGATGCCGACGCGGCCGTGCGCGAGCGGGTGCGCGAACTCGCCATCGCCGACGCCGTGACCGGCGACCTCGCCGAGGGCGCGCGCGGCACGGACCTCGTGGTGCTGTGCGTGCCCGTGGGCGCGATGGGGCCTGTCGCCGAGGCGATGGCGCCGCACCTGAAGCCCGGCGCCGTGGTCTCGGATGTCGGCTCCGTGAAGGGCTCGGTGGTGGCCGCGATCCAGTCGCACCTGCCCGAGGGCGTCCATCTGGTGCCCGGCCACCCCATCGCGGGCACGGAATATTCCGGGCCGGATGCCGGCTTCTCGACCCTGTTCGCCGGGCGCTGGTGCATCCTCACCCCGCCGGAGGGCACGCCGGACGCGGCGGCCGCGCGCGTCCGCGCCCTGTGGGAGGGCATGGGGGCGCTGGTCGAGACGATGAGCCCCGAGCACCACGACCTCGTGCTCGCCATCACCAGCCACGTGCCGCATCTGATCGCCTACAACATCGTCGGCACCGCCGCCGACCTGGAAGCGGTGACGCAATCCGAGGTGATCAAGTTCTCGGCCAGCGGCTTTCGCGACTTCACCCGCATCGCCGCCTCCGACCCGACGATGTGGCGCGACATCTTCCTGAACAACCGCGACGCGGTGCTGGAAATGCTCGGCCGCTTTAACGAGGACCTCGCGGCGCTCGCCAAGGCTGTGCGCTGGGGCGACGGCGACGCCCTGCACGCGATGTTCACCCGCACCCGCGCCATCCGCCGCAGCATCGTCGCGCTGGGCCAGGATACGGCGGCCCCGGATTTCGGCAGGCCTCGCCCGGCAGAGGATGAGGCCAAGGCGTGACATTTGCCGGCGCGGACGTAGACTGGCGCCAAGCGAGGGAGTTCGCTCCGATGCATGTCAGCAAGCCTGAAGATGCGCCTATCGACTGGGAGACGTCCGAGTTCGACGCGTATCTCCGTGCAAAGGTGCAGGAAGCGCTCGACGATCCCCGACCGACGATCCCGGCCGAAGAAGTTTTTGCCAGATTGCGGGCTTACCACGCAGAGCGGTTGAAAGCCGCCGTCGGTGACGCGTAGGGTCGAATTCTCTCCGCTCGCCGAGGCAGACCTTATCAACTTATACAACTATATCGCGACTAATTCCGGTGCGGTGCGCGCAGACCGCTATATCCAACGAATTCAGCGCCTCTGCCTTGGCCTCTCGGAATTTCCCGAGCGGGGCACTCCACGCCCGGATCTCGTCCCTGGCGTCCGCACCTTATCGATGGATCGACGTGTCCTAGTCGCCTTCACCGTAATGGAAGATCTCGTTCTGATCCTTCGCATCCTCTATGGCGGGCGGAACCTGTCGACAGCGGATGTACCGACGCTCCATTGAGCGACTGCTCAATACAACGGCGGCACCCGCACGTTCGGGATCGGGAAGCCGCTGAACAGCACCTGCCCGTTCACGAGCTTGAGCGGCGGCAGCGGCTTCAGCGGCGGGCCGGAGCCGGCGGGGGCTTCCTCCGCGCGAGGGGCGCCACGACCGAGGCCGAGCAGACCGCCGACGAGCTGGCCGACCAGCGCCCCCTTCTCCGAGCCGAAACGCTGCCCCACGACGCTGCCGATCAGCGCATCGACGCCGGCCGCGCGGAGGTCGATCTGCCCGGTGGGGCGGTGGGCTTCGTCCAGGGCGACCTGACCACGGGCCTGGATGCGCTGGTCGCCCTTGGCGAGGGACAGGGCGCCGATCTCCAGCATCCCGCCGGCCTGCCACCACTTCTCCAATTCGCGCGGCACCGCCCCCGTGCCGATCACCGTCGCGCGGGTGATCGTGGTGTCGAGGGAGGCGTCCACCGGCGCGGCGCTGCCGGTCACGGCGTCAAGGTTCGGGATTGCGGCCTGAGCGAGTTGCAGGTTCACCTCGACGGCGCCGTCCGTCTCGTAGCGGGCGGGCGAGGGCCGGGCGTGCAGTTCGAGGTGCTTGCCCTGCACGGTGATCGGCTGCGGCTCGGCGCCCGCGACGCTCACCTTCGGCACGTCCACCACCAGGGAGAGGCGGGTGAAGCCCTCGCTCGCGCTGTGGAAGCTGCCCTGCAGCGCGCTCCACGACGCGTCACCCGTGAGGGCGCCCTGCTCGGCGTGGAACGGCCCCTGGCTCTCGAACAGGACGAGGCGGGGCTGGTAGATCTGCGCCACCACCGTCGTCGGGCCCAGGCGGAAGCTGCCGTCGGAGCGGGTGAGCGTCAGCGCGATGCAGCGCAGTTCGATGCGGAACGGATAGCCGGTGAGGCTGCGGTCTTGGCAAGCCCATGTCCGCCCTGCGGCGGCCTCGCGGGCCATCCAGGCGTCCAGCTCGTGCTCGGTCTTGCCGCGGATCCAGAACCACGCACCGGACCACGCCGCCACGAGGATGGCCAGGGCGACGTAGGGCAGGAACAACCCGAGCCGCCCGCGCCGCCGGGTGCGCGCGATGTCGCTCGCGGGCCCGTTGCGGCCGTCCATCCCCTGCGTCATGCGCGCCGTTCCCCAAGGACCGTATCGTCTGGCCCGCGGCCCTATCCTGGTGGAATGCGGCAGCGCAAGGGCCGTCCCGCCGCCGGTCAGACCTGACGGGGCTCGGCTGTCTCGGGGCGGAGATCGTCCACGATGGCGCCGCGCTCGCCCTCGTCCTCGGCCAGACGATGGATGTGAAGCTCCGTCGCGCCGCTGCGGCGGGCGCGGTCGAGCCAGACCCGGCGCAGGTGCTCGCGCGGGCTCTCGCCCGAACTCGCCACTGAGACCATCTGCGCGATGCCAGACGAATCGCGGCGCACGGCGATGGTCACCGATTCGGACATCTCCTCGGGGTCGAACTCCACCGCCGGGTGGACGCCAACGACGTAGCGGCGGCCAGACCGCCCGCGCCACGCCGACAGCGCGAGCGCCGGGGAGCCGCGCAGGCCCTGGGCCGTTCTCAAGCGTTCCTCACGCACGTCCTGCCTCCGTAAGCGATCGTCCTTCAGGTCGCGGAGCGCGGCCGACCAGGACAGGGCCCGTCTGTTCGTCATTTGTTCTCAATTAGAACGTGTTTTCCACAGACGTCAAGGACGCTGTGGCCATGATGGAAAGATGGGTGTCGGGAGAGTTATCCACAAGGCCGAGAGGCCCTGCGGCAGCCGTCTCAGCGTCGCGGCGCGGCGGCTGGAGTCTCATGCGACGAGACCGTGTAACCCGCTCCGGCCAGGTCCTTCAGGCCGCTTCCCATCAGGGCGTTCGAGGCGGCTTCGATCCGCTCCTCGATCAGGGCCTGGAACTCCGCGCGGGGCAGGCCGGGGGCGATGGGCGGCAGGATGTCGATGATCGCCTTGCCGGGCCGGCGCACGAAGCTGTTGCGCGACCAGAACAGGCCGGTGTTCAGGGCGATCGGCACGCAGGGCACGTTCAGCGCCGTGTAGAGATGGGAGATGCCCTGCTTGTAGGCGGGGAGCGCCCCCGGCGCCCGGCGGGTGCCTTCGGGGAAGACGATGAGTTGCGCCCCGTCCTTGATGGCGGCGGCGGCGGCGGAGTTCATCAGGCTCATCGCCCGCGTGCCCTTGGAGCGGTCGATGGCCACCATGCCGCCCCGCGCGAAGAACCAGCCGACCAGCGGGATCAGGAGCAGCTCGCGCTTCAGCACGTAGGCGAAGCGCGGGAACACCGTGCAGAGGGCCAGGGTCTCCAGCGCCGATTGGTGCTTGGCCGCGATCAGGATCGGCCCGGCGGGGATGTTCTCCAGCCCCCGGATCTCGACCTCGGTGCGCGCGACGACCCGTAGGAACCAGAGGGTGATCCGGCCCCAGAGCCGGGCGACCCGCAGCACGCCGGGACGGGTGGCCAACGCCGGCAGGCCGACGATCGCGACCATCGTCGTCGTGAGGTAGAAACAGAGGTTGAAGGCGAGGGAGCGCAGCGCGAGCATCGCCCTCCTTTAGCGCGGCCCCTGCCCGGCTTCCAAGGGTGCGTTTCTGGCGCTGCGCCCGGCGACGAGCCAGTAGACCAGCCCGGCGCAACCGCCGACGACAAACAGGATGAGGGTCAGCCGCGCCTCGGCGGCGGCGAGGCCAGCGGCGCCGGGCCGGGGCGCACCGCGCACCAGCCAGGGCAGCGCCGCCGTGAGCAGGCCGCAGCCGCCGCCGTACCAGAGAAGGCCCCGCCGCCCCAGCGCCTCGCCCGTCACGCCGACGAGGGCGGGCGGCACGAAGAGCAGCACGAACAGCGCCTTCGCGAGCCCCGCCATGAGCAGGAGGAAGCCCTCCGGCGGGAGTCCGGCGGCAAGGTCGCTGAAGGCGGCGTCGAAGCCAGCGAGCGCGCCCTGCGTCAGCCACGCATTCGCCCCCGGATCGAGCAGGAGGGCCAGCATCAACGCGAGGCTCCCCGCGACGACCGCGAGGAGCAGGGCGAAACCGCCGAGGAGGATGCGGCCGAGGAGCCGCATCAGGTGTGGGCGGGCGTGGCCCCTCCCGTCCCGTGATCGCCATGGTCGGTCTTCTTGCGACGGAAGCTGCCGAGCCAGATCGAGAAGTGGCGGATCACCACGTAGAAGACCGGCGTCAGGAACAGGCCGAAGAAGGTCGCGCCGATCATCCCGAAGAACACCGCCGTTCCGAGCGCCTGACGCATCTCGGCGCCGGGGCCGGTCGCGATCACCAGCGGCAGGGTACCGAGGATGAAGGCGAAGGCGGTCATCAGGATCGGCCGCAGGCGCAGGCGGCAGGCTTCCACCGCCGCATCGACCGGCCCGCGATGCTCACGCTGCTCGATGTCGTGGGCGAATTCCACGATCAGGATGGCGTTCTTGGCCGCGAGGCCGATGAGCACGATCAGGCCGATCTGGGTCAGGATGTTGTTGTCCTGCCCCCGGAACTGCACGCCGCCCAAAGCCGCGAGCACGCCCGTCGGCACCACCAGCAGGATCGCAAGCGGCAAGGCCCACGATTCGTACTGCGCCGCCAACACGAGGAAGACGAGGAGCACGCCCAGCGCGAACACGAGCCCGGCGGTGCCGCTCGCGGCCTTCTGTTGGTAAGCGATCTCCGTCCAGTCGTAGGCGTAGCCGTCGGGGAGGGCCTTCTTGGCGATCTCCTCCATGGCGGTCAGCGCCTGGCCGGTCGAGACGCCGGGCTTGGCCACGCCCTGCACGGGGACCGAGTAGTACAGGTTGAACCGCTGCACGATCTGCGGGCCGGTGACGTCGCGGACCGAGGCGAGGGTGCCCATCGGCACCAGGGCGCCGGTGGAGGAGCGCACCTTGATCTGGGAGATGTCCTGGATCGAGGTTCGGAACGCCGCATCGCCCTGCAACCGTACCTGATAGATGCGGCCCAGCGTGTTGAAGTCGTTCACGTAGGTGCCGCCGAGGTCGGCCTGGACCGACGAGAACACGTTGGCGAGCGGCACGTTCAGCATCCGCGCGATGGTGCGGTCGATGTCCAGGAACAGCTGCGGCGTCGAGTTGTCGAAGGTGGTAAAGACGCGTTGCACGTCGGAACTCTGGTTGGCCTGGGCGATCAGTTGCCCGGCCGCGGCCATGAGCGGACCGATCTCCGAGGATTGGCGGCTCTCCACCTGCATCTTGAAGCCGCCGCCGTTGCCGAGGCCGCGCACCGGGGGCGGCGGGATCACGATCACCCGCGCTTCCTGGATGTTCGAGGTCGCCTTCAGCACCTCGCCGGTGATCACGCCGGCACTGCGCCCCTCGGCCGCGCGCTCCTTCGCCCCCGTGAGGGTGAGGAACATCACGCCCGCGTTGGTGGTGTTGGTAAAGGTTGCCCCGTCGAAGCCGGCGATGATCACCGCGTTGGCCACGCCCTTCACGGTCCGCGCCTGCTTGGCAGCGCGCAGGATCACGTCGGTGGTCCGGTCGAGGGAGGAGCCGGACGGCAACTGGACGACGCCGATCAGGTAGCCCTGATCCTGATCGGGAATGAAGCCCGTGGGCGTGCTGTTCGCCAGGTGCAGCGTGCCGGCGATCACGGCGGCGTAGACCAGCAGCATCACCCCGAGGCCGACGACGCCGCCCGTGAGCATCCGGACCACCCGGCCGTAGGCGTTCGAGGTGGCGTCGAAGGCGCGGTTGAAGCCGTTCGCCAGCCAATTCACGAACCGCGTCAGGAAGAAGCGCGGTTTGGCGTGCTCGTGGTGAGGCTTCAGCAGCAGCTTGCAGAGGGCCGGCGAGAGGGTCAGCGAGTTGAAGGCCGAGATCAGCGTCGAGGCGGCGATGGTCAGGGCGAACTGCTTGTAGAACTGGCCGGAGATACCGGGGATGAAGGCGGTGGGCACGAACACCGCCGCCAGGACCAGGGCGATGGCGATGACCGCGCCGCCCACCTCGTCCATGGTCTTGTGCGCGGCATCGCCGGGAGAGAGCCCCTCGGCCATGTTGCGCTCGACGTTCTCCACGACGACGATGGCGTCGTCCACCACGATGCCGATGGCGAGCACCAGCCCGAACAGGGTGAGGTTGTTGAGCGAGAATCCGAAGGCCGCCATGGCCGCGAAGGTGCCGATGAGCGACACGGGGATGGCGATCACAGGAATCAACGCCGTCCGCCAGCTCTGGAGGAAGACGAGCACCACGATCACGACGAGGCCCACCGCCTCGAACAGGGTCTTGTAGACCTCCTGGATCGATTCCTCGATGAACTCCGTCGGGTTGTAGGCGATGCGGTACTCGACGTCCGGCGGGAAGTTCTTCTTGACGACCTCCATCACCTTCTTGACCGAGGCGGCGGCGTCCAGCGCGTTGGTGCCCGGCCGCTGGAAGGCGCCGATGCCCACGGCCGGCGTGTCGTTCAGGAACGAGTTGGTCGTGTAGTCCTTCTGGCCCATCTCGACGCGGGCGATGTCCTTCACCCGCACGAGGCGCCCGTTCTGCGCCTTGATGATGACGTCGGCGAACTCCTCCGGCGTCTTGAAGCGCGCCTGCGACTGCACGACGAGCTGGAAGGCGGCTGAGGACGAGGCGGGCGGCGAGTTGAGGGCGCCCGCCGCGACCTGGACGTTCTGCTCCTGCAGCGCCGTCGTCACGTCGGTGACGGAGAGGCCATAGGCGGCGAGCTTGTTCGGATCGACCCAGACGCGCTCGGCGTACTCGTTACCACCGAAGATCGTGATGTCGCCCACGCCGTCGAGGCGCAGCAGCTCGTCGCGGATGTTCAGGTAGATGTAGTTGGCGAGGTAGTTCTGGTCGTAGGTCTTGTTCGGCGAGAGCAGGTGCACGACCAGCATCAGGTCGGGCGAGGCCTTGCGCACGGTGACGCCGAGGTTGCGCACGTCCGGCGGCAGGCGCGGCTGCGCCACCGAGAGGCGGTTCTGCACCAGCACGTTCGCGATATCGAGGTTGGTGCCGACCTTGAAGGTCACGGTCAGCAGCATGTTGCCGTCGTTGGTCGACAACGACGTCATGTAGAGCATGTTGTCGACGCCGTTGACCTCCTGCTCGATCGGGGTCGCGATGGTCGCGGCCACGGTCTCGGCGTTGGCGCCCGGATAGGAGGCGCGCACGGTCACGGTCGGCGGGACGATCTCGGGATATTGCGAGACCGGCAGCGTCTCGTAGGCGACGAAGCCCAGGATCAGGAAGACGATCGACGTGACGGACGCGAAGATCGGCCGGTCGACGAAGAAGTGGGCGAAACGCATCGGTCGAACCTCATGGAGAAGCAGCGGCCCTTGCGGGCCCGCGGCGCCTCGTCCCGTTTCAGGTCTTGCTCGGCGGCAGTTCGGTGGTCTCCGGCGCGACCTTCACGCCGGGGCGGACCCGGGTCAGGCCGTTCACCACCACCTGCTCGTCGCCCTTCAGGCCGTCCTGGATCACCCGGTAGCCGTCGACCTTCGGCCCGAGCTTCACGTCCCGCTGCTGGATCACGTCGTCCGGCCCCAGGACATAGACGATCCGCTTGTCCTGGTTGGCGGCCACGGCCTCGTCGGGCAGCAGCACGCCCTGGGCGGGCTTCGTCGCCGGCATCGAAACGATGCCGAACAGGCCGGGCTTGATGAACTTGTCGGCGTTCTCGACGGTCGCGCGCAGCAGCACCGTGCCGGTGGCGGTGTCGACGCGGTTGTCCACGAAGTCCAGCGTGCCCTTGCGGGTCGGCTTCGCCTCGCCCGAGAGGGCGATCAGGATCGGCACGCCCTTGCCCCGCTGGGTCTGACCCATGCCGATGCCGAGCGAGCTTTGGTACTTCAGGAACGACTTCTCATCGACGGTGAAGCTGAAGTAGATCGGGTCGAGGGACACTATGGTCGTCAGCATCGTCTGGTCGGTGATGACGATGTTGCCCTCGGTGACCAGACGCTGGCTGATCCGGCCGTCGATCGGCGACTTCACCTCGGTGAAGTTGAAGTTGAGCTGGGCGTTGTCGAGGGCAGCCTGGGCGCTGTCGACATCGGCCTGCGCGGTCAGCGACGCCTGCCGCCGCTGGTCGGTGACCTGCTCGGAGATGTTGCCGCTGCGCGAGAGCGTCTGGGCGCGCTCGAGATCCGTGACGGAGAAGTTCTGCCGCGCCTTGGCCGAGGAGAGCGCCGCCTGCGCCTGCTCCAAGGCCGCCTTGTAGGGCCGCCGGTCGATGACGAAGAGCACGTCGCCCTTCTTCACCGTCTGGCCGTCCATGAAGTTGATTTTCTCCAGGTAGCCGGTGACGCGGGCCCGGACCTCGACGAATTCCACCGGGTCGAAGCGGCCGGTATACTGGTCCTTCTCCACGATCTCGCGGACGACGGGCTTAGCCACCGTCACCTTCGGCGGGGGGCCGCCCGGTGCTTGGGCGAGGGCGGACGTCGCTGCCGCGGCGAAGCCGACGAAAAGCGAGAGAGTGCGTGCGAGCCGGCTGCGCATCGTTCTTTTGGGGTCCCTTGGCAATGGCGCGCTACTCCCGCGCCGGCCAAAACGCCTGTGCGCGACCACACATCACGGTGTTCGCAGCACGGACGTTCAGGAAACTCTAGGCGATATCCTCGCCCGCCGAATACCAATCCTTGAAACCACCCCGATAGTGTTCGGAGAGATCGAGTCCCGCCCTCTGCGCCACGGCCATGGCCTGCACGGAGCGGACGCCCGCCGCGCAGGACAGGACGGGCCTGCGCCCATCGGTCCGCACCAGTTCGGCGAGGGCGGCGGGGTCGAAGTCCGAGAGGGGATGCGAGACGCTGCCGGGAATGTGCCCCGCCTCGTATTCGTGCGACTCGCGTACGTCGATCACCAGGATCGACCCATCCGCGAGACCCTGTTTGACCGTCTCGCGATCGAGGTCGACCACCTTCATCCGACGTCGCTCCCCCGCGTCTCATCCGTGACGCTGACGCTTTTCCATATTCGTCAGGGGCCGGCGACGCAACTCGCGCGGCGTCACAGGGCGGCCAGGGTCGGCCCCACCGCCGCGAAGTGTGCCGACCAATCTGGCGGCCGGTATCCGACGAGGCGGGCGGCGAGATCCGCGCGGAGGGGCGAGTCCGCCTCCATCAGGCGCTCCACCGACGCCAGCCAGCCCGGCCCGTCGAGGGGATCGTGGAATTGGGCGAGGCCCTCCGCAATCTCCCGGTGGGCCGGGATGTCGGAGGCGACGACCGGCAGCCCTGAAGCGGCGGCCTCGACCACCGGGATGCCGTAGCCCTCGGTGAAGGAGGGCATCAGCAGGGCCGTGCAGGATCGCATCAGCGCCGCGAGGCCGTGGGTCGAGAGGCCGGAGGCCTCGATGACATGCGCCGTCACGCCGGGGCAGCGTTCCAGCATGTCGATGGCGCTCTCAGCCTCCCAGCCCCGCCGCCCGACCACGACGAGCCGAGGCGTCGCCGCCCCGTGCCGCTCGGCCAGCACCCGCCAGAGCTGGAACAGCAGGAGGTGATTCTTGCGCGATTCGATGGTGCCGCAGGCGAGGAAGGTCGGCCGGGGCGGATGCAGGCGCGGCCCCTCCCGCCCGAAGGCCGGCTCGACGCCGAGATGCCCCACCGCCACGGGCGGGCGCGGGAAGCGCCACGCATCGAGGAGGGCGAGCGTGCGCCGGCCCGTATCCTCGGAATTGACGAGGATCGCCGCCGCGTGCCGCCCCACGGTGCGCATCCTGACCTCGTGCCGGGCGGCCTCGCCCACGCGGCCGTATTCGGGATGGCTGATCGGGATGACGTCGTGGACGAAGAAGGCCGCCCGCACGTCCCGCCGGTCGTAGAGCCAGTCGAACCGGCCGGGCTTGTCGAGCCGCAGATGCGAGGTGTGGAGATAGAGGCTGTCGCGCGGCAGGGCCGCGATGGGCCGGGACCGGGCGAGGATCCGCGCCACGGTGCGGGCCTGGATGAGCCGCCGGTCCCGGGCGGCGGAGCCCGGCTTGCCGGCCGGTTCCCGCGCCTCGCCCGGCACCGGGGCCCCGAGGCGCGCGGCGAGCCGTCGATAGGCGGGATCCTCGTCCGCCGGGCGGTCCTCGATCCAGCCCGCCTCCACCGCCGCCACGATGGACAGCGCCTCCTCGCGCGAGAGCACGCGGGGGCCAACCGCCGTGGAGACGACGCCGACGCTCTTTTCTCGATGACCGAGGAATGCGTGCGCGTAGGCGAGATCGACCCGGTCGATCCCGGACGGACTCGCGTGCCGCAGCCGGGTGACGAGGCGGGTGAGGTCGAAGGCGGTCGGGCGCTGGATCGTCACGATGAAGGCGTGGTCTCGCGTGCCGGGGGTGTGGGCCCCTGCCTACAAGCCCCGGCGGCGCGGGACCAGCGCCGGGGGTGCCCTCCGGGCCACCGGGTGTGGCCGATACGCCGTCCCATGCATTTCAGGGCTTGCCTTGCCGGGCGCGGAGACGCTAAGAGCGCGGACCCTTCGGGGCGTCGGAGTGTAGCGCAGCCCGGTTAGCGCACTAGTCTGGGGGACTAGGGGTCGTGGGTTCGAATCCCGCCACTCCGACCATCGATCCGCCCGAGGGGCGGGAGTGACAGGCGGCCTTAGGCCGCCTTTCTCGTTTTCGGCCCCCAACATCGGACGGCCTGCCAGTAGCCAAGCCGCCAACGCTCGGCCATGACTGGCCTTCCGCCGGAGGGGCGGCAGGCGGGATCGGGCAGGGGCATGGCCAGGGAACCGGGGCCGTCGTCGCGGAACAGGTCGGTCGTCGACGCCGATTCCGTCAGGGTCAGCGATCTCGTTCCGCGTTTCGGCTTCCTGGCCGAATCCCTGTCGCCCGAGGACAATGCCGGCGTGTGGCGCGAGGCGGTGGGCACACTCTTCGACGTCGAGGACCTGGCGCTGGGCGAGCCCGGCCCGTTCCGCGCCGACCTCACCAGCTTCGCCCTCGGGTCGGTGCTCCTCGGCACGACGCGGGCGAGCGGCCAGCGCTTCCGCCGGACGGTCGACACCATCGCGCGCAGCAACGTCGATCACATCATCCTGCAACTCTACGTCCGTGGCGGCTTCGAGGGCGTCGCCGGCCAGCGGGCGATGCGGGTGCAGCCCGGCGACATCTGCCTGTTCGACCTCGCCCAGACCCTCGACACGCGGGCGAGCGCCTTCGAGAACGTGACGATGGTGATCCCCCGCCCCAAGCTGGCGGCCTACCTGCCGAGCCTCGAAGCGCTGCACGGGCTGGTCATCCCGGGGACGGAGGTCGCGGGGGCGCTGATCGGGCGCCATCTCCAGGCCCTGCTGGAGGTCGCCCCCTCCATGATGCAGACCGAGTGCGAGATGGCCGTGGAGGCCTCCATCGGCCTCATCACCGCCTGCCTGCGCGCCGAGTTGCAGCGCGCCGACCAGGGCGGCGGCACCGCCGGGGAAGGCGACCGGCTCATCCGCATCAAGCAGCATATCGAGGCGCGCCTCGGCGATGCCGACTTGTCGGGCGAGAGCATCCTGCGCCAGCTCGGCCTGTCGCGCTCGGTGCTCTACCGGCTCTTCGCCCCGCACGGGGGCGTCGAGGCCTATATCCGCAGCCGCCGCCTGCACCGGGCCTTCTTCGATCTCACCGCGCCCGGCGCGCGGGCGAAAGATGTGGCTGGGCGCTGGCAATTGGGCGCGGAGGCGAGCTTCCACCGCGCCTTCAAGGCGGCCTACGGCATCACCCCCAAGATGGCCCGCGCGGTGGCGCAACTGCCCCGCAGCGCCAGCCCCGACGACCCGCAGACGCCGCGCTCGGTGCTGTCCCGCTGGATGCGGGGCATGGCCGCGCCGTACGGCCGTTCGACAAATTAAGACAGCAATTTTTATGTATTAACCTCAGTTTCGTTGATAATGAACAATGGTATAAGGTGATCGTTGAAAGGTATCGGCAGCACACAACCGGTGAAGCCCATGCCTCATTCGATCTTCATCCGCGAACGGAAGGCTGAAACCACGCGGCCTCCCGAACTGATCGCCTACGACATCGACAGCGTGTCGCTGGCGAACCGCCTCGTGCGGCGGCTCGCCAAGTCCTTCCGGGCCAACGGGCACGATCCCGAGACCGGGCGCCGCTGGTTCCGGACGAAGCGCAGCGTGTTCGACATCTATCGCTGGCAGCAATAGCGCTCAGGCCACGCCGAGTTCGGCGCGGAACAGGGCCTCCATGTCCCGGCGGACGCGGATCGCCTCCTGGCCCTCGTCGAAGCTCACGTCGCTCCAGCGCACGGGGCGCCCCGCCGGGACGTCGTTCCGCAGCACCATGTTGTGGGCGAGGCCGATCGGCAGGGCGTCCTGCGCCAGGGCGTCGGCGGCGGGCATCAGCTTGCCGTAGACGGTGAAGCCGCCCTCGCCGTCGAGCCTCTCGCCAGCCTTCAGGGCGCGCTTGGCGGTGGCGGCGACGTCGCCGCGCCATGCGGTGGTGGCGCCCGTCGCCTCGCCCCGGATCGCGATGGAGGCGACCGAAATGCCGAGTTCCAGCCCGATCAGGTGATAGGGCTTGTAGGTGGCGGCGTAGCGGCCGGTGCTGTCGGTCTTCAGGCCGTATTGCGCGAAGCACTCCGCGACGTAGCGGCTCGGCGCCTCGAACACCGCGTAGACGCCCCAGCGCAGGTCGCGGAACACCGGGCGCCCGTCGCGCTCCAAGGACGAGACCACCTCCACCGTGCCCTTGTCGGCGAGGATGCCGCCGTCGGAGACCGGCCGCAGCAGGGTCGGCAGGTCGTCCACGCCGCAGGCCGGGAAGGCGAGGCCGTCGCGCGGGGGCGTGAGGCCGCAGGCATTGGCGACCGCCGCCATCTCCAGCGCCGACTTAGTGCCGTCCAAGAAAGAATTGAACATCTGCCGGTTGAAGTCGCCGCCGGCCACCTGCTCGTCGGTGAAGCCGTAATGGCCCCAGACCGTGTCGGGGGTGGAGGCGTGATAGACCGGCAGGTACTTCGTGCCCTTGCCGGCGCAGACGACTTCGAGCCCGATGGTGCGCGCCCAATCGACCAGTTCGGCGATGAGCGCGGGCTGGTCGCCGGAGGCCATGCTGTAGAGGATGCCCGCCTCTGCGGCCTTCCGCGCGAGGTAGGGGCCGGCAAGCACATCCGCCTCGACGTTGACCATCACCACATGCTTGCGGTGCTCACAGGCCTTCAGGACGTGGTGGATGCCCGCCGCCGGGCTGCCGGTGGCGTCGATGACGATGTCGATGAACGGGCTGGCGATCATCCCGTCCGCGTCGTCGGTCACGCAGGTCGTGCCATCGCGGGACGCCTGCTCGAGGGTGGCGGCGCCGAAGCGCTCGTCGGCCCAGCCCACCCGGCGCAGGGAGTCCATGGCGCGCGGCGGCGAGAGGTCGGCCACCGCGACGAGGTGGATGCCGGGGGTGCGCGGCGCCTGCGAGAGATACATCGAGCCGAACTTGCCGGCCCCGATCAGCCCCACGCGGACGGGCCGCTTCTCCTGCGCGCGACGCTGCAACTGCGCGAACAACGACATGGCCTGTCCTCCCGAATTTTTGCCGAACGGTGCAGCACGATCCGGGACGGGGAGCAAGACCGCCGGTCAGCGCAACCAGTAACGGTCGGCCGCCATCGGGGGCGGGAGGGGGTCGCCCAGGGCGTCGAGGATTGTGCGCTCGACGGTGCGCAGCATCGCGTCGAGGGGCAGGTCGTTCGGCGCCGTGCCGAAGGGCTCTTCCAGCTCGTCGCCGAGGGCATCGAGGCCGAAGAACGTGTAGGCGACCAGCGCCACGGCGAAAGGCGTCGCCCAGCCCAGCGAGCCGGACAGCCCCACCGGCAGGAACAGGCAGTAGAGCCACGCCGTCCGGTAGACGAGGAGCGTGTAGGCGAAGGGCACCGGCGTGTGGCGGATGCGCTCGCAGGCGGTCTGGATCGCGCAGAGGTCCGAGACCTTCCGTTCGAGCAGGCCGAACAGCACGTCGGTGATCGCCCCCGCCCGCATCGCCGCCGCGAGGTCGCCGAGGAGCGGCCGGAGGGTGGCGTCCACCGGGCTTGGCCGCTCACGCAGGGCGGCGGCCTCGTCCTCGCTCAGCCATGCGGCGGCGGCCCGCGCCTCGTCCCCGTCGCGGAGGGAGGCATGGAGGGCGCTGGTGAAGGCGATCACCCGCAGTAGGCTTGCCCGGCGCAGGGCGGCGTGCGCCTCCCCCGGCAGCAACGCGGGGATGGTGCGCGCGAGCCCCCGCGTCTCCACGATGAGCGCGCCCCAGACCTTCCGCGCCTCCCACCAGCGGTCGTAGCAGGCGTTGTTGCGGAAGCTCAGGAAGATCGACAGGGCGAGGCCGATCAGCGTGAACGGCCCGACCCCGGCGGTGACGGGAAAGGCCCAGGGCCAGCGCTGCTCGGCCGCGACGACCACCACCGAGAAGGCGGTGATCCCGATCACCGTCGGCGCCACCTGCGGCAGGATCGAGCCGCGCAGGGCGAACAGGACGGTGATGAGCGTGGGGCGGGGGCGGACGATCATGCCCGCTCTGTGCCATGGGCGCGGGCGCTTGGCAGCCTCTTCCGCAGAGGAAGCGATTGTGCGCCGCGTTGTTGACAACGCGCCGCAACGGGTGCGACTGCGCCGCCTTCGTTAACGAGGGGTCTCCGCCGCGCCGGGAGGGGCACCCCGGAGGGGGCGGCGCTGGGCGTCGCGGCTGGAATGCGCGCACTCATCTTTCCGGGCCAGGGCAGCCAGGCCGTGGGCATGGCCAAGGATCTGGCGGCGGAATTCCCGCAGGCGCGGGCCGTGCTCGACGAGGTCGACGACGCCCTGAACCAGAAGCTCTCGCACCTGATGGCCGAGGGTCCGGCCGACGAGCTGACCCTCACCGCCAACGCCCAGCCGGCGCTGATGGCCGCGAGCCTCGCGGCACTGCGCGTGCTGGAGGCCGAGAAGGGCCTAGACCTGACGCGGGACGTGGCCTGCGTCGCCGGCCATTCGCTCGGCGAATACGCGGCGCTCGCCGCCGCCGGCTCGCTCTCCATCACCGACGCCGCGCGGCTCCTGCGCATCCGGGGCGAGGCGATGCAGGCGGCGATGCCCCCCGGCGCCGGGGCCATGGCGGCGCTGATCGGCACCGATCTCGCCGCCGCCCACGCCCTGGCCGAGGAGGCCGCGCAGGGCGAGGTCTGCGACGTCGCCAACGACAACGGCGGCGGGCAGGTGGTGCTCTCCGGCAGCCGCGCCGCCGTCGAGCGGGCCGTCGCCCTCGCCCCCTCGAAGGGAATCAAGCGCGCGGTGATGCTCAACGTGTCCGCGCCGTTCCATTGCCGCCTGATGGCGCCCGCCGCCATGCGGATGTCGCAGGCGCTCGCGGCGGTGGAGCTGAACGCCCCGCGCGTGCCGCTCTACGCCAATGTCACCGCTGCCCCGGTCGGCGGGCCGGACGAGATCCGCGCCGCCCTGGTGGAGCAGGTCACCGGCACCGTCCGCTGGCGCGAGAGCATCGCCGCCATGGCCGGATCCGGCGTGGACCGCTTCGTCGAACTCGGCGCGGGCAAGGTCCTCGCTGGACTCGTCAAGCGCATCGCCCCCGGCGCGCAGGCCAGTTCGGTCGGCACCCCGGCCGACGTCGCCGCCTTCGCGCTCTGATCACGAACGGAACCCGACCCATGTTCGATCTGACCGGCCGGAAGGCCCTCGTCACCGGCGCGACCGGCGGCCTCGGCGGCGCCATCGCCCGCGGCCTGCACGCGGCGGGCGCCACGGTCGCCCTATCGGGCACCCGCGCCGAGGCGCTGGAGGCCCTGGCGGCGGAACTCGGGGAGCGCACGGCGATCGTGCCCGCGAACCTCGCTGACACCGCCTCCGTCGAGGCGCTGGTCCCCTCCGCCGAGGCGGCCATCGGCCCGCTGGACATCCTGGTGAACAACGCCGGCATCACCCGCGACAACCTCTTCATGCGGATGAAGGACGAGGAGTGGGATTCGGTGATCGCCGTGAACCTCACGGCCGCCTTCCGCCTGTCGCGGGCGGCGGTGAAGGGCATGATGCGCCGCCGCTACGGCCGGATCATCGGCATCGGCTCGGTGGTCGGCACCACCGGCAATCCCGGCCAGGGCAACTACGCCGCCGCGAAGGCCGGGCTCGTGGGCCTCACCAAGGCGCTGGCGGGCGAGGTCGCCTCGCGCGGGATCACCGTGAACTGCATCGCGCCGGGCTTCATCGCCTCGCCGATGACCGATGCGCTCAACGAGAAGCAGCGCGAGGGCATCCTCACCCGCGTTCCGGCGGGGCGCCTCGGCGAGGGCGCGGAAGTGGCGGCGGCGGCGCTTTACCTCGCTTCTGCGGAGGCAGGCTACGTCACCGGCCAAACATTGCATGTGAACGGCGGCATGGCGATGATCTGACCTGAAACGGGGTCAAGGCACTGAAAAACCACACCTCTGAACGGTTTGTGAACGGCCTCTCGCCAGCGCCGGAACCCTGTGCTACCACCCGCTTCAGCCGTACAGGGGGTTGACGGTTAAGCGGGTTTTCAGTCCAAAGCCCCTGCATCGGGGCTAACCCGGTTCACCTCGAAACACGCGCGATCGGACACCGGCTCTCCAGTGCCCTCAGGCAAGGTGAGCCACGGCACACAAGAAGACGCGACAGAGACCAGCAAGGACGAGGACGCAAGACCGATGAGCGATATCGCTGAGCGCGTGAAGAAGATCGTTGTCGAACACCTGGGCGTGGAGCCCGAGAAGGTGGTCGAGAGCGCCAACTTCATCGACGACCTCGGTGCCGACAGCCTCGACACCGTCGAGCTGGTCATGGCCTTCGAGGAAGAGTTCAACGTCGAAATCCCGGACGACGCCGCCGAGACCATCCAGACGGTCGGGGACGCGGTGAAGTTCCTGGAGAAGAACTCGGCCGCCTGAGGGGCCGACGCGAGTTTTCACGCGGCGCGGATGAGGCGGTTTCGCCCCCGCGCCGTTATTCGTTTTTGAAGGGCTGACGGGACGGAATCGATGCGGCGGGTTGTGGTCACGGGTCTGGGGATGGTCACGCCGCTGGGCAGCGGGGTGGAGCACACCTGGAGCCGCCTGATCGCGGGAGACAGCGGGGCCGGGACGATCCGCGGCTTCGAATCGGCCGACCTGCCGTGCCGGATCGCCTGCCAGATTCCCTTCGGCGACGGGTCGGACGGTTCGTTCAACCCCGATTCCGCCATGGATCCCAAGGAACAGCGCAAGGTCGATCCGTTCATCGTCTACGCGGTGGCGGCGGCCGACGAGGCGCTGGCCGACGCGAACTGGCACCCGACCGACGAGGAAGACCGCTGCGCCACGGGCGTGCTGATCGGCTCCGGCATCGGCGGCATCGGCGGCATCTACGACGCCTCGGTGACCCTGCACGACAAGGGGCCGCGCCGCATCTCGCCGTTCTTCATTCCCGGCCGCATCATCAACCTCGCCTCGGGCCAGGTCTCGATCAAGCATGGGCTGAAGGGCCCGAACCACGCGGTGGTCACGGCCTGCTCGACCGGCGCGCACGCCATCGGCGATGCGAGCCGCCTGATCGCGCTGGGCGATGCCGACGTGATGGTGGCCGGCGGCGCCGAATCGCCGGTGAACCGCCTCTCCATCGCGGGCTTCTCGGCCTGCCGCGCCCTCTCCACCGGCTTCAACGACGCCCCGGAGAAGGCCTCCCGCCCCTACGACAAGGACCGCGACGGCTTCGTGATGGGCGAAGGCGCGGGTATCGTGGTGCTGGAGGAATACGAGCACGCCAAGGCGCGCGGGGCGAAGATCTACGCCGAGATCGTCGGCTACGGCCTCTCGGGCGACGCCTACCACATCACCTCCCCCTCCCCGGACGGGGACGGCGCGTTCCGCTGCATGACGGCGGCCGTGAAGCGGGCGGGGATCGACCCGGCCGAGATCGACTACATCAACGCTCACGGCACCTCGACGCCCATGGGCGACGAGCTGGAGCTGAAGGCGGTGGAACGTCTCCTCGGCGACGGCGCAGGCAAGGCCACCATGTCCTCCACCAAGAGCGCGGTGGGCCACCTCCTCGGCGCGGCCGGCGCGGTGGAGGCGATCTTCTCGGTCCTCACGATCCGCGACGGTGTGATCCCGCCGACGCTGAACCTCGACAACCCGAGCGTCGAGACGAAGATCGACCTCGTGCCGCACGAAGCCAAGCGCAAGCGCGTGGACATCGCTCTGTCGAACTCCTTCGGCTTCGGCGGGACCAACGCCTCGTTGGTGATGCGGCGGGTCTGAGGACGGGCGCCCTACGGAGGACGGAAAGGGTTTCCATCCTCCGCCCTCCCCCCTCATCCTGAGGTGCCGCGAAGCGGCCTCGAAGGAGGCGTCTAGGAACCGCGCGCAGACTGGACCCGTCCTTCGAGGCGGCTGACGCCGCACCTCAGGATGAGGGACAGGGCTGGATGGGATGGGCTGCCTTTACAACCGCCGCGCGGGCCGCTCGGCCGGCTTCGTCAGCAGCGTCATGATCTGCATCAGCATCGCCCGTGAGCAGCGATGGAGGGGATCGGTCGGCCATGCGTCGGGCAGGGCCTCGACGGTGGCGCGGAGCAGCGTGAGCCGCTGCTTGGTGTCGGCGGGATTGGACATCCTCAACTCCCGGAAGGCCCGTGTCCGCGGTACGCCCCCGCCGACGAGCCCTGGACCACCCATAGTCGGGGAGTGGGAAAACCGAACAAGATACGGCTCCTACGACCTTTAGCACCGGAGCGCCTGGACATGCGTCGCAGGCTCCCCGACCGCATGGTCAAGGATAACGACGCCCAAGCCGGTGGGCGCCAAACCGATCTTGTTAGGGGCTTCCCAACCCCAAGGCAGCGCGTACCGCCCCACTCGCCAATAGGCCGACAGTAGGCCCGGCGGTCAAGGGGGCGAAGGGCATTTGGTCCCAGGAGAAGGCAGGGGTCTTAGGGCACGCGCCCTTCGGGTGTCAGGCGGTGCACCACCTCCGGCAGGGCCCGCGACAGCTCGCTGAGCAGCGCCGAGCGGTCCATCCCGGTCTCGCGCTCCAGCGTCGCGACGGTGTCGCCGCCGAGCGCGTGGGCGAGCTGGTCCGGGTCGATGGCATGGTTCGCGCCGTGGCCGATCCACGAGCCGATCACGTCGCCGAGCCCGGCATTGCGGAACCGGTCCACCAGCGGGCCGAGGCCGCCGACCTCCTCCGGATCGGGGCGAGCTTGACTGCCGCCACCACCACCGCCGCTACCGCCACCGAGCATCCCCGACAGGTCGTCGAAGCCGCTGCCGCGGAGCGAGTCATCGACGGGCCCATCCGCCGAGGGGCCGGTGTTGCGGCGTCCGCCATACTGGTCGAATCCGCCGATGTCACCGGGCTCGTCACGCGGCATCGGCTGCGGCGGGCGGGTGCCGGTCTGGTCGGCCTCCGGGCCGGGCTCGCCCTGCTGCCCCCGGCCGAAGATGTCGCCGAAGCCGCCGCTGGCGCCCTTGGCGAGGAGCAGCATCAGCAGCGCCTTCACCACCGGGGACATCCCGCCCTGCCGGCCGCCGAAGACCTGCCCGAGAACGCCACCGATCACCGATTCCAGCATGCCCATGGGGGCCTCCCTCCGTGGTGTGTCGCGAGCCCGGACCGGCGCCTGCAGGCCGGTCGGCGGCGGATCAACGCCCCGCGCCGGTCGTTCGGTTCCCCAGGGCGCCGAGCGCGCAGCCCGCGAGGTAGAGGGGCAGCATCAACGCCGCCCCTTCGAGCCAGAGGCCGGGCAGGCCGGGCATCGCCTGGGCGGTGGCGAGCAGCAGCAACACGAGGGCGAGCCCGGCGAGTCCCAAGGGGATCGCCCGGTTCTCCGGCCAGCCCGCCAGGAAACCCACGGCGCAGCCGAGCAGGATCGCCCCGGCGAGGCCGGGCCAGAAGGCGGTGAGAAGCAGGGTCACGGCGCGAGCGCCACCGTCGCGGGGCCGGCGCCCCGGTCGGGACCCGCCGCGACTTGGCCCGGCCGCATCCCCGCCTGAAGCAGGTATTCCATCAGCGCCTGCGCCCGCTGCCGGGCGAGGCCGGAATTCTCCTCCTCCGGCGGCTTGGCCTCGGGCACGGGCTCCGGCGCCTTCTCGGCCTTGGCCTTGCCGGCCTTCTTCTCGGCCGGCTTCTTCTCGCCGTCCTTGGCCGGCTTCTTGGGCTCCTCCGTGGGCGGCGGCTTGGCGCCCGGCGGGTCGGCGGGGCCGGAAACCGCCACGCGCAGGTCCGGGCAGGTCTTGGCCAGGGCGGCCAGGGCATCGAGGCCCGGATAGAAGGCCGGCGTCAGGGCCGTGCTGCCCACGGCGAAGCGCCAATCCGCCGTGGCGGTCGCGGCGGCGACGCCCTGGCGGCAGGATTCCCCGTCGCGCCGGGTGTCGGCCTCCTTCGCAGAGACGGCCACCTCGCCGGTCCAGCCGGCGGGCAGCAGGGTGGAGACCCGGTTCGGCGCACGGTCGGCGGCCTCGGGATAGAGGCTCTCGCCCGTGAGGGAGAGGCTCCTGTCGGTGAGGACCGCCTCCCCCGTGGCGAGGGTGGAGAGCATGGTCGCAGCTCCGTCGAGGGCGTTCGCGAGACCCGTCGGGGCGCCGTCGGCGAGGCGGGTGCGGTCGATCACCGGCTCGCGGAACACCCGCTGGCGCAGGGCGGCGAGCACCCGGCGGCGGGTCTCCTCGTCGGGCAGGTGGCCGCTCACCGTCAGCGCCTCCGGCGTGCGGCGCAGGCTCACCCGGTAGGGCGAGAGCGGCTTGGCGGCGAGCGTCACCGTGCCGGCGGCGACGCCGGCGGGGCGGCCCTCTGTCTGGAGCGCCTGCGCCTCGGGGATCGCCTGCGGGTCGATGGCATCGCCCTTCACCGAGACCGCGCCGCCCGCATACGTGACCTCGCCGGCCTGGATCAGACCCGCGAGCTTGCCCATGAAGGCGATGAGATCCTGAGGCTCGACAGAGCCCGGCAGGCCGCGCGCGGCCTGGAGCCTGTCCTCCACCGGCCCGCCCTCGGTCAGCGTGCGGGCCATGGCGAGGGCCATCTGGCGCGCGGCCTCGGAGGGGACGTAGCCGGTGAGCACCGCCCCCGTTCCGGTGCGGGCGAGGGCGAGGCGGTAATCGGTGATGCGCGGCGGCAGGATCTCGACCTTGCCGAGGCTGAACCCGTCCGGCGGGCGCGAGAGCGCGGTGCGCAGGGCATCGTAGGCGGCGAGGTCCACCGCCTCGCCGGAGAGGCTGAGCACCGTGTCGGTCAGCACCGCCTTGGCGCCGGGGGCAAGGCTCGGCAGGCGCGCGGCGAGGAAGGTCGCGGCGGCGGAGAAGTCGGGGGGCGCGCCCCGCGCCGCGCGGGCGGCATCGCGCAGCGGCGTGCCCGCGCCGATGGCCCCCGTCACCTCCACTTCAAGGGCCTTGCGGCCGATCTCGACCGGACGGCTGCCTTCGAGGGTCACGCCCGTGCCGCCGGTCCAGGTCGCGGCCCATTGGAAGGGCGCGGCGGTTTCCACGAGGCCGATTTCCGACACGATCCGGCGGGGGCCGTCGAGGGCGGCGAGGCGGGCGAGGACGGTGGCCCGCCCGGCCTCGTCGGGCGCCTCGCCCTGCGCCACCAGATCCCGCCCGCGCGCAGCGATCCGCAGCCACGGCTCGCCGTTGGTGAAGGTGGTGGCCGCGATGCTCTCGCCCTCGGCGACGACCCGCGCGCCGATGCCCGGCGCCGCCCAGAGGGCGACACCGACCCAGAGCCCGGCCAGCGGCAGCAGGCCGGCGAGCCAGCCGGCGCGGCGCAGGGCTCGGGCGGACGTCTCGGTCTGCGGCACGGATTGGGTCCGACGGTTGGGAAGCCCCGCCATAGCACAAGGCCATTCCGGCAGTATGAAGGCGGCGCGACGGTCTCAGCCTTCGCGCAGCATTTCCAGTTCGAGCCAGCGGTCCTCGGCAGCGGCGAGGTCCGTCTCGGCCTGGGCGAGCATGGTGCTTGCCTTCTCGAACCGCGCGGGGTCGCGGGCATAGAGGCCCGCATCCGCGAGAATCGTCTTGAGCTGCACGATGCCCGCTTCGAGCTTGGCGATGCGCTCGGGCAGGGTCTTCAGCTCGTGCTGGTCCTTGAAGCCGAGCTTCGGCTTGCCGGGGGGCGGGGCGGCACGCTCGCGCGGCTCGGCCTTCTCCGCCTTGCCCTCGGACTTCTTGCCCGCCGCGGCCCGCGCCTCGACGCCCTTGCCGCGCTGGGTCAGCATGTCCGTATAGCCGCCGGCATATTCGACCCAGCGCCCCTCCCCCTCCGAGACGAGGACGCTGCCCCCCACCCGGTCGAGGAAGTCGCGGTCGTGGCTCACGAGGAGCAGGGTGCCCTCGTAATCGTCCAGCATCTCCTGCAGCAGGTCGAGGGTTTCGAGATCGAGGTCGTTGGTCGGCTCATCCAGCACGAGGAGGTTCGAGGGCTGCGCCAGGGCCTTGGCGATGAGCAGCCGGTTGCGCTCGCCGCCCGACAGCACCGAGACCGGCGTACGCGCCTGCTCCGGCGCGAACAGGAAGTCCTTCAGATAGCCGATGACGTGTCGGCTGCGGCCATTCACGACGACGCTGTCGCCGCGCCCGCCGGTCAGCACGTCGGTGACGGTCATGCCCGGTTCGAGGGCGGCGCGGCCCTGATCGAGGATCACCGGCTTGAGGTTCGTGCCGAGCACGATCTCCCCCGAATCGGGGGCGATCTCGCCGGTCAGCAGCTTGATGAGGGTCGATTTGCCCGCACCGTTGGCGCCGACGATGCCGAGGCGGTCGCCGCGCATCACCCGCAGGCTCAGGTTGTCGACGATCTTGCGCTCGCCGTAGGATTTCGAGACGCCGCGCGCCTCCATCACCAAAGCGCCGGAGGATTCCGCCTCTCCCGCCTGCATGCTCACCGAGCCGACCGGACGGCGATGCTCCCGCCGGTCCTTGCGCAGCGCATGGAGGTTGCCGAGCCGCCGCACGTTGCGCTTGCGCCGGGCGGTGACGCCGTAGCGCAGCCAATGCTCCTCGTCGGCGATCTTGCGGTCGAGCTTGTGCTGGTTGCGCTCCTCCTCTTCGAGGAAGGCGTCGCGCCACGCCTCGAAGCCGGAGAAGCCCTGTTCGATCCGGCGCGTCTCGCCCCGGTCGAGCCAGATCGTCGCCCGCGACAGGGAGGAGAGGAAGCGTCGGTCGTGGCTGATGAGGACGAGGGCGGCGCGGATGCCCTTCAACTCGGCTTCGAGCCATTCGATGGCCGGCAGGTCGAGATGGTTCGTCGGCTCATCGAGGAGCAGCACGTCGGGCTCGGGCGCGAGCGCGCGGGCCAGCGCCACGCGGCGGCCCTCGCCGCCGGAGAGCTTGGCCGGATCCTCCTCGCCGGTCATGCCGAGGCTTTCGAGGAGGTAGCGGGCGCGGTGGATGGGATCGCCCGGCGCGAGGCCGGCTTCCACGAAGTCGAGGGTGTTGGCGAAGCCCGAGAAATCCGGCTCCTGCGCGAGGTAGCGGATCGTGGTGCCGGGCTGGACGAAGAGGCGGCCCTTGTCCGGCTCCGCGAGCCCGGCGGCGATCTTCATCAGCGTCGACTTGCCGGAGCCGTTGCGGCCGACGATGCAGGTCCGGTCGCCCGGCGCGATGGTGAGGTCGGCGCGGCTGATCAGCGGCGTGCCGCCGAAGGTCAACGCGGCATCCTGGAGGGTGAGAAGCGGGGGGGCGGCCATGCGGCGCTTATGGCAGCGCCGCGCTGGCTCTTCAAACGCTCAGTCCCGCGTCACGCCGTCGGATTGGCGGGGCCGGTCGGGCTCATCGGCTGGCTGCCGGGGTCGTTCACCGGAATCTCCGGCGGCTGGATGCCCGGTGCCTCGGCCGGCGTGTTGCCGGGGATCTCCGGCGAGGGGCTAGGCGTCGGCACTTGCGGCGGATCGTAGGGGGTGTCGGGCGCGGGCGTCGGGGCGGGCTGGGGCACTTCCGGAACGGAGCCGGGATTCGCCATCGGGCATTCCTCCTCGCATTTTCGGCAATCGAACGGCCCGTGGGCGCGCGATGTTCCGCCTATTTCTTGGTGAGGAGGAGCGTGGCTTCCTTGCTGGCGACCTTCTGGATCTTCTCCGCGAACAGGGCCAGCAGGAACGGCAACTTCACTTCGAGGCGCACGCTCTCGGTCCCGACATCGATCGAGCCGGCGACCTTCTGGGCCACCGCCGAGACGCCGAAATCGAGCCGGTCGCCGGTCCAGCCGAGCTGGTCGATGGCGATGCCGCTCTTCTGGAGCAGGGCGCGAACCTGCTCGGTCCCCTCCATCAGGCGGCGCTTGGCCTCGGCCTGTCCGAGATCGTGCGGGATGTCGACGATGAGGGGCTTCGGCATCGGGGGGAACCGTGTTGGGCGCGGGGCTCGCGCGGTCAGGAGCCCCAGACATGGTGTCGCCCCCGGCGCCCGGCAACGAAGGGAGCGCACATGAAAAACGGGACGGCTCGCGCCGCCCCGTTGAGTCGTGTTCCGTCGGGGCCTTCGGCCCAACCCTGAAACGCCCCGGGCGGAGCACCGCCCGGACCGCACCGCCATCCCGGAGGATGACGGCGCGACCTTAGTGTTCCTCGAACCGTCGCTTGGCGAACAACCGGAGCCCGGTGTTCGGCGTCACGCCTTAGCGACCGAGGAAGATCGAAGCCAACCGCTGGAGCAGACCCCGCGGTGCGGGCGGAGGTGCGCTCTGCCCAGGGCCGTCCCCGATCTAAGCGTTGGCGGCGAAGGGGTGCTTGGCCGTGTTGCGCTGCTCGGTGACCACGGAGGCCTTCGGCTCACCGCTGACGGCGCGCTGGATCGAGAGCTTGGTGGCCTCGTAGTTGTACTGCTGGATCTTGGCGTCGTCGGCCGCTTCCCAGTGGATGAACACGCCGACCAGCACGTACAGGTCGTCGGCCTCGTCCGCCGGGATGATGCCTTCGGCGACGCAATCCTGCACCGCCTTCGCCACGCCGTGCTGGGCCGGTCCGAACATCTGCACCGCCTGGCGGGCGTCGTTGATCGTGACCTTGTTGAACATCAGCGTGTTCGGCTTGCACGGCAGGTTCGGCGCGATCACCGCGAGCAGGCTGGTGAAGCCGTGCTTGTTGTTGGTCAGGCCGTTGCAGAAAGCCGTCTCGGCCGGCGAGTTGCGCGGTCCGATGATCAGGTCGATGTGGGCGACCTCGTTGCCATCGCCGACGAGAGCCTCGCCAACCATGACCTTGTTGATCTTCGCCATTCGGTGTCTCTCCCTGAATCCGTAAGAGGCTGCGGCGCCGGGCGAAGCCGCTGCCGGGAAGCCATCCTTGTTATCGGCGCCCGGCACGCCCCTGATGGGGTCAGGCCGAGCCGGTTGGGCCGGATAGCGCGGCGGACCCTACAGCGACCCCCGAACTGTCACAAGGCGCGCAACGCCCTGATTTTGAGGAATATCTCTATGCCGGCGAAAGGATCGGCCGGACGGAGGCCCGTTCAGGCGAGCCCCGCCCCGGCCTCCGCAAGCGCCTGCCAGAACAGCGTCGCCACGGTGAAATCGGCGCTGGTGCCGGGGTTGATGCTCCGCTCCTTCAACGCGGCATCGAAGGCCAGGAGGTCGGCGACCGGCTTGCCGGCCATATCGACGCGCTCCCGGAGCGCGGCGGCCTGCGCGCGGATCTCCTCCGCCACCGCCGCCCCGTGCTTGCGCAGGATGTGGCTGTCCGGGACGGCGCTGAGATAGGCGAGATGCACCGCGCTCGCGCACCAGGGCGCATCGAGTCCGGCCGCCCGGGCAGCGTCGAGAGCCGGCAAACCGATGGTGCGGATATCCGCGAAGCCGGTGACGTAGGCGCGGGCGATACGGTCGCGCGGGGCGGCCTCGGCCATGGCGTCGGACAGCGGCGGCGGGGGGGCCGACTCATCGGTCACGTCGTGGCGGGCGGCCTGCCCCAGCCCGCCCGGCGAGGCGAGGCGAATCGCGGCGAAGACATCCCTGGCATCCTCCGGCCCGAGGGAATCGAGGGCCTGCGCGAGGGTGATGCCCCGCTCGGCCGCCGCCGCCAGGGGCGCGCAGAGGAGGAGGATGCCGAGATTGGTGTTCTGCCCCACCGCCGCACGGGTGGCGGCGACCCCTGCCAGCACCCGCGCGCCGATTCCGGCTCCCGCGCGGACAAGGCCCTCCGCCGAGACCTCGGCGCTGCGGGCGAAATCGGCCACCTCCATCCGGTGCCCCGCCGCGTAGGCGTGGACGTTACCGACCTTCAACGCATCGAGTTCGGCAAGGCAGGCAGCCCGGTAGAGAACGGCGACTCGGGCGGGCTGCATCTCACGCCACGACGAGGCGCGGGCGCACCTGCCCCCGCACCGCCGCCAAGAAGCCGCGCACCACGGTGGCCGCGATGTCGGTCTCGCAGACGGTCTGGAGCCCCGACCAGGCCGGCATGGAGTTCACTTCGAGCACGGCATAGCCGCCCTCCCCGTCCTCCACGAGGTCGACGCCGGAATAGGCGACGCCCACCGCCGCCGCCGCCGCCTCGGCCAATTCGGCCGCCGCCGGGGGCATGGCCCAGGGCAGCGGGCGGCCGCCCCGGTGGACGTTGGTGATCCAGCCGTCGCCTTCGCGGATCATGCCCGCGACGGCCCGCCCGTCGCAGACGAACACACGAAAGTCCCGCCACAGCCCGTCCCGCCGGGGGACGTAGCGCTGCAGGTAATAGACCCGCGAGACCGCCTCCTCCTCGGGAAGGTCCTCGGGTCGCTCGATGAGGGCCAGCCCCTCGCCCTGCGAGCCGAAGAGCGGCTTCAGCACCAGCGGGTTGCCGGGCCTCGCCTCCCGCGCGGCGAGAGCGCAGGCCGCCTCCCGGGTGGAGACCACCCAGGTCTGCGGCGTCGGCAGGCCGGCGCGGGCGATGAGCAGCGAGGTCGCCGCCTTGTCCACCGAGCGCTCGATGGCGGTCGGCGAGTTCCACACCACGCAGCCCGCCGCCACCAGGGCGTGGAGCACGCCGAGGCGCATCGTCGTCGCCTCGAAGGTGCCGCCCGCGATGGTCCGCAGCAGCACCCCGTCCGGCAGGGCGCCGTCGAAGCCCGGCACCCGCAGGGGCTCCCCGGCGCCGGTCTCGATGGTGACGTCGGCCAGCGAGAACAGCACCGGCTCGACGCCCTGCGCCCGCAGGGCCGCGAGCAGCCGCGCCTTGTGCCAGTTGCCGTTATCGGCCGCGAGGGCGATCCTCATCGCGGCTCAGGCGAAGGACGCTTCGACCAGCGACGGCTCCAGCCGGCCGCCGCGGAAGGTCGAGCCGGTGCGCACCGAGGTCACGATGGCCTCGGCCGGGGAAAACAGCGCGCCGTCGATCTTGTAGAAATCGCCGTTCACCCGCGAGAAGATGTCCGCGAAGGGCGATCCGTGGTCGGCCGAGCCCGTCGAGGGCAGCTGCTCGGCGAGTTGCTTGGCGTCGGCATCGTCGGCATCCACGAAGAGCTGCACCCGGCCGCCGTAGATGATGGCGTCGTTGGTGCGGCCCATGGCCTTGATGAAGTCCGGGTGCGGGGGCGACAGCGGCGCCGAGCCGATCCCGTCGAGGATGGCGTGCAGGTCGAAGCCGACTGTGTGCGCCTTGTGCAGGGCCACTTCCAGCACGCGGGCCACGACCTGGGTGGAGCCCGCGAGGCTCTGGGTCGGGGCGAAGATGAAGGTCAGGTCCTCGGGGCGGACATTGGCCGCCTCGGCCACCTTGGCGACCACGCTGTCGGGCGGGCCGCCGGCCGATTCGAGGACCAGGGCGGTCGTGGTGGCGGTGTCGCGATAGCCGAGTTCGCCATACAGCTCCTCGACGGCGGCGACGGCGCGGCCGGGGCCGGAGCCGAGGGCGAAGAAGCCCGTGCCGCCGGTCTCGTCCGCGAGGCTCCAGCCAGCATACTGGCTGCCGAGGCAGGCGAGCACCGGATCGGCCGAGTGGACGGTGAGCGTGTAGGGCCACGCGGCGACCGGCCCGGAGGGCACCACGGTCACGGTGCCGAGGCCGCCGAGGCAGATCTCGGCGATGCGCCGCCCGGCCTCGATGGAGCCCCGCGCGGTGGAGCCCGCATCCACCATCCGCGCGCCGCCCGGCGCCTGCGAGACGGCGAGCCGCAGGGCCTGGGCATCGGCGACGAAGCGCTCGACCAGGGGGGCGCTCAGCGCGTTGATGCTCGGGGGGCTCTGGCTGTCGCTCATACTCGGGCTTCCTCGTGTGTCGTGTTCTCGTTCAGAACCGTCCGCAGACGGTCCGTCCGTGCGTCGAGGGCGGCGCGGGCCGCCGCGCCATCCGCGCCCGTGGCGAAGACGGTGCAGAGCGGCGTATCCCGCCTCACGGTGCTGCCGGCGGCGGGCCGGTCGCGGATATGGGCGGGCCACGCGATGGCGGGAACCGGCGCATGGTCGGCCAGGGCGTAACAGATCGCCGAGGCCGCCGCATCCTCCGGCGGCACGCCGATCGACGGAGATCCGCGCTCCGCGAGGCACGCCTCGACATGGGCGGCGAGGAGCGGCGTCGCCCGCCGGTCGAGCACGTCGAGGGTCGCGCCGGGGCGCGGGTTGACCTCCATGAGCCACCAGCTTGCGCCGTCGCTCAGGAAATCTGCGCTGGCGAGGCCGACGAGGCCGGTGGCTGCCGCGATCCGCATCGCAGCCTCCTCAACCTCCGCAAGCATGGCGGCTGGCAGCGGATGCGCCTCCCCCGCCGCGAGGGCCAGCGCGCCGCCGTAGCGGAACGGACGCTCCAGGGACGGGGCGGACCATTGCGCCGTCACCGCCAGCACCTCCGCGCCGCCGGGGCCGGCGAGGATGTTCACCGCGTAAGCACGGCCGGGCACGCGGGCCTGATGGTAATGGCCCACCTCCGGCGCCGCCCCGGTCGCGGCGCGGACATGGCCGCCGCCCGAGCCGCCGACGGCCTTCACGAGCCAGCGGGCCGGATCGTCCACCGGCCCCGCCGTCACGGGGGGATGCGGCACGCCGAGACGAGCGCAGAGCGCCGCGAAGGCGAAGGGGTCCTTCAGGGATGCGACGGCCTCGGCCCCGGCGCCGATCAGCCGGTGACGCCGGGCGATTTGCGCGATCAGGGCGGGATCGTCCTCGAATCCGCTGCCAAGCACCACGCCGAGCGGCGTGCCCGCCTCCTCCGCGAGGGCGTCGATGGCACTGACGGCCGCCTCCGGCACCATGCCCCGCCCGAACCGGCCCGGCATGACCCGTGTCGATTCGGCGAGGGCGACCGTATCCGCGTCCCCGAACAGGTCGGCGACGTAGGGGCGCAGGCCCGCCCGCCGCGCCGCCTGCGCGAGGGCGCGGCCGGACTGGGCCGCGATCACGATGGCCTCGCCCACGGACGAGCGAATCAGCCGGCGATCTCCACCGCGAGGGGATAGGCGTCGCGGAAATCGAGGCAGAGGGGCGTGTTGGATTCGAGCATCCGCTGGAACAGGCGCTTCTGCGTCTGGTACTTAACGTTGCCGACCGCCAGGGCGCCGATGCCGAAGCCCCGGCCGCCGGGCAGTTCCACATCCACCGCGTTCACGTCGATCCCCGCGATGCCGGCCGGGGGCACGGCGTTCACGTCGGACGCGACGAGGAGCTTGCTTGCGCAGGACAGGTCGTCGGCGGTGAGGATCGGGATGCCGGCGGGGCCGGCGGAGAGGATCACGTCGGCGTCGCGGATCGCCTCGCGGCGGTCGGCGGGGGTGGTGCCGTCCACGGCGCCGACCTCGACCCCGAAGCGCCACTTCATGGTGAAGGCGATCTTGGAGACGCGCTCCTCGCCGTCATGGCCGACGAGGACGGTCTTGGCACCTTCCAGCGCGCCGATCACCGCCGCCACGTAGGCGACGACGCCCGCGCCGCCGAAGATCACGATGCGCTTGCCCTTGAGATCGGTGCCGAACTTCACCCGCAGGGCGCGGGAGACCTGCGCGACCATGGCCGCGCCCGTGGTGAACGAGCCCGCCGGATCGGCGAAGACATGGTTTACGAAGGGCGGCACGAAGGCCTTCTTCGCCCGGTCGACCATGTCGAGGGCGTCCTCGGCGTTCTTGCCGCCGATGAACAGGCCGGTGCGGGTCCCGTCCTGCGGCGAGCGGGAGAAGATCGAGTCCTGGGTGAGCGACACGACGTCGGAGAGGCTGACCTCCGTGTACGTCACCAGCGTCTCGAAGCCGGCATCGACGGCCATGTTCACGTCGAACGGGCTCATGTGCCGGAGCGGCGTGAGCATGTGCAGGATCGAGCGGGCCATTCCTTCGACCTCTCCCTTTGATCGACCCCTTCTGGAGCCGATTCCTTTAAACAAGTCTTCCGCAGGCCCCCCGGTCAAGCGGAAGCGACCCGCGTCAGGCGCGGATTCCCCCGGCGACCGTTGCACCGGTATTGCGTCCCCGCGCAATCAGGAAGCGCAAGCTGTCGCCGCCGTCGAGGCCGGAGACGAGGCTCTTCGCCTCTTCCTCGGATCGGGCCAGGATGAAGCCGGTCGGCCCCCAGGAGCTTTGCCCGTAGCCGGCGACGCCGCGTTGCGCCGCCTGTTCGAGCACGCGGGCGACGGACGCGCTGGCGTAGCGCCCGCCCTGGTGCGGGGCGAAATGGTCGCCCACCAGATCCTGCATCCGGGTGATGCCGGCACCGAAGGCGTCCGCGTCGCCGGTCACGCAGGCCGGCAGCACCTGCATCAGCACGATGCGGCAGATCTCGGCGGCCTGGGCCTCGGGGAAGCGCGGCAGGTCGCGGAACGCCTCCACCTCCCGCGTGCCGTGAACGCCGGCCATGCTGGTGTCGAGGATCAGGACGAGGCGCCAGGCCTCCGGGAAGGGCAGCCGGGCGATGACCGGCGGCGGCGCGGCATCGGCCCCGCGCCCGCCATCGACGATGAGCCCACCCTCGGTGAAGGCGCGCAGGCCCACACCCGAGCGGTTGCCGCGATCCAGTGCGTTCGAAAAGTCCTCCGGCGAGAACGGCCGCCCGGCGAGCCGCGCCAGGGCCGCCGCGACGGCGAGCGCGAGCTGCGTGCCGGAGCCGAACCCGGCATGGGCAGGAATCGCTTGCTCGACCCGGAAGGCGACCCGCGTGCCGACCCCGAGATGGGCGGCGGCGGCTTGCGCATAGCGCCGGACGCGCTCGGCCTCCGGCCCCTCGGCCTGGAGGCTGTCGGCGGGCCGCGCCGTGAGGATCAGGGAGGGGGAGTCGATGGCGAGCCCGACACTGCCGAACCGGCGGCCGAGGCCGCCATGCAGGTCGAGGAAGCCGAAATGCAGCCGGGCCGGCGCTTCGATGCGCACGCTCTCCGCTGCAGAATCGGGGACGTCGGACACGGCGATCCCCTTCCTCCGGGTCTGGCGTCGGAACTGGCGCGCTTCTCACACGGGAAACCCGGCGGGGCAACCGCCAAGGCCCTTGCCGGAAGCGCCCGATGAAGGCAAACCTAGGCCCGCGACGGCGTGCCGAGTTTGCCGTCCGTCCGGGTCAGGGCCCGGCGGGCAGGCCATTCCGAGCCGGCGGGACTTTGTGGATTGTCCCGCTCCTCCGGTCTTACGGCCGTCGCCCGCCCGACAGAGATTCACGATTCCCGGGGCCTCGACCCCGCGGGTCGAAAGAAAGATCGAGCGAGGGGAGCAATGCCAGCCTGGGTCAAAGGCGCGGCCACCGACATCGACGCCGCCATCGCAGCGGCCGCCGACCTGTTGGGCGCGGCACGGATGCCGGTCATCGCCGGCCTCAACGCCGAAGTCTCCGCCATTCGGGCGGCCTTCGATCTCGCCGGGCGCGTGGGCGCCTCCCTCGACACGGACGGCGCGGCCGGCACCTATGCCGAACTCGGCGCCCTCGCCCGCGTCGGCGCGATGACCTCGACGCCGGCCGAAGCGGTCGGCCGGGCCGACGCCGTGCTCGTGCTCGGGTCGGCGCCCGCGAAAAGCGAGCTTCTCGGCCGCATCGAGGCCGGCGCCCCCACGCGGGGCCGGGCGGCGGGTGCCACGCGGGCCATCCTGGCGCTGGACGGTGCCAACGAGGGCGGCGTGCTGCCGGCCCTGGCGCGGCTGCGTGCCCATTTCCGGGGGCACCTCGCCGACGAGTCGCCCACCGCCGTGCTGGCCTCCAAGCTCGCCGCCGCGCAGTACGTGGTGGTGCTCTACGATCCCGCCGAGATCGGTGAGATGGGCGTCGAGACTGTTCAGGGGCTCGTCATCGACCTCAACGACAGGACGCGCGCCTTCTCACTCGCGGTCTCCGGCGGCCACCGGAACCAGGACAGGGCCGTGGTGCCCGTCTCGGCCTGGACGACGGGTCAGGCTCCGCGCGTCGGCCTCGGCCGCAAGGTGCCCGAGCACGATCCCTGGCGCTTCGATGCCGCCCGGCAGGTCGCGGCGGGCGAGGCCGATGCAGCCCTGTGGCTGTCCTCGCTGCCCGCCCCCCGGCCCGACTGGCTCGGGCAGGTACCCTCCGTGGCGCTGGTCGGCGAGGCGAGCCCCGACGCCGCCGAGGTGGTGATCGCCGTGGGCGTGCCCGGCCGCGACGTCGGCGGGGTGCTGTGGAACGAGACGCGGGGCGCCCTCACCTACTGGCCGGCCCAGACGGGAGGATCCGCCCCGGCGGACCTTCCCTCGGCCGCCTCCGTGCTGGGACGTCTGACAAACCGACTCGCTGCGAGGAGTGGCACCGCATGCTGAGTGTGATCCGGGGCGGGCGCGTCGTCGATCCGACCGCGTCCCGCGACGCCGTCGGCGACGTCTGGATCGAGGACGGCCGGGTGATCGAGGCACCGGGGCGCGAGCCCGACAGGGTGATCGACGCGGCGGGCTGCGTCGTGATGGCGGGCGGCGTCGAGGTGCACTCGCACATCGCGGGCGGCAACGTCATCACCTCGCGGCTGCTGCTGCCCGAGCTCTACGTGAGCGAGGCGGCGCCGGAGGGGCACCCCTTTGCCCATGCCGGCGGGGCCGCCGCCTGGATCGGCTCGACCTATGCGCGGATGGGCTACACCACCGCCGTCGAGCCGGCGATGCCGCCGACCCATGCGCTCGGCACGCAACTCGAACTCGCCGACATCCCGCTCCTCGACCGGGGCGCCCTGACGGTGATGGGCAACGACGACCAGCTGCTGCAACTGCTCCGCGACGGCGAGGGCAAGGCGGCGGTGCGGGACCTCGTGGCCCTCAACGTGGCGACCTCGCGCGGGCTCGGTGTGAAGTGCATCAACGCGGGCGGCGCCTCGGCCTTCAAGGACGGCGCCCTGAAGCTCTCCCTCGATGACGAGATCCCCTGCTACGGGCTCTCGACGCGCACGATCATGGGCTCGCTCCTCGACGCGGTGGAGGAGATCGGCGTGCCGCACCCGCTGCACGTCCACTGCAACAACCTCGGCCTGCCGGGCGCCGACGATTCGTTCATGGCGACCCTCGACGCGGCGGAGGGGCGGCGCATCCACTTCGCCCACGCGCAGTTCTACGCCTATGGCGAGACCGACGACGGCAAGGGCTTCCGCTCGGCCGCCGAGCGCATCGCCCGCGCCATCGGCGACAACCCGCAGGCCACGCTCGATATCGGGCAGGTGGTGTTCGGCCAGACGGTGACGGTCTCCCTCGACATCCTGCGCCAGTTCGCCGGCCGCAAGGGCGCTAACCCGAAGAAGTGGGTGCTGAACGCGGGCGACGCGGAGGGCGGCGGCGTGGTGCCGTTCCTCTACCGGCCGAAGGGGCCGACGTCTTCGCTGCAATGGGCCATCGGCCTGGAGATCATGCTCCTGTCGCCCGATCCGGAGCGGACGATCCTCACCACGGACCACCCGAACGGCGGCCCGTTCACGCAGTACCCGCGCATCATCCACCTGCTGATGGACAGGTCGGAGCGCGAGCGCGAGATCGCGACGCTGCCGGGTATCGTCGGCGAGCGCAGCGGCCTGCCGGGGATCGAGCGGGAATACACCCTCTCCGAGATCGCGCAGCTCACCCGCTCCGGCCCGGCGAAGCTGCTGGGCCTTGACGACCGGGGGCACCTGCGCGCCGGGGCGCGGGCGGACGTGGCGGTCTACCGCGACGACCCGAACCGCACGGCGATGTTCACCGCCGCCAAGCTCGTGCTCAAGGACGGCACGCCGATCGTCGAGGACGGCGAGGTCGTGGACTGGCGGGCGGGCCGCACCCTGTCGCTCACCGTCGAATCCGACCGGGCGATGGAGAAGCGCACCGATACCTACCTCACCGACCGCTTCGGCACCGGGCTCGACAGCTTCACCGTGCCGGACGAGGCGTTCGACGCACCGACCTTCGAGGCCGTGCCATGTCGGGCGTGACCAGCGAGCCGCACCCCATGTCTGATCTCACCCTCAACGGCATCCGCGTCATCGACACCTTCGCCGAGGCGTTCGATGTCGCGGGCACGGCCATCGTCGTCACCAACGACACGCCCAAATGGGCGATGATCGCGGCCACGACCATGACCGGCTTCGCCACCTCGGTGATCGGCTGCGGCGCCGAGGCCGGGATCGACGCCATCCTCTCGCCCGACCAGACGCCGGACGGGCGGCCGGGCGTGCGCATCCTGCTGTTCGGCTTCGAGCCGAACGGCCTGAAGGACCAGCTCATCAAGCGGGTCGGCCAGTGCATCCTCACCTGCCCCGGCACCGCCTGCTACGCGGGGGTGGACGGGCCGAACAAGATCAAGCTCGGGGGAGCGATCCGCTACTTCGGTGACGGCTTCGCCATCGCCAAGCGTGTGCCCGACGAGACCGGCAAGGAGCGCCGCTACTGGCGAATCCCGGTGATGGACGGCGAATTCCTCTGCGAGGATTCGGTCCGCGCCGTCGAGGGCGCTGTGGGCGGCGGCAACCTGCTGTTCCTCGGCCGCACCCATGCCGAGACGCTGAAGGTCGCCGAGTTCGCGGTCGAGGCAGCCTCCTCCATCCCCGGTGCGATCCTGCCCTTCCCCGGCGGCATCGTCCGCTCCGGCTCGAAGGTCGGCGGGCGGACCAAGGGCATGATGGCCTCCACCAACGACGCCTATTGCCCGACCCTCAAGGGCCGGGCCGGCTCCGCCCTGCCGCCCGAATGCGGCGTGGTGCTGGAGATCGTCATCGACGCCCTCACCTCGCAGGGCGTGTCCGATTCCATGCGGGCGGGGCTGCACGCCGCCACAGAGGTCGGCGAGCGGCACGGGCTGATCGCCGTCACGGCGGGCAATTACGGCGGCAATCTCGGCCGCCACCACTACCACCTGCGCGACCTGCTCGCGCCGGCCGCCGGCCAGGAGGGCTGAGCCTTGAGCACCCTCACGCTCCGCGAGGCGCCCCCCGAGCGCCTGGACTTCCTCTCCATCTCCCCCCTCGCCCTGAGCGGCCTCACCCAGGCCGAGGCCGAACGGCTGGAGATCGGCACCAGCCGCCGGGGCGTGAAGCTCGGCGATTGCTTCGCCGTCTCCCTCGATGGCTCCGACAGCCTGACCATCGAGGGCGGGCACGAGCGCCTCGACCGGGTCGGCGCCTCCCTCTCCGGGGGGACGATCCGCGTCGTCGGCGATGTCGGCCAGCGCCTCGGCGCGGGCATGGCGTCGGGCACGCTCACCGTCACCGGACATGCCGGCCCCTATGCGGGCTCCGGCGCCACCGGCGGCACCATCACCATCGAAGGCGACGCAGGCGACTACGCGGGCGGCGCCGTCTACGCGGCCAAGGCCGGGCTCGACGGGGCGACGCTGATCGTGCGCGGCCGGGCCGGGGCCCATTGTGGCGACCGGATGCGCCGGGGGCTGATCCTGGTCGGCCAGGCCGGCGCCCATGCCGGTGCGCGGATGATCGCGGGCACCATCGCCGCCCTCGAAGTCGGCGACCTGCCGGGCTACGGCATGCGCCGGGGCACCCTCGTCACCGGCAAGCACGGCACCCTGTCGCCGACCTTCGTGGAGACCGGGAGCCACGACCTCGTGTTCCTGCGCCTCCTCGGCAAGCATCTGCGCGCCGTGAGCGAGGCCCATGCTGCGCTGCTGGACAGGCCCCTGCGGCGCTATTCCGGCGACCTCGCGACCCTGGCCAAGGGCGAGATCTGGGTCGCGGGCTGAACGGCGCGGGCCTGCGCTCCCTGGGCGCGGGCCTTGGCCCTGTCCACACGGCGCCGGGCCGGATTATGCTGAGCGCAAGCCGGCCCGAGACGATGGCCGGCATTCGGGAGATCGCCCTTGCTGCTGCTTCTGTCCGCCTGCCTCATCGCCCAGCCCGCCACCTGCCGCGACGAGCAGATCCCGGTGGGCGGCGGGTCCGCCAACGCCTTCGTCTGCCTGCGCAATTCGCAGAGCGTGCTCGCCCAGTGGCAGGACGAGAATCCCGAATGGCACGTCGCGAAGTGGCGCTGCGCGGCCAAGAAGCCGTGAAGGGCCTGCGCCCATGGGCTCGCTGAAGGCCCGGTTCGCCATCCTCTTCGCCGTCAGCGCCATTGTGGTGCTGCTGGCGGCGGCGGCCGTGCTGGCCTCGATCGGGCTGGCCGAGCGGACGGTGGACCGGACGCTCGCCGCCCAGGGGCGCCTCGAACTCCTGGCGGAACTCTCCGGCCGGCTCACCCAGTTCGGCCTCGCCGCCGTGGAGACGGTGGGCAACCCGGACGGCCAGCCCGAGGCCATGGCCATCGCCCGCGCCAACGTCGATAAGGCGCTGATCGCCGTGGACGAGGCCATGGCGCGCTCCTTCCCGCCAAGCGACGACCCGACCGACCGGATGCAATACGCCATGCGCTCGCGGCCGATGTCGCAATTGCGCGGGGCGCGGGCGGTCCTCGACCGGCAGGTCTCGCTCATCAGCCGTCAGATGGATCCGGAGAAGCGCCAGGATTCGATCAAGGGCGCCCTCAACGGCTTCGGGGCCATGACCGGCCAGCCGCTCTCCTTCCTGATCGAGGCCGAGCGTCGGAGCATGACGCGGGGCTCCGAGGAGGCGCGCGAATTGTCGAGCCGCCTGCGGCTCGCGGCGGTGGTTGCCGTGGCGGCGGCCCTGGTGCTGCTCCTGATCCTCTACCGCATGCTGACCCGGCCGATCCTGGCGCGGATCGTGGAGGTGCGGCTCGCCGCCAGCGCCATCGGACGCGGCGCCCTCGACACACGCCTGCCCGTTCAATCCCGCGACGAACTCGGCCTGCTGATGGCCAACGTGAACCGCATGGCCGCGCGCCTCTCCCGCCGGGAGGTGCACGTCGCGGCCGACCGGGCGGCCCTCGAATCGACCATCGCCGCCCGCACGGCGGATCTGCGCGCTGCCAACGCCCGGCTGGAGGCGGTGGACCGCTCCCGCCGCCGCTTCTTCGCCGATGTCAGCCACGAATTGCGCACGCCGCTCACCGTCATCCTCGGCGAATGCGACATCGCCATGCGGGGCGCCGCCCGCGCCGCCGACCCGACGCCGGCCTTCACCACCATCCGCAAGCGCGCCCAGCGGCTGAAGCGCCGGGTGGAGGATCTGCTCCGCGTCGCCCGCTCCGAATCCGGGGAGATCGAGCTGGACCGCCGGCCGCTCGGCGTCGCCGCCGTCCTGGCCGAGGCGGTGGACACGATGTCCTCCGAAGCCGCCCGCCGCCGGATCGCCCTCGACCTCCTGCCCGGCGCCGAGGACGTGGAATGCGTGGCCGACCGGGAATGGCTGCGCCAGACGGTCGAGAGCCTGATCGACAACGCCCTGCGCCACGCCACCGGGCTCACCCGCGTCGAGGTCGCGCTGGCGCGGGTCGATGAGAACGCGGCGCGCATCACCGTCACCGACGACGGGCCGGGCTTCGGCGCGCCGGAGTCCGAACTGACCGAGCGGTTCAAGCGCGGCAAGCGCGTGGACGGCGCCCCCGCCCCGGACGAGACCGGCTTCGGCATCGGCCTCGCGCTCGCCCGCTGGGTGGTGGAGCAGCATGGCGGCACGCTGCATCTCGGTGCCGGCGGGGGCGGACGCGGCGCCCGCGTCCGCCTGGACATTCCCGCCGCCGAGCCGGCATGGATGGACCGAGCGTCCGCGCGGACGGATGCCGGAGGGAAGCTGAGGGAGCCGGCCGCATGACGCGGATCCTGATCGTCGAGGACGACATCGATATCCGGGGCCTTCTCGCCCGTGGCCTGGAAGCCGAGGGGTTCGAGGTCGGCACCGCCGACAGCGTCGGCGACGCCCTGAAGGCCGCCCGCGACCCCGCCCCCGGCGCCGTGCTCCTCGATGTCGGCCTGCCGGACGGGTCCGGCCACGACGTCTGCCGCTCCCTCCGCGAAGGCGGCTTCTCCGGCCCGATCCTGTTCCTCTCGGCCCGCGACGAGATCCGCGACCGGGCCGAGGGTCTGGCGCTCGGCGCCGACGACTACATCGTCAAGCCGTTCGAGTTCGACGAACTGGTCGCCCGGCTGCGCACCCACCTCATGCGCCGCCAGCAGGCCGAGGCGCCGCGCTCCCGCCTCGTCGCCGGCCGGCTGCATTTCGACCTCGACACCCGGCAGGTCACCTGCGGCGAGGCCAGCGCCCGCCTCACCCCGCGGGAGGCGGAACTCCTCGCCATGCTCATGGACAGCCTCGGCAAGCCGGTCTCCCGCGCCGAGATCTTCGACCGGCTCTGGGCGAGCCAGGGCGGGCTCTCCCTGAACGTGGTCGATGTCTATATCGGCTATCTCCGCTCCAAGATGGCGGATTTCGTCCGCTACGGCGGCCCGGTCCTCACCACGGTGCGCGGCAAGGGCTTCATGCTGGAATCCCGGGGTCCGGATTTTCGCCAGTGACGTTCTGTCTTGGACCTTTGGGGGATAGCGGGAGTCCGAGCGGAATTATTTTGTTGGATCAATCCCTTCGGCTAACCTCTCACGAAAAATTTGGGATGATCCGGCAATTTGGTGCTTGAATGCGAAGGGCAAATGGACAATATCAGTCCTGCGCCAGAAACGAGAGCGCCATCAGTGTCTTAGGGTCCTCTTAGGATTGATCTGAGGACGCTCGGTGAACGAATTACTAAGGAGAAACACCATGGCCTGGGCTGCCCCCGTCGTGTCCGAGATCTGCGTCGGCATGGAAGTGACGAGCTACGAGTCGGCCGAGATCGACACGTTCAACTGATTTCAAGCGGGCCGGGAATCGCGGGAGACGCACCATGCGCGTCGTGGTTCTCGGCTCCGCTGCGGGCGGCGGGCTTCCTCAATGGAATTGCCGCTGCCCCATCTGCTCCCTCGCACGCAGCGAGCCGGAACGCGTCCGCCCCAGGACGCAATCCAGTATTGCCGTGTCCGCCGATGGCGATGACTGGCTGCTGATCAATGCTTCTCCCGACATCCGCCAGCAGTTGTTCGACAACAGCGCGATGCATCCGCGCGGGGGGCTACGCCATTCCCCGATCCGCGCCGTGCTGCTCACGAACGGCGACGTCGACCATGTGGCCGGGCTGCTGACGCTGCGCGAGGGCCAGCCCTATACGCTCTATGCGACCTCCGGCATCCTCGACTCCGTCAACGCGAACCGCGTGTTCGACGTGATGGCCGAGGGCGTGGTGAAGCGCACCAGCGTCGCCCTGGAGACCACGTTCGAACCCCTGCCCGGCCTCACCGTCACGCTGTTCGCGGTGCCGGGGAAGGTGCCGCTCTGGCTGGAAGGCGCCGAGGTCGAGATCGGCGCGGTGACCGAGACGACGGTCGGCGCGATGATCGAGGCCAATGGCCGCCGCCTTGCCTACATCCCGGGCTGCGCCCTGGTGGACGACGCGGTGCGGGCCCGCCTCGACGGGGTGGATGCCCTGCTGTTCGACGGCACCGTCCTGCACGACGACGACATGATCCGGGCCGGCGTCGGCACCAAGACCGGCTGGCGCATGGGCCATGTGCCGATGCGGGGCGAGAACGGCTCGATCGAGGCCCTGTCGGGCGTCTCCATCGGGCGGAGGGTCTTCGTCCACATCAACAACACCAATCCCGTCCTCGTGGAGGGCTCGGCCGAGCGGGCCGACGTCGAATCCGCAGGATGGACGGTCGCTCACGACGGGCTGGCCCTACAGCTCTGAGCGTCGCGCACCATTTAAGTGGGCGCGTCTCGTACCCACATCCCCGGTCTGGGACCGTGCACTCGGTCCGGGCAACGCCAAGAAGTCGGTCACAAGACCATCGGGCACGAGCCGAAGTCGGACGCCGGAAACGCCATGAACGCCATCTTCCCGACCCCGGATGCCGCGGAGAGCGAACGCCTCCTCACCGGCGACGAAATGGAAGCCGCCCTGCGCGACATCGGCGCCCGGCGCTACCATATCCTGCACCCGTTCCACCGCCTGCTGCATGACGGCGAGCTCTCGAAGGATCAGGTCCGGGCCTGGGCGCTCAACCGCTACTATTATCAGGCGATGATTCCGGTGAAGGATTCCGCCGTCCTCGCCCGGATGCACGATGCCGAGCTGCGGCGGATCTGGCGCCAGCGCATCGTGGATCATGACGGCGACGGCCCCGGCGACGGCGGCATCGAGCGCTGGCTGAAGCTTGCCGAGGGCGTCGGCTTCCAGCGCGACTACGTGCTCTCCACGAACGGCATCCTCTCCGCGACCAAGTTCGCCGTGGAAGCCTATGTGCATTTCGTCTCGGAGCGGTCGCTCCTGGAGGCCATCGCCTCGTCACTGACCGAGATGTTTTCGCCGACCATCATCTCCGAGCGCGTCGCCGGGATGCTGAAGAACTACGACTTCATCACGAAGGAGACGCTGGCCTACTTCGACAAGCGCCTCACCCAGGCGCCGCGCGATGCCGACTTCGCCCTCGACTACGTCAAGAAGCACGCGACGACGCCGGAATTGCAGCGCCAGGCGATGGCCGCGCTGACCTTCAAGTGCAACGTCCTCTGGGTGCAGCTCGACGCGCTCTACTTCGCCTATGTGGCGCCCGGCATGATCCCGCCGGATGCATGGCAGCCGGGCGTCGGCCTCGTCGCCGGGGCGGATGCGCCCAAGGCGGAAGCCGGCCCGCGCAAGACCGCGCCGGGCGACACTCCGCGCCTGCCGCGCGGCGTCCGCCTGCGCAACGACGAGACCCGCGGCAAGTATGTGCTCCTCGCCCCCGAGCGCACCTTCGACCTCGACGACAATGCCGTCGCCGTCCTCAAGCTGGTGGACGGGTCGCGCACGGTGTCCCAGATCGCCGACGAGTTGGGCACGGTCTACGCCGCCGATCCGCGCGCGATCGAGGCGGATATCTGCGTGATGCTCGACGGCCTCGCGGAGAAGCGGGTGTTGGAGCGATGAACGCACAGGCGCCGATCCGCCCGGAAGCGCCGGCACCGGTGGGGCTCCTCGCGGAGCTGACCCACCGTTGCCCCCTGCGCTGCCCCTATTGCTCGAACCCGCTGGAACTCGACCGCCGCTCGGGGGAACTCGACACGGCGACGTGGCAGCGGGTGCTGCGGGAGGCGGCGGGCCTCGGCGTGCTGCACGTCCACCTGTCGGGCGGCGAGCCCACCGCCCGCAACGACATCGTCGAGATCACCAAGACCTGCGCCGATCTCGGCCTGTACTCGAACCTCATCACCTCCGGCGTCGGCGGGGCGCTGGACAAGCTCCAGGCGCTCTACGACGTCGGGCTCGACCACGTGCAATTGTCGGTGCAGGGCGTCGATGCCGCCAATGCCGAGAAGATCGGCGGCCTGAAGAACGCCCAGCCGCAGAAGATGACCTTCGCCGCCAAGGTGGTGGAACTCGGCCTGCCGCTGACGCTGAACTCGGTGATCCACCGGGGCAACATCCACGAGGTGGCGGGCTTCATCGATCTCGCGGTGAAGATGGGCGCCAAGCGCCTCGAAGTGGCGCACACGCAATATTACGGCTGGGCCTACGTGAACCGCGCCGCGCTGATGCCGAACAAGGCCCAGGTGGACGAGTCGATCCGCATCGTCGAGGCCGCCCGCGAGCGGCTGAAGGGCCAGCTCGTCATCGACCTCGTGGTGCCGGACTATTACGCCAAGTACCCGAAGGCCTGTGCCGGCGGCTGGGGCCGCAAGCTGATGAACGTCACGCCCCAGGGCAAAGTGTTGCCCTGCCACGCGGCGGAGACGATCCCCGGCCTCGAATTCTGGCACGTGACGGACCATTCCCTCGGGGAGATCTGGCGGGACTCGCCGGCCTTCACCGCCTATCGCGGCACCGATTGGATGCAGGAGCCCTGCCGCTCCTGCGACCGCCGTGAGAAGGATTGGGGCGGATGCCGCTGCCAGGCGCTCGCGCTCGCGGGCGATGCGGCGGCGACCGATCCGGCCTGCTCCCTCTCCCCGTTGCACGCCAAGGTGCGTGCCCTCGCCGTCGAGGAGGCGGCCGAGACGCCTCCCGACTACGTCTACCGCACGATCGGCAGCAACATCCGCTCGCCGCTGAAAGAAGGTGCCTCTTCGTGAGACTCATCCCCGTCGCGGCTGTCCTCGCCCTCGGCCTGTCCGTCCCGACCCTCGTGTCGGCCACGGAAACGCCCGCGCCGACGCAAGCCAACGCCACGGCCGCCCCCAGCGCCGCCGACCTGCTGTTCGAGCAGCCGCAGATGAAGAACGCGGCGCCGGGCAGCATCATCACCTACGATTACCTGCGCCGCTCCGGCATCGAGAAGGGCCCCTTCGGCGCCCCGCTGCAGGACACGGTGACGATCAAGGTCGAGCCGGGCAAGCAGCCCGATGGCCGCAACATGGACGTCGCCATGTTCTCCGGCCTGAACCGCCGCCCGGCGGGGCCGTTCGAGGACATGGTGGGCAACCCCATCGTGCCGCTGTTCCTCGAGAACCACGTGATGGCGCTCTCTAAGGTGCTGGAGGCGAACCCGCGTTACCTGAAGCTCGCGATCCGCAAGGGCATGCGCGAGAAGGCGACCGTCACGCCGGTCAAGATCCCGTTCGACGGCAAGCAGGTCGATGCGTATCGCATCGAGATGCAGCCCTTCCTGGGCGATCCGATGGGCGAGCGCATGCGCGGCCTCGAGAACCTGACCTACACCTTCGTCACCTCGCCCTCGGTCCCGGGCGAGATCGTGTCCATGGAAGCCGTGTCCAAGACCAAGGATGGCGGCGAATTGCTGGAAGAGAAGCTCGGCTATGATCAGAAGGCTGGCTAGTCTCGCGATCCTCACCGCCCTGGGTGCCGGCCTCGCCGCCGCGCCCGGCCGCGCCGCCGAGGAGAACGATTACCCGACCAACGCGCGGGTGGATTACGTCTTCGGCTGCATGGCCGCCAACGGGCAGACCCGCGATAGCCTGGAGAAGTGCTCCTGCTCGGTGGATCAGCTCGCGGCGATCCTGCCTTACGACAAGTACGTGCAGGCGAGCACGATCCTGTCGATGCGCCAGGGCATCGGCCAGCGGGCCAACGAGTTCAAGTCGACCAAGGTGTTCGACGACAAGGTCGCCGACCTGCGCCGCGCCCAGGCCGAGGCCGAGATCCGCTGCTACCGGGGCTGATCGGCCCACGATTCGGAGGCGACGTCCCGTTGCGCGTCGCCCCCGTTTCCCGCACACCGGGTCCGTGACCGAGACACCCCGCCCCCCCGCCCTCCCCGGTTTGCTGCCCGATCTCGGGCGGCGAAGTCTCGTGATGGGCATCCTCAACGTCACGCCGGATTCCTTCTCGGACGGCGGGCTGTTCCGGGGCGAGGCGGAGGCCCGCGCCCAGGCCGAGCGTCTGGCGGCGGAAGGGGCGGCGATCCTCGACATCGGCGGCGAATCCACCCGCCCCGGCCACACGCCCGTGCCGGCCGAGGAAGAGCAGGCCCGCGTCCTGCCGGTGATCCGCGCGCTCGCCGAGCACCTTCGGATCCCGATCTCCATCGACACCTACAAGGCGTCCACCGCCGACCTCGCCCTCGCCGCCGGAGCCAGAATCGTCAACGACGTCTGGGGCTTGCAGCGCGAACCGGACATCGCCTCGGTCGCCGCCGCCCATGGCGCCCCGGTCATCGTGATGCACAACCGCGAGACCATCGACCCTGGCCTCGACATCGTGGCCGACATGCTCGCCTTCTTCGACCGGTCCCTCGGCATCGCCCGCAGGGCCGGCATCCCCGACGGGGACATCGTGCTCGATCCCGGCGTCGGCTTCGGCAAGACCTGGGAGCAGCACCTCGAAGCGCTCCGGCGCCTGCCCGAGATCCGGGCGCTCGGCTTCCCGCTCCTCGTCGGCGTCTCGCGCAAGTCGCTGCTCGGGCGCCTGCACGACCGCGAGACCAAGCCGGCCGACCGGCTCTACGGCTCCCTCGCGGCGCATGCGCTCGCGGGCACGCTCGGGGCCGACATCGTGCGCGTCCACGACGTCGCCGCCCATGTGGACGCGATGCGCGTCGTCGATGCGGTGATGCGGCCGGAGTCGCGGGTATGAGCGATCACATCCGCGTCGAGGGCATCGCCGTCTTCGGCCGCCATGGCGTGCTGCCGGAGGAGGAGGTGCTGGGCCAGCGCTTCTATCTCGGCCTCGATGCCGAACTCGACCTTGCCCCCGCCGGCCGGGCGGACGACGTGGCCCTGACCGTGAGCTACGCGGACCTGACCGCCATCGCCGTCTCCATCGCCACGGAGCGCCGCTTCCAGCTCATCGAGGCCCTGGCCGAGACCATCGCGCAGGCCATCCTGGCCGGCTTCCCGGCCATCGCGGCGATCACCGTGCGGGTCGACAAGCCGAGCGCCCCGGTTCCCGCGATCCTGGAACGGGTCGGCGTCACCATCACCCGCCGCCGGGAGGGCGCGCGGTGAAGGCGTGGCTCGGCATCGGCAGCAACATCGGCGACATGGCCGCGATGCTCGACCAAGCGGTCGATAAGCTCGCCGCCATCCCCGGCATCCGGGTCGTCGCCCGCTCCCCGGATTACCGCACCCCGCCCTGGGGCAAGACGGACCAGCCCTGGTTCCTGAACGGTGCGGTCGCCATCGAGACCGACCTCGATCCCCACGCCCTGCTCGACGCCTGCCAGGGCATCGAGCGCGACCTCGGCCGCATCCGCGAGGAGCGCTGGGGGCCCCGGATCATCGACATCGACGTCCTGGCCTACGAGGGCGCGGCGGTGGAGGACGAGCGCCTCGTCCTGCCGCATCGCTACGTGCGCGAGCGGGCCTTCGTGCTGGTGCCCCTGAACGAGATCGCCCCCGACCTGACGATCGGGGGCGAAACGGTGAGCGACGCGCTCGCCAAGCTCGACCGGACGGGGATCGCGCGGGCCTGAGCCCGCCCGCCCCTATCGCGTATTGCTGAGCAGCAGGTCCGGCAGCCACATGGCGATGCCGGGCACGAGGCACAGGATCAGGATCGCCACCGCCATCAGGATCACGAAGGGCAGCGTGCCCCAGATGATGTCCGAGAGCGGGATGTCGGGGGCGATGTTCTTGATGACGAAGATGTTGAGGCCCACCGGCGGGTGGATCAGCCCCATCTCCATGGTGATCGTCATCACCACGCCGAACCACACGAGATCGAACCCGGCGGCCTTGAGCGGCGGCAGGATGATCGGCGCGGTCATCAGGATGATCGAGACCGGCGGCAGGAAGAAGCCGAGCACGATCACGAGGCCGAGGATCGTCAGCAGCAGCAGCCAGGGCGAGAGCTGCATCGCCACGATCGCCGCCGCCGCCGATTGCGAAATGTGGAGGTAGCTCATCACGTACGCGTAGAGGAGCGACATGCCGATGATCAGCATCAGCATGGTCGATTCCCGCAGCGTCGCCGTGAGGATCGGGTTCACGTCACGCGCCCGCCACACGCCGTAGATCGCCGCGATCAGGGCCAGCGCCAGCAACCCGCCGAGGCCCGCCGTCTCGGAGGGCGTGGCGTAGCCGCCGTAGAGGGCCACCATCACGCCGGTCAGCAGAATGACGAAAGGCGCCACGCGGGGCAGCGTCGAGAAGCGCTGCGCCATGCTGTACTTGTCTTCGGCGAGGATCGGCGAAGCCGGGCCGCCGTTCTCCAGCACGGTCTTGGCGGTGGCGTATTCGGAGCGGAAGCGAAAGATCGCCCAGCTCGCGAACAGGCCGACCAGCAGCAGCCCCGGCCCGATGCCGGCGAGGAACAGGCGGCCCAGCGACTGCTCGGCCGCCACCGCGTAGAGGATCATGGTGATCGAGGGCGGCAGCAGGATGCCGAGCGTGCCGCCCGCCGCGATGATGCCGGCGGCGAAGCCCGGCGAGTAGCCGCGCTTCCTCATCTCCGGGATGCCCGCCGAGCCGATGGCCGAGCAGGTCGCGGGGCTCGATCCCGCCATGGCCGCGAACAGGGCGCAGGCGAACACGTTGGCGATGCCGAGCCCACCGGGGATGCGGTGCATCCAGGCATGCATGGCCGAGTAGAGATCCTGCCCCGCCCGCGAGCGGCCAATGGCGGCGCCCTTCAGGATGAAGAGCGGGATCGAGAGGAGGGTGATGGAGGCCATCTCTTCGTAGACGTTCTGTGCCACCGTATCGAGGGAGGCGGCAGGCATGAAGGCCAGCATGAAGGCCAGGGCCACCGCGCCCAGCGCGAAGGCGATGGGGATGCCTGAGAGCATCGCCCCCAGGGTGGCACCGGCGTAGAGGAACCCGATCGTCGCGACGCTCATCGTGTGTCCCCTGCCTCAGCCGCGAGCCTGCCCGGCCTTCGGGCCGGTGCGGACGGTGGTTCCCATCGGGTCGGGACCGGCCGGCGTCGCGTCCGGGCGTCCCCTCATGTCGCGGTTGATGTCGGCACCGAGGCCGATCTTCGGCCGGGCCCAGCCGGCGCCGCTCGGGCCCAAGCGGATCGCCTCCGCGATCTGGAGGGCGAGTTGCAGGCAGAGCAGGCTCATGCCCGCCGCCATCAGGGTGTAGGGGATCCAGAGCGGCGGACCCCAGGTCGATTGCGAGACCTGCCCGTCGGTCCAGGCCTCGTGGTCGAGGGACCAGCTCTTCCAGGTGAAGAACAGGCAGAAGGCGAGGCTGACGCAATCCACCAGCACCAGCCGCACCCGGTTGACGGCGGGCGGCAGCAAGCCGGTCAGCGCCTCGATGGCGACGTGGCCGCGCTTGGCCTGCACTGCCGCCGCCGACCCGAAGGTGGCGCCGACGATGAGGAACACCGCCATCTCGTCCTGCCACTCGGTCGGCTCGTGGAAGACGTAGCGGATCACCACGCTGTGGCTGAGCACGAGGCAGGCGCCGAACAGCGCCAGCCCGCCGAGCCCCATGATGACCCGGTTGAGGGCCTTCGACATCCGGTCGAGCACCCCGAGGGTGCCGGGGATCCGGGGTTCGGGCGGGGCATGCGCCTCGGAGATCGCGGTGGCGGCGTCGAAACCGTGGCTCACGAAACCTGCTCCGCCAGCTTGAGGAGTTCGGCGCAGCGCGCGCTCTTGCCCGCAAAATCCTTCCAGGCCGTGCCCCGGGCGAGGTCACGCCACTTCTCGATGTTGGCGTCGCTGAGGTCGTGGATCTGCACGCCGCGCGCGCCGTAGATCTTCACGAGTTCCTCGTCGTCGGCCTTGGCGGCGGCGAAGGAGAAGGCCTCCATCTCGCGCCCGACATCGACGATGGCCTTCTTCTGCTCAGGCGATAGCCCGTCGAAGACGATCTTCGACATGATCAGCGGTTCGAGGACGAACCAGAACGAGCGGCCCCGGCCGGCAGTGAGGTTCTTCGTCATCTCGTCCAGGCGGAACGAGATCAGGCTCGTGGACGAGCTGATCGCCGCCTCCAGGGCGCCGGTCTGCATGCCGATATACATCTCGCTCGACGGCATGGTGGAGACGATGCCGCCCATCGCCTGGAACATCATGTCGATCTCGCGCCCGCCGCCGCGCACCTTCACGCCCTTCACGTCCTCGGGCACGAGGATCGGCTTCACCTTCGAGGCGACGGAGCCCGACTGCCAGACCCAGGTGAGGATGATGACGCCCTTCTCGGCCAGCGTCCTGGAGAATTCCTCGCCGATCCTGGCGTCGCGCCACTTGGCGGCCTGCTCGTAGCTCGCCACGACGGCCGGCATCAGCGCGAGGTTGGTCTCGGGCACCTCGCCGCCCGCGTAGGAGAGCGGTACGAGGCTCATGTCGAGGGCGCCCTTCCGGACGGCGCTGAACTGGGCCAGCGTCTTCATGAGCGACGACGTCGGGTAGACCTGCACCTGCAGGCCGCCGCCCGTGCGCTTCTCGAGTTCGGCGGCGAAGCGGCGGGCGATGCGGTCGCGGGCGTCGCCCTCCTCCAGGGTGCCGCCGGGAAACTGGTGCGACAGCTTCAGGATCTTCGGCGCTTGCGCGCGCAGCACGGCCGGACAGGCGACGAGGCTGCCCATCGCCGAGGCCGCGCCCAGGACATGGCGTCGTGTGATCACCGGCTTCCCCCCTGTTCGGTCGCGGCGTTCCTGCGCCGTCGGCCGCACCCGCGGCAGACCATCAAACGGCTGCGCGCCGGGATTTCATCCCTGTCCGCGCGGCCGGTCGGTGACAGTTCCGGCTAGGCCACCTGCTCCGCAAGCTTCAAAAGCTCGGCGCAGTTCGCGTTCTTCCCGGCATAGTCCTTCCAGGCCGTGACGCGGGCGATGTCGCGCCACTTGCCGAGCGTCCCCTCGTCGATCTGATCGACCTTGGCGCCCGCCTTGGCGAACAGCTCCTCGACGCGAGTGTCGTCCGCCTTGGCGCCGGCCTGGCCGAAGCTCTCCAGTTCGGCGCCGGTCGCCATGATCGCGTCCTGCTGGTCCTTGGGCAGGCCGTCGAACACGAGCTTCGACATCATGATCGGCTCCAGCATGAACCAGTAGGAATGCTGGCGGCCGGAGGTGAGCGCCTTTGACAGTTCCTCCAGGCGGAAGGAGATCAGGCTGGTAGAGGAGGTGATGACCGCGTCGCAGGCGCCGGTCTGCATGGCGGCGTAGGATTCGTTCGACGGGATGGAGAGGGTGGCGGCGCCCGCCTCCTTCATCATCATGTCCATCTCGCGGGAGCCGCCGCGCACCTTCATGCCCTTGGCGTCGGCGGGGCCGACCAGAGGACGCTCGCGGCTCGCGACGCCGCCCGCCTGCCACACCCACGAGACCAGCACGATGCCCTTCGCGGCCAGGATCTCGGTGAGCTTGCGGCCCACGGGGGCGTTCTTCCAGGCGATGGCCTGATCGTAGGAGGTCACGAGGGCCGGCATCAGCCCGATGTTCATCTCGGGCACCTCGCCGCCGGCATAGGGGGCCGGGTAGAGTGACATGTCGAGGGCGCCCTTCCGCATGGCGCCGAACTGGGCGTTCGTCTTCATCAGCGACGAGCCGGGATAGACCTGCACGTCCAGCGCGCCCTTGGTCTTCTCGCCCACCTGCTTGGCGAACATCCGGCACATCCGGTCGCGGAAATCGCCCTCGTCGATGGTCCCGCCGGGGAACTGGTGCGACAGCTTGATCGTGGTGGCCGCCTGGGCACTGTTCAGGCCGAAGCGCAGGAGCGCCGGGGCGGCAAGGGTCGCGGCGACGAAATGGCGTCGTGTCAGCGTCATGGGCACCTCCCGCGCCGCACAATGTCGGCGAATATTATGTGCGCTGCGGTATTCACCGATACCGTTCTGGTATGCAGAAGACGGCCTCTTGTATATTTTGTCAACGCCCTCGCATAATGGATACGCAATTCGGGGCAACAACGAACCCGGACGCCAGGACGGGAGGGGGAGGATGAGCCGCGCTCAGGATCTCCGGCAGACGATCGAGGACGAGATCGTCGAGGGGCGGCTGGCCCTGGGGGCGCGCCTGGACGAGGTGCAGCTCGCGGCCCGGTTCGGCGTGTCGCGCACGCCGATTCGCGAGGCGCTGCTACAACTGGCGGTGAGCGGCCTCGTGGAGACGAAGCCCCGGCGCGGCACCATCGTCAGCTCACCGGAGCCCCACAACCTCGTCGCGATGTTCGAGACCATGGCCGAGATCGAGGCCGCCTGCGGGCGGCTGGCGGCGCGGCGCCTCGGCCCTTCCGACCGAGACGCGCTGGAAGCGGCACTCGCGGCCTGCGCGGCGGCGTCCGACGATTGCGAGGCCTATTACGCCGAGAACTACGTGTTCCACGGCCTCATCTACCGGGCGAGCCGCAACGCCTTCCTGGCCGAGCAAGCCCTGACCCTGCACCGCCGCCTCGCGCCCTACCGCCGGCTGCAACTGCGCGTGCGCCAGAGGCTGCCGCAATCCCTCGCGGAGCATAGGGCCATTGTAGAGGCCATCCTCGTCGGCGACGACGCCCTCGCGGCCGATCGCCTGCGCAGCCACGTCCTCGTGCAGGGCGACCGCTTCGCCGACCTCGTGGCGGGTTTGAGGGCGCCGGACGCGGCCTAGGCCGCGCCGAGGTCGACGTAATTCGCGGCGATCACCCGCTTCTTGCCGCGGATATGCTCCCGCAGCAGGCTCCCCAGGGCGGCGCCGTCGCGGGCGCGCAGGTGCACGATCATCTGCTCGTGCTCCGACATCGCCTGCTGCCACTGGTCCTCGGTCTGGTGGGCGCGGTAGCGCGAGCGCTGCACCCGACCCGACAGGCTCAGGTAGATGCTCGACAGCGTGCCGTTGCGCGCCGCCGCCATGATCGCCTCGTGGATCAGGCGGTTATGGGCGAAGTAGCCGGCCTCGTCCCCCGCCTTGAAGGCGCCGACCATCGCATCGTGATCGACCTGGATCGCGTCGATCTCGTCATCGGTGATGGTGCGGCAGGCGAGGTCGCCCGCGGTCGCCTCCAACCCCGCGATGACCTCGATCATGTCCTCCAGTTCGGCCTCGGTGATGCTCGCGACGCGCGCACCCCGGTTGGGCAGCAATTCGAGCAGCCCCTCGGTGGCGAGGATCTTGATCGCCTCGCGCAGGGGGGTGCGCGAGATGCCGAACCGCTCGGTCAACTCGCTCTCGTTGATCCGTTCCTTCGGCTCCATCTCGCCGGACTGGATCAACTCGCGCATACGGTCCGCCACCTCGTCATGGAGGTAGCGGCGGCTGATGCCGAAGCCGGATTCGATCTTGTTCATGCGCACACACAGGACCCGCCCAGTCGCGCACGACCGGGCCACTGGAACAATATGTGTAGGTGCACCTGTATTCAGTGTCGAGGCGTCAACGCTCGGTCGAGCACGCGGATCACATGCTTGGCATGGATTCCCAGGCCGTCATGGATCTGATGGCGGCACGACGTGCCGTCCGCGACCACCAGATCCTCGGGTCCCGCCTGCCGCAGGGCCGGGAACAGGGACAGCTCCGCCATGGCGAAGGACACGTCCACCGTGTCCTTGCCGTAGCCGAACGCCCCGGCCATGCCGCAGCAGCTCGATTCGATCACCCGGACATCGAGACCGGGCACCGAGCGCAGCAACGACTCCACCGGGCCCATCACGCCGAAGGACTTCTGGTGGCAATGGCCGTGCAGATGCGCCAATCGGCCGCCCTGATGGACGAAGGGCAGGCTGATCCGCCCCGCCGAGAGGTCACGCATCAGCAATTCCTCGATCAGCAGGGATTGCTGGGCGAGCGCCTGCGCCTCCTCGCCCGGCAGCAGGGCCAGGAACTCGTCGCGGAAGGTGAGCAGGCAGGATGGTTCCAGCCCGACCACCCGCGCCCCGGCGCGGACATAGGGCAGCAGCGCGTCGAGGGTGCGCCGCGCCTCCGCCCGCGCCCGGTCGGTCTGGCCCGAGGCGAGCCATGTCCGTCCGCAGCACAGGGGCCGGCGGCCCTTGGGCGGGAACACCCGGTGTAGCCGGTAGCCCGCCGCCGCGAGCACCCGCTCGGCCGCCTCCAGGTTTTCCCGCTCGAAGGCGCGGTTGAACGTGTCGCCGAACAGGATCACGTCGCGGAAGTCGCCCGTGATGTCCGAGGGGTGGGCGGGCTCGCCGATCTCCTTCCACGGCCGCCGCCATTGCGGCAGGGTGCGCCGCGCCGAGAAGCCGGTGACCCGCTCCGACACCGCCGCCAGGGCCGGATGCCGGTCCCGCAGGTTGAGGAGCGGGGCGAGCCGCGCGGCCACGCCAGCATAATGCGGCATCAGCCCGATCAGGCGGTCCTTCAGGGGCAGGCCGTGGCGGGCATGGTAATGGTGCAGGAACTCGACCTTCATCTTGGCCATGTCGACGCCGGTCGGACATTCGCGCCGGCAGGCCTTGCACGACACGCACAGGTCCATCGTGCGCTTCATCTCATGGCTGGTGAAGGCGTCGGTCCCGAGCTGGCCGGAGATCGCCAGCCGCAATGAATTCGCCCGGCCGCGCGTGAGGTGCTGCTCCTCCTTCGTCACCCGGTAGGAGGGGCACATCGCCCCGCCCGCGAGCTTCCGGCAGGTGCCGTTGTTGTTGCACATCTCCACGGCGCCGCCGAAGCCGCCCCAATCCGACCAGTCGAGGGCTGTCCGGGCCGGCGCCGTCACGGCGTAGTCGGGCTTGAAGCGGAAGAGGCTGCGGTCGTCCATCCGCAGGGGGCGGACGATCTTGCCGGGGTTGAGATGGTTCTCCGGGTCGAACCCGTCCTTCACCGTCTCGAAGGCGCGGGCCAGCGTCGCGCCGAACAGCGGCTCCACGAATTCCGAGCGGGAGATGCCGTCGCCGTGCTCGCCGGAATAGGAGCCCTTGTAGCGGCGGACCAGCTCCGAAGTCTCCTCGGCGATGGCGCGCATCTTGGCGACGTCGCCCCCGAGCTTCATGTCGAGGATCGGGCGGACATGCAGGCAGCCCACCGAGGCGTGGGCGTACCACGTGCCCCGCGTGCCGTGCTTCGTGAACACCTCGGTCACGGCGTCGGTGTAGTCGGCGAGGTGTTCGAGGGGGACGGCGCAATCCTCGATGAAGGAGACCGGCTTCGCGTCGCCCTTCATCGACATCATGATGTTGAGGCAGGCCTCGCGCACTTCCCAAACCGGCTTCTGCCGGGCGGGCTCGATGACTTCGACCACCGCGTTCGGGAAGCCGTGGTCGGCCATGCAGGCATCGAGGCGCTTGAGGTCGCGCTTCAGGGCCGCGAGGTCGTCGCCCGCGAACTCGGCCAGCAGCAGGCAGTTCGGCTTGCCGCGGGTGATGTCGGCGAGCGTCGTGCGGAACAGCGGGATGTCGGCGCCGAGCACGAGGACGTTGTTGTCCACCAGCTCCACCGCCACCGGGTCGAGGGCGACGATGTGTCGGGTCGTCTCCATCGCCGCGCGGAACGAAGGGAAGTGGCAGACGCCCATCACCCGGTGCGCCGGCAGGCGCGAGAGCTTCAGCGTCACCGCCGTGGTGGCGGCGAGCGTCCCCTCCGAGCCCACGAGCAGGTGGGCGAGGTTCGGCCGGTCCGTCACCAGCGCGTCGAGATTGTAGCCGCCGACCCGGCGCTGCACCTTCGGGTAGCGCGCCTCGATCTCGTCCCGATGCTCGTGGGCGAGGCGCAGCATCCGCGCCGCGAGGTCCTCCGCCCGCGCCGAGCCGGCGACGCCCGTGGCATCGTTGCCGGTGAGGGAGAAGGCGAAGGGCTCGCCATCCGGCAGCAGGGCGCGGATCGCCAGCACGTTGTTGCGCATCGTGCCGTAGCGCAGGGAGCGGGCGCCGCAGGAATTGTTGCCGGCCATACCGCCGATGGTGCAGCGGGTCGCCGTCGAGGGCTCGACGGGGAAGAACCAGCCATCAGCCTTCAGCCGGGCGTTCAGGCGTTCCAGCACCACCCCCGGCTCAACGGTGATCGTGCCGGCCTCCGCATCGTAATCGAGCACGCCGTTGAAGTGGCGCGAGCAATCTACGACGAGGCCGGTGCCGATGGGCTGGCCGTTCTGCGAGGTGCCGCCGCCCCGCATGATGACGGGCACGCCGTGCTCGGCGGCGATCTGCAGGGTCGCGGCGATGTCGTCGCCGGAGCGCGGCAGGACCACGCCGGCGGGGGTGATCTGGTAGATCGAGGCGTCGGTGGCGTAGCGCCCCCGGGTGAAGGCATCGAAGCGCGCCTCGCCCTTGAGCCGTTCCGCGAGCCGCCGGGCCAGCCCGGCATCCTTTCGCGCCGCCGCGCGGGGTGTCTCAGCCGTCCCTGCCGCCACGAATTCCCCCCGTCGAGCCTCGTCCGGGCTCTCTTCTGCGGGCGATTGTATTCAAGATTCAGGCGGACGGAAATCCGCCGGAGGGGGGATGCCACGCGGCATGGTGCGGCGGTGGGGTGGAAAGAAGAATGGTGTCCCCGGCAGGGCTCGAACCTGCGACCCCAGGTTTCATACCACCTCGGCTTTCGCCGCCGCCCGGCCGGTGCCGGAGCGTTCGTGGTCTGGACTATCCCTTCACCCTGGGCCTTTCGGCCTGTAGGTGCCGCCCGTCTAGTCTCTACACCTTCCCGCCGGGGCGGGCTTGGCTCGGGATCGGCAGGGCCGTGGTGCGGGAGCACTGGGCCGGAAGCTTTCCCCGACTTTGAGCGGATCCGTCGCGCGGTTTCCCGGCGCGACGCCCAATTTGAACCTCTAGGAAACCTGTGCTCTGTCCAGCTGAGCTACGGAGACAACCGCGCGTCCTTAGCATCTCCACGGGGCGCGGCCAACACCGTCGGAGGCCGGGAGCCATGGGTCTGCGGCGTCACTCGGCGCTTCTCGCGCTCCTGGCGTGGCCGTGCTCCGCCCCCGCCGAGCCCGTCACCCACCCCGATTGCCGTGCGGCCCCGGCCCGGACCGAGACCCTGGAGGGACTCGGCCCCCGGGGCGAATTGCGCTTCGCGTCGGGCGGACGGGCCGTGCTCGATTCGCTCCGCTGGCCGGAGGACGACGAATCGGCACGCGAAACGCTCTTGGCCAGGGTCGGTCAGCGCATCCTCGTGACGCCACGCGGCCTGCCCGACCGCTGGGGCCGGGAGCGCGTCGGCGCCGAAGCCCTCGCCGACGCCGCAGACCTCGCCGGGGACCTCGTGGCGGCGGGCCTCGCCGCCGTCGATCCCAACGAGGCGGACGCCCTCTGCCGCCCCGCCCTCCGCCTCGTGGAGGAGGCCGCCCGGCGGCGCCGGCTCGGCCTGTGGCGCGACGCCTCCCCCGATGCGCAGGACGGCCCCGCCCTACGGCGGTTGGCCGGTCGCTTCGCCGTGATCGAGGGGATCGTCCGCCATGTCGGCGAGCGCGGCACGCGCACCTATCTCGACTTCGTCCCTCGGGGCGCCGACGGCTTGACCGTCACGGTAACGAAACGCACTTGGCGAACGATGGCAGCCCATGGTTTGACTGCCGACTCGCTGCACGGCACACGCGTGCGGGTCCGTGGAATCATCGAGATCGGGCGCGGCCCCGTCATCGCGGCCGCGACGCCCGATGCGATCGAGGTGCTGCACGGGCAGGACGTTTCTGGGGTGCGGCGCTGAGCGCGATGGACGTGATGCGGGGGTTGGTCGGTTTCCGGCGGGCGGCCTGTCTCGGCCTCGCCGCCCTGGCTCTGGGCGCCTGCGTGGCGGACCAGACCGGCTCGGTGAGCACGCCTGCCGCCGTGCGCGTGCCGGCCGGGGCGCCCAAGGTGACGGGCCGCGAGCGCGCGACCGATGCCGACCACCAGAAGCTCGTCGCCTCCTTCGGGGGCGAGGCCAAGGCCCCCGCCGTCACGCGCCTGCTGACCGAGGTCACGGACCGGCTGGTCAAGGGCAGCGACCGGCCGGACCAGAGCTACGCCGTCACCCTGCTCGATTCGCCCGTCGTCAACGCCTTCGCCCTGCCGAACGGACGGCTCTACGTCACGCGTGGACTCGTGGCGCTCGCCAACGACACCTCCGAGGTCGCGGCGGTGCTGGCGCATGAGATCGCCCACGTCACCCTCAACCACGCCACCGCCCGCAGCGAGCTGGAACTGCGCTCCGCCCTGGTGAGCAAGGTGGTGGCGGACGTGCTGAACGATCCCGACACGGGGGCGCAGCTCAAGAGCCAGTCGCGCTTCGCCCTCGCCCGCTTCTCCCGTGAGCAGGAGCTGGAAGCCGACGCCGCCGGGGTGAAGACCCTCGCGGCGGCGGGCTACGATCCCTTCGCGGCGGCGCGGTTCCTCACGGCGCTCAACCGCACGGTCCAGTTGAAGCAGGGCGGCGGCACGGCGGGCGAGCCGGACATGCTCGCCACCCATCCCGGCACCGCCGAGCGCGTGAACCTCGCCACCCGCGCCGCGCGCAAGGTCGGCGCGCCGGGCATCGGCAGCGACGACCGCAGCCGCTACCTCGCCGCCATCGACGGGCTGGCCTACGGCGACAGCCCCCGCGACGGCGTGGTGCGCAGCGGGCGCTTCATCCATTCCGGCCTCGGCATCGCCTTCGCGGTGCCGGAGGGGTTCAGCCTGGAGAACACCCGCTCGGCGGTGCTCGGCACCACGGCGGAAGGCAACCGCCGCCTGCTCTTCGACCAGATCGAGACCAAGGAGGGCCAGGGCCTCGACGCGATGCTCAAGGCGACGTGGAACGATAGCCTCGACCCCGCCGGCTTCGAGAACCGCGACGTGAACGGCAACCCAGCCGCCTTCGCCCTGTCGCGGGGCAAGGACTGGACGTTCCGCCTCGCCGCGATCCGCCTCGGCGGTGCGACTTACCGGATGATCATGGCGGCCAAGGGCAGCGCCGACCCGGAGGCCGCCTTCCAGCGCTGGGTGGCGAGCCTCGCCGAGGTCCCGCCCGAGGAGGTCGCGGCCCTGCGCCCGACCCATCTGCAGATCGTGCAGGCAGGCGGCGCCAACGCGGAGGAGCTTGCCCGGCGCATGGTCGTGTCCGACCGTGCCCTCGACCGGTTCCTCGTCCTGAACGGCCTGGAGCGCGGGGCGGCCCTCGTGCCGGGCCGCAGCTACAAGATCGTCACCGAATAGGCGTCAGCCCCGGAGAGCGCGCATGATCCGCTTCTATTACAACCTCTCACCCAATCCGATGAAGGTCGCCCTCTGCCTGGAGGAATTGGGCCTCCCCTACGAGCCGGTGCCGGTGGACACCCGCAAGGGCGACCAGTTCGACGCCGCCTACGCGGCGGTCAACCCGAACGCCAAGGTGCCGGCGATCGTGGACGGGGAGACGACGGTGTTCGACTCGAACGCCATCCTCCTCTACCTCGCTGAGAAGACGGGCCAGTTCCTGCCGCCGCAGAACGGCGCGGTGCGGGGCGAGATGCTGTCCTGGATGATGTTCGTCGCCACCGGCATCGGGCCGTTCTCCGGCCAGTGCGTCCACTTCCGGCATTTCGCGCCGAAGGACGCGGGCGCCTACGCCATGGACCGATACGTCTACGAGGCGCGCCGGCATTGGGACGTGCTCGACAGGCACCTCGAAGGCCGGGCCTTCATGGTGGGCGACGCCTACTCGGTCGTCGACATGGCGGCCTGGGGCTGGGCGCGGATGGTGCCCTTCGTGCTCGGTGAGGGCGCCTTCGCCGGCCTGCCCAACGTCAAGCGGCTGCTCGACACGATCAACGCCCGCCCGGCAGCCCAGCGCGCCGAGGCGCTGAAGGGCCGCCACGCCTTCAAGGCCGAGATGGACGACGAGGCGCGGGCGAACATGTTCCGCTTCATCAAGCCGGCCGCCTGAGGCCGAGGCCGGCGGGGCGCCCTAATCCCCGCCGCCGCGCTTGTCCTTGCTGCGCTCCCGCTCCGCGCGCAATTCGCGCTCGGCGATCAGCCAGAACTCGATTTCGAGGCCTTCGGGCCGGTGGTTGCGCTCCCACAATTCGTAGGCGCGCTCCCGGATCTGCTCGAAGGTGATCACGTCCCGGCCGGGGGCTTCCCCGCCTGCATTCCGTTCTGAGGTCATCGCGCCCTACCGAACCGGTGCCACGCGCCGCGCCATCGGCGCGTCCTCAGGATCCCGGCCGGTGCAGGTAGGCGGTGATGCTGGTGACACGGGTGCCGACCATGGTCACCGCCTTGCGCAGGCGCTCCTCGCTCACGCCGAAATGCTGGGCCCAGGCGGCCCGGCTGGTGCGGTCGAAGATGTCGATGTGGCTCTTGCCCTCGGTTCCCGTCGTCATGGCGCCCGATCCCGATCTCTGGAGGTGCCCGGCCGCGCCGGGCTCTTTTCCGATCAACCGGAGGCCGCAGATTAGGTTTCACGCCCCCGCGTGGAACAGGCCCGGCTGTCACTCCCAGCGGAAGGGCGGGGCGCGGAAGGGGAAGTCCACCAGCGGACGGGTCTCCGCCCGCGATTCGGCCGGCGGCGCGGGTGGCGGCGCGGGCGGCGGTTCCTCGACCTCCTCGCAGACGAGCAGCGACCCCTCCGGCAGGGGCGGAGCCTCGACGCCGCGCCAGCGTCCATAGGACCACGGCCGGTACCACGCCGCGTTCTCCGGCAGGCGGCCGGGCACGAGGTCGATGCCGTGGGTGCCGAACGGGCCGCAGCGGCAGAATCGGGCGAAGCCCATCCACGCCCCCGGCCAGACGCCGTAGGTCGCGATGGCTTGGTCCGTGTAGGCGGAACAGCTCGGCCAGTGGCGGCACTGGCGTCCGACCAGGGACGACAGGCTGAGCTGATAGGTGCGCAGCGCGAGCCGCGCGGCCTGCTGCGGCAGGCTCACGCGGCCGCCCTCCGCCTGGCCTCGATCTGATCGAGGGCATCCACCACGGCGTCGAAGGTCAGGAGCGTGGAGGCGTGCCGGGCCTTGAAGTCCCGCACCGGTTCCAGCACCGCGAAATCGGCGAAGGGGCCGTCCGGCGGCGGGGCGCCCTCCTTCAGCATCGCCCGCATGGCCTCGCGCAAGCCCCGCAGGTCCCCCGCCGAGGTGCCGACCACATGCCGTCCCATCAGCGACGAGGAGGCCTGTCCGAGGGCGCAGGCTTTGACATCCTGCGCGAAATCCGTCACCCGGCCGTCAGCGCCGAGGGTCACGTCGACGGTGACGGTCGAGCCGCAGAGCCGGGAATGGGCGGTGGCGCTCGCATCGGGCGCGTCGAGCCGGCCGAGCCTCGGGATGTCGGCGGCGAGTTCCAAGATGCGTCGGTTGTATATATCGTCCAGCATTAAAGCCTCAGTTGAGCAAGCATAAGGGCAGCTAGACCGCCTGCGCAGCCGGTGTCGGATTGCGCGTTTGCTCAGGACACACGATATAGGCGATGTGCCGCTGCTTCGCGAGGAGGCGGCCGGTCGACCGAGGTCGCGCCCAAGGCCGAGGTCGGGCTCATCCGCCCAAGTTCATCCGGGGCACCGGCCCGTGCGCCAGCCACGGGCGCGGGTCCCACACCAGAGCCCGAGCCCGATCCGCATGTACGCCAAGCCCGACAGCACCACGATGAAGACCCGTGTGGCGCGGGCCGGAGATGCCATGGATGCCGCCCTCAAATCCCTTTCCTACAGCGTCGACGGTCAGACCCTGAACGGCATGCGCAACGATAATCAGCCGTTCCGCGACGGCGCCGCCGCCGTGACCGAGATCGCGCCGGAGCCCGCCTCCGCGACCCGCGTCCCCGAGGGTCTCGCCCTGGGCCGTCCCAGCCGCGAGGAGGCCGAGGCCGCCGTGCGCACCCTGCTGCGCTGGGCCGGCGACGACCCGACCCGCGAGGGCCTCATCGAGACCCCCGCCCGGGTGGCCAAGGCCTACGAACAGCTGTTCGGCGGCTACCGCATCGATGCCGATTCGCTGCTGGAGCGGGTGTTCGAGGAGGTCGAGGGCTATTCCGACATCGTCCTCGTGCGGGACATCCCGTTCCACTCCCATTGCGAGCACCACATGGTGCCGTTCATGGGGCTGGCGCATATCGCCTATTACCCCTCCAAGGGCGTGGTCGGCCTCTCGAAGCTCGCCCGCGTGGTCGATGCCTTCGCCAAGCGCCTGCAGACGCAGGAGACGATGACGGCGCAGATCGCGGACGTGATCGAGAGCATCCTCAAGCCGCGCGGCGTCGCCGTGATGCTGGAGGCCGAGCACCTGTGCATGGCGATGCGCGGCGTGCAGAAGGCCGGCGTCTCGACCCTCACCACCCAGTTCCGCGGCGTGTTCAAGAACGCGCCGGACGAGCAGGTCCGCTTCCTGACCCTCGTCCGCGGCGGAGCCAAATAAGCCCTCGCGGCTTTTGACCGCCATGCCCGAGACCGCCCCGTCACCCGCGTCCTGCATCGCCTTCCCCGCGCCCGGTAGCAAGGCCGAGGTCGAGGAGGGCGATTTCTTCATGCCCCGCTTCGACCGGGACGGCCTCGTGACCTGCGTCACGGTCGATGCCGGCGACGGGCGGGTGCTGATGGTCGCGCACATGAACGCCGAGTCCCTGGCGCGGACGGTCGAGACCGGCGAGGCGTGGTATTGGTCGCGCTCGCGCGGCGAGTTGTGGCGCAAGGGCGCCACGAGCGGCCAGACCCAGCGCGTCCTCGAAATGCGCACCGATTGCGATCAGGACGCCGTGCTGATCACTGTCGCGGTCGGCGGTGATGGCGGCTGCTGTCACACGGGCCGCCGCGCCTGCTTCTACCGCACCGTCGCCCTCGACCGGGAGACCGGACAGGTGCGGCTGCGGCTCGCCGGGGAATGACTCACCGACCCGAGCGGCGCGAGCCACTTCCTCGCCCCTTTCCCATTCCGACCCGCGGCGCCGAGGCGCCCCGGCGCACCGCTGCCTGGGCCAAGCCCGTCTTCCCGCCCGGCGCCGTCGAGCCGGTGCGCGCCGCCGAGACCGGCCCGCGCCTCGGCCTCGCGCTCGGCGGCGGCTCGGCGCGGGGCTGGGCGCATATCGGCGTCATCCGTGCCCTAGAGGAGGCGGGCCTCGCGCCCACCGTCGTCGCCGGCTGCTCCATCGGTGCCGTGGTGGGTGCCTGCTACGCGGCGGGGCGACTCGACCGGCTGGAAACCTTCGCCCGCTCCCTGACGCGGGGCCGCGTCGTGCGCCTTGTGGACCCGCGCCTGCCGGGCTCCGGCCTCATCGCAGGCAACCGCCTGCGGCGGCGCCTTCTGACCGACCTCGGCGACAGCCGGATCGAGACCCTGCGGATCGCCTTCGGCTGCGTCGCCACGGAATTCGGCACCGGCGCGGAGGTCGCCCTCACCGAGGGGCCGCTGGTCGAGGCCGTGCGGGCCTCCTACGCCATTCCCGGCCTGTTCCCCCCGGTGGACATCGCCGGGCGTTTCTTCATGGACGGCACCCTCGTCAACCCGGTGCCCGTGGCGCTGGCGCGGACCCTGGGGGCGGACGTCGTCGTCTGCGTGAACCTCAACGGCGACACGGGCGGGCCGGTGGTCCGCGAGGTGACGGTGCCCACGCCGCGCCGGGGCCTCCTGCACGCCGTGCGCGGACGGCTGCCGGGCTTCGCCCGCACGCCGCCGGAGGCGGCACCGCTGCCGGGCATCGCCAGCGTCGTCCTCGACGCCTTCAACATCACGCAGGACCGCATCTCCCGCGCCCGCCTGGAGCGCGACCCGCCGGACGTGGACATCGGCCCGGACGTGGCGGCCTTCGGCCTGTTCGACTTCCACCGCGCAGCCGACGGCATCGGGCTCGGCTACCGCGCCGCCCGCACCGCGCTACCGCGCATCCGCGCCGCGCTGGACGGGGCCGCCGCGCGGGTGTGAGGCCGGCTGCGAAACGGCGCCGTCGCTAAGGACCCGCCAGAAACGACGAAGCCGCCCGAAGGCGGCTTATCGTTAGTCCGGTCGTTTGGTTGGGAAAACTGGAGCGGGCGAAGGGATTCGAACCCTCGACCCCAACCTTGGCAAGGTTGTGCTCTACCCCTGAGCTACACCCGCTCACTGTGCTGTTGGCCGCCCCGGAAGTCCGTGCCGGCGACCCCCGGCGGCGCCCTCTAAACACCATTCCGACGGGCGACGCAAGCCCGTTTTCCGGCTCACCATCGCAAAGCTGGAGAAAGGCCCTCCCGGAACTCCCGCAGGCGGGCCAGGGTCCCCCGGCTCGTGCCCTCGGGCGGGGCGTCGGCGGGGAAAAAGCCGCTTTCGGCGATCTCCCGATCCGGCGCCTTCGGGCGCAGCACGGTGAAGGCCGGCGCCGCGTAGAGCGCGACGTGATCCAGGGCGGAGCCCGCGTTGTTGTGGAACAGCCCGAGGAGCCGCAGCGGCCCCTCGGTGCGGAGTTCCCCCTCCTCGCGGAATTCCCGCACCATCGCCTCTTCGGCGGTCTCGCCCCGCTCGACGCCGCCGCCCGGCAGGTGCCAGCCGCTGAGATAGGTGTGGCGCACGAGAAACACGCGCCCCTCCCCGTCCCGCGCGATCCCGCGCACGCCGAGGGTGACGCCCCGCGTGGCGAGGGCGCCGAAAAAGAACAGCCGGCGGAGGGCCGGGCGGTCGAGGATCAGCCGCTTCGTCACACGACGTCCAGGGTGATCGCGCCCAGCCCCTCAACGGCCGCCACCATGCGCTGCCCGCGCTCCACCGGGCCGACGCCGGAGGGCGTGCCGGTGAAGATCAGGTCGCCGGGCTGCAGGGCGAAGTAGCTCGACAGGTACGCGATCTGCTCGGCGACGGACCAGATCAGATCGCCGAGGTCGCCCTTCTGCTTCACCGTGCCGTCGACGGAGAGGGTGATCGCACCCGTGGTCGGGTGCCCGATCAGCGAGACCGGATGGAGCGCGCCGATGGGCGCGGAGGAATCGGCCGCCTTGCCCGTGTCCCAGGGGCGGGACATCTTCTTGGCCTCGTCCTGCAAGTCGCGGCGGGTCATGTCGAGGCCGACCGCGTAGCCGTAGACGAGCTCGAGGGCCGCCTCGACCGGGATGTCGGTGCCGCCGCCGGAGAGCGCGGCTACCATCTCCACCTCGAAATGGTAGTTGCTCGTCTTTGACGGGTAGGAATGCGGTGTCGGCTCCGCGCCGACCACCTGCAGGGCGTCGGCCGGCTTCATGAAGAAGAACGGCGGCTCGCGATCCGGATCGGCGCCCATCTCGCGGGCATGGGCGGCATAGTTGCGCCCGACGCAATAGACCCGCCGTACCGGGAAGAAATCCTGGCTGCCGACGATGGGCAGGGTGGTCCGGGGCGGATTCTGGATGACGGAGAGCATCGGGATCCTCAAGTCTTCGCGTCGCCTGCGGCCGGAATGCTGCCGGGCGCGAGCCTCGTTGTAAGCCATCCGCCACGGGCCGCCATCCGGCCGGGCTTGCTGAGCGGGCCACTGCGCGCAAAATTCATGCGATGACCGAGCCCGCCCCCTCCGATCTCCTCGACGCCCTGCGCGGTGCCCTCGGCGACCGCCATGTGCTGACCGATCCCGACCTGCTGGCGCCCTATCTCAGCGAGCGGCGCGGGCTCTTCCACGGCGCGACGCCCGCCGTGCTGCGGCCCGGCTCGACGGAGGAGGTCGCCACCGCCGTGCGCCTCTGCGCCGGGGCGGGGGTGCCGTTTGTCGCGCTCGGCGGCAATACCGGGCTCACCGGCGGGGGCGTGCCGCAGGGCGGCGTGGTGATCTCCCTGGAACGGCTGACGGCCGTGCGGGCAATCGATCCCATCGGCGCGACGCTCATCGTGGAGGCCGGCGCGATCCTCGAGACCGTGCAGGCGGCAGCCGACGCGGCGGGGATGCTGTTCCCCCTCACTTACGCCTCGCGCGGCTCGGCGCGGATCGGCGGGGGCATCGCCACCAATGCGGGGGGGCTCAACGTGCTCGCCTACGGCAATGCCCGCGAACTGACCCTCGGGCTCGAAGTCGTGCTGGCGGACGGGCGGATCTGGAACGGCCTGAAGGCCCTGCGCAAGGACAACGCGGGCTACGACCTGAAGCAGCTCTTCATCGGCTCGGAGGGCACGCTGGGCATCGTCACCGCCGTCGCCCTGCGGCTGTTCCCGAAGCCGCGCTCCACGGGCGTCGCCTTCGTGGGCCTCGCCTCGGCGCAGGCCGCCCTTGACCTGTTCGTGTTCCTGCGCGACCGGGCCGACCGCGACCTCACCGCCTTCGAATACCTGCCGCCCTTCGCCCTCGACCTTGCGCTCCGGCACGGGAAGGGCACGGTGCGCCCCCTCTCTGGGGATCACGGCGCCTATGCCCTCGTCGAGTTCTCGTCCTGCCGGCCGGGCTCGGAGGCCCGGCACGACCTCGAATCGGCCCTCGGCGAGGCCTTGGAGGCGGGGATGATCGGCGATGCCGCCATCGCGTCGGGCGGGGCGCAGGCGAACGCCCTGTGGGACCTGCGCGAGGCCGTGCCGGAGGCCCAGACCCGCGAGGGCGGTTCGATCAAGCACGACGTGTCCGTGCCCCTCGCCCGGCTGCCGGAGTTCCTGGAGCGGGCCAACGCTGCCTGCCTCGCCGCCATGCCCGGCCTGCGCCCCTGCGGCTTCGGCCATTTCGGCGACGGCAACATCCACTTCAACCTCAGCCAGCCGGTGGGCATGGACAAGGCCGCGTTCCTCGACCACTGGACGCGCTTCAACCGGATCGTTCACGACATCGTGCACGAACTCGGCGGCTCCATCGCGGCCGAGCACGGGGTCGGGCTCATCAAGCGCGACGAGCTCGCCCGCTACGCCCCGCCCGTCGCCCTCGACCTGATGCGGGACATCAAGGCGACCCTCGACCCGCGTGGCCTGCTGAACCCCGGCAAGGTCGTCCCGCCGCCTGCGGGGAGTGCGTAACAGCAATCGACTTTTGTGCGGCGCGCCATAATTCGGCTCGTCTGACGGCGGAGAACGGGGACGCGGCGGACACACCCGCCGCAATCGAACCTTGGCGTTAACCTGCTGCTAAGGCGTCGATTGGACCTTCTGGTGAGGGCGCGGCCACGATCCACGGGAAAAGGCCCGCCCCTTGCTTCTCGCCGTCGGACGTTTCGCAGTTGCGAGACAGACCGCCGAGCGCCACCGATCCGGAGTCATCCGATGCCCTCTTCACTGGCCCGCGTGCAGACCACCGAAGCTAGCCGTTACCTGCAGCAGCTCTGCCGTCACTGGAGCCACAAGTTCGATGTCGAGGCCACCGCCGACCAGGGCAAAGTGCCCTTCGGCGCGGACCGCGTCTGCACCCTGAACGCCGAGCCCGACGCCCTCGTGATGCGCATCGAGAGCGCCGACCCGGTGAACCTCACCCGCCTGGAGAATGTGGTCTCGGACCACCTCCTGCGCTTCGCCTTCCGCGAAGGGCTCGGCGACATCCGCTGGTCGCGCGCCGTCGCCTGAGCCGTCCGGCGCGGGGCTACCGCGCCGCTTCGTCCAGCGCTTCGATGACGAGGTTGCCGTTGGTGTAGACGCAGATCTCCGCCGCGATGCCCATCGCCTTGCGGACGATCGCCTCAGCGTCGAGCGCCCCGTCCTCCAGCGCCCGCGCGGCGGCGAGGGCGTAATTGCCCCCCGAGCCGATCGCCATCACGCCGCTCTCCGGCTCCAGCACGTCGCCGGAGCCCGACAGGAGCAGGCTGACGTCACGGTCGGCCACCAGCATCATCGCCTCCAGGCGGCGCAGGTAGCGGTCGGTCCGCCAATCCTTCGTCAGCTCCACGCAGGCGCGGGTGAGCTGGCCGGGATACTGCTCCAGCTTGGCTTCCAGCCGCTCGAACAGGGTGAAGGCATCGGCGGTCGCCCCGGCGAAGCCGCCGATCACCGCGCCCTTGGCGAGCTTGCGCACCTTGCGGGCGTTGCCCTTCACGATCGTCTGGCCGAGGCTCACCTGCCCGTCGCCGCCGATGACGACGCGACCGCCCTTCCGCACCATCAGGATCGTGGTGGCGTGCATGCTGGGCATGCCGCCCCGCTCGTCGTGGCTCACGTCTGCGCTCCTGTCTCGTGATGCGGCGCAGATGGGGAGCGTGTCCCCTCGCGTCCAGCGGTGAGGGCGAAGGTCCATTCCTCGCGGACATGCCCGTCCGCCTCGTCCGCCCCGAAGCGGCGGTGCAGGTCGCGCAGGGCGTCGGCGTCCAGCAGCTGGCCGCAGGCCCAGACTGCCATGCCGCGCACCAGCGGCGAGGCGTCCGCCAGCCGCGCGACGGCACTCGGCGCGAGGCTGGGCTCGTCCGAGTTGCCCACCGCGATGAGGACGTTGCGCAGGAAGCGGTCGCGCCCCGTACGCTTCACCGGGGTTCCGGCGAAGAACGTGCGGAAGCCGGCCTCGTCGAGGGCGGCGAGGGTCCGCAGGTCCGGCGCGGCGAGGTCGTCGCGGGCGGACAGGCGCGTCTCGGCGGCCTGCCGGGCGAACTTGTTCCAGGGGCAGATTGCAAGGCAATCGTCGCAGCCGAACACCCGGTTGCCGATGGCGACACGGAACGCGGCCGGGATCGGCCCCTGGTGCTCGATGGTGAGGTAGGAGATGCAGCGCCGGGCATCGAGCCGGTAAGGCGCGGGCAGCGCATCGGTGGGGCAGATGTCGAGGCAGGCCCGGCAGGAGCCGCACCGGTCGACGCCCGGCGCGTCGGGTTCGAACTCGGCGCTGGTGTAGATTGCCCCGAGCAGCAGCCAGTTGCCGGCCTCGCGGGAGATCAGCACCGTGTGCTTGCCCTGCCAGCCGAGCCCCGCCGCCTCGGCGAGCGCCTTCTCCATCACGGGGGCGGTGTCGCAGAAGACCTTCACCCGCGCGTCGGCCTTGGCCGACAGGTAGCCGCCCAGCTCCTTCAGCTTGCCCTTCAACACTTCGTGATAATCGCGCCGCTGGGCGTAGGCCGCGATGGCGCCGTGCCCGCGCCGGGCGACGAGCGCCAGGGGATCCTCCTCCGGCCGGTAGCTCATGGCGACCACGAGGATGCTGCGCACCCCCGGCCACAGGGCGACGGGGCTGGCGCGCTGGTCCGCGCGCTCCTCCATCCAGTCCATGGTGCCGTGGGCGCCCTCGGCGAGCCAGTGGGCGAGGCGTTCGGGCAGATGGGGGACGCGGTCGGGCCGGGTGATGCGCAGGCCGCAGAAGCCCAGGTGGCGGGCCCTGTCCTCGACCAGCCGGCGCAACCGTTCGCCGTGGAAGAACCGCTTGTCGCTCAGAAATCGAGATCCGAGTAATGGGCGGCCGGCGGCATGCCGGCGACCCGGTCGGCGAGGATGGCGCGGAAGGAGGGCCGCGACTTCACCCGCGCATACCAGTTGCGGGCCATCTCGTCCTCCTCCCACGGCACGTCGCCGAGATAGTCGACGCAGGAGAGATGGGCGGCCGCCGCGAGGTCGGCATAGGACAGGTCGTCACCCGCGAGCCAGCGCCGTCGGGCGATGAGATAGCCGATGTATTTCAGGTGGTAGCGCACGTTGGTGCGGGCGGCGCGGATGGCGTTCATGTCCGGCGGGCCGCCGCCCTGGCTCGTGGTCATGAAGCGCTTGGCGATCTTCTCGGCCACGAGGTAGCCGGTCACTTCGCCCTCGAACTTCACGAGGAACCAGTCGAGCAGGCGGCGCACCTCGACGCGGCCGGTTGGGTCCTCCGGCAGGAGGCGGCGCCCGCTGAGGCCGAGGCCCCTCGTCTCGTCGAGATATTCCGCGATGACGCCCGCGCCGGGGACGACCGTGCCCGATTGCTCCAGCAGGACGGGCGTGGTGCCGGCCGGGTTGATCAGCAGGAATTCGTCGCGCCGGTCCCAGCTGCGCTCCTCGATGAGAAGCGGTTCCAGGCCCATCTCGGCCATGACCAGCCGGACGAAGCGGGAATTCGCGCAGAAGGGGAAATGATAGAGGTTCGCCATCGAAGCCGCAGTGAGGCTCCCTCTCGCGCCGTCCGCCCCGGCGGGCAGGGCCTCAATCCGAGCGTTATTGCCGGTTTCTTGCCGCCCCCTTAACACGCGCGGTCAAGCACGGTAACCGCCCGTCAACCGCGATCGGTGATGCCACCGGGCGGACAAGGGTGTGGGCGGCGCCTGGTGCGTGCGCCGGAAGGCGCGAGGACAGGCATGGATCCGGTCAGCATCGGGAAGGCAATTCTGCTCGGCCTCGTGGAAGGCGCGACGGAGTTCATCCCCGTCTCCTCCACCGGCCATCAGCTCCTCGTCGGGCACTTCATCGGCTTCCACTCGCCCAACAACACCTTCGAGGTGCTGATCCAGCTCGGCGCCATCCTGGCGATCCTGGCGGTGTATTTCCGCCGGCTCCTGAACATCGCCACCGCCGCGCCGCACAACCCGCAGGCGCGCCGCTTCATCCTCGGCATCCTCGTCGCCTTCCTCCCGGCGGCGATCATCGGCGGCCTCTTCTCGAAGCTGATCAAGGCCTACCTGTTCAACCCGTGGATCGTCTGCGCGACCCTGGTGGCGGGCGGCCTCGTCCTCCTCGTCATCGACGATACCGACCTGGAGGTGAAGAAGACCGACGTCTACGACTTCACCCTGCCGATGGACTTCAAGATCGGCGTCTTTCAGTGCCTCGCGATGATCCCCGGCGTGTCGCGCTCGGGCGCCACCATCGTCGGCGCGATGCTGATGGGCGCGGACAAGCGTTCCGCCACCGAATTCTCGTTCTACCTCGCGATGCCGACCATGGCCGGCGCCTTCGCGAAGGACCTGTTCGACAATTACAAGAACCTGTCGAGCAACGATGTCGGGCTGATCGCGATCGGCTTCGTCGTCTCCTTCATCTCGGCCCTGTTCGTCGTGCGGGTGCTGCTCGATTACGTGTCGCGGCACGGGTTCCGGCTGTTCGCGTGGTGGCGCATCATCGTCGGGGCGCTCGGCCTCGCGGGGCTCATCATCCTGGGCTGAGACGAGGGCGGCCAGGAGGGGAATTGCATCGGAACGGGTTCTCGTGTCACGCAGCGCGGAGACCGCGGCGCCTGAACCGCGGCAACCACGCTGCGACGCGCTCCCCGCCGGCCGGATGCCGGTTCGGGGCGCCTTGAGGGGGGCTCGGCCGAACCGATGGAAGACAGACCGCTCGCCGATCTTTTCGAGCCGGCCGACCGCAAGCGGTGGCTCTCCCTGGTCGAGACCGCGCTGAAGGGCGCGGATTTCGAGAAGAAGCTCGTGTCCAAGACCGCCGACGGGCTGCGCATCGAGCCGCTCTACGGCGCCGCCGAGCCGACGGCGCAGCCGGTGCGGGCGCCCGGCTCCTGGAAGATCGCCCAGCGCGTCGATCATCCCGATCCCGCCGCCGCCGCCCGTCAGGTGATGACCGACCTCGAAGGCGGCGCGGACGCCCTCGTCCTCGCCTTCGCCGGGGCGCCGGGGGCGCGCGGCTACGGCCTGACCGTGACCGACGCCGCCGGGCTCGACGCGGCGCTCGCGGGCGTGATGCTGTCCCTCGTCAACCTGCGCCTCGACGCGGGCGGGCGCGGCCTCGACGCCGCCCGCTGGATCCGCGACCTCGCCGCCGCGCGGGGCGAGGATCTGGCCTCCTACGATCTCGATCTCGGGATCGACCCCGTGGGCGTGCTCGCCGCCACCGGCAGCCTCGGCGCCGTGTGGAAGGAGATCGCCCCCCAACTCGCCGCCGCCGTCTCCGAACTGGACGCGGCCGGCTTCACCGGCCGCGCCTTCCTGGCGGACGGACGCCCCTACCACGAGGCCGGGGCCGGCGAGGCCGCCGAACTCGGCGCGGTGCTCGCCACCGCCCTCGCCTATCTGCGCGCCCTCGAAGCCGCCGGCCACGACCTCGACGCGGCCCGCGACCGGATCGCCGTGCTCCTCGTGGCCGATGCCGACGAGTTCGTGACGCTGGCGAAGTTCCGCGCCATGCGCCGGCTCTGGGCGCGGGTGGAGCAGGCCTGCGGCCTCGACCCAAAGCCCCTGCGCATCCATGCCGAGACGGCGTGGCGCATGATTACGAAGCGCGACCCCTTCACCAACATCCTGCGCACCGGCATGGCCGCCGCCGCCGCCGGGATGGGCGGGGCCGACGCCGTCTGCGTGCTGCCCTACACACAGGCGCTCGGCCTGCCTGACGCCTTCGCGCGGCGCGTCGGCCGCAACAGCCAGATCGTCCTCCTGGAGGAATCGCATCTCGGCCGGGTCAGCGATCCGGCGGCGGGCGCGGGCGGATTCGAGGCCCTGACCGACCAGATCGCGGAGGCCGCCTGGGATGCCTTCCGCGCCATCGAGGGCGAGGGCGGTATCGTCGCCTCCCTCAGCGTCGGCAAGATCCAGCGCCGGATCGAGATGGTGCGCGAGGCCCGGACCAAGGCGGTCGCCACCCGGCGGATGCCGCTGACCGGCGCCACCGAGTTCCCGAACCTCGCCGAGAAGCCGGTCGCCGTCCTCGACGTGCCCCCGGTCGCGCCGGGCAAGCCCGCGAATTTCGGGGCCGGCGCGGCGGTGGCCTGCGATCCCCTGCCCTCGCAGCGCCTCGCGGAGCCGTTCGAGACCCTGCGCGACGCCTCCGACGCGGCCCTGGCCAAGACCGGGCGCCGGCCGAGCGTGTTCCTCGCCAACCTAGGCCCCCTCGCGGCCTTCAACACCCGCGCGAGTTTCGCCGCCAACGCCTTCGCGGCGGGGGGCATCGAGGCCCTCTCGAACGAGGGCTTCCCGGACACGACCTCCCTGGTCGAAGCCTACAAAGCGTCGGGGGCGTCCCTCGTCTGCCTGTGCTCGTCCGATGCGGTCTATGCCGAGAAGGCGGTGGAGGCGACCGAGGCGCTGGCAGCGGCCGGCGCCGGGACGATCTACCTCGCCGGACGCCCGGCCGAGTTGGAAGCCCCCCTGAAGGCGGCGGGCATCCACGCCTTCCTGTTCATGGGGTGCGACCTTCTGGCGCTTCTGGATGAAGCGATCCGGCGCGGACTTCGCTCTGCTCCCCGCTGAGTGTGACCCGGTCGTTTCCCATGATCCGTTCGTTTCTTCTAGCGACAGCCCTCGCCTGTTCCGTTCCCGCCGTGGCCGCGCCGGCCCGCTACGACGGGACATGGAGCGTCGAGATCGTCACCGAAGCCGGCTCCTGCGACCGGGCTTACCGCTACCCCGTGCGCATCGAGAATGGGCAGGTCCGTTTCGTGGGCACCGCCTTCACCGTGAACGGGCAGGTTGCCCACAACGGGGCGATCCGGGGCTCGATCTCCTCCGGCCTCTCCACTGCGACGGTCGTCGGCCGGCTCGGCGCCAACGGGTTCGGCCGGGGCACCTGGGTCGCCTCGGGCTCCTTCGAATGCCGGGGCCGCTGGAACGCCGAGAAGCGCGGCTGAACCGGCCCGCGTCTTGCGCGCTCCGTCACGCCGGGACCGCGCCCCGGCCCTGTTCCCGACGCAATCCGGGGGGAATCTGACACCCGGTTCGGACACCCGACGAGGCCGCCCCGCATGAAGTTCCCGATCCTCGCCACGCTCGCCGTTCTCACCGCCGTGACGGGCGCGGAGGCCCGCCCGCAGCGGGTCGTGAAGGCGCCCGACCGCGCCGAGGCCGAATCGGTGATGTCGCCCCTGCGTCAGGCCGCGACCGACTGTTTCGCCGAGACGGTGATGTCGAACCCCAAGGCGATCCGCGAAGCCCGCGCCGGCCATTGGTACGAGGCCGCCTCCGTCACCGGCTTCCTGTGCCGGCCCGAGGTCGCGGCGCTGATCCAGACGCATGACCGTCTGTTCGGCGCCAAGACCGGCGAGCGCTACTTCAAGGGCGCCTACGCCAAGCATCTCGACAAGCAGCTCGCCGAGCGGCTTCAGCCGATGCTGGAGCGCAAGGCCGTGGCGAGCGCCGAGCCGCCGGCCGAGAAGGCCAGCGCCGAGGATGCCGCCCCGTCCGAGTAAGCCGGCCCGTCAGGCCGTTCCGTCGCTCCTTCCCCGGTAGGACAGCGCCTCCGCGAGGTGCAGCCGCCGCACCTGCCCCTCGCCGTCGAGATCGGCGAGGGTGCGCGCAACCCGCAGCACCCGGTGGAAGCTGCGGGCCGAGAGGCGCATCGTCTCGGCCGCCTGCCGGATGAGCGCCGTGCCCTGCGCGTCGGGGCTCGCCACCGCCTCGATCACCTTGGCCGGACAGGTCGCGTTCGTCGTCTCCGGCGGCAGGCCGTGCTCCGCGTAGCGCGTCGTCTGCCGGGCGCGGGCGGCGGCGACGCGGGAGGCCGCCTCGGCCGACCCCTCGGCGGGCGCGGGCAGGATCAAATCCGCCGCCGACACCGCCGGCACCTCGATGCGCAGGTCGATCCGGTCGAGGAGCGGGCCGGAGAGGCGGGCCTGATACTGCGCCATGCAGCGCTCGTTCGGCCCCTTCCGGCAGGCATAGCCGGGATCGAGACCGTGTCCGCAGCGGCAGGGATTCATCGCCGCCACCAGTTGGAACCGGGCCGGGTAAGTGACCCGGTGGTTCGCCCGCGCGAGCATCACCGTGCCTGTCTCCAGGGGCTGGCGCAGGGAATCGAGCACCTGCGGGCTGAATTCCGGCAATTCGTCCAGAAAGAGCACGCCGCCATGGGCGAGGGACACCTCCCCCGGCCTGACGCCGTGGCCGCCGCCGACCAGCGCCGCCATGGAGGCCGAATGGTGCGGCTGGCGGAACGGCCGCCGGTTCGACAGGGCGCCGCCCTTCAACCCTCCCGCCACCGAGCGCACCATGGCGATGTCGAGCAATTCGCGGGGGCCGAGGGGCGGCAGGATCGAGGGCAGCCGCGCGGCGAGCATCGACTTGCCGGCCCCCGGCGGCCCGTTGAACAGCAGGTTGTGGCCCCCGGCCGCCGCGATCTCCAGGGCGCGCTTGGCGCCTTCCTGGCCCTTGATGTCGGCGAGGTCGGGCAGGGCCTCGTCCGCCGCCGCCAGGGCCGGTACGGGGCGGGCCATCACCTGGCTGCCCTTAAAGTGGTTGGCGAGCTGGATGAGCGAGCGCGGCGCCAGGACGTCGAGGTCGCCCCCGGCCCAGGCGGCCTCCGGTCCCGTCGCGGCGGGGCAGATAAGCCCGAGCCCCCGCTCGGCGGCCGCAAGCGCCGCCGGCAGTACGCCGTTGACGGGGGAGAGCGTCCCGTCGAGGGCGAGTTCGCCGAGGACGCAATAGCCCGCCAGCGCATCCGCCGGGATCGCACCGATGGCAGCCATGACGCCGAGCGCGATGGGGAGGTCGTAATGCGAGCCTTCCTTCGGCAGGTCGGCCGGGGCGAGGTTCACGGTGATCCGCTTGGCCGGCAGGGCGAGGCCGGAGGCGATCAGCGCTCCGCGCACCCGCTCCCGCGATTCGGCCACCGCCTTGTCCGCGAGCCCAACGACGGAGAAATGCACCGAGCCGGGGAGGATCTGCACCTGGACATCGACGGCACGCGCCTCGATCCCCTCGAAGGCGACGGTGGCAACGCGCGTGACCATCCTGGCCGGGCTCCGGTGTAAACGACCCGCGACCGGGTGTCGCACCTCTGCGGGAAAACCGGAGCCGGCTCAAGCGGGTCGGCCCTCTGGAACCGGCCGGCGCATCCGCGGTTCGGGCTCTGTCACAAACCAGAAACGGAGCCCGCCATGCGCCTCACCCCCAGCCTCACCGCCCTCGCCTTCGTCCTGACGCTGGCTCCGGCCGCCTATGCCGACACGCCTCTGCCGGCTGAACAGAAGGCCAAGGTCGAAGCGATGCTCCGCCAGGAAGGATTCACCAAGTGGAGCGAAATCGAGCTCGATGACGGCATGATCGAGGTGGACGACGCCATCGATTCGGCCGGCAAGAAGGTCGATCTCAAGCTCGATCCGAATACCCTGGCGATCGTGAAGCGCAAGAACGACTGAGCGAGGCCGCCCCCATTCCCTTCAAATGGGGGCTTTTCGCAGGGGAGCGCCCCGATCCGGCCACGAGGATAGGCCAGGATCGGCTTTGTGTCGGGCGGCGAATTCGTTTACAATGAGTTACGAATTCAGTTGGCTTTCACCGCGTTTCCCGAACCGATCCTTCCGCGGTGATCGTGCACAATGTATCCATCATAACCGCTCGCCGAACCCTACGGTGCCCGTGTCGACGCCATCCTCCGCAAGCCCCGTCCGCGACCTCGCCCACCGCTGGGTCAGGCGTGTCGCCTTGGCCGCCGGGCTGCTCGTCATCCCAACCGCCGTTCTGGCCTACGCGGACCTGCTCCCGGAATCCCTCGATCTCCTGGGCATCGACATGCACGAGACGCCGGACCTTCCGCACGTGGCGCGGCAACTCGCCATCGGCGCCCCGCTCCGCATCGTCGCCTTCGGATCGTCCTCGACGGAAGGCATCGGCGCGTCGAGCCCGGCCAACGCCTACCCCGCGCGCCTGCAGAACGACCTTCGCACCAAGCTTCGCGGCGTCGAGGTCACGGTGATCAACCGGGGCATCGGCGGCGAGCACGTGGACGACATGCTCGCCCGCCTCGACCGCGACGTGATCGGCCCCGAGCCGCAGCTTGTCATCTGGCAGACCGGCAGCAACGACCCGCTGCGCGGCGTCTCCCTGGACCATTTCCGCGAGGCGACCCTGGAGGGCCTGCGCCGGATACGCGATGCCGGGATCGACGTGGTGCTGATGGAGCCGCAATGGTGCCCGAAGCTCGAATCGACGCCGGGCGCCAACCGCTTCCGTGACGCCGTGCGCGACATCGGCGAGGAACTGGACGTGCCGGTGATCCGCCGGGCCGACCTGATGCATGGCTGGGTCCGCGACGGGAAGGTGACGTCGAAGCAACTCTTCGCGTCCGATGGCCTGCACATGGCCGACCGGGGCTATGCCCTCCTCGCGGCGGCGGCGGCCGAATCGATCCTGCGCGACGCCGGCCCCGTGCAGGTGACGCAGGCGGTGGCGGAATAGTCGCCGGCCCGGCTTGACGGAGGCCCCGGCCTCCCGGACACCCGGCCCATGAATCTCTTCGTCTTCGGGCTCGGTTTCACCGGCCGCCGCTTCGCCGAGGCGGCGCGAAGCCGCTTCGACACGATCCGGGGCACCGTCACCGAGGACGAGGCCGCAGGGCGCATCGCCGCCGAGACCGGCTTCACCATGCGAGCCTTCGGGCCGAAGGCGGCCGATCCCGCCATTTCGGCCGACCTCGCGGACAGCGACGCGCTGCTCGTCTCGGTCCCGCCGGATGCCGAGGGCGATCCGGTCCTGCCGCATTACGCCGAGGCCATCGCGGCAAGCCGCATCGGCTGGATTGGCTACCTCTCCACCATCGGCGTCTACGGCGACCAGGGCGGCGCCTGGATCGACGAGACTACTCCGCCCGCCGCCCGCAGCGGGCGCACCCGGTCCCGCCTCGTGGCGGAGGAGGCGTGGCTCGCCCTCGGCGCGCGCACGGGCCAGGCGGTGCAGGTGTTCCGGCTGTCGGGGATCTACGGGCCCGGCCGCAACCCCATCGTGAAGGTGCGCGAGGGGCGCTCCCAGCGGATCGTGAAGAAGGGTCAGGTCTTCAACCGCATCCACGTGGACGACATCGCCACGACGCTGCTCGCCTCCCTCGACCGGCCGCGCAACGGGGCAATCTACAACGTCACCGACGACGAGCCGACGCCGCCGCAGGTGGTGATCGAGCACGCCGCCGCCCTCGCCGGTCTGCCGCCGCCCCCGGAGGTCGATTTCGAGACCGCCGACCTCTCGCCGATGGCGCGCAGCTTCTACGGCGAGAACAAGCGGGTGCGGAACCGGCTGATCCGCGAGGAGCTCGGGGTCCACCTCGCCTACCCGACCTACCGCGAAGGGCTCGCCGCCCTGGCGGACGAGTAGAGCCGCCTCAGGCTTCGAGGTGCCGGGGCCGCACGAGGCGGCGCAGCAGCCCGCCCTGCGGCCCAGCCAGCATAGAGACGAGGTAGAGCGTCCCGGCCGACAGCACGATGGCCGGGCCGGTCGGCAGGTCGAACCGGTAGGATAGGCTGAGACCCGCGAAGCTCGCCAGGACGGCGAGGACCACGGAGGCCGCCATGGTGGCCCCGAGCTCCCGCGCCCAGAACCGCGCGGCGACGGCCGGCAGCAGCATCAGCCCCACGGCGAGCAGGGTGCCCAGCGCCTGGAAGCCGCCGACGAGGTTCACCACCACGAGGCCGAGGAAGGCGAAATGCACCGGCCCGCCGGCCCGGCTGACGCTGCGCAGGTAGAGCGGGTCCACGCATTCCATCACCAGCGGCCGGTAGATCAGCGCGAGGGTGACGAGCGTCAGGGTGCAGATGCCCCCGAGGAGCAGGAGCGCCGGATCGTCCAGGGCGAGGACCGAGCCGAACAGGAAATGCATCAGATCCACCTGCGAGCCGCGCAGGGACACGAGCAGCACCCCGCCCGCCAGGGAGATCAGGTAGAACGCGGCGAGGCTGGCATCCTCGCGCAGGACCGTCGTACGGGTGACGGCGCCCGCCAGCAGGGCCACCGCGAGACCCGCCACGAGGCCGCCGATCGTCATCGCCGGCAGGGACAGGCCCGCCACGACGAACCCCGCCGCCGCGCCGGGCAGGATCGCGTGGGCCATGGCGTCGCTCATCAGGCTCATGCGCCGGAGCATGAGGAACACGCCGACCGGCGGCGCCGAGACCGACAGGGCGAGGCAGCCCGCGAGCGCCCGGCGCATGAAGCCGAACTCGATGAACGGCGCGAAGGGGTCGATCACGCGGCATCCTCATGGCCGTGGCTGTGGCCGTGCTCATGCGCATGGGAATGCCCATGCGCGTGCGCCTCGCGCGGTGCGGCGTGGCGCGTGCCGTCGCAGATGGCCGCGTCCTCGTCCCAGGCTTCCGAGAGCGACCGGGCGCGGGCGAGGTTGTCCGCCGTCATCACCCGCGCGGTCGGCCCCCAGGCCACCGGCTCGCGGGCGAGCAGCAGCGTCGTGGGGAAATGGGTGCGGATCTGCGCGAAGTCGTGCAGGGCCGCCACCACGGTGCGGCCCTCGCCGTGCCAGCGGCGCACGAGGGCGAGGAGGTCGTCGGTGGTCCGCGCGTCGATGCCGGTGAAGGGCTCGTCGAGGAGGATCGTCCGGCAATCCTGCAGGATCAAGCGGGCGAACAGCGCCCGGCGGAACTGGCCGCCCGAGAGGGTGCCGATGGGCCGCGCCTCGAAGCCGGAGAGGCCCACCACCGCCAGCGCGTCGCGCAGGGCGGGGGCCGCGCGGCGCAGGGAGCGCCACGGACCCAGGCGGCGCCACAGGCCCATGGCGGCGAGGTCCATGACGCTCACGGGGAAGCTGCGGTCGATGGCGTCGGCCTGCGGCAGGTAGGCGATGTCGTCCGGCCGCTCGATCCGGCCGTCGAGGACCGGGATCTCGCCGGTCAGGCCCTTCAGGAGGGTCGACTTGCCGGCCCCGTTCGGCCCGGCCAGCGCCAGGAGGTCGCCGGCGCGGATCGTCCCGTCGAGATGGTGGACGGCCGGGTGCCTGTCGTAGCCGAGCGTCAGCCCGTGCAGCCGGATCGGCGCGGGCGCGCTCACGCGGCGAGCGCCCAGGCGATGGCCACCCAGACCAGGCCGGCGAGCCCCGCCGCGAGGCCGAGGCGCGGGGCGAGCCCGCTGCGGTACAGCGTCGGGCGAAGGGGGGCGGACGGGCGGCGCGGCACGATAGCTGGCTTCTTGAAGGACGGAGCGGGACGGGGCATGCGGTGCGGCGGCCCCTGGTACGGTCCCGGCCGGAAGTGATACACTGTAACAAAGCCGCCGCACAACCGGCGCCGCCCGGCCGCCGACGCCGGTCGCCCTTTCGGGAGCCGCCATCGTGTCAGCCGCCGGACATTCCCACGATCACGCCCACGATCACGCCCACGGCCATTCCTGCAAGGCCGAGCCGGCGGCGATCCTCGCCCGGGCGGAGGAGCTGTGCCGGGAGCGCGCGGTGCAGTTCACCGCCCTGCGGCGGGAGGTGCTGGACGCGGTGGTGGCGAGCGAGAAGCCGCCGGGCGCCTACGACATCGCCGAGCGGCTGAGCCGGCCGGGGCGGCGGGTGGCGCCGGTCTCGGTTTACCGCGCCCTCGATTTCCTGATGGAACTCGGCCTCGTCCACCGCATCGCCAGCCGCAACGCCTTCGTGCCGTGCGCCCATGCCCACGGCGCGAGCGAGAACGTGGTGTTCCTGATCTGCCGGACCTGCGGCGGCATCGACGAGACCACCTCGCCGGAGGTGGAGAGCGGCCTCGGCAAGACCCTCAAGCGCGCGGGCTTCACCCCCGCCCACAGCATCCTCGAAGTCGAGGGTGATTGCGGCGCCTGCCGCGACAAGGCGCGCCGGGCCTGAGCCCTCCGCGACAGGAACCGCGCGCCTCCGCGTTCCGGCTTGAACCGCCATCATGGAGGCTCCCTTGCCGAAGCGGTTGTTTGCCCTGTCCGCCGCCCTGCTGGCGGCCTCGCCCGCCCTGGCGCAGGGGCGCCCCTCCACCGTGGCGATGAGCTGCGCCCAGGCCTCGCGGCTCGTGGCGTCCCAGGGGGCCATCGTGCTGGGCACGGGCGGCCAGACCTATGACCGGTTCGTCCGCGACCGCTCGTTCTGCGAGCCGACCGAGATCGCCCGCCGGGCCTTCCGGCCGACGCGCGACGCCGCCGCCTGCCTGATCGGCTACACCTGCTACGAGCCGAGCCGGGACGACTGGCTGGGCAGCGATTTCTGAGGCGCGGCCTTCTCCAGGGAGACGATGATCCGCTTGTCCCCGGCGCGCCGGGTGAAGCCCGTCGCATCGAGGTGCTCCAGCAGCGGAATCGAGAACTTGCGCGAGATGCCGAGCGCCGCCCCCGCCTCGCGGGCGAGGAAGCCGGTCTCGGCGTCGGCGGCGGCCGGAAAGGCGTCGAGCAGGCGCGAGCGGGCGCTCACCACCGCCTCCCGGTGGAACAGCACCGCCCGGCGCTGCACCCGGTCGACCGCACGGATGATCGCGCCCGAGCCGATCAGGTAGTTCAGCGCGTCCCGGCGGCGGATGTCGCGGCCGATGGCCTCGGCCTCGTCGGGCGGGTTTAGCCCGGCCTTGCGGAACGATTGCTCCAGCCGGCGCACCGTTTCGGTCTCGTTGCGGGCCGGGTCGAAATCCGCCCGGCGCCACAGGGTGCCGACCTGCGTCACCTCTCCCGCGCCGGTGAGGTCGCGCAGCACCGCGCCCGTCACCGATTCCGGCAGGGCGAGAGAGCGGGCCACCTGATCGAGGGGGGCGCCATGGTCCATCGGGCGCTCCCGGTGGAACTGCGCCAGCGTTCCCATCGTCCCGGAGCGCAGCGCCGCGAAGGCCGGCGCGCCGACGAACCGCTCCGCGATCTCCCGCGCGCCCGCGGCGGTGAGGAGACGCCGGACGCGCTCCGGCGTGGTGCCGGCGAGGCGGGCGAGTTCCGCCAACGGCGCGCCGAGCGCCCCGGCCTGCCCCAGCCGCACGGTCAGCGCCTCGGCCGGGCGGCCGGCGGCGATGGCCGCGAGGTCGGCGGTGACGCGCGGGTCGTTGCGGCGGCGGCGGCGGCTCGCCGGATCGAGGATGCGCCCGCCCGCCACGGTGGCGGCGGGGGAATCGAGGCGCAGCACGAATGGCTCCCGCGCCGGCACCGCCACCTCCTCCGCGAGGTGGAGCTGGCCTTGCGCCGTCTGCCCCGGTTCGAGGCTCTGCCGGTCGAGCAGCCGCAGCCGCGCCTCGACCTCGGTGGTGCCGAACAGCAGGCGGCAGGCCAGGCCGCTCGGCAGGGCGGACTCCGCGCTCGCGGCGGCGGTGACGGCGACATCGAGCCAGCGGGTCGGGACCAGAAGGTCGGGCAGGCTGAGCGCCTGGCCGCGCGCGATCTCGTCGAGGCCGACGCCCCGCAGCGCCACCGCCGTGCGGCGGCCGGGCTCGGCCACCTCCACCGGGCGCCCGTGGATCTGCAGCCCGCGCACCACGGCGCGGCGCCCGCCGGGGGCGATCTCGACCGTGTCGCCCACCGCCAGCTTGCCCCGGCGCAGGGTGCCCGTGACCACCGTGCCGAAGCCCGCGCGGGTGAAGACCCGGTCCACCGGCAGGTAGGGGAAGCCGTCGTCGGTGCCGCCGTTGGCCTCGGCCAGCAGGCCGAGCAGCGCCGCCGAGAGGGCGGGAATGCCGATGCCGGTGAGGGTCGAGGTGGCGATGACTGGCCCCGTGTCGAGCCCGGCCCGCGCCGCGGCGGCGGCGATCTCGGCGGATCGGGCGCGGATCGTCTCCGGGGTAGCGAGGTCGGCCTTGGTCAGCACCAGCACGCCCCGGCGCACGCCGATCAGCCGGGCGATCTCCAGATGCTCGACGGTCTGGGGCTTGATGCCCTCGTTGGCATCCACCGCCAGCAGCACCGCCCGCATGCCCGTCGCGCCCGAGACCATGGCACGCACGAACCGCTCGTGCCCCGGCAGGTCCACGAGGTCGATCTCCCCCGCCTCGCCCGCGAGCAGGGCGAAGCCCGGCACGATGGACACGCCCCGGGCCTGCTCCTCCTTCAGCCGGTCCGTCTCGACACCGGTGAGCGCACGCACGAGGGCGGTCTTGCCATGGTCCACATGGCCGATGACGCCGACGAGAAGAGTCTTCAAGGCAGTCACGGGGAATGCTCGAGTGACGGGACGACCGCATAACCGCCGCGAAGGGGTCCCGCTCCATCGGACGGAGCGAACGGGCAGGCGCAGTTTGCCGATGGCGATACTAGATTGAGCAATTGAATTGCAAGCGATTTAGTGTGGCAAAATGATTTTGGGACTGAAAAGGGGACTTCACGGCAGTGTCGCGAAGGCTGCCGATAACAGCGGATCGCTTCAGCGCGTCAAGCGTAGGAGGATGAGCCTTGCGGACGCACTCCGCAGGACGTGGTAGATCGGCCCCTCGCTGGGTCGGCGTGCAATTTCGAGGTGGGTGACACATGAGCGAGGCGCAGGAAGGGACGGAGGCACCGCGCGAGATCGAGTTGAAGCTCGAATGCGACGGCCCCGATCTCACGGCCCTGAGCACCCACCCGCAGTTGAAGGACGTGGCGGCGACCGAGCCGAAGCTGCTCCGCACCCGCTACTACGACACGCCCGACAGGGCGCTCCGGGAGGAGGGCCTGACCCTGCGGATCCGCAGCGCGGAGGGCCGCCACATCCAGACGGTGAAGGCGGGCGCGGGCCAGATCGGTCTGTTCGACCGGGCGGAATGGGAGAGCGACGTGCCGGGCGACGCCCCGGAGCCCTCCGCCTGGGCCGGCACCGCCGCCGAGCCGGTGCTGGAGAAGGCGGGGGCCACCCTCGAACCGCTCTTCACCTCCGTCATCATGCGCCGGGTCCATTCGGTGGAGTTCGGTGACTCACAGATCGCCGTCACCCTGGACGACGGGCGCATCGAGACCGCCTCCGGCGACGCCCTCCTGTGCGAGCTGGAGCTCGAACTGGAACGTGGGCGGGTGGCCGACCTCTTCGCCTTCGCCCAGACGCTCACCGAGACCGTGCCCCTGCGCCTCGGCGTGCTCTCGAAGAGCGCGCGGGGCTTCGCCGCCCTCGACCACGAGGTGCCCTCCCCGGCCAAGGCGGAGGCGATCACCCTGGACCCCGAGGACGACGCCGGCACGGTGTTCCGCACCGTCGCCCGCGCGTGCCTGCGCCACCTGCGCATCAACGAGACCGCCTTCCTCCAGGGCCTGCGCGACCCGAGCGCCCTGCACCAGATGCGGGTCGCCCTGCGGCGCCTGCGCTCGGCCCTGTCGCTGTTCGCGCCCCTCTTCGAGAACGACCCTAAGGCGGCGGCCCTCGGCGACGAGATCAAGCGCGTGACCGAGCCCTTCGGCCACGCCCGCAACCTCGACGTGTTCATCCACGACACGCTGCCCGTGCTCGCCAAGCACAACCCCGACCATCCCGGAATCGCCGAGATCGGGCGGGGCGCGGACGAGGCCCGCGAGCACGCCTATGCCGCCGTGCAGCAGATCCTGACGAGCCCACAATGGCGCGGCCTTCTCCTCGACATCGCCGGCTGGGTCGAGGCCGGCCCGTGGAGCGAGCAGGATGCGGCGCGGCAGGACGGCCGGCACTTCGCCGCCGGCATCCTCGACAAGGCCCGCCGCCGCGTGAAGAAGCGCGGGAAGGGCCTTCGCCACCTGGACGCCCACACCCGCCACCGGGCGCGCATCTCGGCCAAGAAGCTGCGCTACGGCGCCGAGTTCTTCGCGGGGCTGTTCCCCAAATCGAAGGCCCAGAAGCGCCAGAAGGCGTTCGGGGACGCGCTGTCCGACCTGCAGGACCATCTCGGCGCGCTCAACGACATCGAGACCGCCCGCACCCTGCCCCTCGACATCGCGCGTGAGGACGGCCCGGCCATGCCGGAGGTGGACGAGAAGCGGGTGAAGGACCTCCTCGACAAGGCGGCGGACGCGCGCACCGACCTGCTCGACGTCAAGCCGTTCTGGCACTGAGCCGGACGCACGAAAGCACCGGAACGGAGGCGGCTCTGGGGCTCACCGCCTGCCGTTCCGGCGCTGACGCGACGAGGGCGGACCCAACCCCGGGTAGGGTATGAGAGGGTCCGCCCCGTCAGCCGCGCGAGGGGGGAAGCGCGACTGATGGGCATGATGCGCCCGCCATGTTGCCCGTCCGTGTCTGACTGAGCCACGCTACAATTTCTCGTCGAGAATTCTGACGAAGAGACGGACTCATTCTTTCGGCCATGCAGGCATCGCAGGGCTGACACGGCGCCCGCTTGCCGTCATGCTTCCGCTGCCCCGATCACGAGGACCCGGAATGAGCGAGAGCAGCCCCAGCAGCACCCACAACCTGCGCTCCGATGGCTCGCGCCTGTGGGCGACGATCCACGAGACGGCGCGATTCGGGGGAACGCCCAAGGGCGGCATCAACCGGCTGACCCTCTCGGCCGAGGACGGCGCGGTGCGGGACTGGTTCCGCGCGGCCTGCGAGGCGGCGGGCTTGACGGTGGGCGTCGATGCGCTGGGCACGCAATATGCGGTGCGCCCCGGCAAGGACATGAGCCTGCCGCCCATCGCCTTCGGCTCGCACCTCGACACGCAGCCGACCGGGGGCAAGTTCGACGGCGTGCTCGGCGTTCTCGCGGGCCTGGAGGTGATGCGCACCCTGGCCGATGCGGGAATCGAGACGCGGGCGCCTCTGATGCTCGTGAACTGGACCAACGAGGAGGGCTCGCGCTTCGCCCCGGCGATGATGGCCTCGGCGGCCTATGCAGGTGAGTTCACCACCGACGAGATCCTGGCCAAGACCGACGCCGCCGGCACCACGGTGGCGCAGGCCCTCGACACGATCGGCTATCGCGGCGGCGAGAGCGTGGGCGAGCGCACCATCGGCGCCTTCGTGGAATTGCACATCGAGCAGGGGCCGATCCTGGAGGCCGAGGGCAAGACCATCGGCGTCGTGGAGGGCGGCCAGGGCATCGCGTGGTTCGACGGCACGGTGGAGGGCTTCGAGAGCCATGCCGGCACGACGCCGATGCCCCGCCGCCGGGACGCCCTGCTCGGCCTGTCCGAATTCGCCCTCGCGGCGGAGCGCATCGCCCTGGCCCACGGGCCGAGCGCGGTGGCGACCATCGGCGAGACCACCATCCTCGCGCCCTCGCGCAACGTCGTGCCGGGCCGCGTGGCCTTCACCGTCGACACCCGCGACCCGCGCGCGGAAACCCTCGATGCCATGGAAAAGGAGCTGCGCGAGGCGGCGGCCGAGATCGGCGAGCGGCGGCGCCTGTCGATCGTGCTGGAACGGATCTGGCGCAAGGAGCCGATCCCGTTCGACCCCCGCCTCGTCGCGGCGGTGGACGCGGCGGCGGAAGGGCTCGGCCTGTCCCGCCGCCGGATCGTCTCCGGCGCGGGCCACGACGCCTGCAATCTGGCCACGAAGGTGCCTTCCACGATGATCTTCGTGCCGTGCAAGGACGGGGTGAGCCACAACGAAACCGAATCGGCCACGCAGGAGCATTGTGCGGCCGGCGCCGACGTCCTGTTGCAGACGGTGCTGAGGCTGGCCGACGCGCCGTTGGCGGCCCAGGGCGGGCAGGCCTAGGTCTCACGGAGACCGGAACGTGGGTGAGGGTGAGCACACCACGTGGGATGACCGGAAGAGCGATGCCAACCTCGACCTGCGCGGCATCGACTTCGCCGGCCTCGACGCGGTCTTCGACGGCCGCTTCCTCCTGACCCGCGAGGACAGGAGGTTCGACTACGGCGAGGCGCGCTACAACGCCCTCGTCGAATTCAACGAGGTCGTCCTCAACATCACCTTCACGCCCAGGGATGGTAAGCAGAGGATCATCGCGGCGCGCCGTGCGAACCGGAAGGAAAGGCACCTGTACCATGGCCACCGGCAAGCGACCTGAACCGACGCGGGACCGGACGGATTGGGCGCGCCTGCGCGCGATGCCGGAGGACGAGGTCGAGCGCATCGCCGACGCGGATCGCGACAACCCGGCGACGGTTGCGGACGGCGAATGGACCGACGCGTTCGTTGGCCTCCCGCCCGCCAAGGTCTCCGTTCACGCCAGCTTCGACGGTGACGTGGTCGCCTTCTTCAAGCGCGGCGGCAAGGGCTACCAGAGCCGCATGAACGCCGTGCTCCGGCAATACATGGAACGCCGGCTGGCCGAGGATCAGAAGCGCTGAGCCCCTTTTCGTTCCACCCGGCTGTGCGGAGCCGAAAAATCCCGTACAGGACGCTCCCATGACCGCACGCGCTTATCGCGACGCCAGGGGCCGGCCGCTCATCGCGGTGACGGGCCTCGGCCTCGTTTCCTCCCTCGGCCGGGGCCAGGCCGACACCTGGGCCGCCCTCACCGAGGGCCGCTCCGGGATCCGCGAGATCGCCCGCTTCCCCACGGAAGGGCTGCGCACGCGGATCGCCGGCACCGTCGACTTCCTCGACACCGACCCGCTCGTGGCCCCGCTCCTGTCGGAGCGCTTCGCCGCCGTCGCGGCCGAGGAGGCGCTGGCGCAGGCGAATCTCGGTCCGAAGGGCGATTTCCCCGGCCCGCTGTTCATCGCCGTGCCGCCCGTCGAGATGGAATGGCCCCAGCGCCGCGCCATCGCGGAGGCCGCCGGCGGCGACGAGGCAGTCGATTACGCCGGCATGCTCCGGGCCGTCGCCACCGGTCGGTTCGATGCGTGGCACGACCTGTTCCTGTTCGGCACCGTGGCTGACCGGATCGCCGAGCGGTTCGGCACCCGCGGCTCGCCGATCTCCCTCTCCACCGCCTGCTCCTCCGGCGCCACCGCCATCCAGCTCGGCGTCGAGGCGATTCGCCGGGGCGAGGCGACAGCCGCCCTGTGCATCGGCACGGACGGCTCGGTGAACCCCGAATCGCTGATTCGCTTCTCGCTTCTCTCCGCCCTCTCGACGCGCAACGACGTGCCCGAGGAGGCCTCCCGCCCCTTCTCGAAGGACCGGGACGGCTTCGTGATGGGCGAGGGCGCCGCCGCCCTGGTGCTGGAGGATGCCGCCGCCGCCGTCGCGCGGGGCGCGACGATCCTCGGCTACGTGCTCGGCTGCGGCGAGAAGGGCGACGGCTTCCACCGCACCCGCTCCAGCCCGGACGGCGCGCCGATCCTCGCCGCGATCTGCGCGAGCCTGGACGATGCCGGCCTCGCGCCGGAGGCCATCGACACGGTGAACGCCCACGGCACCTCGACGCCGGAGAACGACCGGATGGAGGCGATGGGCATCGCCGCCGTGTTCGGCGAGCGCGCCGCGACCCTGCCCGTCACCTCGAACAAGTCGATGATCGGCCACACGTTGACCGCCGCCGGGGCGATCGAGGCGGCGGCCTCGCTGCTCTCGATCCGCCACGGGCGGATCCCGCCGACGATCAACTACCGCAACCCGGACCCGGCGCTCGGCCTCGACATCGTGGGCGAGGCGCGGGACATGCCCGTGCGCACCGTCCTGTCGAACTCCTTCGGCTTCGGCGGCCAGAACACCTGCCTCGTGCTCGCGGCGGAGCCGGCATGAGCGACGGGCAGGAGAAGCGCGTCCTCGTCACCGGGGGCGGCAGCGGGCTCGGCGCGGCCATCGTGCGCACGCTCGCGGGGGCCGGGTACGCCGTCGACTTCACCTACCGCGCCTCGGGTGAGGCGGCCTCGGCGCTGGCGACCGAGTTGAACGAGGCCCATCCCGGCCTCGGCATCCGCGCCTACGCCCTCGACCTCGCGGACCGCGCGGCCCTCGACGCCTTCTGCGAGACGGCCCAGGAGATCGGCTATCACGGGTTCGTCCACAATGCCGGCCAGTCGAGCGACGGGCTCGCCGCCATGCTCGACCAGGACAAGGCCGAGGCGGCGATGCAGGTGAACTTCTTCTCGCTCACCCGCCTCGCGAAATCCCTCATCCGGAGCATGACGCGGGCCCGCTCCGGCAGGATCGTCGCCATCGGCTCGGTGGCGGCGCTGCGCGCCAACGCCGGCAACGCGGCCTACGCCGCCACCAAGGGCGCGCTGATCGCCTATTGCCGGACGCTGGCGATCGAGACCGCCAAGCGCGGCGTGACGGTGAACGTCATAGCCCCCGGCTTCATCGATACGGCGATGCTCGCGCCCTACGCCGCCCACCGCGCCGGCATGGAGCGCCAGATCCCCGCCGGCCGCTTCGCGAAGCCGGAGGAGGTCGCGGCGCTGGCGACCTTCCTGATGGGCGAGGGCGCGGGCTACATCACCGGGACCGTGTTGCCCGTCGATGGCGGTTTGACCGCGATGATGGGCGTCCACCGCTCCTGACCCTCCTGCGATCCTGCCGATGCGCCCCTTCGCCGCCCTGCTCCTCGCGCTCCTGCCCCTCGGCGTCGGCGCGGCCCATGCCGACCCGGAACCGTACCGCGTCACCGGCCTCGCGCCCGGCGAGCCGCTGAGCATCCGCGCCGAGCCCGATGCCGCCGCCGAGGTGGTGGGCGAGATCCGCCAGCGCGCCCTGGTCTTCGGCTGCACCAACGACACGCCGAGCCGCACCACATGGTGCCGCGTCCGCGTCGGCCGCACGGTGGGGTGGGCACGGCGGCGGTATCTCTCGCCGGAGTGAGCCGGGATGCCGTGGTCGCGGCGCTGTGATAACCCCACCGCCGTCCTCACGGGGCGAACTGCACGTCGACCCGATCAGCACCAGCGAATAAGCCCATGCGAGCCCTGCAACTCTTCGGCGACCGCGACCTGCGCCTGACCGAGGTCGAGCCGCCGCCGCCCCCCGGCCCCGGCGAGGTGCGGCTGCGCATCCGCGCGGTGGGGCTCAACTTCATCGACGTGTGGGGCTTTCGCGGCATGGCCTTCGCCAAGCGCAAGATGCCCCTCATCGTCGGCGCCGAGGCGTCGGGCGAGGTCGAATCCGTCGGCGAGGGCGTCACCGGCCTCGCGGTCGGCACCCGCGTCGTGCCCTACGGCGCGCTCACCTGCGGGAAATGCCGCGCCTGCCGGGAAGGCCGCGACAACCTCTGCGAGGAGGTCGGCGGCGTGATGGGCTTCCACATCGACGGCTTCGCCCGCGAACTCGTCACCCTGCCGGCCCGCCTCGTCGTGCCGGTGCCGGACGGCGTCGAGGATGCCGAGGCGGCCTGCGCCGGCATCGCCTTCGGCACGGTGCAGCACATGCTGTTCGACAACGCCAAGCTGGAGCCGGGCGAGAGCGTCCTCGTCCATGCGGGCGGATCGGGGATCGGCACGGCGGCGATCCGCATGGCCAAGGCCATCGGCTGCACCGTCTACACGACGGTGGGCGACGACGAGAAGGGCGCCAAGGCCGCCGAACTCGGGGCCGACCACGTCGTGAACTACCGCACCGAGCGGTTCGAGGGCGAGGTGCGCCGCCTGACCAAGCGCAAGGGCGTGGACGTGGTGTTCGAGCATGTCGGCGCCGACACGTGGAACGGCTCGCTGCTGTGCCTGAAGCGCGGCGGGCGGCTCGTCACCTGCGGCTCCACCTCCGGCCCGACCACGACCATGAACCTGATGCAGCTGTTCCAGCAGCAATACCGCATCACCGGTTCGTTCGGCTGCACGCTGGCCAACATCGCCCAGTCCCTCGACAAGATGGCCCAGGGCATCCGGCCGGTGGTCGATACGGTCTACCCGATGGCGGACTTCACTGAGGGGCTGGAACGGCTCGAATCCCGCAAGGTGTTCGGCAAGATTCTCGTCGCGCTCTGATAAGTCTAAGCGCGTTGTTCGCACCGCAGCGCGAAACATGATCTAAGGGCGCGCCTTCGCTCCGGAACCCGACTCCTTTGCTGCGCCTCGCCCTCATCCTGAAGCGGTCCTATCCGCGACTTGCCGGCTTCGCCAGCATCCCGCTCATCCGCCTGATCTTCGCCCTGGCCCGCCTGCTCGGGCCGGAGCGGGCGGCCGCCTTCGGGGGCGGGCTGCTGCGGACGATCGGGCCGCTACTCCCGGCGCACCGGACGGCGCTCGCCAACATCCGCGCCGCCTTCCCCGGCCTGCCGGAGGCGGAGGTGCGGGCCATCGCCCTCTCGGCCTGGGACAACCTCGGCCGGACGGGGGCGGAATACGCCCATCTCGACACGCTGCTCGACTACGACCCCGAAGCGACGGGGCCGCTGCGCAGCGAGGTCGAGGGCATCGAGCATTTCTTCGCCCTGCGCGACGACAGGCAGCCCGGCCTGATCTTCTCGGCCCACCTCGCCAACTGGGAATTGCCGGCGATCTGCGCGGCGAAGTTCGGCCTGGAGGCGACCGCCGTGTTCCGGCCGCCGAACAACCCCGCCGCCAAGCGGCTGGTGGAGGAGGTCCGCCGCAGCACGATGGGGGGGCTCGCCGCCTCGGGCCCCGGCTCAGCCTTCGCCATGCAGGGCGTGGTGGAGCGGGGCGGCCATCTCGGGCAGCTCGTCGACCAGCATTTCACCCGCGGCGTGGTGGTGAATTTCTTCGGCCGCCCCTGCCTCGTGAACCCGCTGCTCGCCAAGCTCGCCCGCCACTACGAATGCCCCGTCCACGGGGCGCGGGTGGTGCGTCTGCCGGGCGAGCGGTTCCGCCTGGAACTCACCCCGCCCCTCACCCTGCCGCGCGGCGCGGACGGCACCATCGACGTGCCCGGCGCCATGCAGGCGATGACCGACGTGATCGAGGGCTGGGTGCGCGAGAATCCCGGCCAGTGGCTGTGGATGCACCGCCGCTGGCGGCCGGACATGCTGCCCAAGGTGCCCCCGAAGGCGGTGCCGTCTCAAGGCAACGTGACTTCCCAGGCCGAGACGACCGCGCTCTGATCCCCCGGCATGAGGCACACCCGCGCCCGCATCCCCCTGTCAGCCTGCCGCGCCGTGGTGTGCGCCCTGGCCGGGCTCGGCTGCGTGCCGGCGCGGGCCGAGCCGGTTGCGGCGGTGGTCGAGATGTTCACGGCCCAGGGTTGCGCCGCCTGCCGCACCGCCGACCCGGTGATGCGCGACCTCGCGCGCAAGCCCGGCATCCTCGCCCTGACCCTGCCGGTGACCTACTGGGACTATCTCGGCTGGCACGACACCCTCGGCCTGCGCGCCCTCACCGAGCGCCAGCGCGCCTATGCCCGCGCCCGGGGCGCCCGGCAGGTGATGACGCCGCAGGCCGTCGTGGATGGCGGGCAGACCACCATCGGCTCGAACCGCCCGGCCCTCGAACGCCTGCTGCAGGAGGCGTCCCGGACGGCGCCGCTCTCCGTGCCGATGAGCGCGGAGGTGCAGGACAGCCGGATCGTGGTGGAGGTCGGCGCCCGCCCCTCCCCCAAGGAGCCGAAGCCCGATGCGCGGGACGAGGTGTGGCTAGTGCCGCTGCTGAAGGCGCGGGACATCACGATCGAGACCGGCGAGAATCGCGGCCGGGTCGCGTCCTACGTGAACGTCGTGCGCGGCCTTCAGCGCCTCGGCACCTGGACCGGGCAGCCCGCCCGGTTCGAGGTGCCCCTCTCCGCAGCCGCGATCCCCGGGGCGGATGGCTGGGTGGTGCTGCTGCAGCATTCCCGCGAGGGGCGCCCGGGGCGCATCCTCGGCGCGGCGAAGGGGCCGGGGCTCTGAGACGAACGCACCGTTCTGTTGCATTGCAGTACGCGCCCGTCTAACAAGGCTTCATTCGCTAGGACCCGGTGCAAGCCCGGGTGGCTCTTCCGGCCGCCGATCCGCCGGACCACGCATTCGAGACCAGCCCCTGCCATCGCGGCGGTCTCCCTGCGGTTCTTCTCATGACATCTCCCTCCACCACCGCCCCTGCGGCGGGACTCGGCGCGCGCCTGCGTGACGCCCGCGTCGAAATCCTCTCCGGCATCGTCGTCGCCCTCGCGCTCATCCCGGAGGCCATCGGCTTCTCGGTGATCGCGGGCGTCGATCCGAAGGTCGGCCTCTATGCCTCCGTGGTGATCGCCTGCACCATCGCCTTCACCGGCGGACGCCCGGCGATGATCTCGGCCGCCACCGCCGCCACCGCCGTGGTGATGACCGACCTCGTCCGCGACCACGGCGTGCAATACCTTTTCGCCGCGACCATCCTGATGGGCGTCATCCAGATCGCGGCGGGCTTCCTGAAGCTCGGGCGGCTGATGCGCTTTGTGTCGCAATCGGTGATGACCGGCTTCGTCAACGCCCTGGCGATCCTGATCTTCATGGCGCAGCTGCCGGAACTAACCGGCGTGAGCATGGCGACCTACGGGCTCGTCGCCCTGGGGCTGGCGATCATCTACGGCCTACCCCTTCTCACCCGCGCCGTGCCCTCGCCGCTGGTGGCGATCGCGGTGCTCACCGCCCTGACGGCGTGGCTGCATCTCGACGTGCGCACCGTCGCCCATCTCGGCGCCCTGCCCTCGTCTCTGCCGAGCTTCGCCCTGCCGCAGGTGCCCTTCACCCTCGACACCCTGCGCATCCTCCTGCCCTACGCGGCGACGCTGGCGGCGGTGGGCCTCCTGGAAAGCCTGCTCACGGCGCAGATCGTGGACGACCTGACCGACACGGGCAGCAACAAGAACCGGGAATGCCACGGCCAGGGGCTCGCCAACATCGCCTCGGCGCTGTTCGGTGGCATGGGCGGCTGCGCGATGATCGGCCAGTCGGTCATCAACGTGTCGTCGGGCGCCCGGCGGCGGTTCTCGACCTTTGTGGCCGGAGCCTTCCTGCTGCTGCTCCTCGTCGCCCTGCAGAGCCTGCTGGCGGTGGTGCCGGTGGCGGCGCTGACGGCGGTGATGATCATGGTGTCGCTCAACACCTTCTCCTGGCGCTCGCTGGCCCGGCTGCGGACCAACCCCCTGCCCTCCTCCGTGGTGATGCTCGCCACCGTGGCGGTGGTGGTGGCGACCCGCGACCTCGCCATCGGCGTGCTCGTCGGCGTCCTGCTCTCCGGCGTGTTCTTCGCCGGCAAGGTCGCGCGCCTCAGCCGCATCGACTCGGCCCTGTCGCCGGACGGCACGACCCGGACCTACACCGTGACCGGTCAGGTGTTCTTCGCTTCGGCGAGCACCTTCGCGGATTCCATCGACCTGCTGGAGCCGGTGGAGCGCCTCGTCATCGATGTCGGAGCCGCGCATTTCTGGGACATCTCGGCGGTCGCCGCCCTGGACCGGGTGGTGCTGAAGGCCCGCGAGCGCGGCCGGAACGTCGAGGTGCGCGGCCTCAACGCCGCGAGCGCGACCCTGGTCGAGCGCTTCGGCACCCACGACAAGCCGGGCGCGACGCCGCTCGCGCATCACTGAACGGCCCGCGTGCCACCGCGCCCCCTTGCGCCGCGCCGGCCGGGACCCCATTCCCGGCTGACCGGCACAGGGGCCGGGGATCAAGGAAGAGCCAGGCGGTGACGACGTTTTCTCCGCGCGAGATCGTGTCCGAACTCGATCGTTTCATCGTCGGGCAGAACGAGGCCAAACGGGCGGTGGCCATTGCGCTCCGCAACCGGTGGCGGCGCCAGCAGCTCACCGGGCCGCTCCGCGAGGAGGTCGCGCCCAAGAACATCCTGATGATTGGGCCGACCGGCTGCGGCAAGACCGAGATCGCCCGGCGCCTCGCCAAGCTCGCCAACGCCCCGTTCCTGAAGGTCGAGGCTACGAAGTTCACCGAGGTCGGCTATGTCGGCCGCGACGTCGAGCAGATCGTGCGCGACCTCGTGGAGGTCTCGATCGGCCTCACCCGCCAGACCAAGCGCGAGGCGGTGAAGGCCAAGGCGGAGGCCGCCGCCGAGAATCGCATCCTCGACGCCCTCGTCGGCCCCACCGCCAGCCAGGCCACCCGCGACAGCTTCCGCAAGAAGCTGCGCAACAGTGAAATGGACGACAAGGAAGTCGAGATCGAACTCGCCGCCGGGGCGCCGTCCGGGCTGCCGATGTTCGAGATTCCCGGCGTGCCGGGCGCCTCCATGGGCGCCATCAATATCGGCGACATGCTGGGCAAGGCGCTCTCGGGCCAGCGGGGCAAGCCGCGCCGCATCACCGTGCGCGACGCCTACGCCCCCCTGCTCGCCGAGGAATCCGACAAGCTGGTGGACGACGAGGCCCTGACCCGCGAAGCGATCCGCGAGGTCGAGGACAACGGCATCGTCTTCCTCGACGAGATCGACAAGATCTGCGCCCGCGAAAGCCGCTCCGGCGCCGACGTCTCCCGCGAGGGCGTGCAGCGCGACCTGCTGCCGCTGATCGAGGGCACCACGGTCGCCACCAAGCACGGGCCGGTGAAGACCGACCACGTGCTGTTCATCGCCAGCGGCGCCTTCCACGTCTCGAAGCCGTCCGACCTCCTGCCGGAGTTGCAGGGGCGCCTGCCGATCCGGGTGGAGTTGCAGCCCCTGACGGTGGAGGATTTCAAGCAGATCCTCACCGCCACCGAGGCGAGCCTGATCAAGCAGACGCTCGCCCTGATGGCGACGGAGGGCGTGACCCTCGACTTCACCGACGATTCCATCGACGCCCTGGCGCGGGTGGCGGTGGAGGTGAACGGCTCGGTCGAGAATATCGGCGCACGACGGCTCCAGACGGTGCTGGAGCGGGTGCTGGACGAGATCTCGTTCACCGCCACCGACCGCTCCGGCGAGACGGTGACGATCGACGCGGCCTATGTCCGCGAGCGAGTGGAGAACCTCGCCGCCAACGCGGACCTCAGTCGGTTCATTCTGTAGGGGCGCGGCGGCGCAGGCGCCGCTTCTCCTCGTCGCGGCCATGGGCCTCGGTGGCGAAGAGCATCGTGCCCGCCGCGAGCCCCAGGGCCGCGGCGATCCCGACCTTGAGCCACTTCGGATCGGCCGCCGTGACCTGCGGGCGCGAGCGCGAATCGAACCGGCCATGGGCGCCGGGATCGGTGTCGACAGGCTCGTAGAGGTTGTCGGGACGGTTCTTGTTCGCCTGCACGCTGGTCATCTCCCCCCGGTAGCCGTGACGGGCGAGGTAGCCGTCGATCCAGCCCGGAATGATCATGTTGCCGATGATCGCCTTCCACGCCGATCCGCCGATCCAGAGTTCGCGCGGTGCCTCGTGGGCCGCCCGGTAGACGTGGCGGGCGATGGCCTCGGGCTGGTAGATCGGCGGGACGGGTTCGAGCTTGCGCGGCAGGCGCGAGCGCGCCCAATCGAATTGCGGCGTGTTCACCGCCGGCAATTGCACCATCGTCAGCCGCACCCGGCTGCCGTCGTGCAGCAGCTCCGAGCGCAGGGAATCCACGAAGCCGCGCACCGCCGCCTTGGCCGCGCAATAGGTCGCCTGAAGGGGAATCGAGCGGTAGGCGAGCGCCGAGCCGATATGGACGATGGTGCCCCGGTCCGCCGGCACCATGTGCCGCAGGGCGGCGAGCGTCCCGTGGACCTGGCCGAGATAGGTCACGTCCGTGACGCGCTGGAACTCCTCCGCGCTCGTCTCCTGCACCGTGGCGTAGACCGTCACCATCGCGTTGTTGACCCACACGTCGATGCCGCCGCAGGCCTTGGCGACGGAATCGGCCACCTCCTCCATGGCCTGCGCGTCCGCGACGTCGGCGGCGAAGGCGATGGGGTTGCCGCCGAGGCGCCGCACGTCGTGGATCGTCGCCGCTAGCCCGACCTCGCCCCGCGCGACGAGGCCGACATTCCAGCCGTGCCGGGCGAACTCGCAGGCGATGGCGCGGCCGACGCCGGCACTGGCGCCTGTCACCACGACGGTACGGCGTTGGGACGAAGAGGTGGGCATCGGGGCTCCGGGAAAAGGACTTCCGCGCTCCAACGCCTGCGGGGATCGTTCTTTCCCCCGCTTGCGCCGGGAATGTGCGCGTTGCCTCGCCCAAGCCCGAAGGCCTATAAAAACCGCAGTTCCGTCAGCGGCGTCGGGGGGTGGTCCTCCCGCGCCGCGCTACTCGCAAGTCCGAAGGCACATGGCCGGTCATTCCCAGTTCAAGAACATCATGCACCGCAAGGGCCGCGTCGATGCGGTCCGGTCCAAGATCTTCGGCAAGCTCGCCCGAGAGATCACGGTGGCGGCCAAGCTCGGCACGCCCGATCCGGCGATGAACCCGCGCCTGCGCGCCGCCGTGCTCGCCGCCCGCGCCGAGAACATGCCGAAGGACAACATCGAGCGCGCCATCAAGAAGGCGACCGGGGCCGACGGCGAGAACTACGAGGACATCCGTTACGAGGGCTACGGCCCCGGCGGCGCCGCGCTGATAGTCGAGGCGCAGACCGACAACCGCAACCGCACCGCCAGCGACGTGCGCTCGGCCTTCACCAAGTCCGGCGGGAGCCTCGCCGAGACCGGCGCCGTGGCCTTCATGTTCGACCGGGTGGGCGTGATCGCCTACCCCGCGAGCGTCGCCGACGCCGACACGATGCTGGAAGCCGCCATCGAGGCCGGCGCCGACGACGTGTCCTCCGGCGAGGAGGGCCACGAGATCATCTGCGCGCAGGATTCCTACGGCGAGGTCGCCAAGGCGCTCGAAGCCAAGTTCGGCGACCCGAGCCGCACCGGCCTGATTTGGAAGGCGCAGAACACGATCGACGTGGATGACGAGACCGGCGAGAAGCTGATCCGCCTCGTGGAGGTGATCGAGGACCAGGACGACGTGCAGAACGTCTACGTCAACTTCGCCCTGTCCCCGACGCTGATGGCCAAGCTCGAAGCCTGATCCATCCGTCGAATTGCGGAGCAAGGCGCGGGATGCCGACGCACGGGGGCCGGCGCACCATGGCGGCAACCCTCCACGGAGCCCGCGCCATGCAGCCGACCCTTCTTCCCGACGACGAGGATGAACGCTGGGAGGCCCTTCTCGCCCGCGACGCGGGGGCGGATGGGCGCTTCGTCTACGCGGTGCGCACCACGGGGGTGTATTGCCGCCCGAGCTGCGCCGCCCGCACCCCGCGCCGGGAGAACGTGACCTTCCACGCGACCGTTGAGGACGCCCGCGCGGCGGGCTTTCGCGCCTGCCTGCGCTGCCGGCCCGACGATCCGCCCGCGGCCGAGCGCCGCCGCGAGGCCATCGCCCGCGCCTGCCGGCTGATCGAGACCGCCGAGACGCCCCCCGCCCTGGCCGATCTCGCCCGGGCGGCGGGGATGAGCGCCTTCCATTTCCACCGGGTGTTCCGCGCGGTGACGGGCGTGACGCCGGCCGCCTTCGCCCGCGCCCGCCGGGCCGCCCGCCTGGAGGAGGCCCTGGCGAGCGCGCTGACCGTCACCGGGGCGATCTATGACGCAGGCTACGGGGCATCGAGCCGCTTCTATGCCGAGGCCGGCGAACGCCTCGGCATGGCGCCCTCGCGCTACCGCAAGGGCGGCGCCGGGGCGCGGATCCGGTTCGGTGTCGGCGCGTGCAGCCTGGGGGCGATCCTCGTGGCGGCGACGGAGCGGGGCCTCTGCGCGATCCTGCTCGGCGACGATCCCGACGCGCTGGTGCGCGATCTTCAGGACCGCTTCCCCGCCGCCGAGCTGATCGGGGGCGATGCGGCGTTCGAGGCGTGGATGGCGCGGGCCATCGGCCTCGTGGAGGCGCCGGGCCGGGCGCACGACTTGCCCCTCGACATCGGCGGCACTGCCTTCCAGCAGCGGGTCTGGGAGGCCCTGCGGGCGATCCCAGCGGGGACCACGGCGACCTATGCCGACGTCGCCCGCGCCATCGGCGCGCCGGGCTCGTCGCGGGCGGTGGCGCTCGCTTGCGGCGCCAACGCCATCGCCGTGGCGATTCCCTGCCATCGGGTGGTGCGCTCGGACGGCACCCTCTCCGGCTACCGCTGGGGCGTCGCCCGCAAGCGCGACCTCCTCACCCGCGAGGGGGTGCCGTAGGCCTCACCGCCTCGGACCACCCGGCCCTCCCGGCCCACCGGGGCCGCCGAAGCCGCCGCCCGGCCCGCCGAACCCACCGGGGGGCGCCCCGCCGGGGGGACCGCCGCCAGGGGGGCCGCCGCCGGGCATGCCGCCCGGCCGACCGAAGCCGTCGCCACGTCCTGGGCCGCCGAGGCCCGGGATGTCCCCCGAGCCGGGGCGGGTGTCGATGGAAGGCCCGCGCGGCTCGAAGCCGCCGAAGCGCCCGCCGGTCTCCGGCCCGAACCGGCCCGGCCCATCCTCAGGCAGGACGCGCATGTCGAGGCGGTCGCGCTCGCGCTCGAAGCGGGGCGCCTGCGGTTCCTCCGGCTGCGGCGCGAGGCGCCCGTCGGCGCGCAGGCGCTCCACAGTCAGCCCCCCATCCGGGGCGACGCTCGCCGTCACCACCGCCCGCACGCTGCCCTGGCGCGGCACCGTCGTATTGGGCCGCCCCGACACGGCGAGGCCGGAGCCGAGAGCGAGGCCCGGCCCGGCGCGGCCGATATAGGCCTCGATGGACACCTGGCTGAGGCCCGGCGGGAAGGGCGTGCCGTTGAACGCGGCCATGGTGACGCGCAGCGTGCCCGCTTCGGCCGTGCCGGTGACGAGGGCGCGCTTGCCGGGCACGAGGGCGTCGGCCCCCTGGAGCCGCAGCCCGCCGATGGCGAGCCCGCCCTTCTCCCGGCGGACCGGCCCCGCGACGCGATCCGGCCCGGTGGCGCGCGGCTCCACGAGGCTCGCGACGATCACCCCGTCCGGCCGGCGCAGGCCGCTCACCGCGACGCGGGTGCCCTGCGCCCACTCGCCTGCGAGCCCCGCCGTCACCACCCGCTGCCCGAGCACCACAAGACGGCCGGGCGCGGCGAACTCCACCGGGCCGACCACCTCGCTGGTCACGTCGATGCGCTGCGTCGAGAGCCCGGCCTCGCCGGGGCGGGCCACCACGCGCACCACCTGCCCGATCTTCAGCGCCTCGGCGGTGGCGGGCGCATCGTCGATCCGCACGGCCACGTCCTTCGGGTAGGCGATGCGCAGGTCGTTGACGATGATCGAGCCGAAGCGGCGGATCGTGCCGATCACCCCCGTGCCGCCGATGCCCCGGTCGCCGCCGCCCAAGGGCGGCTCGGCGGGCGTCGGGTCCGGCCGGGCGCCGGTTCCGCCGATGCCCTGGTCGCGCGGGGCGTCCTGCGGGCGCGCCAGGGAAGGCGCCAGCCCGGCCGCGCCGGCGAGCAGTTGCAGAACGAGCCGGCGGTGCGGGGGAAGGGCCACGGCGCGGTCCCTCAGCCCTTGTCCGCGCGCTCTGCGGCGGCGCCGGGCACCCGGCCCTCCGCCTCGCGATAGACGTAGACGCCGAAATTCCAGCGATGCGTCCCACCGGCATCGTCGCAGCAGGCGGCATGGGCTTCGCGGTTCGCCTGGGTCAACGCCTCCATGGCGAGTTCCCGCGCCCGCGCCTCGAGCTTGCCCGCCAGTTCCTCCGACAGGCCGTCGTAATGCACCGCGCGCTCCAGGAAGCGCGGTGTGGGGCCGAGGATGTTCTCCGCCGCCGCCGCGAAATGGTCGTGCAGGTTGCGCCCGAAATAATAGAGCTGCGCCTCCGCGTCGCCGTCCGCGCGGGGCAGGTAGGCGGCCTCGGCCAGGACGATCCGATCCTGCGCATCCGCGAAGGCGAGCCCCCGGTCGAGCCATTCGTCGAGCACTGCGCGGGGGCGGACATCCCGCGTCACCCCGGCGACCAGACTCTCGAAGGAGGGCGTGCCCGGCTCGGCGTTGCGCGGCAGGGGCAGCGGCTGGCCCTTGGCATCGGTGAAGGCGGGATCGGCGAGCCAGCGCGCCACGATGCGCCCGGTGCGCGAGACCGTCGCCGGCACCGCGCTCACCGGCGCCCCGGCTCCGCGCAGGCGGCGGACCTCCTTGCGGTGGATGCCGGTGAGCAGCGAGACCCGGCTGTCCGTCTGCTCCTTGCCGGGCAGGACGAAGTCGTACTCCGCGACGTTCACGTAGAGTTCCCGCAACAGATCGGTGAGCGCCGGGAAGGTGATTCCCCGCGCCACGAGGAGGCGGATCAGGGGACGCAGCAGCCGCGCCAGCGGCGCGTGAAGCCCTCCCCCCTCCGGCGGCGTATCGCGGCTGTCGGACATGCACCGTCCATAGCGTCCCGGTGCCGTGGGAGACAATCCCACGCTGTGTGTCCGCGCACCGGAAGCTGCGCTATTCCGATTGACGTGGGATTTTTGCACACGTAGGCAGTTGGCGTGGTCAAATTTCCCACGGACTGAAATGGAGCGGGGCGACACCGATGACCGACATGCAGCGCATCCTCGTCGCCTCCGCCGTTCCGCCCATGGTCCTCCCCCGGGCTGGCGCGCAGCGCCCCTTCCGGGACAACCCCCTTCCGCGGCTCGGGCGTCTTGCCTGGCTCCTCGCCGCGTTCTCGCTGCCCGCCCTCGGGCTCACCGTCGCGGATCTGGTCCATCGCGCCGTTGACCCGGAGGCGACGCAGGCCGCCGCCCCGTCCTCCCCCTCAGTCGGGGCTGCGGTTTCACCGGACGCCATCCCCGCCATCCGGCTGGGGATGGCGTCCCCCCACCGTTCGACCCGGGCGCTGCACGGATGACCCCCCTCACCGCCCCCGGACAGCGGAACTCGGAACCCTGCGGCGGCGCCCAGGTCCTCGACCTCGCGCTCTGCCTCATCCTCGCGGTCGCCGTCACCGGCCTGCTGGTCCTCGCGCTCTGAGACAGCGGCCGGTCCCGGCCCGCTTCGCCCATTGAGGCTCTTCCATGCGTCATGTGTTCAAGGCCGCGCTCTCCGGGGCGGCAGCGATGTCCTTCGCCGTCGCCGCGCAGGCGGCCGACTTGCCCCGGCAGGCCCCTCCGCCCCCGCCGCCGGCCCTGCCGGTCTTCACCTGGACCGGCTTCTATGCCGGCGTGAACGCGGGCTACGGCTTCTCCACGGGGAGCGGCGGCTTCACCGATCCGACCTACGGCACCGCGACGGGCGGGGGGCGCTCCGGCGGCTTCGCCGGGGGCGGGCAGGTCGGCTACAATTACCAGTTCACGCCCGGCTCCGGCTTCGTGATCGGCGTCGAGACGGACATCCAGGGGGCGGCCTTCGGCAAGGCCGACGCGGCCTATATCGGCGGCACGCCCTATTACAGCATCCGTCCGAGCCTCGATTATTTCGGGACGGTGCGCGGCCGGGTCGGCTACGCCTTCGACCGGGTGATGATCTACGGCACGGGCGGCTTCGCCTATGGCGGCGGATCCCTGCCCGCGGCGGCCTCGGCCTATCCCTACACCCTGCCGGGCACGACGCGCACCGGCTACGCGGTCGGCGGCGGCGTGGAATACGCCTTCACGCAGAAGATCTCGGCGAAGGTCGAGGCGCTCTACATGCATCTGGGGCGCGGCTTCAGCGGCGCAGCTTATTACGATGCCTCGGTCCCGGCCTATTACGGAGCCGGCAAGTCCGACGCCGGCTTCGCACTGGTCCGCGCCGGCTTGAACTACCGGTTCTGACCCTGCCCTCCGCATTTCGCCGGCTTCAAGACTGCCGGCGAGTGCTTTTTGGCGCATCAAGGCTTTGCGAAGTGTGTGAAATAGTCGGTTAGCCGGCCGCACGTCGTTGCCGCTGATTCGGTCCGGCCTAGCTCGCAGCGGGAGTGGGCGCACCGGAGAACCAGCCGTGTCCAACCTTCGCACCCGATTATCGTGTCTCGCCGTTCTCGCGATCCTGGGGGCGCCCGCCGCCGGGGCGCAGGAACTGATCCAGACCCCACGCGGCCCCGGCCTGCTCATCCACGGCAATTATTGCGGGCCGGGGAATCGCGGGCCCGCCTTCAAGCCGATCGACGCCCTCGACGCCGCCTGCATGCATCACGATGCCTGCTGGCCGGCGGACCCGACGATGCTGCCGGCCTGCACTTGCAACGAGCGGCTGCATGTCGAGGCCGGGCGCGTGGCGCGCGACCCTCGCACCCCGGCCGAGACGCGGCAGACCGCGCGGTTCATCGCCGACGTCGCGACGGCGATGCCCTGCGAACCGCTCGACCACTGATCGGAAGGGCCCCGCGATGACGCATCGCGGGGCCCTTCCGGGTTCAGGCGGCGTCGGCGGGGTTCGGCGCGGCCTTGGGGCCGCCCTTGGCGACGCCGACGAGCGCCGGGCGCAGCACCCGGTCGCCGATGACGTAGCCGGTCTGCACGACCTGCACGACGGTGCCCGCCGGCACGTCGGGGTTCGGCACCTCGAACATCGCCTGGTGGCGATTCGGGTCGAACTTCTGGCCCTGTGGCTCCACCGGCTTCACGCCGTGGCGCTCCAGGTTCTTCACGAGATCGCGCTCGGTCAGCTCGATCCCATCGATCAGGCCCTTGAAGGAGCCCTCGGCGGCATTGCGCTGGTCGGCGGGCACGCTCTCCAGCGCCCGGCGGACGTTGTCGGCGACGTTGAGCATGTCGCGGGCGAAGTTCGTCACGGCATAGGTCCGCGCGTCGGCGACCTCGCGCTCGGTGCGGCGACGGAGATTCTCCATCTCGGCGAGCGTGCGCAGCATCCGATCCTTCAACTCGTCGCGCTCGGCGGTGAGCAAGGCCAGCGCCTCGGCCACGGGATCGACGGAGGCGTCGGTGGGCTTCGGCGCGGCCTCGTCCTCGGGCCGGGCGTGGACGTCCTGAGGCTTTTCGTCGTTCGTCATCGCATCTTCGGGTGAGTGATGGTCCGGGGATAAACCGGGCGTGATATCAGGCCGCGTCCCCGTGAAATCAACCCAAGCCGTTGCGCTTTCGCGGATGTTCGCCCTGCGCGGGCCCTCACGCCTCCCGCAGCGGCGGCGTGGTGACGAGGGCTTCCAGCCCCTCCGCCTTCAGCATGGCCACGTCGGCGGCGAAGACCTGCAGCACGGTCTTGCGAATCGCCACCTGCCGGTCGGGCTGGGTGACGCGGGTGCCGGTGAGGTCGGTGACGTAGAACACGTCCACCGCCCGCTCGCCGAAGGTCGCCACATGCGCCGAGGTGATGTTGAGGTTGAGGGCGCCCAGCGCGCTCGTCAGGTCGAAGAGCAGGCCCGGCCGGTCGAGGCCCGTCACCTCGATCACCGTTTCGCGGCTCGACAGGGCGTTGTCGATGGTCACGTCGGGGGCGACGAGGAAGGTCTTGGCGCGGGCGCTGGTCGGCGGGTGCTTGTCGGCCACGAGTTCCGCGATGCGGATCTCGCCCTTGAGCGCCCGGTCGATCACGTCGGTGATGCGCTTCGTCCGACGCAGCTCGTCCTCGTCCCGGTCGAAGGCGCGGGAGATGACGAAGGTGTCCAGCGCGAACCCGTCCGCCGTGGTGAAGATCTGCGCATCGACGATGTTCGCCCCCGCCGCCGCGCAGGCTCCGGTGACGATGGCCAGTAGCCGCGGATGGTCCGGGGAATAGACCGTCACCTCCGTCACCCCGCGCACCGGATCGAGCCCGACCTCGGTGGCGCTGGTGCGGCCCTCCTCCGTCGTCCGCCGGAGCAGGCGCGCGTTCTTGATCTGGCGGTTGCCGTCGACCTTCAGCCAATAGGCCTGCTTGTGCCGGGCGGCGTAGGTGTCGAACATGTCCGATTCCCAATCGGGCAGTTGCTCGCGCAGGCTCATCTGGATCAGCCGCACCCGGTCGGTGCGGGCGATCTCGGAATGTCCGCCGGAGAGGTAGACCTCGGTCTCGTCGTAGAGGGTGCGCAGCAGCGTGCCCTTCCACGCGGTCCAGACGCCCGGCCCCACGGCGGTGATGTCCGCGACGGTGAGGAGGGTGAGGAGCTTCAGCCGCTCCAGGGTCTGCACGATGGAGGCGAAGCGCTCGATCGTCTTGTGGTCGGAGAGGTCGCGGCTCTGGGCCGTCATGGACATGAGCAGGTGGTGCTCCACCAGCCACGCCACGGTCTCCGTCTCGGCCGGGCTGAGGCCGAAGCGCGGGCAGAGCTTCTTGGCGATCTGCGCGCCGGCCACCGAATGGTCCTCGGGGCGCCCCTTGGCGATGTCATGCAGCAGGATCGCGACGTAGAGCGCCAGCCGGTTGTGGATGGAATGGATCAGCCGCGTGACCAGCGGGTAGGTCTCCTCCACCCGCCCGCTCTCGATGGAGGAGAGCACGCCGACCGTGCGCAGGAGATGCTCGTCCACCGTGAAGTGGTGGTACATGTTGAACTGCATCATCGCGACGACGCGGCCGAAATCCGGGATGAACCGGCCGAGCACGCCCGCCTCGTTCATCTCGCGCAGGGCCTCCTCGGGGGCGTTGCGCGAGGTCAAAATCTCCAGGAACAGCCGGTTCGCCTCTTCGTCGCCGCGCAGCGACGGGGTGATGAGGCGCAGCGAGCGCGTGGCGAGCCGCTTGGCATCCGGGTGGATCGGCACGTTGTGGCGGTCCGCCAGCCAGAACAGGCGGATGAGGTTCACGGGATCGCGCTCGAACGCATCCTCGGCGCGCAGGTTCACCCGGCCGTGGTCGATCCAGAAATCCTCGGCCTCGACGGAGGTCGCGCGGAAACGGTCGCGGAACTTGCCGATCCAGCGGTCCAGCACGGGGGTGCGCTTGGCGTGGCGCGCCTCCATCTCGGCGCTGACGATGGCGGTGAGGTCGCCCACATCCTTGGCGACGCGGAAATACGCCTTCATGAACCGCTCGACGCCCGAGAGGCCGCCCCGCGATTCGTAGCCGAGGCGCTCCGCGATGCGCGGTTGCAGGCCGAAGGACAGGCGCTCCTCGGCGCGCTTGGTGACGAAATGCATGTGGCAGCGCACCCGCCACAGGAACTCGTCGCAGCGCTCGAACAGCGCGTATTCCTCCGGCGTGAACAGGCCGGCGCCCACGAGTTCGCTCTGGTCGCGCACCCGGTAGGTGTATTTCGCGATCCAGAACAGGGTGTTGAGGTCGCGTAGCCCCCCCTTCCCGTCCTTGACGTTGGGCTCCACGAGGTAGCGCGACATGCCGGCCTTCGCGACGCGGGTGTCGCGCTCGCGCAGCTTCGCCTCCACGAACTCTGAGGCCGAGCCGACGATGACCTCGGCATCGAAGCGCGTGACCAGCTCCTCGTAGAGGATGCGCGAGCCGAACAGGTAGCGGGCTTCGAGCAGCGCGGTGCGGATCGTCATGTCCGCGCGGCCCTCGCGCAGGCATTCCTCCACCGAGCGGGTGGCGTGGCCGACCTTCAGCTTCAGGTCCCACAAGACGTAGAGCATCGCCTCCACGACGCTCTCGGACCACGCGGTCTGCTTGTAGGGGAGCAGGAACAGCAGATCGATGTCCGAGCCCGGCGCCATCGTGCCCCGGCCGTAGCCGCCGGTGGCGACCACCGCCAGCTGCTCGCCCGTGGTCGGATTGTCGTTCGGATAGAGGCGCCAGACCACGGCATCGTGGATGGCGCGCACCACCGCGTCGGTGAGGCGCGACAGGCTCTGGGCGCAGGCCATGCCGTTGCGGTCGGCCAGGAGTTGCGCCTCCGCCGCCCGGTGGCCCTCTTCGAGGACGCGCCGGAGTTCGGGCACGAGGGCCGCGCGCAGCCGTGTCGGCTCGCGGATGTCCCGGTCGAGGCCGGCGATGATGGGTTCGAGCTCTGCGACGGGATCGAGCATGATGTCCGTTAGCATGATATGCCTACGTTGCCAGTCATGCCGACACGCCGCAGGCCATAACCGCCCCCGGCGTCCTGCAAGACGGACGTTCCGTTTGACATAAAGAACGGATCGGCTTAGCTCGGCGGCAAAGACAAGCCGAGGAGACGATTCGATGCCGCTCGCCCGCCGCTCCGTCCTGGGAGCCGCCCTCGCCCTGGCCTTGTGCGAGACCGGCCCGGCGAAAGCCGCCGAGCCGACGGAAGTGCGGCTCGATTGGGCGACCTACAATCCCTTGAGCCTTCTCCTGAAGGAGCGCGGCTATGTCGAGGAGGCGCTGAAGCCGAAGGGCATCAAGGTCCGCTGGGTGCAATCCCTCGGCTCGAACAAGGCGCTCGAATTCCTGAATGCCGGGGCCATCGACATCGGCTCGACGGCCGGCGCGGCCGCCCTGGTGGCACGGATCAACGGCAACCCGATCAAGGCGATCTACGCCTTCTCGCGGCCGGAATGGACCGCCCTGGTCACCCGCAAGGACACCGGCATCACCAAGCCCGCCGACCTGAAGGGCAAGCGCGTGGCGGTGACGCGGGGCACGGACCCGCACATCTTCCTGATCCGCGCCTTGCAGGGCGCTGGGCTGACCGAGAAGGACGCCAAGCTCGTCCTGTTGCAGCACCCGGACGGGCGCACCGCCCTCGACCGGGGCGACGTGGACGCCTGGGCCGGGCTCGACCCGATGATGGCCGCCGCCGAGATCGAGAACGGCGACGTGCTGTTCTTCCGCGACGCCGCCGCCAACACCTGGGGCGTGCTCGACGTGCGCGAGGCCTTCGCCAAGGAGAATCCCGACCTCGTGAAGGCGGTGATCGCCGCCTACGAACGGGTGCGCGCCGAGGCGCTGAAGGACCCGGCCGCCCTCAAGGCGGCACTCGTCACCGCGACGAAGCTGCCCGAGCCCGTCGTCGCCCGCCAACTGGAGCGTACGGACCTGTCCCAGCCGGCCATCGGCCCGACCCAAGCCGACGCGATCCGCGCGGCCGGCGTGGCGCTGCAGCAGGCCGGCGTGATCGCTTCGGACGTGGACGTGCCGAAGGCCGTGGACGGGCTGATCGACACGGCCTTCAACCCGCCAGCGGCGCGCTAAGCGGTGTTTCCTCCTTCTCGTTAGGAGAGGCGGCGATCCGGCAATCGTGGATCGTCGCCCGCGCCGTCTCGATGGCGATGGAGACGGCGGAGAGGGTGGAGGGCTCCGGCTCGCGCTCGCGGGCATAGCGCACCACGTCCGCCGCCAGCCCATCGACCTCGATGGTCAGCGCCTCGATGGCCTCCGGGTCCTTGAGGCGGCGGGCCTCCTGGGTGATCGCGATCAGCCGGTCGATCACGTCGTCGATCCGCTCCCGGCCGAGGCTCGTGAGGCGCTGGCGCACCCAGGCCAGCACCGAGACGAGGCCGCCCGCCAGGGCGCCGAGCAGGTAGAGCGTGTCGCCGTAGCGCTCCACGAAGCCGTGCTGCTCGCGCTCGTAATAGTCGATGGCGCCGGGATGGATCGGGATGCGGGCGCTGGTCGCCGCCACGGTGGTCTCGTAGGCGGGCGCCAGGACGTATTCGGCGGCATCCGTCTGCTGGGCCGCCGCCGTGCGCTTCTCGAACAATTGCTGCGTGAAATCCGCCGCGATCACCCGGCTGAGCGAGCCCCGCGCCATCAGCCGGTAGGAGGCGCCCACCGTCTTCACGTCGTCGGCGGGCAGCTTCGGGCGGCCTGCGAACAGGCCGCCGGGGATCGTCACCGCCTGGAGCTTCGGGAATCGCTCGATGATGGCGTCATCGTCCTCCACGGCGACGAACTCGACCTTGCCGTCCTTCGCCACCGAGCGCACCGCGCCGACGAGGGCGATAGCCTTGGGCGCCGAGGGGGCGATGATGCTGAGGAAAGCGTCGATCCGCTTCTCTTTGAAGGCCGGTGCGACGGCGCCCTCGTCCACGGGCACGAGTTGCACCGTGCCGGCGGGCACCGGGCCGGCGGCGGGCGCCGTCTCCAGGGCGAGGCCGTGATAGGAGAGCAGGTTCTTGAGCAGCCAGTAATCGGCGTCCTTCTGCGCGCCGATGCCGAGGCGCTTGCCGCCGAGCTTGGCGAAGGACTTGATGCCCCCCTGCTCCGGCGAGGCGACGATCATCGCCTGATCGCGCAGGATGGCGAGCGTCAGGCCGTTGGTCGGCAGGAGCACGTCGGGCCGCACCACGGCGAGGTCGGCCCGCCCGTCCTGCAACGCGGCGGCGCTCTCGCGCACGTCGTCGAAGAAGAGGATCTTCAGGCGGATGCCCTCCCCACTCGCGTCGAGGGCGTCGGCATAGGCCTTGATGAGGCCCGGCTCGGTGCCGTCCTTGGGTGCCACCGCGATGGTGAGGGTCGTCGGGCGCAGCAGGTACCACGCCGCCGCGCCGCCGAGGCACAGCAACAGGGCGCTTGCCACGAGGAGGACGTCCCGGCGCATCAGGAAATGGGTCAACGCAGCCATGGGGTTCGGTCCTGCGGTCGTGCGCAGGCCAAACGCGGCGGGGCCCGTTCTGTGCCTTCGCTACTCGGCGGCGGGCAGATGCAGGGCCATGAGCTGGGCCGAGCGGCGGCGCTCGCCCTCGGGCGGGGGCACCCCGATCCGCCGCCTCGCATCGCCCACCGCCTCGTGGACGCCGTCCACCGCCAGGATCAGCGCGCTCACCGTCCGCAGGTCGATGGTGCGCTCGCGGGTATACGAGACCACGTCGGCGATGAGGTCGTCGATCTCGAGGACGATGGTGTCGAGTTGCTCGACATTCGTCGCCGCGCGGATCTCGCGCAGGATGTCGAGCAGCCGGTCGAGGACGATGTCGATCCGCTCCCGCCGCTTGCGGGCGAGGCGCTGGCCGAGCCACGCGAAGCCGGAGCCGATCGTGCCGCCGAAGAAGGCGACGAGGTAAATGTAATCCTCGTAGCGGTCGAGGAAGGTCTGCTGCTCGCGCTCGAAATAATCGACCGCGCCGGGGTGGTTCGGCAGGCGCGCCGAGGTCGCCGCGACGGTGGTGTCGAAATCGGGCGCCTTCATCAGCTTGGCGATGGGCGCGGCGGCGGCGAGGCGCGAGCGCCACTCGAACAGGTGCTGGGTCGCCGAGGCGACGGCGACGCGGCTCACCGTGCCCCGCGCCATCAGCCGGTAGGAGGCGCCGACGGTGCGGATCTCCTCGTCAGGCCGCTTCGGGCGACCGCCGAACGTGCCGGCAGGGATGGTGACGGCCTGAAGTTCGGGGAAGCGCTGCAGGATGGCGTCGCCATCGGGGATCGACACGAACTCGATCTTGCGCTCGGGCGAGCCCGCCTCGACGGCGCGGATTACGCTGCCGGCCATCTTCGAGGCCGGGCTCGCGATGATTGCTACGGCATCGACGCGCTTGTCCGCGATGGCCTGGGTGATCTCGGCGAATTTCAGCGGCACCACGAGGACGTGGCCGGGCGCGGGCTCGGCGGTGTCGTCGCCGCTGGGCGTGTCGGGCAGGAGATCGTAGAAGGAGAGGACGTTGGTGAGGAAGGGGATGTCCGCCCCGTGCCGCACCACGATGCCGAGGCGCTTGCGGGCGAAATCGGGAAACTCGTCGATGTCGCTGTGCTCGGGACGGGCGACGACCAGCGCCTCGTCGTGCAGGATCGCCAGCGTCAGGCCGTTTTCCGGCAGGAACACGTCGGGGCGGACCACGGCGAGGTCGGCCTTGTTGCGCTGGAGGGCGAGGCCGCTGTCCCTCACGTCCTCGTAGCGCACCACCTTCAACCGCACATCCTCGCGGGCCCGGTCGAGGGCGGCCGCGTAGGCCTCGATCAGCGCGGCCTCCGGCCCGTCCTGCGGGCCGACCGCCACCGTGAGGGTGTTCGGGCGCCACAGGTAGGCGACTCCGCTCGCGAGTGCGATCAAGCCGAGCGCCACCAGGACGAGGAGCCATTCGCGCCGCATCAGGACGGAGGCGGCCGCCCACAGCTTTCGCTGCAGTGCCCCGAGTTTGGAATCAGGAGGAGGGACATCGCCCGGCCTGTCGCGTTGCGCGCGTTCCATGGGTCGTTCATGAAGCGCAAACCTGTCCAGATCGTGAAGAACACGTGAAGCCTCCCTCCGTTGCATCTTCCGGGCCGGAGACACCCAAGCCACCCCCGCGCCCGGTGAGTGCGGCATGGCTGGAGCGGGCCGCCCTCGATTACCTGCAGCGCTACAGCGCCTCGACCGAGATGCTTCGCCGCACCCTCTCGCGGCGTGTCGAGAAGCGGGCGCGGGCGCGGGGAGAGGAGCCCGCCGCCTTCGTGGAGATGATCGAGGCGACGGTGGCCCGCGCCCTCTCGGCCGGGCTCGTGGACGATGCCCGCTTCGCCGAGGGGCGGCTGGCGGCGCTGCGCCGCCGGGGCACCTCGCGCCGGGGGGCGGGTTTTAAGCTCGCCGCCAAGGGCGTGCCGCGCGAGGTGGTCGCTGCCGTGATGGAGGCCGAGCGCGAGGCCTCGCCGGAGGAGGACAGTGAGGAGAAGGCCGCCTGGGCCTATGCCAAGCGCCGCCGCCTCGGCCCCTTCCGCCAGCCCGACCGGCGGGCCGATTACCGGGAGCGCGACCTCGGCAGCCTCGCCCGGCAGGGCTTCCCCTACGGCCTGGCGCGGCGGATCATCGAGGCCGACGAGGAACCCGCCTGACGGGGTGCGGCGTTGCGGCTAGGGAGCAGGGGCGCGGTGCCCTTGTATCCGCCCCCGAAACGTTCATCTTCCGTTCCATGGATGACGCCCTCGCCAAGAAGCTCCGCATCCTGGCCGATGCCGCGAAATACGATGCGTCCTGCGCCTCGTCGGGGGCGCCCAAGCGCGTGGCCGGCAAGGACGGGATCGGCTCCACCACGGGGGCTGGGATCTGCCACGCCTACACGCCGGATGGGCGCTGTGTGTCGCTGCTGAAGATCCTGCTGACCAACTGGTGCCTGTTCGATTGCGCCTATTGCGTCAACCGTCGCTCCTCGAATGTGCGGCGGGCGAAGTTCACCGTCGAGGAAGTGGTGAACCTCACCATCAACTTCTACAAGCGTAACTATATTGAGGGGCTGTTCCTGTCCTCGGGCATCATCAAGTCGCCCGACCACACGATGGAGCTGCTGACCCGCGTGGCGAAGTCCCTGCGCCGGGATCACGGCTTCGCGGGCTACATCCACCTCAAGTCGATCCCCGAGGCGAGCCCGTGGCTGATCGAGGAGGCGGGTCTCTACGCCGACCGCCTGTCGATTAATGTCGAGTTGCCGACCGAGGCGAGCCTGGGCCGGCTCGCCCCCGAGAAGGACGGCGCGGCGATCCAGAACGCCATGGCGCAGATCGGCGAGCGGATCGTCGAGGCCAAGGCCGAGCGCCGCCGCTTCTCCCCGGCCGGGCATTCGACGCAGGTGATCGTCGGCGCCGACGACACGACCGACGCCGCCCTCATCGCCAAGAGCGAGAACCTCTACGGCAGCGTCGGGCTCAAGCGCGTCTACTACTCGGCGTTCAGCCCGATCCCGGACGGCTCGCAGATCCTGCCCTTGAAGGCCCCGCCGCTCGCCCGCGAGCACCGGCTGTATCAGGCCGACTGGCTGCTCCGGTATTACGAGTTCTCGGCCGAGGAGGTCGCGTCGGCCTCCGAAGGCGGGATGCTCGCCCTCGACATCGATCCGAAGCTCGCCTGGGCGCTCAAGAACCGCGAACGCTTCCCCGTCGACGTGAACAAGGCCGACCGGGAGATGCTGCTGCGCGTCCCCGGCCTCGGGGCGCGGGCGGTGGACCGGATCGTGAAGGCGCGCAAGCACACGACGCTCCGCCTCGACGACGTGGCGCGGCTGACCTCCAGCCTCAAGCGGGCGCGGCCCTTCCTCATCGCCGCCGACCACCGGCCGGTGGCGCTCACCGACCGCGCCGATCTGCGCGCCCGCCTCGTGGAGCCGGCCCAGCAGCTGAGCCTGTTCTGATGGCGGGCGCGACCTCCCGCGCCACCTCCGCGCGCACCATCCTCCTGCGCCCCGGTGCCGACCTCACCGGCTTTCGCGATGCCGCCCGCCGCCTCGCCGCCGAGAACGTGCCGCCGGAGGCCGTGACCTTCTCCGCCGAGTCCGCGCCGAGCCTGTTCGGCGACGATGCACCGCCGGGGTCCGACGCGCCCCTCGTCCTGCCCCGGGCGGTCACGTCCCTGATCCCGAGCGTGGTTCCGCACCGGGACCCCGAGCGCTACGGTCTGCTCTACGCCCTGATCTGGCGCGTCCTCCATGGGGAGCGGCACCTGATGGAGGTGGCGAGCGACCCGCTGGTCCACCGCCTCACCCGCATGGCCAAGGCCATCGGCCGCGACCTGCACAAGATGCACGCCTTCCTGCGCTTCCGCCGGGTCGAGGATCCGGCGGGCGAGCGCTACGTCGCGTGGTTCGAGCCCGACCATCACATCCTGGAAGCCGCCGCGCCGTTCTTCGTGCGCCGTTTCGCCGGCATGCGCTGGACGATCCTGACGCCGGAGGGTCGGGCCGTCTGGGACGGGGACACCCTGGCCTATGGCCCGCCGGGCTCCCGCGCCGACGTGCCCGAGGGCGACGGCTTCGAGGCCGGCTGGCAGACCTATTACGAGACGACGTTCAACCCGGCCCGCGTGAACCCGAAGGCGATGCGCGCGGAGATGCCGAAGAAGTACTGGCGCAACATGCCGGAGACGGCCGCCATCCCCGCCCTGCTGCGGGGTGCGGCGGACCGGACGGCGCAGATGATCGAGAGGGAGCCCACCTTGCCCGCACGCCGCGAACCCGCCCGAGCCGTCGCCGCGATGGCGGACCAGGACCCGAAGAGCCTGGACGAACTCAACGCCATCATCCGCAAGACGGAGCCCCTGGTGCCCGGCGCGACCCAGGCCGTGCTGGGCGAAGGCCCCCTCGACGCCACAATCGCGTTCGTGGGCGAGCAGCCCGGCGATCAGGAGGATTTGAAGGGCCGCCCCTTCGTCGGGCCGGCGGGGCAACTCCTCGCCCGCGCCATGGCGGAGGCCGGCATCGACCGCGAGGCAAGCTACCTCACCAACGCGGTGAAGCACTTCAAATTCACGCTGCGCGGCAAGCGCCGCATCCACGAGAAGCCGACGGCCGGCGAGGTGAGCCATTACCGCTGGTGGCTCGACCGCGAACTCGAGTTCGTGGCGCCGAAGCTCGTCGTGGCGCTCGGCGCGACGGCGGTGCTGGCGCTGACGGGCAAGGCGATCCCGATCACCCGTTCCCGGGGCCCGTTCCGGTTCGACCGGCTGGACAACCGCTTCCAGGGCTACATCACCGTCCACCCCTCCTACCTGCTGCGCCTGCCCGACGAGGCCAAGGAGGAGGCCTATGCCGCCTTCATCACCGACCTGAAGCGTATAGCCACGCTTGGGGCCGAACTCGCGACGTGAGGCGCGGGTTTTAATCCCTTGTGCTGCGTGCGACGAGGCACGCCGCTCCGGGAAAGTCGTTCCTATATCTCTCTCATGACAGATGAAGCGGACGCCAATAAGCGATCCGCGATGCGCAAGGAGAGAGAAATAAAGATGAAGACCCGTATCGCCGCCGCCGTTGCTGCCATCGTGATCGGCGCCACCGCCCCCGTCACCTCCGCGATGGCCTACCCGTTCTCCCGTGACACGGGTCCGCTCACCACCGGCTCCATCGGCGTCCACGACTCGCCGTTCTACGAGGCCCACCCCGGCTATTGCCGCCCGAGCTCAGCCGCCGAGGGCAACGCCAACCAGCAGACCCGGCCGGTGAAGCAGTACGGCCAGACCACCGGCGGCAACCGCTGCTGAGACCCCCAAGAACGCCAGTGCATGAAGCGGCGGGGCCCAAGTGCCCCGCCGCTAGTTTTTTGGTATGGCTCAGAGCTGACACGATTCCGACGGTCTCATACGATGAACCGTGACGCTGCCCTTGCCATCCTGCGCGCCCATGAACCGGAGCTTCGCCAGCGCGGCGTGCGCCATGCCGCGCTGTTCGGCTCCGTCGCCCGGGGCGAGGAAGGGCCCGACAGCGACTTGGATGTGATGATCGACATCGATGTCCCCACGGTCGGGGGGGTCTTCGGCTTCGTGGGCCTATGCCATTACATCGATGACCTTTTCCCGATCCGGGTCGATGTGCTGGATCGGCGGGCGTTGAAGGATCGCATCCGGGCGCGGGCAGAAGTCGATGCCGTCGAGGTCTTCTGAAAGGTCCCTCGACGCCCTCCAGGACATCATCACGAATGCCAGCCGGATCCGGCGTTTCGTGACGGGCTATACGCTGGACATGTTCATCGCCGACGACCGCACGCATCTTGCGGTCGTGCGATGCCTGGAGATCATCTCCGAGGCAAGCCGGCGCATCGGCGCCGACGTGCGGGATCGCCATCCCAACATCCCCTGGAGACAGGTGATGGATGCCGGCAACGTCTACCGGCACATGTACGACGGGGTCTCGCTGGACATCGTCTGGCTGACCGTCCACGACGAACTTCCCATCCTGATCGCGGCGGCCGAGGCCGAACTCGGGCGCGCGCCGGATCGTTGACGAGTTTTACGAGCCCCCTGGCCCCATGACTGCCGCCGAGACCACCCCCAAGCCCGTCGGCCCCGGCGATCAGGTGATCCTGGTCGATGGCTCGTCCTTCATTTTCCGGGCCTATTTCCAGTCGATCAACCAGGACCAGAAGTACAATTCCCGCCCCTCGGACGGATTGCCGACCGGGGCGGTGCGGTTGTTCTGCACCAAGATCGCCCAGTTCCTCCAGGACGGCGCGGCCGGCACCATGCCGACGCATCTCGGCATCGTCTTCGACAAGTCCGAGGGCTCGTTCCGCAAGGAGATGTTCCCGGACTACAAGGGGCACCGCCCCGACGCGCCCGACGACCTCAAGCGCCAGATGCCGCTGATGCGCGACGCGGTGCGGGCCTTCGGCCTGCATGCCGTCGAACTGGAGCGCTACGAGGCCGACGACCTCATCGCCACCTACGCGCGGCAGGCCGAGGCGCGGGGCGCGGGCGTCATCATCGTCTCCTCCGACAAGGACCTGATGCAGCTCGTCGGGCCGCTCGTGCGGTTCTACGATTTCGAATCCGGGTCCAAGGGCAAGCCGGGCTACCGGCCCGAGCGCAACCTCGACGTGGACGCCATCATCGCCAAGTGGGAGGGCCTGAGCCCGAACCAGATCGGCGACGCGCTGGCGCTGATCGGCGACACCTCGGACAACGTGCCGGGCGTGCCCGGCATCGGCCTGAAGACCGCCGCCGCCCTCATCAAGGAATTCGGCTCCCTGGACGCGCTGCTGGAGCGGGCGGGCGAGATCAAGCAGCCGAAGCGCCGGGAGACCCTGCTCGCCAACATCGACCAAGCCCGCCTCTCGCGCAAACTCGTGGCGCTGATCGAGGACGTGCCGGTCCCGGTTTCGCTCGACGACCTCACCGTGCCGGAGCCCGATCCGGAAAAGCTCGTCGGCTTCCTCAAGGCGATGGAATTCAACACCCTTACCCGGCGCATCGCGCAGATGCTGCATGTGGACCCGGAGAAGGTGAAGCCGGACCCCGCCCTCCTGCCCGGCGCCAAGGGCGCGGCGGGCGAGCCCGTGCCCTTCTTCGGCGACAGCGTGCCCCCCGACCCCGAGACAGCCGCCGCCGGCTCGGAGCGCCCACCGGGCGACGCGCCCCCCGAGGGTGGCGAGGTCGATCCCTTCGCCGATCTCAACCTGCCGGATGCCGCGCCCAAGCCCCGCGGCCCCGCCGAGCCGACGCCGGGCGGCCTCGTGGCGGCGCGGGCGGGCGAATCGGTGAAGCCGTTCGACACCGCTGCCTATGTGACGGTGCTCACCCTCGAACATCTCGACGCCTGGATCGCCGAGGCCGAGGAGGCCGGCGTGGTGGCGGTCGATACCGAGACCGATGCGCTGGATTCCTTCCGCGCCGGGCTCGTCGGCGTGTCGCTGTCGGTGGCGCCGGGGCGGGCCTGCTACATCCCGCTGGCGCATGTGCAGGCGGTCTCCGCCCCCGCCGATGCCGGCGACCTGTTCGGCCAGGGCGCGGCGGCGACCGATCTGGTCGAGCCCCTGCCCGGCCAGATTCCCCTCGATGCGGCCCTCGCCCGGCTGAAGCCGCTTCTCGAAAATCCCGGCGTGCTGAAGGTCGGGCAGAACCTCAAATACGATTGGGTCGTGTTCTCGCGCTACGGCATCGAAGTCGCGCCCTTGGACGACACGATGCTGATCTCCTACGTGCTCGATGCCGGCAAGGGCGGGCACGGCATGGACGAGCTCGCCCGCCGCCATCTCGGCCACCAGCCGATCACCTTCTCGGACGTCGCCGGCACCGGCCGGGCCAAGGTGACGTTCGACCGGGTCGCCCTCGACAAGGCCACCGCCTACGCCGCCGAGGATGCGGACGTCACCTTACGCCTCTGGCGGATGATGAAGCCGCGCCTCGTGGCCGAGCGGCGGGTAGCCGTCTACGAGACCCTGGAACGCCCGCTCCTGCCGATCATCGCCCGGATGGAGATGGCCGGCATCCGCGTCGACCGCGACATGCTGAGCCGCCTGTCGGGTGATTTCTCGCAGATCCTCGTGCGCCTGGAGGAGGAGATCCAGGAGGATGCGGGCGAGAAGTTTTCGGTGGGCTCGCCGAAGCAGATCGGCGACATCCTGTTCGGCAAGATGGGCCTGCCCGGCGCCAAGAAGACGCCCTCCGGCCAATGGGCCACCCCCGCGACGCTCTTGGAGGAACTGGCGCAGGCCGGGCACGAACTGCCCAAGAAGATCCTCGAATGGCGCCAGCTCTCGAAGCTGAAATCGACCTACACCGACTCGCTCCAAACCCATGCCGACCGGGAGACGCAGCGGGTCCACACCTCGTTCTCGCTCGCCGCGACGACGACGGGCCGGCTCTCCTCCTCGGAGCCCAACCTGCAGAACATTCCCGTGCGCACGGAGGAGGGACGGCGCATCCGCCGGGCCTTCGTGGCGGCGCCGGGCATGAAGCTGATCTCGGCCGATTACTCGCAGATCGAGTTGCGGCTGCTCGCCCACATGGCCGACATCCCTGAACTGCGCAAAGCCTTCGAGGACGGCATCGACATCCACGCCGCCACGGCCTCGGCGATGTTCGGCGTGCCGCTGAAGGAGATGACGCCGGATCTGCGCCGGCGGGCGAAGACGATCAACTTCGGCATCATCTACGGCATCTCGGCCTTCGGGCTGGCCGACCGGCTCGGCATCGGCCGGGAAGAAGCCTCGGCCTTCATCAAGCAGTATTTCGAGCAGTTCCCCGGCATCCGGGACTACATCGACACGACCAAGCGCAGTTGCCGCGACAAGGGCTACGTTACCACCCTGTTCGGCCGGGTGTGCCATTACCCGCAGATCCGCTCCAACAACCCCAACGAGCGGGCAAGCGTCGAGCGGCAGGCGATCAACGCCCCGATCCAGGGCTCGGCCGCCGACATCATCCGCCGGGCGATGATCCGCATGGAAACGGCGCTGAAGGCCAAGCATCTCGGCGTGACGATGCTGCTGCAGGTGCACGACGAACTGGTCTTCGAGGCGCGGGAGGACGAGGTCGAGACGGCGATCCCGATCATCGCCTCAATCATGGAGGAGGCCCCGGCACCGGCCCTGACGCTCCGGGTGCCGCTGGTGGTGGAGGCCAAGGCGGCGCTGAACTGGCAGGAGGCGCATTGAGGCGCGTGCCTCATTGAGGGCGACGTACATTCAGGGCGGCGCCATCTTTGGAAGCCGCCCGCGTCCCTGGATTGCTTCACTCGGTTCGCAATGACGTTTCCCCCGCCAAACCCGTCATTGCGAGCCCAGCGAAGCAACCCAGGGCGCCGCGCCATCGCCGGAGGTTACACCAGCCCAGGGTACAGGTCGGTCCAATCCGGGTTCATCGCCTCGATGAGCGCAAGCTTGCGCTTCCGCGACCCAGCCTTGATCTGCTTCTCGCGGTCGATGGCCTCGATCATCGCGGCGTGAGACTCGTACCAGACGAGCGCCTTGCAGCCGTATTCCCGCGTGAAACCCGGCAGCAAGGCTTCGCGGTGCTCGTAGACCCGCCGGGCGAGATCGGAGGTCACGCCGACGTAAAGCGTGCCGTTGCGTCGGCTGGCCATGATGTAGACGGTCGGCGCGCGCACGGCGGCCCTCGGGAGGATTGCGACTCAGGTCGCGGATCCCTGGATTGCTTCGCTTCGCTCGCAAAGACGGATGGCGGATAATTCACAGAAATGCGGCGCCCCTTGCATCATAGCCGTCATTGCGAGCGCAGCGAAGCAATCCAGGGTAGCGCTACGTTCGAAAACGGCCTGCATCCCTGGATTGCTTCGCTTCGCTCGCAATGACGATAGTGGACTGGGAGGGGGGGGTTGAAGCAGTCGAAAGTGGCGCAACCTTCGCCCATCGTGGCGAAGGCGCCGAATAAGAATACGGGAGCGAAACGATGCGAGCCCTCCTCTGCCAGAGCCTCGACGGCGCGGACAGTCTCGCCATCGCGGAGAGGCCCGCGCCCTCCCCCACCGCCGGGCAGGCGCTGGTGCGCGTCACGCTGGCCGCGCTCAACTTCTTCGATACGCTGATCGTCGCCGGGAAGTATCAGGTGAAGCCGCCCCTGCCCTTCTCGCCGGGGGGCGAGGGCGTGGGCCTCATCGAGGCGCTGGGCGAGGGCGTCACTGGGCTCGCGGTCGGCCAGCGCGTCGTGATCCATGCCGGCTACGGCTGCTGCGCCGAGCGGATCGCCATCGATGCGACGAAGCTCACCCCCGTGCCGGACGGCGTGCCCGACGAGCAGGCGGCCGGGCTCACCATCACCTATGGCACCACCCTCCATGCCCTCGCCAACCGGGCGAAGCTACGGGCGGGCGAATGGCTCGCCGTGCTCGGCGCCTCGGGCGGGGTCGGGCTCGCGGCGGTGGAACTCGGGGCACTGATGGGGGCGAAGGTCATCGCCTGCGCCTCGTCCGAGGACAAGGTCGCCGCTGCCCGCGCCCATGGCGCCGCCGAGGGGCTGGTCTACTCGCCCGAGACCTTGAAGGACGACCTGCGCCGCATCACCGGCGGCGCCGGGGTGGACGTGGTCTACGACGCGGTGGGCGATGCCTTCGCCGAGCCCGCCCTGCGGGCCCTGGCATGGCGGGGGCGCTACCTCGTGATCGGCTTCGCGGCCGGCGCCATTCCGCGTTTGCCGCTGAACCTGATCCTCCTCAAGGAACTCGACGTGCAGGGCGTCCACTGGGGCGCCTTCACCGAGCGCGACCCGGAGGGCCACCGGGCCGGCCAGAAACAGCTGCTCGCCTGGGTGGCCGAGGGCAAGCTCAGCGCCAAGGTCCACGGGGTCTATCCGCTGGACGAGTACCGCGAGGCGTTCGGGGTGCTCATCCGGCGGGAGGCCGTGGGGAAGGTGCTGCTGAGGGTGTAGGCGGGGCTCAGAGGAGCCCCTGCTCCCTCGCCAGCATCACCAGATCCGCCTGCGGCCGGGCGCCGATATGCTGGATGACCTCCGCCGCGGCCAGGGCGCCGAGGCGGGCGCTGGTGGCGTGGTCGAGGCCACGGGCATGGCCGGCGAGGAAGCCGGCGGCGAACAGGTCGCCCGCGCCGGTCGTGTCGACGACATGCTCCACCGGGCTCGCGGCCACCTCGCGGACATGGCCGCCGTTGACGACGAGGGCGCCCTTCTCCGAGCGGGTGACGAGGCCGAGCATGTGCAGGCCGCGCCCGTTGCGCTCGTCGCGCAGCGCCGCCACGGCGGCTTCCTCGTCGTCGGTCTCGTAGAGGCTCTTCAGCTCGCCGAGGTTGGCGAACAGGATGTCGATGCTGCCGTCGCGGATCAGGCCCAGGAACTCGTCGCGGTAACGGCCGACGCAGAAGGCATCGGACAGCGTCAGCGCCACGGCGTTGCCGGCCCGGTGGGCGATCTCGACGGCCTTGCGGAACGCCTCCTTGGCGGCCGGCGGATCCCAGAGATAGCCTTCGAGATACACGACGCGGGCGGCGGCGACGGCCTCCTTCTGGATGTCGTCCGGCCCGAGGCCCTGGCAGGCGCCGAGATAGGTGCTCATGGTGCGCTCGCCGTCCGGCGTCACCAGCACGAAGCAGCGGGCCGTGGCCGGGCCGTCCGTGGCGGCGGGAACCTCGTAGGAGACGCCCGTCGCCTTCAGATCGTGGCGGAACAGCTGGCCCAGCTCGTCGTCGCGGACGCGGCCGATGAAGCCGGTCTTCGCGCCGAGCATCGCCGCGCCGACGGCGGTGTTGGCGCCCGAACCGCCCGACACGATCGTCGCCGGGCCCATCACCTGGAACAGGGCTTCCGCGCGCGGCTCGTCGATCAGCGTCATCGCCCCCCGGGCGATTCCCTCCTTCTGGAGGAAAGCATCGTCGGTGCGCGCGATGACGTCGACGATGGCGTTACCGAGGACGAGGAGATCGAGGGAGGCGGTCATGCGGCGATCCGTCTGGGAGGAATTCCGGCGGCTGTGGCACCGGTCGCCGCCCGGATCAAGCCGCGGGCCGGTCAGTCGTCGGCGAACAGGTCGGCCACCGGCACCGTCAGGCCGGGCGGATCGAGGCTGAGCGTGCCCTCGCTGACCATGCGCGTGGCGATGACATCGCCCGTGCCCCGGGCGTGATGCACGACGAGGCGGTTGTCCGGGTACAGGATCAGGTAGTGGGCGACGCTCGGAACGCGAAAATAGCCGCGCAGCTTCGCGCCCTGGTCCACCGAGCGGGTGCCCGGCGAGACGACCTCGACCACGATGACCGGGTTCGCGATCTCGACGGCGTTCGGGTCCGCCCGCCCGCCGCAATAAACCAGGGCATCCGGCTCGAACGCGGTGTGGTCGTCGATTCGGACGGTCATGCCGTCGGGCATGGCGCGGCAGGGGAGAACGACGCTGCGGATGGCGGATCGCAGAGCGAGGTAAGCGGCAGCCTTCACTTCGGCATGCTGCACCCGCTCCGGCGACATCGCGATGACTTGGCCGTCAATCAGTTCGTAGCGGCCTGGTCGCCCTTCGGCCCAGGCCAGGAACTCGTCCGTCGTCATCCGCCCGTCCGGTGCCGCACTCGCGCCCATCGCATCCGCCAATCTAGTCGGCGGGAGCATAGCACGGTTCTCAGCCGGCGATCTCCTCCAGCGCCACGTCCCGGGTGCGCGGCCCGAGGAGCCCGACGAGGCCGCCGGCGATCAGCATCGCCGCGGAGATGAACAGGAACACCCCGGGCGTGCCCGCCTCCCGCAGGACGAAGGCGATGATAAAGCCGGTGAAGATCGCCGAGAACCGGCTCCACGAATAGACGAAACCGACCGCCCGCGCCCGGATGCCGGTGGGGAACAGCTCCGCCTGATAGGCGTGGAAGCTGTAGGACATGACGTTCGAGGCGAGCGTCAGGCCGATGCCGAGCGCGACGATGGCCGCCACGTCCCGCACCTGCGCGAACGCGAGCCCGCAGGCGATGTAGACGAGCGCCGCCGCCACGATGACGTGCTTGCGCTCGAACCGGTCGGCGATCAGGAGGCCGATCAGCGGCCCGGCCGGGGCGGCGAGCGCGATCAGCGCCGTGTACGCAAGGCTCGACGTGACGGTGATGCCTTGCGCGATCAGCAGGGTCGGCACCCAGTTGGCGAAGCCGTAGAAGCCCACCGTCTGGAACACGTTGAACCCAGCCATCATCAGCGTGCGGCGCCGGAAGGGCGGCACCCACATGTCGCGGAAGGCGCCGCGCGGCTGCATCGGCTGCGGCGGCCCGGGGGGCGGCAGCGGGCGGCCGTATTCCGCCGCGACCTTCGCCTCCAGCCGGTCCATCACCGCCTCGGCTTCGGCGAAGCGCCCGCGCTCCACGAGCCAGCGGGGGCTCTCGGGCAGGCTGGAGCGCATCCACCACACCAGCACGGCCGCCGAGGCGCCGATGAGCGCGACCCAGCGCCAGCCGTCGAGGCCGAGGGGCGCGAGGGGGATCAGCAGGTAGGACAAGACGGCGACGACCGGCACGGCGCAGAAGCCGATGCCCTGGCACAGGGCGAAGGCCCGCCCCCGGATCGCCTTCGGCACCAGTTCGGAGAGGTAGCTGCCGATGGTGACCATCTCCAGCCCCAGCCCGATCCCGGCGATGAGTCGCCACAGGTTCAGCCCGAAGGCCTCCGTCTGGAACGCCATCACGACGTTGGCGGCGGTGTAGGACAGGAGCGACCACGTGAAGATCGCCCGCCGCCCGAACCGGTCCGCGAGCCAGCCGCAGGCCACCGTGCCGATGAAAAGGCCGGCGAACAGGGCAGCCACGAACCCCGCCACGCCCGTCGCCCCGAACAGGCCGGGCGTCGTCGGCGTAAGGATGCCGGCCTTCACGAGGCCCGGCGCGACGTAGCCGGTGAAGAGCAGATCGTAGAGTTCGAAGAAGAAGCCGAGGCCGAGCAGCGCCACGAGGCGCCAGACGCTCCGCGTCGCGGGCAGCCGGTCGAGCCGGGCGACGATCTGGCCCGGGTCGGGGGAAGCCGCACTGGTCGTCATGGAGGGGGGCTCGCTCGTGGGATCGCCGCGCCGCTTGCCCCGGAAAGGGCGGCTGCGCAAGAGTTTACCGTCCCTAGGCCCAGCAGGCAGGCGGCCTTGAAAGTAGCGTATATGGTACTATCATAAATGGAGATCCGCGAGTACGTCGATGAGCGCGACAGGAGCCCCTTCGCCGAATGGTTCTCACGCCTGGATGCCCAGGCTGCCGCGAAGGTCGCGGTCGCGCTGGTGCGGATGGAGCGGGGCAACTTCGCCCATGCCAAATCCGTCGGCGGCGGCGTCGAGGAGTACCGGATGGACTGGGGGCCGGGCTACCGGCTCTATTTCGGCCGCGACGGGGCCACGCTGATCATTCTGCTCTGCGGCGGCACCAAGCGCCGGCAACAGGACGACATCGCCGAGGCTCATGCCCTGTGGGCCTCGTACAAGCGCCGCCGCAAGGAGGGATGATGGCTCTGACGCGCAGCTTCAAGGAAACGATCAAGGCCAGGGCGGACAGCGACCCCGCCTTCCGGGCCGCATTGCTGACCGAGGCGGTGGACCTGATGCTTGCGGGCGAAGTCGAGACCGGGAAGGCGGTCCTGCGCGACTGCGTGAACGCCACGATCGGCTTCGAGCGACTGGCGCAGGAGACCGGCTCGTCCTCGAAGAGCCTGATGCGGATGCTTGGCCCCGCCGGCAATCCCACGGCGGGCAATCTGTTCGCGATCCTCCGCAGCGTCCAGAAGGCGGCCGGGGTGAACCTCGCGGTCACGACGACCGGCTGAGGCTCCTCACACCCCGAACACCGACCACCCCATGCGCTGGGTCAGCTGTTCCAGCGCCACTCGGCCGAGATGGGAATTGCCGGCGGCGTCGAGGCCGGGGGACCAGACCGCGATGGAGGCCTTGCCCGGCGCCACCGCGAAGATGCCGCCGCCCACCCCGCTCTTGCCCGGCAAGCCGACGCGGTAGGCGAACTCGCCCGAGCCGTCGTAGTGGCCACAGGTCAGCATGATCGCGTTGATGCGGCGCGCCCGCTCCGGCGACACCACATTGAAGCCGGTCGCCGGGTTCAGGCCGTTATGGGCCAGGAACTGCCCCGCCGTCGCGAGCTGGCGGCAGTTCATCGCGATGGCGCAATGGTGGAAGTACACGCCCAGCGTGTAGTCGACCGGGTTCTCGATCACCCCGAACGATTTCATGTAATAGGCGAGCGCGCTGTTGCGGAACCCCGTGCGGCGCTCCGAGGCCGCCACCGTCTCGTCGATGAAGACGCTCGGGTCCTGCGAGAGGAACTGCATGAAGCGCAGGATCTCGCCCAGGGCCTCGCGCGGCGCGTGGCCGGAGAGGATCACGTCCGTCACCGCGATGGCGCCGGCATTGATGAAGGGGTTGCGCGGCACCCCGCGCTCCCGCTCCAATTGCACGATCGAGTTGAACGGGTTGCCCGAGGGCTCCCGCCCGACGCGCCGCCACAGGCGGTCGCCGATCATGCCGATGGCCAGCGTGAGGGTGAAGACCTTCGAGATGCTCTGGATCGAGAACAGGGTCTCGCTGTCGCCGCCCGCGCTGACGCGCCCGTCCCGGTCGATCACCGCCATGCCGAAGCGGTTCGGGTCCACATGGGCGAGTTCGGGGATGTAGTCGGCGACCGTGCCGCGATCCTTTCGCGCGGCCATCTCCTCCGCGATGTCACGGACGACGGTATCGAGATCGGGCATGGCCAGTCGTGGTTTCAAAAGGTCCGGGACCTTTTGCGGGTGCAGGGCGGCGCCCTGCGGAACCCCGGCCCTTTAAGCAAGGACCGGGCCCCGCGTCACGCGGCGGCGAGGGCCGTACCCATCGATTCCTTCTTCATCAACTCGCGGAAGAAGCCGTCGAGATGCGTGAGCTTCTCGGGCGAGCCGTCCTGCGCAATGCGCCCCCCTTCCAGCACGACGATCCGGTCGAAGTCCTGGAGCGTCGAGAGGCGGTGGGCGATGGCGATGACCGTGCGGCCCTTCATCAGGTTGCCGAGGGCGTGGCGGATCGCCTGCTCGGATTCCGCATCGAGCGCCGACGTGGCCTCGTCGAGGAGCAGGATCGGCGAGTTCTTCAGGATGGCGCGGGCGATGGCGATGCGCTGGCGCTGGCCGCCCGAGAGCTTCACGCCCCGGTCGCCGACGATGGTGTCGAAGCCTTCCGGCAGGGCCTTGATGAAGTCGGTGCAATGGGCCGCCTCGGCCGCCTGCCAGACCTCCTCGTCGGTGGCCTCCGGCCGTCCGTAGCGGATGTTCTCCCGGAGCGTCCGGTGGAACATCGACACGTCCTGCGGCACCACCGTGATAGCCTCGCGCAGCGAATCCAGGGTGATGCGGCCGATGTCCTGGCCGTTGATGCGGATCGCCCCCGATTGCGCGTCGTAGAAGCGCTGGATCAGCGAGAACAGGGTCGACTTGCCCCCGCCCGACTTGCCCACGAGGCCGACCCGCTGGCCGGGCTCGATGGTCAAATCGAAATCGCTGAACACCGGGCGCCCGTCCGGATAATGGAAGGCGACGTGCTCGAACTCGATCTTGGCGCCCTGGCCGGCGAGGGGCTTCGCCTCCGGGTGGTCCACGAGGTCGTGCGGCTGCAGCAGGGTGTGCAGGGCCTCGGCGAGGCGGGCCGTGTGCTGCGTGGCGTCCACCAGCGCGACGGCGAGGTCGCGGGTCGCGGCCAGGATGCGGATGCCCAGCGTGCAGACGAGGACCACCTGCCCGTTCGTCGCCTGCCCGGACTCCCACAGCTTGATCGACCAGTAGAGCAGGCCGAGGATTGCCAGCACGGTGAGGATGGCGTGAACGATGCGCAGCTTCTCGAGATAGAGGAGCGACGAGCGCCGGGCGCGCATCTCGGTGGCGATGGTGCCCTCGAAGCGGGCGCCCTCACGCTTGAAGGCCGAGAAGGCGCGCACGAGGGACATGTTGCCGACGAGATCGACCATCTCGCCGTCCACGCTCGCGGCCTTGGCGGCGAAGTCGTGGTGCAGCGGCTTGCCGGCCGAGGCCATCTTGAACATCAGCACGACCACCGCCGCGAAAATGCCGGCGAGGATGCCCGCCATCGTCAGGCTGACCGAGGCGATGTAGGCGATGGAGCCGAAGGCGGCGACGGTCGGCGGCATCACGTTGAACACGAACATGTTCTCGACCGTGAAGATCGCGTTCGAGGTCGCGGTGATGCGGCTCGCCAGCGTGCCGGGCTGACGGTCGGAGAAGAAGGTCGGCGAATGGCCGGTCATGTGCCGGAACAGGTCGCGGCGGATGTCGCCCGTCACCCCGACGAAGGTGAAGGCGCCCGTCAGCGCGGCCACGCGCCAGAGGGCGTTGTCGATGGCGATGAAGACGATAAGGACGGTCAGCGCGCTCCAGATGCCGGTGTTCTCCGGCCCCGGCCCCTTCGTGAGGGCATCGACCACGCCCTTAAGGGCGTAGTCGGTCGAGACCGAGAACCCGACCGCACCGAGCACCGAGATGAGGATGACGAGGTGCGGTAGCCAGCGGCGGCGCAGGTACCGTCCGACGAAGGCGAAAGGCCGTTCGGCGTATCGGTGGAGTTCTTCCATCGTGGCGACCATCCCGTTCTCGCGTGACCGGCCGGCGGCAGCCGTGCGAGCATGCGGTTCTAAAGGCAAGTCCGTCCCGTAGCGCCAACGCAGGAGCGTTGCCATACGTTGCAGTGTGACTCTCTGGATCGCGCGCTTTTAGCGGCCCAAGCTGAACATAGCTTGATCGCCGCCCCGAAGCGAAAGCGATGCCGCGCCCGTCAGGCGGGCTCCGCGATCTCGCGCTCCTTCCCGGAGGCCCGGCGGGTCTCGGGCATGATCAGCGCGACCAGCATGAAGGCGGCAAAGCCCAGGAAGGCGAGGCCGAGGAAGGCGCTGTGGCTTCCGAGCCGGTCGGCCATGATGCCCGCGAGCGAGGTCGAGAGGGCGGCGCCGATGCCCATGGCCGTGCCCACCGCCCCGAGGGCGAGGTTGAACCGGCCGGTGCCGCGGGTCAGGTCGGACACGACGAGAGGCACCATCACGCCGAGCACCGAGGCCGAGACGCCGTCAAGCACCTGGATCGCAACCAGCGCATAGGGGTTCGTGGTGGAGGCGAGCAGCAGGCCGCGCAGCGGCAGGGCCGCGAAGCCGACGAGCAGGACGGGGTAGCGGCCGAACCGCTCCGTGGCCCGCCCGACGGCAGGTGCACAGACGGCGAGCACCGCCTGCGGAACCATGATGCAGGCTGCGACCAGCGCGGTCGCGGTCTCGCTGGCACGTAGCGTCAGGACGCTGCCGACGAGGGGCATCATCGCCGCGTTGGCAAGGAAGAACAGCAGCATGCAGGCGCCGAAGCTCATCAGGCCCCGGTTGCCGAGGAGCGACCGCAGCGCCCCGCGCCCGTTCGGCGAGGCGGCGGCGGGTTCGGCGGCAGCCTGGATGCGCGTGCTGGCATCGATCTCGTCGGCGCGGATCGCCGAAAGGGCCATGACGGCGGGAACGCCGAGGGCGGCGGTGAGGTAGAAGACGGCACCGTTCGACAGGTAGTAGCCGCAGGCGCCCATTCCGGCGGCGGCGACGGCGTTGCCCAATGCCTGGAAGCTGGCATTGCGCCCCAGGCGCTCGCCGGCCCGCGCATGGCCCACGAGGCCGATGCTGATCGCGGCGATGGCCGGGGTGAGCACGCAGCTTGCCGCCGAGTGCAGCGCCATGGCGAGGAGCACGACGAGGAAGCTCGGCCAGACGGCGAGCGCGAGGGCGCTGCCCGCCACGGCGAGGGTGGCCACCGCCGCCGCGAAACGCTTGGAGCGGGCGGCATCCACGAAGGCGCCCCCCGGCACCTGCCCGAGCAGGCCGACGAGGCTCCCCACCGTCAGGGCGAAGCCGATGTCGGATTGGGTCCACTTGGCCTGCGAGAAGTAGACGGCCAGGAACGGCCCGAACCCGGTCTGAAGGTTGGCCACGAAGAAGGCGAAGGCATCGAGGCCCCGCCGGCTCCCCTGAGAGACGACGGCCTCGGCCGGGGCGGGAGCCCCGGACACCGCAGCCGCGTCCGGCACCGCCGCGAGCCGCTGGCGCGCCTCGGCCACCGCATCCTTGCGCGCGTCCGATCGGTGGACGTCTCGGGCCGGTGTCGCGGGAACGGGGGGCCGTGCCTTCAATCGGGCCACCGTCATTTATCCGGAGCCTTTTCGGGCGCGGGCGCAGCGGGAGGGGCGGCAGGCGTCGCGACGGGGGCGGCGGCGGGCGCGGACGGCGGCATCGACGCGGGCGGCACCACGGGAGCCGGCGGCCCCGCTGGAGCCACGCCGGCCTGCTCGCCCTCGGGCGGCGTGCCGCTCGCCGGGCCGAGCACGACGATCGGCTCGCCCGACTTGTATTCCGGCGAGACGCGGACCTGATTGCGGGTGAGCGCCACCGAGAGCCGGCGCTCCTTGCCGTCCGAGGCGAAGCGCAGGGCGCGCCAATCGACGGCGATCTTGCGGGTGCCGACGCCGAGGAAGCCGCCGAAATCGATGATTGCCGCGCGGGGATGCCCCTCCTTGTCGATGATCACGTCGATCACCCGGCCGAGCTCGTCCCCCTGCGCGCTGCGGACGCTGCGGCCGAGGAGGCTCTCGTAATCCGAGGTGTCGAGGACCGTGGCGGGCGTACCCTGCTGCGGCTGCGCCCCGGCGGCGGGCGCCGGAGGGGTCGCGGACGGCGCCGCCGGCGTGGCGGCGGGCGGCGCAGCCGGCGCGGGCGTTGGGGTGGGTGAGGTTGGTGGAGGCGGGGGCGAGGCGCCCGGGCCGGAGGCGCCCTCACCGCCGGCGGGCGGCGTCTGGGCGGCAACCCCCGTCGCCCCCAGGGCGAGCACCAGGGCCGCGATCATCCGACTGGTAGTACGCACGCGTCGTCCTCTGCGAAATCCGATGGGCGGCCAGGCGGGGAGCCCTGCCGCCCGAATCCGGCGCGGCATGACGGCGATACCGTCGGACCTGGGCGAAGTTATGGATCAGGTCTGTGGGCTGAGGGCAACAGGGTGCGAGATCCGCGCCACATTCCCCCTTCGGCGCGCCGCGGGCGGCCCGGCTGCCCCCGGCGCGTCTGTTTTTCGCCGCAACCCCGGCTTAGATCCTCAGAAACAGTTCGTGGGCCCTGGCATTGCGCGGCCCGCGCGAGGAACCGTCAATGTCCCGCACTCCGTTTCCGGCCCCCGTGCCTGCCCTGATTCTCGCCGTCTCCCTGGCCGCCGGCGGCCTCGCGGGATGTCAGGCGCTGGGCAGCACGAATGGCGTGATGCCCGATACCGATGTCGGCCTGCCGCCCTCCATGCGCGGCGCCATCCCCGGCCGTCAGGCGCGGACGGCGACCCTGGACGACGACGGCCGCCCGCTGCCGGCCGCCCCGACCCGCAACATCGACATCCCGAAGAGTGCGGGCGCGGCGAGCCGTTCCGCCGATGCGAGCGAGCGGCGGATCCGCCGCGACGAGCTGGAAGGGAGCGACGCCCGCAGCGGCAGCAGCTCGAACGGCATGGCCCCGTCGCTCACTCCCGGCGGCAGCGTCGGCCTCGGCGGCAAGTTCTAAATGGAGGCGAGGCGGCTGCCGTAATATTCGTCCAGCCGCTTCTTGTAGTTCGGGTCGGCGAAACTGTCCTCGCCCGGCCCGTGGGTCGGCGCACCCGCCAGCGAGCCGGGATCGATATCCACCACGTAGCCGCCGAGCTCCGTGCTGTAGCGCAGAGCCCGCCAGGGCAGCGCGTGGTGGTTCTCCCCGAGGCCCAGGAAGCCGCCGAAGGCCAGGACGGCGTAGGCCACCTGCCCCGACACCTTGTCGACCATGAAATTGTAGACCGTGCCGAGATGGCGGCCCTCGCTGTCGTAGACGGCGGTTCCCTCGACCTTGTTCGAGGCGATCAGGCGCGGCGTCTCGTCGAGGGCGACGCCCTCGGCGGCCGGGTCGAGTTCCAGCGTGCCCGGCTTCCTGACGGCGCGTTCGGTCGGCAGATCGGTGGGCATAGTCCCTCCTCAGGCGCCCCGCGGCCACGCGGCGGGGGTGATGGAGGGGTTACGAGCACCGCCGCAACCGGTTCCGTCGCGGCGTTCGCGTGATTCGCGAGGGGGCGGGCCGGGCCCGGTCAGATCAGGACGCGGGCCTCGGGGGCCCGGCCGGTGTCGACCCGCCGCGTTCCGGCCGCCAGGGCGACGACCAGCGCCACGGAGAGCACCAGTGCGAGGGAGAGGATCGGTGTGAACATGTCACCGAGACTTGCAAATCGCGGTTACGATAATGTTTCATATCCCAACCTATGCGATAAGATTCTGCTTCGGCATCCTTGCCGAATGGGCCAAAGGCTGGTCCACCCTGTGGATTGAAGCGGTTAGCACCGACTTTCCCCTTGGAACGGGCGCGTCACCGCTTAGTTGATGCTGCTATGCTGACGCGGCGACGGGGTGCGGTTTGCCCCGGCGCGGTCCGAGCATCGGAGGATATTGATGGCGACGAAGACGGAGAAGGCTGCGCCGAAGGCGGCCAAGACCACCAAGGCTGCTTCTGAGTCCGCCCCCGCCAAGACCGCCAAGCCAGCTGCGAAGGCGGCGGCCGCGAAGCCGAACGCCCTTCAGCAGCCGCTGAAGCCCTCGGCCGAGCTTGGCGCCATCGTCGGCACCAGCCCGCTTCCGCGCGGCGAGGTGGTGAGCAAGGTGTGGGAATACATCAAGAAGCACAACCTGCAGAACCCCGAGAACAAGCGCGAGATCGTCGCAGACGACAAGCTGAAGAAGGTCTTCGGCAAGGACAAGTGCTCCATGTTCGAGATGAACAAGCACCTCGCGGCGCACCTGAAGTCCTAACGGCACCTCTTGCCGGACCGGCCCGCGGGCCGGTCGCGGCAGATCCTGGCGTCATGCGAGATATTGCAGGACGCCGCCATCGACCCGCATGGCCGCGCCCGTGGTCGCGCTCGCGGCCGGGCTGCACAGATAGGCTACGAGGTTGGCGACCTCGTCCACCTTGGCCAGACGTCGGATCAGCGATGTCGGCCGATGCTGCGTCACGAACTGGCGGCCGAGTTCCTCGCTATCGCCGGTCGCGCCGTCGCTCATCTGCTTGAGGAAGGTATCGACGCCCTCGGAGAGGGTCGGGCCGGGCAGGACGCTGTTCACGGTGACGCCGCTGCCGGCCACCGTCTGCGCAAGGCCGCGCGCGATCGAGAGCTGCGCCGTCTTCGTCATCCCGTAATGGACCATCTCGGTCGGGACGTTGAGGGCGGATTCGCTCGAAATGAAGATCACCCGGCCCCAGCCACGCTCGACCATGGCCGGCGTGTAGGCGCGAGACAGGCGCACGCCGCTCATCACATTCACGTCGAAGAAGCGCTGCCAATCCGCGTCCGGGATGTCGAAGAACGGCTTCGGCTCGAAGATGCCGGTGTTGTTGACGAGGATGTCGATGCCGGGGTTGGCCGACGCCAGGGCCTCGGCCCCCGCCGCGTCGGAGACGTCCCCCACCGCCGCGAAGGCGCGCCCGCCGCTCGCCTCGCCGCGCAGCTTCGCCAGGGCGGCATCGACCCGCTCCGTCGTGCGCCCGTTGATGCCGACTTCGGCGCCGAGGTCGCAGAGCGCCCGGGCGATGGCGTAGCCGATGCCGCCGGTCGAGCCGGTGACGAGGGCTCTACGTCCGCTGAGATCGAGATCCATGATCGGCTGTCCTTTGCCATTCACCCCGTGACGCGAAGGTGGGGTCGGCCGGGCCGGAGACCACTCCTACCCGTTCCGCTGCCAGCGCAGGGCACTGGTGCAGGCGCCGACCATGGAGAGCGCCACGGCCGTTGACAGGGAGAGTGTTACCGCCGAGCCCGCTCCGCTGCCATGGGTCAGGCCGAACAGCACCGCGACCAGGGCCGCGCCCAGGGATTGCCCGGTGAGCCGCGCGGTCGATTGCATGCCGCTGGCGCCGCCGCTGCGCTCGCGCGGGGCCGAGGTGACGATGATCCGGTTGTTGGGCGACTGGAACAGGCCGAAGCCGAGGCCGCAGAGGGTGAGCCGCCACACGATGTCGAGGACCGGCGCCCCCGTGGGCAGGGCGGCGACTAGGGCGAGCCCGGCCGCCATCACCGCGAGGCCGGCGCCGCCGAGCAGCCCCGGCGGGTAGCGGTCCGCGAGCCGGCCCGAAATCGGCGCCATCACCGCGACGGCGATGGGCCAGGGGGTCATGAGAAACCCGGTCTGCGTGCTCGACAGGTGGAGCACGTCCTGGAAGTAGAACGGCAGGGCGACGTAGGACGCCATCTGCGCCGCGAAGGCGCAGACCGAGGAGGCCATCGACAGGGCGAAGGCGCGGATGCGCAGCAGGTCGACCGGCAGGAGCGGCGCCGGCAGGCGGATCTGGCGGCGCACGAAGATCACCCCGAACACGAGGGCGGCGGCGATCTCGGCCGCCCCCCGGACGGCCCCGCCGGGATCGCCGAGCCCATCGATGCCGACGATCAGCAGGCCGAAGGTCAGGGCGTTGAGGAGCGCGCTCAAGCCGTCGAAGGGCCGGCGGCTCTCGGGCGTCGCGGGCAGGGTGCGGGTGGCGACGGCGAGCGCCAGCAGCCCCACCGGCACGTTCACGAGGAACAGCCACGGCCAGGTCGCCACGGAGAGGATCGCGGCGGCGACGGTCGGCCCCGCCGCCGAGGCCACCGCCACGACCAGCGCGACGTTCGCCACCCCCGCCCCGATGATCTTGTGCGGGTAGATGAAGCGCACGAAGCCGATGTTGACGCTCATGATCGCGGCGGCGCCCAGCCCCTGCACGATCCGCGCGGCGACGAGCAGGCCGAGGCTCGGCGCCAGGGCGCAGGCCAGCGAGGCGGCGACGAACACCGCGAGCCCCGGCAGGTAGACGCGCCGGAAGCCGAAGATGTCGCCGAGGGCGGCGAAGGGCAGGAGGCTCGCCGTGACGGCGACCTGATACGAGTTGACCACGAAGATCGCGTCGGCCGGCTTCACCGCGAGGTCCTTGGCCAGGACCGGCAGCGCCACGTTGACGATGGCCCCGTCGAGCACGGCCATGGTCATGGCGAGCGCGATGGCGGCCATGGCGAGCCGACGCTCGCGCAGCGGCAACCCGTCCTGCGGTTGCGGCGCGGCGGTCTCGGCCATGCTGGGCGCTCCTGCGGCGCCGCAAGGCGTCCGTGTCGGGGAAGGTGCCTGTCGTCTCGCGCAGGCGCGCGGCAGCGTCGAGGGGTCTCGCGTGTCCTACGTCACCCGGCGGCCGCGATGGGCTCAGCCGGCGCGGCGCCCGCACCGGACATAGGTCGAGGTGCCCTTGCTACTGGTCCAGGTCAGACGGTCGCCCTCCACGAGGAGGCGGACCTGGGACGACCAGCGGCGGCCACGGTCGCTGCACTCGGCCGCCATCACCCACGCGCCGCCGGCGCGGTGGCCGTCATGGAAGCTGCAGAGGGTCTTGCCGGCCCGCGCCTTCTCCATCGAGATCGTCGCCGGCAGGTAGCCGCGCCGCCGCGAGGGGCTGAGGCAGGCGGCCGGGGTCGGCCCCCAGGTGCCGACGAACTCGGCCACCGGCAATCCGGGGCGCTTCGGGGCGACGGCCTGGATCGCGGCCGGGGCGGGCATGGCGGCGGCGACGGCCGGAACCTCTGCAGGCGGCTGCGCGACCGCCGGCATCGCCTCCGGCGGCAGTTCGGGCAGCACAGTGACGCGCTTGGGCGGCTCGTCGGCCCGGCGGGACGCCTCGGCGGAGGGCAGGGGTCGGAAGGGCAGATCCTCGCGCAGGTAGGTGGCGCAATAGGCGAACAGCCCGCCCCAGCCCACGACGAGCAGGGCCGGGATCGCGTAGCGCGCCCCGCCCTTTCGGGCGGCGGCGTCCGGTTCGGGTGGAGGCGGCGGCACGACCAGGGCGTTCATCCCCGGCTCGCTGAGGGCGAGCGGCGTGGGGAAGGCGGCGGCGGTCACGGTGTCGTCCCGCCACTGGGCCCTGTCGAGCGTCATCTCCATGGCATCACCGCCCGAAGATGCCCTTCAGGAACTGGGCGGTGCGGTTGCGCTTGCGCTTGCGCTCCAGTTCCGAGGCGTCCTTGATCCAGGCCACCTGCACCACCCGGCGCTCGCCCTCGAAGGGCTCGTGGCCGTGCCAGGAATTGTCGGCGCGCAGGAAGGCGAACATCGTGCCCATGGTCGGCGGCACCTCGACGGCGAAGGGCTCGAAGTTCTTGCCGTCGTAGAGCACCCGCAGCCGGCCGGCGGCCGGGGCGTCCCAGGCGTCGTTCATGTAGACGAGGAGCGTCAGCACCTTCGACGGGCCATCCGTGTGGATGGCGCCGTACTTGAGCTGGCTGCGCTTCATGATGGTGGTGAGGCGCGGGCAGGAGACGAGATCGATTCCGAACTTCTCGCCGAGGATGCGGGAGAACTCGTCGCTCTCCAGTTCGTCGATCAGTGCCTTGAACCGGCCCTGGAGGGAGACCTCGTCCACGGTGAGGTAGCCGGGCTTGCCGATTTCGGGGAAGTCGCGCCGGATCTCCTCGATCGAGTCGCGGTTCAGGACGTTCGTGCCGAGGGTGTACGGATAGGGCTCCCGCGAGAGCGGCGCGGCGCGAATCGCCTGAACGTCGAGGATCGAGAGAGCCGTCATCGCTGAGTGTCCCTGGGTGTCGCGCTGTGGGGAACGGGAATCACGCAGTGCACGTCCTCGCAAGCGGATCACGTTCACAAATTGTTAGGGCCGCTGTGCCCGCGCCGGCTATTTAGGCGGCGGAATGCGGCGGTCAGACGGCGAAAGCGGTGGGGTGGCGCATTCCGGTGACAGTCGCCGGGCACCCGCCCGTGCAGGATAACCAGACCCGCGACCCTTCGCGGGGCGTGCGTAACCCGGATCCGGTACGACCTGCGATGAGGCCGTTGGTCCTCACCCTGCTTTTGGCCCCCCTCGCCGCGTTCGCGACCGGGCTCTCGGCCCGCGCCGAGCCCCCGCGCACGCCCCGGGGCTCCGTGACGGCCCGGATGACCTGTGCCGAGGCGATGGCGCTGGTGCAGCGCGAGGGCGACATCATGATCGCCGCCGGCGCCGCACCGGAACGCCTCGTCCGCGACCGCAACCAGTGCGAATTGTCGGACATCGCGGAACTGCGATTCGTGCCGACGCGGGACAACCCGCAATGCCCGATCGGCTACCGCTGCCGCGAGCCCGGCTTCGAAGAATGGAACTGGTAGGGATCACGAAGCGCACATCCCGTCACGCAACTCCCTTGTGCCCGATATACGGCGATCTATCCTTTATGCAGCCGCCCGCGTGACAGGGCGGATCGGGAGAGACCGCCCATGCGAACGCTGATCCTCGCCGCGCTGCTGACGGGCGTGGCGATTCCCGCCCTGGCTCAGGGGGCCGCGCCCGCCGAGACCAAGGCCAAGACCGACGACCTCGAGAAGCTGGAGAGCTTCCACAGCACCTCGACGCAGCCCGCGCCGGAGATCCCGCAGACCGGCCGCAAGGCCGACGCGATCGCCAAGAACCTCGCCAAGGTGAAGCTGCCGGACGGGTTCAAGATCGCCCTCTACGCCATCGTGCCGGATGCCCGCGCCCTGGCGGTGGGGCCGAATGCCGGCGTGCTGTTCGTCGGCACCCGCAAGTCGAAGGTCTACACGGTAACCGACCGCGACAAGGACCGTGTCGCCGACGAGGTCCGCGCCTTCGCGCCGGGCATCGACTTCAAGATCCCCAACGGCGTCTGCTTCTCGCGGGACGGCGTGCTGACGGTGGTGGAGCAGAACCGCGTGCTCGCCTTCCCGGCGGCCGAGTTCTTCTACGAGAACCCGGATGTGGCCGCCGGCGTGCTGGTGAAGCAGGGCGAGCTGATCCCCACCTCCGAGGAGAGCTTCAACCACACGGCCCGCGTCTGCCGCGTCGGGCCGGACGGCAAGACCTACATCGCGCTCGGCCAGCCCTACAACGTGCCGCCCGCCGCCAAGATGGACCTGTACCGGAAGCAGGGCATCGGCGGGATCATCCGCATGGATGCCGACGGCAAGAACCGCGAGGTCTACGCCACCGGCATCCGCAACTCGGTGGGCATGGACTTCGCCACCGACAAGAGCCTGTGGTTCACGGACAATCAGGTCGACGGCATGGGCGACGACAAGCCGCCGGGCGAGTTGAACCGCGCCACCAAGGCCGGGGAGAACTTCGGCTTCCCGTGGTTCGGCGGCGGCGCGGTGCGCACCGTCGAGTACAAGGACGAGACCCCGCCCGCCGACGCAGTGCCGCCGATGGCCGAACTGCCGCCCCATGCGGCCGATCTCGGCATGACCTTCTACAACGGGAAGTCGTTTCCCGATTCGTACAAGGGCGGCATCTTCATCGCCGAGCACGGTTCGTGGAACCGCACCCAGCCGATCGGCGCGCGGGTGATGTTCGCCAAGCTCGGCGCTGACGGGAAGGTCGAATCGGTGAAGCCCTTCGCGGAGGGCTGGCTGACCGGCGACGGCGAGTATCTCGGCCGCCCCGTGGACGTGGCGGTGATGCTCGACGGCTCGCTGCTCGTCTCCGACGATTCCGCCGGGGCGGTGTATCGGATCTCCTACGAGAAGTAGGTATTTGGAGTGTCGCTCCCCTCCCTCGCGGAGGGGAGCCGCGTCGCGTCAAACGAGCCGGAACCGATGACCCGCCTGATCCTCATCCTCGCCGCCACGCTGGTGCCGCTGGGCGCGCAGGCGGGCGACGCCGCCCTCGGCAAGAAGCGCGCGACCGCCTGCCAGACCTGCCACGGCATGGACGGCCTCTCGAAGCTGCCGGAGGCGCCGAACCTTGCCGGTCAGGTCGAGCCCTATCTGGTGAAGGCGCTCACCGAGTACCGCGAGGGCAAGCGCCAGAACGAGATCATGAACGTCGTCGCGAAGGAGCTGTCCGACGCGGATATCGCGAACCTCGCGGCGTATTACGCGGGCATCCAGATCGACGTGCTGCCGCCGGGATAGACGACCTCAATCGTCCATCTTCAGGGCGGCGATGAACGCCTCCTGCGGGATCTCCACACGGCCGAACTGGCGCATCTTCTTCTTGCCCTCCTTCTGCTTGTCGAGGAGCTTGCGCTTGCGCGAGATGTCGCCGCCGTAGCACTTGGCGGTCACGTCCTTGGAGAGCGCCCGGATGGTCTCGCGGGCGATGATCTTGCCGCCGATCGCCGCCTGGACGGGGATCTGGAACAGGTGGCGGGGGATCAGGTCCTTCAGCTTCTCGCACATGGCCCGGCCGCGGCTCTCGGCGCGGGTGCGGTGGACCAGCATCGACAGGGCGTCCACCGGCTCGGCGTTGACCAGCAGCGACATCTTCACGAGGTCGCCCTCGCGGTAGTCGGACACATGGTAGTCGAACGAGGCGTAGCCCTTCGAGATCGACTTCAGCCGGTCGTAGAAGTCGAACACCACCTCGTTCAGCGGCAGGTCGTAGATGACCATGGCGCGCTTGCCGACGTAGTTGAGGTCGATCTGGATGCCGCGCCGGTCCTGGCAGAGCTTGAGCACGCCGCCGAGATATTCGTCGGGCGTGAGGATCGTGGCGCGGATCCACGGCTCCTCGATGATCTCGATCTTCATCACGTCCGGCATGTCGGCCGGGTTGTGCAGCTCCTTGGTGGTCCCGTCGCGCATCTGCAGGCGGTAGACCACGGACGGGGCCGTCGAGATCAGGTCGAGGTTGAACTCACGCTCCAGCCGCTCCTGGATGATCTCCAGGTGTAGCAGGCCGAGGAAGCCGCAGCGGAAGCCGAAGCCCAGAGCCGCCGAACTCTCCATCTCGTAGGAGAACGAGGCATCGTTCAGCCGGAGCTTGCCCATCGCCGAGCGCAGGTTCTCGAACTCGGCTGCGTCCACCGGGAACAGGCCGCAGAACACCACCGCCTGGACTTCCTTGAAGCCCGGCAGCATGCCGCTGGTCTGGCGCTTGTCCTCGGTGATCGTGTCGCCGACGCGGGTGTCGGCCACCTCCTTGATCGAGCCGGTGAAGAACCCAACCTCGCCCGGGCCCAGCGCCTCGATCTCGGACATCTTCGGGCGGAACACGCCGATCCGGTCCACGCCGTAGACCGCGTCGGCGCCCATCATGCGGATGGTCATGCCCTTCTTGAGCACGCCGTCCACGATGCGCACCAGCACCACGACGCCGAGATAGGCGTCGTACCAGCTATCCACGAGGAGCGCCTTGAGGGGCGCGGCCGGGTCGCCCTTCGGCGCCGGCAGCTTGGTGACGATGGCTTCCAGCACCGCCTCGATGTTGAGGCCGGTCTTGGCCGAGATCGGCACCGCCTCCGAGGCGTCGAGGCCGATCACCTCCTCGATCTGCTCCTTCACCCGGTCCGGCTCGGCGGCGGGGAGATCGACCTTGTTGAGGACGGGCACGATCTCGTGATTGGCGTCAAGCGCCTGGTAAACGTTCGCCAGCGTCTGCGCCTCGACGCCCTGCGAGGCATCGACCACCAGCAGCGAGCCCTCGCAGGCGGCGAGCGAGCGCGAGACCTCGTAGGCGAAGTCCACGTGGCCGGGCGTGTCCATCAGGTTGAGGATGTAGGTCCGGCCATCCTTGGCCGGGTATTCCAGGCGCACGGTCTGCGCCTTGATGGTGATGCCGCGCTCCTTCTCGATGTCCATCGAGTCGAGCATCTGCTCGCTCATGTCGCGGAGCGCGACGGTGCCGGTGGCCTGGATCAGGCGGTCGGCGAGCGTCGATTTCCCGTGGTCGATATGGGCGACGATCGAGAAGTTGCGGATGGTGTCGATCGGGGCGGTCATCGATGTTCCGTTCGGGCGCACGGCCAAGGCGGGCGCATGCCGGCAAATCGCGATGGTCGGGCCAGGGGCCGACCGGGCGCCTGCGAGATAGCAGCGCCGGGCCACAGCGTCGAGCGCGAGGGAATCGCGGGACTTCCGACCACGCAAACGAAACCGCCCGAAGCGGGCGGCTCCGGGCGGTTTGCGTTTCGTTCGGGTCGAGCGTTACCGGCCGCGGTCGCGGATCAGTCGCTCGATCTCGGCCTCGCCGTGGGAGCGGGCCTTGGCCTCGGTCGGGTGCTTCCGGTCCGACCGCTGGTGAAGCTTGCCGTGCTTGCGGATGCTCCACTGGTAGAGCGCGCCGCTCTCGCCGACCGGATGAACCTCGAGGCTGAAGGGAAAGGTGTCGGAGTGCGTATCGTTCATGCTGCCCATATGGGGCGGATCGCCACCTTTTGCCATCCCGGCAACGCATTCCTCTCACGCGCCGGTTGAACCCTCCGCAGGACTGCCCGACCGTGCGCGCGCGGCCATGGCGACGAGACTCTTGCGCAACCCCCCCATGTCCGAGACCGGCTCGGGGTAGAGAACCCGCGCCGTCCGGTCGCCGGCCATCAGGTCCATGCCCTCGGGATCGAGCCCGCTGAGCCGCCAGGACGCCTCCGTCTCGCCCGCCGCCGTCGCGTAGAGGGCGAGGGCATCCGCGTGGTCGGCGTTCATGTGGGCGACGGCGCCGCCCTCCCCCGCCACGATGGCCTCCCGGCCGGTCAGGTCGAGGAGGAGCTCGGCGGGCGTCAGCGTCGCAGCCTTGGCGAAGCCGCCGTTGAGGTGGCCCGCCTCCGGGGCCAGGGCAAAGAAGGCGAAGTCCGGGAAGTCCGCGTAGAGCTTCGCCTTCGGGTGGCGGGCCAGGAAGCGCTCGCGAGCGCGGGGCTCGGCACTCTGCATCGCGCGGCCGTTCACCGTTAGGCGGGGATGGGCGAGCGGGTCGCCCTTTCCGCCCTGGCTGAACAGCAGCGAGCAGCGCGGATCGGCCAGGAGGTTGCGGGTGTGGGCCGAAAGGCGCGACAACAGCATCAGCGGCGTGCCGTCCACGTCGGTGGCCATCGTGACGAGGGAGGCGAAGGGCATGCCCTCCCCGTCGATGGTCGCCAGAGCCCCCGAGCGGATGGTGCGCAGGAGCATCCGCGCGAGGCCGATCGCGTCGAAGGGCGCCTCCGCCGCCGGCAGGGGCCGGGCGGGGCCTCGCGGTCCCTCGGATACGCCGCCAGTCTCAGCCATGCACACGCCTCCGTGACCCGAGCGATCCAGAAGATTACGGCCAAGCTATGACCGCCGCTCGCTTTTTCCCAGGGAACATATTAAAGCACCCGTCCCCCTCGGCGCGAGCCGGAACCGCTTCCCGCGGCGGAATGCCCTCGCGCCTACAGCCAGCCCCGATGGGGCCGGGATGCGACGCGGCCGTTTGCGCGGCCGCGCCCGACCCCGTTCAGCCAGGGATCCGCGCATGCCGACCATTGCCCTCGTCGACGACGACCGGAACATCCTGACCTCCGTGTCGATCGCCCTGGAGACCGAAGGCTACCGGATCCAGACCTACACCGACGGGGCCTCGGCCCTGGACGGTCTGCGCCACTCGCCCCCCGACCTCGCGATCTTCGACATCAAGATGCCGCGCATGGACGGGATGGAGCTGCTGCGGCGGCTGCGCCAGAAATCGGACCTGCCGGTCATCTTCCTCACCTCGAAGGACGAGGAGATCGACGAACTGTTCGGCCTGAAGATGGGCGCGGACGACTTCATCCATAAGCCGTTCTCGCAGCGGCTTCTGGTGGAGCGGGTGAAGGCGGTGCTGCGCCGCTTCGCGAAGGAAGCCCCCGGCGCCCCGCCGCGCGGCGAGGCCGAGGCCGCCGCCCGCTCCCTGGAGCGCGGCGCCCTGATGATGGACCCCGAGCGGCACACCTGCACCTGGAAGGGCGAGGCGGTGACGCTGACCGTCACCGAATTCCTGATCCTCCAGGCGCTGGCCCACCGGCCCGGCGTCGTGAAGAGCCGCAACGCCCTCATGGACGCGGCCTACGACGATCAGGTCTATGTCGATGACCGCACCATCGACAGCCACATCAAGCGCCTGCGCAAGAAGTTCAAGGCGACCGACCAGAGCTTCGACATGATTGAGACGCTCTACGGCGTCGGCTACCGGTTCAAGGAGGCGTAGGCCGGGCCAGGATGGATCGCTCACCCGTGTCGCCACCGCACGCCTCCCAGGCTCACGACGTTGCCGCCGACGATGTCCCCTCCCGCCCCTGGACGCGCCACGCCCTGTCCTACCCGCTGCGCCTGCCGCGGGCCCTGTGGGACGGGGTGGGGCAGCGCGCCTCGTCGAGCCTCACGCGGCGCATCGTCGTCCTCAACCTCGTCGGGCTGATCGCCCTCCTCGTCGGCTTCCTCTACCTGAACCAGTTCCGGCAGGGCCTGATCCAGGCCCGCGTCCAGAGCCTCGCCATCCAGGGCGAGATCATCGCGGGCGCCATCGCCGCCTCGGCCTCGGTGGACCCGGATACGATCCGCATCGACCCCGACAAGCTGCTCCAGCAGCAGGCCGGCGAGGGCGACGAGGAAGCCCAGTCCCTCGCCTTCTCCCTGAACCCGGAACGGGTGGCGCCGCTGCTCGCACGCCTCGTGACGCCCACCGGCAACCGCGCCCGCGTCTACGATCAGGAAGGCGGGCTGCTGTTCGACACCCGCACCCTGTTCAAGCGCGGCGATGCCGCCCGCTCCGAGCCGGCGGCGGGCCGCCCGCACAAGGCGGGGCTGCTCGAATCGGCCTTCGACACGGTCCACGCCAAGCTCACCGGCCTGTTCGGGCGCGCGACGCCGCAGGAGGAAGCGGGCCCCGTCAACGGCCATTCCCTGCGCGAGGTCCAGGCCGCCCTGAACGGGGCGCGCGGCAGCCTCGTGCGGCGCAACGCCCTCAGCGAGACCACCGTCTCGGTGGCGGTGCCGATCCACAAGGCCGGCGCGGTGCGCGGCGCGCTGCTCATCTCCACGCAAGGCGACGCCATCGACCGGGTGATCGCCTCCGAGCGATTCGGCCTGTTCCAGGTGTTCCTGATCGCCGCCGTGGTGATGGTGGTGCTCTCCTTCCTGCTGGCGGGCGCCATCGCCGGGCCGGTGCGGCGCCTCGCGGAGGCCGCCGAGAAGGTGCGCATGGGCATCAAGACCCGCGAGGAGATCCCCGACTTCACCGAGCGCACCGACGAGATCGGCCACCTCTCCGGTGCCCTGCGGGACATGACCCAGGCGCTCTACCGGCGCATCGACGCCATCGAGAACTTCGCCGCCGACGTCAGCCACGAGTTGAAGAACCCGCTGACCTCGCTGCGCAGCGCCGTCGAGACCCTGCCTCTCGCCAAGACCGAGGATTCGCGCGGGCGGCTGATGGCGATCATCCAGCACGACGTGAAGCGCCTCGACCGGCTGATCAGCGACATCGCGGACGCCTCGCGCCTTGATGCCGAGCTCGCCCGCGCCGAGGCGCGGCGGGTCGATCTCAAGAAGCTCCTCTCCACCGTCGTCTCGGTGGCGAACGAGCGGCGGCGGCCGAAGGATTGCCTGATCCAGCTCGATCTCGACCCCAACGACCCTGAGGGCGCCTACGCGATCATCGGCCACGACAGCCGGCTCGGGCAGGTGGTGAACAACCTCCTCGACAATGCCCGCTCGTTCTCGCCCTCGGACGCGAAGGTGCGCGTCGCCCTGCGCCGGGTGCGCAACGAGATCGAGCTGGTCTGCGAGGACGAGGGGCCGGGCATCCCCGAACACGCCCTGGAGCGAATCTTCGAGCGCTTCTACACCGACCGGCCCGAGCAGGGCTTCGGACAGAATTCCGGCCTCGGCCTCTCGATCTCCCGCCAGATCGTCCAGGCGCATCGCGGCACGATCCGCGCCGAGAACCGGCCCGGCGCCCCCAACGAGGAGGGCGAGCCCACCGTGCGCGGCGCCCGCTTCATTGTCCGCCTGCCGGCCGCATCCAGGCAATTGTCGCAGCACGCGGCCTGATGGAAAGCCTGCACGCCGCCTGCATCGTACTGGGCGAGGCGGGCGTGCTGATTCTCGGGCCCTCGGGGGCGGGCAAGTCGACGCTTGCCCTCATGCTCGCCGATTCGCCCGGCGGGGCGCTGGTGGCCGACGACCGGGTGCGGATCCTGTCGCGGGAGGGGCGCCTCGTCGCCTGTCCCCACCCCGCCGAGGCCGGGCGGGTGGAGATCCGGGGCCAGGGCCTCCTCACCGCCGAGGCGCTCGGCCTCGCGCGCCGGACGGAGGCGGTCCTGAGCCTCGCCATCGACCTCGTGGAGACGCAGCCGCGCCTGCCCGAGCCGCCGGAGGCGTCGCGAATCCTGGGGATAGGCCTGCCCCGCCTGATCCTCGACCGGGGCGCCCGGACGGCAGGGCTCGCGCCGATGCTGGTGAGGGCCGCCCTGCGCGGGAGGGGAGCGTGACTTCGCAGCCGCACACGTCCGGCGTTTTGCTTAATTGCCCTGCAACCCGTAGCGTCGGCCTGCGTACCATGGCATGATTCCATGATTGCGCGGGCAAAGAGTCGCGATCGCCTTGTGAGATACTGTGCGATGCACAACATGGCGGTCCGCACAGGATGTCGGAACACGTGTCGATGATTGGCATGGTGCTCGTCACCCACGGGCTGCTCGCGACCGAGTTCAAGGCCGCACTCGAGCACGTGGTCGGCCCCCAGGATCAGATCGAAACGATCACGATCGGGCCGGAAGACGATATGGAATTGAGACGCCGGGACATCATGTCCGCGGTGTGCCGGGTGAACACCGGCGAAGGCGTCGTCGTGCTGACCGACATGTTCGGCGGCACCCCCTCCAACCTTGCCCTGTCGTGCATGAACGGCGGCTCGGTGGAGGTGGTGGCGGGCATCAACCTGCCGATGCTCATCAAGCTCGCCAGCGTGCGCGACGAGGAAAGCCTCGGCGACGCGGTGCTTCACGCCCAGGAGGCGGGGCGCAAATACATCAACGTCGCGTCGCGGGTTCTGGCGGGGAAGTGAGCAGGGCCGCCGGCTGGGGGCGGCGGGTGGCGGTGATGCCGGCCGAGGCCGCGATCACCAAGCCGATGGCGAGCCACTGCACCGGCGTCAGCGCCTCACCGATCAGGACATAGGCGAGCAGGGCGGCGATCGCCGGCTCCACGCTCATCAGCACGCCGAAGGTCGTCCGGTCGAGGCGGCGCAGGGCGACCATCTCCAGCGAATACGGCAGGGCGCTCGACAGGAGCGCCACCGCCAATCCGAGCAGCAGGGTCGCGGGCGCGAACAAGGCCGTGCCGGCTTCCGCGAGACCCGCCGGCGCTACGACGAGGGCGGCGGCGAGCATCCCCCAGGCGACCGCCTGCCCGCCATCGACGCGGCCCGCCCTTTGCCCGAACAGGATGTAGAGCGCCCAGGCCGCCCCCGCCGCCAGGGCCAGGGCGATGCCGAGGGGATCGAGGCCACCCACACCCCCGAGGGGCAGGAGCAGGCCGAGCCCCAGGACGGCGAGGCCGATCCAGGCGAGATCCGCCGTCCGCCGGGAGCCGGCGATGGCGAGAACGAGGGGGCCGGTGAACTCGATGGCCACCGCCGGGCCGATGGGGAGCCGCGTCAGGGCGAGGTAGAACAGCAGGTTCATCACCCCCAGGGCCGCTCCGTAGAGGGCGATCCACCCGGCATCCCGTCGGGTGAGGCTGCGCCGCCACGGCCGCCAGACGGCGAGCAGGACGAGGGCCGAAAAGCCGACGCGCAGGCTCGCCGTCCCCGCCGCGCCGACGGAGGGGAACAGGGATTTCGCGATGGCCGCCCCGCCCTGAAGCGAGACCATTCCCGTCAGCAGGGCCGCGACGGGCAGGAGGAGCGGTGGGCTTGCCCTCACACCGAGAGAGAGTAGCCGGACGCCCCCTCGGCGCCTGCGCGGATCGCCGCGATGCGCTCGGCATAGGCTGCCTCGCCGCCGCCGAAGACGGCGTTGCCGGCCACGAACGTGTCGGCGCCGGCCCGGCTCGCGAGCCGCACCGTCTCGGCGTCGATGCCGCCATCGACCTCGAGGCGGATGTCGCGGCCCGCGATCATCGCCCGCACCCGCGCGACGGCTTCCATCGAGGATTTCAGGAAGCTCTGGCCGCCGAAGCCGGGATTCACGGTCATCACCAGCACGAGGTCCACGCTGTCGAGAAGCGGCTCGACGGCGGAGGCCGGGGTGCCGGGGTTGATCGCGATGCCGGCGCGCTTGCCGAGGTCGCGGATGGTCTGGAGCGAGCGGTGGATATGCGGCCCGGCCTCGGCGTGGACGGTGATGCCGTCCGCCCCGGCCTGGGCGAAGGCAGCGAGGTAGGGATCGGCCGGGGCGATCATCAGGTGGACGTCGAAGTACTTCTGCGTGTGCGGCCGCAGGGCCTTCACCACCGGAGCGCCGAAGGTGATGTTGGGCACGAAATGCCCGTCCATCACGTCGAGGTGGATCCAGTCGGCGCCGGCGGCCTCGATGGCGCGCACTTCCTCTGCGAGCCGCGAGAAGTCGGCCGAGAGGATCGAGGGGGCGATGACGGGAGGAAGCATGGGGTCGCGTCTTTCGGGGCTGGTCCGGTATCGGGCGGGGGCGCTCAGGCGAGCCGCCGCCGCCGCTCCACGAGTTGCATGATGATCGGCGTGAGGATCAGCTGCATCGCCAGATCGAGCTTGCCGCCGGGGATCACGATGGAGTTCGCCCGGCTCATGAACGAGTCGTGGATCATCGACACGAGATAGGAGAAGTCGATCCCCTTCGGGTTCTTGAAGCGGATCACCACCAGCGATTCGTCGGCGGTGGGAATCCAGCGAGCGATGAACGGGTTCGAGGTGTCCACCGTCGGCACGCGCTGGAAGTTGATGTCCGTCCACGAGAATTGCGGGCAGATGGTCTGCACGTAATCGGGCATCCGCCGCAGGATCACGTCCGTCACCGCCTCGGTGGAATAGCCCCGGAACGAGCGGTCCCGGTGCAGCTTCTGCACCCATTCGAGGTTGATCACCGGCACCACGCCGATCTTCAGGTCGGCGTAGCGGGCGATGTCGACCTGATCGTTCACGACGCAGCCGTGAAGCCCCTCGTAGAACAGAAGGTCCGAGCCCGGCTGGAACTCCTCCCACTCGGAGAAGGTGCCCTCCTGGATGCCGTAGAGCCGCGCGTCGTGGGCGTCGTGGGCGTAGTGGCGGGTGCGCCCGCCGCCCGATTCGGAATAGGCGCGGAACACCTCCTCCAGCTCGGGCAGGAGGTTCGCCTTGGGCGCGAAGTGGGAGAGCGTCGCCTCCCGCGCCATCATCTGGCGCATCGTGTCCCGGTCGAAGGCGTGGAAGCCGTCGCCCTCGATGAAGACGGCGTGCACGTCCTCTCGGCGGAAGATCTGCTCGAACGTGTTGCGGACGGAGGTGGTGCCGGCCCCCGAGGAGCCGGTCACCGAGATGATGGGATGGCGCGCGGACATCGCCTTGGACCGGACGGAGCCGCCCTCAGGGCCGCATCAGGCCGCGCTGGCCGAACAGCGGCGAGCGGCCCGCATCCGGCTTGCCGCCGGCATAGTAGGTTCCGACGCAGGTGACTTCCTCCGTCGAGCCGCAGATGAGCGGAGCGCGCTCGTGGATGCCCGTGGCCACGAGGTCGAGGATGCGCTCCTGACCGTCCGTAGCGGTGCCGCCGGCCTGCTCGATCAGCATGGCCACGGGAGCGACCTCGTAGAGCAGCCGCAGGCGACCGCGGGCGTAGCCCTTCCGGGAATCGCCCGGATAGAGGAACACGCCGCCGCGGGTCAGCACCCGCTGCATGTCGGCCACCATCGAGCCGAGCCAGCGCATGTTGAAGTCCTTGTCGCGCGGGCCCTCCGTCCCCCGCTGGCAATCCTCCACGAACGCCTTGACCGGTGGGTCCCAGAAGCGGGCGTTCGAGGCGTTAATCGCGTATTCCTTGGCCCCCGCCGGGATCTTCATGGCCGCGACGGTGAGGCGGAACTGGCCGACCTCCCGGTCGAGGACGAAGGTCTGCGTGCCCTGGCCGAAGGTGACGATGAGGGTCGTCGCCGGCCCGTAGTTCACGAAGCCCGCTGCGAGTTGCGCCGTGCCCGGCGTGCGGAAGCTCGCCTCGACGTCGTCTCCGGGAACCGCCGGGCGGATGCCGAACACGGTGCCCACCACCATGTTGACGCCGATGTTGGACGAGCCGTCCAGCGGGTCGATGGCGACGGCGAGCGGCGCGGACGGGTTCAGCACCATCACGTCGGCGGCCTCCTCCGAGGCCACGGTGGCGACGGGGGCACCGCGCAGGGCCGCCGTGACGCGCTCGTGGGCGATCACGTCGAGGGCCTTCTGCACGTCGCCGTCGCTATTCTGGTCGCCGGTGGCGGCGAGGTCGCCGCCGAGCGCCCCGCGCCCGATGACGGCGCTGATCTCGATGGAGGCCTCGGCCACGGCCGCGACCACGGCGGCGGTGTCCAGCAGGCCCGCATCGGCCTGCACCACCTGCGCGAGATAGGCGTCGAGGGGTGTCCCGACCGCTAGATCCGCCATCGGCCTGTCCTTCTTCTTACGGCTGTTACGTTCGGGATCGGATCTGTAGCCGTCCGGGGCCGTCCGTCATAGACGGCCCTGTGGGAGGATCGATAAGAACCCTCGGATACACTCGTCAAGAAATGTGCACGGCCTTGCGGCCCGGGTCAAAAAAAACGAGAAGCCCGCATGCGCAACCTGTCCCTGAAACAGCTCCAGGCGGTCGCGGCGGTGGCCAAGCTCGGCACCATGACGCGGGCGGCGCAGGAGCTCAACGTCACCTCGGCCGCGCTCTACGCGCGCATCCGCCAATTGGAGGAGGAGGCCGGGCTCCTCCTGTTCGACCGCACGCCCTCGGGCCTCAAGCCCACGGATGCCGGCCGCGAGATGCTGTGGGCGATCGACAGCATCAACACCATCCTCGAAACCTGCACCGACCGGCTGCGCTCCCTTCGCGGCATCTCCGGCGGGCGCGTCGCGCTCGGCGTGGTGACGACGGCGAAGTACTTCGCGCCGCAAGTCATCGCCGGCTTCTCCAAGTTGCACCCGGGCGTCGAGATCAGTCTCTCGGTGCGCAACCGGGGCCAGACGGTGGAAGCCCTGCGCGGCTACGAGATCGACTTCGCGGTGATGGGCCGCCCGCCGCGCGACTTCCCCATCGAGGCCGCGACCTTCGGCCCGCACCCGCTGGTGCTGGTGGCCGCGCCCGACCATCCCCTCGCCGGCCGCCGGGGCCTCGCCCGCACCGACCTCGCGGATCAGGCCTTCTTCATGCGCGAGGAAGGCTCCGGCACGCGCACCGTGTTCGAAGAGTTCATGAGCGGCGTGCTGGTGAAGCGCGCCCTCCTCGACATCGACACCGGCTCGAACGAGACGATCAAGCAGGCGGTGATCGCCGGGCTCGGCCTCGCCCTGCTTTCGGCCCATTCCGTCGCCGCCGAGGTGGAGAGCAGACGCCTCGCCGTCCTCGACGTGGCGGGCCTGCCGATCCGGCGCGACTGGTACGCCGTGCGCCGCGCCGACAAGGTGCTCGGCCCCGCCGCCTCGGCGGTGTGGAGCTACCTGATGAGCGACGGGGCGCGCTGGCTCCCCGGCCTCGACCTGATCAAGCCGGCCGTGGCGGCGCGGGAGAGCTAGGCGTGGAACCGGGCATCGTCATCGTCGGCGCCGGGCAGGCGGGGTTCCAGGCCGCCGCCTCGCTGCGTGAGGGCGGCTACCACGGCCCCCTGACCCTCGTCGGCGACGAGACCGCCCTGCCCTACCAGCGCCCGCCGCTGTCGAAGGCCTATCTCGCGGGCAAGACCGATGCGGACGGCCTCGCCCTGCGGCCCGCCTCGTTCTTCGCGGACCACCGCATCACCCTCCACGCGGCGAGCCCGGCGAAGGCCATCGACCGGGAGGGGCGCCGCCTCGTCCTCGCGGACGGCACCGCGCTGCCTTTCGCGCACCTCGTCCTCGCCACCGGCTCGCGCAACCGGCCCCTGCCGGTGCCGGGCGCCGATCTCGACGGGGTGCGCCAGTTGCGCGGCCTTGCCGATGCCGACGCCCTCAAGGCGGCGCTCGAAGGGGGCCCACGCATCGTCGTGATCGGCGCGGGCTTCATCGGCCTCGAATTCGCGGCGGTGGCCGCCGGACGGGGGCTCGACGTCACCGTCGTCGAGGCCGCCGAGCGAGCGATGGCGCGGGCCGTCTCCGCCGAGACCGCCGCCTTCTTCCGCACGGCGCACGAAGCGCTCGGCGTGCGCTTCGCCTTCGCGGCGGGGGTGACGGCACTAACCGGAGAAGGGGGCCGCGTCCGCGCCGTCGCCCTGGCGGATGGGCGCGAATTGCCGGCCGATCTCGTCGTCGTCGGCATCGGCGTCCTGCCGAACGCGGACCTCGCGGCCGAGGCGGGCCTGTCCGTCGCTGACGGCGTGCGGGTGGATGCCTTCCTCGCCACTTCCGATCCGGCGATCTCGGCCATCGGCGATTGCGCCCGGTTCCCGAGCCCCTTCGCCCACGGGCTGCACGGAGACGGCACCGTGCGCATCGAATCGGTGCAGAACGCCATCGACCAGGGCCGGTGCCTCGCCGCCCGGCTCACCGGCAAGCCGGCGGCCTATGCCGCGCTGCCGTGGTTCTGGAGCGACCAGGGCCCGCACAAGCTCCAGATCGCCGGGCTCTCGGCACCGGGGGATGCGGCCGTAATCCGGGGCGAAGGCTCTGCCTTCTCCGTGTTCCGCTTCCGGGACGGGCGGCTGAGCGCGGTCGAATCCATCAACCGGGCGGGCGACCACATGATCGCCCGGCGCCTCCTGAGCGCCGGCACGCCCCTCACCCCCGATCAGGCTGCCGACCCGGCCCTCGACCTCAAGGCGCTGGCGATGGGACGGGGCTGACCACCGGCCGCGACAGCAACGCGGCGGAGGTGAAGCCCAGCGCGACGATGGTCGCCGCGCAGGCGGCGAGCGCCCAGAACTGCCCGAAGACCTGCAATCCCTCGCCGACGATGGCGACGCTCACCGCCTGCCCGCAGAAGTAGGAGAAGGCGTGCAGCGCCACCGCCGAGCCGCGCGCCTTGGGCGCGACCTCGGTGACCTGCGTCTGGTAGGTGTTGTGGAGCATGTAGAAGCCGAGCCCCATCACCGTCAGGGCCGCGCAATCGGCCTGCCACGATCCGGCGGCGCCGATGATCAGCAGGGCGATGGCGCAGGTGATCCCGCCGACGATCAGCATCCGCGCCATGCCGAGCAGGCGCACCATCACGCCGACCAGGGCCGCGTAGACCAGCCCCCCGACGGCGAAGCCCGCGAGCGCCAACCCCGCCTCGCGCGGGCCTCCGGCCGCCCGCGCTTCGAGCAGGGGGGCGAGGTGGGGGAACACCCCGAAGATCGCGATGGCCTCCACGAAGACGGCACCGAACAGCACCCGCGCCCGTGGGTTGGCGAGGATCGTCCGGTAATTCGTGAGCGCCGCGCCGAAGGCCGGGCGGCGGGCGGGGACGCGGTCCCCGGCGGGGAAGCCGAACGCCACGGCGGCGCAGGCGAGGCCGGCGACGATGGCCGTCACCCCCGCCACGCCCCGCCAGCCGATCGAGGTCTCGATCAGGCCCGCAACGGTCGAGCCGGAAAGCTGCCCGAGGATCACCGCCACGAGGAACCGCCCGATGGCGACCTGACGGCCCGCCATCGGCACCCGGTCGCCGAGCAGGGCGAGGGAGAGGGGGATGCAGCCGCCGGCCGCCGCCCCGGCGAGCATCCGCAGGCCGAAGAGCGAGGACAGGTCCGGCGCGACGACGCAGAGCGCGAGGGCGACGCACAGCACCGCGAGGCACCCTGTCATCACCCGCGCCTTGCCCAGCGCATCGCCCACCGGGCCGAGGATCGGCTGAATGAGGGCGTAGGGCAGCGCGAAGGCGGTGGAGAGCAGGGCGACCCGGTGGGGATCGCCGCCGAGGTCGCGGGCGATGACGCCGACCAGCGGCTCGAACGACCGGAGCGCGAAGGTGCTGCCGAAGCCGGCGCAGGCGAGGACGACGATGAGCCTCGGGATCGGATCGGCCGAGGCGGAGGGGGCGGACATCGCAGCGGGACCCGGCGAAAGCGCGAGGGCCGCCTTGGCATGCCAGCGCGGGGAGCAAAAGTGTGCTGCGGCACACATCGCCCGGGAGTCAGGACATCCCCGCCCCGCTGTTCCCACCGTCGCTGTGCAGCACGGGGAGCGCCCGCAGGGCTGCGCTCGCGTGGTCGAGGAAGGCGTTCACCCGCGCCGGGCGGTGGTCGGCACCGGGGGTGACGAGTTGCACCGGCACCGGTGGCGGCTCGTGGCCGGGGAGAAGGCGCACCAGCCGCCCTGCCGCGATGTCCTCGGCGGCCTGATAGGACAGGACGCGGGCGATGCCCCGCCCGGCCCGCGCCGCCGTGAGTGCGGCCTCGACCTCGTTGACGATCAGGCGCGGCGCAAGGCGGACGCGGGTACGGCCGAACAGCCATTCGAGAGGACCGGAGCGGGTCTGGCCGAGGATCGTGTCGTGGGTGGCCAGATCGCCCGGACTCTGCGGGGCGCCACGGGCGGCGATGTAAGCCGGGCTCGCCACGAGGATCCGGCGGACCTGGCCCACCCGGCGGGCGACGAGGCGCGATTCGGCGGGCGCCCCGATGCGGAGGGCCACGTCGAGCCGTTCCTCCACGAGATCGACGTTGCGGTCGGCCAGAACGAGCTCGACCTGCGTCTCGGGGTAGGCGTCGAGGAAGGAGGCGACGACCGGCGCGATGTGCCGCCGCCCGAACAGGACCGGGGCCGTGATGCGCACGAGGCCCCGCACCAGCCCCTCGCCCGCCCCGAGGATCGCTCCTTCGTAGCCCGAGACGAGCCCCCGCGCCTGCTCGGCCAGCGCCAGCCCCGCCGGGGTGGGCGCGAGGCGGCGGGTGGTGCGCGCCACGAGCCGCGCCCCGACCCGCGCCTCCAGCGCGGCGAGCGCCCGCGTCGTGGCCGCAGCGGAGCGGTTCAGGCGTCGCGCCGCGCCGGCGAGGCTGCCGGCGTCGATGATCGCGACGAAGAGGGCCAATTCGTCCAGGCGGTCCATGATCGTTGCGGCATCTGAAATGCTGAATGCCGAGGAGACCCGGTTTCGCGCATCGCGTGCAAGAGCGATCTTTCCGGTGGAAGGAGATTCCACCATGTCCGAACCCGATATCACCCTCTACAGCCTGCGCCTCTCGGGTCACTCGCACCGCGCCGAGCTGTTCCGGTCGCTGCTTAACCCGCGTGGGCAGGTGCCGGTGCTCACGGATGGCGAGGTGGTCGTCCCCGACAGCGACGCCATCCTCGTCGGTCTGGCGGCCCGCTCCGCTCACGGCGGCGACTGGATTGCGGCCTCGCCCATCCCGGAGGAGTGAGCGCCATGGCCACGTTCCACGACGACGAGCGCGCGGCGCAGGCGCTGGCCGGGCACGTCCTCGGCGACATCCCGGCGATCCGGCCGTTCATGCCGGATCAGCACCGGAGCTTCTTCGCCGGGCTCCCCTACCTGTTCGTCGGCGCGGTGGACGAGACGGGTTGGCCCGTCGCCACGGTGGCGACCGGCGCGCCGGGCTTCATCCGCTCGTCCGACGCGACGCATCTGCACATCGCCGATACCCCGGCCCCGGACGACCCCGCCGGCCGCCATCTGGTGGCGGGACGCCCCGTCGGCCTGCTGGGGCTCGACCTGTCGAACCGCCGCCGCAACCGCGCCAACGGCACGATCGTCGCCCGCGACGAGGACGGCTTCACCGTCGAAGTCGCGGAGAGCTTCGGCAACTGCCCGAAATACATCCAGCGCCGGGAGGCGAGCCCGCTCCTGCGGCGGACGGGCCGGAGCGTGCCGCTCACCGGCCTCGACGCCGCCGCCCGCGCGATCATCGGGGCCGCCGACACGCTGTTCGTCGCCAGCCGGTCCCGCGCGGAGTTGGGCGGGGGCGTGGACATCTCCCACCGGGGCGGGCGGCCGGGCTTCGTCCGCGTGGAGGGTGACGGGCTGAGCGTGCCGGACTTCTCCGGCAACCGCTTCTTCAACACGTTCGGCAACCTGCTGGGCGATTCGCGCGCCTCCCTGCTGATCCCGGATTTCGAGACCGGCGACCTCCTCGTCCTCCAAGGCCGCGCCGAGATCGATTGGAGCGGGGACGCGGCCGCGCGCTTCGCGGGGGCCGAGCGCTCCTGGCGATTCGCGGTCGCGCGGGGCTGGCACCGGCCCGGCGCCCTGCCCTTCCGCTGGAGCGTGCCGGAGCCGGGCCCCCAGACCGCCGCGACGGGTTCCTGGGAGGCGCCGGACGCCCCTGACCGCTGAATAATCAATTCAGACGCACGGAAGCGTCAGGGTCGGAGGGACCGGATCGGCTCGGCGGACGTTGGAGGAAGTCGGAGCATTGTGCATCGCCGCGCGATGGCGCAGAGCAGGATCGGGGCGATGGGGGTTGGGGATGGCGAAGATACTGCTCGTCGAGGACCATGAGGAGATCTGGGACTTCCTGTCCCGGCGCCTCAAGCGGCGGGGCTACGAGGTGATCCTGGCCCATGACGGCGAGGCCGGCGTGCGGCAGGCCCGCGCCGGGCAACCGGACGTGATCCTCCTCGACATGAACCTGCCCGTCCTCGACGGCTGGTCCGCCGCCCGCGCCCTGAAGGCCGGGGCGGACACCCGCACCATCCCGATCATCGCGCTGACCGCCCACGCCATGTCCGGCGACCGGGACAAGGCGATCCAGGCGGGCTGCGACGACTACCATCCGAAGCCGGTCGATTTCTCGAAGCTGCTCAGCCAGATCAGCACGGCGCTCGGGGAGACGGCGCAGACCGGCTGAGGCCGGCTTCGCGCCAGAGGCATTGTGATAGGGGAAGCGTATCAGTGAGCGAGGATCCCGTCACGGCGCAGCGCCTGAGGCAGGGCCTGCCGATCATGGTGGCGCTCGCCTCCTTCCTCCTCGTCGTGGGGGTGATGGCCGCGCTCTATTTCGGGCGCGAGATCCTCGTGCCCGTCACCCTGGCGATCCTCCTGAGCTTCGTGCTGGCGCCCTTCGTGCGGATCCTGCGCCGGGTGCGGGTGCCGCGGGCGCCCGCCGTCATGCTCGTCGTGGTGATCGTGTTCGGCGCGCTGTTCGGCATTGGCAGCCTCATCGCCAGCGAGGCGTCGCAACTCGCCTCCGACCTGCCCCGCTACACCCTGACGATGCGCGACAAGATCCGCGACCTGCGCGGGGCCACCGACGGGTCGAGTTCCCTGTCGCGCCTCGTGGACATGGTGCAGGACCTCGGCGCGGCGATCTCGCCGCCGCCGGCCGCCGAGTACAAGGGCGAGCCCGGCACCCCCACCCATCCGCTGACCGTGGAATTGAGCCCCGCCCGGGCGAGCGTCCTCGACACGCTCCAGACTTTCGCCGGCCCGGTGCTACATCCGCTGGCCACGACCGGCCTGATCCTGATCTTCACGATCTTCATCCTGATGCAGCGCGAGGACCTGCGGAACCGCGCCATCCGCCTCATCGGCCCCGGCGACCTGCGGCGGACGACCGCCGCCATCGACGACGCCACGAGCCGGCTCTCGAAGTTCTTCCTGGCGCAGCTTGCCCTGAACATCGCCTTCGGCCTCGTGATCGGCCTCGGGCTGGGCTTCATCGGCGTGCCGAGCCCGACCCTGTTCGGCGTGCTCGCGGCGATCCTGCGCTTCGTGCCGTATATCGGCGCGGCGATCAGCGCCCTGCTGCCGGTGATCCTGGCGGCGGCGGTGGATCCCGGCTGGTCGATGGTGATCTCCACCGTGGCCCTGTTCCTCGTGGTCGAGCCCCTGTGCGGCCACGTGATCGAGCCGCTGCTCTACGGCCATTCCACCGGCATCTCGCCCGTGGCGGTGATCCTCTCGGCGACGATCTGGACCTTCCTGTGGGGGCCCATCGGCCTCGTCCTGGCGACGCCGCTCACCGTCTGCCTCGTGGTGCTCGGCCGCCATGTCGACCGGCTCTGGTACCTCGACGTGCTGCTCGGCGACCGGCCGGCGCTGGCGCCCTCCGAGATCTTCTACCAGCGGATGCTGGCGAACGACCCCGCCGAGGCCATCGAGCAGGGGCGGCAGTTCCTGAAAGAACGCGCCCTCGTCACCTATTACGATCAGGTGGTGCAGGCGGGGCTGCTGCTGGCGCAGGAAGACCTGTCGCGCGGGACCCTGGTGCGCGAGCGGCAGGAGGAGGTCGGCACGGCGATCCGCGCCGTGGTCGCGCGGCTCGGCACGCTGCCCGTCACCCGGCGTGTGCGGCGCAAGACCAGCCGGGGCGCCGACACCGAGACGGCGGCGGCCCTCGCCGCGGTCGGCCCCGACCGGCAGGAGGCGGCCATCGTGCTCGGACGCGAAGACCTTGCCCCCGCATGGCGCGGCGCCAAGCCGGTCCTTTGCGTGTCGAGCCGGGGCCCGTTCGACGAGGCGGCGACGCTGATGCTGAGCCAGGTCCTCGCCCGGCACGGCCTCGCCTCGCAGACCCTGTCCATGGCCGCGATCCGCGCGGGCGAGCGGCCGGAGGAGCAGGAGGGCATCGCGCTGGTGTGCTTCTCCTACCTCGAACCCGTCAGCCTCTCGCAGGTGCGCTTCTCCGTGCGGCAGGCCCGCGCCGCCATTCCCGGCGTGAAGGTGCTCGTGGGCTTCTGGCGGGAGCGCGACCCGGCGAGCCTCGCCCGCCTGCGCCGGGCGACCTCGGCGGACTATCTCGTCACCTCGCTGAGCGACGCCCTGTCCGCTGCCCTGGCGGCGAGCCGGGCACCGCAGCCCGCACCCGCCCTGGCCAAGCCGGCGACGCAGGAGCCCGCGCTGGCCCTCGCGTAAGGGCCGGCATCCCCTTTCGCACTTGCGCAGATTTCCGCCCAAGCTAGGGGGAACCGTTGGCGTCGGCGGAGCGATTCCCACCGTCGCCGGCGACCGGCGGGATGCGCGAGACCGAACAGATGTCCGAGTCCCAAGGGACCCGCGTCCACGACGACGCCCCGGCCGAGGTGTCCGACCCCAAGAGCGAGATCTTCTTCGCCGCCGTCGAGACGACGCGGATGCCGATGATCGTGACCGACCCGCGCCAGCCCGACAACCCGATCATCTTCGCCAACCGCGCCTTCCTGGCGATGACCGGCTACACGCCGGAAGAACTGATCGGCCGAAACTGCCGCTTCCTCCAGGGGCCCGAGACCGACCAGGAGACCATCGCCCAGGTGCGCGCCGCCATCGCGGAGCGGCGGGAATTCGCCACCGAGATCCTGAACTACCGCAAGAACGGCTCGACCTTCTGGAACGCCCTGTTCGTCTCGCCCGTGCACAACACGGAAGGCGAGCTCGTCTACTATTTCGGCTCGCAGCTCGACGTCTCCCGCCGCCGCGACGCGGAGGAGGCGCTGGGGCAGGCGCAGAAGATGGAAGCCCTCGGGCAGCTGACCGGCGGCATCGCCCACGACTTCAACAACCTGCTGCAGGTGATCGTCGGCTACGTCGACATCCTCGCCGCCGGGCTGGAGAAGCCGGACGCCGACCGGGCGCGGCTCGGCCGGGCCACAGACAACATCCGGCAGGCGGCGGAGCGCGCCACCACCCTCACGCAGCAGCTCCTGGCCTTCGCCCGCAAGCAGCGCTTGGAAGGCCGCTCGGTGAACCTGAACACCCTCGTCGAGGGGATGCGGGACATGATCGACCGCTCGGTCGGCGACGCGGTGCAGGTGGAGTTCGCCCTCGCGGACGACCTCTGGAACTGCCGCGTGGACCCGACCCAGGCCGAAGTCGCGCTCCTCAACGTGCTCATCAACGCCCGCGACGCGATGCCGGGCGGCGGCACCGTGCGCATCGCCACCGCCAACCGCACCGTGACGGTGACCGCCGACCACGAGGTCGGCCCCCTGCGCGAGGGGCGCTACACCTCCATCGCCGTCACCGACACCGGCACCGGCATGCCCCCCGCCGTGCTGGCGCGGGTGATGGACCCGTTCTTCACCACCAAGGAGGAGGGCAAGGGCACCGGGCTCGGCCTCTCCATGGTCTACGGCTTCGCCAAGCAATCCGGTGGGGCGGCGCAGATCGAATCCGCCGTCGGGTCCGGCACGACGGTGAAGCTGTCCTTCCCGGCGGTCGAGGGCGAGCAGGCCATGCCCGCCAAGGTCGCCCTGCGCACCGTCGACCGGCCGGGCACCGAGACGGTCCTCGTGGTGGACGACCGCCAGGACGTGGCCGAACTCGCCCGCACCATCCTGCGAGACTTCGGCTACACGGTGCTGATGGCCGGCAGCGGCAAGGAGGCGTTGGAAATCCTCGATTCCAGCGAGCGCATCGACCTGCTCTTCACCGACATGATCATGCCCGGCGGCATGAACGGCGTGGTGCTCGCCCGCGAGGCCCGCCGCCGCCAGCCGCGCCTGAAGGTGCTGCTCGCCACCGGCTACGCGGAGGCGAGCCTGGAGCGAACCGATGTGGGGGGTTCGGAATTCGACATCCTGAACAAGCCCTATCGCCGTACGGAGCTGATCCGGCGGGTGCGGGCGATCCTCGACGGCCCCACCGGAGTCTCGTGAGGCCGCCGCTTCCGTCGGGAGGACGTGTCATGTCCCAGGGCGACAAGTCGAAATACACGGACAAGCAGAAGCGCAAGGCCGAGCACATCGCCGAGTCCTATGAGGACCGGGGCGTTCCGGAGAAGGAAGCCGAGGCCCGCGCCTGGGCCACCGTCAACAAGGACGACGGCGGCGGCAAGCATCCCGGCGGATCGGGCCGAGCTAAGGCCGGGACCGCGAAGGGGTAGCGCCCCTCAGGGCTCCACCAGCCTCACCAGCGTGTGCAGCACGCGGTTCGCCGGGGTCGGGATGCCCAACCGCTCGCCCTCGCGGACGACGAGGCCGTTGAGATGGTCGATCTCCGTCCGGCGGCCCCGGGCGAGGTCCTGGGCCGTGGAGGAGCGCTGCTCCGCCATGGTCGCCGCGATGGCGCGGACCTGATCCAGCATGTCCTCCGGCAGGCGCACGCCGCTGGCCTGCGCCACCGCGCGGCATTCGGCGGTGACGTCCGCCAGCACGGCCGCGACGCCCTCGCCGGCGAAGAGCCGCCCGTAGGGCTGGCCGCCCAGCGCCGAGAGGGCGTTCCAGGCGCAGTTGATCGTGAGCTTCGCCCAGAGGGCGTCCCGCACCCGCTCGGAGACGGTGGCCGGGATGCCGGCCGCGTTCAGATGGTCCGCGACCGCCTCGCCGCCCGGCCCGAGGATCAGGTCGCCCCGCCCGTGGTGGCGGACATGGCCCGCGCCCTCCATGGCGGTGGCGACGTAGACCGCCACCGGCACGACCGGCCGCCCGAGGATCGAGGCCAGCCGCTCGCCGTTGTCGACGCCGTTCTGCAGGCTGAGGATCACGGCGCCGGGCGCCAGATGCGGCCGCATGGACCGTCCGGCCTCCTCCGTATCTCCCGACTTCACGCAGACAAGGACGCAATCCGCCCCGGCCACGCCCTCCGGCCCGGTGACGGCGTTGAGCGCGACGGTTTCGCGTCCCTGCGCGGTGTCGAGAACGAGACCGCGTTCGGCCACGGCCTCCGCCAGCGCCGGTCGACCGATCAGCGTGACCGGATGCCCGGCCTTGGCCAGCACGGCGCCGTAATAGCAGCCGACCGCCCCCGCCCCCATCACGGCGACGCGCATCGTGCGGGCCTCGCTCACGCCGCCGCCTTGCGGGGCGCCGCGACGGCGCTCGTCCGCACATGGTCGAGGAGCGCCCGCACCGGATGGCGCAGGCGGATGCCGTCCACGAGCTTCGCCTGGGAGCGGCAGGAATAGCCATCTGCCAGGAGATCCCCCGCCGACGCGGCGACGTGGTGCGCCCAGCTCTGCCGATAGATCGTCTCGGAGGTCGCCCGGTGGCTCGCCTCGTGGCCGTAGGTGCCGGCCATCCCGCAGCAGCCGGAGGCCGGCACGTCGAGGCTCAGCCCGAGATGGGTGAACACCTCCTGCCAATCCTTCACCGCGCCGGGGGCGTTGGTGCGCTCGGTGCAATGGGGCAGCAGCCGGAAGCGCTGGCCGCCCTCCCGCCGGGCGATTTCCCCGAGCCGGCCGGAGAGCCATTCCTGCACCATCTCGACCTTCGGCACCGCTCCGGCCGGCAGCGCGGCGGCGTATTCCGAACGGTAGGTGAGCGTCATCGACGGATCGAGGCCGACGAGGGGCACGCCCTCCGCCGCGAGCGCCCGCAGGGAGGCCGCGCCCTCGGCGGCGACCTGACCGAACCGGGCGAGGAAGCCGTGGACATGGAGCGGCTTGCCGTTCGGCCGGTAGGGCGCCAGCCAGGGCCGGAAGCCGAGTTCGACCAGCAGGGCGCAGAGGTCGGCGACGAGTTCCGCCTCGAAATGCGTGGTGAAGGCATCCTGCACGATCACCACGGACTTCTTGCGCTCCTCCACGCCGAGACCGCGCAGGGCCAGCGGGGTCGCGGTGGCGACGCCGAGACGGCCGAGAGCCCCCGCGAGGTCGAAGGTCGAGAAGGCGGGGATCGCCACCAGCCCGAGCTGGGCCATCACCGCACGGGCGAGGGGGTTGGCGGCGAGCAGGTTGCCGAGCCGCGGCGCCCGCCCCGCCAGGGGCAGCAGCGGTTCGAGGGCCGCGATCACATGGTCCTTCAGGGGGCGCGGGTAGCGCTGGTGGTAGAGCGCCAGGAACTTCGCCCGGAAGGTCGGAACGTCCACCTTGATCGGGCAGGAGCCCGTGCAGGACTTGCAGGCGAGACAGCCGTCCATCGCCTCCTTCACCGCGTGGGAGAAGTCGTCCCGGTTGCCGGCGGGGCGCAGGCTGCGCAGCAGGTCGCCGAGCCAGTTCGGGCGCTCGGCCCTCAAGGCGGCGGCAGGGTCCGCCCCGGCCGCCGTGGCGAGCCGCAGCCATTCCCGCATCAGCGAGGCGCGGCCCTTCGGCGAATGGCGCCGCTCGCGGGTCGCCTTCCAGGACGGGCACATCGCCTCGTCGGTGTCGTAGGAGAAGCAGGCGCCGTTGCCGTTGCAATGGAGCGCGGCATCGAACGCGGCACGGACGGGGGTGGGAATCGTCCGGTCGGCCTCACCCCGGCGGGGCACGCCGTCGATCCGCGTGAGCGGCTGGCCGGCGGCGGAGGCGATCTTGCCGGGGTTCATCCGGTCGCCGGGGTCGAAGGCGCGCTTCACGATCTCCAGCACGGGCATCAGCGGCCCGAAGGTCTCCGGCACGAATTCCGAGCGGAAGCCCTTGCCGTGCTCGCCCCAGAGCAGCCCGCCGTAGCGCTTGGTGAGCGCCACGACGCCCTCCGTCACCTCGCGGATCAGCGGGCCCTGGCGCTCGTCTTTCAGGTCGAGGGCCGGACGGACATGGAGCACGCCGGCATCGACGTGCCCGAACATGCCGTAGCGCAGGCCCTTGGCATCGAGGAGGGCGCGGAACTCGGCGATGTAATCGGCCAGCACCTCGGGCGGCACCGCCGTGTCCTCCACGAAGGGGATCGGCCGTGCCTCGCCCTTCGCCGCGCCGAGCAGGCCCACCGCCTTCTTGCGCATGGTCCACAGCCGCTCGATCGCCTCGCCCCGGGCGATGGTGTAGCCGACGCGCTTGCCGTGGCTCTCGCGCTCCGCGTCGAGGACGCTCGTGAGCCGGCTCAACGCCGCCGCGACGGCCCCTTCGTCGTCGCCGACGAACTCCACGAGGTTGATGCCCTCGACGGTGCGGCCCGCCGGGTCGTCGGGGAAGAAGGCCCGCACCTCGGCCCAGATCGGGTCCTTGCGGGCGAGGCCGAGCACCGTCGAATCGATGGTCTCGACGGAGGCCGCGCCGAAGGGCATCAGCGCCTGCGCATCCCGGAGCGCCGCGTCGAAATCGACGTAGGAGAGGGCGACCAGGGCCGCCGCCTTCGGGATCGGCAGGACGTTGAGCCGCGCCTCGGCGATGAGGGCCAGCGTCCCCTCGGAGCCGCAGATCAGGCTCTTCAGGTCGAACCGCCCCTCCCCATCGCGCACATGGGCGAGGTCGTAGCCGGTGAGGCAGCGGTTGAGCTTGGGGAAGCGTTCCGCGATGAGCGCGGTGTTCGCGGTGATGGCCTCGTCCACCGTCCGGTGGATCTCCCCGACCCGGCCCGGCTGCGCCTTGGCGGCGGCAAGGCCCTCGGCGTCGAGGGGTTCGGCGGTCCAGACCGTGCCGTCGGTGAGCACGCAGGTCAGCGCCAGCACATGGTCGCGGGTCTTGCCGTAGAGGCAGGAGCCTTGGCCGCAGGCATCGGTGGAGATCATGCCGCCCAGGGTGGCGCGGTTCGAGGTCGAGAGTTCGGGGGCGAAGAACAGGCCGTGCTTGGCGAGTTCCCGGTTGAGCTGGTCCTTCACCACGCCGGGCTCGACGCGAACTGTCCTATTCGCGACATCGATCTCCAGGATCCGGTTCATGTGCCGGGAGGTGTCGACCACGAGGCCATGGCCCAGCGACTGGCCGTTGGTCCCCGTCGCGCCGCCGCGCGGGCGGATGACGATCTCCGTGAAGCGCGGATCGTCCAGCAGGCGGGCGATCCGCACGAGGTCGTCGCGGGTTCTGGGGAAGGCGACGGCGCCGGGCTCGACCTGATAGATCGAGTTGTCGGTGGAAAAGACCGTCCGGTCGGCCGGCGTCAGCGACAGGTCGCCCGCGAAGCCGCGCGCGAGGAGTTCGGCGCAGGCGGCCTCGTAGAGGGGAACCGCGTCGGCGGTGCGGGTGAGAACCGGGATCATGCCACGCGTTCTACACCCGGCGGCCCGCGAGGGAAGCCAAGCGGGCTGGCACTGCCCTTGCCAGTCCGTCGCAGGAGTCACTCACCGGGACAAGGCATGAACGCGGATGTGAAGCGGGTCAGGGACGCCCTGGCCGAATTGATCAAGGCGGCGCTGCTCTCGGACGACGCCAAGAGCCTCGCCTGCCGGGAGGAAGGGGCCGCGCGGTTGAAGGCGCTGGCCGCGAGCCCGCCGGACCCGGCCCATGTCCGGATCGACGGCGCCTGGACGCTCGCCATTCAAGAGGCCGAGACGCCGGAGCTCGCCGACGAGGAGGGACAGGTGAACCTGACGCTGCCGCGCCAGTGCCCGTTCGCCCTCGAAGAGCTGCTGGCACCCGGCTTCGACATCGACGGGGCGGTGGAGACCATCCGCAAGTCGGCCTCGACCGGCTGACGCGGCGACTTGACCGGAGCCAACCTGCGGCATCTGTTGACGAACACGGATGAGTCGTTGCCGTGCGCCGTCTGCGCCACCACCTTCGGGGAGAAGCGCAGGCCGCACGGCCTGCTCGTCCTTTCTCCAGATACGGCACGGATCTTTGGCACCCCGCACCCGCGCGAAGGCGGACACCGCCCTCCCCCAGACGCTCCCCACGCGCGAGCAGATCCTCGCCTTCGTCGCCGAATCGAAGGAACGCGTCGGCAAGCGCGAGATCGCCAAGGCCTTCGGTGTGAAGGGCGGCGCGGCGAAGATCGAGCTGAAGGCGATCCTCAAGGAGATCGAGGGCGAAGGTGCCCTAGAGCGCGGGCGCGGCGGCCTCGCGGAAGCCGGGCGCCTGCCGCCGGTCGTGCTCGCCGACATCCGCTCCCGCGACCGCCACGGCGATTTCCTCGCGGTGCCGGTGGAGTGGACCGGCGAGGGCAAGCCGCCCTCCATCGTGCTCATGCCGGTGCGCGGCGGGCGGGGCGCCAAGCGCCCGGCGCCGGGCATCGGTGATCGCGCCCTGATCCGCGTCGAGCGTGACGCGGAGGGCGGCTATTCCGGCCGGATCGTCAAGGTCATCGGGAAGAACAAGGCCGAGATCATCGGCGTCTACCGGGCGGGCGCCCAGGGCGGGCGGATCGTGCCCGTCGAGAAGAAGGGCCAGGGCAAGGAGATCCTGATCCCGCCGGGCGAGGAAGGCGAGGCCCGCGACGGCGACCTCGTGAGCGTTACGTTCGAACGCGAGACCCGCTTCGGCTTGCCCAAGGGCCGGGTGAAGGAGCGGCTGGGCTCGCTGGGCTCCGAGAAGGCGGTGAGCCTCATCGCCCTGCACATCCACGGCATCCCGCACGTCTTCGCGGACGCGACGCTGGCCGAGGCCGACGCGGTGAAGGCCGCCACGCTGAAGGGCCGCGAGGATTGGCGCGACCGCCCGCTCCTGACCATCGACCCGCCCGACGCCAAGGACCACGACGACGCGGTAATGGCCGAGCCCGACGAGGACCCGGCCAATGCCGGCGGCTTCGTCGTGACGGTCGCCATCGCGGATGTGGCGGCCTATGTCCGCCCCGGCACCAGCCTCGACCGGGAGGCTTTGGAGCGGGGCAACTCGGTCTACTTCCCCGACCGCGTCGTGCCGATGCTGCCGGAGCGCATCTCGAACGACCTGTGTTCGCTGCGCGAGGGCGAGGACCGGCCGGCGCTCGCCGTGCGCATGGTGATCGCCGCCGACGGGACGAAGCGCAAGCACACGTTCCACCGGGTGATGATGCGCTCGGCGGCGAAGCTCTCCTACGCGCAGGCCCAGGCCGCCATTGACGGCCACGGCGACGAGAAGACCGGGCCGCTCCTCGACAAGGCCCTCAAGCCCCTCTGGGCCGCCTACGCGGCCCTGCGGACGGCGCGCGACCGGCGTGGGCCGCTGGCCCTCGACCTGCCCGAGCGCAAGGTGCTGCTGACGCCGGAGGGCGGCGTCGACCGGGTGATCGTGCCCCAACGCCTCGACGCCCACCGGCTGATCGAGGAGTTCATGATCCAGGCCAACGTCGCCGCTGCCGAGACTTTGGAAGCGGCCAAGCACCCGCTGATCTATCGGGTCCACGACGAGCCGGCCGTGGAGAAGGTGCGGGCGCTGGGTGAGGTGCTGGCCTCCGTCGGCATCAAGCTGCCGAAGGAGGGCGCCCTGCGCCCCGACCTGTTCAACCGCATCCTGCGCTCGGTGGCCGAGACGGAGCATGCGGTGTTCATCAACGAGGTCGTGTTGCGTTCGCAGGCGCAGGCCGTCTACGCCTCCGAGAACCTCGGCCATTTCGGCCTGAACCTGCGCCGCTACGCGCATTTCACCTCGCCGATCCGGCGCTACGCCGACCTCATCGTCCACCGGGCGCTGATCTCGGCCTGCAGGCTCGGATCGGGCGGCCTCTCGCCGGACGTGTCGGCGGGCGACCTCGCCGCCATCGGCGAGAGCATCTCCGCCACGGAGCGCCGGGCCATGGCCGCCGAGCGCGAGACTATCGACCGGCTCATCGCGGGCCATCTCGCGGACCGGGTCGGCGCGACCTTCGCCGGGCAGATCTCCGGCGTGACCCGCGCCGGCCTGTTCATCAAGCTCGACGAGACCGGGGCGGACGGCTTCGTGCCGATCTCGCAGCTCGGCGCCGATTACTTCCGCCACGAGGAGGGCCGCCACGCCCTCGTCGGCGAGCGCACGGGCGAGACCTTCCGCCTGGGTGACCGGGTGGAGGTGCGCCTCGTGGAGGCCGCGCCGGTGGCCGGGGCGCTGCGCTTCGAGTTGCTGAGCGAGGGCAGGAAGAGGGGCGGCGGCGGGACGAGCAAGGCTCCCGGACGGCCGTTCAAGGCGGCCCCGCCCGGACGCCCCTCCGGCATCCGCAACACCGGCACGCGCCATCGTGGCTCGCGCCGCTGAGTTCGTTGGGGAAGGGAAGAATGCCCACGACGCAGACGCCCACCCGCACGGGGCTGATCCGCTCCCTGGCGCGCGGCTTCATCGGCCGCTGCCCCCATTGCGGGGAGGGCAAGCTGTTCGGCCGCTTCCTGAAGGTGCGGCCGCATTGCGAGGCGTGCGGCCTCGAACTGCACCACCACCGCGCCGACGACCTGCCGCCCTACGTGGTGATCTTCATCGTCGCCCACATCGTGGGCTACCTGATCCTGGAGACGGAGAGCGCCTACGACGTGCCCCTGTGGGTGGAGATGGGCGTCTGGCCGGTCTTCACCCTGATGCTCGCCCTCGGCCTGTTGCAGCCGGTGAAGGGGGCGGTCGTCGGCCTGCAATACGCCCTTGGCATGCACGGCTTCGCCGCGCTACCGCAGGCCCGCCCCGCACCGGGGCCGGAGGAGACACGCCTTGCCCCAGCCGGACCCGGCGCCCCCGCAAGCCGCACCTGAGGCCCCCCGTCCGTCCGCGAGCCTGCGCCCCCGCGACGCCGCGACGATGATCGTCCTCGACCGCCGGGGGCGGGGCGGGCCGAAGGTGCTGATGGGCCGGCGCAACGCCCGGCTCGCCTTCATGCCCGGCAAGTTCGTCTTCCCCGGCGGCCGCATCGAACTAGGCGACCGCTCCATGGCCGTGGCCGGCGCCCTGCCCGATTACGCCGAGGCCGCCCTGGCCCGCCGCATCTCCCGCCCGCCGCACCATCTCGGCCGCGCCCTGGCGCTCGCCGCGATCCGCGAGACCTACGAGGAGACCGGCCTGATGCTCGGCACCGCCGAGTACGGCCCGCCGGAGGACGTGCCGGAGGGCTGGGAGGCCTTCCAGCGGCACGGGGTGCTGCCGGACCTCGAAGCCCTGCACCTCGTCGCCCGCGCGATCACGCCGCCCAAGCGCGTGCGGAGGTTCGACACGCGCTTCTTCGCCGTGGACCGCACGGGCGTCGCCGCCGAGGAGCCCGGCCGGGTGAGCGAGGACAGCGAGTTCACCGAACTCGCCTGGGTGCGCCTCGATGCGGCGCGCAAGCTCGACCTGCCCTTCATCACCCGTGCCATCCTCGACGAGTTGGAGGCGCAGATCGCCGTGGACTTCGCGCCCCACCGGCAGATCCCCTTCCATTACGAGCGCTACGGCCGCCGCGAGCGGGAGTTTTTGTGACAGAGTTCAACGGATCCGGCCCCGTCGCGGCGGCCGGAGGACGCGGCGGCTGGATGCCGACCGAGCGGGAGCGCGTCGCCGCCATCGCGGCGGCCATCGCCTGCGTCGCGGTGGTGGGCATCGGCCTCAGCCTGTCGATCCCGCTCCTCTCCCTGGAGATGGAGCGGCGGGGGGCGTCGAGCACGCTGATCGGCCTCAACACGGCGATGGCCGGCATCAGCAGCATCCTGGTCGTGCCCTTCGTGCCGCGCGTGGCGTCCCGGATCGGCGTCGTGCCCCTGCTGACCCTGTCGCTGATCGTCTCGGCGGCGAGCCTCGTCGCCTTCCCGCTCCTGCCCGGCCTGTGGCCGTGGTTCCCCCTGCGCTTCGTGTTCTCGGCGGGGCTCGGGGTGCTGTTCGTCCTGTCGGAATATTGGATCAACGCGGCGGCGCCCCCGGAGCGGCGGGGCCTCGTCCTCGGCATCTACACCACCGTGCTGGCGCTGGGCTTCGCCACCGGGCCGGTGCTGATCACCCTCGTCGGCACGACGGGGCTCTGGCCCTACCTGACCGGCGCGCTCCTCGTGCTTGCCGGCCTCCTGCCCGTGCTCCTCGCACGCGGCCTGTCGCCCGCCGTCGAGGGCGGGACCGGACGCGGGGTGTTCGGCTATGTCCGCTTCGCCCCCGCTGCCCTTTTCGCGGCCCTCCTCTACGGCGCCGTCGAGACCGGCATCTTCGCGATCCTGCCCCTCTACGGATTGCGCCTCGGCTACGACGCGCAGGGGGCGGCGGGGCTCGTGAGCCTGATCGCGCTCGGCAACGTGCTGTTCCAGATCCCCTTCGGCTGGCTCGCCGACCGGTTCGACCGGACCCTCGTCCTCCTCGGCACCAGCCTCGGCTGCGCCGTGGGCTCGGCGCTGATCCCGGCGGCGTCCGGGTCCGCGACCGCCTTCGCGATCCTGCTGTTCCTCTGGGGCGGGCTCGCGGGCACGCTCTACACGGTGGGGCTCGCCGCCCTCGGGGCGCGGGTCTCGGCGGTGGATCTCGCGGGTGCCAACGCGACCTTCGTGGTGCTCTACAATGTCGGCCTGATCCTCGGGCCGCCGGTCATCGGCGGCGGGCTCGACCTGATCCCGCCGGACGGTTTCGCCTATGCCCTGCTCGGCCTGTTCCTCGCCTACGCCCTGCCCCTGGCGGGGACGCTGAGGCGCCGCTCCCCTTGACCTGACCGCCCCGATCGGGCATGCCACCCGCCGTATTCGGCCGGGCCTCCCCGGCCCTTTTGCGTTTCGCTCACGCGGCGGAATGCCACCCGCCCAGGAGCAACCGCCATGGCCAAGGCCGTCACCGTCAAGATCAAGCTCGTCTCCACCGCCGACACGGGCTACTTCTACGTCACCAAGAAGAACTCGCGGACGCAGACCGAGAAGCTCACGGCGCGCAAGTACGACCCGGTCGCGCGCAAGCACGTCGAGTTCAAGGAAAGCAAGATCAAGTAAGCACGCTTCACCGCGCTGCTAGACGGGCCGTCCCTCTGGGGCGGCCCTTTTTGTTTGGCCTTAGGCGTCCGCCTCCTGCGCCATGGTCTGCGCGAGCTGCCGCGCCACCGAAACCAACGCCGTCACCATCGGCGTGGAGGGCTCCCGCCGGGGCGCCACGAGGCCGATCGTGTGCACGACGTCGGGGGCGGTGATCGGGATCGCCTGCAGCCCTTCGATGGAGCCCAGCGCGTTGACCAGCACCGCCGGCATGATCGACGCCCAGCGCAGCGTGCGCACATGGCTCATCAGCACGATCATCGAGTTCGATTCGAGGGTCGCGGCCGGCTCGCCCCCGGCGGCGCGGATCTGCTGGTCGATGATCCGCCGGTTCTGCATGTTCGGCGTCAGCAGGCAGAGGGGCACTTGGCCGGTCTCGGCCCAGGTCACCGAGTCGCGCCCGTCATAGGGCCCGCCTGCCGCCGTCACGAAGCGGTAGCGCTCCTGATAGAGCGGCACCGAGACGACGCGGCCCAGGGGCTCGTTGTCGAGATAGGTGAGGCCGGCATCCGCCTCGAGGTTCTCGATGAGGGAGAAGATGTCGGTTGAGGTCGCGGACTCGATCGTCAGGCGCACGTCCGGGTGGCGCTCCCGATAGGGCGTCGTCAGCCGCGCGACCATCGGCAGGGCGGTGGGGATGGCGGCGATGCGCAGGTGGCCCGTGAGGCCCCGCCGCAGGCCGGTGACCTCCTCGTGCATGGCGCGGGCATCGGCCACGATCCGCCGCGCCCAGGCCAGCACCCGCTCGCCCTCCGGCGTGAAGCCCTGGAAGCGCGAACCGCGCAGCACCAGTTGCACGCCGAACCGGTTCTCCAGCTGCTTCACCCCGGCCGAGAGCGTCTGCTGCGTGACGCCGCAGGCCTCGGCCGCGTGGCCGAAATGCTGCTCGCGGGCCAGCGCGAGCAGGAAGTCGAGCTTGTCGATCACGTCGTCATTCCCGGCCCCCGTTCCCCAGGGAGGTAAGCGCCCGCCCGCCCCGGCACAATGCGGCGGGCGCCGGACCCCTTACCGGAACAGGATCAATGCCTTGGAGAGCGTGATGCCGATGCCCCAGAGGATCGGGATACCGACTACCGCCCAGGCGAGCAGCGCCCCGAGGCTGAACCCGCCCCGGCCGATGCCGAACGAGCCCGAGGGCACCTGCCGCGTGCCGGGGGCGGCGCCGAGTGCGGCGACCTCGGAATCCGCCATGAACCAGCGCCGGGCCAGGGGCCGGACGGCGAGGTTGCAGACGAAGCCGACCACGAGGAAGCCGGCCAGCACGTACATGGTGCGCCCGTAGAGGTCGGCGCCCTGCACGCCGGAGGCCGCCTGGATCTCGCGGATCTTCGTCACCACGAACGGCCCGACGATGCCCGCCGTCGACCACGCGGTGAGCAGCCGCCCGTGGATGGCCCCCACGAACTGCGTGCCGAAGATGTCGGCGAGGTAGGCCGGGATGGTGGCGAAGCCGCCGCCATACATCGAGAGGATGACGCAGAAGATCGCCACGAACAGCGCCTGCGAGCCGGCCGTCGCGGCGGAGGGCGCGGCGGCGTAGAGCAGCGCGCCCAGGAGGAAGAACGTGGCGTAGGTGACCTTCCGGCCGATCCGGTCGGAGAGGGAGGCCCAGAAGAACCGGCCCAGGATGTTGAACAGGGACAGGAGCCCGACGAAGCCCGCCGCGATGGCCGCGACCTGCGCCTTCTGGCCGCCGTCCAGCGCGGAGAGCGCCGTGCCCGGCTGGCCGATGAGCGCGCCGCCGAAGATCTCCTGCAGCATCGGGGAGGCCAGCGCCAGCACGCCGATGCCGGCCGAGACGTTGAGACAGAGCACCAGCCAGATCATCCAGAACTGGAACGTCTTGTGCGCGTCCCGCAGGTGGACGTGCCCGGCGGCGATCATCGCGTTGGTAGAGGCGGCGGGCGGCGTCCAGCCCTCCGGCTTCCAGCCGGCCGGCGGCACGCGGTAGCCGAACGCGCCGGCCATCATGAACAGCAGGTAGCCCACCCCCATCACCGCCAGCGTCTGCCAGACGCCGGCCGTGTCGGGGGTGCGGAAGGTCTTGATGAGCAGGTCGGCGAGGGGCGAGCCGATCATCGCGCCGCCGCCGAAGCCCATGATCGCCATGCCGGTGGCCATGCCGCGCCGGTCGGGAAACCATTTGATGAGCGTCGAGACCGGGGAGATGTAGCCCAGGCCGAGGCCGATGCCGCCGATCAGGCCCATGCCGAGCCAGACCAGCCAGAGCTGGTGGATGTAGACGCCGAGCGAGCCGAGCAGGAAGCCGCCGCCCCAGCACAGGGCCGCCACGAGCCCGGCGTTGCGCGGGCCCGCCCGCTCCAGCCAGCCACCGAACAGCGCCGCCGAGAGGCCGAGCACCACGATGCCGATGGAGAAGACGGTGACGAGGTCGCTCACCCGCCAGTCGCAGGTGGTGGTGAAGAGGGCGGTCATCACGCCCATGTCGGGGCAGGCGGCCGCCGCCGGCTTGCCCACCGAGAGCGCGCGGCTCAGGGGCAGCCAGAACACCGAGAGGCCGTAGGCCATGCCGATGCAGAGATGGATGGCGAGGGCGGCGGGGGGAACGAGCCAGCGGTTGAAACCGGGCTTGGCGACGATGCGCTCTCGCGACAGGACGCCATGCGTCTCACCGGGCGCAACTGCACCCGCAAACCCAGTCGTCATGCGTAGCCTCCCGTAACGGCCTCGTTCAACGGGCCGTAATACGAAATGCACTTAGCGCACAGGCCAAGACGAGGCTAGCTCACGGATGACATCCCGAGGCTAATCCCACGGGGAAACCCGATCTTTGTCATCGCGCCGCCATCCATTGCATGGCGGCGCGTCCTTTCAACCGGCGTCGCTGGCGCCGTCACCGAGCTTCTGCGGATCGCGGGTGGCCGCGCGGATCGGGCTCTCGGCCACCGGCTCGTCGATCTGCATCGCCCGGCGGACGAGGATGTCCGCCTTCTCGCCGAAGCCCGGCAGGGCCGCTTCGAGCTTGTGGACCATCTTCGGCGTCCAGAACGCCTCGATGTGCTTGTGGACGCCCGCCACCGCCTCGTCGTCCGGGTAGGACCGGAAGAACGAGGCGATCTGGTTCGCCATGCGCAGGAGCTTGTCTTCCTGGGTGACCGCCGCCATCGGGCCTACTCCGCCGCTTCCTGAGCGATCCGCGTGAGGGAGAAGTCCTCCTCGTAGAACTTCGCCTGCCAGTCGGAGGGCCGGTTGGTCCGCCGCACCTGCACCGCCGTCACCTTGTATTCGGGGCAGTTGGTCGCCCAATCCGAATAGTCGGTGGTGATGACGTTGGCGCCGGTCTTGGCGTGGTGGAAGGTCGTGTAGACCACCCCCGGCTGCATCCGCTCGGACACGCTGGCCTTCAGGGCGATGTCGCCCGAACGGCTCTCCAGGGAGACGAGATCGCCGTCCACGATGCCGCGCAGTTCGGCATCGAAGGGGTGGATCTCCAGCACGTCCTCCTCGTGCCAGCGCGAGTTCTCGGTGCGCCGGGTCTGCGCGCCGACATTGTACTGGGACAGGATGCGGCCCGTGGTGAGGATCAGCGGGAACTTCGCCCCCGTCCGCTCCTCGGTCGGCACGAACTCGGTGATCATGAACCGGCCCTTGCCGCGCACGAAGCGGTCCACGTGCATCATCGGGGTGCCGAGCGGCGCCCTCTCGTTGCACGGCCACTGGATCGAGCCCAGCTCATCGAGCTTGGCGTAGGACACGCCGGTGAAGCTCGGGGTGAGGCTCGCGATCTCGTCCATGATCTGGGACGGGTGATCGTAGTGCATTTCGTAGCCGAGCGCCTTGGCGAGCAGGATCGTGCCCTCCCAGTCGCCGTAGCCGCCCATCGGCGGCATCACCTTGCGCACGCGGCTGATGCGCCGCTCGGCGTTCGTGAAGGTGCCGTCCTTCTCGAGGAACGACGCGCCCGGCAGGAAGACGTGGGCGTATTTCGCCGTCTCGTTCAGGAAGATGTCCTGGATGACGATGCATTCCATCGCCATCAGGCCGGCGGTGACATGGTGCGTGTCGGGGTCCGACTGCGCGATGTCCTCGCCCTGGATGTACATGCCCTTGAACGCGCCCTCGACGGCCTCGTCCAGCATGTTGGTGATGCGCAGGCCCGGTGCGTTGTCGAGCTTGGCCCCCCAGAGGGCCTCGAAGCTCTCGCGGGTGGCGTCGTCCGAGACGTGGCGGTAGCCGGTGAGCTCGTGCGGGAACGAGCCCATGTCGCAGGAGCCCTGCACGTTGTTCTGGCCGCGGAGCGGGTTCACGCCCGCGCCGAGCTTGCCGATGTTGCCGGTGGCCATGGCGATGTTGGCCATGCCCATGACCATCGTCGAGCCCTGGCTGTGCTCGGTGACGCCCAGCCCGTAATAGATGCCGGCCGCGCCGCCCTTGGCGTAGAGGCGGGCCGCGCCGCGCACGGCCTGCGGGTCGAGGCCGGTGAACTGCTCCTGGCTCTCCGGCGAGTGCCGCTCCTCGGCGACGAAGCGCGCCCAGGATTCGAACTCCGGCAGGTCACAGCGCTCGCGGACGTAGGCCTCGTCGATCAGGCCCTCGGTCACGATGACATGGGCCATCGAGTTGATGAAGGCGACGTTGGAGCCGGGCTTCAGCGGCAGGTGGAAGTCCGCCTTGATGTGGGGCGACTTCACGAGGTCGATCTTGCGGGGATCGGCGACGATCAGCTTCGCGCCCTGGCGCAGGCGCTTCTTCATCCGCGAGCCGAAGACCGGGTGGCCGTCGGTCGGGTTGGCGCCGATCACGAGGATCACGTCGGAATGCTCGACGGACTTGAAGTCCTGCGTGCCGGCCGAGGTGCCGAGCGTGGACATCAGGCCGTAGCCGGTCGGCGAGTGGCAGACGCGGGCGCAGGTGTCGACGTTGTTGTTGCCGAAGGCGGCGCGGACCAGCTTCTGGACGAGGTAGGCTTCCTCGTTCGTGCAACGCGACGAGGTGATGCCGCCGACCGAGTCCTTACCGTAGGTCGCCTGGATGCGCTTGAACTCGGAAGCCGCCCGGCCGATCGCCTCCTCCCAGGAGACCTCGCGCCACGGATCCGTGATCTTCTCGCGGATCATCGGCTTGGTGATGCGGTCCTTGTGGGTGGCGTAGCCGTAGGCGAAGCGGCCCTTCACACAGCTATGGCCCTCGTTGGCCTTGCCGCCCTTGTAGGGGACCATGCGCACCACGCGGGTGCCCTGCATCTCCGCCTTGAACGAGCAGCCGACGCCGCAATAAGCGCAGGTCGTCACCTCCGCGTGCTCGGGCTGGCCGAACTCGTGGATCGTCTTCTCCTGGAGCGTCGCGGTCGGGCAGGCCTGGACGCAGGCGCCGCAGGACACGCACTCCGATTCCATGAAGTTCGTCGGCCCGGCGGCGACGCGGCTGTCGAAGCCCCGGCCGGCGATGGTCAGCGCGAAGGTGCCCTGCACCTCCTCACAGGCGCGGACGCAGCGGTTGCAGACGATGCACTTCGACGGATCGTAGGTGAAGTACGGGTTGGACTCGTCCTTCGGGAGGTACTTCTCGGCGGTCGGCACGACGTGGTTGTCGCCCTCGTAGCCGTAGCGCACGTCGCGCAGGCCCACGACGCCGGCCATGTCCTGCAACTCGCAATCGCCGTTGGCGGCGCAGGTGAGGCAGGTCAGCGGGTGGTCGGAGATGTAGAGCTCCATCACCCCCTTGCGCATCTTGGCGAGCTTGTCGGTCTGTGTGCGCACGACCATGCCGTTCTCGGCCGGCGTGGTGCAGGAGGCCGGCGTGCCGCGGCGGCCCTCGATCTCCACGAGACAGAGGCGGCAGGAGCCGAACGGCTCCAAGCTGTCGGTGGCGCAGAGCTTGGGGATCTGCGTGCCGGCGGTCATGGCGGCGGCCATGACGGAGGTGCCGGCCGGGACCGTGACCTCCATCCCGTCGATGGTCAGGGTGACCGTCTGCTCGGCGACCCGGATCGGGGTGCCGTAGTCGATCTCTTTGATGAGGGCCATGGAAGCCTCCTCACTCAGCCGCCGCAGGCAGCGAGCCCGCGCGGCGAAAATCCTCGGGGAAGTGGGTGATGGCGCTCATCACGGGCATCGGCGTCAGGCCGCCCATGGCGCAGAGCGAGCCGTCGGTCATGACCTCGCAAAGGTCCTCGACGAGCTTGAGATTCGCCTCGGGCCGGATGCCGGCGATCACCTTGTCCATCGTCTCGACGCCGCGCGTCGCGCCGATGCGGCAGGGGGTGCACTTGCCGCACGACTCGGTGGCGCAGAACTCAAAGGCGAAGCGGGCCTGGGAGGCCATGTCGACGGTGTCGTCGAACACGACGATGCCGCCATGGCCGACGAGGCCCTTCTTGGCCGCCATCGCCTCGTAATCGAGGGGCGTGTCGAGCAGGTGATCGGGGAAGTACGCCCCGAGCGGCCCGCCGACCTGCACGGCCCGCACCGGACGGCCCGAGCGGGTGCCGCCGCCATACTCCTGGATCACCTCGCGCAGGGTGATGCCGAAGGCGAGCTCGATCAGGCCGCCATGCTTGATGTTGCCGGCGAGCTGGATCGGCAGGGTGCCGAGCGAGCGGCCCATGCCGTAATCGGCATAGGCCTTGGCGCCGTTATCCAGGATCCACGGCACGGCCGTAAAGGTCATCACGTTGTTGACCAGCGTCGGCTTGCCGAGGAAGCCCTTGAGCGCCGGGATCGGGGGCTTGGCCCGCACGATGCCGCGCTTGCCCTCCAGGCTCTCCAGCAGCGAGGTCTCTTCGCCGCAGATATAGGCGCCGGCGCCGAGGCGGACTTCCAGATGGAAGGCCTTGCCCGAGCCGAGGATGTTCTCGCCGAGCACCCCCGCCTTCACGCCGTTGGCGATGGCCTCCTTCAGGGTCTCGAAGGCCTGCGGATATTCGGAGCGCAGGTAGATGTAGCCCCGCGTCGCGCCCGTGGCGACGGCGGCGATGGTCATGCCCTCGATGAGGTTGAAGGGGTCGCCCTCCATCATCATCCGGTCGGCGAAGGTGCCGGAATCGCCCTCGTCGGCATTGCAGACCACGTATTTCTGGTCCGCCTTGGCCAGCATCACCGTGTTCCACTTGATGCCCGCCGGGAAGCCGGCGCCGCCGCGCCCGCGCAGGCCCGACTCGCGCACCGCCGTCACGATGCCCTCGGCATCGAGCTTCAGCGCCGCCTCAAGGCCGCGATAGCCGCCATGAGCCCGGTAATCCTCGACGGAGACCGGATCGATGACGCCGCAGCGGTGGAAGGTCAGGCGCTGCTGCTTGGCGAGGAACGGGATTTTCTCCGGGTCGCCCAGGCGTAGGGCATGCTCGCCGCCGGTCGGGAGACCGCCATCGAGGAGGGCGTCGATGTCCTTGAGCGTCACCGGCCCGTAGGCGACGCGGCCCTCGGGCGTGGCCACCTCGACCATCGGCTCCAGCCAGAACAGGCCGCGCGAGCCCGTGCGGACGATGATGACGTCGAGGCCGCGCCGCTCGGCGCCCGCGAACAGCGCGCGGGCGACCTTGTTGGCGCCGAGCCCGAGGGCCACGGCATCGCGGGGGACGTAAAGCGTGACGCTCACTGGCGTACCTCCGTCAGGGCGGCTTCCAGGGCGTCGGCGGTGAGATGCGCGACGGGTTCGCCATCGACCAGGGCGGCCGGGCCGTTGGCGCAGAGGCCGAGGCAATAGACCGGCTCCACCGTGGCGGAGCCGTCGGTGGCCGTGCCGTGCCAATCGCAGCCGAGGCGGCCGAGGATTTCGCGGTGCAGGGAATCCGAGCCCATCGCCTGACAGGCCTCGGCCCGGCAGAGCTTCACCTCGTGGCGGCCGGCGGCCGGCGCCTTGCGGAAGTCGTGGTAGAAGCTGACGCAGCCGAACACCTCGGCGTTCGACACGTTCAGGGCATCGGCGATCAGGGGGATCGCGCCGTGATCCACGTAGCCGAAGGTTTCCTGCAGCGCGTGCAGAATCGGCAGCGTGGCGCCTTCGAGATGGCTGTGCTCGGCGATGATGCCCGAGGCCCGCTCGTGGCTCCAGGGCTCGTGACGCGGCATAGGTTTCCTGCCCAGTCTGTTCCTGTTCTAAGTCGAAGTGGAACAGAATTGCAGGCGCGCTTCAATCGCGCTGTCCGGTGGGCCGACAAAGGACGTCTGTTGAACTGTTACCTTGCGGGCGACCGATCGACCCGTCCGCCCTCAGCGTAAGGCCGTGCTACCGAAACCTTTCACCAGCGTTTGCAGCGGGCTGACGACATCCTCGGCCACGGCGAACGGCTGTCGAGCTTGCCGCGCGACATGCAGAAAAGTGCCGGCCGTCAGAACTCCATGTCGAGTTCTTCGATCTCCTCCGGCTCCTGGGCGGCCGCCTCGGCCCACTCGATCATGAGCGGCCAGTGCAGGATCGTGTCGCGGTAGGCGGCGGCGCCCGGCGGCAGCGCCACGTCGTAGGTGCGGAAGCGGGTGCAGACGGGGGCGAACATCGCGTCCGCGAGGGAGGGCGTCTTCCCGAACAGATACGGGCCCTCGTAGCGGTCGAGGCAATCGTCGAAGATCGTGACGATGCGCTCGATGTCGGCCTTGGCGCCGTTGAACACCCGGAAGCCGGGGTGGAACGCCTTCAGGTTCATCGGCAGGGCGGAGCGCAGGTTCACGAAGCCCCCGTGCATCTCGCCCGCGATGGAGAAGCAATGCGCCCGCTCGGCCCGACCCTCCGGCAGCAGGCCGGCCCTCGGGAAGGTCTCGTGCAGGTAGGCGGTGATGGCGAGGGTGTCCCACACGACGATGTCGCCGTGGCGCAGCCGGGGCACGAGGAAGGAGGGCGAAAGGTGCAGCAGCTCCGCCCGGCTGGTCGTGTCCTCGCCGGACAGGAGTTCGGTGGAGAAATCGAGCCCCGCCATCCGGCAGATCAGCCAGCCCCGCAGGGACCAGGAGGAATAGTTGCGGCTGGAGATGGTCAGCGTCGCAGCGGTCATCGTCCCCTCCCGGCTTCGTATGATCCGCTGCCAGATCCAAGACTCGTGCCGAACGGTCCGGAGGGGCGAATCAGGCCGATGGGAACGAGCCTACTCCCGTCGCAGCAGCGCGGCGACCTCCGCCTCCTCGGCGGCCGAGAGGTGCCGTACGGGGGCGGTAGGGCGGCGGCGCGCGAGGCGCCACAGGCCGAACAGGCCGAGCACCACGGCGAGCGCGGGCGTCAGCCACAGGATCAGGGTGTGAAGGGCGAAGACCGGGCGCAGCAGGACGAACTCGCCGTAGCGGGCGACGATGTAGTCCCGCACCGCCTCGTTGCTGTCGCCCTTCGCCAAGCGGTCGCGCACCAGCAGGCGGAGGTCCTTGGCGAGCGGCGCGTCGGAATCGTCGATGGACTGGTTCTGGCAGACGAGGCAGCGCAGCCCCTCGGAGATCTCCCGCGCCCGGTGTTCCAGGGCGGGGTCCTTCATCACCTCGCCCGGCTGCACGGCAAGCGCCGGCAGCGGGGCGAGGAGGAGCGCGGCGGCGAGCGCGCAGCGGGCCGTCACGCTCATTCCGCAGGCACCGCGCTGGCGGGAAGGGCACGGCCCTTCGCCTTGGCGGGGGCGCCGACGCGCATCCGCCGGTCGGTGAGCGAGAGGCCGCCGCCCAACGCCATCACCACGGCGCCGAGCCAGATCAGCAGCACCAGCGGCTTGTAGTAGAGCCGCAGGCCGATGGCGCCGTCCTTCCCGACCTCGCCGAGGCTCGCGTAGACTTGGCTGGCGCCGATGGTGAGCAGGCCGGACTCGGTCACGGTCATCTGCCGGCTCGGGTAGAAGCGGCGGCCGGTCTCGACCTTGCCGATCTCGTTGCCCTCGCGGTTGCGGATGGTGAGGAAGGCGCCCGCCTCCTCGTAGTTCGGGCCCTTGCGCGGAGCGACCGAGTCGAGCGTCGCCACGTAGGGGCCGACCGTGAGCGTGCCTCCGGGATTGAGGCTTGCCAGCCCCTCGCTCGCCCAGCCCTGGGCGGCGATGCCGATCACCACCACGCCGACGCCCGCATGGGCGAAGGCTGTGCCCCAGGCCGAGCGCGGCAGGCCGATGGCCCGGCGGGCGATCTCCCCGGCCGCGCGGGTGCGCCGCGCGCCGTAGCCGCGGGCGCGGCCGACGATCTCCAGCACGGAGCCGATGATCAGGTAGGCGCCGAGCCCGATGCCGACCGGCGCCATCCAGGGCCCACCCGAATGGAAGGCCAGCACCGCGAGACCGGCGGCGAGCGCCAGGGCGAGGGCGAAGAACAGGCGCTGCGTCGCGGCGTGCAGGTCCCCGCGCTTCCAGGCCAGGGCCTGACCGAACGGCACGATGAGCAGCAGCGGGATCGCCAGGGGCACGAAGGTGGAATTGAAGAAGGGCGGGCCGACGGTGATCTTGTCGCCGGTCAGCATCTCCAGAAGCAGCGGGTAGAGGGTGCCCACGAACACCGTCGCGCAGGCCGCGACGAGGAACAGGTTGTTGAGGACGAGCGACCCCTCGCGGGAGATCGGCGCGAACAACCCTCCCTGCCGCAGCAGCGGCGCCCGCCACGCGAACAGCGCGAGCGACCCGCCGATGAACAGGACGAGGATGGCGAGGATGAACACGCCGCGCGTCGGATCGGTGGCGAAGGAATGCACCGAGGTCAGCACGCCCGAGCGGACGATGAAGGTGCCCACCAGCGAGAGCGAGAAGGTGAGGATGGCAAGCAGCACCGTCCAGACCTTCAGGGCATCGCGCTTCTCCATCACCACGGTGGAATGGAGCAGCGCCGTGCCCGCGATCCACGGCATCAGGGAGGCGTTCTCCACCGGATCCCAGAACCACCAGCCGCCCCAGCCGAGCTCGTAATAGGCCCAGTAGGAGCCCATCGCGATGCCAAGCGTCAGGAAGCACCACGCGGAGAGGGTCCAGGGCCGCACGGCCCGCGCCCAGACGGCGTCGATCCGGCCCTCGATCAGCGCGGCGGCGGCGAAGGCGAAGGAGATCGAGAACCCGACATAGCCAAGGTAGAGGAGCGGCGGGTGGATCGCGAGGCCGGGATCCTGCAGCAGCGGGTTCAGGTCGCGGCCCTCGAGCGGCGCCGGCACCACGCGGGTGAACGGGTTCGAGGTCGTGATGATGAACAATAGGAAGACGAAGCTGATCAGCCCCTGCACGCCCAGCGTGTTCGCCCTGAGCTTCGGCGGCACCGAATTGCGCGCGGCGGCGACGCAGGCGCCGAACAGGGTGAGGATGAGCACCCAGAGGAGCATCGAGCCCTCGTGGTTCCCCCACACGCCGGAGATCTTGTAGATCAGCGGCTTCTGCGTGTGCGAGTTCTCGACCACGTTCTGGACCGAGAAGTCCGACGTGACATGCGCCCAGGTGAGGGCCGCGAAGGCGAAGAGCACGCAGGCGAAGGCGCCGAGCGCCGCCTGGAAGGTGGCCTGCCGCAGGGTCGGGTCGCCCGAGCGCGCCGCCCAGACCGGCATCGCCGTCTGGACGAGGGACAGGGCGAGCGCCAGGGCGAGGGCGAAATGTCCGGTCTCGACGATCACGTGAGCCTCACCGTTCGCTGCGCGGCCCGAGCGTGCCGCCGGCCGAGGCCGAGGCGGCGGGCGCCTGACCCTGCGGCCCACCCTCTTGCCACCGGCCCTGCTTCTTGAGGGCGTCGGCGACTTCGCGGGGCATGTAGGATTCGTCGTGCTTGGCGAGCACGGTATCGGCACGGAAGCGGTTGCCCGGCTCCAACACACCCTCGGCCACCACGCCCTGCCCCTCGCGGAACAGGTCCGGCAGGAGGCCCTTGTACTGCACGGCGATGGTGGCACCGTGGTCGGTGACCGCGAAGTCGATGGTCTGGTCCGGCCCGCGCTTCAGCGAGCCGTCCTGCACCAGGCCGCCGAGCCGCAGCCGCGTGCCGGAGGGGATCGCCTGCGCCTCGATCTCCGAGGGCGACTTGAAGAAGACGATGGAGCCGCTCATCGCGAACAGGATCAGCCCCACGGCCAGCGCGAGCACGCTGCCGCAGGCGGCGATCAGGATCAGGCGGCGCTTCTTGCGCGTCACGACGGACCGTTCCCCCTTTTTGTGACCTAGGGGTGTCGGACGCGGCGGCCGCCCGGTCAAGGGCGGAAGGCCGTCCGGCCCTCAGGGGCGACCTTTGGCGACAGGGGTCGCGAGGTCGAGGTCGCGGGCGAGGCCGTCGATCCGGGCCACCGCCTCCGGGTTCGCGGCGAGCGCCATGCGGGCGCGGTCGAGAGCCTTCACCGCCTGATCGCGCTCGCCCAGCACGCTGTAGGAGCGCACGAGCCGCATCCACTCGTCGGGGCTGCCGCCCTTGGCCGCGAGGCGCCGGTCCAGGGCCTCGACCATGCCGCGCACCGCCGCGTCCCGCTCGGCCGGGGGCATCGCCCGCACCGCCGCCATGGCGGCTTCGGTGTCGGCCTTGGCCGTGGGGTTGGGGGTGGGGACGGTGGGAGGCTGGCTCTGCGGATTGGCCTGGGCCTGCGCGAGGCCGAGTTCGCCGGCCGCCGCCTCGACATGGGCGAGGCCCTGCGGATCGGAGGCCAGCGCCGTGCGAGCGCGGGCCAGGGCCGCCATCGCCTGATCGCGCTCGCCCAGCACGGTGCGCGAGCGGATGAGCCGCACCCACTCGTCCGGCGTGCCGGTGCCCGCCTTCAGCCGCGCGTCGAGCCCATCGACCATGCCGCGGATGGCGGCCTGCTGCTCGGCGGGGATCGTCGGCGGGCCCTCGGGCACGACGGGGGGCGGGGCGGGCTCGCCCTTCAGCCGGGCGAGCGTCGAGCGGACGACGCCGAGCCAGGGGGCGTCGGGGGCGCTCAGGCCTTCGAGGGTGGTGAGCTGGCGGATCGCCTCGCCGGTGTCGCCGGCCTGCTCGGCGGCGCGAGCGACGTAGAAGCGGGCCTTGGCGGCCTTCGGATCCTTGGCGAGCGACCGCTCGAACAGGCCCTTGGCCTCGGGGGAGACGGTGCCGTCGCCCGCCGCCGTCAGGGCCTCGCCCCAATCGGCCAGGATCTCGGGCGGGTCGCCCTTCAGCCGGGCGAGCTGCCCGAAGGCGCGGGCCGCGTCGTCGAAGCGGCCGGTGCGCATGTAGACCGGGGCGAGGACCTGCCAGCCGCGCGCGTCGTCGGGATCGCGGGACAGCCGCGCCTCGATCTGGCCGACGGCCTTGGCGAGTTCGTCGGTGCCGCCGCGCGCCGCAGTCCGGTCGGCCTCGGTCTGCGCGGGCAGTTCCGGGGAGCCGTAGAGCCCGTAGGCGATGAGCGCGACCAGCGGGATGGTCGAGAGGGCGAAGGCGGAGGCCGCCCGGCGGCGGCGCAGGCGCGGCTCGGCCAGAGTCGGCGCGTCCTCGCCCTTGCTGTCGGCCTCGCGGCTCGCGCGCAGCAGGCGGCGGGCGGCCTCGGCGCGGGCGGCCTCGGCCTCCTCCGGCGCCATGAGGCCGCGCTCCACGTCGCGCGAAATCTCGGCGAGCTGGTCCTCGTAGAAGGCCGTCTCGGTGGCCACAAGCGAGTCCGGCTCCTCGCCGCGCGGGTCCGTCACGCGTCGCGACATCGGCCAGAGCAGGCTGAGCACGGCCAGGGCTGTCATGCCCGCCAGGATGAACCAGATCGCCGTCATCAGATCCCGCGTGCGGACCGGACGGGTCCGGTCTTCATATGGAGGCGGCTCCGACCCGACGTCATGCCTCGGACGGGCGGCACGGTGTCACTCAACTCGTGCCCGGTAGCAACCCTTACCTTGGCCGCACGCTCAATGGGCCGCCACCCCGGCCGGCGCGTCGCCCGGCACTTCGAGCACGGCGCGCAAGCCGCCGAGCGTCGCCTCCTCCAGCCCGAACCGGCCGCGATAGAGCGCGGCGAGGTCGGCCACGATGGAGAGGCCGAGCCCCGAGCCCGGCTTCGATTCGTCGAGGCGCCGCCCGCGCCCGAGCACCGCCTGCCGGGCCTCCGGCGGCAGTCCCGGGCCGTCGTCCTCGATGGCGACGACCAGGAGGGGATAGCCGTCCCGGGCGGTCACCTCGGCCCGGATCGCCACCCGGCCGTGCGCCCACTTGGAGGCGTTGTCGACGAGGTTTCCGACCATCTCCTCGAAGTCCTGGCGCTCGCCCCGGAAGCGCACGCCCGGCGGCACGTGGACCTCGTAGGCGATGTCCTTGTCGCGGTAGATCTTGCCGAAGGTGCGCACGAGGCCCGCCAGCGCCGGCTCGATCTCCGTGGAGGTGCCCAGCGTGCCCGCGAGCGCCGCCGCCCGCGCCCGGTCGAGGTGATAGTTCACCTGATCGCGCATCACCGCCGCCTGCTCGCGGATCTTCAGGGCGAGGTCCTCCGGCGCGTCGGACGAGCCGACCTCGTTGACGATGATCGAGAGCGGCGTCTTCAAAGCGTGGGCGAGGTTGCCGACCTGGGTGCGGGCGCGCTCCAGGATCTCGCGGTTGGTCTCGATGAGCAGGTTCACCTCGCCGGTCAGCGGCGCGATGTCGCGGGGATAAGTCCCGGTGATGCGGTCGGCCTCGCCTTGGCGGACGGCGCCGAGCGCCGCGCGCATCTTCTTCAAGGGCGCGAGGCCGAAGCGGATCTGCAGCAGCGTGGTCAAGGCCAGCGACGCCCCGAGGAGCGCGAAGGTCATGTAGAGGCTGTTGCGGAAGCGATCGACGTCATTGACGATCTCGTCCGCCGGCCCGGCCACGCGCACGGTGTAGCGGCCCTCCTCGCCGAGATCGACGTCGCGCTCCATGATGCGCAGGAGCCGTCCGTCCTGGCCCTTGCCGTAGCCCTGGCGGATCTGCCCGACGCCGACCTTGCCGTCCGCGTCGGTGGCCGGCGGCAGGGGCACGCCGACGAGGGAGCGCGAGGTGCGGACGTCGCGCGGCTTCGCATCGGGCTTGCCGACCTGCCAGTACCAGCCCGACAGGGGCAGGTCGAAGCGCGGATCGCCCAGGGAGAAGGTGCGGCTCTCGGGATCGTTGGGGGTGACGAGGTCGGTGGCGAGGTTGTTCGTGAAGACGAGGAGCCGGCTGTCGAAGGCGCGCTCGGTGTTCTCGCGGTAGAGGGTCGTGAGGATCCAGGCCGCGATCAGCAGGATCGCCGAACTCGACAGGAACGCCGAGACGGCGAGGCGCACGGCGATGGAGCGCCGCCGCAGGGCGAAAAGGTCGAGAACGCGGCGCATCGGGGAATCGTCGGGCTCGGCTTCGCTCACGACGGAGCGGCGGCGGCGTAGGCCACCTCGTCCCGCATCCGCAACCGCCCCTCGCCCCTCACACCCGCGCCGCCGGCTGGTTCGGGTCCACGAGATAGCCGAGGCCGCGCACGGTCTGGATGAGATCCACCGCCAGCTTCTTGCGCAGGCGGCCGACGAAGACCTCGATCGTGTTCGAGTCGCGGTCGAAATCCTGGTCGTACAGGTGTTCGGTCAGTTCGGCGCGAGAGACGACCCGGCCGGTGTGGTGCATCAGGTAGGAGAGCAGCCGGTATTCGTGGCTCGTCAGCTTCACCTGGGCGCCGTCCACGAAGACCTTGCCGGAGCGGGTGTCGAGGGTCACGGGCCCGCAGGTGATCTGGCTGGAGGCGTGGCCGGCGGCCCGGCGCAGCAGGGCGCGGACCCGAGCCATCAGCTCCTCCATGTGGAAGGGCTTGGTCACGTAGTCGTCGGCGCCGGCATCGAAGCCGTCGACCTTGTCCGACCAGCGGTCGCGGGCGGTGAGGATGATGACCGGCGTCTTCACCCCGGCCCGGCGCCACTTCTGCAGCACGCTCACGCCGTCCGCCTTGGGCAGGCCCATGTCGAGGATGATGGCGTCATAGGGCTCGCTCTCGCCGAGATAGCCCCCCTCCTCGCCGTCATACGCCTTGTCGGCGACGTAGCCCGCCTCCTCCAGCGCGGCCACGACCTGCCGGTTGATGTCCTTGTCATCCTCGACGACGAGCAGTCGCACGTCACATCTCCCTTGGGGTCCCCTGGGGCGGGCGGGACCCCGTCAGTATTGACCCGCGACCTTGCCAGTGCGCGCATCCACAATGACGTGCACGAAATGTCCGTCCCGGCGCAAGGCCGTCAGCATGTACACGAGCCCGTCCTCGACCTTGCAGAGGCTGGCCCGCTGGATCTCGGCCCGCGGGATCACCGTGCGCGCGGCGCGGATGGCGGCGATGGGCTCGATCACCCGGCGCTCGCCCACCTCCTCGCGCATGTCGGCGGGGGAGAGGCAGGTCTCGACCCGGGGGGACGGCGAGAGGGCGGCCTGGGCGGTCTGCGTCGCCGGGGCGTCCTCGGCCATGGAGCCAATCCCGCCCGCGACGAAGGCCACGACGGTCAGGCAGATGGCAGCAAGGGCGATGGCGTGGCGCATTGGGCCGAGCTTTGTGCCCCAGGCACTGAATGCCCCCTGAATACCGGAGTTCGCCCGGCGGGTCTCAGTTCTCGGCGGGGAAGGGGCAAAGCTTCTCATATGTTGATCGTCGGTTGCAGACCATGACGGCCGAGCCCGCCCCCGGTTCCATCACCGGTTGGGGACGGAGCCCCGCGCCGAACAGCGCCCCGAGATGCAGGCTCACCCCCAGGGCGAGCGGCGCCGCGACGGCGAGCCAGAGGCGGGTGAGGATGCGGTCGGCGTTGTGCGGCATCAGTGCCCTCCCGTGACGAGGCGCCAGAGCAGCCGCAGCGCCGGCAGCCGCTCGGCGATCCAGGCCGCCTGATCCGAGAACCAGTGGGCCACCGCCGCCGCCCCGAGGAAGGCGGCGACGACGGCGTGTTTCAGGCGGCACAGGAACGCGCGTAGGGCCCGCCGCGCGATGCGCTCGTCCACGATCTCGTCGAGGAGGGCGAGCCGCTGCGCGCTCTGGCGGGCGATCCAGGCCTGCCAGGGGGGCGGGGCGTCGGGGATATCGGGGGGACGGGCCGTCATCGCACCTCCTCCGGCCACGCGGCCGTCCCCCCCCTGCCCCGACCCTCAGCCCCGGCGGGGCGGATCGGCCTTCAGGAGGCGCAGGGCCGGTTCGAGGACCGTCTCGGCGCTGCCCTGCGCGTCGAGGGGCAGCGCGCGGAAGATCCGCGCCGCCACGCCCTCCGCCCCGCCCGCGCCGCGCACGACGCGGGCGGGCGCGGTCGCGAGGACGTGCCGTGTGCCCTCGGCCACCACCGCCGGGGCCACGCTCACGGCGACGCTGCGCCCGCGCATGGCGCCGGACACGGCGTTCTGGCCGTAATCGACGCCTGCGCGGATCGCCGCCTCGACCCGCTCGCGGGTGAGGATCGAGCTGGCCCAGGGGGCGGTGCGGGCGATGCCGGCCGTCACCGCTGCCGCCGCGACGGGGACGAGGGCCGAGGAGGAGGCGGACAGGGCCGCCGAGAGCCAGTCACCCCAGGGAAGGGCGGCGGTCTCCGGCGAGGCCGCGACGGCGGGGCCGGCGGCGGAGAGCAGGGCGAGGACGAGCGGGACGCGGGTCATGGGGACCTCCTGGCGGGTGGGGAACGGGGGTGGGGCGGATCGCCCGCAGGGCCCGCCGCGCGTAGGCGAGGCGGTGCGGCAGGGCGGGGATGGCCGGGCGTTCGAACAGGCGGCAGACGGTCTCCGTCGCCCGGTCGAGGGTCGCGCAGCGGCGCAGGGCGTCGAGGGCGGCGGATTCCGGCCCGCGCAACTCGGCGATCAGGTAGCCCTCGTTGGCGGCGTCGGAGGCGGGATCGAGACCGCGCGCCCGGCTCCAGGCCTCCATCGCCATCCGGCGCGGGCCGGTCCATTGCGCGAGGCCCCAGCCGCCGCGCGAGCCCGGCACGAGGGGCGCGATCTCCTGGAGATGGCGGAAGCCGCCGGTCTCGTAGCCGAGATTGCCGAGGAGGCCGGCGGCCTGGACGTCGGTGAGCGCGAGCTCGCGCATCAGCACCGGCCCGAGGCGGGCGCAGCGGGCCGCGAACAGATCGGCTGCCGCGCCGGAGGAGGAAGGCGCCGCCATGGCTAGGCCGCGTCGGCGACGAGGCAGATCTGCAGGCCGGCGGCGCTCACGTACACGCCCTGGTCCGAGTAGCTGAACATCCGCAGCCGGTCCCCGGCGCTCTGCAGCGACAGCCGGCTGTACGGGTAGGTCGAGCGCGTCGCCGGGGTCGGGCCGACGCCGCACCACAGGAACCACGGGCCGTCCACCTCGGCGGTGTAGACCCCGATCCCGTATTGCGTGCCGGCGCTGCTCTGGTCCTTCACCCGCAGGGACGCCGTGATCTGGTAGATGCCCCGGCGCGGGCAGGTGTACCAGCTCTCCGTCGCGTTCCAGTTGCCGCCGGGATCGCTGTTCACGCTCCGCATCGTGATCCGGGGGAAGCCGCCCTGGACGACCTGCGTCGAGGCCGGCTCCGCCACGTCCACGAAGGTGCGCTCGTTGAAGCTGAGCCCCCGGTCGTTCACCGTCCACTTGTTGTCGCCGTTGCTCTGCAGCGCGAGGCTGCCGTAGGGCGTCACCAGGGCGGTGGCGGCGAGCCCGTTGATCCGGTCGTTGCCCTGCGCGGCGATGGTGACGGTGCAGGTCCCGGAGCAGGCGCCGCTCTCGTCCATCACGGTGAGCACCGTGCCCTGCGGGAAGGCCGAGGCCGCCGGTTGGGTGAGGGTGCGCGCCGCCGTCAGCGCGATCACCGCCACCGTGCGGTCGCTGGCCCGGATCGTGTAGGCGGCGTCGGACACCTGCACCCGCGCCGTGGCCGCCGCCGCGCTCGCCGCGACGAAGGCGGTGGTGGCGAGCCGCGTGGTGGCGTCGCCCGCATCGGGGGTCGGGGCGGTGGGGCTCGCCTCGAAGGCGACCACGCCCGTCGCGGCTTTTGCCGTGAGCGCCGTGTGGAAGCTCTGGCCGTCCGGCGAGGTCTTGAGCACAAAGTCGTCCCCGCCGAGCGTGCCGAACAGGGCGCGGCTGGACCATCCGGTCTGGAAGACGAAGCCGGCATCCTTGGCCGCCGCCTTCTTGTTGACGGTCACGCGCAGGTCGCCGGAGCCCGGCGTGACGTCGTCCCACGACAGGAACGCCGCGTCCGTCTTCACCGCCAGCCGGTTCGTGGCGTCGGCCTGGGCGTTCACCCCCAGGCGGTCGGTGGCGGCGGGGGCGGAGCCCGCCGTGGTCAGGGACGCCCACACGCTCCCGTCGAAGGCGTAGACCAGCTTCTCGTCGGCGACGTAGGCCAGCCAGCCCGCCGCCGGCACGGCGCCGACCCAGACCCCGTCCGTGAAGCGGACCACCTGCCCCGAGAGCCCCGCCCAGGCGCCGGTCGGCGCCGCGGCGGTGACGAGGTAGCGGTCGCCCTCGGCGGGGTTCGCGGGGGGCGAGGCGAGGTCCTTGTCGCGGCAGGCGAGCTGCACGAGGCCGTCGAGCAGGGTCAGCGCCTCGTTGTGGGTGACGTGCTTCTGTGCCTGCCCCGCCGCGAGGAGCGGGAGGCCGAGATGGGGCGTGACGTCGGGCATGGAAGCTCCTTCGCGTTCAGGCGGTGCGGATGGGGACGAGGGCGCGGGTCGCCGGCCCGAGCCCGGCGGCGGCCCCGGCCTGGGCCACCGCCACGTCGAGGGCGCGCTGCGGCCCGCCGAAATCGGCGGTCTCGTCGGCGGCCGGGTAAACCAGGGCGGGGCCGGTCGCCGTGAGCGAGCGGATCGCCGCGCCGTTGGCGTGGAGCGTGACCGCGTAGCGCTCGGCGGCCTCGTCCAGGGGGATATCGGCCGGCTCCCAGGCGTCGGCCGAGCGCCGCGCCCGGCGGATCCAGGTGAGGTTCACGTCGCCGCCGACCCGCCGCGCCCGCAGATGCACCGGCCGCAGGGGCCGCAACGCCGCGAGCCCGGCCGTCGCCGAGAGCGGGGCCATGGCCGGATCGGCCGGATCGAGCCCCGCCGCGCCGATCCGGTAGCGGAAGGCGCGGCCCGCCTCGTCGAGCCGGTCCACGAGGGGGATCGCCGCACCGTCGTCGAGGCGCACGATGAGGCTCCCCGTGGGTGCGCCCCGGCCCGCCGCCGCCTCGCTGCCGGCAAGGCCGCGCAGCAGGCCCGTCAGCCGGAACGTGTCGGCGCCGGTCGCCTCGGCCCCGGCGGCGGACAGGATCTCCACCGTCCCGTCCGGTGCGACGACGGCGAAGAGGTTGCCGCCGGCCAGCATCGCGGGGAGCGGCACCGAGGCGAGCGCCCCCGCCCGCCGCAGCATCACCGGCAGGCGCGTGCCCCGGTCGAGGCGCCAGAGCGGCCCCGGCGGCAGGGGCGCGAGGAGGCGGCCGAGGCAGGCGGGGAAGTCGACGCTGCCCTGGACCGCGAAGGCGCCCTCGGCTTCCGCGCGCCACACGACCATCGGCCCCGGCCAGGGCTCGGCGGCCACCGCGAGGTATTGCAGGGCGGTCGGGCTGCCGCGATCCACCGGCAGGTCCAGGGCGACGGGGAACGGCGCCCCCGGCGCGGGGGAGGCCACCGGCAGCGGCGCGGACCGGCCCCGCGCCACGGCGCGGGCGGGGCCGGCGCGGGGCGGCACCCGGCTCGCCTCGATCCGCCGCCCGGCCGGGCTGTCGTCGATGCGCTCGACGCGCACGACCATCCCGTCCCCCGGCAGGGCGAGGACATCGCCGGGCTCCACCTCCTGCCGCCTCGGGCTGAGCGTCAGGACCGCGCTGTCGCGGGCGGCGATCAGCCGGTCGAGCCATTCCTCCGCGAGGGAATCGCCCACCTCCCGGCGGGTGACGAGGGCGGTGTCGAGCTTGGTCTGGCCGCGCCGCCCGCCCACGGGCCGGGTCGCGGCGGCGCCGGCCCGGCGGTAATCGAGGCTGTCCGCATCGGTGATGGCGAGGGCGACGCCGAGGGGCAGCGCGCTCTCCTCGGCGCGGACCCGGCGCAGGAGCGGCGCCTCCTCCGAGACCCGCACGAGGTCGGATTCGGCCAGGGCGAGGGGCGCGTCGCGACGGGGGCCACGCAGGCGCAGGGTGCCGCCCGTGGCCGACACGTCGAGGCCGAAGACCTGCGCCAGGGGTTCGAGGGCACCGCGTGCGGTGAGCGGCCGGTCGATGGCGTAGCCGTCGCAGAAGGCCGCCGCCTCCACCGTGACCGGGGCGTCGAAGCCGAACTCGGCGAGGATGCGCGCGATCAAGAGGTCGAGGTCGCAACCCTCGATCCGGCCGGTGATCCAGTGGCCGAGGCCCCATTGCGGAGCGTCCGCCCAGGTGGCCGTCATGTCGGAGAAGACGGGGAAGGGCCGCGCGTCCCAGCACCAGACGAACACGCCGGCCGGATCGACCATCCGCCCGCCATAGACCGGCGAGACCGGGTTGTCGGCGGCCGAGAAGCCCGGCGCGGCGGGGTCGAAGCGCGTCAGCACCGCCTCCAGGCCGCGGAGCTGGATCAGGTCGTCGCGCACCCCGCGCGAGAAGGGCGGGACGGCGTTCTCGGCGGATTTCGGATCGGGGAAGACGTTGGGGCCGTTCGTGCCCTTGTCCACGGCCGGCACGCCCACTTCCGTGAGCCAGATCGGCTTGCCCGCCGGCACCCAGGCGGTGGCGCGGGTCTCGACACCGCCGTCGCGCTCGACGTGGCGGTTCGACCACCAGCCGACGAGGTCCTTCGGCCGGAAGATCCACGGCTTGCCGGAGGCGCCGTCGGTGATTGGGTGGCGGTCCTGCGCGGCGCGGGCCGTCGTGTTCGGGTAGTACCAGTCGAAGGCCTCGGCCGAGGCGCCGGCCGCCTTGAGATAGGCGCGGTCGTGGATGTCGCCCGCCAGCGCGAGGTCGGCATGGCCCGGCCCGTCGCGCCAATCGGTGAAGGGCGGATACCAGTCGATGCCGACCGCCGCGATGTTGGCGTCCGCGAACAGGTCGTCGAGGGGGAAGCGGATCGTCGCCCCGCCGTCGCGGACATGGGCGCCGTACTCGGTCCAGTCGGCGGCGTAGACGAGGGGCACGCCCGCCCCGAGCCGGCGCCGCACCTCGGCGGCGAGGTCGCGCAGGGCGGCGACCGCCGGGTAGCCGGAGGCGCCCCGCACCCGCGTCAGCCCGAGGAGTTCGCTGCCGACGAGGAAGCCCGCGATCCGCGCCCCCGCGCCGATCCACCCGGCGGCGAGGTCGGCGTAGTGCAGCACGAGGGCGCGGTAGCCGTTGGCGAAGAAGGCCGCGACCTGGGTCTCGGCGGCCTGCGTGCCGTCCGGGCTTCCGGCGACGCCGGGGGCGGGATCGCAGGAGATGCGCCCGCGCCAGGGATAGGGCGGCTGGCGGGCCGCCGGGTCGCGCGGATCCGGCAGGGCGTTGCCCGGCGGCACGTCCATCATCACGAACGGGTAGAGCACCACGTCGAGCCCCCGCGCGGAGAGTTCCGCCACGAGCCGCCCGAGCCCGGCATCGGAGGGCGTGCCGCCATAGGCGGGGGTCGTGCCGTCGGGCAGGAGGGAGACGGTGCCCGCCGCCTCGCGCGACAGGCCGGCGACGCTCCACTCATCGCCCGTCGTCGCCTTCAGCGCGGTCTCGACCTTCGGCGCGATGCGGCATTGGCCGGCGCGCAGGTCGTCCCCGAACCACGCCGCCACGACGGCGACCCGGCGCAGGTTGGGGCAGAGCGCCTGGAGCGCGTCGAGGGAGGCCAGCACGTCGCTGGCATGGGTCTGCTGGTGGCGGTTCGCGGCCTGCGTGCGCCCGCAGCCGAGATCCACCGTGACGGCGGCGGGATCGAGGACGAACTCCCCCGCACCGGGGATGAGGTCGACGGCGCGGATCAGCGGGCACAGGCCGTTGACCGGGCGCACCACCTCGAAGGTGAATTGCGGGATGCGGTTGCCGTAATCCGCGAGCGGCAGGGCCTCGAACACCACGTAGGCGAGGCCGCGATAGGCGGGGGCGTTCTGCGCGCCCTCCTTGGCGACGATCAGCGGATCGGGCGCCTGATCCGCCGTGCCGGTGTGGACGCGCAGCGTGAGGCGCGTCCGGTCCACCTCGACCCCGTCCGCCCAGATCCGGCGGACATAGGCGATCTCGCCCTCGCACAGCCCCACCGCGAGGTTGGCGTAATCGGCGTAGGCGGTGCGCACGGTGCGCTGGCCACCCGAGCCCTTCGACGGGGAAGCCGCACGCTCGACATGGGTGTTGGCGATTTCCAGGGGCCGCGTCGCCCAGATCAGGCACCCGCCGATCCGCGCCCGGCCGTAGACGCGCGGGATCGGGTCGCCCTCGGTGGAGGTCATGCCCGCCACGTCGGAGAGGCGTGGCCCCTCGACGAAGCGGGTCTTGTGGCCTGCGCCGGACAGCGCGCCGCCGAGCGCCGCCCCGGCCGCGCGCCCGAGCGCCCCGCCGACGGGTCCCCCGAAGGCGGAGCCAAGGGCGTTGCCGACGGTGGAGAGGACCAGGGTCGCCATGGACGGCTCCGAAGCGGGTCAGTGCGGGCGGGTCAGGGGCGTGGCGGGAAGCGGAACGCCCCCGCCAGATGCCGCCGCCACCAGGGGGTGAGGGCGACTTCCGTCACCTCCGCCCGGTCGTGGGCGTGGATCATCGCGTCCGGCCCGGTGGCGATGGCGCAGTGGCGCGCGGGCAGATGCGCGCGGAAGGCGAAGAGCAGCACGTCGCCGGGGGCGGGCCGGTAGGCCGGCAGCGGCTCCTCGACGGGGAGGAGATGGCGGACGGCGGCCTCGCGGAACGGGTCGGCGCCGGCGGGCGCCGATTCCGCCCAGGTGGCGCCATAGGGCGGCGGGCGCTCCGGCTCGTCGCCGTAGAGTCCCCGCCAGACTCCGCGCAGCAGGCCGAGGCAATCGCACCCGACGCCGTGCAATGAAGCCTGATGGCGGTAGGGCGTGCCGAGCCACAGGCGCGCCTGCGCCACGGCCTCCTCGCCGATCATCGGAAATAACTCCCGCCGTCGAGGACCGGCGCGGAGCCCGGCACACCGTGCAGCAGCGTGTCGTTGCCGGGCATGTGCGGGAAGCCCTGGAAGTTCACCGCGTTGGCGAAGCGGTCGCGGCAGGTGGCGAGGCGCTTGTCGCAGCCGGCCGTGAGGGTGAACGTGTCCCCCGCCGCCACCGGTCGCGGCGGCGCCTCCCACAATTCCACGAGATCGCCCGCGTGCAATCGCAAGTCGGCAGAAAGGCCTGCGTTGGCCCCGCCGGTCCAGGCGAGGCGCCCGCCCGTGAACAGCCCGTCCGCGAAAGTGCCGTCGATGGCCACACGCAGCGTGGCCGGCTCCGGCAGGGCGAGGACGCGGCCCGTTTCCCGCCACGCCGCGAGGTCCACCCGGCAGCGGGCATCCCCCAGCACGGCGCCGCAGGTCGCCCGGTAGCTGTGCCCGATTTCGGCGTCGAGGCGGGCGGCGACCCCGCGCAACTCGGCCACGAAGGCGTCGTCCTCGCGGCGGATCTCGCCGATCGTGCCGATGTCGAGGAGGAGGCGCGTCTCGGGGTTCGTCCAGTCCACGAGCCAGGTCTCGACGCTCGCCCCGTCGTAGAGGCCGCCCGCGATGTCGGCCTCGGTGAGCCCGAGGGAGGACAGCGCCCCGGCCACGTCGCCGCCGGAGACGGCAAAGCCGCCCTCGGCGCTGGCCTCGGCCGCCTCCAACCCGGTGCGGGCGGCGTGGACGAGGCCGGCAAACGTCAGGTCGCGATCATGGTCGGTGAAGCCGAGGGCGACGCCGTCCCGGCGGCGCAGCGACCAGCAGCGGCACAGGGTGGTGACGCCGCCCGCGCAATGGGCGACGAAGGCGGGAGGCAGGTCCCTCACGGCACGATCTCCACGAGCGGCACTTTCGGGATCTCCCCCGCCGTGAAGGCGGCGAGGTCGATGGTGAGGTCGTCGGTGTCGAAGCGGACGGGCACGTCGAAGGCGAAGCCCGCCGTCACGGGGGCGTTCGCGGCGGGCGCGCGGGCGAGGGTCACGAGGCCCGTCGCCAGGTCGCAGGCGAAGGCGGCGGGCGCCAGTTCGGTGCCCGCCACCGCCACCCGCACGCTGCCCGCCACCGGCTTGGCGATGGCCCTGCGGTAGGGCGCGAAGCCGCCGCCATAGGTCTTGGTGAGGGGGAAGGCGGTGGTCGCGCCGTCGCCCCGCCCGATCACCTGATCGAACGGCCCCGGCGCCTGCCCCGGCGGGCCGGAGCGGAAATCGACCCTGTCGCGGTAGCGGAAGCCGTAGAGGCGCCCGCGCCTTTCCTCGAAGAAGCCGATCACCGCGTGGAGCGCGTCGAGGCTGCGGATGCCGAAACCGGCATCGTAGCGGCGGCGGGAATCGGCCCAGCGGCCGTTGCGGTGCTCCCGCCCCGAGGCCAGCGTGACGATCTCGGTCATCCGCTGCGGCCCGCCGCTGCCGCGCAGGGCGACGTCGAGGGGGAACAGCACCTCGTGGAAGTCCTCGGCCATGGCGCCCTCCGGGTCAGAGGGCGCGCTGGCCACGGGCCACCGCCCGCGCCAGGGTCGCGGCGACCTGCGCCTCGGAGCGGCGGAAGGCGGCGGGGTCCGGCGTCGCGATGGTGACGTTCACCGAGACCGGCCGGGCAGCGGCCCCCGCCGCGACGCCGAGCTTGCCGTCCGGCCCCCGGCGCAGGGGCATGATCGCCTCCGGCCCCGCCTCGCCCATCAGCCCGGCGCCGCCCGCCATGGGGAAATAGGTCGGCGCCGCCACGACCCCGCCGGACGCGAAGGGCGTGACCCGCCCGCCCCGGAAGACGGCCCCCCTGGCGAAGGTCGGGGCGGAATCTTCCGAATCCGGCCCGTCCGAGGATTCGAACAGGCTCCGGAAGCCGGCCTGCAGGGGCTTGGCGGCGGCCTTCGCCGCGAGGGTCGCGAGGCGGGCGCCGAGCGTGCCCAGCACCCCATCGAGGCTGCGGCCGGAGGTGGCGCTGCGGGCGAGCGCACCGCTGAGGCTGCGGCCGAAGCTCTGCGAAAGCCGGTCGAGGTTCACGAGCTGCGCGGCCCGCGCATCGTTCTGCCGGTCGGTGTCGGTCTCGTCGCTCATGGGGCACTCCTGCGGGGCGAGGGATCGGGATGGGCCGCGAGCATTCGCTCGAACTCGGCCCGGCCGAGCCCGTCGGGGGCGCCGGCCCGGCCGAGGGCGGCGGCGAGTTCACGGGGCGTCGCGGCCCAGAAGTCGGCCGGGCGCCAGCCGAGCGGGCCGAGGGCCAGGGCGAGGGCGTCGTCCCAGGGGAAGGGCCGTGGGGGGGCGGGGCTCAGGCCCCGCGCTCCTCCCCCCACGGCGGGGGAGGGTTTTCCAGCGGCCCCGCGCCGAAGGCCGCCTCCAGCACTTCGGCGAGGGCTTCGACCAGGGCGTCCATGTCGCCGGCCAGCGGCAGTCGGCGCACGTCCTCGTCGGTGAGGGCGTGGCCGCCGCCGCGCAGGGCGGCGCCGAGGAGCGCGATCAGGTCGGCGGTGCGGGGGCGGCCGGCGGCGAGGCGCTGGCTGAGCCCGGCGAGGTCGCCGGCCCGCAGCGCGTCCTCCAGGTCGGCCAGCGCCCCGAGGGTGAGGCAGAGGGTGTAGCGGTGACCGCCCAGGGCGAGGGGCACCTCGCCGCGCCTGCGGTTGGCCATGGCGTCGCCCTCCCTCAGGCCGCCGTGAAGGTGAGGGCGCCGGCCGATTCCAGGCTCATGTCGAAGGTGACTTCGCCCGTATGCTCGCCGCGATACTCGAGGCTCGCGATCTGGAACGGCCCCTCCATCGTCCCGAAGGCGGGCACCACGATCTGGAAGGGCGCGACCTGCCCGTCGAAGAACATCTGCCGCAGGCGCAGGTCCGACGCCTGGTCCCGGAACACGCCGGAGCCCGAGACCGCAGCGCGGCGCACGCCCGCCCCGGCGAGCAATTCCCGCCAGCGGCCGGCGGAATCGGCGTTGGTGACGTCTACCGCCTCCGCGTTGAGGCTGAAGTGCCGGGCCCGCAGCCCCGCCACCGCGACGTAGCCGCCGGCCCCGTCGCTCGCCCGGATCAACAGGTCCTTGCCCGCCTGCGCGCCCATCTCATCCTCCGTGTCAGAGTGCTTCGGTGACGGCCTCGACCGTCAGGGTCGCGCGGGCCTCGCCCGTGCGCTCGTCGCGGCTCGCCTTCAGGGCGCTCACCCGCAGGGTGACGAGGCAGCAGCCCTGGAGCGGCATGTCCGGTTGGGTCAGCAGCGCCGCCATCCGCGCGGCGGCATCGAGCGCGGTGCGGACGGAGCCGGGCTTGGCGATCACCGCCACCTCGTGCCGGTGGCGGTGGCGGCCGGCGCCATCGACGGAATCGTCGCGGATCTCGGCCTCGCCGAACAGCGCGTAGACCGGCACGGCCCCGCGCGGCGGCTCGTCGTAGAGGCGGACGCCGCCGCCGAGCAGCGCCACCCGGGCCGCGTCGGCGGCAAACCGCGTGAGGAGGCCGGCGCGGAAGGCCAAGAGCGGGCTCGGGTCGCTCATTGGCCCGCCTCCGGCACCAGTTCCTCGACCTCGCAGACGCAGTCGCGGCCCCGTTCGTCCGGGTCGGACACGGCGCGGATCGCGAAGCGGCGCGGGCCGGCGCTGAGGCGCATGGCGGGGGTCAGGTCGGCGCGGGCACGAAGGGTGACGCGGTGGGTCACGAGCCTGTCGGCCCGGCCCCCGCGCGGGCGCTCCACGGCGCCCACCGCCGCGATGGCGCCCCAGAGGGTGGGGCCCGCCACGTAGCGGCGCAGCACGCCGCCGAACCCGTCCGGCTGCTCCACCGGCTTTTCGAGCACGAAGCGGCGGCGCCGCGCGCCAAGCGACGGGCGACGGTCAGGGGATGCCATGGCGGGCTCCGGGTTTTCGGGAGGTGTCAGAGGCGCAGGCGGCGCGCGGGCGCGGCGAGGCGGCGCGCGTCGGCGGGGCTGTCGTCGGGCTCGTCGCCCCGGTGCTCGTAGCGGGCGGCGGCGAGGCGCAGGATCGCGAGACGAAGGTCCTCCGGCAGCGGCGGCCCGTCGCCGCCGTAGCCGGCCGCGACCTCGATCACGAGGGTCGCCGCGCCGAGGTCGGGCAGCGGGCCGGTGAAGCACAGGGCCGGCGCCTCCACCGGGTCCGGCCCGAGGCTGACGAGCCCGGCGGGCAGGTCGGCGACGCTGCCGTCAGGCGCCGCGAGGCCCGCCCGCACCAGCCCGACGAGGGGGCTCAGCGGCAGGGGCAGCCAGTTCTCGCGCGGCCAGCCCGGCAGGGCGATGCGGTAGCGGCCGGGCACGAGGACCCGCCAAGCCTCCCGTTCCAGGCTCGCCCGCGCCCCGGCGAGGAGCTGCCCGAGGAGCGCGTCCTCGACGCCGCCGTCGTCGGGATCGAGGCGAAGGTACAGGCGCAGGTCGGTGACGCTCACCGGCTCGACGGGGGGCGTCGCGGCGCGTATCGGGGTCATCGCGCGGGTCTCCTTCAGGACGTTCGATGCCGTTGCCCAGAGCTGTGCCCGCCCTCTGCCTGACCCTGTCGGCGTGGCTTCTGTCGACTTGGCCGGCGGCGGCGATCGTGGGCGGGGCCGACACCCCGCCGGGGGGCGCCGTGATGGTGCTGAACGCGGTGGGCGGCGTGTGCACGGGCATCGTGCTCGCCCCGGACGCGGTGCTCACCGCCGGCCATTGCGTTGCCGGGCCGCACGCCCTGCGGGTGCATTACCGGGGCACGGACGGGGCGCCGGTCCTCGTCGAGGTCGCCGCCCGGGCGGTGCATCCGGGCTACGATCCGGGGGCGGTGGCCAAGCGCCGCCGCTCCATCGACCTCGCGCTGGTGCGCACCGCCGAACCCCTGCCGCCGCGCTTCGCCCCCGCGACCCTCGGCACCGCGCCGGCGCGGGCGGGGGAGAGCCTGACGCTCGCCGGCTACGGCGCGTCGCGGCCCGGCGATCCGCGCTCCACCGGCACCTTCCGCAGCGTGGCGGTGCCCGTGGTGGAGCCCTACGGCCCCAGCGGGATCCTCCTGTGGCTTCAAGGCAGCCAGGGCGCGGGCGCCTGCCAGGGGGATTCCGGCGGCCCGGTGACGGGGGCGGACGGCGCGGTGCTCGCGGTCTCCGCCTGGATCGGCGCGGCCTGCGGCGGGCTCACCCAGGCGGTGCGCCTCGGCCCCCAGCGCGACTGGCTCGACCGCACCCTCGGAGGGTGGGGCATCACGGCCCGCTGGACACCCTAGAATTCCCTTGGATGACCCTGCACAACGGCCAGTACTGCGGAACCGCAGCTTGGCCGCTCGGTTTGTCTGAACTACCGTTGCTTGGGTACGGTCCCCCTGGCGTCGCCTTGGCCCTTCCCCCGGAGTCCCCGATGCCAGCCCGTTTGCCCCGCACGACCGGCCCGATCCTCGCCGGCCTCGCGGCCTTCGTCGGCCTGACCTTCGGGGCGGTGCCCCCGGCGCGGGCGGTGATCCAGGGCGAGGTGGCCCGCGACCCGAACGGCACCCGCAGCTTCGTGGTGCGCGTGGAGAGCACGGACGGCGAGATCTGCTCCGGCACGCTGATCGGGCCGGATCTGGTCCTCACCGCCGCCCATTGCGTGATGCGCCCGGCGGGCTACCGCGTGGTGAGCGTGGACCGCGCCTTCCGGCAGCACCGCATCGACGTCATCGCCGCGACGATGCACCCCGATTTCGTCCCCGGCACGACGCCGGAGGACCAGCCCGGCGTCGACCTCGCCCTGCTCAAGCTCGCCCAGCCCCTCGGGGCCGATTACATGCCCCTCGACCCGCGCAGCGCCGGCTCCATCGGCACGGGCGACACGGTCGAGATCGCCGGCTACGGCGTGGTGGCCGAGAACCGGCGCGGCAGCGCGCGGGTGCTGCGGCAGGCACCGCTCGTGTCCATCGGCTCGCTGCAGGTCGCCAACCGCGTCACCGTGGTGACGGACCGCCGCCGCCTCGCGGAGACGGCGGGCGCGGGCGCCTGCCTCGGCGATTCCGGCGGGCCGATCCTGACCGGCGGGCCCGGCGGCTACCGCATCGCGGGCGTGGTGAGCTGGTCGAGCGGCGCCCTGCAGCAGGGCGCCCGCCGCACCGCCTGCGGCGGCTTCACCGCCGTGACCCCCGTGGCCGAGCATACCGGCTGGATCGCCTCGCGGGCGGCCGAGCTGGCGCAGGTGCAGCCCGGCGAGGCGATCCCCCGCCGCCACAGCTCCGACTGGATGGCCCGTCCCGGCCGGCGCTGAGGCGCACCGGCCGGGCGGACGCGCGATCAGGCGAACTTCAGAAGCTTGATCGCGTCGAAATCCTGCACCCCGCCGCCGACGCGCTTCGTGGTGTAGAACAGCACGTAGGGCTTGGCGGAATAGGGGTCGCGCAGCACCCGCAGGCCCGTCCGGTCCACCACGAGATAGCCCCGCCGGAAATCGCCGAAGGCCACGGACAGGCTCCCGGCGCCGATGTCGGGCATGGCCTCGGCCTCCGTGACGGGGAAGCCCATCAGCGTCGCGGAGCGGTCGGCGGCGAGCGCCGGCTGCCACAGGTAGTTGCCGTCCGCGTCCTTGAACTTGCGGATGGCGCTCTGCGTCCTGCGGTTCATCACGAAGCGGGCGTTCTGGCGGTAGGCGGCCCGCAGGGCGTAGACAAGGTCGAACAGCACGTCGGACGGGTTCGCCGCCGCGAAGGCGCCGGCATTGCCCGTGCCGACGAAGCCGAGCTTGCCCGGCACCCAGGCGGCGTTCGCCACCGTGTCGGAGGTGAGGAAGCCCTTCGGCCGCCCGACGCCGCTGCCGGTGACGAAGGCGATGCCCTCCTGCTCGGCGAAGGCGGTCTCGACCTCCCCCGCCAGCCATTCCTCGACGTTGACCACCGCATCGTCGAGGAGAGTCTGGGTCGCGGCGGGCATCGCGTAGAGTTCCGCCGCCGGGAAGGCGAGCTGCGCGAGGCTCGGCGCGTCGGTGCCGGGGCGGGCCGCCGTCTCGGACACCCAGCCGGTGACGGGGGCGCCGGTCGAGACCGCCCGCTTGTACTGGCCGCCGGAGATCTGCTGCACGCTGGCGATGGCGCGGATCGGCGAGAGCACGGCGAGCCGTTGCAGCACCGTCCGCTCCAGGGTGTCGGGCACGAGGTAGCCGCCATCCGGCCCGGAGCCCGCCGACATCGCCTTCGATTCGAGCCGCTTCAGCCCGCCGCTCTCGCCGGCCCGGACATAGAGGTCGAAGGCCGCCTTGTGCTCCTGCGCGGCGCCGTCGTCGCGGGTCAGCGGGTCGGCGAGCGCCGGGCGGGCGCGTTCCAAGCCCATCCGGTCGAGGCGGGTGCGGGCGGCATCGATGGCGGCGTCGAGGCGGGCCAGCTTCTCCTCCGTCACCACGTCTGCGCCGAAGCGGGTCTCGATCTGCCGCAGGCGTTCGTCGTTGGTCTCCTTGAAGGCCGCGAAGGCGGCGGCGACGTCATCGACGGCCGAGCGGACGGGGGCGGGCTCGGCGGCCTTGTTCTCCAGCGGAGGCAGGACGGCCTTGGTTTCGAGGGCGGCATGGAACGTCATCGGCAAACCTCGGTGCGGGGGGTGGAAAGGGGTCGCGCGGGGGCGATGAGCCGGGCGAGGCCGCGCAGGGCCTCGGGGCTGGGGCTCGGGCTCGCCCGGGCCCCCGGCTGCAGGGGAAAGGTCACGACGGAGATCTCCCAGAGGTCGATCCCCTGCAGGCGGCGGGACCCGTCGGCGCTGGGGCGGGCGCTGAGGGTGCGGAAGCCGATGGAGAGGCCGTCGAGCGACCCTTCGCGCATCAGCGCCGCGATCTCGCGGGCGCGCTGGACGGCGAGGTTGAGCCGGCCCTCCGCGTAGAGGCCGCGCGCATCCTCGCGGAGCGCGATCCAGCGGCCGATGGGCTCGGCCGGATCGTGCTGGAACAGCATCCGCACGCCCGCCGCGCCGCGCCGGGCCAGGGTGCCGGCGAAGGCGCCGGGCATGACCACGTCGCGGCCGAGATCGGGCACGCCGAACAGGCTGGCATAGCCGGTGATGAGGCCATCCATGGGGGCATTCCTGGTGGAGGGGGGCGGGCTCAGGCCTCGGGCGGGTAGCCCACCGCCTCGCGCTTCTCGGCCTGGGTGAGGAAGTCGGCGCCCTGGACGCGCCGCCACAGGGATTCCCGCTCGGAGGCCAGGGCCTCGATCCGGTCGAGGTCCGGTTCCAGCTCCACCGCGCCGAAGGCGGGTTCCAGCCAATGGGCGATGGTCTGCGCCGTGCGCCGCGCGAGGGGGATCAGGGTCTGGCGGTAGAGGGCGCGGTTGGCCTCGGCGTAGTTGGCGTGGGTGCTGTCCCCCGGCAGGCCGAGGAGGAGCGGCGGCACCCCGAAGGCCAGGGCGATCTCCCGCGCCGCCGCGTTCTTGGCCTCCACGAAATCCATGTCGCGGGGGGAAAGCGCCAGCGGCTTCCAGTCGAGCCCGCCTTCGAGGAGGAGCGGGCGCCCGGCATTGCCGGCCCCCTGGTAATTCGCCTCCAGCTCGCCCTTCAGCCGGTCGAACTGCGCCTCCGAGAGGGTGGCCCCCGCGAAGACGAGGGCGCCGGAGGGCCGGGCGGCGTTGTCGAGGAGCGCCTTGTTCCAAGCCGCCGCCGCGTTGTGGATGTCGAGCGCCGTCGCCGCCGCCGCGATGGGCGGCAGGCCGCCATGGTCGTCGCCCGGATGGAACAGGCTGAGCGCCAGGATCGGCGGCACCATTCCGTCCATCAGGTCGAAGCGGCGGCTGCGCCCGCCCACCGTGTAGACGTAGGCGCTCGGCCAGCCGTCCGGCCCCGTCACCACCCGCATCCGCTCCGGCCGCAGGGCCTGCAACCCGACCACGCGGCCGTCGACGCTCACCGCTTCGAGATACGCCGAGCCGGCGAGCATCAGGTCGGCATAGACCGTCTCCAGCAGCTGCACGCCGCTTTCGCGCAGGTTCGGCCGGGCGAGGAGCGCCATCAGCCCCCGCCCGTCGCCGGAGACTGCGCTGAGCGGTAGGCTCGCGGCCGATTCCGCCACGAGCCGCACCGCCCGGTAGACCACCGGATTGCGCTGGTACCCCGCGAGCGCCAGGGAGGCCGGATCGCGCGGCGTCCAGTTCGGCCGGCAATCGGCATAGAGCGCGAAGCCCGGCGGCGACGCCTTGGTGGCGAGTGGCGGGCGTGCGCGTCCGGCTGCCCGGACGAGCCGGTCGAGAAGCTTGGGCATGGTTTGCCTCGTGCGGGAGGAAGGCGGCGCGCGGGGCGACGCAACTTAGGCGCGAAAGAATGACGCATTGCCCGGCGGGCGTGATGCTTTCGCCACAGCGAGCCACAGCATGATGCTGTATTCGGAATACGGTTCGTTCCAGAGACCACGGACCCACTGACGGCGCGCCCTTCACGGGGCGCGCCGTTTTTCTGCGAACCTCTTCGCGCCGGGGCACGTTGGACAGCGAGACTTCTTGGAAAGAGGGTTCGCTTACATGCTCGTTCGTACCATCGTCGCGTCCACGACCATCGTGCTCGGCTTGACCGGCGCCGCCCTGGCGCAGACCGCCGCGACCCCGCCCACCGCGCCGCAATCCTCGGCGCCCGTGGTCACGCCGCAATCGGGCTCGACCGGCGCGCCGAACGCCGCCACCATCTCGAACGGCAACCCCGCCGACACCGTCACCACCAATTCCTCGGCCGGCGGCAATGCGGGCCAGCCCTCCCGCGCCGTGCCGCAGGGCGGCGGCAGCAACAAGTAAGGCCGGTCCCCGGCGCCGGGCGGTTCCCGCTACATGCGCCGGATCCTCGGCTCGGCGCGGGCGCCGAGCATGAGGTCGGTGAGCGCCCAGACGAGGGCGTCGAGCCGATCCGGGGAGGCCCCGTTCGACAGGCCGTCGGGCCCGAAATCGCACATCTCGTCCTCCAGCGCAGGCAGCGCGCCGACATGGTGGACGAGGCCACGGGCGTAGAGCAGCGAGACCGGCTCCGCCCGCAGGTACTTCCCCCGCCGCGCCCGCACCGCCACCACCGGCACGGCGGGGTCGCATTGGGCGATGACGCTCTCCGCCATCTCGCCCCCCTGGTTCACCTCCACCACGAGGGCGTCGGCCTCCAGCCGGTGATAGAGCGCGAGCGCCGCCGCCGCCCAGGCCTCGGGCGTGGCCCGGCGCAGGCTCGCATCCGCCAGCACGAAGGCGCGCTCCCCCTGCCGCCCGGCGGCGATGATCCCGCAGGCATCCGAGCGCGCCCCGGAACTCGCGGGCGGGTCCACCGCCACGACGATCCGCGACAGGTCCGGCGCCGCCGCGACACGGGCCGCCTCGATCCCCTCCCGCGTCCACAGGGCGTCCGGCCGGTCGGCGATGAGTTCGCCGTCGAGCTCCTGCCGCCCGAGGCGGGTGCCGGCGTAGCGCCCGACCACCGCCGAGAGGAAATCCGGGGCGAGGTTCTCGGCGTTGTCGTGGGTGCGCGCCCGGGTGACGACCGTGCGCGGGTCGGCGAGCAGCCGCCGGATCAGCGGCACCGGCCGGGGCGTGGTGGTGACGAGGCTGCGCGGTCGCGCCCCGAGGCGCAGGCCGAATTGCAGCATGTCGAAGGCGGCCTCCGTATCGCGCCACTTGGCGATCTCGTCGCACCAGGCCGCGCCGAATTGCGGGCCGCGCAGGGAATCGGCCTCCTCGGCCGAGAAGGCCTGCGCCACCGCCCCGTTCCCCCAGACCAGCCGGCGGCGGCTGGGGAACCAGACGGGCCGCGCCCGGCCCCGCCGGGGCAGGTTGAGCAGGCCCGATTCCCCCTCGATCATCACGTCGCGGACATCGTGCAGGGTCTCGCCGACCAGGGCGATCCGCCCCACCGCCTCCCCCGTGAAGGCGGGGTCGCCCCGCGCCAGGGCATCGACCCATTCGGCCCCCGCCCGCGTCTTGCCGCAGCCGCGCCCGCCGATCACCGCCCAGATGGTCCAGTCGCCCTCCGGCGGGAGCTGGTCCGCCCGCGCCCGGTGGAGCCAATCGGCGTCGAGCCCGGCCAGCAGATCCGGCGGCAGGCCCGCCAGGAAGTCAGGGAGCCTCCCCGCCCGCGACAAAGCGATCAAAGCGCCGCGCGATCTCCTCGCGGAGGGCGGCCGGGTCGCCGAAGCCGGCGGGATCGTCGGAGCGGGACGGCTCGTCATGGACCGCGCCCTCCCCTGCCCCATCGGAATCGAGATCGTCCAGCAGCCGCTTCAGGCCGCCGAGGTCGCGCAGCACCTTGGCCGAATCGAGCCCCGGCCGCTCCGGCGCCGAGAGCGCCGCGTCGAGCACCGCGATCTGCCGGCCGATATGCGCCCGCAGCCGCGCCCGCAGATGGGGCGGGTCCGCCACGTCCCCGTCCGCTTCCCGCCAGGGCGCGGCGCCGAAGGCGGCGAGCAGCATGTCCGCCGCGTCCCGCGCATAGCCCGCCGCCTCCGCGACGTCGCCGGGGTCGATCTCCGGCACCGCGAGGAGCCGGGACATCGCCCCCCGCCGGGACGGGAGCCATTCCTTGAGGGTGCGGGGATGAGGCTTGGGCGGGCGCGCGCCGCAGCGCAAGTTCCAACCGACGACCGTGCGCGCGGGCACGCCGAGCCGCTGCGCGATGGCGCCGACGGTCAGGCTTCTGTCTTGAAGGAGACGCTGCGCCTCGGCGCGCAATGCGGCCGGGTGGCCGGCTTTGTTAGGCATCGGCCGCCCCCACACTTCTTGAGCGTGCGTACCTTCTACCGAACCAGCGCACCGCTGTCAACGATAAAAATCATATCCTGGGCCTGTAATCTTGGGAGAGGTGCCGCGTCGGCATGTCCGCTGTGCGAAGCCGGAACGGCACCCACCCCGACACGTTGACCGGCGCGTTTCCTTCGGCCACCCATCCCGATAGCGCTATGAGTTAAGCATGGGCGAAACCCCATCATCGGCTGATCGGAGCGGATCCCAGGTGTCGGACGATGCGGGGGCTGCTGCCCTGAGCGACAGCTTCCGCCGTTTCGCGGACGTGGTGCCTCTGATGTTGTGGCGTTCCGACCAGTATGGTCAGGCGGTCCACCACAATGAATGCTGGCTGGAATTCACCGGGCGGACCCTGGAGGACGAGCTCGGCCGGGGCTGGCGCGAGGGCCTGCACCCGGAGGATTTCGAGCGCCACGCCCGGATCGTCGAGACGGCGCTGGCCGCGCGGGAGCCCTTCACCGTGGAGTTCCGGCTGCGCCGGCACGACGGCGTCTACCGCTGGCTCCTCGACACCGCGCGCCCCCTCGTGGAGGAGGGCCGGTTCCTCGGCTATCTCGGCTCCTGCTTCGACATCACCGACCGGAAGCATGCCGAGGAGCATATCGAGCACGCGCTCGCCGAGAAGGAGGCGCTGCTCGCCGAAGTCTACCACCGGGTGCGCAACAACCTCCAGGTGATGGTGAGCCTGATCGGCCTCTACGGCCGCGCCGCCCCGGATGCCTGCCGGGGCAGCTTCGAGGCCCTGGGCCAGCGGGTGCGGGCCATCGCCCTGGTCCAGCAGCACCTGCACGAGGCGCCGCACATCGCCTCCATCGACCTGCGCGACTACCTGCGCCGCCTCGCCTCCGGCCTCGGGCAGTTGCGCCGGGCCGGGCGGATCGGCGTGCAGGTGAACGGTGGCGGCAACGGCCTCGTGGAGCCGCGCACCGCCAACGCACTCGGCATGATCGTCGCCGAGATCGTCGCCGAATGCCTCGACGCCACCGCAGAGACGGTGGCCTGCTCCATCGCCATCGGCATCGAGGCGCCGCCGGACGCGCCGATCACCGTCACCGTCATCTCCAACGTCAGCGATGTCGGCGAGCCGAACCGGCCGACCGTGCCGAAGCTCGGCCCGCGCCTCATCGCCGCCTACGCCGCGCAGGCCGAGATCCTGGCCAGCGGCGAGGCGACCCCCGCCAACCCGCTGACGCTGGAACTGCCCCTGCCCCGCGCCACCGAGGCGCCGTGAGCCCCATCATGCTGCCGCCCATCACGACCATCATCGACAATTTCGAGTTCATCGACGATTGGGAGGAGCGCTACCGCTACCTGATCGAGCTCGGCCGCCAGCTGCCCCCCGCCGACGAGGCCCTGCACGCCGAGGCCAACAAGGTGCAGGGCTGCGCCAGCCAAGTCTGGCTCGACCTCGCCGTGGACGAGGCCGGGGGCGACCGCAGGTTGCGGGTGAAGGGCGACAGCGACGCCCACATCGTGCGGGGCCTCGTCGCCCTGATGGTCGCCCTGTTCGACGGCAAGTCCCCCCGCGAGGCCGCCGACACCGACGCCTTTGCCCTCTACACCAAGCTCGGCCTCGGCGAGCACCTGACGCCCCAGCGCTCCAACGGCGTGCGCGCCATGGCCGACCGCATCCACCGCGACGCGGTGCGCCTCTCGGCCTAGCCGTTCATCCGCCACAGGCGGGAGCGGGCCCGCTCCGGCCCGCGCGCCTCGCGCTCCAGCCCGTAATGCTCCGCGAGCCGCGCCAGGGCGATGCGGGCCACCACCTTGGCCGAGCGCGCCGGCCAGCGGCGCTCGGTCTCGATCCGCTCCAGCCCCTTCAGGAAGCCGCAGAGGTCGAGGAGCAGGTCCGACAGGTCGCGCCCCACCGCCGCGAGCGCCGCCCGCACCCGCTGGCGCGCCGCCACCGCGCTGTCGGACCCCGAGGCCGGGTCCCACGCGCCGCCGCCATCGACGCGGGGGGCGGTCCAGTCCGCGCCCATCTTCGGCAGCATCAGCGCCTGGGCGATGTCCCGGCGCAGGCGCTCCCCCGCCTCGTATTCGACCGGATCGATCATCGGGCGCCCGTCGCGGTCCCGGCGGCGGGCCATCCAGGCGAGCGGGCTCTCCCCGGCATCGCGCAGGGGCGGCTCGCCCGGCCCCCGGCCGCGCACCACGTCGAGATGCTGCCCCCGGAACGGCTCGATGGCGCCGCCCTGCTCCCGCCGCAGCCGCGCGAGGCCCGGCGCCGTCACGACCACGCGCCCGCCCGCCATCGCCGCCGCGAGGTCGGCCGCGCGCAACTCCTGCGCCGCCCGCCGGGGGAACCGCCCGCCGCCGAGGGACACCCCGCCCTCCGCCCGGCGGACGATCAGCGCCTCCCCGTCGAACGGATCGGGCCGCGCCTCCGCCCCCGGATTCGCCAGGGCCGCCAGCAGCCGCGAGGCCTCCCGCGAGAGGATCACGCTCGCGGGGGCGGCCCGCCGCGCCTCGCCCCGGCGCAGGGGGCCACGGGCCACGCTATCCGTGCGCTTGTTCATGGTTTGTTCCCTCATCGTGACGCGGTGGACCGGAGGGAACCAGAGATACCAGAAAATAGTCTTAAGTCAAGAATTCAGGCAGATCTGTCCACAGGGCGCGTCGGCGGGTGGCGCAGCACCTCGGCGATCGCGTCCTCGTCCTTGCCACGGACCTCGTAGCCCATGGCCTCGAACCGCTCCACCAGCGCGTCGCTGGTCGCGGCCGAGCGCGCCGCCCAGTCCGCGAGGTTGGCGTTGATGGCGTCAAGATCCTCGGCGGGGCTCGCCTCGCCGGTCACGGGGTCACGGGCCATGTCGTTCCTCGCTGGGACCATCGCGGCAAGCGCGGCTCAGCCATAACGCCGCGGGTGCGCAAGCGTTGCCCTGCCCCGGGCCGGAACCCGGGGCCGCAGCGGCGGATCAGGCCGCCTGCCCGAAGCTCTCGCGCGGCTGGCCGAGGCCGATCGCCTTGGCGAGGTTGGAGCGGGCCTGGGCGTAGTTCGGCGCCACCATCGGGTAATCCGGCGGCAGGCCCCACTTGGCCCGGTACTGCTCGGGGCTGAGATTGTATTTCGCGCGCAGGTGCCGCTTCAGCGACTTGAAGCTGCGCCCGTCCTCCAGGCAGATGATGTATTCGTCCGTCACCGACTTCTTGATCGGCACCGCCGGCTCGAGCGGGCCGGTGGGCGCCTTCGCCACGACCTTGCCCGTCGCCACCCCGACCAGCGCATGACTGATGCGCTCGAGCAAGGGCACGAGTTCTTCCGCCGCGACGTTCCTGTTGCCGACGTAAGACGTGGCGATCTTGACGGTCATCCGCATCCGGTCGAGCGCGACTTGCTGTCTTTTCATGACCTTAGATCCTTACCTCAAGGGCAGTGAGTGGTTAGCCCGTGTCGTTTCCTGTTTAGTTTTTAAATCGCTAACGCGCTGACTGAGTTATCACTAACGAACTTGCTGCATGCCGCCGGAGCCTGACTTCGCGACAACCACACCATGCGGCATTCAATTCGGATAAGATATCGGAAAAGGCATCGCAAGGCGCCAATACGGCAAAATTGACGAATCAATTGCTTCCGATATCCCTCATTTGATTTGCAATACCTCTCCTGCAGTAGTATTTACCACTTAAATACGATCCGCAGTTGCTTTGCGATCCCGCGACGGCTCCGCTTGCCTCCGTCCGCCGCACGCGGCACACCCGGCGCCATGAATGCCGAGACGGAGTGGGCGCAGATGCTGAAGGGTAAGGGCGGGGATGCACCGGTCGCCGAGATCCGCCCGTCGCAGGTCACCGTCCACGGGCGGACGGTCGAGGACGATTACGCGTGGCTCAAGGCCGCGAACTGGCAGGCGGTGTTGAAGGACCCCGCCGCGCTGCCGGAGGACATCGCCGCGTATCTCCGCGCGGAGAACGCCTATACCGACGCCGCGCTCGCCGGCACCGCCGACCTGCGCAAGCGCCTCGTCGCCGAGATGCGCGCTCGCATCCGCGAGGACGACAGCGGCGTGCCCGAGCCGGACGGCCCCTTCGCCTACTACACCCGCCACCGCGACGGCGGGCAGCACCCCCTGGTCTGCCGCCGCCCCACCCGGCCGGAGGCGCCGCTCGGCCTGCCGGAGGAGGAGACGATCCTCATCGACGGCGACAAGGAGGGGGCCGGGCTGCCCTTCTTCGAGATCGCCTCGGCCTCCCATTCGGACGACCACGCCCGCCTCGCCTGGGGTGCGGACACCAAGGGCTCGGAGTTGCACGCGATCCGGGTGCGCGACCTCGCCACGGGGGAGGACGGGCCGGACCTGATCGAGGCGACCTCCGGCGAGGCCGTCTGGACGGCGGACGGCGGCGGGTTCTGGTACGTCGCCCTCGACGCCAACCACCGCCCGGCGCGGGTGATGTTCCACCGGCTCGGCCAGCCCCAGGCCGAGGACGAGACGGTCTATGTCGAGCCGGATGCCGGCTACTTCGTCCACATCTCGGAGACGCAATCCGGCCGGTTCCTGGCCATCACCGCGAGCGACCACGAGACCGCCGAGGTGCGCCTCATCGCCCGCGCCGCGCCGGCCTCGCCCGCGCTCCTCGTCCAGGCGCGCACGCCGCTCCTGATCTACTCGGTGGACGACCACGGCGAGAGCCTGTTCATCCGCACCAACGCGGACGGCGCCGAGGACTTCAAGGTCGTCACCGCGCCGCTCTCCGATCCGGGCATCGAGAACTGGCGGGATCTGGTGCCGCACCGGGCGGGGGTGATGATCCGCCACCTGCACGTCCTCTCCGGCCACATGGTGCGGCTGGAGATCGAGAACGCGAAGCCCCGCATCGTGGTGCGCGACCTCCTCGACGGGCAGGAGCACCCGGTGGCCTTCGGAGAGGAGGCCTATTCCTTGGGCCTGCAGCCCGGCAGCGAGTTCGAGACGGCGCGGATTCGCTTCGTCTATTCCTCGATGACGACCCCGGCCGAAACCTTCGACTACGACTGCGCCAGCCGCGAGCGCTACCTGCGCAAGCGCCAGGAGGTGCCGAGCGGGCACGATCCGGCGAACTACGTGACGCGCCGCCTGTTCGCGACCGCCGAGGACGGGCAGGAGGTGCCGATCTCGCTGCTGCACCGGAAGGGGCAGGCCCTCGACGGCTCCGCGCCGCTGCTGCTCTACGGCTACGGCTCCTACGGCACGCTGATGCCGGCGGCCTTCCGCACGAACCTGCTCTCCCTGGTGGATCGCGGCTTCGTCTACGCCATCGCCCATGTCCGGGGCGGCACGGAGAAGGGCTGGCGCTGGTACCTCGACGGCAAGCGCGAGAAGAAGCCGAACACCTTCACGGATTTCGTGGCCTGCGCGCGGGCGCTGATCGCGGCCGGCTACACGGCGGAGAAGCGCATCGTCGCCCATGGCGGCTCGGCGGGCGGGATGCTGATGGGGGCGGTGGCCAACCTCGCGCCGGAGCTGTTCGCCGGCATCGGCGCGGACGTGCCCTTCGTGGACGTGCTGAACACGATGCTCGACGCGGAATTGCCGCTCACCCCGCCGGAATGGCCCGAATGGGGCAACCCGGCCGAGAGCGTCGCGGCCTTCGAGACGATCCTCGCCTACTCGCCCTACGACAACGTGCAGGCGAAGGCCTATCCGGCGATCCTGGCGCTGGGCGGCCTCACCGACCCGCGCGTGACCTATTGGGAGCCGGCGAAGTGGGTCGCCCGCCTGCGCGCGACCATGACGGGCGGGGGGCCGATCCTGCTCAAGATCAACATGGAAGCCGGCCACGGCGGCGCCGCCGGCCGGTTCGACCGCCTGGAGGAAGTCGCCCTGATCTACGCCTTCGCCCTAGCGGCGGCGGGGGTGGAGTAGGAAAGCCGAAGCTCCTCGGCGAGTTCGGGGTGGCGGTCCAGCACGCGCATGAGCTGGATCGTCGGCCCGCTGGGTTCCACGAGGCCGCGCTCGTACTTGTCGAACGCGTTCTCGCCGACCCGCAGCAGGGTCCCGGCCTCCCGCTGGGAGAGCTTCAGCTTGCGCCGGACCCGGCGGATGGTCGCCGGGCTTGGCAGCCCGTCGATCCTCTCCTTGAGGGTCCGCAGCGCCGCATCCACGATGGTCATGTCGTCGCCGACATGGACCCCCTCCCCCTCGCCGTCGGGGTAATAGCCCGGCAGGTCGACGGTGAGCGTCTCGCCCTTGTACGTCACCGCGAAGGGACGCACGCCGCGCGCGAGCGTCAGGCCCGTCTCCGGCGAGGTCATCGTCTCGGGCAGGATCGGCCGGGGCATTTCACCGCTCCTTGAACGACATGAGGCGCAACTGGATCATCTCCTCTGCAAGGGAGGCAGATCAATGTGTCGCTACGGTTGCGGCGACACCGGCTCTGGGGCCGCCGGAGCGGGCGCTTCGCTGCGCTCGCGGGCTTGGCGCTCGGCCTCCTCGGCGGCGAGCTTGTCCGCGTAGGCCTTGAGGGCGGCGGCGCGGGTCTTGTCGAGCTCGATCCGGTCGCGGCGGCGCTGGCGCTCGATCTGATCCGCCTCGTTCAGTTCCAGCGATTCCAGCTCGCGCTGCAGGACGAAGGCCGCGAGGCCGGTCGCAAGGGGGCCGGCATCGAGACTCCGCGCCGGGTCGGCGAGGCTGCCGGTCAGGGCGTACTGCACCGAAGGCGGGCCCGCCGGCCAGCCCGGGGGCACCGCGCCGCCGGCGAGGGTGCCGCGCGCGTCGAGGCGGCCTTCGCGAAGATCCTCGGTGACGCTGCCGGTCCAGCGGGCGGGGCCGAGATCGATGTCGAGGGGCCCGGCCCGCAGCACGCCGCCGACGATGGTGGCGGGGGCCGAGACCGGCGCGGGAGCCTGCGCCCCCGCCTTGCCGAGTTCCTGCGAGACCAGGGCACCGAGCCGTCCCTCGCGCAGCGGGTCCTCGGCCTCGGCGGCCAGCGCCAGGGCGCGGCCGAGGGCGGCAGGATCGAGCCCCGAGACGGCGAGGTCCTTGAGCGTCAGGCGACCGCTCCCGGCGAGGTTGGCGGCCAGAGCCGGCAGGGCGTTGGCGCTCGCCGCGAACCGCATCCCGGCGGTCAGGCGACCGGTGAGCGCGCGGCCCCCGGACAGGGCGCCGAGCGACAGGTCCTCCGCACTCCCCTCCCCCGTCACGGCGAGGCTGTCGCCCCGGCGCGCCAGGGTCGCGCTGCCGGAGAGCCGCCCGTCCGCCAGCCGCGCCGTCAGGCCGCCGAGTGTGAGGGTGTCGGGCTCCAGGCCGAAGGTGAAGGCCGCGTCCGAGGCGACGAGCCCCCGGCCGAGATCGAGGCGCGCGACACCGAGGTCGAGGCTGCCCTGCGGCCGGGCCGGCAACGGGCCGGGGCGGCCCCCCTCCAGCGGCATGAGCAAGGCGGCCGCGAGCCGGGGCAGCGACAGCTGGGCGAGGCGGGCCCGGCCGCGCAAGGCGCCGTCGCCGCCGCGGATGAGCGTGCCCTCGACGGCGGAGCCCGCGATCGCGCCGCTGACCGCCGCCTGCGGATCGCCCCCGTCCGCGGACAGGGTCGCCGTGAGGTCGGCGGGCCATGCGCCCGGCTCCAGCCGCGCCGCGCCCGCGAGGGTGAGGAACGGGGCGAGGTCGGCCGTGCGCAGGGTGATCCGCCCGCCCTCCGGCGCCGCGCCCTTCGCGGGCAGGAGGATCGGCTGGTCGGTGCCGATGGAAAGCCCCGCCACGGTGCCGGCGACGGTGAGGGCGAAGCCCATCCCTTCAGGCTCCTTCGGCAGGCGCAGCTCCGAGACCGCGCCGCGCGGCTCGGCGGTGAAGCGCAGGTCCGCCGGCTGTTGCAGCCCGGGGATGTCGGTGCGGCCGAACCACGATCCCGCGTGGGGGGTGGAGAGCGTGCCGTTGCCGGCGAGGAAGCGTCCGTCGCGGCTGCGCACGGCAAGGTCGAGGGTGCCGCCGCCGGCCTTGCCCTTGGCCTGCACCCGCAGGCCGCCGCTCTCCGGCGCGTCCCGGTCGAGGACCACGGCGAGGTCGAGGGGCGCGGTGCGCAGGAAGGCCGGAACGGCCTGCAGCTCGTCCGACCAGACCCGTTCGAGCAGCCCGACGAGGGGCGCGGCGGCGGGGGCCTGAAGCCGGCCGGCGATGCGGCCGGTGCCGTCCGCCGCGAGCGAGCCGGAGAGCTTGGCGCTGGCGCCCGCGAGGTCGCTCACGTCGAGGCTGTCCACCACGAGGCGGCCTCCATCGGACTGGATCCGCGCGGCGATGGTGCCCGCCCCGGAGCCGACGCTGCCGAAGCGCACGTCCTTCGCCTGGAGGGTCAGGGCGAGGTCCATGTCGCGCAGGGCCGAGAGGGCCGTGCCGGAGGGCGGGAGGGCGGCGATGTCGAGGCCGCTCGCCAGCAGCTGCGCCTCGAACCGGCCCCGCGTGCCGGCCTCGGGGGCGACGTAGCGGGCATTGCCGCTGAGGCGGGCGGTGCCGAATCCGGCACGCAGGTTGCGTAGGGAAAGATCGGAGGGCGAGGCCGCGACATCCGCCGAGAGGTCGAGGGCCCGCCCGTCGAACAGGCTCAGCCACGGCCCCTCGGCGCCGAGGCGGCGCAACAGCCGCCCGAGGGCGTCCGACTGCTTGGCGAGGAGCGAGACCGGGCCGGTGAGCCGCAGGGGTGCCCCCTCGATCTCGCCGCTGGCGGTGATCCGCGCCTCGCCGGGGCCGGTCGCGGCGAGGCGCCGGATCAGGAGCCCGCCGCCCCGCTCCGCCGTGCCCGCGACCGCGATGTCGCTCCATTCGGCGGCCCCGAAGGCGGCGCTGTCCACCGCGACGTCGAGATCGAGCATCACCGGCAGGCCCCAGCCGCCGCGCGGGATGCCCCGCGCCAGCAGGGCCCCGCCCTCGGTGGAGGTGAGGAAGGCGTCGAGATCGAGCCGGCGGGCCTTGAGGGAGAGGGCCGCCCGCCACTGGTGCAGGTCGAGGCGGCCGGTCCCTTCGAGGTGCAGGGTCTTGCCGCCGGGGTCGATGTCCACGCTCGCCTGATCGAACCGCACCTGCGTGCCGCGCGACTTGAACGCCCCGGACAGGGTGAAGGGCAGGTAGGCGCCCGCCGCCTGGCTCGGCGGCCCGACGACCAGCCGCGCGGTGCCCTCGGCCCGCACGATGCTGGCATCCGAATCGGTGTCGTCGAGGGCGAGCCCGAACCGCGCATCGACCTCGAACAGGGGCGAGGCGTCGCCGCCGCCGGAGATCTTCACCGGCAGGCGGCCCTCGGGATCGGGCGTGCCGCTGACGGCCCGGAAGGGCACGCCGCCGCTCGTCGCCTCGACGCGCCACGGGCCGACGAGGGAGGGCGCCTGCACCCGCACGTCGTCGGCGGTGAACTGGTCCGTCCGGCCGGTGGCGCGCACCGCCGTGGTGACGAGGAATTGCTGGATCTGAAGGTTCTCGATGGCGAGATCCTTCGTGCGCAGCCCGTCGAGGAGGCCGCGCGGCAGGTGGACCGATTCGCCCTCGCTCACCGGCAGGCGGATCTCGGCTCGGCCGACCCGCGTCTCGGTGAACCGCGCCTCGCCCTTCAGGAGCGGGGCCAGCGCGATCTCGGATTTCACGAAGCGGGCGTCGAGGGCGGGGCCGTCCCGCCCGCCGACCACGAGCCGGTCGACGCGCAGGCGCGGCGAGGGCAGGAGCCGCACCTCGACGCGGCCCTGGCTCTGCACCGGCACCCCGAGGGATTGCGACAGCGTGCGGTCGATGAAGGCCCGGTGGGCCGTCCAGTCGATGAAGGGCGGAACGGCGAGCGCCGCGATCAGGACGAGGACGATCGCGCCTGCCAGCGCGGTCAGCAGATCACGCACCGTTCCCGTTCCAGACCTCTCCGCGTGCCCCCGTGGGCCGCCCGCCCGCGCCTATAGCATGAAGGGGGCGGGCCCGCGCGAGCCCTCAGCGGCCCGTGGCGCCGCCGGCCCTGGGGATGGGCGACGGGATGGGCGGCGGGGTCGGGGCGCTGCGCGGCTGGGTCATCGTCGCGCCACCGTTCGCGGAGGGGCCGGCACCGATCTCCTGCGAGCGCTGGGTGCTCATCCGCGACATCGAATCGTTGGCGGCGTTCGGGTTGGCCTGCTGCACCTGCGCCAGGGCCGGGGCGGCCGTGAGGGCGAGGGACAGAGAGAGGACAGTCAGGGCGGTGAACGGACGCATGGGGGGCCTTGCGGTGTCGGTTATCGAGACGTCTGACGGGTCAAGCGGCAGCCGGCGGCGGGGTTCCGGCCTCGACGCCGTTCGCGATTTGGTCCAGTGAGGAACGATGCAGAACCGCCCGAATGCCCTGCCCGCCGCGGACGGCCCCACCGCTTCGATCACCGCCCGCGCCCTCGGCACGCTACGGCGGGAGTCGGACGGCTATCTCGACGGGCTGAACCCCGAGCAGCGCCTCGCCGTCGAGACGACGGAGGGGCCGATCCTCGTGCTCGCGGGCGCGGGCACGGGCAAGACGCGGGTGCTGACCACGCGCATCGCGCACCTGATCACCACCGGCCGCGCCCGGCCCTTCGACATCCTGGCCGTGACCTTCACCAACAAGGCCGCCCGCGAGATGAAGTCGCGGATCGGGTCGCTGATCGGCCCGGCGGGCGAGGGCATGCCCTGGCTCGGCACCTTCCACGCCATCGGCACCAAGATCCTGCGCCGCCACGCCGAGATGGTGGGGCTGAAATCCGACTTCACCATCCTCGGCACGGACGACCAGCTGCGCCTGATGAAGCAGGTGCTGGCCGACCAGAACATCGACGAGAAGCGCTGGCCCGCCCGCGCCCTCGCCCACACGATCGACGGCTGGAAGAACCGCGGCCTCTCGCCGGAGCAGGTGCCGCCGGGCGAGGCGACCTCCTTCGCCTTCGGCAAGGGCGGCGCCCTCTACACCGCCTACCAGGCCCGCCTCGCGACCCTGAACGCGGTCGATTTCGGCGATCTGCTGCTGCTCTGCCTCAAGCTCTGGCGTGAGAACCCGGACGTCCTCGAAAACTACCAGGAGCGGTTCAAGTACATCCTCGTCGACGAGTACCAGGACACCAACGTCGCGCAGTACCTGTGGCTGCGGCTGCTGGCGCAGAAGCGCAAGAACGTCGCCTGCGTCGGCGACGACGACCAGTCGATCTATGGCTGGCGCGGCGCCGAGGTCGACAACATCCTGCGCTTCGAGCACGACTTCCACGGCGCCACCGTGGTGCGCCTCGAACGCAACTACCGCTCGACGGGGCACATCCTCGCCGCCGCCTCGGGCCTCATCGCCAAGAACGAGAGCCGGCTCGGCAAGACGCTGCGCACCGAGGACGAGCCCGGCGAGCCGGTGACGGTGACGGGCGCCTGGGATTCGGAGGAGGAGGCGCGGCTGCTCGCCGAGGCCATCGAAACGCTTCAGGTGAAGAAGCATCCGCTCTCGGAGATCGCGGTGCTGGTGCGCATCTCGGCGCAGATGCGCGAGATCGAGGACCGGTTCGTGCAGCTCGGCCTGCCCTACCGGGTGATCGGCGGTCCGCGCTTCTACGAGCGGGCCGAGATCCGCGACGCGCTCGCCTATCTGCGCGTCACCATGAACGGCAGCGACGACCTCGCCTTCGAGCGGATCGTCAACACGCCCAAGCGCGGCCTCGGCGACGCCACGCTTCAGCAATTGCACGGCTACGGCCGCGCCGAGCGGGTGCCGCTGCTCACCGCCGCCCGCCGCCTGTGCGAGACCGACGAGCTGAAGCCCAAGGTCCGCCAGACCCTGCGGGCGCTGACCGAGAGCTTTTCCCGCTGGGCGCGGCTCGTGGAGAGCCAGCCGCACAACGAGGTCGCGCAGACGATCCTGGAGGAATCCGGCTACACCGAGATGTGGCAGAAAGAGCGCTCCGCCGACGCTGCAGGCCGATTGGAGAACCTGAAGGAATTCGTCCGCTCCATGGAGGAATTCCCCGACATGGCGGCCTTCCTCGAACACGTCTCCCTGGTGATGGAGGCCTCCGAGGCCGAGGGCGCCGACCGCGTCTCGCTGATGACGCTGCACGCGGCCAAGGGGCTGGAATTCGACACGGTGTTCCTCCCCGGCTGGGAGGACGGCCTGTTCCCGAACCAACGGGCGCTGGACGAGAGCGGCCGCGCGGGCCTGGAGGAGGAGCGCCGCCTCGCCCATGTCGGCCTCACCCGCGCCCGCAAGCGCGCGAAGCTGTCCTTCGCGGTCAACCGGCGCATCCACGGGCTGTGGTCCTCGACCATCCCCTCGCGCTTCATCGACGAATTGCCCGCCGCCTCGGTGGACGTGGTGGACGCTCCCGCCCACTATTCGGCCGGCGCCTCGCGCTTCGACCGCAACCCGCAGCCGTTCGGATCGAGCTACGGCACGCCGGGCTGGCAGCGCGCGCAAGAGCGCACGAATGCCAACACCGGCGGGCGCGGCTTCGGCGCCTCCCCCGGCCGGCGGGGCACCGCCTCGTCGGGCCCCCGGCAGATCGAGGGCGAGTTGATCGCCAAGTCGACGGGCACGCCCTCCGCCTACAGCACGGGGCAGCGGGTCTTCCACACGAAGTTCGGCCCCGGCGAGGTCGCGGCGGTGGACGGCAACAAGCTCACCGTCGATTTCGACAAGGCGGGGCGGAAGATGGTCCTCGACAGCTTCGTCCAGCCCGCCTGAGCGTGGCCGCCGGGACACGCCGGCCCGGGACGGAATAGGACTTCGCGCCTTTCCGGCCCTCCGGCCCGAAACCGTCACCCGCGAGTCACACCCGGTGAACAAATCTGGCGCGCAGCCGATTTTGGTGTGTTGGTTGCTTCGCCGGCTCCGTTCCGGGGGTGAAATGGTTTACTCTCCACAGGCAACCTTCGAAGCCCTGGAACTTCGATGAGCGCCAAGAATTGGCCCATCGCTATGCTTGAAAGTAGCAGGAGTACGTAGACTACGTCGGTTCAGGTACACGTCCAGATAGGCCAGCCCCGTTGGAGTGTTGACCCATGAAGAGACGCCGCGCACGCCTTGAATTGGTTGAAGACCGAACGACCCGCCTCCACCGCACACGGTTCGACGAGGAGCGGCATCTCAGCCCGATACAACCTCTCACCGATCGCCAGGCCGAGTATCTCGAAGCCCTCGGCCGCTCCCCTCAAGTGATCGTCCTCGGCCCCGCCGGCACCGGCAAGACCTACATCGCCGGAACCCGCGCCGCCGACCAACTCCGCCAGCGCCGCATCGCCAAGGTGGTCATCACGCGGCCCAACGTGCCCTCCGGCCGGTCGCTCGGCTTCTTCCCCGGAACCCTCGAAGAGAAGATCGCCCCCTGGGTCGCCCCGCTCACCGAGGCGATGAAGGAGCGGATGGGGGCCGGTGCCTTCGAGATCGCCCTCAAGGCCGGGGACATCGAGATCGTCCCCTTCGAGGTGATGCGCGGACGCACCTTCAAGAACTGCCTCGTGATCCTCGACGAGGCGCAGAACACCACCACCAACGAGATCAAGATGTTCCTGACCCGCATCGGCGACGATTGCCAGGTCATCATCAACGGCGACGTGTCCCAGACCGACCTGCGGGAGACCTCGGGCCTGCGCACGGTGATCCACCTCGTGAAGAGCCGGATGATGCCGATCCCGGTCGTGGAGTTCACCCGCGCGGACATCGTCCGCTCCGGCATCTGCGCCGAATGGGTCGCAGCCTTCGAGGAAACGAATCTCTGACCTGACCGTTACACACGGCGGACTGGCGACGGTCCGCCGTGCCCTTCTCGGCGCGAGACAACTCCCCGAACCTCCCCCTGCGGGAGGACAAACCGGGTGTCATCCCGGCAAACGGAAGAATTGGAGTCTCCCTCGTGAGGAAACTGACCCTGACCGCCGCCGCCTTCGCGTCCCTGTTCGGCGCGGCGCTGGCGACCCCCGCCCTTGCCGTCCCCGCCTCCCCGACCGCGATCGCCGCCCCCGCGGCCATGACCACGGACGTGCGCATGTCGCCGATGGAGCGCCGGATGATGCACCGTCGCATGGAGCGCCGCATGATGCACCGGCACATGGAGCGCCGCATGATGCGCCGCCACATGGAGCGCCGGATGATGCGCCACGGCATGTGAGCCGTTCGGCGCCTTCCGGTCGCGACCGGAGGGCGCCACCCCTCGACCGACGACGAACCGATCCGAGCCGGGCCGGCGTTGCCCCGGCGCCGCAAGATTCTTATGTCGGGGCGCACGCGGTCCCCGGATCTGCCAGCGCCGCCGGCGCGGCGTCCGGCGACCCTTCCGGGAGACGGACGATGCCCCCCTCCAACCGCCTGTTCGACGACCTCGCCCGCCTGATGACCGACGCCGCCGGAGCCGCCCAGGGCGTGCGCCGCGAGGCCGAGACGGTCGTCCGCGCCCAGGCCGAACGGCTGATCCGCGACCTTGACGTGGCCTCCCGCGAGGAGCTGGACGTGCTGCGCGACCTCGTCACCACGCTCCGCACCCAGAACGACGCCCTGACCGCCCGCGTCGCCGCCCTGGAAGCCAAGGCGGGCCCCGCCGCCGGGGTCGCGGGCCTGAGCGAAGGGGCTTGATTTCGGCGGAAATGGTTTTGCACAGGAAGCCGCCCCGGCGATTCCGTTTCCTGTTCACCGATCCCGCAATCGGCTTTGTGTCGCGAGTCGCGCCCGGTTTATATTGGGTCATGGACTGATTCGGGGCAGGCGGAAGGATGAGAGCGGACGTTTCCTAGTCGTTCTCGTTGTCCACCTCCCTATCGGCCAAACAACTCTCGATCTCGGGGCGTCGAGGCGCCCCTCGTCACGTGGTCATTGCGCCGGCACGGAGAGTATCCGCGCCGTCAACTTGGATCGTCATGCCGCTGCTTCACATCGACTATCACGATCCGAACCGGACCGAGCACCCGCTCGACGTGGTCGAACGGCTGGCTTCGCTGCGCGACTGGATCTTCGACCGGGCGGAAACGGACGAGATGTCCGTGAACAGTCCCGGCCGGTGGACCGACTATCACGTCGCCTTCACCTGGATCGAGGACGTGGAGGCCCTGCACGTGGCCTGCGCCTTCGACCTGAAGGTGCCGGAGCGCCGCCGCCCCGAGATCCAGAAGCTGATCGGCCTCGTGAACGAGCAGCTCTGGATCGGCCATTTCGACCTGTGGTCGAGCGACCACGTGGTGATGTTCCGCCACTCCCTCCTCCTGGCGGGCGGGGTGGTGCCGACCCAGCCGCAATGCGCGACCATGATGAAATGCGCGGTCGATGCCTGCGAGCGCTACTTCCAGGCGTTCCAGTTCGTGCTCTGGGCGGGCAAGAACGCCCGTGAGGCCCTCGACGCCGCCCTGTTCGAGACCGAAGGCGAGGCGTGAGCGCCCGGCCGGGTATGCCCGCCTCGCTGATGCTGGTCGGCGTGGGCAAGATGGGCGGGGCGATGCTGGAGGGCTGGCTGGAGGCCGGCCTCGACCCGACCGCCACCGTCGTGCTCGACCCGGCGCCCTCCGAGACGATGGCACAGCTCTGCGCCGAGCGGGGTGTCGCCCTCAACCCGCCCGACCCGGCCCCGGCGGCCGTGCTGGTGCTCGCGGTCAAGCCCCAGGGGCTCGACGCGGCCGCGCCCGGCCTCGACCGGCGGATCGGGCCGGACACGCTCCTCGTCTCGGTGCTGGCCGGCAAGACCGTCGCGGATCTGCACGGGCGCCTGCCAGCGGCGCGGGCCGTGGTGCGGGCGATGCCGAACCTGCCGGCGAGCATCGGCCACGGCGCCACGGGGGCCTTCGCCAACGGCGCGGTCTCCGAGGGCCAGCGGGCGAGCGCCGACGCGCTGCTCGCGGCCTCGGGCACGGTCGCGTGGCTCGACGACGAGGCGATGATCGACGCCGTCACCGCCGTGTCGGGCTCCGGCCCGGCCTATGTCTTCCTCCTGGTCGAGACCCTTGCCCAGGCCGGGATCGAGGCCGGGCTCCCGCCGGATGTGGCGACGCGGCTGGCGCGGGCGACGGTGGCCGGCGCGGGCGCCCTGCTCGACGCCGAAGGGACCGAGGCCGGCGCCCTGCGGCAGGCCGTGACTTCCCCCGGCGGCACCACGGCGGCGGCCCTTCAGGTGCTGATGGCCGAGGACGGGATGGCGCCGCTGATGCGCCGCGCCGTGGCTGCCGCCCAGCGTCGCGCGGGTGAATTGTCGGGCTGAATCGGGGGGCCTTCCCTCTGCGGCATCCCGCGCCCGCCCCTGACATGGGGCGGTTCCGCGCCTAAATGGGGGGCAGGACAGACCGGAACGACGACCTGCGATGACCGATCCCAAAGGCCCGACCAAGCGCCCCCGCAAGGCCGCCGCGCCCGCCGCTTCCGCCGCCGCCACCGAGGCGCCCGCCGCCGCGCCGGAGCGCGAGGATGCCCCGGCCGCCCCGAAGCCGTCGCCGCGCGAGGCCGCCGTCGAGGCGCTGATGCGGCTCGCCGCCGAGCAGCCCTGGAACGACATCGAGGTCAGCGACATCGCCCGCGAGGCGGGGATGACGCTCGGCGAATTGCGCGAACTGTTCCCCTCGAAGGGCGCCGTGCTCGGCGGCCTTGCGCGAATCATCGACCGCAAGGTGCTGGAGGGCGACGGCACGGACCTCGCCGACGAGCCGACGCGGGAGCGCCTGTTCGACGTGCTGATGCGCCGCCTCGACGCGATGACCCCCTACAAGACCGCCCTGCAGCGGATCTCCTACGCCCTGCGCGGCGATCCGTTCTCGCTGCTCGCCCTCAACGGCGTGATGCTGAACTCGCACCGCTACATGCTGGCCGCCGCCGGCATCGACACCGAGGGGCCGCTCGGCCAGCTCAAGCTGCAGGGCGTGGTGATCGCCTTCGCCCGCGTGACGCAGGTGTGGCTGGACGACGACGATCCCGCGCTCGCCCGGACCATGGCCCGGCTCGACAAGGAGATCCGCAGCGGCGAGCGGTTCATGGAACGCGCGGAGGACGTCCGCCGCCTCACCGCCCCCCTGCGCGCCGTGGGCCGCTCCCTCCTCGACCGGCGCTCGCGGGCGGATCGGGAGGACAATCTGCGCGACGAGCCGCCTGCCTCGACCTCATCCTGAGGTCGTGGAGGGTCGGGGTACCTCTCAGGAAAACCGCCCGGCCAGCACGTCCCGCACGGTGCCGACCACCTCGCCCCCGGTGAGGCGGTCGCGGTCCACGGTGAGGGCGTCGGGGATCATGTCAGCGATGCCGTCGTCGGTGTCGTCGCTGGCGAAGACGATGCGCAGGTTCGGCCGCAGCACCCGCGCCTCCACGGCGAGGCGGCTGCCGCACAGGCTGCCCCGCAACGCCGTATCGATGACCAGCACATCGACGGGCAGGCCCAGCGCCAGCACCGTCATCGCATCGACCCCGCGGTCGCAGAGCGTGGCCTGGAAGCCGACGCGGTGGACATGCGCCGCCGCCTCGTCGCGCCAGCGCTTGTCGTGCCCCACCACGAGCACCTGGATGCGGTAACAACCCCCGGTAGCGGAAGCAAACCGTACGGAGGGTCCGACGGCGGTTGATCCCATGCGCGTAAGGCCACCACTTCGCGTTGCAATGCGGCATGCTATGCCGTGATCTTGTTTTCGCGCAAGGGCGGAACCGCGAAATTGCCCCAAACGATGCCGGCGCTGCCCAAGGGGGAGGCATGCGCCGAGGGTGGCGCCGTATGAGGCAACGGCCCCTGGAACCGGTTGACGCGGCGGGGCCCCGGCGGGCAACACCAATGGGCGGCCGGCTCTCAGCCGGATCACGGAGCTTCCGATTCGATGTCGTCCAAGCCGTCGCCCGTTTCGCCCCTCGCGCCCACTTCCTATCCCGACCTGCCGCCGGTCGCCGGGGTGCGCCTCGCTACGGCCCAGGCCGGCATCCGCTACAGCGGGCGCACCGACGTGCTGTTCGTCGGGCTCGATGCCGGCACCCGGGCGGCGGGGGTGTTCACCCGCTCGAAATGTCCCTCCGCGCCGGTCGATTGGTGCCGCGATGCCCTCGCCAACGGCGGGGCCCGCGCCCTCGTGGTGAATTCGGGCAACGCCAACGCCTTCACCGGCCGGCTCGGCCGCGAAGCCGTGGCGCTCACCGCCCGGATCGCCGCGCAGGCCGCCTCCTGCGCCGAGGACGAGGTCTACATCGCCTCGACCGGCGTGATCGGCGAGCCGCTGCCGGCCGAGCGGTTCGAGGGCGTGCTCGCCGACTGCGCGGGCCGCGCGCAGGACGGCGCCGAGGCTTGGGCCGAGGCCGCCCGCGCCATCATGACCACCGACACCTTCCCCAAGCTCGCCACCCGCGAGGCCGAGATCGGCGGCACCAAGGTGCGCATCAACGGCATCGCCAAGGGCGCGGGGATGATCGCCCCCGACATGGCGACGATGCTCGCCTTCGTGTTCACCGACGCCGCCCTGTCCCAGGGGGCGGCGCAGGCCCTGCTGGCGCAGGGCGCGAACGACAGCTTCAACTGCGTGACCGTCGATGGCGACACCTCGACCTCCGACACGCTGATGCTGTTCGCCACGGGCCAGGCCGGCCACGCCGAGGTGGCGGACGCCGCCGACCCGGCGCTCGCCGGGTTCAAGGCGGCCCTGGACGACCTGCTCGCGGAACTGGCCCAGCTCGTCGCCCGCGACGGCGAGGGCGCCCGCAAGTTCGTGACGGTGCGGGTCGGCGGCGCCGAGAGCGACGCCTCCGCCCACCGCATCGCGATGTCCATCGCCAACTCGCCGCTGGTGAAGACCGCCGTGGCCGGCGAGGACGCCAACTGGGGCCGCGTCGTGATGGCGGTCGGCAAGGCCGGCGAGCCCGCCGACCGGGACCGCCTCGCGATCTGGTTCGGGGATGTCCGCGTCGCCGTCGCGGGCGCCCGCGACCCCGCCTACAGCGAGGACGCCGCCAGCGCCGTGATGCGGGCGCCGGAGGTGGAGATCCGCGTCGACCTCGGCCTCGGCTCCGGCCAAGCGCGGGTGTGGACCTGCGACCTGACCAAGGGCTACATCGAGATCAACGGGGATTACCGCTCGTGAGAGCGGCGCCCCTCGCCCTCCTCGCGCTGCTGGCCGGCGGGGCCGCCCGCGCCGACGACCGGCCCTGCGACCGGCACGTCAGCGTCACCGGGCACGCCGCCTCCGCGCAGGCGCCGGATTTCGCCGAGGTCGCCATCGGCATCGAGGCGAAGGGCGCCAACGCCGCCGCCGCCCTCGACGCCGCCTCGAAGGCCGTGGCGGGTCTCACCGCCACCGCCCGCGACGCCGGCCTGTCGTCGGCGGAGATCGGCACGGCGGCGGTGAGCCTCCAGCCCGCCATCCGCGCGGTCAACCGGCCGGGGGGCGTCACCGAGGAGCCGGACGGCTACGCGGCAACCAACATCGTGCGCCTGCGCGTCGGTGACATGGGCCGCCTCGGCGACCTCCTACGGCGGATCCTCGATTCGGGCGCGAACCGCATCGACGGCATCACCTTCGGCCTGCGCGACCCGGAGGCGGCCCGCGCCGCCCTGCAGGTCGCCGCCGCCAAGGATGCCCGCACCCGCGCCGCCACCCTGGCCGAGGCCGTGGGCGCGAAGCTCGGGAGCCTCTGCACCCTCACCGCCCTCGACACCGGCCCCGGACCCTTCGCCATGCGCGCCATGGCGGCGCCCTCCCCCAAGGCGCGGCCGGTGCCCGTCGAGGCCGGCAGCATCGAGAGCGCGGCCTCCGTCTCGGCCACCTTCGCCCTCGACCGATGAGCGGTCTTCGCCTTCTCCTCGTCGTCGCCGTGGCCCTCGTGGATGCGGACGGGCGCGTGCTGGTGAGCGAGCGCCCCGCCGGCAAGCAGCTCGCCGGCCTGTGGGAATTCCCCGGCGGCAAGGTCGAGCCCGGCGAACGCCCGGAGGAGACCCTGATCCGCGAGCTGGCGGAGGAGCTCGGCATCACGGTCGCGGAGCCCTGCCTCGCGCCCCTGACCTTCGCGAGCCACCCCTATCCGGACTTCCACCTGCTGATGCCGCTCTACGTCTGCCGCCGCTGGGAGGGCACGCCGCGCTCCCTGGAGGGGCAGGCCCTCAAGTGGGTGTCTCCGAAGGCCCTGCGCGACCTCGCCATGCCCCCGGCCGACGCGCCGTTGATTCCGTTCCTCATCGACCTGCTCGGATAGCCGCCGCAAAATATTTTTGCCGGCACCTCAAGTCGAAGCCGGGCGCGGACAGCGTCCGGCTTCGTCGTTTCAAGCATTTCGCAACGCACCATTGCATACGGTTCGTGCTGCGGCCGCGAGAAAGGCAGGCTGAACCAGCAAATCAAAAAATTTGACGGGCGGAATCGTGGGCTACAAGTAAAATAAACGCCGAACACGGGTCACCAAGAGACACCGGAGGAGGCGCCGCATGGACGTTCACGAGTACCAGGCCAAGGAGCTGCTCGCGAGCTTCGGCGTCGCGGTTCCGAAAGGCGCCATCGCCTTCAGCCCGGACCAAGCGGTTTACGCCGCCACCGAACTCGGCGGCTCCTTCTGGGCGGTGAAGGCGCAGATCCATGCCGGCGCCCGCGGCAAGGCCGGCGGCATCAAGCTCTGCCGCACCTACAACGACGTCCGCGACGCGGCCAAGGAGCTCCTCGGCAAGCGCCTCGTCACGCACCAGACCGGCCCCGAGGGAAAGCCGGTCCAGCGCGTCTACGTCGAGACCGCCGACCCGTTCGAGCGCGAACTCTATCTGGGCTTCGTCCTCGACCGGAAGGCCGAGCGCGTCCGCGTCATCGCCAGCCAGCGCGGCGGCATGGAGATCGAGCAGATCGCCGCCGAGGAGCCTCAGGCGCTGATCCAGGTCGTGGTGGAGCCCGCCGTCGGCCTGCAGCAGTTCCAGGCCCGCGAGATCGCGTTCAAGCTCGGCCTCAACATCAAGCAGGTCGCTGCGGCGGTGAAGACGATCATGAACGCCTACCGGGCGTTCCGCGATTGCGACGGCACGATGCTGGAGATCAACCCGCTGGTCGTCACCAAGGACGACCGGGTGCTGGCGCTCGACGCCAAGATGTCCTTCGACGACAACGCCCTGTTCCGCCGCCCCGGCATCGCGGACATGCACGACCCGTCCCAGGGCGACCCGCGCGAGGCCCAGGCCGCCGAGCACAACCTCAGCTACATTGGCCTCGAGGGCGAGATCGGCTGCATCGTCAACGGCGCCGGACTGGCCATGGCCACGATGGACATGATCAAGCATGCCGGTGGTGAGCCGGCGAACTTCCTCGATGTCGGCGGCGGCGCCTCCCCCGAGCGCGTGGCGACCGCCTTCCGGCTGGTCCTCTCGGACCGCAACGTGAAGGCGATCCTCGTCAACATCTTCGCCGGCATCAACCGCTGCGACTGGGTGGCCGAGGGCGTCATCCAAGCCGCCCGCGAGGTGAAGATCGACGTGCCGCTGGTGGTGCGGCTGGCCGGCACGAACGTCGAGGCCGGCAAGAAGATCCTGGCCGGAAGCGGTCTCGACCTCATCACCGCCGACACGCTGACCGAGGCCGCACGCAAGGCGGTCGACGCCTGCAACGCTGCCAAGAATAACCGCTGAGTTCAGGGGGGAGATCGCGCCATGAGCATCCTCATCGACGAAACCACGCCGATCATCGTCCAGGGCATCACCGGCGACAAGGGCACCTTCCACGCCAAGGAGATGCTGGATTACGGCTCCAACGTTGTCGGCGGCGTCACGCCCGGCAAGGGCGGGCGCACCCATCTCGGCCTGCCGGTGTTCAACACCGTGAAGGAGGCCGTGGAGGCGACCGGCGCCACCACCTCGATCACGTTCGTCGCCCCGCCCTTCGCAGCGGACGCGATCATGGAGGCGGCCGATGCGGGCCTGCGCCTCGTCTGCTCCATCACCGACGGTATCCCCGCCCAGGACATGATGCGGGTGAAGCGCTACCTCTACCGCTACCCCAAGGAGAAGCGGACGATGGTGGTGGGTCCGAACTGCGCGGGCATCATCTCGCCCGGCAAGTCGATGCTCGGCATCATGCCCGGCCACATCTACCTGAAGGGCAATGTCGGCGTGATCTCGCGCTCCGGCACCCTCGGCTACGAGGCCGCCTCGCAGCTGAAGGAACTTGGCCTCGGCATCTCGACCTCGGTGGGCATCGGCGGTGACCCGATCAACGGCTCGTCCTTCCTCGACCACCTCGCCCTGTTCGAGATGGACCCGGACACCGACGCGGTGCTGATGATCGGCGAGATCGGCGGCCCGCAGGAGGCGGAGGCCTCGGCCTGGATCCGGGACAACATGTCGAAGCCGGTGATCGGCTTCGTGGCCGGCCTCACCGCCCCGAAGGGCCGGCGCATGGGCCATGCCGGCGCGATCATCTCCGCGACCGGCGACAGCGCCGCCGAGAAGGCCGAGATCATGAAGAGCTACGGCCTCACCGTGGCGCCCGACCCCGGCTCCTTCGGCCAGACCGTCGCCGACGTGCTCGCGCGGGCGGCGTAGCCGCCTCCAAAAGCCTCATCGTCTTTGCGAGCGACAGCGAAGCAATCCAGGGCAGCGGGACGTCTCAGACCGTGGCGTGTCCCTGGATTGCTTCGCTCAGCTCGCAAAGACGGAGCCCGGTTTGAGAGAGGGCGCAGGCGTCGCCGCGACCTTCGAGACGAACGACAGAAAAGAGGGCTGCCCCATGCCCACGACGCTTCACGCCAGCCCCGCCTCGGTCACCGGCTTCGCGCCGCCGGTCATCACCGGCACCTCGTCCGAGGGCGCGCTGGACATCCTGTTCCAGGCCCTGCTCGACGTCGCCCGCCGCCACGATCCCGAGCTGGAAGCGGTGCTGCACGGCACCGCCGACATCTCACGCTTCTCGCCGGAGATGCTGGCCCGCGCCCTCCAGGTGCAGGGGATCTGGTTTCAACTGATCTCCATCGCGGAGCAGAACGCCGCCATGCGCCGCCGCCGCCACACGGAGCGGACGGAGGGGCGCGCGGCGCTGGGCGGGTCCTTCGCGAAGGTGTTCGCCGAGGCCCGCGCCCGGGGCATCCCGCCGGAGACGATCCAGGCGCTGCTCAACGACCTGCGCATCCGCCCGACGCTCACCGCCCACCCGACCGAGGGCAAGCGCGTGACCGTGCTGGAGAAGTTCCGCCGCATCTACCTCGTGCTGCGCGAACTGGAGATGCCGCGCTGGACCGACCGCGAGCGCAACGGCCTGATGAACGAGCTGCGCGACCAGATCGAACTGGTCTGGATGACGGGCGAGTTGCACTTGGAGAAGGCGACCGTCGAGCGCGAGGTCGCCTGGGGCCTGCACTTCTTCGATGAATCGCTGTTCGAGATGCTGCCGGAGACCATGGTCTCCCTCGAAGAATCGCTGAGCGAGGCCTATCCCGACACCCCGTTCAAGGTGCCGCCCTTCTTCCAGTTCGGCTCGTGGATCGGCGGCGACCGGGACGGCAACCCGTTCGTCACGGCGGCGGTGACGCGCACCACCCTGCAGCGCAACGCCCTCGCCTCGCTGAGCCGCTACCGCGACGGCGTGCGCGAACTCGGCCGAACCCTGTCGCTCACCGAGCGGACGCTCGCCGTGCCGCCGGCGTTCCGCGAGGCCCTGGCTCACCAGCTGTCCGAGAGCGGGCAGGCGCGGGCCATCGAGCGGCGCAACCCCGGCGAGGCCTATCGTCAGTATCTCTCCTGCGTCCTGCGCAAGATCGAGGCGACCATCGCCCGCAACGAGGGGCTCCACCCCTCCGGCCCGGATTATCCGAGCGCGGATAGCTTGATCGAGGACCTGCGCACCCTGGAACGGGGCCTCGCCGACGCGAAATGCGGCGCGCTGGCCCGCGACCTCGTGCGGCCGGTGCGGCGGATGGTGGAGATCTTCCGCTTCTCGACGGTGCGCCTCGACTTGCGCGAGAACACCACCCGCACCAGCGAGACCCTGCGCGCCCTGTGGCAGCAGGAGAACGGCGAGGGCGAGCCCCCCGCCCTCGATTCCTCCGCATGGCGGTCCTGGCTCGACGCGAGCCTCGCCCGCCCGCGCGACCCGGAGCGCTCCTTCGAGAACCTGCCGGACGCCGCCCGCGAGACGCTGGCCACCTTCGCCCTCGTGGCCGAGATGCGCGAGAACCTCGACCGCGAGGCCTTCGGCGCCTTCGTCCTGTCGATGACCCGCTCGGTGCCGGACATCCTCGGCGCCTACCTGCTGGCCAAGGAGGCGGGCGTGTTCCTCGACGCCTCGGGCACCGAGATCTGCCCGCTGCCCATCGTGCCCCTGTTCGAGACCATCGACGACCTGCGCGCCGGCCCCGCCATCATGCGCGAATTGCTCGCCGTGCCGGTGGTGCGCCGCTCAACCCGCTGGCAGGGCGGGGTGCAGGAGGTGATGATCGGCTATTCCGACTCGAACAAGGATGGCGGCTTCGTCGCGGCGAACTGGGAGCTCTACAAGGCGCAGAGCAAGCTCACGCGCCTCGGCCAGGAACTCGGCGTGCCGATTGCCTTCTTCCACGGGCGCGGCGGCTCGGTGAGCCGGGGCGGCGTGCCGACCCATCGTGGCATCGCGGCCCAGCCGCCGGGCTCGATCCGGGGACGCTTCCGCATCACCGAGCAGGGCGAGGTGGTCTCGTTCAAATACGCGAACCGGGGCACCGCCGCCTACCAGATGGAATTGCTCGCGGCCTCGGTGTTCGAGCACGCGCTCGCCGGCGACGGCAACGGCCAGCCGGCGGGCCACGACGACGCCCTGGAAGCCCTCGCGGGGGCCTCGCGCGCGGCCTACGTCAACCTGCTCAACACGCCGGGCCTCGTCGATTACTTCCAGGCCGCGAGCCCGCTCGACGAGATCGCGCTCCTCAACATCGGCTCGCGCCCGGCCCGGCGCTTCGGCGCGCGCTCGCTCTCGGACCTGCGCGCGATCCCGTGGGTGTTCGCGTGGTCGCAGAACCGGCACGTCGTGACCGGCTGGTACGGCGTCGGCTCGGGGCTCGCGAGCTTCATCGACGTGCGCGGCCGGGAGGGCGAGGCCACCCTGAAGCGCCTCTTCGCCGACTCGCGGGTGCTGCGCCTCGTGCTCGACGAGGTCGAGAAGACGCTGCTGATGGTCGATCTCGACATCGCCCGCGCCTATGCCGGCCTCGTGCCGGATGCGGGCATCCGCGACCGGATCTTCTCCGCCATCGAGGCCGAATACGCCCTGACGCGGGAGATGGTGCTGCGGGTGAGCGGCGGCTCGGAACTGGCCGAGCGCTTCCCCCTGTTCCGCGACCGCCTGAAGGGGCGGTTGCCGACGATCAACCAGGTCTCCCGCGAGCAGGTCGAACTGCTCGCCCGCTACCGCAGCGAGACGGACGAGGACCGGAAGGAGGCAGTGAAATCCGCCCTGCTCCTGTCGATCAACTGTATCGCCGTCGGCTTCGGGGCGACCGGGTGAGCGCGACGCCCCGGCGGCCCTGTTCGGAAGGGTCGGCGGCCCCAGTTGAAACCCCAGCGCGCGCCATCCCACCCGCGCGGGACAAGACCACCCAAGGAGGAAAACAAGAATGAGCTTCACCCTGATCCAGCAGGCCAAGGCGCGCCTGCACCGCTCGGAACTCGCCGTTCCCGGCTCGAACCCGACCTTCATGGAAAAGTCGGCCTCCTCGGCCGCCGACGTGATCTTCCTCGACCTCGAGGATGCCGTCGCGCCCGACGACAAGGAGCAGGCCCGCAAGAACATCATCCAGGCGTTGAACGACCTGGATTGGGGCAACAAGACCATGATGATCCGCATCAACGGTCTCGACACCCACTACATGTACCGGGACGTGGTGGACATCGTGGAGGCCTGCCCGCGCCTCGACATGATCCTGATCCCCAAGGTCGGCGTGCCGGCCGACGTCTACGCCATCGACGTGCTCACCACCCAGATCGAGCAGGCCAAGAAGCGCGAGAAGAAGATCGGCTTCGAGGTGCTGATCGAGACCGCGCTCGGCATGGCCAACGTCGAGGCCATCGCCCAGTCGTCCAAGCGCCTGGAGGCCATGTCCTTCGGCGTGGCCGACTACGCCGCCTCGACCCGCGCCCGCTCCACCGTGATCGGCGGCGTGAACCCCGACTTCTCGGTCCTCACCGACAAGGACGAATCCGGCGCCCGCCAGACCCATTGGCAGGACCCGTGGCTGTTCGCCCAGAACCGGATGCTGGTGGCCTGCCGCGCCTACGGCCTGCGCCCGATCGACGGCCCGTTCGGCGACTTCTCCGATCCGGACGGCTACCGCTCGGCGGCCCGCCGCTGCTCGGCCCTGGGCTTCGAGGGCAAGTGGGCGATCCACCCGAGCCAGATCGAGCTCGCCAACGAGGTGTTCACCCCCTCCGAGGCCGAAGTGACCAAGGCCCGTCGCATCCTCGAAGCGATGCAGGAGGCTGCCAAGGCCGGGCGCGGCGCCGTCTCCCTCGACGGCCGCCTCATCGACATCGCCTCCATCCGCATGGCCGAAGCGCTGATCGAGAAGGCCGACGCGATGCGCTGACCGCTCACACCGGATAGGAGGCCTGACTTCGGTTGCGCCTTCTGTCCGTCCTGATAGGGATATTGTCGCGGGCCTGACCAGCCCGTCCGTGATGGGCCGCACGCGGCCGGTTGCGGCCGGGAGTAAAGCGAATGGTCTTCGCTCTGACGATCGTCAGAAGAGCAGACGGCGAGTGGAGAGTTCATCTCCGCCTCGCCGTCCACATGTTCGGTCTGACGTGGCTAAACCCTAACGGGTAATCGCCAGGAGCCGGCGTCTAAGCCTCGCCGGCTCCACTCCCGAATATAAGCGAAATCGCCCGCCGCGCCAAGAACCGACGCTTCCGGTTGCGCTGCCCGAATTCATCTTGATAGGAAAGTTTCCGCGGGCCTCACCAGCCCGCCCGTGACGGGCCGCACGCGGTCGGTTGCGGCCGGGAGTCGAACGAATGGTTATCGTTCTGACGATCGACAGGAAGGGAAACGGCGAGTGGAGTGTTCACCTCCGCCTCGCCGTCCATCCAATCTTCCTGAAATGGCTAAACCCTAACGGGTGATCGCCAGGAGCCGATGTAGCCCCACCGGCTCCACTCCCGAAGATAAGCGAAGTCGCGCGCTGCGCCAAGAACCGGGGGGCTTCCCCCTCAAGACAGGGGAACGCCTGTCAGAACGGCCGTTCGTCCGGCAGGCGGGCTGCGGCGATCTCCTCCGCCGTGGGGTCGCGGCGCAGCGTGATGCCCTCCCGCCAGGTTTTCGCGATGAGGCCGAGCCGGGCGAAGCCTTCGAGCCAGCCGTCCATCGGCCAGATTCCGTGGCGATCATGGAAGCGCTGCGCGTTGGCGACGATGTCGCGAAAATGCTGCAGGGGCGGGTCGTAGGCCGCATGGTGCTGGTGGAAGGCCAGCGGGCCGCCGAGGAACAGGATCGGCACACCCATCGCCGCCGCGCGGAAGGCGATGTCCGTGTCCTCCGCGCCGTAGCCGAAGAAGCTCTCGTCGAACCCGCCGAGCCGGTCGTAGGTCGAGGCCCGCACCGCGAAGGCCAGCGACCAGAACAGGCCGGGCTGCGGCGAGGGGACGATCCCGCGCTCCGGAAAATGCCGCACCGGATGCAGGTGCCCCGCCGCCACGAGGTCGGCCTCGCACCAGCCGTCCCGCACGGCGCCCGCCGGAAGGTAGCGCACCGCGCAGCAGATCAGCCCGTCCCGCTCCGCGACCGCCGCCGCGAGGCCCGCGACGAGATCCGCCGAGGGGATGCAATCGACATCGAGATAGACCAGCGTCTCGGCCTCGCCCGCCGCCCGGCGCCCGGCATTGCGCGCCGCAGCGAGAGGCAGGCCCTCGCCCGCGAGGGGGACGCGTTCCACGGGGAAGGGCAGCGGCGGCAGGGGCGTGGTGTCCCCGCCCATCTCCACGACGATGCAGCGATCCGGCACCTGCCCCCGGGCGAGCCCTTCGAGGAGCCGCGCGAGATGCGCCCCCCGCCTCTTGTTCAGGGTGACGACCGCGAGGCTCATGCGGGGATCGCCACGAAGCGCTCGCTCGGCCCGCACAGGCGTTCGATCATCGCCGGCTCCAGGCGGAAGCCGGTGGGGTCGTCGCTGATGAGGTCGGTGGTCTGCGATTCGTGGGCGTGGACCGCCTTCGCCTTGGTCGCCGCATGGGCCGACACGTCGAGGCGCATTCCCTGCGGCGGGGGGCCGACCTCGGTCTCCGGCGGCAGGGTCCAGCCCCAGACGGGGTATTCGTAGATCCGCACGCCGGGCATGTGGCGCCGGGCGAGGCCGACGATGGCGGCGGAGGCCTTGTGGTCGCAATGGGGATCGTGCCGCCATGTCACGAACACGGCGCTCGCCGAACTCGCCCGAGCCGCCTCGGCCACGGCGAGCGCCGCCGCCTCGGCTTCGTGACCCTCGCTCGGGACGTGGGCGTCGGGCAGGCGCAGGAAGGTGACGTGGGCGGGGTCCATGCCGAGAACCGTGACGGCGCGGCAGGTCTCGTCCTCGCGTAAGGAGCGCAGCCGCTCGGTCGGGTAGAGGGCCGAATGGGTGTGCGAGCCGCAGCCGTCGCTCACCACGACGAGGCGCACGTCGCGGCCCTCCGCACGGGCGGCGGCGATGAGCCCGCCGCAGCCGAGGCTTTCGTCGTCCGGATGCGGCGCGACCACGACGAGGCCGCCGGGCCCCGCCAGGGCGTCGAGGGTGCCGAACGGCAGGGAATCGGCGGCGGCGAGGAAATCGTCGGCACGCATCGCGGTCGGGGCTCTCCAGGTTCGGCCGGACCATCGGTCAGGCCGGCTGAACGGGCCCTGAGCGCTAGCGGTCGTTCTCGGTCGTCAGGTTGCCGAGGCGCGTGCCCTCGTCGACGCCCTGCGCCTCGCCGAGGCTCACCCCCGGCAGGGGCGATTCGGTGAAGACGATGCCGGCGGCGGTCAGCGCGCTGCGCAGCACCTCGATCTGCCCCGAGGGCGAATCACCGTAGCCGTTCTCGAAACTGGTCACGAGAGAGGCCTCGCAGCCCGCCTTCTCCGCGAGCTTCGCCTCGGACCAGCCGAGCAGCCCGCGCGCCGCCCGCGACTGCGCCGGGCTCATCGCCAGGGGCACCGCGCCGCTCTGGACGCCTTCGTCGGATCCCGTCACGCCAACCCTCCCGTCACTGCGTCCACAACGGCGTGCGCACGGCAACGTTTCCCTGCGGCGCCCGCCATGATCATAATTGTGCTGAAATTCGCCGCCATGGACGCCGACGCCGGAACCGCCGGGGGGCGGGGGCCGGACGGCTAATCCGCGCGAACGCGCGACTGAAGGGGCAGAACGATGAGAGCGGTGCTGATCGCCACGCTGGCCTGTACCGTGACGGCCGCGAGCGTGTTCGTGACGAGCGAGGCGCAGGCGCAGATGGGCGGTCCGTCCACAGGCTACGGCAAGGGCTATCGCCGCCCCGGCGGCGAGGAGGGCAAGAAGCCCCAATACGTGCCGGGTGCCAAGGCGCAGGAAAAGAACTTCCCCCTCGATTCCACCTGGACGGCGGTGAGCCTGAACGGCAAGCCCTTCGGCGGCGCCGACCGGCCGAGCTTCATCGTGGACAAGCAGTACCGCGCCCGCGGCTACGGCGGCTGCAACACCTTCGCGGCCACCGCCTTCCCACTCAAGGAGCAGCACATCGCGGTGGGACCCCTCGCCCTCACCAAGAAGTCCTGCGACAAGTCCCTGGCCGCCACCGAGCAGGCGTTCTTCGTCGCCCTGCGCACGGCAGCCGCCTGGGACCTCGTCGGCTCGCAGCTGGTGCTGAAGAGCCCGAACGGCGAGCTGAAGTTCGACCGCGCCCTGTAAGAATCTGTTCATGACGATCCGTGAAAGCCGCCCCGGTTGAGGCGGCTTTCAGGGCTTCCGGTATTCTCTCTTCCCGCGACAGGGAGGTGGCGTATGCCGGTCGGATCGGGTGCAGGACGAGGCGATGCGGCCGGGCGTGCCCCGGCTCCGGTGAGCGCCGCCGGACCCCGCGGCTTCAACCCCCTCGCCCTGTGGATCGCCGCCGCCTCGCCGCTGGCCGCGACCCTGCTCCTCCTCTCGCGGCTGGCTGCCTGATCCGGCCGTCCGCCACCCGGTGACCGCCATCCCCGACGCCGATCCGAAGCCCGCCGCCCGCCGGCGCGGCGCCCCTCTGCTGCTCGGGCTGCTGCCGCCCCTGGTGCTCGGCCTCCTGTGGGAAGGGGGCGTCGCGGCGGGCCTGTTCTCCGGCCGCCTGCTGCCGCCGCCGAGCCGGATCGGGGCGACCCTCTGGGGCCTCGCCGCCTCGGGCGACCTCGCCATCCATGTCGAGGCGACGCTGACCCGCGTCGGCCTCGGCTTCGCCTTCGGGGCGCTCGCGGGCATCCTGGCTGGGGCCCTGGTCGCCACCCTGCCCCGCCTGCGTGCCCTCATCGATCCGAGCCTGCAGGCGCTCCGCGCCGTGCCCTCCCTCGCCTGGGTGCCGCTGTTCATCCTGTGGTTCGGCATCCTGGAGACGCCGAAGGTGCTGCTGATCGCGGTGGGCGTGTTCTTCCCGGTCTATGTCGGGGTGGCGGGGGCCATCGCCTCGGTGGACCGCAAGCTCGTGGAGGTCGGCCGCGTGTTCCGCCTGTCGAAGGCGGCGCAGGTCCGGCGGATCCTGCTCCCGGCCGTGCTGCCGGCCACCCTCACCGCCCTGCGGACGGGGCTGGGCCTCGGCTTCCTGTTCGTGGTGGCGGCGGAACTGATGGGTGCGTCCGAGGGCCTGGGCTACCTGCTGGTGGACGGCCAGCAATTCGGCAAGCCGGACCAGATCCTGGCCGCGATCATCGCCTTCGCCGTGGTCGGCAAGCTCGCCGACGCGCTCCTCGTCGGCCTCACCGCACCGCTGGTGCGCTGGCAGGATACGGCGCGCGATTCGCTCTGATCAGCGCTCGCGGCGCTCGCCGGGGGCGTCCGCACCGCCATCGTCGCGGTGCTCGTCCCGCGCCGGGCGGGGCATGGGCGATTCGACCGGCGGGAACAGCCGCGCCAGCCCGGCGGCGACGCCGTAGAGGACGGGATCGGCATTCGGGCCGTCGAGCGGCGGGTGGAGATCACTCTTCAGCATTGTCTTGGTCCGGCCTTCGCAACGGATGGCGATTACCGGCCTTCACACCATTGACGGTCAGCGCAGGTTCAATGCGGCACGCGCGACTTTGTTGCAGGACGCTCCAACTTTTTCCTACGGAAGAATTATTTTCCTTCACCTGGCGGCGCGGCATGGCACCCGTGAGGGGAAAAAGCTCAGCCGCGGCGGCGGAGGATCACCGCATCCGGCGGGACCGGCAGGGGGCAGGCGGCGGGCCGCACAGTCATGATCACCGCGCTCCGGCACTGGGCCCGGCAGCCCTGCGCGGCCTCGATCTGATCGCGCCCGCAGCCTTCGGCGAAGCAGAGCCGGCCCAGATCCTCGCAGGTCGCGAGGAAGCGGCCGAGGGGCGCCGGGCGCAGCAGGTCGGCCGCCGGGGCGGGCGCGGCGGCGAACAGGCCCAAGAGACCGACAGCGAGCTTCCAACGTGTCATCGCGCCCTCCGGGGACCCACTTAGCATTGGCAGGCCGGACTCACCTGTGCCATTCCCGCGACAGGGAGCGGGGACCGGGAACGGCCCCGAGACAATCGGAGCGCGGCGTGCTCGCCATCGGCGACCTGACCAAGACCTATGCCGACGGCACGCGGGCGCTGGAGGGCATCGCGCTCACCGTGCCGGCGGGGGAGATCCTGGCCCTGGTCGGCGGCTCCGGCTGCGGCAAGACCACCCTGCTCCGCCTGATCGCGGGCCTCGACCGGCCGAGCGCGGGGGCGATCACCCTCGACGGAGAAACCATCGCCGGCCCCCATCCCGGCGTCGGGCTGGTGTTCCAGGAGCCGCGTTTGCTGCCCTGGCTCGATGTCGCCGCCAATGTCGGCTTCGGCCTGTCCGCCCTGAAGCGCGGCGAGCGCCGGGCGCGGGTGATGCACGCCCTGGAGCGGGTCGGCCTCGCGGACCATGCCGGGCGCTGGCCCCGCGACCTCTCGGGCGGCCAGCAGCAGCGGGTCTCCATCGCCCGCGCCTTCGTGGCCGAGCCGCGGGTCCTGCTCCTCGACGAGCCGTTCTCGGCGCTCGACGCCTTCACCCGCAAGGATCTGCACGGGCATCTCCTCGCCCTGTGGGAGGAGCACCGGCCGACGGTCGTGCTCGTCACGCACGATGTCGGCGAGGCGGTGGCGCTGGCCGACCGGGCCGTGGTGATGCGCCCGCGCCCCGGACGCCTCGACGAGACGATCCGCATCGGCCTGCCGCGCCCGCGCGATCCGGCCTCGCCGCAGAGCGAGGCCTCGGTGCGGGCGATCCTCGCCGCCCTCGACCGCTCGCTGAAACCCACGCCGGCCCGCGCCGACGCCGCCCCCACCAACGCCAACTGGTGGTAGCCCCCCCCGACCGGAGAGACGCCATGCCCCTCTACGCCCTCGACGCGCACGTGCCCCAGCTTGCCGACCCGGACCGCACCTGGATCGCGCCGGACGCGGCGGTGATCGGGCAGGTGCATCTCGGGGTCGATGTGGGGATCTGGTTCGGGGCGAGCCTGCGGGGCGACAACGAGCCGATCCGCATCGGCGACCGCAGCAACGTGCAGGAGGGCGTGGTGATGCACGTCGATCCGGGCTTCCCGCTGACCCTCGGCGAGGACGTCACGGTGGGCCACGGGGCCATCGTCCACGGCTGCACGATCGGCGACGGCACGCTCATCGGCATGGGCGCGACGGTCCTGAACGGGGCGAAAATCGGGAAGGGCTGCCTCGTGGGCGCCAACGCGCTGGTCACCGAGGGGAAGGAGTTCCCGGACAACAGCCTGATCGTCGGCGCGCCGGCCAGGGCGATCCGGGTGCTGGACGAGGCGGCGGTCGAAGCCCTGCGGGAGTCCGCGCGGCGCTACGTCGAGAACGGGCAGCGGTACAAGACGGGGCTGCGGCGGGTGGATTGAGCGGGGCACTCAGCCCTCCCCCCTCTGCGGGGGAGGGAGAGTTGGCCTCAGTTCACCTTACCCTTGACCACCTCGTAGATCTCTTCGGTCAGCGGCCCGGCCTCGGCCAGGATGCCTTCGAGTTCGTCCAGGCGCTCCTTCGCGAACTCGCGATCCTCGAGGCCCTTGGCGTTGACGTAGACGTTGAGCGCGGCGCTGCGCAGGCCCGCATAGGCCGAGAGCACCGCGACGCCCGCGTCCGACACGACGTTCAGGTTGCCCTTCTCCGCCGTGATCTTGGCGAGGTCGATCACCGCCCGGCAGGCCCGGCAGCAGGAGAGCGGCACGTCGCACGCCTCCTTCAGCGCCGCCTGGATCCGCTCGGAGCGGGTCGCCTTCTCCTCGTCGGTGCCCTTCGGCAGGCCATAAGCCCCCATCACCGCGTCGAAGGCGGCGACGTCCTGGGCGATCATGCCGGTGAGGCCGACGCGCAGGCCCTCGGAGCGGGCCAGCACGTCCTTCAGCTCCGCCTCGACCTCGACGTACTTCTTCTTGCCGATGGTCAGGTTGCACACCATCGAGACCAGGGCCGCGCCCATGGCCCCGGAGATGGCCGCCGCCCCGCCGCCGCCGGGGGTGGGGGCGGCGCTGGCGAGTTCCGTCAGGAACGTCTCGATCGAGTCGGACTCGGGCCGGGTCTTGTCGCCCATCACGCCATCTCCTTGGCGAGCGCGTAGATCTCCTCGGCGTCGAACATCGTGTCGGTGCTCTCGAAGAGCTTGCCGATGCAGGCGCGGTGCAGCTTGAGCTTCAGGCCGCCGATGCCGAGTGCGCCGAACGCGCTCTTGCCGTGTCGCTCCTTGCCCTTGTCCATGGCGTCGAGACCGCCGATGCCCGTCGGGGGCTGGGCGTTGTAATCGGCCAGGAACTCCACCGCCGGATCCTGGCTCCAGGCCGATTCAGGCAGCAGCTCGACGCCGATGGCGCCGGCCGAGAAGATCAGGTTCTTGCCCTTGGCCAGCGCGATCCGGGACGCCTCGTCCGGCGTCGCCGCCGCCTGGACGCTCACCTTGAAGCGTGTGTTGATGGCATCCGCCGCGGCCTGCGTCTTGTCGAGGCTGCGGCCGGCGATGGTCACCTGCGCGCCCTCGCCCGCCAGGAGCGCGGCCGAGCGCATGCCGACCGGGCCGGTGCCGGCGAGCACGACGGCGGTCTTGCCCTGCAGCGAGCCGGCGGCCTTGGCCACCAGCGCGACGCCGGCGGCGGCCGTCGTGTTCGAGCCGTTCGAATCGAGCATGCAGGAGACGCGGAACGGGCCGAAGAAGCGCTTCTTCACCGCCGCGAACACCGCCTCGCCCTCGGCCATGGAGCCGCCGCCGACGAAGATCGCGGTCGACTTCTTCTCCGAGCCGCCCCGGGTGTAGATCGTCCCGTCGACATAGGCGCCGACATTGTCCGGCGTGACGTTGCCGTAGCCGGTGATGTGATCGGCCCCGCCATCGTAGCCCACCACCACGTCGAAGACGCTCGGGGCGGAATCGGTGTCGAACTGGAACAGCAGCTTTTTCATGGGCTCGTAAGTCCTGCTTTCAAATCAGGTCAATGTACCGATCCGCTCACCGTCTTTGCGAGCGGAGCGAAGCAATCCAGGGCAGCGCCACATCCGGAGACGTCCCGCCGCCCTGGATCGCTTCACTGCGTTCGCGATGACGGGGGGGTGAGGCGAAACCTACCCCTCGACCACGTTCTGCGGCTTGCCGGCGACGAACGCCTCGACGTTGTCGACGAGCTGGTCGGCTAGGATCTGCATCGCCTCCTTGCTCGCCCAGGCGACGTGCGGGGTGACGATCAAGTTCGGCAGGTCGGCGTCGCAGAGGATGTTGCCGTCGCGCGGCGGCTCCTGCGCCACCACGTCGAAGCCGGCGCCCGCGATGGTGCCGTCCTTGAGGGCTTCCAGCAGCGCCGCCTCGTCCACCAGACCGCCACGGGCGGTGTTGATGAGGATGGCGTTCTTCTTCATCCGCTTCAGTTCGGCGGCGCCGATCAGGCCCTTCGTCTCCGGCGTAAGCGGGACGTGCAGGGTGATGACGTCGGACTGGGTGAGCACCGTCTCGAAGTCGGACAGGCCCTCCTGCGGGAAGGTGTCGTAGGCCAGGACCTTCATGCCCAGGGCCTCGGCCCGCTTGGCGATGGACTTGCCCAGCGCCCCGTAGCCGACGATGCCGAGCGTCGAGCCGGCGATGTCGTAGATCGGGTAGTCGAAGTAGCAGAACTGGCGAGACTTCGCCCAATCGCCCCGCTTCACCGAATTGGCGTAGGGTACGATGGCCCGGCGCAGGGCGAACATCAGGCCGACCACGTGCTCGGGCACGGTGTTGAAGGCGTAGTTGCGGATGTTGACGACGGTGATGCCCTGGGCCTTCGCCTGGGCCTTGTCGACCACGTCCGTACCGGTGGCGGCCACCGCGATGAGCTTGAGGTCCGGGAGCTGCTTCAGCACCTCGGCGCGCATCGGCACCTTGTTGATGAGGGCGATGTCGGCGCCCTGCAGGCGGGCGACCGTGTCCTCCGGCGTCCAGGTCGATTCGTGCTCGACATACTCATGCTCGAAGCTGAACGGCTTCAGCGTCGCATCGAGCGATTCCCGGTCGAGGAACACGATTTTCTTCGCCATGGGTCGTCGGCTCCCTCTCCGGCGGCCGGGCGGCGGCCGGCTCTGTCTGGATTGTCATTCTTATTGGCGTCCGGCGGAGGGGGCGAGCCCTCCGCCGGCCACGGATCACGCCTTGTGCAGCGGATTCTCGCGGAGGTAGCTCGACGCGGCGGCGACGCCCGAGCCGGGGGTGAGCTTCATGCCGCAATCGATCATCGCCATCTCCGCGCCCGCGATGGCGCCGAGCAGCGACAGCTCGTTGAGGTCGCCCAGGTGGCCGATGCGGAACACCTTGCCCGCGACCTTGGACAGGCCGGCGCCGAGGGAGAGGTTGTAGCGGTCGTACGCGTGGATGATGATCTTGGCGGCGTCCACACCCTCCGGCACGACGATGGCCGTGACGGTGTTGGAGTTCCACTTCGGCTCCTTGGCGCAGGGCTTCAGGCCCCAGGCCGCCACCGCCTGGCGGGTCGCCTCACCCAGCACCGCGTGACGGTGGTAGATGTTCTCCATTCCCTCCTCCTTCATCGTGGCCAGCGCCTCGCGCAGGCCGTAGAGGAGCGGCAGGGCCGGAGTATAGGGGAAGTAACCGCCCTTGTTGGCGTTGAGCTGGTCGGACCACGCGAAGTAGACGTGGCCGAGCCGGTCGTTGGCGCCGCCCTGGCCGCCCTCGGCGACCTTCAGCGCCTTCTGGCTGACGCAGAGCAGGCCGAGGCCCGCCGGCAGCATGAAGCCCTTCTGCGAGCCCGCCACCGCGCAATCGACCTTCCACTCGTCCATCTTGAACGGCAGCGAGCCGATGGAGGAGATGCCGTCCACGAAGAGCAGCGCCGGGTGGCCGGCGGCGTCCATCGCCTTGCGCACCGCGCCGACGTCGCTCGTGACGCCCGTGGCCGTCTCGTTGTGGACGATCATCACCGCCTTGATGGCGTGGTCCTTGTCGGCGCGCAGGGCCTCGCCGATCTTCTCGGGGTCGGCGCCGGTGCCCCATTCCTCGTCCTGGACGATCACGTCGAGGCCGAGGCGCTGGGCCATGTCCACCCAGAGGTGGCTGAACTGGCCGAAGCGGGCCGCGATCACCTTGTCACCCCGGCAGAGGGTGTTGGTCAGCGCCGATTCCCAGATGCCGGTGCCCGAGGACGGGTACAGCAGGATGGTGCCCTCGGTCGTGCCGTAGACCATCTTGGCGTCCTGGAAGAGCGGCTTGGCGAGCTCGGGGAAGCTCGGCGAGCGGTGATCCTCGGACTGCACCGACATCGCCCGGATCACCCGGTCGGGAATCGTGGTCGGACCGGGGATGAAGAGGTGGTTGCGACCGGGGCGCCGGGTTGCGGCCATGATGTCTCCTCCGAATTGGTTTCGCGCACGGGATCGGGCCCGAGGCGGGATGTGTCGCGCTCGTCGGGGTGTCGGGCTTCGGGGAATGCCGGGCGGGTCCGCCCGCTCTCGCGGCCGGCGCCCACCCTGGACCCTGGGCGCTGCGGAGCGGCAGGCGGCTCGTGCCGCTCGCGTCGCGGCGCGCCGTAATCCCGCGCCGGTCGCCTCCGATGTGCCGTCCTATCCTCGCGGCGCCGGATCTCGCGCCGCATTCCCTTCCGCGCTGGCCCCACCGGCGGCCCGGCCGGGGCCGTCGGATCGCATGTATTATGGGATGGTGAGGCCCCAAAGCAAAACCGATAAATCTTCGGAGGGGCGCCAAAAAAATTTGGCGTGCAGTGCAACCTCTCGCCTTGAAGGTTGAGTGCACCTTCTCTCGACAGTTGCTCCGGCCCGACCAACCGGCATCGTCATCAAAACGAGACGTAATCGCGCTCTGGATCCCAGCACTTGTCGCGGGGAGACCGAAGAGTGGCAGAGGACGACGACAGGCCGATCCGCGTCCGCACCCTGTTCCTGTCCGATCTGCACCTCGGCACCAGGGGGTGCCAGGCGGGGATGCTGCTCGGCTTCCTGAGGGACTACGACGCGGACACCATCTACCTCGTCGGCGACATCGTCGACGGCTGGCAATTGCGCTCCGGGTGGTACTGGCCCCAGGCGCACAACGACGTGGTGCAGAAGCTCCTGCGCAAGGTCCGCAAGGGGACGCATGTCGTCTACCTGCCGGGCAACCACGACGAGTTCCTGCGCGACTATGTCGGCACAACCTTCGGTGGCATCGAGATCGCCGACACGGCGCTCCACGATTCGCCCGACGGCCGCCGCTACCTCGTCATCCACGGCGATCAGTTCGACATGGTGATGCGCCACCAGCGCTGGCTCGCCCATCTCGGCGACGGCGCCTACACGCTCGCCCTGTGGTTGAACACGCTCATCAACCGTTTCCGCCGCCGGCTCGGCCTGTCCTACTGGTCGCTTTCGGCCTGGGCCAAGCTGAAGGTGAAGAACGCCGTCAGCTTCATCGGCAAGTTCGAGGAGATCCTGGCCGAGGAGGCGCGCCGCCGGGGCGCCCAGGGGGTGATCTGCGGCCACATCCACCACGCGGCCGACCGCGCCATCGGCGACCTGCGCTACCTCAACACGGGGGATTGGGTGGAATCCTGCACCGGCATCGTCGAGCATTACGACGGCCGGATCGAAGTGATCCATTATCCCTCGCTCCTGCGCGCCAAGGAGGCCGAGGCGCAGGCGCAGGCCGAGACGCAGCAGGCGCTGCCGCCGGGACGGAGAGCGGTCGCTTGAGGCTGCTGATCGCCAGCGACGCATGGCACCCGCAGGTGAACGGCGTGGTGCGCTCCCTGGAGCAGATGGTGCGGCGCGCCCCCGCTCACGGCTTCCAGGCCTCGGTGCTGAGCCCCTCCGAATTCCCCTCGATGCCCCTGCCGGGCTATTCCGAGATCCGCCTCGCCTGCCCGGTGCCGGGTCGCCTCGCCGCCCGCTGGGACGAGGCGGCACCGACCCATGTCCACATCGCCACCGAGGGGCCGGTGGGGTTCGCGGTCCGCCGCCGCTGCCTCGCGCAGAGGCTGCCCTTCACCACGAGCTACCACACCCGCTTTCCCGAATACCTCGCCGCCCGCGCCCCCGTGCCGGAGGCGTGGTCCTACGCCTATCTGCGCCGCTTCCACGGGGCCGCGAACGGCACGATGGTGAGCACGGGAAGCCTGCAGTCCGAGCTGGAATCGCGGGGCTTCGGGCGGATCATGCGCTGGACGCGGGGGGTCGACACCGACCTGTTCCGGCCCGCCGCGCCGGGGACCCCGGAGCCTGCCGACCTCGCCGGCCTGCCCCGGCCGTTCTTCCTGTTCGTCGGGCGGCTCGCCATCGAGAAGAACGTCGCCGCCTTCCTCGCCCTCGACCTGCCCGGCACCAAGGTGGTGGTGGGTGACGGGCCGGACCGGGCGCGGCTGCAGGGCCTCGCCCCGGAGGCGCGCTTCCTCGGCACCCGGACGGGGGCCGACCTCGCGGCCGTCTACGCCGCCTGCGACGCCTTCGTCTTCCCGAGCCTCACCGACACGTTCGGCATCGTGCTTCTCGAAGCCCTGGCCTGCGGCCTGCCGGTGGCGGCCTTCCCTGTTCCCGGGCCCCTCGACGTGATCGGCACGAGTGCGGTCGGCGTGCTGGACGACGACCTCCGCGCAGCCTGCCTGCGGGCGCTCACGCTCTCCCGCGCCGCCTGCCGCGACGAGGCCCTGCGCCGGGGCTGGGACGAGAGCGCCCGGCAATTCTACGGGAACATCCTCCTCGCCCGGCGCCTCGCCGAGCCGCAGGCGGCGTGACGCGGACGCCCGCAGATGCCAGGAGGGCGCCATGCCGCCCTTCGACCCCGATCTCGCCGCCCGCTACCCCATCGTCATCGGCTGCGACGAGGTCGGACGGGGGGCGCTGAGCGGCCCGGTGGTGGTCGCCGCCGTGTGGTTCGAGCCGGCCTCCCTCCCGCGTGATCTCCTCGCGGCCCTGGACGACAGCAAGAAGTTGCCCGAGCCGGCGCGGAACCGTCTCGCGCCGCTGATCCGCCGGCACGGGCGCGTCGCCCTGGCGGCGGGCTCGCCCGCGCTCATCGACCGGATCAACATCCGCGCAGCCACCCTCGACGCCATGGCGCGGGCGGTGACGAAGCTCGGGATCGACGCCCCCGTCTATGTCGATGGGCGGGATGCGCTGCCGGGCTTCGCGGGGAAGGCCCTGGTGGGGGGCGAGCGGCTGGTGCCGCAGATCGCCGCCGCCTCCATCGTGGCGAAGGTGATGCGCGATGCCTTCATGCGGCGCCTCGCCCGGGCGCATCCCGGCTATGGCTGGGAGCGCAACGTCGGCTACGGCACCGCCCTCCACCGCGCCGGCCTCGCCACCCTCGGCCGCAGCGCACACCACCGGATGAGCTTCACCCGCGGGTTCAGAACAGACTGAGCTGCGCCCCCGGCGCCCGGAAATCCGCGCGGTTTAGGGCCATGCGCCCGAACGCGAACCCGAGCCTCTTGCCTGCGAGCCGCACTCGCTGGCCCACCATCTCGGCATAGGGCCCCTCTCCCCGGAAGCGGTGGCCGAAGCGCGAATCGTTCTCCTGGCCGCCGCGCGACTGGCGCAGCAGGGCGAAGGCCCGCTCCTTCCGCTCGGGGTAATGCGCCGCGAACCAATCGGCCACGAGGTCCTTCACCTCCCCCGGAAGGCGCAGCAGCGCGTGGCCGATCCGGCTGGCCCCATGGGCGCGGGCGGCCTCCAGCACCGCTTCGATCTCATGGTCGGTGAGGCCGGGGACGATCGGCGAGACGTTGACCATCACCGGCACCCCCGCCTCCGACAGGGCCCGCATGGCCGCGAGCCGCTTCTCCGGGCGCGGCGCGCGGGGGTCGAGGCGCCGGGACAGGGCGGGATCGAGGGTCGGCAGCGAGATCGCGACGAGGGCGAGATTCCGCGATGCCATCCGCGCCAGCAGGTCGAGGTCGCGCAGGATCAGGTCCGATTTCGTCGTGACGCCCACCGGATGGCGGGCCTCGTCCAGCACCTCCAGCACGGCGCGGGTCAGGCGCTGCTCCCGCTCGATGGGCTGGTACGGGTCCGTCGCGGTGCCCAGCGCGATGGTCTCCGGCCGGTAGCCCGGGGCCGCCAGTTCCCGGCGCAGCAGTGCCGCCGCGTCGGGCTTGGTGAACAGCCGCGATTCGAAATCGAGCCCCGGCGAGAGCCCGAGATAGGCATGGGTCGGCCGCGCGTAGCAGTAGATGCAGCCGTGCTCGCAGCCCCGATACGGGTTGATCGAGCGATCGAAGGGGATGTCCGGCGAGGTGTTGCGGGCGATGATCGACGACGAGCGCTCGGGCCGGACCTCCGTCCGCAGGGGCGACGGGGCCTCAGGCTCCCAGCCGTCGTCGAACGCCTCCCGCCGGGCGGGCTCGAAGCGGCCGGCGGGATTCGCCGTGGCGCCGCGCCCCCGCCGGCCCTCCGGCGGTGGGGTGCTCCCCGGCAAGCGCAGGGCGGGCGACGGGTCGTGGCGCATGGGGCTCGCTCCTCGTCAGGAACGTAACACGAACATACCGATTGGTCTGCCGAAAATGCGGGCAAAACGAAACACTTGAGCCGTCCAGAGCGGGAGGGGCGTTGTCCCGCGTGGAGAATCGGGTATGCGCGCCGCATGCTCTCCGCCGTGACCCTCCTCGACGATCCGGCCGATCCGGATGCGATCGACCGGCTGGCCGACACCCTCAGTGCGCTCGTGTCGGGCGTGGCGGGCGGCCTCGTGGGCGATGCGATCATCGTCGTACCGCGGGAGGCGCCGGGGGTGGAGACCGTCGCGGAGGCGACCGGCGCGGTCCTCGTCATCCATGACGGCGGGGCGCCCTTCGCGGCGGGGGCGGCGCACGCCCGGCGCGACTGGATCCTGTGCCTGGAGGCCGGCGACGTGCCGGCCGAGGGCTGGATCCGCACCCTCGACCGTTTCGTGGGCATGGCCAAGCCCGACATCGGCATCGGCCGCCTTCACCGCGCCGCGCCGCTGCGCACCCGCCTCCTCGCCCGCATCGAGGGCGTGGTCGGCGCGCGCGGCGTCCGGGCCGGGGACGTGGTGCGGAAGGAGGACCTTCTCGGTCGCTCTGGACGCAGCGGGCGGCTGCGCATCCGCACCCTTAACGGGCGAATCGACCGGTCCTGAGCAACAACCACGACGGTGCGAAAGCTCATCCCATGTAATTGTGGGATGCATCCCTGGCGGAACGGCCGGAAACTTGCTCAGTTGCCGGCAATGATAAGCCGCCGCCTTGGCGGAGCCGCTGTGGGACATTGCCGATGGATAGCTCCGGCCTGATGGCGCGCAAGTCCGTCGAGGACATCGTCTCGGGTGGGGAAGCGGAGGCGCAGAGCCTGTCGCGCACCCTCGGGCCGTTCTCCATCATGGCTATGGGGATCGGCGCCATCATCGGCGCGGGTATCTTCGTGCTGACCGGCACCGCCGCTGCGCAATATGCGGGCCCGGGCATCATGCTGTCCTTCGTGCTCGGCGGCATCGCCTGCGCCTTCGTCGGCCTGTGCTACTCCGAGATGGCCGCCCTGATCCCCGTGGCGGGGTCGAGCTACACCTACACCTACGCGACGCTGGGCGAGTTCTTCGCGTGGCTGATCGGCTGGGACCTGATCCTCGAATACGCGATGGGCGCGGCGACGGTGGCGGTTGGCTGGTCGGGCTACGTCACGAGCATCCTCAAGGATGTCGGGATCGTCATCCCGGCCCAGATCGCCCACGCGCCGGGCACCGCCATCGAGGGCGGCGGCACCGCCCTGTTCAACCTGCCCGCCGTGCTGATCGTGGCGGTGCTGACCCTGCTCCTGATGCGCGGCACCAAGGAATCCGCGCGGCTCAACAACATCATGGTGGCGGTGAAGCTCGTAGTCGTCCTCGCCTTCATCGGGCTGGGCTGGCGCTACACCAACTCGGCCAACTGGAGCCCGCTGATCCCGCCGAACGACGGCACGTTCGGCCAGTACGGCTACAGCGGCATCCTGCGTGGCGCGGGCGTCGTGTTCTTCGCCTTCATCGGCTTCGACGCGGTCTCGACGGCGGCGCAGGAGGCTAAGCGCCCGCAGAAGGACATGCCCATCGGCATCCTCGGCTCGCTGGCGGTGTGCACGATCCTCTACGTGCTGGTGGCGGCGGTGCTCACCGGCCTCGTCCCCTATAAGGACCTGAACGTGCCGGACCCGATCGCCAAGGGCGTGGACGTGATTGGCATCGGCTGGTTCGGGGCGCTCATCAAGCTCGGCGCGCTCACCGGGCTCACCACGGTGATCCTCGTGCTGCTCTACGGCCAGAGCCGGATCTTCTACACGATGGCCTCGGACGGGCTGCTGCCGAAGCTGTTCTCCCACGTCCACCCGACCTACCAGACGCCCTACCGCAGCCAGGCCTTGATCGGCACCTGCGTCGCCCTGGTGGCGGCGCTCGTGCCGATCAACATCCTCGGCGAGATGGTGAGCATCGGGACGCTGGCCGCCTTCTGCCTCGTCTGCGGGGCGGTGATCCACCTGCGCCGCACCGAGAAGCGGATGAAACGCCCGTTCCGCGTCCCCGCCGTGCCGCTGGTGCCGATCCTCGGCATCCTATTCTGCCTGCTGCTGATGGCGGGCCTGCCCCTCGACACGTGGCTGCGCCTCTTCATCTGGATGGCGATCGGCCTCGTGATCTACTTCTTCTACGGCCGCCGCCACTCCGTGCTGCGCAAGCGCAACGGGACGACGGCCTAGCCCGCCCCCCGCCGCAGGTGCTCGTCGAGGCGGGGCATGATCTCGACGAAGTTGCAGGGGCGGTGGCGGTAATCGAGCTGCTGGCCGAGGATGCCGTCCCAGGCGTCCCGGCAGGCACCGGGTGAGCCCGGCAGCACGAAGACGTAGGTCGATTTCGCCACGCCCGCGGTCGCGCGTGACTGCAGGGTCGAGGTGCCGATCTTGTCGTAGGAGATGCGGTGGAACACCGCCGAGAAGCCGTCCATGCGCTTCTCGAACAGGGGCTCCAGGGCCTCCGGCGTCACGTCGCGGCCGGTGAAGCCGGTGCCGCCCGTGGTCAGCACCACATCGACGGTCGGGTCGGCGAGCCACGCCTCCACCTGCGCTCGGATCCGCGCCACCTCGTCGGGGACGATGGCGCGGCCGGCGAGGCGGTGCCCCGCCTCGGTCAACCGCCCGACCAGGGTGTCGCCCGAGCGGTCGTCCTCGGGCTTGCGCGTGTCGGAGACGGTCAGCACCGCGATCCCCAGGGGGATGAAACGGCGGGCTTCGGAAATATCGGCCATCGGTCAGGGCTCTCCCGGTCGTGACGGGAGATATGGGACGGACCCGAACGAAGGGTTAGGCCGCGCGTCGTCGCGCGGCCGCTCCGGCGGCCGGCACCGCCACCGGCTCGGGCAGGCCCGTCGCCCGCAGGATGCCCTCCGCCCCCGCCAGGGCGCCCTCGCGCAGCTCCAGCCCGAGAAAGCGGTCGCGCTCGAACGGGCCGGGCATGGCGAGGCCGGTGGCGAGATCGCCGCGGAAGCCGAACCGGGCATAGTAGGGCGCATCGCCCATGAGCAGGATCGCCCCGTGGCCCAGCGCCTCGGCCCGGCCGATGGCCGCCTGCATCATCACCGAGCCGAGCCCCTGGCCCTGCACCGCCGGATCGACGGCGAGCGGCCCGAGCAGCAGCGCGGCCCGGTCCGGCCCGGCCTCGACGTGCCACAGGCGCAGGGTGCCGACGAGCTGGCCCCGGCGCATCGCCGCGAAGGCGAGACCGCGCGCGGGCAGACGCCCCTCGCGCAGGCGCTCGGAGGTCTTGGCACGGCGGTGGCCGGGAAAGCAGACGTCGAGCAGGCGCTCGCGCGCCGGGACGTCGTGGGGGAATTCCGTGCGGATCTCGATCACAGGCATGCCCTCCCAGGGCGGACCCAGGTGACAGAACAGGAGTGCGGACGGACGAATCCCTCCGCGCGTGCAGGGCGAGGGCGCCCTGCTAGATCACGATCTGCTCCAACGGCGGGAAGCCGTTGAAGGCGACGGCCGCATAAGTCGTGGTGTAGGCGCCCGTTCCCTCGATCAACACCTTGTCACCGATCGAGAGGGAGACCGGCAGCGGGTAGTGCTGCCGCTCGTAGAGCACGTCCACCGAATCGCAGGTCGGGCCCGCGATCACGCAGGGCTCGGTCCGCTCGCCGTCGTGGCGGGTGCGAATCGGGTAGCGGATCGCCTCGTCCATCGTCTCGGCGAGGCCGCCGAACTTGCCGATGTCGAGGTAGACCCATCGGACCTCATCCTCGTCCGCGGACTTCTTCGAGACGAGCACAACCTCGGCCTCGATCATCCCGGCATTGCCGACCATGCCACGACCCGGCTCGATGATCGTCTCCGGGATGCGGTTGCCGAAATGCTTGGTGAGCGCGCGGAAGATCGCGTCGCCGTAGCTCTCCACGCCCGGGACGGCCTTCAGGTACTGGGTCGGGAAGCCGCCGCCCAGGTTGACCATCGACAGGAAGATGCCCCGCTCGGCGCACTCGCGGAAGATCGCGGCGGCCGAGGCCAGGGCCCCGTCCCACGCCTCGGTGTTGCCCTGCTGCGAGCCGACGTGGAACGACACGCCGTAGGCGGCGAGGCCCTGGCGGTGCGCGTGCTCCAGTACGTCGGTCGCCATCTCCGGCACGCAGCCGAACTTGCGGGAGAGCGGCCAGTCGGCGCCCGCGCCGTCGCACAGGATGCGGCAGAACACCTGCACCGCGCCCGCCTCGAGGCCGGCGGCAGCGGCGGCACGGGCGATCTTCTCGACCTCGGCCTCGCAATCCACCGCGAACAAACGGATGCCGTGCGCCAGGGCGCGGCCGATGCAGCGCTCCTTCTTGATGGTGTTACCGAACGAGATGCGCTCCGGCGTGGCGCCGGCGGCGAGCACCATCTCGATCTCGGCGACCGAAGCGGTGTCGAAGCAGGAGCCCATCTCGGCGAGCAGGCGCAGCACCTCCGGCGCCGGGTTCGCCTTCACGGCGTAGAACACCCGCGTGTCCGGGAGGGAGCGGGCGAAGGCGGTGTAGTTCTCGCGCACGACATCGAGGTCGAGCACCATCACGGGGCCCTCGTCGCGGCCGAGGTCGCGGCGCGCGCGCAGGAAGTCGCGGATCCGGTCGGTCATGGTAGGCTCCCATCCACGTCTCGAGAGCGCCCTCTGCCGGGGCGCCATGTCGAAATCAGGCGACCTCGCGGCCGCCGGCGTCAGGGGGCGATGCGTCGCGCGGTGCGGCGTGCTTTGGAGACACGTCGATCCGAGCGGGCGCAGAGCACCCGGAAGCTGCCGTGGATTGGAAGGGAGAATCCCCACCGCACGCCGGGCAAAGAGAAACAAGCCTCTTCGGTGCCAACCTTTGGAGGGTCAGCGAGACCAAAAAAGCCCGTTCGTCGTTGCTTTAAGCTGCGTCCCCCGTGGAGAGCGGGGTTCGCCGGTTTCGCCTCCGGCTGCCGGTTGTTGTCGGGGTCCGGTGTTGCCACCTGGATTGCCGGAAGCGGGGGATCCACCCCCACGACCATCGATCCTAAGACCCCTGGCGGCTGTCCGGCAGTTGACCGGATACCCACCAACCGACACGCGGCCACAGGCACGTGCGAAATTGGGCAGGGCGGACATAAGGGCTGACGACCCCGACGGCAAGACCGAATTGTGCCCCATCCCCAAAATGCAACCCGCCGGGCCGTTGGTGTTGCAGCGGCGCCGCATCCGGGGCATCTCCCACCGGCACAGGGATCCGACGGACGGGCGATGGCAGGGCCGAGAGTGACGCAATCGACCGCAGCGCGGGCCGCCGCGTGAACGCTCCCCTCCGCGAGATGCCGCCAGCCCGGCCGGAACCCGATCTGCGCCCGGCCACCCTCGGCGACCTCGACGCGCTGGTCGCCCTGGAACACGCCGCCTTCGCCACCGACCGGGCGGAGCGGCGGGCGATCCGCCACGCGATCCGCTCGCCCACCATGGACGTCCTGGTGGCGCTCCTGGACGGGGACGTGCTCGTCGGCGCAGCGGTGCTGGAGCGCCGCCGGGCGAGCCGCATCGCCCGCCTCGCCTCCATCGCCGTGGCGCCGAACCGGGGCGGGCTCGGCCTCGGCGGCCACCTCCTCGACGCGGCGGAGGAGACCGCCCGCGCCCATGGCTGCGACCGCCTGCGCCTGGAGGTCCGCGCCGACAACGGCGCCGGCATCCGCCTCTACGAGCGGCGGGGCTACACGCGATTCGCGGTGCGGCCGGATTATTACGAGAACGGGATGGAGGCGTGGCGCTACGAGCGCCCCCTCTGAGGCCCGCCCCGAAGACGCCCGATTAGAGGATTCTTACGGGCGGCGGCGCTAGATCCTGGGCGCCGCCGCTCCGCACGGACCCGAACGCCTTGGCCGTCATCGCCGCCTTCATCATCAATGCGGGGCTGAACTTCGTCCTCGGCCTGCTGATCGCGCGGCTCCTCGGCCCGGCCGATTTCGGCCGCTTCGCCCTGGCGACGACGGGGGCCATCGTCCTCAACACCGTGCTGTTCGAGTGGCTGCGCCTCTCGGCCACGCGCTTCTATTCCGGCCGCGTGCGGGTGGACGAGCCGTGGATCCGCCACGGGCTCGACCGGGCCTATCTCCGCCTCGGGATTCTCCTCGCCGCCGCCGCCGCCCTCTGCGGCGCCCTCGGCTACGGCGAGGGCGCGGAGGCCCGCGAGGCGGTTCTCTGCGGCACCGGCCTCGCGGCCCTCGGCATCGGCGTGTTCGATTATCACGCCGCGCTTGCCCGCGCCCGGTTCGACGGCAAGCTCTATCTCGGCCTCGTCGCCGTGAAGAACGGTCTGGCCTTCGTGACGATGGCCGGCGCCGCGTGGTTCCTGCCGCAGCCGGCCTGGGTGCTCGCGGCGGCGGGGATCAGCCAGTTCCTGGCCGTGGTGCTGCTGCGGGGCTGGCTGCGCGATCCGGCGGCGACCTTCGAGCGGGCGCGGCTGTCGACGACCTGGGGCGTGTTCGCCCGCTACGGCCTGCCGCTGATCGCGGCGAACGCCGCCTACCAGCTCCTGTCCTTCGTGAACCGGGGCGCCGTGGCGAGCCATGCGGGCTTCGAGGAGGCCGGCTATTTCGCCCTCGCCGCCGACGTGACCTCGCGGGTGCTGACGACCCTCGGCATGGCCCTCGATCTGCTCCTCTTCCAGATCGCCGTCCACGCGGAGGAGCATCACGGCCGGGCGGCGGCGGAGGCGCAGGTGGCGCGCAACGCCGCGATGGTCTTCGCGATCCTGGCCCCCTGCGCCGTGGGATTCTGGGCGGTGCTGCCGGCCTTGCAGGCCCTCGTCGTGCCGGAGGCGTACCGGGGGCCGTTCGAGACCTACAGCCTCGCACTCCTCCCCGGCCTGTTCGCCTTTTCGATGATGCTCTACGCGGTGAGCCCCGGCGTCCAGATCCGCCGCCGGACGCTGCCGGTGATCGTCGCCGCCGTCATGGGCCTCGTCCTGAACGGGATCGGGCTCCTTGTCCTGCCCGGGGCCTTCGGGGGGCTCGGCGTCGCCTTGGCGCAATCGCTCGGCCTCACGGGCGCCGGCCTGTGGCTCGGCTGGCGGGTGCTCACCGGCCCGGATCGGCTGACCTTCCCCTGGGGGCAGATCGGCGGGGCGGCGCTCGCCTGCCTCGCCATGGGCCTCGCGCTGGCCCCCTTCCGCCACCTGCCGCCGGCCATGGCCCTTGCCGTGCTCGTGCCGGCGGGCATGGCGCTCTACGGCGCACTCGTGTGGGCCTTCGACATCGCCGGCCTGCGCGGGCAGGTCCTCGCGCGCCTGCGCCCCTCGCGGGCGGTGGCGGCGGAATGAGAAAGGGGCGCCTGCGGCGCCCCTTTCGAACCCGTTACTCGATGTCCTCGACCCCCTCGGCGCCGCCATAGACGCGCTGGGCCAGCGACGATTCCATGAAGGGGTCGATATGGCCGTCCAGCACCTCGTCCGGATCGGTGGACTGAGTGCCCGTGCGCAGGTCCTTCACCAGCTGATAGGGCTGCAGCACGTAGGAGCGGATCTGGTGGCCCCAGCCGATATCGGTCTTGGAGGCGGCCTCCGCATTGGCCTTCTCCTCGCGCTTCTTCAGCTCGGCCTCGTAGAGGCGGGCGCGCAGCATGTTCCAGGCGGTGGCCCGGTTCTTGTGCTGCGAGCGCTCCCGCTGGCACGCCACCACGATCCCGGTCGGGTTGTGGGTGATGCGCACCGCCGAGTCCGTCGTGTTCACGTGCTGGCCGCCCGCGCCGGAGGAGCGGTAGGTATCGATCCGGCAGTCGGATTCCTTGATCTCGATCTCGATCCGGTCGTCGATCACCGGATAGACCCAGACGCTGGCGAAGCTGGTGTGCCGCCGGGCGTTGGAATCGTAGGGCGAGATCCGCACCAGACGGTGCACGCCGGATTCGGTCTTGAGCCAGCCGTAGGCGTTGTGGCCCTTGATCAGGAGCGTGGCGCCCTTGATCCCGGCCTCTTCGCCGTCGGTCATCTCGACCACGTCGACCTTGAACTTCCGCCGCTCGGCCCAGCGGGCGTACATGCGCTGGAGCATGTTGGCCCAATCCTGGCTCTCGGTGCCGCCCGCGCCGGCATGGACCTCGACATAGGTGTCGAACCCGTCCGCCTCGCCGGAGAGCAGGGTCTCGACCTGCCGGCTCGCGGCCTCCTTCTCGACGGCGATGATCTGCTGCTCGCCCTCGGTGATGGAGGCGGAATCGCCCTCCATCTCGCCGAGTTCGATCAGCGTCGCCGCGTCCTCGAGGTCGCGTTCGAGCTTGCGGATGGCCTGGACGGATTCATCGAGCTGCTGGCGCTCGCGCATCACCGCCTGGGCGGCCTCGGCGTCGTTCCACAGGTCGGGATCCTCGGAACGGGCGTTCAGCTCCGCGAGGCGTTTGTCGACTGTATCCCAGTCAAAGATGCCTCCTCAGCAGTCCTATAGACTGCTTGGCGGCATCCGAGGCTTGCTCGATCTCGGCGCGCATCTGGTGTTTCGAAGTGAGGTGTCAGGGCCGGGGTGATACCGGCCGCATCCGGCGGTGTAAATGGGCGAGGACGGCCCCGGGTCACTCCCCCGGCGGCGCCCATTGGTGGAACACCGTGCTGTCGAAGGCGAAGACCGGCTCGTCGCGCTGGTTCATCCCGGTGTTGCGGGCGAAGATCAGCCCCCAGCCGGGGCGCGAGGCCGAGGCGCGCTTGTCCGTGACCTTCGTGGCGAAGCGGATCGTGTCGCCCGCGTAGACCGGCCGGATCCAGCGCATGTTGCGGAAGCCGGGGGACGGCCCCGATTCCGGCACGGGCCCGCGCTCGGCCGTGAAGGCGACGTCGCGGGCGCGGGTGGTGAGCAGGCGGTTCATGTAGGCCGCCGCCGTGTGCCAGCCCGAGGCGCAGAGCCCCCCGAAATGCGTCTGCCGCGCCGCCGCGTCGTCGAGGTGGAAGGCCTGCGGATCGTAGGCCCGCGCGAAGGCGATGATCGCGTCCGCGTCGAAGCTGGCGGCCCCGAGGTCCCGCGTCGCGCCGATGGCGAGGTCGCGCAGGTAGGGGACGGGCTCGGCGTCGTTGGGCTCCGCGACCGGGGACGGCGTGCCGACCGTGACCGGGCGCGGCGGCAGGGGCTGCGTGCCGCGCCGCGCGAGCATGAAGGTGAAGCGTTGCGTCATCACCGTCTCGTCCCGCCCGTTCGCGAGGGCGAGCAGGGCGTTGACGAAGCCGAGGCCCGGCTTGGTGGCGCTGTCACGCAGGCCGGTGATCGTCAGGCTCACCCGCAGCGTGTCGCCCGGCAGGACCGGGGCGAGCCAGCGCAGTTCGTCGATGCCCGGCGCCCCGAGGGATGAGCCGCCCTGGAACGGCCCCTGCTGCAGGAGCCGCATCCCCAGCGCCGCCGTGTGCCAGCCCGAAGCGATGAGCCGGCCGGCGAAGGTCTGTTCCGCCGCCGCCTCGTCCAGGTGGAAGGGCTGGAAGTCGAAGGCCCTGGCGAAGGCGACGATGTCCTCGCGGCTCACCGTCATCGGTTCGCCGGTCAGCACATCGCCGACGGAATAATCCTCGAAGGCCAGTTCGGGCATTCGACCCCGGACGTTGATCAGTTGGCGAAGCGGAAATGCAGCACGTCACCGTCCTGCACGACGTATTCCTTACCTTCAAGCCTGAGCTTGCCGGCATCGCGCGCGCCGGCCTCGCCGTTGAGGCTGGTGTAATCTTTGAACGCGATGGTCTCGGCGCGGATGAAGCCCTTCTCGAAATCCGAGTGGATCACGCCCGCCGCGCCCGGCGCGCGGGTGCCCTTGGTGATCGTCCAGGCGCGGGCCTCCTTCGGGCCGACCGTGAAGTAGGTCACAAGGCCGAGGAGGTCGTAGCCGGCGCGGATCACCCGGTTCAGGCCGGGCTCGGCGAGCCCCACGGCTTCGAGGAAGTCGGCCTGATCGGCCTGCGGCATCACCGCGATCTCGCTCTCGATCTTGGCCGAGACCACGACGGCCACGGCGCCCTCGGCCTTGGCGCGGGCGAAGACGGTCGCCGAATGGGCGTTGCCCTGGTCGGCATCGCCCTCGTCCACGTTGCAGACATAGAGGACCGGCTTGGCGGTCATCAGGCCGAGTTGCTGGAACAGCTTCTCTTCCTCGGGCTTGCGCTCCACGAGGCGGGCGGGCTTGCCGTCGCGCAGCAGCGGCAGGGCGCGGTTCACGAGGTCGAGGAACTCCTTGGCCTCCTTGTCGGAGCCCTTGGCCTTCTTCTCCAGGGCGACGGCGCGGCGCTCCAGGCTGTCGAGGTCGGCGAGCATCAGCTCGGTCTCGATGGTCTCGATGTCGGCGGCCGGATCGACCTTGCCCTCGACGTGGGTGACGTCCCCGTCCTCGAAGCAGCGCACCACGTGGGCGATGGCATCGACCTCGCGGATGTTGGCGAGGAACTGGTTGCCGAGGCCCTCGCCCTTCGAGGCGCCGCGCACGAGGCCGGCGATGTCCACGAAGGTCAGGCGGGTCGGGACGATCTCCTTCGAGGAGGCGATCCGGGCGAGGTCATCCAGGCGCGGATCCGGCACCGCCACCTCGCCGACGTTGGGCTCGATAGTGCAGAACGGATAGTTCGCCGCCTGCGCCGCCGCCGTCTGCGTCAGCGCGTTGAAGAGGGTCGACTTGCCGACGTTCGGCAGGCCGACGATGCCGCATTTGAAGCCCATGACGTGTCCTAGTGTTCTGCGCCGACGGCTTCAGGGCCGACAGTGAAGGGGTTGAGGATCGTGACGCCGTGAGGCGTGCGACCGTGTTGAAAGTCCTCGGTCAGCAGATACCGGCAGCCAGCGCGAACGGCTGCGCCGAGGATGGCACAATCCCACCATTGGAACGCGGTCTCCCGCCGGAGTGACCACGCGATCCGGATCAATTCAAGGTCGACGGCGCCTTGGGAGTAGGCCTCGAGTTCAAGGGTCGCCTGCCGGGCCGCGTCGGCCGTGATCGGCAGCTTTCCCCTGAGCGTGACGTGGAGAAACTCGCCGAGCACCTGAGGGCTCACCACGAGGACACCCCGGTCCGCCAGCACGGACAGCCAGCGCGCCGCGGCGGCTTGCTTGGAAGGTTCACGATCGTCGCGGGCGTACAGGAAGACGTTTGTATCGACGAAGACAGGGTCAGTCGTCATCGTACATCTGATCGCGGGTCGGTGCCTTCCCGTTCTCGTCCAGGACACGCAGCGGCGGACCGGCGAGGAACCGTTTCATCGCCTCGGACTGCGACATCGCCGGCCGCCCGACACGCTGCTCGACCGTCTTGGCGATGAATTCGGACAGACTCGTCCCCTCGCGGGCGGCATCTTCCTGCGCCCGCTGGAGCACCACGTCGTCCAGGCTCACGGTGATGGTCTGCATCGGTCCCGCTCCGTCGCCTTCGATATCGTGTCCCCATGTTTTCGTGTCAATTTTTGCTACCCAGCGGCTTCACCTCGTCCCAGCCGCGCCCGGCCATGGCGAGGTGGACCTTGTTCTGGAAGCTCGCATCCTCGCCCGCGGCGAGCACGGCGGCGTGGTCGGCCACCGCCCGGCACAGGTCCTCGACCCAGGGCATCTCGGCCTTGCCGAAATCGTTGAGCACGTAGGCATGGACCAGCGCCTTATCGCCGGGGTGCCCGATGCCGAGGCGGACCCGGCGGTACTCGTTCCCGCATTGGGCGGTGATGGAGCGCAGGCCGTTATGCCCGGCATTGCCGCCGCCCTGCTTCACCCGGAGCTTGGCCGGGGGCAAATCGAGCTCGTCGTGGAGCACGATCACGTCGGACAGCGCGATCTTGTAGAAGCGCTGCGCCTCCGCGACCGAGCGGCCCGAGTCGTTCATGAAGGTCTGGGGCTTCAGGAGGATCGCGCGCTCGGAGCCGAGCGCGACCTCCGCCGCCTCCCCCTGAAAGCGCCGCCGGAACGGCGCCGCCCGGTGGACGCGGGCGATCTCGTCGATGGCGAGGAAGCCGATATTATGCCGGTTGGCGGCGTAGCGGGGGCCCGGATTCCCGAGGCCGACGATCAGGCGCATCCTGTGCCGGAGCGGCCTACGGGCCGCCCCGTCCTCCTATGATGCGCTCACCGGAAGCGAGCGCGCGGCGGGAAAGGCCCGCGCATAACAGATCGTCAGGAGGCCCCCAACCCGATCCTCAGGCGGCGGCGTGCCGGCGCAGGAGGTCTCGGACCATGCGGAAGGGCAGGAGAGGAAGCTTGATCAACCCGCCCAGGGCGACGACGACGAGGACGGTCAGGAGCGCGAGGACGGTCTTGAACACGGCGGAGAACTCCGTGGCACTGCGGCCACAACGCGCCGCGAAATCGCACTGAGCGCCTCAAAGCGGGCAACAGTGTGGACACGGAGACACCGGGCCTGCGGCAGATCGCACGGGACCCCAGTGCAGTCCGAGCATGGCGAGGGGCGCAGAACCCCGTCAGGATTGCGTCACGTTCATGCCATGGTCGGAAGGCATCCGCTCGCCTTCGCCGGTTTGCGCCCCACGGGCGCGTCCCTGCGGTTGTTGAGTGGAAGGAAGTCCGATGTCCAAGACCCTGGCGGCTCTGCTGGCCCTCGCCCTCGGCGCGGCCCCCGCCGTGTCCCTCGCCGAGTCCTCGCCCGCGCGGGATGCGCTGAAGCGGTCCTGCACCGGCGACTACATGGAACTGTGCAGCGAATTCGCCCCCGGCGGCCCGGAGGTCGAGGCCTGCTTTCGCGCCAACATGAAGAAGCTCTCGCCCGACTGCTCCTCGGCGATCACCGCCTACAAGAAGGAGCAGAAGGCCACCCGGCGGGTGAGCGAAGCCCGCTGAGGCGCCCCGCTCCCGGCCGGGACGCGGTCAGGACGCCCGCGCCAGGGTGATGATCGCCTCCCGCGGCACGGCCTCGGGCAGGATCACGACGGGGGCCCGGTCCCCCGCCGGCCCGCACAGGATGTCGTCCATCTCGGCTTTCGGCATGGCCCGGCCGAACAGGTAGCCCTGCCCGAAATCGCAGCCCTGGTCGGAGAGCCAATCGACGCTGGCGTCGGTCTCGATGCCCTCGGCGGTGGTGGCGAGCCCCAGGCTGGACCCGAGCTTGATGATGGCGTCCACCAGCTTCGCGCGCTCGTCGCTCATGGTGATGGCGTCGACGTAGCTGCGGTCGATCTTCAGCTTGTCGAACTTCAGCTCGCGCAGGTGGTACAGGCTGGAATAGCCGGTGCCGAAATCGTCCAGCGCGATGCGCACGCCGAGGCGCTGCAGGGAGGTGAGCGTCGCCCGCGTCGCCTCGAGATCCTGGATCAGGGCGCTTTCGGTGATCTCGACCTCGAGCCGGCCCGGCGGGAAGCCCGTCTCGGTGAGGATGGCGAGGATCCGCTCGGCCAGCCACACGTCCTGGAACTGGTGCGGGGCGATGTTGACCGCCAGGACCAGGTGCGCGGGCCAATCCCGCGCGTCGAGGCAGGCGCGGCGGATCAGGTTGTAGCTCAGTTCCGCGATCATGCCCGTCTCCTCGGCGACGGGGATGAACTCGTTCGGGCTGATCAGCCCGCGCTCCGGGTGGCGCCAGCGGGCCAGCACCTCGAGGCCGACGATCTCCTTGTGCGGCAGGGCCACGACCGGCTGATAGAAAGGCTCGATTGCCCCCTGCTCGATCGCCATGCGCAGCTCCGCCTCCAGACGGGCGCGGGCGCGCAGCTCCTCGTCCATGGCGCTGCGGAAGAAGCGGTAGGTGCCCCGCCCCTCCTTCTTGCCCTGGTACATGGCGAGGTCGGCAGCGTGCAGGATCGCGTCGGAATCCGCATACTCGGCCGAGACCGCCGCGACGCCCACCGTGGCGCCGACCTTGAGTTCGTTCTGGCTCCAGTTGATCGGCGTGGCGATGGCGGCGATCACGCTCTGGGCGAGGCGGGTCAGCCCCTCGCTGCCGTGGGTGAGCGGGACGAGGAGGGCGAACTCGTCGCCCCCGAGCCGGGCCGCGACGCCGCCCTGGGGCAGCAGGCCGGTCAGCCGCTCCGCGACGGCGCAGAGCACCGCGTTGCCCGCGGCATGGCCGTACAGGTCGTTGACCGGCTTGAACCGGTCGAGGTCGATGAGCAGCACCGCGAGAAGTTCGCCCGAGGCGTTCTGGCGCACCCGCTCGACCTCTTCGAGGAAGCGGCGGCGGTTGGCGAGGCCGGTGAGGCCGTCGTGGCGGGCGATGGCCTCGGCATTCGCGGCGGCGGCGTCGCGCTCCAGCATGAGGCGGCGCATCAGGATCGACTTGCGGATGCTGGCGCCACAGATCGCCACGCCCATGCAGGCGCCGAGGATCATGAAGTCCCCGAGCCGGTAGGCCTGGACGGCCTCATGGAGCACGTCGAAGGAGCCGAGGGTGACCCCGACGAACCAGATCCCCGCCCCGATCAGGAGCAGGCATAACGTCTCGTAGAGTTCGCCCTTCCGCCACTGTTTGATCGTCGCCTTGGTCATTACGGCCACCTCTTGCGGCCGCATCACACCACCGATCACCTAAAACGGCGTGAAGCCGATGTCCGAAAGATCACATTCGGGGGCAGGGGTTCGGTCATTCACATTGAACCGACCGTTTGCATTGCAACGAAATCGGGTCGCGGGCGGCACGCCGCGCCATCAGGAAGGCGGTCGCATCCGCGACGTCCGGCGCGGCGGCCTCGCGCACGTCGCGGGGCGTCAGGCCGAGCCGGGCGAGATCGGCCTCGCCCGTGGCGGCGAGGCGGTGGAGGACGCGACGATTCATCGCCGGGCGGCCGAACTCCTCGCGCAGCCCCGCCGCGATCCGATCCCATGCCCTGAACCAACGCCCCGCCACCATGGCCCTCTCCTCTTGCACCAACGAGGCGCCAGGATGCAGCCATCGCCCTGGGCAAGACAGGGACGATTTCGTACGGTTCGCCCGAATTGTCCGGGCGAAGGACCAGTACGGATGAGCCTCGCAGATCAAGTCGGCCGGACGGAGGCCGTCGCCGCCGGCATCCGCCAGCGCATTGCCGCGCGGGCGCTGCCCCCCGGCGCGCGCATCCCGTCGGTGCGCGCCCAGGCCGAGGCGATGGGCGTGTCGAAATCGACGGTGGTGGAGGCCTATGAGCGCCTGGCCGCCGAGGGCGCCATCGTCTCGCGCCCCGGCTCGGGCTTCTACGTGGCGGGCAAGACGAGGCCCCTCTGCCTGAAGGCGATGGGGCCGGAGCTCGACCGGGCGGTCGATCCGCTCTGGCTCGCCAAGCAATCGGCGCTCGCCGGCTCGACCATGATGACGCCGGGGGGCGGCAACCTGCCGGAGACTTGGCTGCCCGACGAGGCGGTGCGCCGGGGCCTGCGGGCGGTGGCCCGCGCCGAGACCGCCGTGCTCACCCGCTACGACCAGCCCCTCGGCTACGGCCCGTTGCGGGCGCTGATCGCCCGGCGCGGCGCCGAGAAGGGCGTCGTGGCCGACCCGGACCAGATCGTCCTCGTCGATTCCGCGACGCAGGCGCTGGACCTGATCGGCCGGTTCCTGCTCCAGCCGGGCGACACGGTGCTGGTGGACGATCCCTGCTACTTCAACTTCGTCGCCCTGCTGCGGGCGCAGCGCGCCACGGTGATCGGCGTGCCGATGACGCCGGAGGGGCCGGACCTCGCGGCCCTCGCCACGCTCCTCGCGGAGCACCGGCCGCGCTTCTACCTGACGAACTCGGCGTTGCAGAACCCGACCGGCACGAGCCTGCTTCCGGCCACGGCCCACCGCATCCTGCGCCTGTGCGAGGCGCACGAGACCCTGGTGGTGGAGGACGAAATCTTCGGCGACCTCGAACCCGACGCGGCGCCGCGCCTCGCCGGGTTCGACGGGTTCGACGGGTTCGAGCGGGTGATCCAGATCGGCGGCTTCTCGAAGACGCTGACCGCCGCCGCCCGCTGCGGCTGGATCGCCCTGCGGCAGGATTGGGTGGAATCCCTGGTCGATCTGAAGCTCGCGCTGAGCCTCGGCAACGGCCATGTCTGCGCCGCCCTGGCCCACGGCCTCCTGACCGACGGCAGCTACCGCCGCACCGTGGCCGAGACCCGCCGGAGGCTGGCGGGGGCGATGGCGCAGGTTTCCCGCGATCTGTCAGGCTGCGGCCTGCGGATCTGGGCCGAGCCGCGCGGCGGCTACTTCCTCTGGATGCGCCTGACGGACGGGCGCGACGCCGCCGACGTCGCCCGCCGCGCGCTGTCGCGCAACATGCTGCTCGCCCCGGGCGTGGTGTTCAGCCCCTCCGGCGGCTGGCGGGACTTCTTGCGCTTCAACGTCGGCCATTGCGCCGACCCGCGGGTGATGGAAGGCCTGCGGGCGGTGCTGGGGTAAGGCCCTACCAGACCAGCCGCTCGATCACCGCGTCGGGATGCACCGCCTGCCGGCCAAGCCATTCGGCAATGTCGCCGAGGGTGTGGTGGTCCGCCGTGACGCCGAGTTCCTCCGCGTGGATGCCCCGGGCGACGAGGAGGCTCGCGATGCCGAAGGCGCTCGCCCCGGCGATGTCGGTGCGGATGGCGTCGCCGATGGCGATGACGCGGCCCTTGTCGTCGGGCAGGCCGCCGTCGAGGGAGGCGGCGACCGCGAGGGCCGCCTCGTAGACCGGCCGGTGCGGCTTGCCCGCATAGACCACCTCGCCGCCGAGATCGGCATAGGCGGCGGCGAGCAGGCCGGCGCAGGGGATCAGCCGGTTGCCGCTCTCGACCACGAGGTCGGGGTTGGCGCAGATCATCGTCAGGCCGCGCGTCGCGAGGCGGGTGAGTTCGTCCCGGTAATCGTCCGCCGTCTCGGCGCGGTCGTCGAACAGGCCGGTGCAGACGACGAGGTCGGCCTCATCCTCCGGCACGAGCGCGATATCGAGGTCCTTGAACACGCCGAGATCGCGCTCGGGCCCGAGATGCCGGATCCGCGCCCCGGGCCGGGCCGCGATCAGCTCGCGGGTGAGATCCCCCGAGGTGAGGATCGCGTCGTAGGCCTCGCGCGGGACGCCGAACCGGTCGAGGATGCGCCCGACGCCGTCCCCCGGACGCGGGGCGTTCGAGACCAGCACCACCCGCCGCCGCCGCGGGCCCGGCAGGGCGCGGAAGCGGATCAGCGCCTCGCCCGCCGCGACATGCGCCTTCTGGCCGTCATGGAGCACGCCCCAGACATCGCAGAGGATCAGGTCGCGCTCCTCCGCGATCCCGGACAGGCCGGCGAGGGTGGGGATCGGCGCGGTCATCAAACAATCCTGGTCGTTGGCATCAATGGGACTTCGCCAGCGTGTGCTCCGCGAAGAAGTCGAGCATCGCCCGCGAGGCATCCGGCCCCTCCGGGTCGGTGTAGGAGCCTTCCGGCTTACCGCCCGACCACGCATGGCCGGCGCCCCGGATACGCCAATCCTCCACGACGACCCGGCCCTGGCGGTCGGTGAAGCGGGTGCGGGTGAAGGGATGACCGCCGAAGCGGTCGCTCGCGCCCTCGAACCGCTCCGCGCTGGCGGTGAGGCCGGCGGCCTCGGCCTGGGCGAGGATCTGGTCGGCGTTGCGCACGCTCACCGTGTTGTCCTCCATGCCATGGAAGACGATGGTGGGGATGCGCTTGTTCGCGACCGGCGCCCCGAAGTTCGGCCCGGTTCCGAGGCCGGGGGCGCCGACCTGCATCGCCATCAGCGCCGAGCCGAGGTCGCGGGCGCAGCCGGCCGCGAGGCCCGAATGCACGCCCACGGCGGCGTAGAGGTCAGGATAGGCGTGGGCGATGTTGAGCGCCGCCGCCCCCCCCGCCGACATGCCCGCGATGTAGACCCGCGCCGGATCGATCGGATAGGCCTCCATGATCGCGCGGGTGATGCCCGCGATGATCGCCGGCTCGCCGCTCTCACGGCTCTGGTCGCTCGGATCGTACCACTTCCAGCATTTCTGCGGATGGGCCGACCGGCTTTGCGCCGGATAGGCCACGAACAGCCCCAGGCGCTCGGCCAGCACGTTCATGCCGGTGCCGGCGGCGAAATCGTCCGGGTTCTGGGTGCAGCCGTGCAACATCACCACGAGGGGCGCAGGCGCCTGCGGGCTACTCGGCACAAACAGCTTGTAGTCCCGCGACCCGGCGGCGACCGCGTGGCTGCGGGGCAGGAAGGCGCCGGGCCCGCCAGCATTGCCGCCGCCCCGCTCCGGGGCCGGGGCGGGCTGGCGGTGGCCGAGGCCCTTCAGCACGGGCGCGATGCCGCGCACCACAGTCTCCACCACCTCGCGGACGCGCAGGGCGGGCGACGGCTCGGCGGCGCCGTGGCGATGGGGCGTCGGGGTCTGCGATCCGCTGCGCCCGGTGAGGGTGCGCTGGATGAGGGCGGTCGCCTCCTCCAGCCGGCCGAGGCCGGTGAGCCGGGTCGCCTCCGCGAGATCGGAGAGGGGATCGCCGGAGGAACGCTTCCCGGACTTGGGGTCGAACTTGCCGAAGATGTCGGACATGGGGGTCGCCTCGTCTCGGGTTGCGGTCAGCGCAGGCGGTCGGCCAGCGCCGCACGAACGGCAGGGCTGGCCTGAAGGCTGCCCAGCACGGTCAACGTGCCGATGGTCTCGCGGGCGAGTTCGGGGGTGACGTCGGGCCCGATCATGGCGAGCCCGAGGACGCGGATGTCGAGCATCCGCCCCTCGGCGCGAGCCGCTTCGAGTTCGGCCCGCCCGATCCGGCAGAGGCCCAGCTCGACGCTGCGGCGCTCCACCGATTGCTTGGTGATGTCGGAATGGCGCCCGATCTGGTTGCGGATCGCCGTGCGGATGAAATCGCTGCGGTTGGCATAGACGCCCTCCGCGACGAGCAGGTCCACATAGCCCAGATCGACATGGCCGAGGTTGATCGTGATCTTTTCGCTGTCCGGCACCCGCGTGCCGGCCAGCCCCTGGCCCTGTGCCATCGCCGACTCTCTACCATCCGTGTGGATGGTATATAGAGGGTCGATTTCGCATTGCAATAGAAGCCCGCCGCATTGCAGCATACGGGCGCGGCTCAGGCCGGATCGGCGGCGCCGATGTAATCCGACCAGATCGCGTTGGCGCCAAGACCGACGCGGAAGGCATCGTGGCGCTCGCGTTCGGCATCGGTGAGGCGGCTGCGGAAGGCGCGCGGGGCGGGCCCTCCGAGACTGGGCAGGTCGGCGGACGCGGGCGCAGCGGCCTCCGTGACGAGGAGGCCGAGGCTCGTCTGCTTGCCCCCGAGCAACTCGACATAGACCTCGGCGAGGATCTGCGCGTCGAGGAGCGCCCCGTGCTTGGTACGCCGGGAATTGTCGATGCCGTAGCGGGAGCAGAGTGCATCGAGGTTGTTGGCCGCGCCGGGATGCTTGCGCCGGGCCATGGGCAGGGTGTCGACCACGTCCTCCAGCCGGATCGGCGGCGGGGCCTCGGCGCCGAGTCGGGCGTATTCCATGTTGAGGAAGCCGACGTCGAACGGGGCGTTGTGGATGACGAGGCGGGCGTCGCCCAGGAAGTCGAGGAGGTCGGGCACGATCTTGGCGAAGACCGGCTTGTCGGCGAGGAACGCGTCCGACAAGCCGTGTACCCCGAAGGCGCCCTCGGAGACCGCCCGCTGCGGGTTGACGTAGCAGTGGAAGGTGCGGCCGGTGGGGATGTGGTTGAACAGCTCCACCGCGCCGATCTCGATGAGGCGGTCGCCGTTCTGGGCTTCGGTGCCGGTGGTCTCGGTGTCGAGGACGATCTCGCGCAGCATTCTGTCTGGCCCTGCCGGTCGGGCGGCGACCCTACGCCTTTCCGGGTATGGGGGCCACCGGCGGTGAGCCGGTCAGGTCCGCCACGATCCGCGCCACGGCCGCCTCCGCCGCCGGGAAGCCACTCCCCGTGTCGATGACGTAATCGGCCCGCCCCCGCTTCTCTTCATCCGGCATCTGCTGGGCGAGGATCGCCGCGAAGGCCGCCTCTGTCATGCCGGGGCGGGCGAGGACGCGTTCGCGCTGGATCGCGGCCGGAGCGCTCACCACCGCGACGGCGTCGCAGCGCCCCTCCCCGCCGGTCTCGTAGAGGAGCGGGATGTCGAGGACGACGAGCGGCGCCCCCGCGTGCCGGGCCAGGAACGCCTCGGATTCCCGCCGCACCAGCGGATGGACGAGGGATTCGAGCTGCTTGAGCCGCGTTGCGTCCCCGAGCACCGCTTCCCGCAGGGCTGCGCGGTCGACGCCGCCCTGCGCGTCGAGTGTTCCGGGAAACTCGCGCCCGATGGCCTCAGCCGCCGCCCCGCCCGGCCCGTAGAGGGTGTGGACCGCCGCGTCGGCGTCGTGGACCGGCACGCCGCGCTGGGCGAACAGGGCGGCGGTCGCCGACTTGCCCATGCCGATGGAGCCGGTGAGCCCCAGGACGAAGGGTTTGCCCCTCACGGCCGGAGATCCGCGACGATGAGATCGCGCAGGCGCTCCGTCACCTCCGGGCGCGTGCCGAACCACGCCGCGAAGCCCGGCACCGCCTGGTGCAGCAGCATCCCGAGCCCGTCGACCGCCGCGAGCCCCCGCCGCCGTGCGGCGGCGAGGAGGTCGGTCTCCAGGGGCGCATAGACGATGTCCGCCACCGCCGCCCCGGCCGGGAGGGGCGCGAGGTCGATGTCGAGGGCCGGCTGGCCCTTCATGCCGAGCGAGGTCGTGTTCACGAGGAGCCCCGCCCCCTCCAGCGCGGCTGGCAGGTCGTCCCAGGCCAGCGGCTGGGCGATGCCCGGCGCGAGGGCGGCGACCGCCTCGGCCCGGGCCGGCGTACGGTTCGCGACGCGGATGCGGGCGACGCCGCGCTCCGCGAGGCCGACCACGATGGCCCGCGCCGCACCGCCCGCGCCGAGGATCACCGCCTCGCCGCGCTGCGGCCATGCGGGGCCGAGGCTCTGGTCGAGATGGGCGCAGAAGCCCGGCGCGTCGGTGTTGTCGCCGTGGACCCGGCCGTCGCCGCCGACGACGAGGGTGTTCACCGCACCGATGCGCTGGGCCCGATCCGTCAGCGTGTCGGCCAGCGCGAAGGCGGCTTCCTTGTGCGGGATGGTGACGTTGCCCCCCGCGAAGCCCGATCCGGGCAGGCCGCGCAGGAAGGCGGGAAAGTCGGCCGGCGGCACGTCGATCCGCTCGTAGGAACCGCTGATGCCGTGCTCGGCGAGCCAATGTCCGTGGATCAGCGGCGAGCGCGAATGGGCGATAGGATGCCCGGTGACGAAGGCCCGGATCATGCCGCGCAGGCTCCGGCGAGGCGGCAATCGGGCCCGCCCGCCTCCTCGATCTGAAGGGTGGCGTGCCCGATGCCGAACCGCGCGCGCAGGCCCTCGCAGGTTTCCACGAGGAAGCCGTTGCCGGGATGCCCCTGCGCCATCACCAGATGGGCGGTGAGCGCGACGCTCGTCGTGCTCATCGACCAGATGTGGAGGTCGTGCAGGTCCGACACCCCGGGGCGCTCGCGCAGAAAGCCCTCGACGGCGGCGGGGGAGATCTGTGGCGGTACCGCGTTCAGGGACATGGCGACGCTGTCGCGCAGAAGTCCCCAGGTCGCCCAGACCACGAGGCCCGCCACGACGAGGCTGACCGCCGGATCGATCCAGGCTTGGCCGGTCATCCAGATGACGAGGCCCGCCACCACCACGCCGGCCGAGACCGCCGCGTCCGCCGCCATGTGCAGGAAGGCGCCCCTTATGTTGATGTCGTCCTTGGCGCCGCTCGCGAACAGCCACGCCGTGATCCCGTTCACGAGGATGCCGATGGCGGCCACCACCATCACCGTCCCCCCCGCCACGGGCTCCGGGTGGACGAGGCGCACCACCGCCTCCCACATCACCGCCCCCATGGCGATCAGCAGGAACACGGCGTTGAACAGCGCCGCCAGGATCGAGGAGCCCCGCAGCCCGTAGGTGAAGCGGGCCGTCCGCTGGCGGCGCACCAGCACCGAGGCGACCCAGGCCGCGACGAGGCCGAGCACGTCGGACAGGTTGTGGCCCGCATCGGCCACGAGGGACATCGCGTTGGCGGCGTAGCCGTAGCCGGCCTCCACCACCACGAAGACCGTGTTCAGGGCGATGCCGAGGGCGAAGGCCGTGCCGAAATGCTTCGGCGCATGGGAATGGCCTCCATGGGAATGGCCCGCGTGGCTATGGCCGTCGTGGCCATGGCTCCCATGCGAATGGTCGTGTCCTGCCAAGGATCGGTCCCCCTCGTCCTAGAAGCGCAGCAGGCCGGCGTCCCGCAGCCGGGCGAGCAGCGGCATCAGCGGCAAGCCGAGGACCGTGCTGTGGTCGCCCTCCACCCGCGCGAACAGGTGGATACCCGGCCCTTCGAGCTGGTAGCCGCCGACGCTGGCACGGACCCGCGCCTCGCCCGCACAGGCGAGGTAGGCCTCGATGGCCTCCGCTGCGAGGGGGCGCATCGTCATCCGTGCGGTCTCGACGAAGAGATCGGTCCGCCCGTTCCGCACCAGGGCGACGGCGGAATGCAGCGCATGGGTGCGTCCCGCGAGACGGGCCAGATGCTCCCGTGCGGCATCCAGGTCGGCGGGCTTGTGGAACACCGTGCCGTCGAGGGCGAGCACCTGATCGGCGCCGATCACCACCCGGTCGGGATGGCGGGCGGCGACCGCCTCGGCCTTGGCGCGGGCCAACGCCTGCGCGAGTTCGACGGGCGAGAGGCCGGCGGAGGCCACCTCCACCGCGCGCTCGTCGACGCCGGGCGATTCTGTCTCGACGGGCAGGGCCGCGCTGTCGAGGAGCAGCCGCCGTGTCGCGCTGGTCGAGGCGAGGAGGAGCGGCGCCGAGCCGAGCCAGGGGGAGGTCATCGCCCCAGTGTCACGGAACGCTTCGCTGCCGCAAGGGGATGAGCCGTGCTGTGCGACGCGCCCCACCGCCGGATTCGAACCGGGCAGCGGGGCTGTCGCTGGGGTCGTTACGCCACCTGACCCCTGCGCAGACCTTGGCAGGAATCGGTTAGCCGAATGTCAACGCGACCGGCGCGAAAGGCCGGGAACCGGCATGTCGCTGATCACATGCCGCTCGGCGATGGCGGTGTTGATCTCCCAGAGGAGAAGGTCGGCGGCGAGCCGGAGGGCGCCGTGGCCCGTCCGGCCTAGGGACGTGCGAAGCTGCACCGCGAGGTCGGCCGCCTCCGCCAGCGGATCGGACGGGACCGTGGGCGCCGCCATCGGCGGTTGCCGCACCGTCAGGACGGCGCTCTGGCTCGGGATCGGCCCCGACCAGGCATGGAGGTCGGTGACGTCGACCAGCACGCCCCGGCCGGTCATCACGCCGCCCTCGCCGAGCGCGTACTGGCCGCGGCACTGGATCCAGCGGATGTCGCCCGCCGCATCGATGACCCGGAATTCGCTCAGGAAGGGACCGCCGTTGCGCGTCACGTCCAGATGGATCTCGCGCATCACGTCGCGATCCTCCCCCTGGAGGCGGCTCATCACCTCCTCCAGATGGACGGGCTGGCCGGGGCTGTAGCCCTCGACCTTCATCATCGCCGTCGCCTGCGCGTCGAGCGTCGCGAGTCCGGTGCTCGCATCGACCTGCCACAGCCCGACAACGTCACTGACCGTCGGCGATTCCGTCTGACGGCTCACCCGCATTCCCATCGATCGCCCCCCACAAACTGTGGCCCGGGGAAAGCATTTAGTGAGTCTTAACCGCTAGACAAGCCGTTCGTACCAAAGTCCACATCAAACTTAGGTGTTCATCGAGTCGAAGAAGTCAGTGTTCGTTTTCGTCTGACGGAGCTTGTCCAGCAAGAATTCAATCGCATCAGTGACGCCCATCGGGTTGAGGATGCGGCGCAGCACGTAGGTCTTCTTAAGAGAATCCGGCGGGACGAGAAGTTCTTCCTTCCGGGTGCCCGACCGGGTGATGTCGATGGCGGGGAAGATTCTTTTATCGGAGACCTTCCGATCGAGAATAATCTCCGAGTTACCGGTGCCCTTGAACTCCTCGAAGATCACCTCGTCCATGCGCGAGCCGGTATCGATCAGCGCCGTGGCGATGATGGAGAGCGAGCCGCCCTCCTCGATGTTGCGGGCGGCGCCGAAGAAGCGCTTCGGCCGCTGCAGGGCGTTGGCATCGACACCGCCGGTCAGCACCTTGCCGGAGGACGGCACCACCGTGTTGTAGGCGCGGCCGAGGCGGGTGATCGAATCGAGCAGGATGACCACGTCGCGGCCATGCTCCACGAGGCGCTTGGCCTTCTCGATCACCATCTCGGCGACCTGCACGTGGCGGGTGGCCGGCTCGTCGAAGGTGGAGGCGATGACCTCGCCCTTCACCGAGCGCTGCATGTCGGTGACCTCCTCCGGCCGCTCGTCGATGAGCAGCACGATGAGGTAGCACTCGGGGTGATTGAGGGTGATGGACTGCGCGATGTTCTGCATCAGCACGGTCTTACCCGTGCGCGGCGGCGCCACGATCAGGGCGCGCTGGCCCTTCCCGATCGGGGCCACGATGTCGATGATGCGGGGCGAGAAGTCCTTCTTGGTGGGGTTGTCCAGCTCGAGCTTGAACCGCTTCGTGGGGAAGAGCGGCGTCAGGTTGTCGAAATGGACCTTGTGCTTGATCTTCTCGGGGTTCTCGAAATTGATCGTATTGACCTTGAGGAGCGCGAAATAGCGCTCGCCGTCCTTCGGGCCGCGGATCGGCCCCTCGACGGTGTCGCCGGTCCGCAGGCCGAACCGGCGGATCTGGGTCGGCGAGATGTAGATGTCGTCCGGCCCCGGCAGGTAGTTCGAGTCGCTGGAGCGCAGGAAGCCGAAGCCGTCCTGCAGCACCTCGACGGTGCCGGCGCCGATGATCTCGACATCCTTCGAAGCGAGCTGCTTCAGGATGGCGAACATCAGCTCCTGCTTGCGCATGGTCGAGGCGTTCTCGACCTCGACCTCCTCGGCGAAGGCGGTGAGCTCGGTCGGCGTCTTGGCCTTGAGTTCGGAGAGCTTCACCTCGCTCATGCCCTCGAGGGCGGCGATGGGAGTCTCGGCCGGCTCAACGGTCTCAAGATCGGCGAGGGCGTCGGAGTCTGGCGTCATGGAGTGTATAAGACCGACGAAGGGACGGGACAGGGAGGTCGGTTTCGCGCCAAACGCCCCGGGGAGAGGCGCCGGAGGGCGGGCCGCACCGCGGCGTGAAGCCCGTACATCGACTTTGGCGGACCGTCTTGGCAGGACCCTGAAGGCTCACCGGCGCGCTACGGCGCTGACCTTGTGAGGAGGGCAAGGCTTACTTACCGTGTTTTCGCCGCAGGCTCAAGGGGCTCCCGCCTGCAGGCCTCGGCGGCGCCGGGAACCCCTCCCCCGCGCGCCCGTTCCCCCTGCCGTTCACCGCGCCGCAGCGAAGGCCGTGCGGGAGCCTTCGCCCCGACCGGCGACAGGATTGCGAAAGACCTTTTCCATGCTCGACGACGCCACCGGCCGCACCATCGTCACCCATGAACCGCGCCGGGTCCCGTGGCTCGACATCGTGTTCGGCTTCGGGCCGATGGTGCCGATCGCGGCGGGCGCCGCCGCCGCGTGGTGGCTCCAGGGGGAGCCCCTCGACTACCTCGCGATCCTCGTGACGCTGCTCTACGCGGCCTCGATCCTGTGCTTCCTGGCCGGCGTGCACCGGGGCGTCAGCTTCCGCACCGAGGGCGGGCCGCGCCTGTCGCAGATGGTCACGATGCTCGTCCTCTACGGGCTCGGCCTCGGGAGCCTCATCACCGTGGTGACGGGCAAGGTCGTCCTCGGCCTGTCCATGCTGATCCTGGGCTACGCGCTGGTGGCCATCCTCGACCCGCTGGAGGCCCGCAGCGGCAGCGTGCCCCTGGCCCATGCCCGCCTGCGCCCGATCCAGATGCCGATCGCCGTGGTGAGCCTCGCGGTGCTGCTCTGGATCAAGCTTCACGCCCCCTACTGACGGGCCGCGCTTGCCGCTTCCCGACCGCCTGCGCTAGAGCCGGCCGGGAGAAGCCCCCCTCGGGGCGCGGCGAAAAGCGAAACGAATCACAGCCATGTCGAAGGGCGAAAACCGGGCCGACACCCTGAAGCCCCGCCTGCCCCGCGGCTTCGTGGACCGCCGCGCGGGCGAGATCGCCGCGCAGGCGCGGATGCTGGAGACGATCCGGACGAGCTTCGAACTCTACGGGTTCGAGGCGCTGGAGACGCCCTTCGTCGAATACACCGAGGCGCTAGGCAAGTTCCTGCCCGACCTCGACCGGCCGAATGCCGGCGTGTTCTCCTTCCAGGACGACGACGAGGCGTGGCTGTCGCTCCGCTACGACCTCACCGCGCCGCTCGCCCGGTTCGTGGCCGAGCACTTCGATTCCCTGCCCAAGCCCTATCGCAGCTTCCGCAACGGCTACGTCTTCCGCAACGAGAAGCCGGGGCCGGGCCGCTTCCGCCAGTTCATGCAGTTCGACGCGGACATCGTCGGCGCGCCCACCGTGGCGGGCGACGCCGAGATCTGCATGCTGATGGCCGACACCCTGAACCGCCTCGGGCTAGCCGGGCAGTTCGTGGTGAAGGTCAACAACCGCAAGGTCCTCGACGGGGTGATGGAGGCCGCCGGCCTCGCGGGCGCCGACAAGGCCGGACAGCGCCTCACCGTCCTGAGGGCCATCGACAAGCTCGACCGCCTCGGCGTCGACGGCGTGCGCGACCTCCTCGGGCGCGGCCGCAAGGACGAGAGCGGCGACTTCACCAAGGGCGCTGGCCTCGACGAGGCGGCGGCCGAGCGCATCCTCGCCTACGTCTCCCTTCAGGCGGATCCGGGCGAGGGCGCCGACCGCGTGGCGTTCTGGGAGAAGTTCTTCGAGGGCTGGCACGCGGCGGTGGGCGAGTCCGAGACCGGCCGCGAGGGTATCGCGGAGTTGCACGCAATGATGCGCCTCTGCGGCGCGGCGGGCTACGGCCACGACGTGATCCGCGCCGACCCGAGCGTGGTGCGCGGCCTCGAATATTACACCGGCCCGGTCTACGAGGCCGAGCTGACCTTCCCCGTCACCAACGAGGACGGGCAGGTGGTGCGCTTCGGCTCGGTGGCCGGAGGCGGGCGCTATGATGGGCTCGTCGGACGCTTTCGCGCCGAGCCCGTGCCGGCGACCGGCTTCTCGATCGGCGTCTCGCGCCTGTTCTCGGCCCTGCAACTCGTGAAGAGCCCGCTGCTCGCCGGCACCGAGGCCCCCGGGCCGGTGGTGGTGCTCGTCCTAGACCGGGAGAACATGGCCGATTACCAGCGCCTCGTCGCCCTCCTGCGGGCGGACGGCATCAAGGCCGAGCTCTACCTCGGCACCGCCGGCATGAAGGCGCAGATGAAATACGCCGACCGCCGCAGGGCGCCGGTGGCGATCATCCAGGGCTCCAACGAGCGCGTGGCCGGCGAGGTCCAGATCAAGGACCTGATCGAGGGGGCCCGCGCCGCCGAGACCATCGCCAGCAACGCCGAGTGGAAGGCCGCCCGCCCGGCGCAGTTTTCCTGCGCGGAGATGGACATGGTGGCCGAGGTGCGGGCCGTGCTGGCGCGGCATTTCTCGGCTGTAAACGGGTGAGGCTCATGACCGACCGCATGCCGGAGCTCCCGGCCGAGGCCCTCACCGACGCGCAGCGGGAGGCCGCCACCGCGTTTCAGGCCGAGCGCGGCGTGCCGGTCTTCGGGCCGTTCACGCCGCTGCTGCGCAGCCCCGAGATGATGCAGTGCGCGAGCCGGATGGGGCTCTACCTGCGCTACAACAGCATCCTGCCCCTGCGGATCAGCGAGTTCGCGATCCTGATCGTCGCGCGGGAATGGAGCCAGCAGGTGGAGTGGCACATCCACCACCCCATCGCCCTCAAAGCCGGCGTCGCCCCGGAGACGGCCGCCGCCCTCGCGGAGGGACGCCGCCCGACCACGATGAGCGAGGACGAGGCCCTGGCCTACGACTTCTCCCTCGAACTGCAGCGCAACCGCGCGGTGAGCGACCCGACCTATGCGGCCCTCGTCGCCCGGTTCGGGGAGCAGGGCGCGATCGACCTCACCGGCATCAACGGCTACTACGCGCTCCTCGCCATGACGATGAACGTCGCCCGCACGGCCCTGCCGGAGGGCGCCCCGCGCCCGCTGCCGCCGCTGGTGCCGTGACGCCCCCGCTTGTGGCGGCGGCCGCTTCGGTCTAACCCCCGCCATCCTTCTTCCTCCGGCCGGACGAGAGCCATGGTCGCCCATACCCGCGCCGACGCGGCGCGCCGCCCCGCCGACCCCAGCGTCGCCGGAGCCCGCATCCTCGTCGTCGAAGCCCGCTATTACGACGGCCTCGCCGACGAACTCCTGGCCGGCGCCCGCGCCGCCATCGAGGCCGCCGGGGCGCAGGCCCATGTCGTCACCGTGCCCGGCGCCCTGGAGATCCCCGCCGCCGTCGCCATCCTCCACGAGACCGGAGCCTACGACGCGGTGGTGACGCTGGGCTGCGTGATCCGTGGCGAGACCGGCCATTACGACATCGTCGCGGGCGAGAGCGCCCGCGCCCTCATGGACCTGTCGGTCGAGCGGCATATCCCGCTCGGCAACGGCATCCTGACCGTCGAGAACGAGGAGCAGGCCTGGGCCCGCGCACGCGTCTCCGAGCAGGACAAGGGCGGCGGCGCGGCCGAGGCGGCGCTGGCGGTGCTGGCGATCAAGCGGGCGGCGGCGCGATGACGGAGGACCGCATGGTCGAGGGCCAGACCGCGCAGGCGGGCGTCCAGGAGGGCAAATCCCCCGCGATCAACCCGCGCAGCGGCGCCCGGCTCGCCGTGGTGCAGGCGCTCTACGACATGGACATCTCGGGCAAGGGCGTCCTCGACGCGCTGGCCGAGTTCGAGGCCCATTGGATCGGCCGGGAGATCGACGGCATCGTCCACCCCCCCGCCGAGACCGCCTTCTTCCGCGATCTCCTGCGCGGCGTGGTGGACGAGCAGCGCGCCATCGACCCGCAGCTCGACGCCGCCCTGAGCCAGGGCTGGCCCCTGCGCCGGATCGAGACCGTGCTGCGCGCCATCCTGCGCGCGGGCGCCTACGAGCTGATGTTCCGGCCCGACGTGCCGGCCCGCGCCGCGATCTCGCAATATGTCGACGTCACGCACAGCTTCTACAACGCCGACGAGCCCGGCCTCGTGAACGCCGTGCTCGACCGCCTCGCCCGGCAGGTGCGGCCCGACGAAGTGTCCGACAAGCCCGGCGCGAAGCGGGGCTGAGCGTGTATGGGGGGGCGCCGCGCCCGAGAGAGGACGAGCTGATCGCCCGCTACTTCGCCCCCCTCGCCGGCCCCGGCGCGGACGGGATGCGCGACGACGCCGCCACCCTCACGCCCTCCCCCGGCTGCGACCTCGTCCTGACGACCGACGCCATCGTCGCGGGCGTCCACTACTTCCCCGACGATCCCCCCGCCTCCATCGCCCGCAAGGCGCTCGGGGTGAACCTGTCGGACATCGCCGCCAAGGGCGCGGTGCCGCGCGGCTTCCTCCTGACGCTGGCCCTGCCCGACGACTGGACGGAGGCGTGGCTTGCGGCCTTCACGGCGGGGCTCGGCGAGGCCGCGCGGGAAGCCGGCTGCCCGCTGCTCGGCGGCGACACGGTGCGCTCCGGCGGCCCGGCGCTGATCGGCGTCACCGTCTTCGGCGAGGTGCCCCGGGGCGGGATCGTGCGGCGCACGACCGCGCGAATCGGCGACCGGCTCTGCGTCAGCGGTACCCTGGGCGACGGTGCCCTCGGGCTCCTCCTCCGGCGGCAACCCGCCTGGGCCTCCGCCCTCGACGGCGCGATGCGCGACCACCTCGCCGACCGCTACTGGCATCCGCGCCCGCGCCTCGCCCTCGCGCCCGTCCTGCGCCGTCATGCGAGCGCGTCGATGGATGTCTCGGACGGGTTCGCGGGCGATCTCGCCAAGATGCTGGGGGACGGGCGCGGGGCCCTCATCGACGTGCAGGCCCTGCCCCTCTCGCCCGCCGCGACGGCCGCCCTCGCCGCCGAGCCCGGCCTGATCACGCCGATCCTGACCGGCGGCGACGATTACGAGATCCTCTGCGCCGTCCCGCCCGAACGCCTCGACGCCTTCCTGGCCGAGGCCGACGCCACCGGCATCCCGATGCGGGCCGTGGGGAGCGTGATCGCGGGAGAGGGACCGCCCGCCTTCGCCATGCGCGATGGCACGCGGCACGTCTTCGCGGCCGGATCCTTCAGCCACTTCTGACGCCGCCAAGTCGAACGACGTCGCATCTGCGAAGATCACGCGCCGGCAAAGCGCTATTTATTTCGCATCGCACCATAAACACCGATGACCCGAAGGTCTCGTTTGCGCTCTGCGGCGAAGTTTGGCAATCAATGCATGGTTCTGGGAAGGAAAGCCCCGAATCCGAGCGTCTCGTCCCGCGGCCTCAACGGCCGAGCTCGTCAACGACAAGCCCCAGCCAGGCACCAGAAACCCAAGGACGGTCGAATGCTTCCCCTGATTCTGATCATCGTAGGCGGGCTCTGTGCCATCGCCTACGGCATCGTCACGATCACCGACGTGATGAAACGCGACGCGGGCACGCAGCGCATGCAGGAGATCGCGGGGGCGATCGCCGAGGGCGCGCAGGCCTATCTGAAGCGCCAGTACCTCACCATCGGCATCGTCGGGATCGTGCTGTTCGTGGCGCTCGCCGCGTTCCTCGGGCTCAAGGTCGCCATCGGCTTCCTGATCGGCGCCGTCCTCTCGGGAGCGGCCGGCTTCATCGGCATGAACGTCTCGGTGCGGGCGAACGTGCGCACGGCGCAGGCCTCGTCCTTCTCGCTGGGCGCCGGCCTCGACGTGGCGTTCAAGTCGGGCGCCGTCACGGGGATGCTGGTCGCGGGCCTCGCACTCCTCGGGGTCGCCCTCTACTACCTCGTGCTGACCCGCGGCGCCGGGCTCGACCCGTCGAGCCGCGAGGTGATCGACGCGCTGGTGGCTTTGGGCTTCGGCGCCTCGCTGATCTCGATCTTCGCCCGCCTTGGCGGGGGCATCTTCACCAAGGGTGCGGATGTCGGCGGCGATCTCGTCGGCAAGGTCGAGGCGGGGATTCCGGAGGACGATCCGCGCAATCCCGCCACCATCGCGGACAACGTCGGCGACAACGTGGGTGACTGCGCCGGCATGGCCGCCGACCTGTTCGAGACCTACGCGGTGACGGTGGTCGCCACGATGGTGCTGGCGGCGATCTTCTTCTCCGGCCCCACCGGCACCGGCCGGGCGGTGCTGGAGCCGATGATGCTCTATCCGCTCGCCATCGGCGCGGCCTGCATCGTCACCTCCATCGCCGGCACCTATGCGGTGCGGCTCGGTGCCAACCAGTCGATCATGGGCGCCCTGTACAAGGGCCTCCTCGCGGCAGGCGCGCTCTCCATCGTCGCCATCGCCGCCGTGACCTACGCCATGTTCGGCGGGTTCTCGACCGCCTTCACCACCTCCACCGGCGTGACCTTCACGGCGGGCGGCCTGCTCGGCTGCGCGGTGATCGGGCTCGCCATCACGGCGCTGATCGTGGTGATCACCGAGTACTACACCGGCACGAACTTCCGGCCGGTGAAGTCCATCGCCGACGCGTCCGTGACCGGCCACGGCACCAACGTGATCCAGGGTCTGGCGATCTCGCTGGAATCGACGGCGCTGCCGGCCATCGTGATCGTGGCCGGCATCATCGCGACCTACGCGCTCGCCGGCCTGTTCGGCATCGCCATCGCGGTCACGGCCATGCTGGCGCTCGCCGGGTTCATCGTGGCCCTCGACGCCTTCGGCCCGGTGACGGACAACGCGGGCGGCATCGCCGAGATGGCGGGCCTGCCCTCGGACGTACGCAAGTCCACCGACGCGCTGGACGCGGTCGGCAACACCACCAAGGCGGTGACGAAGGGCTACGCCATCGGCTCGGCCGGCCTCGGCGCCCTGGTGCTGTTCGCGGCCTACACCTCCGACCTGAACTACTTCATCGCCAATGCGAGCCCGACGCAGTACCGCTTCTTCCAGGGGGTGAGCGTCGATTTCTCCCTCTCGAACCCCTATGTCGTGGTCGGGCTGCTGCTCGGCGGGCTGATCCCGTTCCTGTTCGCGGGCATCGCCATGACCGCCGTGGGCCGCGCGGCCTCGGCGGTGGTGGAGGAGGTCCGCCGCCAGTTCCGGGAGAAGCCCGGCATCATGCAGGGCATCGACCGGCCGGATTACGGCCGGGCGGTGGACATGCTGACCCGCGCGGCGATCAAGGAGATGATCGTCCCCTCGCTCCTGCCGGTGCTATCGCCGATCGTGCTGTTCTTCGTGATCCAGCCGATCGCGGGCAAATCCCAGGCCTTCGCCACGGTCGGCGCGATGCTGCTCGGCGTGATCATCACCGGGCTGTACGTCGCGATCTCGATGACCTCGGGCGGCGGCGCCTGGGACAACGCCAAGAAGTACATCGAGGACGGCCACCACGGCGGCAAGGGCTCCGAGGCCCACAAGGCCGCGGTGACCGGCGACACGGTCGGCGACCCCTACAAGGACACCGCCGGCCCCGCCGTGAACCCGGCGATCAAGATCACCAACATCATCGCCCTGCTGCTGCTGGCGGTGCTGGCGCACGCGTGACCGGAAGCATCGCCAGGGACGCCCTGGCGATGCGCTCCAAATCCTCGCGCGGGGCGCCGTCCCGCGCCTGAGCCGACATGCCCTGGAGCACGGCGGCGAAGGTGGCTGCCAGCGCCTCGACATCCGCGTCGGGCGGCAGATCGCCCTCGGCGCAGGCACGGTCGAGCCGCGCCAGGAACGCCGCCTTGCTCGCTTCCCGGAGCAGCCGGAGGGCGTCGCGCACCTCATCGGAATCCGGCGACACGCTGCCGGAATTCTGCACCACGAGGCAGCCGCACGGCACGTCGCGCGAGGACAGGATCGCCGCCGCCGCGAACAGGAAGCGCTCCATTCCCCGGCGCAGGTCCGCCTCGTCCGCGAGGGCCTGCCACGGGGAGGCCCAGTACGTCGTCTCGTAATGCTGCAGCGCTTCGAGGAAGAGCGCATCCTTGTTGCCGAAGGCCGCATAGAGGCTCGGCGGGTTGATCCCGATCGCCGCGCAGAGCTCCGCCACCGTCGCCGGGCCGTAGCCACGGGTCCAGAAGACCTCCAACGCCTTCTGCAGGGCCTTGTCCCGGTCGAAGCTGCGGGGACGCCCCTTGCCCCGGGCCGGCATGATCGCGCTCATCTCCTCACCGTATGCCGATCCTGGCGTGCCATGCCGCACATCCTGCGGCCAGAACCGCCCCGCCGCCTTGACGACCTGTAGCGGCCATTACAGATATGGCATTCGTAGCAGCCGCTACAATAATCGATTCCCGGCGAGACGGCGAGCCATCCCCCGCCCGAGGGTGCGCTTCGTTGCCCTTTGCCCTGGCACGTCCGGGGTGGCGCGCCATCTCGTCCTCCGAGCCACGTCCAACCCGAAGAAACGAGTCAGCATGCCGTCCTTGTTCGATCCGATCCGTATCGGCGCCATCGAGGCCAAGAACCGGATCTTCATGGCCCCCCTCACCCGTGGCCGCTCCACCCGCGAGCACGTGCCGACGCCGCTCATGGCGCAGTACTACACGCAGCGCGCGGGCGCCGGGCTGATTCTCACGGAGGCCACCGGCATCTCGCAGGAAGGCCTTGGCTGGCCCTTCGCGCCGGGCATCTGGTCCGACGCGCAGGTCGATGCGTGGCGTCCCGTGGTGAAGGCCGTCCACGACCACGGCGGCAAGATCGTCTGCCAGATCTGGCACATGGGCCGGATGGTTCATTCGGACTTCCTCGGTGGCAAGCCCCCGGTCTCGTCCTCGGCCACCACCGCGCCGGACCACGCCCACACCTACGAGGGCAAGAAGCCCTATTCCCAGGCCCGCGCGCTCGAGGTCTCCGAAATCCCGCGTCTCCTCTCCGATTACGAGAAGGCCACCGCCAACGCCCTGGCCGCCGGGTTCGACGGCGTGCAGATCCACGCCGCCAACGGCTACCTGATCGACGAATTCCTGCGTGACGGCACCAACCTGCGCACCGACGAATACGGCGGCTCCATCGAGAACCGTGTCCGCCTGCTCCGCGAAGTGACGCAGGCCGTGGTGAAGGTCGCGGGCGCCGAGCGCACCGGCGTGCGCCTCTCGCCGAACGGCGCGATCCAGGGGACGAACGATTCGAACCCCGAGCCGCTGTTCGTCTCCGCCGCCAAGGCGCTGGACGAGATCGGCATCGCCTTCCTCGAAATGCGCGAGCCCGGCTACGAGGGCACCTTCGGCAAGGCCGACCACCCGCCGATCGCCCCGGCGATGCGCAAGGTGTTCCGCGCGCCGCTGATCCTGAACGCGGATTACGACGCCAAGAGCGGTCAGGAGGCCCTGGACCGGAACGAGGCCGACGCCATCGCCTACGGCCGCACCTTCATTGCCAACCCGGACCTGCCGGAGCGGTTCGCCAAGGGCGCCCCGCTCACCAAGGACAACGCCCAGACGTGGTACTCGCAGGGGCCGGAGGGTTACACCGACTACCCGACGCTCGGCGAGCAGAAGGCCGCCTGAGCACTCTTCCGCATGCCGGCCCGAACCGGGCCGGCATGCCCAGGCCCTTGCAGCCGCACGATGATTCGGAACCGGCTGTTTCCACTTTTCCGTGACGTGCCCTAGGCATGGCCGTTACGGGCGACTAAGTGTCGGGCACACCATGACCAAGCCGATGCCCGGCGCATGCGCCCTCCCCGACATGTCCGAATCCCGCCGGGACGCCGCGGACCGGGCGGCGGAGCTTGACGAACTCGGCATCCTCGACACCCCCTCCGAGCGCGCCTACGACGACCTCGCCTCCGTCGCGGCCCATGTCTGCGGTGCGCCCGTCGCGCTGGTGAGCCTGCTCGATTCGGACCGGCAATGGTTCAAGGCCGAGATCGGCCTCGGCCTGCGCGAACTCGGCCTCGACCGGACGATCTGCGTCCACACCCTGGCGGCCGGCGGCGAGTTGACGATCCCCGACCTCACAGCCGACCCGAGGACCGCCGCCAGTCCCCTCGTCACCGAGGATGGGTACCGCTTCTATGCCGGCGCGGGCATCCCCGGCCGGAACGGCGTGTTCCTCGGCGCCCTCTGCGTGCTGGATTACAAGACGCGCCCCGAGGGCCTCACCCCCGGCCAGACCGCGACCCTCGCCGCCCTGGCCCGGCAGGTCTCGACCCTGTTCGAACATCGCCGCGCCCTCGCCCTCGTCGCCAAGCGCGAGGCGGAGCTGGCCGCCACCGAGCGCCGCTTCCGGGTGATGACCGCGTCCATGCCGCAGATGGTCTGGACGACCCTGCCGGACGGGTTCCACGACTATTACAACGACCGCTGGTACGAGTTCACCGGCGTGCCCTACGGCTCGACGGACGGCGAGGGCTGGAACGACATGTTCCACCCCGACGACCAGCAGAGGGCCTGGACCCGCTGGCGCCACTCCCTGGAGACCGGCGAGCCCTACGAGATCGAGTACCGCCTGCGCCACCACAGCGGCGTCTACCGCTGGACCCTCGGCCGCGCCATGCCGATCCGTGACGCGGAGGGCCGGATCGAGCGCTGGTTCGGCACCTGCACGGACATCGACGACCTGAAGCGGGCCGAGGGCGAGGCGGTCCGGCTCGCGGCCATCGTCGCGGCCTCGAAGGACTTCATCGGCCTCGCGGGCGAGGACGGCCGGGTCGATCACCTCAACGAGGCGGCTTTGGCGCTGGTGGGCCTGCCCGACCTCGCCGCCGCCCGCACCCTGACGATCCCCGATTTCTTCACCGCCGAGAGCCGGCTGGCACTGGCCGACACGGTGATGCCGGCGGTGCACCGCCAAGGCTGGTGGGAGGGCGAGCTCGCCTTCCGGCATTTCACGACCGGCGAGAGCATCGCCGTGCGCTCCACGATCTTCACCGTGCGCGATGCCTCGGGCGCGGTGGCGGGCTTCGCCACCGTCACCCGCGACCTGCGCGAGGCGAAGCGCTCGGAGGAGGCGCGCGACCTGCTGATCCGGGAATTGTCCCACCGGATCAAGAACATCTTCGCAGTGGTCGGGGGCCTCGCCGCCCTCACCGCGCGCAGCGATCCGGCCTCGAAGCCCTTCGCGGCGGCATTCCGCGAGCGGCTGGGGGCGCTGGCCCGCGCCCACGAATACGTCCGCCCGCATTCCCCCGACAGCGCCCCCGCCGTGGCGGGCCAAACCGTGCTCGGCCTGATGCGGCTGCTGATGGCGGCCTACACCGAGGGGGGCCGCGAGCGGGTGGCGATCGGCGGCGACGACGTGGAGATCGGCGAGCGCACCGCCACGGCGCTCGCGCTCATCATGCACGAGCAGGCCACCAACGCCGTGAAATACGGCGGCCTCTCCCAGGCGGGCGGGCAGGTCGCGCTCACCGGGATGCACGCGGACGGGCGCTACACCCTGACCTGGGCCGAGAGCGGCGGCCCCACCGTCGCCGCGCCGCCATCGCGAAAAGGCTTCGGCACGGTGTTGGCCGAGCGCAGCATCGCCGGGCAGCTCGACGGGTTGCTCGAACACGATTGGGCGCCGGGCGGGCTGGTGATGCGCCTCGACGTGCCGGTGGCGAACCTGCGCCATTGACGGCCCGCGCCGGCCCCTACGGCCTCGTGGTGCTCGACGTCGATGGGACGCTCATCGACAGTTTCGGCTGGTTCTGCAGGGTCCTGAACGGCGTCGCCGACCGCTATCGCTTCCGCCGGGTGGAGGCGCACGAGGTCGAGGCCCTGCGCCGCCTCGGCGCGCGGGAGATCCTGCGCCATCTCGGAATCCCGCGCTGGAAGGTGCCGCTCATCGCCCGGCACATGCACCGGCTCGCCGCGCGGGACGTCGCGCAGCTGCACCCGTTCCCCGGCATCCCGTCCATGCTGGCGGGGCTCTCCGCGACGGGCGCGGGGCTCGCGATCCTCTCCTCGAATCGCGAGGACGTGGTGCGGCGGGTGCTGGGGCCGGAGGATGCGGCGCGGATCGGCGCGTGGTCCTGCGGCGCCTCTATCTTCGGCAAGGGCCGGCGCCTGCGCCGGCTGGTGAAGGCCGCGCGGCTGCCGCCGGGGCGGGTGCTCTGCGTCGGGGACGAGGTCCGCGACGCGGAAGCCGTGCGGGCGATGGGCTGCGCCTTCGGGGCGGTGGCCTGGGGCTACACCGACCCGCAGGCACTCGCCGCGCTCGCGCCGGACCACCTGTTCCGGGAACCGGGCGAGGTGGTCGCGGCGGTCGGCGGGGCCTACTGACCCCGGTTCGCGCCCGGCACGATGCTGGCGCCGGAGCCCGAGCCGAAGGGCTCGTAGCGGGTGAGGCCGCGGAAGAGCTGGCTGATGAAGGCCCGATCCTGGCCGCTCGTCGGCGTCGTGCGGTCGATGAAGTCGAACACCTTGCCGTCCTGCATGCCGTAGAGCGCGACGCGCTCCACCTTGAAGCCCGGCGTGAAGTAGACGGCGATGACCTTCTGGTCCTGCACCTGCTCGCCCAGGAACATCACCGTGCGGCTGGTGTTCTGGGAGATGTAGTACCAGGACTTGTTGCCGACCGTGGACACGGTGGAGGGCGTGCCGAGGATCTGGAGCACCTGCTCCGGCCCCATGCCCGGCTTCACCGTGGCGAGGGCGGCCTGATCGACCTGATAGCCGTGGCGCAATTCCTCGCCGATACAGCCGGACAGACCTGCGCCGACGAGGCCGAGCAGGGCAAGGCGCGTGAAAGACGAGACGAGACGGCGCCGCATCGGCCCCCCAAGCATTCCATTGACCGCCAGGACGCGGCGGACCGGCCGCACGATGTGCGGCGGCGCTTGCGCCCCGGGCGTCGGTTGGCCTACCGCGTGGTCATGGCTTTGACAAGGCAAGCTTGGCCACACCGCCGTGGCCTTCTCGTTCCCCCGCCGCCGGGCGCGCTCCGGTGATCGCCCGGTTCTTCCGGCGCGGCGCCGCGCGCAGGCGCCCCGTGGAGGCCCTGCATGGGGCCATCGTGGCCGCCGCGCGGCAGCCCGGCCTCTATACCGACCTCGCCGTGCCGGACACGGTGGAGGGACGGTTCGAGGCCCTGTGCCTGCACGTCTACCTCGTGTTGCGCCGGCTCGACCGGCTGCCGCCCCCCGCCGCCGACTTCGCGCAGGAGCTTGTGGACGCGGTGTTCGCGAACCTCGATGCCAATGTCCGCGAACTCGGCGTCAGCGACGTGGGCGTGAGCAAGCGCATGAAGAAGATCGCCTCCGCCTTCTACGGACGGGCGCGCAGCTACGATGCCGCCCTCGCGGCCCCGGACGAGGCGGGGCTCCGCGCGGCGCTCGCCCGCAACATCCTCGGCCCCGATTCCGACCCGGCCGGGCTCGCCGCCTATGTCCGTGCCGCCGAGGCCGCGCTCGCGGCCGTCGATTTCGATTCCCTGCTCCAAGCAGGGCCGCCCTTCCCCGAACCGGCCGCCTTCGCGCGGCCCGCTACTGTCACGGACAACCAGGCATGAGTGCCACGCCCCGCCAGCCCCTCTCCCGCCCCATCGAGGTCGGCCGCCTGCCGCGCGGCCGGGCCGAGGTCTCCGTCGAGGCGACCGAGGAGGAATGCGCCGTGCTGGCCCGCGACTTCGGCATCCCGGCGGTGCGCGACCTCGTCGGCCGCTACGCCCTGACGGGAACGGTGAGCCGGCTCACCGTCACCGGCACGTTGGAGGCGGTGGTGACGCAGGTCTGCACCGTGACGCTGGAGCCCTTCGAGACCGCCGTGCGCGAGCCGGTGGAGGTGGTGTACAGCGACGCCCCGCCGCCGGAGGAGCCGGAGGAGGGCCCGCCCGAGGGCGCCCCCGAGCCGCCGGACCCGATCGTGAACGGCCGCATCGACCTCGGCGCGCTCACCGCCGAATTCCTCGCGCTCGGCCTCGATCCCTATCCGCGCAAGCCCGGCGTGGATTTCGAACCGGTGGCGAGCGGGCCGGAGAGCAGCCCGTTCGATGTCCTTCGCCGGCTTCGCGAAGAAGGGACCTGAGCGGCGGAACCCGACCCGGCGCCGAATTCGTTTGCCCATGCGGCGGGCATCGCTATGGTCCGCCGCGCCCGGTGGTGCCCCGCCGGATCCCTCCCCGCCGAGGCCGCGAACCTAGATCCAATGTCCGACCGCGTCCGCATCTCGCTCGACGCCATGGGTGGCGACCACGGCCCCGCGACGGTGGTGCCCGGTGCCGCCATCGCCCGCGAGCGCCACCCCGGCATGACCTTCCTGATGTTCGGCGACGAGGCGATCCTCGCGCCGCTGGTGGCCGCCGAGCCACGGCTGAAGGATTGCGTCGAGATCCGCCACACCACCGTCTCCATCGCCATGGACGACAAGCCGAGCCAAGCCGTGCGCCAGGGGCGCGGCAAGTCCTCCATGTGGCAGGCGGTCCAGGCGGTGCGCGACGGGCAGGCCGACGCCTGCGTCTCGGCCGGCAACACCGGCGCGCTGATGGCGATGTCGAAGATCTGCCTGAAGACCATGTCCGGCATCGAGCGCCCGGCCATCGCCTGCCTGTGGCCGACCGTGCGCGGCGAGAGCGTCGTGCTCGATGTCGGCGCCACCATCGGCACCGATGCCGAGCATCTGGTGGAGATGGCGGTGATGGGCTCGGCCATGGCCCGCATCGTGTTCGACCTCTACCGGCCGACGGTCGGCCTGCTCAACGTCGGCACCGAGGAGATGAAGGGCAACGAGGCGGTGAAGGAAGCCGCCCGGATGCTGCGCGAGATGGAGGCGGCGGGCCTGACCTACCATGGCTTCGTGGAGGGCACGGACCTCGGCAAGGGCACGGTGGACGTGGTCGTCACCGAGGGCTTCACCGGCAACATCGCCCTGAAGACCGCCGAGGGCACGGCCAAGCAGATCGGCTCCTATCTGCGCTCGGCCATGACCCGCACCCTCTCGGCCAAGATCGGCGCCTTCTTCGCCCGCCACGCCTTCCGGGCGCTGAGGGACAAGATGAACCCGAGCCGCGCCAATGGCGGCGTGTTCCTGGGCCTCGAAGGCATCGTCGTGAAGAGCCACGGCTCCGAGAACGCCGCCGGCTTCGCCTCCGCCGTGGACCTCGCCCACGACATGGCCCGCCACGACATGATCCGCACCATCCGCGAGATGCTCGACCAGACGCCGGCCCTGGCCCCGGCCTGAGCGCCGCTTGAGGAGACGGGCGGGCCGCACGACGGGCCTGCCGGAAAGGACCACACGATGTCAGCCCTGCGTTCCGTCGTCCTCGGCACAGGCTCCTGCCTGCCCGAGCGGGCGGTCACCAACGCCATGCTCGCCGAGCGGGTCGAGACCTCCGACGAATGGATCGTCCAGCGGACCGGCATCCGTCAGCGCCACATCGCCGCCCCGCACGAGACCACCGTGACGCTGGGCACCCGCGCCGCCCAGGCCGCCCTCGACGCGGCCGGGCTCGGCCCCGACGCCATCGACCTCGTGATCTGCGCGACCTCGACGCCGGACCACACCTTCCCCGCCACGGCCACCGAGATCCAGGCGGCCCTGGGCATCGGCCAGGGCGCGGCCTTCGACCTGCAGGCGGTCTGCGCCGGCTTCGTGTTCGGCGTCACCACCGCCGACAAGTTCCTCGTCACCGGGGCGGCCCAGCGCGCGCTGGTGATCGGCGCCGAGACCTTCTCGCGAATCGTCGATTGGGAGGACCGCACCACCTGCGTCCTGTTCGGCGACGGCGCCGGGGCCGTGGTGCTCGAAGCCCGCGAGGGCGGTGAGCGCGGGGTGCTCTCCGCCGCCCTGCGCTCGGACGGGCGGTATCGCGACAAGCTCTACGTCGACGGCGGCCCCGGCTCGACCGGCGCGGTCGGCCATCTCCGCATGGAGGGCAAGGACGTGTTCCGCTTCGCCGTGGGGCAGGTGACGGACGTGATCGTGGACGCCTTCGCGAAGGCGGGCGTCACCGCCGACGACCTCGACTGGTTCGTGCCGCACCAGGCCAACCGCCGGATCATCGAGGCCTCCGCCGACAAGCTCGGCATCGCCCGCGAGAAGATCGTGATGACCGTGGACCGGCACGGCAACACCTCCGCCGCCTCGATCCCGCTAGCCCTCGACGTGGCCGTCCGGGACGGCCGCATCAAGCCGGGCGACCTCGTGATGATCGAGGCGATCGGCGGCGGCTTCAGCTGGGGCGCGGCACTCCTCCGTTGGTAGGAGAGGCGGGCGCAAAACCCGTGGTTGACCGGGCCGCCGCAGCGGATTAGCGTGGCGGATCATAGAGATACGTCCCACTGGGCCCGGCGGCAGGACCGCCCGGAGGCCCGCGTCGGGACAGGGGCCAGCCGGCGAGGGGACGAGGAATGGCGGGGAAGACGGTGACGCGTGCCGACCTGAGCGAGGCCGTCTACCATCAGGTCGGGCTGTCGCGGACCGAATCCGCCGCCCTGGTCGAAACCGTCCTCTCCGAGATCTGCACCTGCCTCGCCAACGGCGAGACGGTGAAGCTCTCCTCCTTCGGCTCCTTCGTGGTGCGCAGCAAGGGCCGCCGGGTCGGCCGCAACCCCAAGACCGGCGTCGAGGTGGCCATCGAGCCCCGTCAGGTCATGGTGTTCAAGCCCTCGAACGTCCTCAAGGCCCGCATCAACGGCCTCACCGGCGAGGGCGAGGACGACGACGAGTGAGGACGCGGCCTCCGATCGAGGCTTGAGCGTTGCCCGCGAGGGCTGCAAGATCGCCCTCACCCGATAGCCTCAGTCGAATCACGATGCCCCCAGTGCTGGCCGCCACCGACGACACGAACGAGGCGCGGGAGAAGAGCGCGGGCGCCTTCCGCACGATCAGCGAGGTGGCGCAGGACCTGGACGTGCCCCAGCACGTCCTGCGCTTCTGGGAGACGCGCTTCGGCCAGATCCGTCCGCTGAAGCGGGCCGGCGGCCGGCGCTACTACCGGCCGGAGGATGTCGACCTCGTCGCCGGCATCAAGAACCTGCTCCATGTCCGCCGCTACACGATCAAGGGCGCGCAGCGGATCATCAAGGAGAACGGCATCCGCTTCGTCCAGGCGGTCGGCCGGGGCGAGGCCATGGCCGCGCCGCCGCCGCTGCAGGACCTCGAATCCGGCGCCGAGGGCCACGCCGCCTACGATTCGGCGAGCGCCGCCCTCCCCTCCGTCGATCAGGCCGCCCTGGAGGACGCCCTCCACGAAATGCGGGCCTGCCGGGCGATCCTCGACGGGCTGCGCCAGCCGCCGGACTAGCGGATGCAAGGCCTGACAGGGCGTTGTCGCAGGGGCCGAACTTTACCGGGGGACTTGCGTTGTCGCCCGAATGGCCACTCCTCACCAGAAGTTGTCTCCCAGTCAGGAGTTGATGGCCCGCATCCTGCGGATCGTCCGCGCCTGCCCGGATGCGGCCTCTGAAATCCTCGAACTGATCACCCTGGTCAGTCAGGTCGAGGCGGCGACCGCCGTCGATCCGAAGTACCGCGATGCGCGGCGGGTGATCGCCCGCCTGCGCGCCCCCCTGTGGGAGATGGGCCCCGCCGACCGCCAGAAGCTGCTCGCCGCCGCCGAGACGATCCGCAAGGTCTGCCGTCTGAAGGAAGACGAGATCCCCGCCTCCCCCATCGCCGATGCCGGCGAGCGGGCGCGGGTGGAGGAACGGCTGGCCTCGACCCTCAGCGGCGAGTTCACCCCCGCGCAGATCGCCCGCGTCACCGGCATCGTCGCGGCGGCGCTTCAGGACTGAGGCGGGTTCGTCGGCCGCCGCCCCTCGACGCGCGCCGTGGACGTTCCCACATGCCCATCAGGCGGGCCGGTCCACTGCCCGCGATGGAGACCTGCCCCGTGACGATCGCCACCGCCCTCCCCGGCCGCTGCTTCCCGGCCCTGTTCGGCGTCCTGTTGCTGGCGGTCCCTGCCGCCGCCCAGACGACGGTGACGCGCTCCAAGACGGTGGCGCCGGGCCAGACGGTGCGGCTGGAGATCGCGCCCAATCTCAAGAAGGATTGCAGCTCCGGCCCGATGCCGGAGTTCAAGGTGTCCGGCGCACCGAAGAACGGTTCGGTGATCACCAAGGTCGGCAAGCTGAAGACCCCCGCGAGCTACCGCTGCCCGAACAAGGAGGCCGCCGTCCAGGCGCTCTTCTACCAGGCCAATGCAGGCTATAGCGGCCAGGATGAGGTGACGTTCGAGGTCAAGACTTCGGACGGGCAGATCCAGACACAGACGATCAAGATCACCGTCGGCGGCGCCACCGCCAAGCCATCGACCGATGCCAAGAAAGAAGGCACCGACCTCTAAGCCGCAGGCAGTCGAATTCGCTCAATGCATCGTTTTTCGGCGACGACAGCAAAGGCTCTTGGAAGAATACCACTCCGTAGTCTGACGAGTGTGGAATTCGTTTCCGCGAGTGTTGCACGCAATCACCATGATTGCGGCGTCGTCGCCGCACTGCGACAAATGGCGGGCCTGTCGGTTGCATCCGAGCCGGGACAGGATGAAGCTGTCCCGGTCTGAGAGGGTGACGCGAATGCCTATGCAAGCGACGAACGACCTCTTCCAGAGCTTCGCCCGCGGCTACGAAGCACGCCGCGACACGGAGATGAGCCTCTCCGAGTATCTCGAAGCCTGCCGCGACGAACCGCTGATGTATGCCTCCGCCGCGGAGCGCATCTTGGCGGCGATCGGCGAGCCGGAATTCGTGGATACGGCCAAGGATTCCCGCCTCGGCCGGATCTTCATGAACCGGACGATCCGCACCTACCCCGCCTTCCGCGAATTCTACGGCATGGAGGAGACGATCGAGCGGATCGTCTCGTTCTTCCGGCACGCGGCGCAAGGCTTGGAGGAGCGCAAGCAGATCCTCTACCTGCTCGGCCCTGTGGGCGGCGGTAAGTCCTCCCTCGCCGAGCGGCTGAAGCTCCTCATGGAGTTCCACCCGATCTACGTGCTGAAGGCCGGCAACGAGGTCTCCCCCGTCTTCGAAAGCCCCCTCGGCCTGTTCGACCCGGAGGTGATGGGCGAGGAGATCCAGCGCCGCTACGGCGTCCCGCGCCGCCGCCTCACCGGCCTGATGAGCCCCTGGGCGCTGAAGCGCCTCGACGAGTTCGGCGGCGACATCTCTCAGTTCAAGGTCATCAAGGTGCGCCCGTCGCGCCTGCGGCAGATCGGCATCGCCAAGACCGAGCCGGGCGACGAGAACAACCAGGACATCTCGTCCCTCGTCGGCAAGGTGGACATCCGCCGGCTGGAAACACTCTCCCAGGCGGACCCGGATGCCTACTCCTATTCCGGCGGCCTGAACCGGGCGAACCAGGGCGTTCTCGAATTCGTCGAGATGTTCAAGGCGCCGATCAAGATGCTCCACCCGCTGCTCACCGCGACGCAGGAGGGCAACTATGTCGGCACCGAGAATATCGGCGCGATTCCGTTCACGGGCGTGATCCTCGCCCACTCGAACGAGGCCGAGTGGCAGACCTTCAAGACCAACAAGAACAACGAAGCCTTCATCGACCGCATCTACGTCATCAAGGTGCCCTACTGCCTCCGGGTGACGGAGGAGCAGAAGATCTATGACAAGCTGATCTCCGGCTCCGAACTCTCGGACGCGGCCTGCGCGCCGGGCACGCTGGAGATGCTGGCGCGATTCTCGGTGCTCTCGCGCCTGCGCGACCACGCGAACTCGAACCTGTTCTCCAAGATGCGGGTCTATGACGGCGAGAGCCTGCGCGAGGTCGATCCCCGCGCCCGCTCGATGCAGGAGTACAAGGATTCGGCCGGCGTCGACGAGGGCATGGACGGGATCTCGACCCGCTTCGCCTTCAAGGTGCTGGCTGCGACCTTCAACCACGACACGACCGAGGTGTCCGCCGACCCCGTGCACCTCATGTACGTGCTGGAGCAGTCGCTCCGCCGGGAACAGCTCCCGCCGGAGACCGAGAAGAAGTACCTCGAATTCATCAAGACGGAACTGGCGCCCCGTTACGCCGAGTTCATCGGCCACGAGATCCAGAAGGCCTACCTCGAATCGTACCACGATTACGGCCAGAACCTGTTCGACCGTTACATCGACTACGCCGATGCCTGGATCGAGGATCAGGACTTCAAGGATTCCGAGACCGGCCAGCTCATGAACCGTGAGCTCCTGAACCAGGAGCTGACCAAGATCGAAAAGCCGGCCGGCATCGCCAACCCGAAGGACTTCCGCAACGAGGTGGTGAAGTTCGCCCTGCGCTCGCGGGCGCAGCATGGCGGGCGCAACCCGAGCTGGACCAGCTACGAGAAGCTGCGGGAGGTGATCGAGCGGCGGATGTTCTCCCAGGTCGAGGAGCTTCTGCCGGTCATCTCCTTCGGCTCCAAGAAGGACGGCGACACCGAGAAGAAGCACGGCGAGTTCGTCGAGCGGATGGTGTCGCGGGGCTACACCGAGCGGCAGGTCCGCCGTCTGGTGGAATGGTACATGCGGGTGAAGCAGGCGGGCTGAGGGCCGGGTTCGAACACCCTCAGCCGCCACAGTTTCGGACGATCGGCCGGCGAGACTTCCAGCCGGCCGGACACGCGGGCGAGGGCTTGAGCACCTGATGCACATCGTCGACCGACGCCTCAATCCGGGGGGCAAGAGCCTCCCGAACCGTCAGCGCTTCCTGCGCCGCGTGAAGGACGTGGCCCAGCGGGCGGTGCGTGAATCGGCCCGAGAGAACGACATCAAGAACCTCGGCAAGGACGGCCGCGTCACCGTGCCGGCGGATGGGGTGCGCGAGCCGCGCTTCAGCCGCCAGCCCGGCAGCGGCCGGCACGACCACATCCTGCCCGGCAACAAGACCTACGTCGAAGGCGATACGATCGACCGCCCGCCGGGCGGCGGCGGGAGCGGCGGCGGCTCCGGCGAGGGCGGGGACGGCGGCGAGAACAGCGAGGACGCCTTCCAGTTCGTCCTCACCCGGGACGAGTTCCTGGAACTGTTCCTCGAAGACCTCGAACTGCCGGACCTTGCCAAGCGCCGCCTGTCGATCGTGGAGACGGAAGGCTTGCGCCGGGCCGGCTACACGGTGACGGGCTCGCCCGCCAACCTCGCCCTGACGCGGACGCTGCGCAACTCGATGTCGCGCCGCATCGCCCTGAAGCGGCCGAAGCCCGACGAGGTCGAGGCCCTGGAGAAGCGCATCGCGGCGCTGCACGAGGGCGACCCGGTGCGGGCCGACCTCGAAGCCTCGCTCACCCTGCTGCGGGAGCGGGCGAGGCGCATCCCTTACGTCGATCCCATCGACCTGCGCTTCCGGCGCTTCGAGCCCTATCCGCGCCCCATCGCGCAGGCGGTGATGTTCTGCCTGATGGACGTGTCGGGCTCGATGACCGAGCACATGAAGGACCTCGCCAAAAGGTTCTACATCCTGCTCCACATCTTCCTCACGCGGCGCTACCGCCACGTGGAGATCGTCTTCATCCGCCATACCGACCGGGCGACCGAGGTAGACGAGGAGACCTTCTTCGGCTCCCGCGAGACCGGCGGCACGCTGGTCTCCTCGGCGCTGATCGAGATGAAGCGCGTCATCGCCGAGCGCTACGACCCGAACGACTGGAACATCTACGCGGCGCAAGCCTCCGACGGCGACAACGTGTCGAGCGACGGGCCGACCGCGACGGACCTGCTGCGCGCCGACATCCTGCCGGCCTGCCAGCACTTCGCCTATCTTGAGGTGGGCGACGAGAACGGCCCCCGCGCCGGCTTCGTGGAGCACCGCACCACCCTGTGGCGGACCTACGAGGCCATCGCCAAGGCGGGCGGCCCCATCGCCATGCGCAAGGTGAACCACCGCCGGGAGATCTACCCCGTGTTCCGCGAGCTGTTCGGCCGCAAGGACAAGGCAGAGGCGTGAGCGCGTGCCCTTCCCGCTTCAGGGTCGGGCTAAGAGTGTCGAGGAAGAGGGTGCCATGGTCGCCACCTTGAGCGGGACGAAGACGAAGTCGATCATCCGCGCCGACAAACCGCTGTTCACCGGCAACGACTGGGATTTCGACACGATCCGGCGGATCCACGACGCCTGCGAGGTCGAGGCGCGGCGGCTCGGGCTGTCCTGGTACCCAAACCAGATCGAGATCATCACCGCCGAGCAGATGCTGGACGCCTATGCCTCCATCGGCATGCCGCTGTTCTACAAACACTGGTCCTTCGGCAAACACTTCGCCCAGCACGAATCGGGCTACCGGCGCGGCCTGATGGGGCTGGCCTACGAGATCGTCATCAACTCGGACCCGTGCATCTCCTACGTGATGGAGGAGAACACGGCGACGATGCAGACGCTCGTCATTGCCCACGCCGCCTTCGGGCATAACCACTTCTTCAAGAACAACTATCTGTTCCGGCAGTGGACTGATGCCGAGGGCATCCTCGACTATCTCGACTTCGCCAAGGGCTTCATCGCCCGCTGCGAGGAGCGCTACGGCCACCAGGCGGTGGAGCAGATGCTCGACGCCGCCCACGCCCTGATGAGCCAGGGCGTCCACCGCTATCCGCGCAAGAAACGCCCCGACCTCGCCTCCGAGCAGCGCCGGGAGCGCGAGCGGGTGGAGCACGGCGAGCAGATCTACAACGACCTCTGGCGCACCCTGCCGAACAAGCCGGGCGCCGCCCCCTCCGACATGGCCGCCGAGCGCCGCCGCGCCCTGCTGGAACTGCCGCAGGAGAACATCCTTTACTTCCTGGAGAAGGTCGCCCCGCGCCTGCGCCCCTGGCAGCGGGAGATCCTGCGGATCGTGCGCCTCGTGGCGCAGTACTTCTACCCGCAGCGCCAGACCAAGGTGATGAACGAGGGCTGCGCCACCTACGTCCACTACCGGATCATGAACGCCCTCTCCGAGACCGGCCAGATCACCGAGGCCGCCTATCTCGAATTCCTGCAATCGCACACCAACGTCATCCGACAGCCGAACTACGACGACCGCTCCTATGGCGGGCACAACCCCTACGCGATCGGCTTCGCGATGATGCAGGACATCGCCCGGATCGCGGAGACGCCGACGGACGAAGACCGGGAGTGGTTCCCCGACATCGCCGGTCGCGGCGACGGGATGGAGGTGCTGCGCGACTGCTGGGAGAACTACCGCGACGAGAGCTTCATCGCGCAGTTCCTCTCGCCCAAGCTGATGCGCGACCTGCGCCTGTTCCACGTGGTGGACGATCCCGACGAGCAGGCCCTGCGGGTCGAGGCGATCCACGACGAGCGCGGCTATCGCCGCCTGCGCCGCTCCTTCGCCCGGCAATACGACGTGGCGTGGCTCGATCCCGACATCGAGGTGGTCGACGTCGACCTCGAAGGGGACCGCCGCCTCGTCCTGCACCACAAGGTGCTCAACAAGATCACCCTGCAGAAGGACGACGCCCGCCGGGTGCTGCAGCACCTCGCCGACCTCTGGGGCTACGACGTGGTGCTCAAGGAGGTGGAGGCCAACGGCACCGTCCTCAGCGAGATGAGCGCCAGCGCCCGGCCGATCTTCTTCTGACGCCTCACGCCCGCTGCGCGTGGACGAGCGCGGCGGCGGGCGCCTCGGTGCAGACGCGGTTCCGGCCCAGGCGCTTGGCCCGGTACAGGGCCGTGTCGGCGCGGGCGACCAGGGCCTCCCAGTCGCGGGCGCAATCCGGTTCGCGGCAGGCGACGCCGAAGCTGCCGGTGACGGGGGGCCCGCCCTGCCGCGCATCCGGTGCGGCGAGGCGGATCCGCATCCGCTCCGCCATCTCCAGCCCCGCCGCCTCGTCGAGGCCGGCGGCGAGGATCAGGAACTCCTCGCCGCCGTAGCGGGCGAGGAGGTCGCCCGGCCGCGCGACGGATTTCAACGCCATCGCCACCCGCCGCAGCACGGCATCGCCGCCGGCATGGCCGTAGCGGTCGTTGACCATCTTGAAATGGTCGATGTCCACGAGGATCGCGGTGACGGGCAGCCCCGACCGGGCGGCCTGCTCGATCATCGCCGGGGCCTGATCCGACACCGCGCGCCGGTTGAGGAGGCTCGTCAGCGAGTCGGTCTGAGCGAGGACCTTGAGGTTGCGGTTCATGCGCCGCCGCGCCCGTTCGAGCACGACCTTGCGCCGCAATTCCCCGCGCAGCACGGCGAGCCCGGCGAACATGCCGTCCACCTCCGGGCCGCAGGGCGCCCTCGGCGCGGGCTCCTCCAGCCGCCCAACCGACAGGGCGAGGATCTCCTCGCGCATGGCGGCGAGCGGCCGGAACAGGCGATTGCGGAAGGTGAGGCCGAGCCAGAGCAGGGCCAGGACCACCGAGGCGGTGATGCCGGCCGAGGCGAGGGTCGCCCCGATGGCCGATTCGCGGGCCTTCTCGATCCGGCGCAGAGTGAGCGCGCCGAGACGGTCCTTCAATTCGGTGGGGGCGGCGAGGCCCGGCACGTAGCGACGGGTGAACTCGGCGGCGCTGCCCCTCAGGGTCGGCTCCGCGAACACATCCATCGCCATGGGCAGGCTGCCGGCGAAGAATTCCGTCTTCACCCGCTCCAGCGCCTCGCCGATGGCGGGATCGTCGGCGTGGTTCTTCCCGAACGTGGCGAGGTTCAGCCACAGATGCCGGAGCGTGCTGCGGGTGCGCGTGACTTCGAGGCGGGCCTCGTCGCTGGGCAGGCCGCCCGTCAGCATCATCACCGCGTAAGAGCCGAGCCGCCCAGCCTGCTCGCGCAGGGTGCTGGCCTCCGCCTGCAGCAGCACCTCGGCGCCGACTTCCGGCGCGTGGCGCAGGAGCCGCCGGCCGAACTCGCTGCGGAGCGTCGCCGCCTCGTCCGCGACGGCGAACATGGCTCGGATCGCCGCCGAGATCGTGGGACCGGAGCGCTCCTCCGGCGCCCTGGCACAGATGGCATCGACCTTGGCCCGGCCCTCGGCGAGGAGGCGTGCGACGGGCTCGAACGCCGCCGCGTCCGGCCCGGCGGCGGCCCGGGCCTCCGCGAGGCGCGCGTCGGTGGCGGCGCGGATGGCGGTGAGGCGGCGCAGGCTCTCCTCGGTGGAGGGCCCGAGCGGGTCCATCGCCGCGTTGGCGGGGCCGCGCTCGGCAGAAATCATGTCGGTGGCGGCCATGACGAGGCCGAAGCGCGACGCATCCTCCACCGCCCGCCCCACCCGGCTCAACTCGGTGAGGTTGGACGCGACAAGGGTGCCGCCGAGGGCCGTGCAGCCGAACGCTGCCACCGCCCCCACGACCCACTGAAGATGCTGGATTCTGATCGTCGCCGCCATGCCAGTCCGGGAGGGCCCGGACCACCCGCCCGGACAGGGCGGGAGCATCCGGGGCTCAGCGACCGTTTTTAGCGCAGACAACACAACGATAGATGAAGTCGAGCCGGTGAATGCTCGCGAGGCGAGGCTGAAAACAATCGAAGGCTGTCATTTCCGCGCGGCTGTCATCCGGGTGAGGATAGTGTGCCGGCCACGATTGCGCCGCGCGGCCACTCATGCTGCAAGACTTGCATGAGCGGCACGATCATGAGCCTCGCGGAAACGCAGGCCTTCCTCGACAGCGAATTTCCGCAGATGCAGGCCGGCGGGCGGGCCTATCATCTGGAAGCGGTGGGACCGCTCACGGCGCGGATGCGGCTCGAAGCGCACGAACGCTTCCTCCGACCGGGCGCGACGGTCTCGGGCCCGGCGATGATGGCGCTGGCCGATTACGCCCTCTACGCGGCGATCCTCGCCAATATCGGCCCTGTCGCGCTAGCGGTGACAACCAACCTCACGTTTAACTTCCTGCGCAAGCCCGCCTCCGGCGACCTTCAGGCCGAATGCCGGCTGATGAAGCTCGGGCGGCGCCTAGCCATGGGCGAGGTCGCGATCACGGCCGTCGGCCACCCGGACGTGGTCTGCCACGCCACAGGCACCTACTCGATTCCGCCGCGCTAGGGAATCAGGCCCGCGCCTCGGAGAGCCGGGCGGCGTAGCGGGCGATGAGATCCACTTCGAGGTTCACGGCGTCGCCTTTCGTCCGCTCGCCCCAGGTGGTGACCTGAAGGGTGTGGGGAATCAGGAGCACCGAGAACAGGTCGCCATCGACGGTGTTCACGGTGAGCGACGTGCCGTCGAGGCAGACCGAGCCCTTCTCGGCGATGAACTTCGCGAGCGCCGGGGGGGCGCGCAGGGTGAAGCGCTCGCTCGGGCCCCAAGCCCCGTCCGTCACCGTGTCGCGGGCGACGATCTCCGCGAGCCCGTCCACGTGGCCGGTGACGAGATGGCCGCCGAGCTCGTCGCCGATCTTGAGGGAGCGTTCGAGGTTGATCCGCCGGCCCGGCGCCCAGGCCCCGACATTCGTGCGCGCCAGGGTCTCGGCCGCCGCATCGACCTCGAACACCGCCCCGCCCTCGGCCGGCGCGATGGAGACCGCCGTGAGGCAGGGGCCGGAACAGGCGATGGAGGCGCCGAGCGCGATCCCCGCCGGATCGTAGGCGCAGCGGATGGCGATGCGGCGCAGGTCGCCCTCGCCCGACACCGAGAGGACCGTGCCGACATCGCTGACGAGACCCGTGAACATGTCTCAGACGCTCCGTTCGTAGGTGACGGCCCGGTCCTGCCCGAGGAGGAGATCCTCGGCCGTGGCGAAGGCGGCGATCCGGCTGGCCAGGACGGGGCCGATGGCGGGCAGCCCGCCCTCCGGCCCGGCCGTATCCGGGCCGGTGAGCAAGGTCACCGCATCGATGAGATCGGCCTGAGCCAGCGCCTCCGCAAGGCGGGGGCCGCCCTCGCTGCACAGACGGGTGAGGCCACGCTCGCCGAGGACGGCCAAGGCCGCCGGCAGGTCGATCCGCCCCTCCGCGCCCGTGGCGACGGGCAGGACCTCGACGCCGAGCGATTCGAGGGCACGGCGGGCATGGACCGGCGCGGAGCGGGTGGTGAGGACGAGCACCGGCACGTCCCGCGCGGTGCGGGCCAGCACGCTCGCAGGGGAGAGGCGCAGGTCCGAATCGAGCACGATCCGCAGGGGCGAGCGCGCGGCGAGCCCCGGCAGGCGCACGGTGAGGGAGGGGTCGTCCGCCCGCGCCGTGCCGATCCCGACGAGGATGGCGTCGGCATGGGCGCGCCACAGGTGCACCGCCCCATCCGCCACCGGCCCGGTGATGCGCAGCCGCTCGGTGCCGGCTCCGGCGGCGAACCCGTCGCGGGTGCGGGCGAGCTTCAGATGCAGCATCGGCCGCCCAAGGGTGACGCGGGTGACGTGGCCGCGATGGTCGCGGGCCGCGTCCTCCCGGCACAGGCCGGTCTCGACGACGATGCCCGCCGCGCGCAAGAGGCCGTGGCCGCGCCCGGCGACCCGGGGATCCGGATCTTCGAGGGCGCTTACCACCCGCCCGATCCCGGCGGCGATGATCGCCTCCGAGCAGGGCGGCGTGCGGCCGTGATGGGAGCAGGGCTCCAGCGTGACGTAGAGGGTGGCCCCCCGCGCCGCCGCGCCGGCCAGGGCCAGCGCCTGCGTCTCGGCATGGGGGCGCCCGCCCGGCGCCGTGACGGCGGCGGACAGGATCGTGCCGGTCTCCGGCGCGACCACCACCGCCCCCACGGCGGGGTTCGGCCATGTCCGCCCGAGGTTCCGGCGCCCGAGCGCCAGGGCGAGGCGCATGACGTTGGCGTCGCGGCTCACGGCTTCGGGCCCCGTCGGCGGGGCGCGGGCTTCGCCTCCGGTTCGGGCTCCGGCTCGAGGGCGGGCACCAGGGTGCTGCCGAGGGTGCCGAGCAGGTCCTCGAAGTCCTTGGCCTCGCGAAAATTCTTGTAGACCGAGGCGAAGCGCACGTAGGCGACGTCGTCGAGGCCCTTGAGCCCGGCCATCACCAGTTCGCCGATCGCCTCCGAGGCGACCTCGGCCTCGCCCGCGCTCTCCAACTGGCGGGTGATGCCGCTGACGAGTCGTTCGATCCGCTCCGGCTCGACGGCGCGCTTGCGCAGGGCCACGTCGATGGAGCGCTGGAGCTTGTCCCGGTCGAAGGGCACCCGCTTGCCGGAGCGCTTCATCACGGTGAGTTCGCGTAGCTGCACCCGCTCGAAGGTGGTGAAGCGCCCTCCGCAATCCGGGCAGACCCGGCGGCGGCGGATGGCGGCGCCATCCTCGGAGGGGCGCGAGTCCTTCACCTGCGTGTCGGACCCGCCGCAATAGGGGCACCGCATCGGGCGGGTTCTCTCAGGGTAAAAACGAAGACGGCCGCGGATCGGGGTGATCCGCGGCCGTCTCGTAGCGCAGGGGCGCTGAACCGGAAAGGTCAGCCGTAGATCGGGAAGCGGTCGGTGAGGGCGTGGACCTTCTGCTTCACGCTCTCCTCGACGGCGCTGTCACCGGCTTCGCCCTTGGCGGCGAGACCGTCCAGCACTTCCACGATGAAGCCGCCGATCTGCTTGAACTCGGCGACGCCGAAGCCGCGCGAGGTGCCGGCCGGGGTGCCGAGGCGGATGCCCGACGTGATCGTCGGCTTCTGCGTGTCGAAGGGCACGCCGTTCTTGTTGCAGGTGATGTGCGCCCGCGACAGCGCGGCTTCCGCCGCCTTGCCGGTGAGGCCCTTCCGCTGCAGATCGACCAGCATCAGGTGGTTGTCGGTGCCGCCGGAGGTGATGTCGTAGCCGCCGGACATCAGCGTGTCGGCGAGCGCCTTGGCGTTCTCCACCACCTGACGGGCGTAGATCTTGAACTCGGGCTTCAGCGCCTCGCCGAAGGCCACGGCCTTGCCGGCGATGACGTGCATCAGCGGGCCGCCCTGGAGGCCAGGGAAGATCGCCGAGTTGAACTTCTTGGCCAGCGCCTCATCGTTCGTGAGGATCATGCCGCCGCGCGGGCCGCGCAGGGTCTTGTGGGTCGTCGTGGTGACGACGTGGGCGTGCGGGAACGGCGACGGATGCACGCCGGCCGCGATGAGCCCGGCGAAGTGGGCGGCATCGACCATGAAGTAGGCGCCGACGGAATCGGCGATCTCACGGAACTTGGCGAAGTCCCAATGGCGCGGGTAGCCCGAGCCGCCGGCGATGATCACCTTCGGCTTGTGCTCCTGCGCGAGCTGGGCGACCTGCTCCATGTCGATGCGCTGGTCTTCCCGGCGCACGGTGTAGGAGACCGGCTTGAACCACTTGCCGGAGACGTTCGGCGGGGCGCCGTGCGTCAGGTGGCCGCCGGCCGCGAGATCGAGGCCGAGGAAGGTGTCGCCCGGCTGCATGAGGGCGAGGAACACGCCCTGGTTGGCCTGGGAGCCCGAGTTCGGCTGCACGTTGGCGAAGCCGCAATCGAACAGGCGCTTGGCGCGCTCGATGGCGAGGTCTTCGGCGATGTCCACGAACTGGCAGCCACCGTAGTAGCGACGGCCCGGATAGCCCTCGGCGTACTTGTTGGTGAGCACCGACCCCTGCGCTTCCAGCACCGCGCGGGACACGATGTTCTCGGACGCGATCAGCTCGATCTCGTGCTGCTGCCGGCCGAGTTCCTGCTCGACGGCGCGGGCGATCTCGGGATCGGCCTCCGTCAGCGGGGCGGCGAAGAAGCTGTTCGAGAAGTGCTTGTCTGCGGCGGTCCCGGCGCTCATGGCGTGCCTCTGTTCTGATTGGGTGCCGGGCCGTGGCGCGGCCGGGCGGCGTTTCTCACAGGAGTCCTACACGCCGGGCCGGGTGAGGCCAAGCGCAGGCATTTTTCGGAACGGCTGAGAAAAATTGAAAACGGGGCCTCAGCTGCCCTCGCCGGGCCGTCCCCGGCGGGGCCGCGACGCCGGCTTTTCACGGGGGCTCGCGCCGGGGATCGGGCCGGGGGCGGCCTCCTCCGGCGCCTGACCCGCGGCGGGCCAGAACGCCTCGAACAATTGCTGCATCGCCTTGAGATTCTGTTCCTGAACCTCCGCGCCGGTGCGCAGCATCTGGCTGATGACGTCGGCGCCGGGGCTCTCGCCCTGCGGCGGGCGGGGCGCCTCCACCTGCGGGGCGGGCCTCGGCGGCGGCGGGGGCGTCGGCGCGGGGGCGGCGGCCGGGGGCGTCATGAAGGCGCGGGCCATGTCCGACCACAGGGACACGAAGGCCATCGGCGCGGGCGTCGCCGCGGCGGCGGGCGCCGGCTTGCGGGACGCCTCCGCCTGAGGCTGGTTGAGTAGGACATGGACGATGCTCGCCACCACGGCGCCGGCCATCATCGGGAGCATCTGCCGCAGCACCTGCGACCCCACGCCGCTCGCGGTGGAAGCCTGCTGCAGCACCGCCTGCATCAATTGCGCGGACCCGAACATCTGGCCTAGGGCGTCGAGGCCCAGCGGCATCGCGGTGCGGGCCGTCTCCGGCGCGGAGAACATCCGCGCGAAGCCCGTCGGGTCGAGGCCGGCGCCGCGCTGGAGGCCGAGGGTCAGGGCCGGCATCAGCGCCTCGAAGGCACGCTGGGTCTGCTCGACCGTCAGGCCGAATTGCCGCGCCATCGCCTGCATCTCGGGTCCGCCGGCGGCCTGGACCATATCGAGGGGAGTGAACATGGGTCCTCGGTGTCCGCACGGCCCTGCGGCCCGTCGGGTCCGCTCATCTGTGCGGGGTATCGTGACCCGCCCCGGGCGGAAACGCCAGTTCCCCGGTGACAATCCCTGTCGATCCCGCGCCGGCGCGTGCGGTATTCGACCGTTCGGCGAGGCGGGCGACCGTGCGGCGGGCGAGGAGGAGCCCGGCCACGCCGAACACGAGGGAGCCGATGCCCATCCCCGCCACGATGCCGCGCGTGCCGAACAGGGCGCTGCCGAGATAGGCCGGCGGCACGGTGCCGAGCGTCGCCCGGCCCCAGTTGAGGAGCGACGAGCGCAGGGGGAAGCCGAGATTGTTGAAGGCCGCGTTCCCCAGGAAGAGCAGCCCGTTGAAGAACCAGATCGCCCCGCCGACGAGGCAGAAGAACGCGAACAGCTCCGCCGCGTCGCCCTTCAGCCCGAACAGCCCGGCCAGCGGCCAGCGCAGGGCGATGAGCAGCAGCCACACGGTGGCGGCGTAGACCAGCGTCGCCTTCACACAGGAGTGCAGGGTCTCGCCCATCCGGTCGAAGCGGGACGCCCCCCAGTTCTGCGCCAGGATCGGCCCGATGGCCCCCGACAGGGCGAAGAGCCCGCCGAAGGCCACGGGCGTCAGCCGGTCGATCACCGCCGCCGCCGCGATGGCATCCGACCCGTAGCCGGCGAAGAGATGCGTCAGGAAGGCGCTCGCCACCGAGGGGGCGAGGTTGGTCAGCACCGCCGGCCCGGCGATGGTCGCCATGCCGGGGGCGTCGGCGACGACCTCCGCCACGCGGGGCCGCCGCAGCAGGCCGTGGCGGGCGAGTGCCCGCCAGCCGATGACGACGAAGGTCGCGCGGGCGACGCAGACGGTGATCGCCGCGCCCTCGACGCCGAGCCCGGCCCCGAAGATCAGCAGCGGATCGAGGAAGGCGGTGACGATGGCCCCGCCGAGCGTCACCCACATGGCCCGCAGCGCGTCGCCCTGCGCCCGCAGCAGGCCGGTGAACAGCATGCCGAGGCCGAGGAGCACGTTCGACGGCAGGGTGATCGTGAGGAACAGGTGGGCGACGCGCAGCGCCTCGCCCTTTGCGCCGACGAGGCCGAGGAGCTGGCCCGCGAAGGGCAGCATCAGGGCCGCGAGCAGCCCCGAGACCAGCACGCCGATGGTCATGGAGGAGGCCGCGAGCCGCCGCGCGAGGGCCCGGTCGCCCGCGCCGAGCGCCCGCCCGACCTGCGCGCCGGCGGCGATCATCAGGCCGATGTTCACGGCGGTGGCGAAGAACTGCACCACGGAGGCGAGGCCCACCGCCGCCGTCAGGGCCGGGTCTCCCAGGCGCGAGACGTAGAGGAGGGACATCAGGTCCACGACGAAGATCGCCATCAGCCCCACCGAGCCGGTGGCGCTCATGACGAGGACGTGGCGCATGATCGAGCCGGCGACGAAGCGCCCCTGCTCCGAATGGCCCGCGCCCCTGGGCACGGGCAGTCCGTCAGCCATCGCGTCGGCCGCCTTCCGTCTCGAGTTCAGGTTCGCCCAGGCCCTCGTCGTCGTGACGGTCGTCCTGGGCTTCGTCCTGAACCTCGTCGGGCTCGTTTGGTTCGGCGACGGGCTTGGCGAGAACGCGCTCGGCGGCATCCCGCCGGTCCTGGCCGAGGAGATCGCGGGTCTGCGCGTTGAGGGCGCGGGCGGGGCGCACGGGCTGGGTCAGCGGCTCGGGCCGGACCTCCCCCGCTTCGGTGCCGCCGAGCCAGGTCGCGCCCTCGGGCAGGGCGCCGGCCTGTTGCAGCACGAGGCGGGCGATGTCGCGCTTGCGCACGTCCTCGGCCCGCGCGGCGGCGGCCTCGGCGGAGAGGCCGAGCCCTTCGAGCGCCGCCCAGCCGAAGGCCAGGGCCGATTCGGAGGTCTCGCGGATCTGGTAATCGACGTCGCGGTTCATCAGCTCGACCGCGTGCAGGCGGTCGTAGGCGCGCACGAAGGTCCGCACCGAGACGAATTCCTCGTGGACGATGTCCACGATCTTCAGCGCCGCCTCGCGGTCGTCCACGCAGATGCAGACGAGTTCGGCCTTGCCGATGCCGGCCGCGCGCAGCACGTCGAGGCGGGTGCCGTCGCCGTAATAGATGCGGAAGCCGAAGCGCGTGGCCGCGCGCAGCTGCGCCACGTCCTTGTCGATGACGGTGACGGGCACGCCCTCCGCGAGCAGCACCTGGGTCAGGATCTGCCCGAACCGGCCGAAGCCGATCACCAGCACCCGCGCGTCGGCGGCGCCCTCGGTGAGTTCGGTGGGGGAGTCCTCCGCCGCCGCCTGCGCCTCCCGCGAGAGCCGGGCGTCGATCAGCCGGTCGAGGCCCTTGGCCATGATCGGCCCGATCAGCATGGTCAGCGCCGCCAGCGCCACGGCGAAGCGCGTCGCGGTGGGGCCGGTGAGGCCGAGGTCGGCCGCCTGCGGCAGGAGCACGAAGGCGAATTCGCCGGCCGGCGCCAGCACCGCCGCGCCGCGCAGCGCACTCAGCGTATCCGAGCCGAACAGCCGGAACAGCCCTGCGACGAGGGCGACCTTCACGAGGATTGCCGCGAAGGTCGCGCCGAACAGGGCGGGCCAGACGGTCTTCACGAGGCCGCCGTCGATGGACATGCCGACGCTCATGAAGAACAGGCCAAGCAGCATCCCGCGGAACGGCTCGATGTCGGCTTCCAGCTGGTGGCGGAAGTTCGACTCGGCGAGCAGGATGCCGGCGAGGAAGGCGCCCATGGCCATGGAGAGGCCGACCTTCTCCATCAGCATCGCCGTGCCGAGCACCACGAGGAGGGCCGCCGCCGTCATCACCTCGCGGGCGCCGCTTGCCGCGAGCAGGCGGAAGAACGGGTTCAGGCCGTAGCGCCCCACGAGCACGGCGGCGGCGATGGCCGCCAGCACCCGCCCCGTGGAAAGGGCCGCCTCGCCGAGCCACGGCCCGCCCGTCCCATGCCCGGCCGAGGCCGCGAGTGGCATCAGCGCGAGGATGCCGACGACGCTGAGATCCTGGAACAGCAGCACCGCGAAGGCGCGCGAGCCATAGGGGCTGCCGAGGTCGCCCCGCTCCTCCAGGAGTTGCAGCGCCACCGCCGTGGCGGAGAGGGCGAGCGCGATGCCCACCACCGCCGCCGCCCCGAGGGGCTGGCCGGCAAGGACGCCCGCGCCGCCGAGCACGAGGGAACACAGCACGAGCTGCGCCGCGCCGAGACCGAAGATGTCCCGCCGCATGGAGACGAGCTGCGACAGGTGCAGTTCGAGCCCGACGATGAACAGCAGCAGCACCACGCCGATCTCGGCGACGCTGGCGGCGGTCTCCGGCTCGGCGATGAGCGACAGGCCGGAGGGCCCGATCAGCACGCCCGCCACGAGATAGCCGAGCACGGCGCTCTGCCCGAGCCAGCGGAACACCGGCACGCCGACGACGGCCGCGGCCAGGAAGGTCAGGACCGGGGGCAGAAAGCTCGCGTGTTCGGCGGGGGTCGCCATGCCGTTCCGAAGGAGACTTCAGAGAAGGGTGTCATCGCTTAACGCGGCCGGCCGGGGGAAGCGAGCGTGGCCGCGTGCCGTTCGACACGCTAGACGCCGCCCTGGGGTGGCACGGGCGCCACCACCCGCGGCTGCGGCTGGTCCTCCGCGCCGGTGCCCAGCGCGCATTGCACCATCACGCTGTCGGTCCACCGGCCGTACTTGTAGCCGACGAAGGGCAGGTAGCCGACGCGGCGGAAGCCGCAGGTCTCGTGCAGCCGCAGGCTCGCCTCGTTGGCGGCGTCGATGTAGCCGATCATCTGCCGGTAGCCCCCCGCCGCGCAGGCCTCGATCAGCGCCGGCAGCAGGCGCCGGCCGATGCCCGCGTTCAGGTGGGCGTGATGCACGTAGATCGAGTGCTTCAGCGTGTAGCGATAGGCGGGGCGCTTGCGGAACGGGACGGCGTAGGCATAGCCCGCCACCTCCCCGTTCCGTTCCGCCACGAGATGCGGCAGGCGCTTCTTGCGCATGGTCTTGCGGCGGCGCTTCAGGTCGTCGGGCAGCAGGCGCTCCTCCTCGAAGTCGCCCGCATCCCCGACCCCCTTGGCGATGTGGTGCTCGTAGATCGCGATCATCGCCGCCACGTCCGCATCGGAGGACGGCCGGATCACGATCTCCGGGCAGGGCTCGCCCGGCCCCATCAGGCGCCCTCGCGCAGGACGTAGGTGTGGAAGCGGATGCGCCCGTCCGGATCGACCTCGCGGTAGACGCCCTGGATCTCGGCCTCGAAGCCGGGGAACAGGTTGGCGGAGGCCTCGAACATCTTGAAGTAGTCGAGCATGGGCTTGGCCCGCTCGTCCAGGCGCTCGCCCGGCAGCACCGTGCCGATGCCCGGCGGGTAGACCAGCATCAGCGTCGTGGCGATCCGCCCCTCGGCTTCCGCGATGGGCACGTAATCGACCTTGTTGCGGGTCAGCATCTGCGAGGCGCGCTTCGGGGGCATCACCATCTCGGGCAGGTGCTGCAGCATGAACTGCTTGCGCTGGAGCGCGGAGGTGCCGTGCTCCCGGTGGAAGGTGTGGAAGTCCGCGCAGAGGTCGCGCAGGCGCACGCCCCGGTAGCGGTTCGGCCGGCGCTTCACGAATTCCGGCATGGCCTCCTCCAGGAGCACGTTGTCGTCGTGCAGCCGCTTGAAGGCGACGAGCCCCGAGATCAGCGTGCCGGCCTTGGACGATTCGACGCCCGGGGTCAGCAGGAAGAGCAGCGAGTTCAGATCGTTCTTCTCGGCGACGATCCGGTTCTCACGCAGGTATTGCGCCACGATGGGCGCGGGCACGCCGTGCTCGGCATAGGCGCCGGTCTTCCGGTCGAAGCCGGGGGTCAGCACCGTCAGCTTGTTCGGGTCGGTGATGGCGTAGCCCGGCGCGACATGGGTGAAGCCGTGCCACGCGGCGCCGGGCGCCAGCTCCCAGAAGCGGGCATCGGAGGCGAGCTGGTCTGTCGGCACGCTCTCCCAGGTCTGCTCGCCGTCCGGGCCGTTCACCCGGTCGGGCACGAAGGGGTCGAAGAACCAGCGGCGTGCGGGGTCGGCCTCGTTCTCCTCGAACTCGCGGCGGATGGCGCGGACCTTCTTGCGCCACTCGATGCCGAGCCGGATCGTGTCGTCCCACAGGATCATGCCCGAGCGGCCCTTCATCATCTGCGCGCCGACATCGAGCGAGGCGAAGAGCGGGTAGAAGGGCGAAGTCGAGGCGTGGACGAGGAAGCTCTCGTTGAGCCGCTTGTGCTCCACCCGGCGGGTCTGGCCGCGGATGTGGCTGTCCTTGGTGTGGATCTGCGAGGCCTGGCTGAAGCTCGCGAGCTGCTTGTGGGTCGATTGCGTGGCGACGATGCCCGGCGAGGTCTCGTCGAGCCCGGTCAGCCCCATGGCGTAGCGGCCTTGGAACAGAGGGTGGAACTTCATGAAGCCCGCCCAGGCCTCGTCGAACAGGATGTAGTCGCAGAGGTGGCCGATCTTCTGCACGATCATCCGCGCGTCGTAGATCGTGCCGTCGTAGGTGCATTGTTCGATCACCGCGACCCGGAACGGCCGCTCCCGGCGCCACGCCTCCCGGTCGGTCACGAGGGGGTTGGTGCGGATTTTTTCCCGAATCCGCCCTTCGTCCAGGGCCTCATGGCAGATCGGGCCGATCAGACCGAAGGCGTTGCGGTCGGTCTCCAAAAAGATCGGGATGCCGCCGCCGAGGAACAGGGCGCCGTGATGGGCGGCCTTGTGGTTGTTGCGGTCGAACAGGACGAGGTCGTCCTCGGCCACCAGGGACGAGAGCACGATCTTGTTGGAGGCCGAGGTGCCGTTGAGGACGAAGTAGGTCTTCTCCGCCCCGAAGATCGCGGCGGCCTCCTTCTGCGCCCTGAGGGCGGGGCCCTCGTGGGTCAGCAGGTCGCCGAGGTCGAGGACCGAGTTGTCGAGGTCGTCGCGAAAGATCGCCTCGCCCAGATGCTCCACGAAGATGCGGCCGATGGGCGAGCGGTTGTAGAAGATGCCGCCGTTATGGCCGGGGCAGGTCCAGAGCTGGTTGCCCTTCTCCGCGTAATCGACCAGCGCGCCAAAGAAGGGGGTCTTCAGCGTCTCGGCATATTGCGTCACCCGGCTGACGAGGCCGCGCGCGATGAATTCCGGCGTCTCCTCCGCGAGGAAGATGTAGCCGTCGATGAAGTCCAGCAACTCGACGGGGATGTCTTCCAGGCGCTTACGGCGGACCATGATGACGATGGGCATTTCGAGGCCGCGTCGGCGCATCATGTCGATGAGCGCGGCGGCCTTGCCGTCGAGCCCGCGCTTGCCCCAATCGACCACGAGGCAGCCCACCGCCGCGTCGGTCTGCACGGCGATGGCCGCGTCCTCGACGCGCCGGGCGCGCACGACCTCGAAGCCCCGCTGCTCGACCGCCGCCACGATCTGGTTGACGCGCGCGCCCTCGAGATCGTCCGGGTCGAAGGCCGGGGTGCACATCAGAACGGTAAAGCGGCGGTGGAAATCCATGCCGGGGCCCCTTTGGCGGAGAGTTCGCCCCGTGCCTTGTCGGACGCTCTGTGACCGTTCGATGACGAAACCGGTCCGACGCGGCGTTCAGCCCCTCCGAAGCCGCATCGGCGGGCGGCGGGAGCCGTCGATGAACTCCAATCCCCCGGCGGCGCTGTACATGTGCATGCGCGAGCCCGGCCAATCGGAGCCGGCGGCGAGCCGCGCCTCGACGCGCTGGGCATAGCCGTCCTCGTCGAGCCGTAGGATCCGCGCGAGGCCGAGCGCCGCGCCGTAGCCGCCCCGGCAATCCTGCACCGGGCGGATCAGCGCCCCGTCGCGCAGGACGATGGGCCCGGCAGGCCGCGCCGAGGCCACGTCGATCAGGACGGGGTTGCGGGGATGGGCGGTCCACGGCCCTCGGAAGTCCGCCGCGTGCCAGAGATGCAGCGAATCGGAGAACGAGCCGCCCCCCTCCCGCACGGTGGCGAAGAGCCACCAGCGCCCGCCATGCCGCAGGAGTGTCGCGTCGCTCGCGACCACGCCCTCGACCAGCACCGCCTCGTGGGCCCAGCCGCCGGGGAACTGCGTCGCCCGGTACAGGTCGATCGTCGCCGACCGGCTCGATTCGGGGATCATCCAGACCTCGCCCCCCGCCTCGAACACGAAGGGGTAGGAGAGGTGCGTGTCGCGCTCCAGAACCGGCTCCGGTCGCCCGACCGGCCCGCGCGGGCCGAAGCGCAAAGCCGAGATCACCCCCTTGCCGCGGCTATAGTCGAACTCCTCCATGAACAGCGTCACCGACCCGTTGCGGGCGATGGCGACGGGGTCGGCATAGAAGCGGCGCCCGTCGTCGGGCAGGTCGGTCCAGCCGCCGGGCGGGTGGCGGCGCAGGTCGATCAGGTCCGGCCCCTGCGTGCGGCGCCAGCCGACCCGCCAGCGCTCCCCGTGGAAGCACAGGCCGTAGAGCCGCCGGGCGATCCGCCGGCCGAGATTCTCCGCCGCCCGGCGCCGGACGGTCCACCCGGCGATGTCGAAGGCGCCCGCCGGGACGAGGGGCGCCAGCGCCCCCTCCGGCAGGTCGCGGGAGGCGCCCCCCGAGAGGGCCGCCTCGATGAGGGTGATGGTGCGGGCGAGGTAATCCTCGAAGGCGACGAGCATCACCGTCTGGGACTCGGCGCCGAGCCGCCCGGCGGCCACCGCCGCGCCCTGTCCGTCGCGCAGGGCCGCCACGGGGATGCGCCCCGCGAACAGCGAGGCGAGCAGCCCCGCCTCGCCCGGCACGCCATCGACGTCGAGGCGCCAGACCGCCCCGCCCTCGCCCGCCGGGCCGTCGCCGCTGAGGTCGATGACGAGGTCGGGCGCGCCCGCCTCCGCCGCCTCGTAGGGCGCGAGCGCCACGGGCGCGGCGGGGGTGGAGAGCCCCGGCCGGGGCAGGCCGTGGATCGTCGCCTCCAGGCGGAACAGCAATTCGGCGTTGGCGGGCAGGATGGGCGTCGTGCCCTCGACGGCCTCGATGCTGAGCCGGCAATCCTCCCGCTGGGCGAGGCGTTCGAGCAAGCGCAGGTGCCAGCCGCGCAGGGCGGCCCGGTCGAGCCGCACGCGCACGGCGCGGGCCGGCCGGGCCGGGATCGCGGGACGGGGCCCTGCGACCAGGACATGCGGCATGGCGGCCGTCATCGACACGCGATGCGGCGGGACACGCGGTCCGCCCTCTTCTTCTGCACGTACCGGCGAGAAACCGGACGCCTTCTCCCAATCATCGCAACCGGTCCCGGCCGCCTAGACTTGCGCTCGCCAAGACCTTCTGCGGCCGCATCGGTCCTGTCCGATGACACTATTGTGTATTCCTTGGCCGCGGTCCACCGGACGCGGACGGTGCCGGGGGGCGCAGACTGCCGGGATAACGGGGATACTGGCCCAATCCGATGACGATTCAGGCGGTTTATCCAAGCACGGCGTGGCAGAACAGGCCGCGGCAAACCAGTAACAGGGCGCGTCTCCGGCCGCGTTCCTGCCCGGTTCGCGAGCCATGACCGTTGACAGGATAGCCCTGCCCTCGCCACATCCATCCTATGAACGCCGAACCTACAACTCCCGCGTCCGGCCAAGCCGCCACCCAGGCGGCCAAGCCCCCGCTCGACATCCTCCTCTGCGCCCCGCGCGGCTTCTGCGCCGGCGTGGTGCGCGCCATCGACGTGGTCGAGCGGGCGCTCGCCATCCACGGCCCGCCCGTCTACGTCCGCCACGAGATCGTCCACAACAAGTATGTGGTCGAGAGTCTGAAGCGGAAGGGCGCCGTGTTCGTGCGCGAGCTCGACGAGGTGCCGGACGGGGACGCCCCGGTGATCTTCTCGGCCCACGGCGTCGCCAAGACGGTGCCGGCCAACGCCGATTCGCGCGGGCTCACCACCATCGACGCCACCTGCCCGCTGGTGACGAAGGTCCACCGCGAGGCGGAGATCCACCACAAGCGCGGGCGCCACGTGCTGCTCGTCGGCCATTCCGGGCACCCGGAGGTGGTGGGCACGATGGGCCAGTTGCCCAAGGGCTCGATCACCCTGGTCGAGGACGTCGACCAGATCGAGGCCCTGACGCCGGTCGATCCCGACAACCTCGCCTGGGTGACGCAGACCACCCTCTCGGTGGACGACACCCGCCACGTGGTCGAGGCCCTGAAGCGGAAGTTCCCGACCATCACCGGGCCGCACAAGGACGACATCTGCTACGCCACGACCAACCGCCAGGAAGCGGTGAAGCACGTGGCGCCGCTGGTGGACGCGCTGATCGTCGTCGGCTCCTCGAACTCCTCGAACTCGCAGCGCCTGCGCGAGGTCGCCGAGCGCGTTGGCTGCCCGATCACCCGGCTCCTGAACCGGGCCGAGGAGATCGACTGGCCGGCCTTCGAGGGCATCACCAAGCTCGGCCTCACGGCCGGCGCCTCGGCCCCCGAGGTGCTGGTGGAAGAGATCATCGACGCCTTCGCCGCCCGCTACGACGTGACGGTGGATACGGTCTCGACGGTGGTCGAGGACATGGTGTTCCCCCTGCCGCGCGAATTGCGCAGCGAGGCTGCCGAGTAGGCGGCCTCCGGGCCGCCGCCGGCGGCCCTTTTCCATCCTTGCCCTCATCCTGAGGTGCCCGCGCCCCGCGGGCCTCGAAGGAGCGCTCCAGGATCCGCAGCGATCCCTGGATCCCTCCTTCGAGGCCGCTTGCGCGGCGCCTCAGGATGAGGTGTGTGTCGGGGGACCCCGACTTCCTGACCGATCCCGAACCCGAGCGCACGACGTGGCCGTCTACACCGAGGTATCCGACGCGGCGCTCAGTGCGTTCCTGGCGGCCTACGACATCGGCACCCTGCTCTCCTGCAAGGGCATCGCGGAGGGGGTCGAGAACTCGAACTACTTCCTGCACACGACCGGCGGGTCGTTCATCCTCACCCTCTACGAGAAGCGCGTGCGGGAGGAGGACCTGCCGTTCTTCGTCGGGCTGATGGAGCATCTGGCAAGCCGCGGCCTCGCCTGCCCGCAGCCGATCCGCGACCGGAGCGGCACCGCCCTCGGGCGCCTGTGCGGGCGGCCTGCCGCCCTCGTCAGCTTCCTCGAAGGCGTCTCCCTGTCCTCGCCGGGACCGGAGCATTGCCGCGAGGTCGGCGTGGCGCTCGCCCGCCTGCACGCGGCCGGCCGAGACTTCCCGATGGTGCGGGAGAACAGCCTCTCCGTCGCCTCCTGGCGCCCGCTCTTTGCGCAGGCCGGCGATCAGGCCGATTCCGTCTCCCCCGGCCTCGCCGCGCGCACCCGCGACGACCTCGCCGTGCTGGAAGCCGCTTGGCCGAAGGATCTGCCGCGCGGCGTGATCCATGCCGACCTGTTCACGGACAACGTGTTCTTCATCGGCGACGACCTGTCGGGTCTGATCGACTTCTACTTCGCCTGCACCGACGCCTTCGCCTACGACCTCGCGGTCTGCCTGAACGCGTGGTGCTTCGATGCCCAGGGCCACTTCCACCGGGACATGGCGACGGCGATGATTGCCGGCTACGAATCCGAGCGTCCCCTGGAGGCCGCCGAGGTCGAGGCGCTGCCCGTCCTGTGCCGGGGCGCAGCCCTGCGCTTCATGCTGACCCGTCTGGTGGATTGGCTGAACGTGCCGCCGGGCGCGCTGGTGAAGCCGAAGGACCCACGCGAGTACGACCGGCGGCTCACCTTCCACCGGCAGGCCACCAGCGCGGCCGATTACGGGCGCGCGGCATGAGCGAGGACGGCAAGGTCAAGATCTACACGGACGGCGCCTGCTCTGGGAATCCGGGGCCGGGGGGCTGGGGCGCGATCCTCATCTTCGGCGAGACCCGCAAAGAGATCTCCGGCGGGGAGGCGCACACCACCAACAACCGGATGGAACTGCTCGCGGCCATCGAGGCCCTGGAGGCGTTGAAGCGACCCTGCCGGGTCGACCTGTTCACCGACTCCCAGTATCTGCGCCAAGGCGTGACCGCCTGGATCCACAATTGGAAGGCGCGCGGCTGGCGCACCGCCGACAAGAAGCCGGTGAAGAACGAGGACCTCTGGCGCCGCGTCGATGCCGCCCGCGAGCGCCACGAGGTGGAGTGGCACTGGGTGAAGGGCCACGCGAGCGATCCGTTGAACAACCGGGTCGACGCCCTGGCCGTAGCGGCCATGGCGCCGTTCAAGCGGCGGTAGAGTTTCTCACGGGGGCCATCGCCGCGCGGTATGCAGCACACGGAGAATGGTCACGGCATTGTCCGCCTGCTCATAGACAAGGATGTAGCGGCGGTGGACCACGAGTTCGCGTGTGCCGCCAACACGGCCAAGCCGTCCGATGCCGGGATGGGCCACGAGCGTTCCTGCACGCTCCGCGAAGAGGCCATCGAGGGCGATCGCCGCCTGAGGGTCATCACCTTCGACGTGATCGTAGATGGCTTCTCTGTCCCGGAGCGCCTCAGGCGTCCAGAACAGATGCCTCATTCGGTGCCGCCGAGCCGTCGCCGCGTCGCCTCACGTTTCGCGGCGAAATGCGCCTCGACCTCGGCGCTGGGGATGAGCCGGCCGGCACGGGCCGAAGCCAGCCCGTCCCGGACCTGATTGCGGAACCACGCATCGTCCTCGGCAGCCTCGCGCTGACGCTGAACGTAATCCCGCATGAGATCCCGCAAGACCTGAGCGTCCGACCGGTCGTCCGCCGCCGTGGCACGGACGAACTCGTCCCTAAGGGTCTCATCGACCTCGAATGTGACGACGGCCTCGCCCACGGCATCCGCTCCCGGCTTCGAATCCCGTCATCATATCATGCTGGCCGGGGCTCGTGGAACGAAGCCTCAATCCGTCGTCCCGTCGATTCTGAGCCAGTGGCGGCCGTCGCGGGCCAGCAGGTCGTCGGCCTCCTTCGGGCCGGCGCTGCCGGCGGCGTAGGGGGCAGGGTTCGCCTGCGGCCAGCCCTTGAGCAGCGGGTCCACCGCCGCCCAGCCCGCCTCGATGTTGTCGGCCCGCTGGAACAGCGTCGCGTCGCCGATCATGCAATCGTAGAGCAGGGTCTCGTAGCCCACGTTCGGTGTGTTCGCGAAGAAGTCGTCGTACTTGAACGCCGTACGCACCCGGCCGATCCTCATCTCCGGCCCCGGCACCTTCACGTTGTATTCCGTGCTGATCCCGTGATCCGGGTCGATGGTGATGCGCATCACCGTCGGGCTCAAGGAGTCGGTCGGCGTCTCCTCGAACATCTTGAACGGCGCGGGCTTGAACAGCACCGCGATCTCCGTCCGCCGGCCGGTCATCCGCTTGCCGGTGCGGATGTAGAACGGCACCCCCGCCCAGCGCCAGTTCTCGATGTGGAGCTTCAGGGCGATGTAGGTCTCGGTCGCCGAATCCTTGGCGACATGCGGCTCGTCCCGGTAGCCCGGCACCTGACGGCCCTCGCTGGTGCCCGCCGTGTACTGGCCCCGCACCGCGTCCTCCGCCGGGATCGGCTGCACGGCCTCGGCGAGCTTGGCCTTCTCCGTGCGCACCGCTTCCGCGTCGAACGAGTTCGGCGGCTCCATGCCGACCATGCAGAGCAACTGGAACATGTGGTTGGGCACCATGTCCCGCAGTGCGCCGGTCGGCTCGTAGAAGCCGCCGCGCTCCTCCACGCCCACCGTCTCCGCCGCCGTGATCTGCACGCTGTCGATGTATTCCCGCCGCCAGACCGGCTCTAGGAGTCCGTTGGCGAAGCGGAAGGCCATGATCGACTGCACCGTGTCCTTCCCCAGGAAGTGGTCGATCCGGTAGAACTGGCTCTCGTCACCCTGCTTCAGGATGCGGGCGTTGAGGTCCCGCGCCGAGGCGAGATCGGAGCCGAACGGCTTCTCGATCACCACCCGGCGGAAGCTGTCGCCCTCTTGGCGGAGCAGGTCCGCCTGCCCGAGCCCGTCGACGATGGTGCCGAAGAACCGTGCCGCCACGGCGCAGTAGAACACCGCGCTGCCCTGCACCTTCGCCTTCACGGCCTCGAAGGTCTCGGGCTTCTCGAAGTCGCCCTTCAGGTAGTGCAGCCGGTCGCGGATGAAGCCCCAGCTCTTCGCGTCGATGCTGGCGGCGTGGAACTCGGAGGACGGGTCCTTGCTGAACTCCTCCATCGTCTTGGTGAGGCCGTCGCGCAGGCTCTGGTCATCGCCGTCGCCATGGTCCACGCCGATGATCGAGAAGCCCTCCGGCAGCAGCCCCGCCCCCGCGAGGTTGTAGAGGGAGGGCATCAGCAGGCGCTTGGTCAGGTCGCCGCCTGCCCCGAAGATCACCAGGGTGCAGGGCGGAGCGGGCTTCGTCCCGCAGGCGGCCTTGTCCTTCAGGGGCGTGGTCTCGGGCATTTGCGATCCCTCTCGGTTGCGGCACCGCAACGAAATCGGCGGGACAACCCCTCGTGCCGAAGGGCGTTCCTCACTCATCGGGGCGCACCGCCTGCCCGCCGTAATCGATGGGAAGGCTCGGCCCCTTCAACTCGGAATCGCTCGGCAGGGCGCGGGCGTCCCAGCCGCCGCCGAGGCCGCGGATCAGGGTCACGGCCGCCGTGTAGCGGTTCAGCAGCACCTGCAGGGCGGTGATCTCGTTGTTCACGAGCAGCCCCTGCGCCGTCACCACGGTGGTGAAGTTCTGCGTGCCGGCCCGGTACTCGTTGAGCGTGATCTCCACCGCCTTGCGGGAGGAGTCCACCGCCGCGTCCTGGGCGCGCTGCTGCTGGCGCAGGATGCGCTGGGCGGCCATCTGGGTCTCGACCTCGGCGAAGGCGGCGAGCACCACCTGCCGGTAATTGGCCACCGCCGCGTCGTAGCCCGCCTGGGCCGCGCGCACGGCCGCGATGCGGGCGCCGCCCTCGAACAGGACCTCGCTGCCCGCCGCCGTCACCGCCCAGACCTGGTTGACGGGGGAGAGGATGCCGTTGCTCGTCAGCCCCGAGATGCCCCCCGAGGCGGAAATCGTCACGGTGGGGAAGAAGGCCGCCACCGCCACGCCGATCCGCTCGCTCTGCGCCTGCACGAGGCGTTCGGCCTGGGCGACGTCCGGGCGCCGCTCCAGCAGGTCGGCGGGGATGCCGGCGGGCACCTCCGGGGGAGTGCGCGGCAGGCTCGCGACGGCGATCGCCACCTCGGAGGGCGGGCGCCCGATCAGCGTGGCGATGGCGTTCACGAACTGCACGCGGGTGAGGCGCACCGCGATGGATTGCGCCTCGATCGTCTGCACCTGCGTCTGCGCGGTGATGACGTCCGAGCGCGCGGCGACGCCCGCCGCGTACTGGTTCTCGGTGATCTTCAGGGTCTTGCGGAAGTTCTCGATGTTCTCGTCGAGCACCTTCTGCAGGGCGTCGGCGTAGCGCACCGAGAAGTAGTCCGCAGCGACCTCGGCCTGGATCGACAGGCGGGTGAGCGCGATGGTGGCGGCGTCCGCCTGGGCCAGCGCCGTCTCGCTCTCGATGTTGCGGCGGGTGCCGCCGAACAGGTCGAGCTCCCAGCTCGCCTGCCCCTGGAGCGAGACGCTGGTCCGCTCCAAGCCCGACGTGCGCGAGCGGGTGATGGAGGGCGCGCCGATCACCGTGGGATAGAGCGCGGCCTGCGCCGAGGCGACCAGCGCGCGGGCCTGCCGGTAATTGGCCACCGACTGCCGGAGGGACTGGTTGTCCACGTCCACGAGGCGGATCAGCCGGTCGAGGGTGGCATCGTGGAACACCCGCCACCAGTCGCCGCGCTCGACGGAATCGGCGGGGCGCGCCTCGCGCCAGCCCCTCCTGCGGGCGGCGACGTAGCCGGGGCTGTCCTCGTGCACGCCGCTCTGCTTGTAGGCGAGAGGGGTCTCCACCGAGGGCCGGGAATAGTCGGGCCCGACCACGCAGCCGGCGAGCGCCGTCGCGAGGAGAAGGGCACCCGACAGGGCGCGCAGCGAACCGGCCAACACCACGGACATCCTCATTCGCCCGCCGGAACGGGGAGCGCCCCGCCGGCCCGGCCGCGGCGGTTCTGCCAGCGCTGCCGGAGGCGGTCGAGGGAGAGGTAGACGACGGGGGTGGTGTAGAGGGTCAGGATCTGGCTCACGATCAAGCCGCCGACGATGGCGATGCCCAGGGGCCGGCGCAACTCCGCGCCCTCCCCCATCGAGGCGATGAGGGGCACGGCGCCGAGCAGGGCGGCGAGCGTCGTCATCATGATCGGCCGGAAGCGCAGGAGACAGGCCTCGCGGATCGCGTCCACCGGATTCGCGGCGCGGGTACGCTGCGCGTCGAGGGCGACGTCGACCATCATGATCGCGTTCTTCTTCACGATGCCGATCAGCAGGAACACGGCGATGAGGGCGATGATGGTGAACTCCGTGCCCGTCACCAGCAGCGCCAGCACCGCGCCGACGCCGGCCGAGGGAAGGGTCGAGAGGATGGTGAGCGGGTGCACGAAGCTCTCGTAGAGGATCCCGAGCACCGCGTAGACGGCGAGGATCGCGGCGAGGATCAGGAGCGGCTGGCGCGACGCGGAGGACACGTAGTTCTTGGCCGCGCCGGCATACTCGCCGTGGATGCTCGCGGGCAAGCGTAGGTCCGCCATGGCCCGGTCGATCGCCTCGGTCGCGTCCGACAGGCTCTTGCCCGGGGCGAGGTTGAACGAGATCGTCGTGGCGACGAACAGGCCCTGGTGGCTGATCTGCACCGGGGCGTTCCCCGTCTCGAACCGGGCGAAGGCCGAGAGCGGCACCATCGTCTCCTTGGCGGACGAGACCGGCGCGCTCGACGAGGCGCCCCCCTTGCTGGCGGCGAGCGCGTTGGACGAGGCGTTGCGGGCCGAATCGGAGGCGATGGCCGCCGCGTTGGTGCTGGCATCGGTGCTGGCGGTGGAGGTCGCGGCCGTGGCGGCGGCGAGCGCGCCGGCCGTGCTGCTGCCGACCGCCCCCGTGCCCGAGGCCGCGCCGGACGTCGTCGTGGTGGCGGCGGTGGGGCTGCTCGTGCCGGTGGCGGCGTTGGTGTTCACCGTGCCCCCCGCCGCGACGGTGCCGGCGACGGCGTTGGTGGTGGCCGAGCCCTTGGCGTTGCCGCCGGAGGTCGAGACGTAGATCCGCTTGATGGTTTCCGGCGTCTCCAGGTAGCGCGGCGCGATCTCCATCACGACGTGGTACTGGTTCAGCGGGTTGTAGATGGTCGAGACCTGCCGCTGGCCGAAGGCGTCGTAGAGGGTCTGGTCGATCTTGTCGGGGGTGATGCCGTAGCGGAAGGCGGTGGCCCGGTCGATCACGACGCGGCTTTCCAGCCCGCCCTCCTGCTGGTCGGAGGTGACGTCGGCGAAGGTCGGATCCTTCTGCAGCGCGGCCAGGAGCTTGGGCGCGGCGGAGTAGAGGTCCTCCGGCGTGTCGCCCTGCAGCGTGTACTGGTACTGCGCGAAGCTCTGGCGCCCGCCCATCTGCAGGTCCTGCCGGGGGAAGACGTAGAGCCGGGCGCCCGCCACCTGCGCGAGCTTCGGGCGCAGGCGCGCGGTCACGGCGCTCATCGGCGCGCGCTCGGCGAGGGGCTTCAGCCCCACGAACACGTTGGCCGAGTTGGTGCCCCGCCCGCCCGTGAAGCCGACGACGCTCTCCACCGCCGGGTCCGCCCCGACGATCCGCGTCGCCTCGGTGAGCTTCTTCTCCATGGACTGGAACGAGATGCGCTGGTCGGCCTGGATGCCGCCCATCATCTGCCCGGTGTCCTGCTCGGGGAAGAAGCCCTTCGGCACGATGATGTAGAGGTAGACGTTGAGCCCCACCGTCGCGAGCAGCGTCAGCAGCACGAGACGGGGATGGCGCAGGGCGATCTCCAGGGTGCGGGCATAGCCCGCCAGCATCGCATCGAACCCGCCTTCGAGCGTGCGGACGAGGAGGTTGCGGCGTTCCTTGCCCTGCGGCCCGTGCCCCTCGCGCTTGAGCAGCCGCGAGCACATCATCGGCGTCGTGGTCAGCGACAGAACGAGGGAGATCAGGATCGCCAGCGACAGGGTGACGGCGAACTCTTGGAAGATGCGCCCGACGAGGCCGCCCATCAGCAGGATCGGCAGGAACACGGCGATGAGCGACAGGCTCATGGAGATGACGGTGAAGCCGACCTCCTGCGCACCGATCAGCGCCGCCTGGAACCGGGGCTTCCCCTCCTCGATGTGCCGCTGGATGTTCTCCAGGACGACGATGGCGTCGTCCACGACGAAGCCCGTGCCGATGATGAGCGCCATCAGCGACAGGATGTTGAGGGAGTAGTTCAAGAGGTACATCGCCGAGAAGGTGCCGACGATGGAGATCGGCACCGCCACGGCGGGGATGAGCGTCGCCCGGCCGGAGCGCAGGAAGGCGTAGACCACGAGGATCACGAGGCCGACCGCGACGAGGAGCGTCTCCTCCGTCGCCTCCAGCGAGGCGCGGATCGTGGCGCTGCGGTCGCCGGTGAGCTTGATGTCGATGCCGCCGGGCAGGGCCGCGATGATCTGCGGCAGGGCCTTCTTCACGCCGTTGATCGTGTCGATGACGTTGGCGCCGGGCTGCTTGTAGACGAAGAGCAGCACGCCGGGCTTGCCGTTGACGATGCCGAGGTTGCGCTTGTCCTCGACGCCGTCGAGCACTTGGCCGACGTCGGTGAGCTTCACCGCCGCGCCGTTGCGGTAGGCCACGACGATGTCGCGGTAATCCTGGGCCTTGCGGCCCTGGTCGTTGGCGTAGAGCTGGTAGCGCCGGTTGCCGACGTCGATGTCGCCTTTGGGCGAGTTGGCGTTGGCCGAGGCCAGCGCCGCCCGGATGCCCTCCAGGCCGATGCCGTAGTGGAACAGGGCGGTGGGATCGAGTTCCACCCGCACCGCCGGCAGGGACGAGCCGCCGACATCGACGTTGCCGACGCCGGGCAGCTGCGACAGCTTCTGCTGCACGACCGTGGCGGCGGAATCGTAGACCTGTCCGCGCGTGAGCGTGTCCGAGGTCATGCCGAGGATGATGATCGGCGTCTCGGCGGGGTTGAACTTGCGATAGGTCGGGTTCTGCCGGAGCGAGGTCGGCAGGTCGGCGCGGGCGGCGTTGATGGCGGCCTGCACGTCGCGGGCGGCGCCGTCGATGTCGCGGTTCAGGCCGAACAGCAGCACGATGCGCACCGTGCCGAGCGAACTCGTGGACGTCATCTCGTTGACGTCGGCGATGACGCCGAGCCGCCGTTCGAGGGGCGCGGCGACGGTGGTCGCCATGGTCTCGGGGCTGGCGCCGGCCATCTGCGCTTGGACGAGGATGACGGGGAAGTCGATCTGCGGCAGCGGCGCGACGGGCAGCTTCAGGAACGCGAACACGCCCGCCAGCAGCACGCCGATGGTGAGCAGCGTCGTGGCGATCGGCCGCCGGATGAACGGGGCGGAGATGTTCACGGAGCCGGCCTCACGGCACCGCCTCCCCGCCCTCCAGGCCGCGCCCGCGGCCGGCGATGCGGCGTTCGAGGCGGTCGAAGGCGAGGTAGATCACCGGGGTCGTGAACAGCGTCAGCACCTGGCTGACGATCAACCCGCCCGCGATGCAGATGCCGAGCGGCTGACGCAACTCCGAGCCGACGCCCGTGCCGAGGATCAGCGGCACCGCCGCGAACAGTGCCGCCAGCGTCGTCATCAGGATCGGCCGGAAGCGCAGAAGGCAGGCCTGCTCGATGGCGTCGCGGGGCGCCATCCCGTCCTCGCGCTCGGCCTGGAGCGCGAAGTCGATCATCATGATCGCGTTCTTCTTCACGATGCCGATCAGGAGCACGATGCCGATGATCGCGATGATGTCGAGGGACAGCCCGAACAGCATCAGCCCGAGCAACGCCCCGATCCCGGCCGAGGGCAGCGTCGAGAGGATCGTGATCGGGTGGATGAAGCTCTCGTAGAGCACGCCGAGCACGATGTAGACCGTGACGATGGCCGCGAGCACGAGGAACAGCTCGTTCCCCAGTGCTGCCTGGAAGGCGAAGACCGAGCCCTGCGGCACCACCCGGAAGGAGGGCGGCAGGTCGATCTTGGCTTTCGCCGCGTCGATCGCCTCAACCGCCTGCCCCAGGGCCGCACCCGGCGCGAGGTTGAACGACACGGTGGTGGCCGGGAACTGGCCGAGATGCGAAATCAGCAGCGGCGCCCGCTTCTCGGTGACCCGCGCCACGGAGGAGAGCGGCACCTGCCCGTTCGTCGCCGTCGAGGACGGCAGGTAGATGCCGTTCAGGCTCTCCAGCGTCTTGTGCAGGTCCGGGTCGGCTTCGAGGATCACCCGGTACTGGTTCGACTGGGTGAAGATCGTCGAGATGATGCGCTGGCCGAAGGCGTCGTAGAGGGCGTTGTCGATGGTCGCGGGGGTGATGCCGTAGCGGCCCGCCGTCGGCCGGTCGATGGTGACGTAGGCCGCGAGCCCCTTGCCCTGGTGGTCGCTCGTCACGTCCGCCACGACGGGCGAGGCGGCCAGCGCCTCGGTGAAGCGCGGCACCCAGGTCTCGAAATCCTCGAGGTTCGGGCTCTCCAGGATCACCTGGTACTGCGTCGCCGAGACGGCGGTGTCGATGGTCAGGTCCTGGACCGGCTGCATGTAGAGCCGGATGCCGGGCTCCGCGTTCGTCGCCGCGCCGATCCGCCGGATGATCTCGCTCGCGGTGGCGGTGCGCTCCTCGCGGGGCTTCAGGTTGATGAGCATCCGCCCGGAATTGAGCGTGACGTTCTGGCCATCGACGCCGATGAACGAGGACAGGTTCGCGACGTCCGGATCCTTCAGGATGATCGCGGCGAGCCGCTGCTGCCGCTCGGCCATGGCCGCGTAGGAGACCGATTGGTCGGCCTGGGTGATGCCCTGGATCACCCCCGTATCCTGCACCGGGAAGAAGCCCTTCGGGATCACCACGAACAGGTAGGCGGTGAGCGCCACCGTCCCGAGGGTGACGAGAAGCGTCAGCCCCTGGTGGTCGAGCACCACCCGCAGGGCCCGGCCGTAGGCGGCGATGGTGCCCTCCGTCGCCCGCCGGCCCATCCGCGCCAGGGGCCCCTCCCGCCGGACGGCCACGCCGGCCGGGACGTGCTTCAGGAGCCGCGCGCACAGCATCGGCACCAGGGTGAGCGAGACCACCGCCGAGATCACGATGGTGGCCGCGAGCGTGATCGCGAATTCGTGGAACAGGCGGCCGACCACGTCGCCCATGAACAGCAGCGGGATCAGCACCGCGATGAGCGAGACGGTGAGCGAGATGATGGTGAAGCCAATCTCGCGCGAGCCCTTCAGGGCCGCCTCCAGGGGCGAATCGCCGTCCTCGACGTGGCGGGCGATGTTCTCGATCACCACGATGGCGTCGTCCACGACGAAGCCGGTGGCGATGGTGAGCGCCATCAGCGACAGGTTGTCGAGGGAGAAGCCGTAGAGGTCCATCACCGAGAGGGCGCCGACCAGCGAGAGCGGCACCGACAGGCTCGGGATCAGCGTCGCCGACAGGCTGCGCAGGAACAGGAAGATCACCAGCACGACCAACGCGATGGCCAGCCCGAGTTCGAACTGCACGTCGTCCACCGAGGCGCGGATCGTCGTGGTGCGGTCGGTGAGCGGGGCGACGCTCACCGCTTGCGGCAGGCTCGCCTGCAACTGCGGCAGCAGCTGCTTGATCTTGTCGACGGTGGCGATGACGTTGGCGCCGGGCTGGCGCTGGATGTTGAGGATGACGGCGGGCGTCTCGTCGGCCCAGGCGCCGAGCTTGGTGTTCTCCGGCGCGTCCACCACGTCCGCGACGTCCGACAGGCGGACCGGCGCGCCGTTGCGATAGGCGATGATCGCCGAATCGTAGGCCTTCGGGTCGCGGATCTGGTCGTTGGCGTTGATGGCGTAGGATTGCCGGGGGCCGTCGATCGTGCCCTTCGGCGTGTTGACGTTCAGGTTGGTGATCGTCGTGCGCAGGTCATCGATGTTGAGGCCGTAGGCCGCGAGCTGCCGGGCGTTGAAGCGCACCCGCACCGCCGGGCGCTGGCCGCCGGAGATGCTGACGAGGCCGACGCCGGCCACCTGGCTGATCTTCTGCGCGAGGCGCGTCTCGGAGAGGTCGCGCACCTGCGTCAGCGGCAGGGTCTTCGAGGTGAGCGCCAGCGTCAGGATCGGCGCGTCGGCGGGGTTCACCTTCGCGTAGACCGGCGGCGCCGGCAGGTCCGAGGGCAGGAGGTTGCCCGCCGCGTTGATCGCGGCCTGGACCTGCTGCTCGGCGATGTCGAGGCCGAGATCGAGGTTGAACTGCAGCGTGATGACCGACGCCCCCGCCGAGGATTGCGAGGTCATCTGGTTGAGGTTGGCGAGCTGCCCGAACTGCCGCTCCAGTGGTGCGGTGACGGAGGAGGTCATCACCTCGGGCGAAGCGCCGGGATAGAAGGTCTGGACCTGGATCGTCGGGTAATCGACCGACGGCAGCGCCGAGACCGGCAGGTTCAGGTACGACACCCCGCCGACGATCAGGATCGCCAGCATCAGCAGCGTGGTGGTGACCGGGCGGAGGATGAAGAGGCGGGAGGGGTTCATGGGCGCGTGCCCTTACTGCCCCTGCTGCCGGTGCCGCCGACGGCCGCCCTGTTGCGGGGCGCCCTCGGCGGTGGCCTCCTTGGCCGCGTCGGCGGCAGGCGCCTGCGGCCCGGCGGAGGGGGTGGGGCTGGCGGCGGACGCCTGAGCCCCCTCCGTGATCCGCACCTTCGCCCCGTCCTTCAGGCGGTCGGTGCCGTCGGTCACGACCCGGTCGCCGGGTTTGAGGCCGGAGAGCACCACCGTGTGGATGCCGTCCGTCTCGCCGGTCTTGATCGGCCGGACCGACACCTTGTCGTCGCCGTCCATCAGGTAGACGTAGGCGCCGGGGCTGCCCTGGAGGATGCCGCCGTTCGGCACCAGGATGGCGTCGTGCAGCGTCTCGACGGTGAGGCGGGCATTCACGAACTGGTTCGGGAACAGCTCCTCGTCGCCGTTGTCGAACAGGGCGCGCAGCTTCACCGTGCCGGTGGTCGTGTCGATCTGGTTGTCCACCGTGTCGAGCTTGCCGGTGGCGATCTCGTGGGAATCGCCCCGGTCGAAGGCCTTCACCGCGAGGCTCGCCCCCACCCGCACCCGGCGCATCACGCGGGCGACGTCGTCCTCGGGGAGGGTGAACACCACCGAGATCGGGTGAAGCTGCGTCACCACCACGATCGCCGTCGAGGCGGCGGAGATGTAGTTGCCCTGGTCCACCTGCCGCAGGCCGACCCGCCCGTCCACGGGCGAAGTGATGTGCGTGTAGGCGATGTTCAGCTTCTGCTGGTCCACCAGCGCCTGGTCGGCGGCGACGGTGCCCTCGTTCTGCTTCACCAGCGCGGCCTGGGTGTCGACGTTCTGCTTCGAGATCGAATCCTGGCGGTTCAGGGTCTGGTAGCGCTGGAAATCGAGCTTCGAGTTCTGCAGGAGCGCCTGATCGCGGGCGAGCTGGCCCTGATACTGCGCGAGCAGCGCCTCGTAGGGGCGCGAATCGATCTGGGCGAGGGGATCGCCCGCCTTGACCATCTGGCCCTCGCGGAACTTCACCTCCGTGAGGTAGCCGCTGATCTGCGACTTCACCGTCACCGTGGCCAGCGGCGTCACCGTGCCGAGGCCCTGCAGCACGACCGGCATGTCGCCCGTCGTGATGGGGGCGATGCCGACCGCCTGGGGCAGGTCGGACCCGCCGCGCTTGCCGCCGTGACGGCCACCCGCCGCGCCGGCCGCCTGCTCCGTGCCCTTCTGGGCGCGGGAATCGTACCAGCGATGCGCGACGGCGCCGATGGCCGCGAGCGCGACGAGCAACACCAGCCAGCGGATGGGGCGGAAGCGACGGCGCGTGCGGACGGGGGCCTGGATCGGCCCCGGCTCGTAGGCACGAGCGGTCTCGGTACGGATCGGCGAACTCTCGTTCATTCCCGACTCAAGCACATTCCGGTTGCGACACCCATCGGCAGGATCGCCGCGCGACCCCAAGACCGGGCCGCGTCGCATCGGTGTCGCATGAAACCGGTGACGGACCCTGAACTAGGCGTCCAATGAGCCTGCACTAGGGCGACGACGTTTCAGCGGTATTGCTGACCGAGGCGCCATAGGAACGCAGAACATCGCGAAAGGCGCCATCGACCGGCAGCGGCGCGAGCGACATCCTGAGGACGAGCCCCAGGCCCGTGACCATCAGGGCGAAGAACAGACACCGCGTCATCACGACCAAGCCCGCTGCGAGCCCCGACCGATAGCCCCCGAACGCGGAAAGGGCCACCGGCCGACAAGCCGGTGGCCCTCTACACGCGGCCCAGGCGACGCACCGCGGGAAAGCGGAGCGAGGGGGCAGAGCCCCGCTGGAAACGGGCATCGCCCTGGCCGTGACGACAACCTATGCCCCGGGTGATGAATGTCAACAATCGTCAGCCGTCCCGGCGCGTTCGGATAGGTGCCCCGTGCGCGAGCGCACATTCGAAAGGGGCAACGCACCATGGTAAGGGCCCCCCATGAATCGCGTCTTCGCAGAGCTCCCCACCACCGTCTTCGAGACGATGTCGCGGCTCGCCCGCGAGCATGGGGCGGTGAATCTCGGGCAGGGCTTCCCGGACGATCCCGGCCCGGCCGACATCCGCGAGGCGGGCGCCCGCGCGCTGATCGACGGCCCGAACCAATACCCGCCGATGATGGGCCTGCCCGCCCTTCGCGAGGCCGTCGCCGCGCATTACGCCCGGCATCAGGGCCTTGCCCTCGACCCCGAGACCGAGGTGATGGTGACGTCGGGCGCCACCGAAGCCCTGGCCGGGGCGCTGCTGGCGCTGATCGAGCCGGGGGACGAGGTGGTCCTCTTCGCGCCGATGTACGACGCCTACCTGCCCCTGGTGCGCCGGGCCGGCGGCGTGGCGCGGATCGTCAACCTGACGCCGCCCGCCTTCCGCCTCGACGCGGCGGCCCTGGCGGAGGCCTTCTCCGACCGAACCAAGCTCGTTCTCCTCAACAACCCCCTGAACCCCTCCGCGACCCTGTTCGGGCCGGACGACCTCGCCCTGCTCGCTACACTCTGCTGTCGCCACGACGTCGTCGCCCTGTGCGACGAGGTGTGGGAGCATGTCGTGTTCGACGGCGCCCGCCACGTTCCGCTCATGGGCCTTCCGGGGATGCGCGAGCGGACGGTGAAGATCGGCTCGGCGGGCAAGATCTTCTCCCTGACCGGCTGGAAGGTCGGCTTCGTCACCGCCGACGCGCGGCTGATGCGGGTGCTCGCCAAGGCGCACCAGTTCCTCACCTTCACCACGCCGCCGAACCTCCAGGCCGCCGTGGCCCTCGGGCTCGGCAAGGAGGAGCCCTGGTTCGCGGCGATGCGCGCCGGCTATGCCCGCTCCCGCGACCGCCTCGCCTCGGGGCTGACCGAGCGCGGCTTCACCGTGCTGCCGGCGGCGGCGACGTGGTTCCTCAACATCGACATCGCGCCCCTCGGCCACCACGACGACGTAGCCTTCTGCGAAACCCTCGTGACCCGGCATGGAGTGGCGGCGATTCCCGTCAGCGCCTTCTATCCCGACGGGGCGGTGCGCCACGTGGTCCGCCTGTGCTTCGCCAAGGCCGACGCGACCCTCGATGCGGCCCTCGACCGCATGGGCGATCTGGCGCGCCTCGCCGCCTGAGACTCCTTGCGCGCAACCGGAGGCGCCGCCACATCGTTGCTCATGACGATGTCGAGCGCACGCATTCCCCCGCAGGATTTCCCGCCCCGGCGCGACATCCCGCATCAGGCCGGGCCGTTCCCCGGCGCCCTCGACCTCGGCCGCGAGGCGAGCCTCGCCCGGCTCGAAACCCTGGCGCACCTGATGGACAGCGCCTTCCTGATCCCCGGCATCAACCGGCGGGTCGGGTTCGATGCCCTGATCGGCCTCGTGCCCCTCGTCGGCGACGTGGCGGGCATGGTGATCTCGTCCTTCATCGTCTACGAGGCGCGCCGCCTCGGCGCCCCCCGCTGGCTGATCGGCCGGATGGCGCTGAACGTCGCCTTCGACGGCGTGGTCGGCGCGGTGCCGCTGGCCGGCGACATCTTCGACGCGGCCTTCAAGGCGAACCGGCGCAACGTCCGCCTGCTCCGCCGCTGGATGGAGCGCCACGGCGGCGTGCGCCCCAACGAGATCGAGGGCACCGCGACCCGGCTCCCCGACTGAGCCGCGCCTTGACAACGGCGCCCGTGACGGCAAGTCCGCGGGCATGACCGACGCCGTCCCGATGCCCGGCGCCCAGGCGCCCCTCGTCCGTGGGGGACTGTCGCCCCTCAACCGGCGGCGGCTCGCCAACTTCCGCGCGAACCGCCTCGGCTACTGGTCGTTCGTGGTCTTCGCCCTGCTGTTCGTCCTCAGCCTGTTCGCGGAGTTCATCGCCAACGACAAGCCGCTCCTCGCCTCCTACAAGGGCGAGTGGTTGGTGCCGGTGCTGGTCGATTACCCGGAAGAGAAGTTCGGCGGCTTCCTGGCCGTCACGGATTACCGCTCGCCGGAGATCCGCAAGGAGATCGCCGAGAACGGCTGGGCCATCTGGCCGCCGATCCCGTTCTCCTACGACACGATCAATGAGAACCTGCCGACCCCCTCCCCCTCCCCGCCGACCTGGATGCTCTCGGACGCGCAGTGCAAGCCCGTGGCCGAGCGCCTCGGCGGCACGGGCTGCGCCGACATTCCCTGGCACTGGCTCGGCACCGACAACACCACCCGCGACGTGCTGGCGCGCGTGATCTACGGCTTCCGCATCTCGGTGCTGTTCGGGCTGATCCTCGCCGCCGTCTCCTCGGCCATCGGCGTGCTGGCCGGCGCGGTGCAGGGCTATTTCGGCGGCTGGGTCGATCTCGCCTTCCAGCGCTTCATCGAGGTTTGGGGCGGCATCCCGACCCTCTACCTCATCATCATCATCTCGGCCTTCATCGCCCCCGGCTTCTTCGTGCTGCTCGGCATCATGCTGCTGTTCTCGTGGGTGGCGCTGGTGAGCGTGGTCCGCGCCGAATTCCTGCGGGCGCGCAACTTTGAGTATGTTCGCGCCGCGCGGGCGCTCGGCCTGTCGAATGTGCGGATCATGCGCGTCCACCTGCTGCCCAACGCCATGGTGGCGACGCTGACCTTCCTGCCGTTTATCCTGAACGGCTCGATCACCACCCTGACCTCCCTCGACTTCCTCGGCTTCGGCCTGCCCCCCGGCTCGCCCTCCCTCGGCGAGCTCCTGGCGCAGGGGAAGGACAATCTGACCGCCCCCTGGCTCGGCCTGACCGGGTTCGTCGTGATCGCTGCGATGCTGAGCCTGCTCGTCTTCGCGGGCGAGGCGGTGCGCGATGCGTTCGATCCCCGGAAAACCTTCGCCTGACCGCGTTCCCACCCAGCGAATGAGCCAGATTGTCGCAGGGTACGGAATGCCTATGCCGGCAGTCCGATTGCGCGCGATTGGTTGCGCACAGTTAATACAACTTTTAGTGGATTAAATTGGCTTGTTCCGGGCCTCCGCGGCTGGTTTCAGCAACGGGTAACGGTCTCTTTTCTCACGAGAAAATTCTTCTCGCTACGGCCGGATGATAAAGTCATTCCCCTGAGCGGTAAAACGCGCGATGTTTCATTCCGTAGCGTCCCTCGATCGCCGCAGCCAAAGGAACTGTGCGTAAACTATCAAGCCAGCACAGGTCACCTTCGGAAAACACCTTGCTTTTTCCGTCGATCCACATAACTCGACGCCGAGGGGCCATTTCATCAAAAAACCAATGAGGGTATCGAGGATGTCTGAAACCGCGCCGACATCGCAATTGGACTACATCGAACGCACCGTCGACGTCGTCGCGGCCTATGTCTCGAACAACTCAGTGCCCACCACGGAACTGCCCGCCCTGATCGCCAGCGTTCACGAGGCGCTGAACCGGGTCGCCTCCGGCCCCGTCGCCCAGGCGTCGGAATCCGTCGAGAAGCCGACCCCCGCCCAGATTCGCAAGTCGATCCGCCCCGATGGCCTGATCAGCTTCATCGACGGCAAGTCCTACAAGACGCTGAAGCGCCACCTGACCAAGCACGGGCTCGATCCGCACACCTATCGCGAGCGCTACGGCCTGCCCGCCGACTACCCCACGACTTCCGCGAACTATTCCGCCCAGCGCTCCGCCCTGGCGAAGAGCCTCGGCCTCGGCCAGCCCGGCCGGTCGGGACAGGGCGCCGACGCCGTCGACGAGATCGAGGAAGAGGCCGCCCCGGCCCCGCGCGGGCGCCGCAAGGCCGCCACCGCCGCCGCCAAGGGCCGGTCCAGCCGCAAGACGGCCGAAGCCGAGTAATACTTGAGAGAAACTTCCCCCGGCCCCATGGCGGCGCAACAATCTCTGGTTGCGTCGCCTGGGGTCGGCCCGGGCCGTCTCAGGCGGCGATGCGCCCGTCCAGGGGGAACACCTTGGCGGGGTTCATCATCCAGTCGGGATCGAACACCCCCTTTACCCGCATCTGCTGCTCCAGATCCTCCTGCGTGTACTGGAAGCGCATCAGGTCGCGCTTCTCGATGCCGACGCCGTGCTCGCCCGTGAGGCAGCCGCCGACCTCGACGCAGAGCTTCAGGATCTCGTCCCCCGCCGCCTCGGCCTTCTGCAATTCGCCGGGCGTGTTGATGTCGAACAGGATCAGCGGGTGCAGGTTGCCGTCGCCGGCATGGAACACGTTGGCGACCCGCAGGCCGTGGCCCGCGCAGATCGCCTCGATCCGCTCCAGCACCGGCCCGAGCTGCCCGGTGGGGATGGTGCCGTCCATGCAGATGTAGTCGGAGATGCGGCCCGTCGCGCCGAAGGCCGACTTGCGGCCCTTCCAGATGGCGGCCGATTCCGCCTCGGAGCGGGAGACGCGGATGCTGGTCGGTCGGAAGTCGGCGGCGATGGCCTCGATCCGCGCGAGCATCGCGTCGCACTCCGCCTGCGAGCCCTCGACCTCGATGATGAGCATGGCCTCGGCGTCGCGGGGATAACCGGCCTTGGCGAAATCCTCGGTGATGAGGATCGCGTTGCGGTCCATGTACTCGATGGCCACGGGGATGATGCCGGCGGCGATGATCGCGGCGACGCAATCCCCCGCATCCTCCACCTTCGAGAAGCCGACGAGGACCGGCCGTGCCCCCTCGGCGGCGCGCAGGATGCGCACGGTCGCCTCGGTGACGATGCCGAGCTGCCCCTCGGAGCCGCAGACGAGGCCGAGGAGATCGTAACCCGCCGCGTCGAGATGGTCGCCGCCCAGTTCGACCACGGTGCCGTCGTTCATCACCAGGGTGACGCCCATGAGGTTGTTGGTGGTCACGCCGTATTTCAGGCAATGGGCGCCGCCGGAATTCATGGCGATGTTGCCGGCGATGGTGCAGGCGAGCTGGCTCGACGGGTCGGGGGCGTAGAAGAACCCCTCGTGCGACACCGCCCCCGAGATGGCGAGGTTGGTGATGCCGCTCTGCACCCGGGCGAGCCGGTCGGCGAAGTCGATGTCGAGGATCTTCGTCATCTTGGCGGTGCCGAGGATGATCGCGTCCCCTTGCGCGATGGCCCCGCCCGCGAGGGAGGTGCCCGCCCCGCGCGGCACGACCCGCACGCCGTTGGCGTGACAATAGGCCATCACCTTCGACACCTCCTCGGTGGTCGAGGGCAGCACGACGGCCAGCGGCATCTGGCGGTAGGCGGTGAGCCCGTCCGTCTCGAAGGCGCGGCGCTCGTCCTCGGAGGTGATCAGCGCCTCGGGGGCGACGAGGGGCGCGAGGCCGGCGACGATCTCGTCCCGCCGCGCGAGGATGGCGGGGTCGGGCTCGGGGAAGCGAATGGTCATGGTGGTCCCTCGGTGCGCGAGGTGGTCTGGCGTGGGCCCCATCATGCACCCCCGCCGGGGGCTCCGGCAACGGTGGTAGCCGGGTCACAATCCGGCCATGGGGCGACCTTAAGCCTCGCAGCGACCGAACCGAACCGGAACGCCATGACGCCCTCGGCCGCGCCCGCCCTCTTCGACGAAGCCTTCGACCCCGCCGTCGCCCGCGACGCGGAGGGCGCGCGCGAACTCGGGCTGCGCAGTCTCACCCTCGGCATCAACGCCCTCCAGGAAGTGACCGCCGCCTTCGACGGCACGCTGGGCGAAGCCTTCGAGCGCGCGGTGGACCTGATCCTCGGCACCGGGGGCCGGGTGATCGTGAGCGGCATCGGCAAGAGCGGCCATGTCGGGCGCAAGCTCGCGGCGACGCTCGCCTCCACCGGCACGCATGCCTTCTTCGTCCACCCGACCGAGGCGAGCCACGGCGACCTCGGCATGATCGCCCGCAACGACGTGATCCTCGCCCTGTCGTGGTCCGGCGAGACGGCGGAACTCTCCGACCTCGTCGGCTTCTCCCGGCGCTACTCGATTCCCCTGATCGCGGTGACGCGCAACGCCGCGAGCACGCTGGGCAAGGCGGCCGACGTGGTGCTCGAATTACCGCGCGTGCGCGAATCCTGCCCGCACGACCTCGCCCCGACCTCGTCGAGCCTGATCCAGCTCGCCCTGGGCGACGCCCTCGCGGTGACGCTGCTGGAGCGGCGGGGCTTCACCTCGGCGCGGTTCCACACGCTCCATCCCGGCGGCACCCTCGCCGCCCGCCTGAAGACGGTGCAGCACCTGATGCACGGGGGCTCCGAGATGCCCCTGGTGCACGAGGACGCGCTGATGTCCGAGGTGCTGATCGAGATGGCCGCCCGCCGCTACGGCTGCGTCGGCGTCACCGGCCCGGACGGGCGGCTCGTGGGCATCGTCACGGACGGCGACCTGCGCCGCCACATGGGCCCGGCGATCCTCGCGACGCCGGCCCACCGGGTGATGACCCGCGACCCGATCACCCTGGAGCCGCACAAGCTCGCCCACGCGGCCCTCGAACTGATGAACCGCCGCCTCATCACGGCGGTCTTCGCCGTGTCGGATGGCAGGCCGGTCGGCATCCTGCACGTCCACGACCTGCTCCGCGCCGGCATCGCCTAAAGGGCGTCAGAGCCGCGCCAGCAACTCCGCCTTCTTGGCCTGGAACTCCTCCGCCGTGAGGACGCCGCGGGTGTGGAGATCCGCCAGCCGCTCGATCGTGGCGAGGATGTCGCCGCCGGAGCCCTGCGCGGCTTCCGGTGTCGCGGGCTTCGGCTCCGGGGCCTCCGCGCCGATGCGTTTCAGCGTGTCGAGGGCGATGGGCCCTGCCGACCCGGTGAAGCGCAGCAGGCCGTTCGCCTGCGAGACGCCCGAGATGGCGTGCTCCCCCGTGTCGTACACGACGACGCCCGCGGCTTCTTCCACCGCGAGCCGCCTGCTCGTCGGGAAATAGGCGTAGCGCATTCCGTTCTGCGAGCCCGTCGCGGACGGGTGTCCGAGATCGCCCGGCCACCACGTCTCCGGGGAACCCTGCGTCGCGAAGCCCTCCGCCGGCAGGGTGGCGGCGAGTTCGGTGCAGAGCGCGGCCACCCGCGCCCGCAGGCCGTCGTCGAACATGCGGCCGACCATGGTCATGCCGCCCGCGCTCCATTGGCCCATGCCGCCGAGATCCGGATGGTCGAACTGCGCCATCCGGCCGTGGCCACGCTCCAGCGCCTGCACGAGGTGGCGCACCGCGTCGAGGCTCACCCCGTGCCGGTCCGCGATCGTCTGCAGGCCGGTGACGTGATCGACCCCGCACCCGTCGATGAAGCCCGTCTCCGAGGCCGATTCGGTCTCGCCCATCCGCGCCATGGCCGCACCCAGTAGGTTGTTGAGGAAGGACAGAAGCGACACGAGACCGGCCCCACAGGACCGGGAAGCCTCGCTCAGCCGGCGTCGGCGGGAAAGGCCCCGGCGATCACGAAATCGGTGATCGGGCGGCGCCCGTTCGGCGCCTCGCGGGGGCGCTGCTCCTCGGTGAGGTCGGCGGTTGCCATCTTGCGGCCCACGGCGAAGGCCGCCTCGATCCGGTGATGCTCCGGCAGGCGCAGCACCTCCGGCGCGCGGGCATGGTCGAACCCGGTCATGCCGTGGGCGTGCCAGCCCTGGCGGACCGCCTGGAGCTGGAAGGCGAGCGAGGCCGCGCCGGTGTCGAAGGAATGGCTGTAGGAGGGCTTCAACTCGTCCCCTACCCGCATCCGGGCGTTCGAGACGAGGAACAGGATCGCTCCCGTATCGGCCACCCATTTCTGGTTGCCGGGCACGAGAAGGTCGAAGAAGGTCTGCCAGTGGGCGTCGCCGCGCAGGGCATAGAGGAAACGCCAGGGCTGGGAATTGTAGCCCGAGGGCGACCAGCGGGCCGCCTCGATCATCCGCATCAGCTCGGCTTCCGGCACCGCCTCTCCGGTGAAGGCCCGGGGCGAGTGCCGCTCGATGAAGAGGGGGTCGATCGCGTGGTCGGGCGTGCGGGGCTCGGTCAAGGTCGGCATCTCCGAAGTGATGGCCGACCATGCCCGAGGGATGCCCCGCGAGGCAATCGCTGCGCTGCGGTCAGCGGATGCGGCCGGGGCGGGCCGGCTCGAACACGATGCGGCGGTGGAACGCGCACCAGCTCTTGCCGTCCTGCACGGGCGCGCCGCAGCAGATCGCCTGATCGCTCGGCTCGCCGATGATGTACTTGCACACGAAGGCGCCCGACTGGGCGAACGGCACGCGAAGGTCCGCCGACGGCTCCTTGACGGTCTCGGCGTCCCCGATCTGCGACATGCGGACGAGTTGGTTCATCGGTCGTGTCCTGACGGCGACCGCCCGGGTCGCCTCCTTCAAGTGCGGAGTTGAAACGCCCTACCGCCGCGCGGGACGAGGCACCCGCTGACGGCAGCGTAGCACCCTAAAACCCGCGTAAAGCCGGTTCGCGACCGGCGCAGAGCTGTCATGGTACTGTCGTAGCTGGGGTCCAGAGCCTTGAAAACAAGTGCGTGATGCACTGCACGCAATTGACCACAGTGACGGATGCGTAGCTGATGGCCGGGGCGTGACGGATTCCGACCGTCGCGATGCCGGCCGCCACGGCCCCCCGTGCATCCGCCGCCGCCCTGTGGTTCATTCGCGCCGTTGATTCAGACGGAGCGACCATGACGCACCCGCCCCTCGTCCCGCCGGCCTGGCTGTTCGAGCGATTGTCGGCGCCGGACATCGTGGTGCTCGACGCCTCCTGGTATCTCCCGGCCGCCGGCCGCGACCCGGAGGCGGAATACCGCGCGGCCCACATTCCCAGCGCCATCCGCTTCGACCTCGACGCGATGAGCGACACCGAATCGCCCCTGCCGCACATGCTGCCCCGGCCGGAGGTCTTCGCCTCGCGGATGCGGGCGCTCGGCATCGGCGACGGGCAGCAGGTGGTGGTCTACGACGGGATGGGCCTGTTCTCGGCCCCGCGCGTCTGGTGGATGCTTAAGACCTTCGGGATGCGCGACGCGCTGGTCCTCGACGGCGGCCTGCCCGCCTGGACCGCCGCCGGCTACCCGACCGAGGACGGCGAGGGCCAGCCGCGCGAGCGGCGGCACTTCACCGCCCGCCTCGACCACGGCGCCGTGGCCGACGGATCGGACATCGCCCGCGCCCTGGAAGGCGGCACGGCCCAGGTGGTCGATGCCCGCTCCGGCACGCGCTTCCGGGGCGAGGAGGAGGAGCCGCGCCCCGGCGTGCGCCCCGGCCACATGCCGGGGGCGAAGAACCTGCACTACGCCGCCCTGCAGCGCGACGGCCGGATGAAGAGCCCGGACGAGTTGGCAGAGGTCTTCGCCGCCGCCGGGGTCGACCCGCGCCGGCCGGTGATGACCACCTGCGGCTCGGGGGTGACGGCGGCGATCATCAGCCTCGCCCTGGAGACGATGGGCCACCCGGCCCGCAGCCTCTACGACGGCTCGTGGTCCGAATGGGGCGCCGACCCGCAGCGCCCGGTGGAGAAGGGCTGAAACCCCTCTCGCTCGCGGGGGCGTTGCGACATTCAAGGGAAAGCCGCCGACCTCCCCCTCTCCCCGCAGGCGGGGAGAGGGGGAACCCGTGCCTTTCGGCCAGGCCTCATGGTACCCCCCGAAGCCGGCGCGCCATTGACGGAATGCAATCTTCTCGGCGGAATGAATGCCGACCCCGCCATGATTCTCGAAGACCGCCTCGCCCACCTTCCCGTCCGCAAGCGCCGCGACCTGATGCGGGCGATGACGATCCTGTTCGAGGAGTTCGAGGAATTCCAGAAGGGCAAGACTTCGCAGAAGAAGAAGCGCGGGCGCATCGTCCGGGTGGTGCTCTACGGCTCACACGCCCGTGGCGGCTGGGTCGAGGACCGGGCTTCCGGCTACTTCTCGGATTACGACGTTCTGGTCGTCGTGAACCACGAGAACCTCGTGGACGAAGTCGATCTTTGGGACCCGGTGCGCGACCGGATCATCCAGACCGAGATGCTGAAGCCGTGGCCGCACGCGACGACGAACATCATCGTCCACAGCCATGCCGACGTGAACGACCAGATGTCCCGGGGGCGCCCGTTCTTCACGGACATCGTTCGGGATGGGATCACGCTCTACGAATCGGAGGGCTTTCCGCTCGCCGAGCCGGGACCGCTCACGCCGGAAGCGCGCAACGAAGAGGCGTGGCTGCATTACGAGACGTGGTTTTCGAGCGCTGACCGTTCATTCATCACGGGTCAGGAACAGGCCGCCAAGGGTCTTCAGGATCTCGGTTGGCGGAAGAGCGCGGCCTTTTCGCTGCATCAAGCCACGGAAAGTTATTATCACTGCGCGCTCTTGGTGCTGACGCTCTACAGTCCCCAGCTCCATGCCCTGCGCCGGCTGCGCCCGATGGCCGAGGGCGTCGATCGGCGTTTGGTGGAGGCATGGCCGCGCAACACGCGCCTCGCCCGCCGCCGCTTCAACCTACTGCACGATGCCTACGTGAAGGCGCGCTATTCGCGCCATTACACGATTTCCCTGGAGGAGTTGGAATGGCTCGCCGAGCGCGTCGGCGTGCTTCAGCGGATCGTGCGTGAGGTCTGCGCCGAGCCTCTCGGCCCACGCCCGGACGCCTTCCTGGCGCCCTATACGCCTTCCGGCTAGCAGACTGCTGCAAGAGTCTCGCCGTCATTGCGAGACCACGATCAGGCGGCCCGGCAGGTCGGTCTGTAGCACTTTTTCAGCAGCTTGCTGGTCCTCACGCCGTCCGCACCGCCCGGCGCTTGTCGATGGCGACCCACTGCATCAGCACCACCATCACCACGATGGTGGCGATGTAGACGGCAAGTTGCAGGGCGGTCGGGCGGTCGGTGTAGCCGACGAGGGCGTGCAGCACGCGGCCCGTCCACGAGTTCTCGGCGATGATCGCGGAGCTGTTCCACACCGTGTGGCCGAGGATGTCGATCACGCCGGCATTGGCGAGGAACTGCGCCGCCTGCGAGGCGAGGCCCGCCGCCAGGAAGGTGATGAGCACGCTCGTGACTGAGAAGACGTAGCGCGCCGGGATCGAGGCGAGCCCGAGATAGCTCACCGCCGAGAGGAGCACGCCCGTGCCGACACCGGCCAGCGCGCCGAACTGGATGTCCGCCCCCGAGGTGCCCGAGGCGACGAGGCCGTAGAGGAACAGCACCAGCTCCGCGCCCTCGCGCAGGATCGCCGCGCCGACGACGATGGCGAGCGCCGCCGCCTCGCGCTGGCCGCTGCGGACCGCCTCGCCCGCCGCGCGCAATTCGCCGGCCATTTCGCGGCCGTGCTTGCTCATCCAGGTGTTGTGCCAGATCAGCAGCAGCACCGCGACGATCAGCACCGCCGCGTTGAGGATGTCCTGCCCGCTGCCCTCGAAGGCGTCGGAGATCCGCTCCGCGAACAGCGCGACCAGGGCCGCGCCCCCGAGCCCCCCGGCCACGCCGAGCAGCACCCAGCGCATCCGGCCGGGAATGCCCCGCGTCGCCGCAAGCACGATGGAGATGATGAGGCCCGCCTCGATGACCTCGCGGAAGGCGATGACGAAGGCACCGATCATGATGCGTAATCCCTGAAGATGCGCGGGACCCGCGCTACCAGACCCAGAACAGCAGCACCCAGTTGACGACGGAGACCGCCGCCGCCCCGGCGATGCAGGCGCAGGCGAGCGCCCGGCGGAAGCCCCCGGCCGAGAGGCCCGCGACCCGCCACGCGAGCCACGCGCTCCACAGGGCCGCCCCGGTCAGCAGCCCCGCCCGGATCTCCGCCACGTAGGGCACGATGATCCCGTCCCCGCGCAGGAAGGTGACCGTGAGCGCGGAGAGGCCGAGGAAGACGCCGCAGCCCGCGATGGGAATCAGCGTCTGCGTGAGGTGGTGGAAGCGCCGGAGGGAGAACGGCCCGAGCATCCGCGCGGCGAGCGCCACGAGGGCCGACAGGCCGAGGCCGAGCACCAGGGTCGCCGCGCCGATGTAGGCGAGCAGGATCGCCCCATCGAGGAGCGTCATGACGTCGTTCTTGTCGGGGTAGTTCGTCAGCACGAACCACGGCGCGGAGGCTTCGAGCGGCCAGGTCGTGCCGTGCTCGAGCAGCCACGTTGCCGCCGCCTGCTTCAGGTCGAGGAAATACGGGCTCGACGACCATTGGAATGCGCCGACCGCCAGCCCCAGCATCCCGAACAGGATCAGGCTCGTCTGCTCCCAGGAGGGCTCGTCGCCCGCCACATGGACGATCTCGTCGTTGGGCGAGCGCAGGGCGAGGCGCACCGCGCCGCGATGGCCGGAGCAGCGCCCGCACATGTGGCAGGCCCCGGCCCCGCGCATGGCCCTCACCGGCACCAGCGGCGCGCAGTTGAAGCTCGCCGTGCCCTGGGCCGGCTTCGGCGAGGCCGCCCAGGCCCCGCGATCGACCTGGAAGCTCAGGGGGGCGAGCTTCGACAGCACGGCGAACACGCCGTTCACCGGGCAGAGATAGCGGCACCAGACCCGCTTGTTGCGGCCGTAGAGCAGGCCGACCACGATGGCCGCCAGCGTCGAGCCCCCGAGCACGGCCAGCGCCGGCTTCGGATAGCCGTAAACGCTCGTCATCTGTCCGTAGACCGTGGTGCCGGCGAAGGCGATGAACGGCCAGCCGCTCCACGTGATCCAGCGCGGCACGGCGTAGCCCCGGCTCCACCGGCTCGCGATCTCGGACAGGGCGCCCTCGGGGCAGAACACGCCGCACCAGACCCGGCCGACGAGCACCATGCTCACCAGCACGAAAGGCCACCAGATGCCCCAGAAGGCGAACTGGGCGGCGAGCGTCAGGTTGGTCCAGATGTGCTGTGTGTTGTCGGGCAGGGGCAGGAAGGCCGGCACCGCCACGAGCAGCACGTAGACCGCCACCACGGCCCATTGCACCGCGCGGATGGCGCCGGCATGGGCGCGCAGCCAATCGCCGAGGCGGGCGATTCCGGCGTCGAGGTCGCCGGCTCTGAATCCACCCGCGCGCGCCGTCACTTGGCCACCAGCTTGGCCTTCGCGTCCGGATGGAAATCGTCGAACACGTCGTAGCTGCCCGCCTCGATGGTGCGGAACACGATGGAGGAGGTCGAGCCGGCGGCGAGCGCCTTCTCGCGCTTCAATTCCAGGCTCTCGAACTCCACGGGCGACTGCCCGGTGTTCGAGATCTCCAGCTTGAAGCGGGTGTTGGCCGGCACCTCGATGATGGCGGGCAGGATCACCCCGTCACGCATCTCCACCTTGATCACCGGCATGTCGTCGGCACGCGCCGACGCTCCCGCCGAGAGCAGGAGAAGGGCCGCGAGGGTGAGAGGCCGGATCACGGAAGCGCCCATCCTTGTCAGTAGGCCCCCTTCTTGCCGGTGCCGGCGAAGGTGAAGTCCTGCGTCATGTCGAAGGCCTCGAACCACGGGCCGACGCCGGTCTCCTTGTCGACGTGGCGGCCGAAATGGCTGTGCTTGCCGGGCGGCGCGACGGTGACGGTGATCCGGTAGCGGCCCGGCCCGAACAGCTTGACGTTGTCGCCGTAATGGGGGCCATCGTTGGCCACCATCGGCATCAGCGCGCCCTCGACCTTCTGGTCGGTGGGCTTGTCCCCATCGAGTTTCACCAGGGTGAAGCGCACCTCGAGGGCGGGCACGAAATCGCCCTCGGCGAAACCGTTGCGGTTGTCCTTGGCGGCGCGGATATCCGTTTCGAGGTGGATGTCCGATTGCGCGGCCGGGCGCATCATGTCCGGCGGGTCCATCTCGATGGGCTGGAGATAGACGGCGGCCACTTCGAGCCCGTTCTTGGTGAGATGCGGGCCGATCGGCACCTCCTTGGCAGAGGCCGTCGCGACAGCGAGCAGCAGGGCCGGAACGGCGAGGGCGAGTCGGATCGGGGCGGGGGCACGCATGGCTGCGCCACATAAGCCGAATGGAGCAAAGTTCAAAGAGCTTCCACCCACAATCAAATCATAACAGTTCTAAACAAGAGCGGTGGACAAAGACGTTCCGGTAAGCTTGTTGGGAGGCCTCGAATATTCACAAGGTCCGGAGGCGTGAATAGGCGTTCGGGGTAGCCTGTGGCATGCGGTCACCCAACGGTCCAGGACCGTCACGGCAGCGTCGCAGAGATTCGGCACCCCCCTTGCGAACCCTCCGCGGCACAGCTACGAACAACGATTATAGCAATTGCTATATTCAAGGGAACAGGTGATGGGCCAGCAGGGGGCGAGCGCATCGCGGACCGAGGCGACAGCGACCGCGCCCCGGCGGCTGCGTCGGACCTTAGCCCTTGCCGGCCTCGCCATCCTCAGTCCGGCCGCCGCGATGGCCGCCGACCTCGCGGCGCCCCTCCCCCCGGCGGCGCGCTACACCGATTGGTCCGGCCCGTATCTCGGCCTCGAGGGCAGCGCCAGCGGCTCCTACGGCGCCTACTCCTTCGGCCCCTCGACGGTGGGCGGGCGTAGCGTGCCGGCCTTCAAGAGCGGCGATTCCACCGGCCGCAGCGACCGGGGCCGCGACGCCACGACGGCGGTCGGCGGCGCCTATGCCGGCTGGAACTGGCAGGACGGGCCGTGGCTCTACGGCATCGAGGCCGCCCTCGACGCGGCGAACCTGAAGCGGCCCGTGCCCTCGACCATCGCCGGGTTCGGCTACCAGGGCGTGGACCCGGCCTTCGACGTGATCCGCGCCAAGACGGATGTCTACGGCACCTTGCGGGCGCGGCTCGGCTACAGCTTCGACCGCTATCTGGTCTACGCCACTTTCGGCCTCGCCGGGGCGAATGCGCGGGTGCTCGCCACCTATCCCGATCTCGGCACGGGCGCGGTGAGCACCGCGAAGGCCAACCTCGGCTATGTTGGCTTCACCCTCGGCGCGGGCGTCCAATACGCCATCTCCGACAGTCTCGCGCTGGGGATCGACTACCGCTACGTCGACCTCGGCGAGAGCGGACGCTTCTCCCTGGGCGCGGTGCCGGGCCTCGGGCCGGTGACGAGCCGGGCGAGCTTCACCTCGAACCAGATGTTTCTGCGGTTGATGTGGTTTCCGGGGGGCCTGAACGTGCCGCCGGACCCGGACGAGACCGCCCCGCACGATCCCGACAACGGCGACACCGGGCGATTCTCGCTCCACGGCCAGACCACGCTGATCGCGCAAGGGGTGCCGGGCTTCCGCTCGCCCTATCTCGGCGACCAGAGCCTGATCCCGCATCAGGCCCGCCAGACCACGACGGCGACGATCTTCCTGGGGCTCAAGCTCGCGGAGGGGACGGAGCTCTATTACAACCCGGAATTCAGCCAGGGCTTCGGCCTGTCGCGGACGCTCGGCGTCGCGGGCTTCGTCAACGGCGAGGCGCAGAAGGCCGGGGCGCCGTTCCCGAAGCTGCGCTCCAACCGCTACTACATCAAGCAGACGATCGGGCTCGGCGGCGAGACCGTCGAGGTGCCGGACGGCCCGAACCAGGTGGCGACCCGCTACGATGCCGAGCGCATCACCCTGATCGCCGGCAAGTTCGCGCTCGGCGACTTCTTCGACGGCAACGTCTACGCCCACGACCCGCGGGTGGACTTCTTCAACTGGTCCCTGTGGGGCGCCTCGGCCTGGGACTTTCCGGCCAACCTCCCCGGCTTCACCCAAGGCGTCTACGCCGAATACAACCGGCCGGAATTCGCGGTGCGGGCCGCCTATACCCAGGTGCCGAAGCAACCCTCCAGCGACGTCCTCGACCCGCGGGTGTTCGAGCGCGCCGGGCTCAACATCGAGTTCGAGGAGCGCCACGTCCTGCCGATCCTCGACCAGCCGGGCAAGGTGCGCGTCGGCCTGTTCTCGAACGAGGGCAACTCGGCCAACTATCGGGACATCGTCACCCTCACCCAGCTCGGCGCCTTCGGCGACATCAACGACGCCGCGGCGGCGACCCGCCGGCCCCGGCGCAAGAGCGGCGGCTACATCAACCTCGAACAGGCGCTCACGCCGGAACTCGGCCTGTTCGCCCGGGCGAGCCTCGGCGACGGGCGCAACGAGAACATCTCGTTCACCGACATCGACCAGAGCTTCTCCGGCGGCCTCTCCCTCAAGGGCAAGGCCTGGGACCGGCCGGACGACACGGTGGGCCTCGGCGCGGCGATGAACGGCCTCTCGCCCTCGCACCGCGCCGCCTTCGCCAACGGCTATTACGGCCTGCTGATCGGCGACGGGCAGCTCCGCTACGGCACCGAGCGGGCGATCGAGACCTATTACGCCCTGAACCTGACGAAGTTCGTGACCCTGACCTTCGACTATCAGTTCATCGATAACCCGGCCTACAACCGCGACCGCGGCCCGGCCCACTTCTTCGCCTCGCGGCTGCACGCGGATTTTTGACGAAAGAAACACCGCCGCCGTGACAGGCCGCGGTTCGACTCTCAGCACGAGGATGTTGTTGGACGAGTCACAGGGTTGAGGGCGGCGATGTCACAGCGCTGGACGATTCAGGTCGCGGAAGACGGAGGCATGAGGCTTCCTGCTGATATTTGCCAAAGTCTCGGCCTGAAGGGCGCCGGACGGATCGTCCTCACGCAGGATGACGCCGGCATCCATCTGACGATGGCCGAGAACGCCCTTGAGCGTGCGCGCGCGTCGGCCGCCCCCTACCGCAATGGCTCGGGATCGGTCGTGTACGACTTCATCGCGGAGCGTCGCGCCGCGGGTGCCGAGGTGTAGGGAAAGCTCCGTGCCCGGTCCCATGTTCGGCGACCGCTGTCTTGCGAGGCGCGATGGCCCTCAGTGCCGACAAGGCTTGGGCTTGCCTCCTTCGGAGCTGAGCGTAAGGATCGAGCTGGTGCGCTGAGCGCCGCCCCTCACTCCGCCCCCACCGTCGCCCCGAACACCGCCTCGAAGGCCGCGCGCAACTGCATGTCGACCTCCGCCATGCTCACGAGGTGGCCGAGATCCACGAGGCTCGTCACGCCGTACTCGCGCACGCCGCAGGGCACGATGCCGGCGAAGTGGGTGAGGTCCGGCTCGACGTTCAGGCTTATGCCGTGGAAGCTCACCCAGCGGCGCACCCGGATGCCGATGGCCGCGATCTTGTCCTCGACGGTCGCGCCCTTCTCCGGCCGGCGCACCCAGACGCCGACCCGGTCCTCCCGCCGCTCGGCGCGGACGTTGAACGCGTCGAGGGTCGCGATCAGCCACGCCTCCAGGCTCGCCACATAGGCCCGCAGGTCGGCCCGGCGGCGGGTGAGGTCGAGCATCACGTAGGCCACTCGCTGGCCGGGGCCGTGATAGGTGTATTGCCCGCCCCGCCCGCTCGGGAAGACCGGGAAACGCTCCGGCGCGACGAGGTCTTCGGCCCGGGCCGACGTGCCGGCCGTGTAGAGCGGCGGGTGCTCCAGCAGCCAGACGCATTCCGGCCCCCGCCCCGCCGCGATGGCGGCGGCCCGGGCCTCCATCCAGGCGACCGCCTCCTCGTAGCCGACGAGCCCGTCGCTCACCCGCCACGCGACGGGGGGCGAGCCGGGAGAGGGCAGGAAGGCGGCCGGAGAGACCGCGAGGCGGGCAGCGTTTACCAAGACTTCACCATCATGAAGGGATGGTCTCACAATCATTCCGGGTGAACGGTGGCAAGGTCGGTTTGGGCGTGGGCGTGTTCGAGACCCTCAAGGTCGATCTCACCGTCGTGCTCGGCCGGGCGCGGATGCCGCTGCACATGCTGCTGCGCATGGGGCGCGGTGCCGTCATCGCCCTCGATGCCTCGGATTCTGACATGGTGGAGATCCTCGCCAACGACCACCCCGTCGCGCGCGGCCAGATCGTCGTGACCGGCGACCGCATCTCCGTGGAGGTGACGGAGTTGATCCGCAAGGAAGCCGCGATCATCGATCCGACCGTCACCATCGGCGACGGGGCGGCCCCGTTCCTCGACGACCCGATGGGCGGCTGACGGGACGCGGGCAACATTCGCTTGTCGGCGCGGAAGCGATCTGTTATCGCCTGCCGCGCCGGACGAAACGGCGCCCCACGGGGCGCAGGACGACGGTGTTTCCGGACAGACTTTACCACCTGTCCGATGCGGCCATGGCGGAATTGGTAGACGCGCTAGCTTGAGGTGCTAGTCCCGCGAGGGGTGGAGGTTCGAGTCCTCTTGGCCGCACCAACTGTTCTTTCGAAACAGTGGTGCTCGTTTCTGGCGAAGACCGGCGCGCGACAGCGCCGAGAGCCACCGAACCTTCCCAGACCAAACCATCCTTCTCGAAGCACCCGTCGGCGCGTCCACGTACGCGCAGCATTCCCGTGCGCTCACGCGTGTCCCGGCGCGTGTAGCCGGCCGGATCATCATGCCGGTCCAGGCAGGAAGACGCCGGCACACGGTGAATAGCTGGTATGGCTGCGGCGAAAGCGGAAGATCGATTTATTGTGTGACAGAGAGAGTTGGACGGCTTGATTTTATCAAAGCACTTCTTCACTCTTCGTCTCGGCACCACGACGTTTGAGCGGTGCTCCGCGCCGCGAAAGCGCGGCTCGACCCTCTTTCATCGAGATTATCCTGTCCATGCGCCACCCTCGCGTGCGGCGTCCGTTCATCGTCGAATCCCGTGGCTCTTCCCGTGATGGCGGTTCCGTCGCGATCCCGAGGCGGGTTCAGCCGGCCCCGCAATCGCAGCAGGCCCTCCAGGCCGCGTCGCGCCCCCTCTTCGATCCCTGGGCGGCCGTGACGACGCCGGCTCCGGCCCATCCCACGGCCGAGCGGCGCATCCTCCCGAACATCATGGAAGCCCCCGAGCCGGCCCCCGCCGAGCCGGAGGTGGAGATCGCCGTCGAGGCGCCGCTGCCGCGCGTGCGCCGGGTGAAGCCCCGCGCCGCCGCCGCGCCGAGGCCGGCGGCCCCGGTGGTGGTCGAGGCGCCCGCCGCGCCGGCCCCGCTCCCGGTGGCCGCACCGAAGCCCCTCGCCGCCGCGCCGCGCCTGTCGCTGCGCGAGGAGCGCACGGGCCGGGCCGCCCTGCCCGCCGGGCAGCGCTGGAAGGCCCGCCTGCCCCGCGCCTGCTGGTAGCACACGGAATTCGCCACAGATGGATCGTCCGGCCCTTCGGCCGGAGGCGATGGACGTCTCCGACCTGCTGTCCCCCCGCGTGCGCGGCATCCGTACGAGCCAGATCGGCCTCGTGGCCGACCGGGGCCGCGACGATCCCGATGTGGTGAAGCTGTGGATCGGCGAAGGCGATTTGCCGACGCCGCCCTTCATCGTGGAGGCCGCCCACCGGGCGATGCAGGCGGGGCATACGCGCTACGCCACGTCGCTCGGCCTGCCGCGCCTGCGCGAGGCGCTAGGCGAATATCACGCGCGCCATTGGGGCGTGGCGATCCCGCCCGACCGCTTCGCCGTGACGGCGGGCGGCATGAACGCGGTGATGCAGGCCGCCCAGGCCCTGCTGGAACCCGGCGACGAGATCATCATCCCCTCCCCCGCCTGGCCGAATCTCGGCGAGGCGGTGCGGGTCACGGGCGGCGTGCCCGTGTCGGTGCCGTACCGGGTGGATGCGGAAGGCCGGTTCTCCCTGCCGCTCTCGGACATCGAGGCGGCGCTGACCCCGCGCACGCGGGTCATCATGGTGAACTCGCCCTCGAACCCCACCGGCTGGATCATGCCGGCCGACGAGATGGTGGCCCTGCGCGACCTCGCCCGGGAGCGGGGATTGTGGATCCTCGCGGACGAGGTCTACGCGCATTTCACCTATGACCGGCCGATCGCGCCGTCCTTCCTGCAGATCTGCACGGAGCAGGACCGGCTGATCGTCGCCAACACCTTCTCGAAGAACTGGGCGATGACCGGCTGGCGCGCCGGATGGCTGATCTTCCCGAAAGGTCTCGCCGAGACCTTCGCCAAGCTCGGCCAATACAACACCACCTCGATCCCGACCTTCGTGCAGCACGCGGCGGTCACGGCGCTCGACGAGGGCGACGGGTTCATCCGCACCATGGTGGGGCGCTGCGCCGAGGCCCGCGCCATCCTGATCGACGGCCTGTCGCGCCTGCCGGGGGCGTCCATCGCGCCGCCGGAGGGGGCCTTCTACCTCATGGCCCGCCTCGTGGAGGACGAGCCGAGCCTGCCCTTCGCCCTCCGGCTGCTGGAGCAGGCGAAGGTCGGCGTCGCGCCCGGCACCGCCTTCGGCCCCGAGGGCGAGGGCTTCGTGCGGCTCTGCTACGCGATCAGCCCGGAGCTGGCGCAGGAAGCCGTCCGCCGGATCACCGGCCTGCTCGGGCGCTGAGGCCCGTCAGGTCACGGGAAGCCGCAGCACCTTCGGGCGCCAGATGCCGAGCGCCACGTTGGCCGTCGCCACGGCGAGCAGCACCCAGAGGCTGTTGCGCTCCGGCCCGATGGTGGCGCCGAGGAGCAGGGGATCGAGCTTTCCGGCAAGCGCCGCCGCGCTCATGCCGGCCTCGCGCTGCATCGGCCCCTGGATGTAGACGAAGCCGCCCTCGAACATCAGCACGCCCGTGGCGAGCTTCAGCCACGCCCAGCCCGCGCCCCGGTAGACGGGGTGGATCGCCATGGCGAGCAGGCCGGCGATCAGTACGAGGGCGAGGGAGGGCAGGAAGATCCAGGTCGCCACCGCGCCCATGGCCCCACGGATCAGCGCGTAGCCGGCCAATTGCGAGGGCGGCGGCGCGACGGAGAACATCACGAGCAGCGCCGCCATGGCGCCCATGAGGCCGATGGATCCCATCGTGTGCAGGAACTTGAGCAGCCGCCGCATCGGACCCGTCACGGTTTCAAAAGGTCATGAGACCTTTTGCGGGTGCAGGGCGGCGCCCTGCAAGAGGCCGAGGCGACGCGCCCCGGCCCTTCAGACCGCCGCGCCTTCCACGAGGATCTCGCGCTTGCCGGCATGGTTGGCGGGGCCGACGAGCCCTTCCATCTCCATGCGCTCCATGAGCGAGGCGGCGCGGTTGTAGCCGATCTGCAGCCGGCGCTGGATGTAGCTGGTCGAGGCCTTCTGGTCGCGCAGCACGACCTGCACCGCCTGGTCGTACAGATCGCCCCCGCTCTCGCCGAAGGCGCCGGCATCGAACACTGCGCCATCGATCTCCAAATCGGCGGACGCCGCGCCCTTGCCCTTGCCGCCCTTCTCGGTGGCCGGATCCTCGTCGTCCGCCGTGACGGCTTCGAGGTAGCTCGGGCGGCCCTGGCGCTTCAAGTGCGCCACGACGCTCTCGACCTCGCTGTCCGAGCAGAACGGCCCATGGACGCGGGTCGTGCGCCCGCCACCGGCCATGAACAGCATGTCGCCCTGACCCAGAAGCTGCTCCGCGCCCATCTCGCCGAGGATCGTGCGCGAGTCGATCTTGCTCGTCACCTGGAAGCTGATCCGGGTCGGGAAGTTCGCCTTGATCGTGCCGGTGATGACATCGACCGACGGGCGCTGCGTCGCCATGATCAGGTGGATGCCGGCAGCGCGGGCCATCTGCGCAAGGCGCTGGATGGCGCCTTCGATGTCCTTACCCGCCACCATCATCAGGTCGGCCATCTCATCGACCACGATGACGATGTAGGGCAGCGGGGCGAGGTCCATCTCCTCGTCCTCGTAGACCGCCTCGCCGGTCTGCCGGTCGAAGCCCGTCTGGACGGTGCGCGTCAGGACCTCGCCACGCGCGGCGGCCTCGGCCACGCGGGCGTTGTAGCCGTCGATGTTGCGCACGGCGATCTTGGCCATCTTCTTGTAGCGCTCCTCCATCTCGCGCACGGCCCATTTGAGGGCGATGACCGCCTTCTTCGGGTCCGTCACGACGGGGGAGAGAAGATGCGGGATGCCGTCGTAGACCGACAGTTCCAGCATCTTGGGATCGACCATGATCAGCCGGCACTCCTCCGGCTTCAGCCGGTAGAGCAACGACAGGATCATCGTGTTGATGGCGACCGACTTGCCCGAGCCGGTGGTGCCGGCCACCAGCAGGTGGGGCATGCGGGCAAGGTCGGCGATGATCGGCTCGCCGCCGATGTTCTTGCCGAGGCACAAAGCGAGCTTGTGCTTGGTGTCCACGAAGTCTTCCGAGGCGAGGAGTTCACGCAGGAAGACCATTTCCCGCCGGGCATTCGGCAGTTCGATGCCGATGGCGTTGCGGCCGGGGACCACGGCGACGCGGGCCGAGACCGCCGACATGGAGCGGGCGATGTCATCGGCGAGCGCGATGACACGGCTCGACTTGGTGCCGGGGGCCGGCTCCAGCTCGTACAGGGTCACGACCGGGCCGGGGCGCACGGCGAGGATGTCACCGCGCACGCCGAAATCGCCCAGCGTCGCCTCCAGCAGGGTCGCGTTCTGTTCCAGCGAATCGGCCGAGACGAGGCTCGCCTGCGAAGGACCGCGCGCCTCGGCCAGGAGGTCGAGAGCCGGCAATTCATAATCCTGCGGCTCGCGCGCCGGCGCGGGACGCCGGGCGGGGGCCGGGCTCGCCACGGGGGCGGCGACCCGCGAGGGCGTCGCCACGGGCGTGGGGGCGGCGGGCACCGGCTCGGGCTCGTCCTCGTCCATCTCGTCGTGGAGGACGGGCTCGGCGCGGGGGGCCGGATCGAAGACCGGCTCGCGCCGCTTGGCCGCGCCGCGCTCGGCCTCGGGAATGTGGTCGGCCCAGGGGGCGTCGCCATCGGAGAAGGCGCGCTTGGCCGCCAGCACCGGGGAGGCGCTGTCGATCTCGTCGCCCCGGCCGGCGCGCAGGCCTTCGACGCGGTTCGCCACGGAGGCGCGGGCGCGCATCAGCCCCTGCGCCAGGGCGCCGATGCCCACCAGGCCGAGGCCGGGCTCGTCGGTGTCGCCGTCGCGCCCGTCGCGGTTCCGGTCGGGCAGGCGGCGGACGGGATAGGGCTCGTCGGGGCTCTCCTCCTCCGTCGGCACGAAGCGGCAGGCGCCCGTGAGGCAGACGATCGCCACCGCCGCGAAGCCGAAGCCGGACAGCGGCGCGAGGCCGGAGAACATGCTGCCGAGGATGCGGCGGACCATGTGGAGCAACCCGTCGCCGGCCACGCCGCCGAGGCCGGTGGGCAGGGGCCAGCGGGCGGTGGGCGGCAGGGCGCTCGCCACGGCGCTGGCGGCGCAGAAGCCGATGATCCAGAGGGCGATGCGCGCCCCGCCGCCGGGCAGGTCGCGCTCGCGCATCAGCCGCACGCCCCACAGGGCAGGCGGCAGGACGAAGGCCAGCGAACCCAGCCCGAGCAATTGCATGGCGAGGTCCGAGACCACCGCCCCCGCCTGCCCGAGGACGTTGTGGGCGGCGTGCTCGGTGGCATGGTTGAGGCTGGGGTCGTCCACCGACCATGTGGCCAGCGCCACCGTCATGGCGACGGCGGCCGTGAAGAGCACGAGGCCGCCGAGCTCCGTCAGGCGCTTGCCCATGAACGGGCGAAAGCCATCGACGAAGGTCTCGTAGGGCGACGCGGGGCGGCGAAGCGAGCGCATGCGGGACCGGACGCAGAACGAAGGACTCGTTCCAGACGCTGGCAGAGAGGGCTTAACGACCGGCTAAGGTTGAGGAAGGCTTGAGTGGACACGCAGCGCGTGGTCCCGTCTTCGGGCGCGTGCAAAGCCGGTCCCGTTGTGGCACATGCCGCGCATGAAGATCGACGGCCGCTCCTATCGCACCATCTTCGCCGACCCGGACGGCCTCAGCGTCCAGGTGATCGACCAGACGCGCCTGCCCTTCGCCTTCGAGCTGAAGCGCCTCGCCACCCTGGACGACGCGGCGGTGGCGATCCGCACCATGATCGTGCGCGGGGCGCCGCTGATCGGCGTCACCGCCGCCTACGGGCTGGCGCTCGCCCTGCGCGAGGATCCCTCGTTGGAGGGAATCGATCGGGCCTGCGCCACCCTCGCCGCCACGCGCCCCACCGCCATCAACCTGCGCTGGGCGCTGGACCGGGTCTCCGCCAACCTGCGCCAGGTCGAGCCGCACGAGCGCTTCGCCCGCGCCTTCGCCGAGGCCGGGCGGATCGCGGAAGAGGACGTGGCGAGCTGCCGCGCCATCGGTGCCCATGGCGGCCGGTTGATCGAGGATCTGCATAAGGCCAAGGGCCGGCCGATCACCGTGCTGACCCATTGCAACGCGGGCTGGCTCGCCACCGTCGATTGGGGCACCGCCCTGGCACCGATCTACGACGCCCATGAACGGGGCATTCCGGTGCATGTGTGGGTGGACGAGACGCGCCCCCGCAACCAGGGCGCGGCGCTTACCGCCTTCGAGCTTCACGGCCACGGGGTGCCGCACACGGTGATCGCCGACAATGCCGGCGGCCACCTGATGCAGCACGGCAAGGTCGACCTCTGCATCGTCGGGTCCGACCGCACCACCGCCGAGGGCGACGTGTGCAACAAGATCGGCACCTACCTGAAGGCCCTGGCGGCGCGGGACACCAACGTGCCCTTCTACGCCGCCCTGCCCTTCTCCACGATCGACTGGACCTTGCGCGACGGCGTCGCCGAGATCCCGATCGAGGAGCGCGACGCCCGCGAGGTCACGCATCTCACCGGGCGCACGGAGGACGGTGAATTCGCTACGGTGCAGGTGGTCTCGCCCGGCAGCCCCGTTGCCAACCCGGCCTTCGACGTGACGCCGAACCGGCTCGTGACCGGCATCATCACCGAGCGCGGCGTCTGCGAGGCGAGCGCGGAGGGGCTGCTCGGCCTCTATCCGGAGCGCCGTAAGGCCGCCTGAGCCTGCGGCGGCGCATCGCAGGGACCGCTCCGGGCGTCGGGCGTTGCCCGCTGGATTTCACTCTCCAGCGGACAGGGCAGGCCAATGTCGGACGATCACGCGGCGATCTGGGACGAGTTCAAGGACGCGGTCAACATGACCCCGGCCGCCCTGCGCAAGCATCTCGACAGCGAGGACAGCAAGGACGTCGGCCAGAAGAAGGGGGGCGGCGAATCCACTGGCCACGCGATGGGCCGGCGCATCCTGGAGATCAAGGACAAGAAGAAGGCCGACCTGACCGACGACGATTACGCCGCGATGAAGAAGGTGGTCGGCTACGTCCACCGCCATCTCAAGCAGGGCGGCGAGGCGCGCAAGGACCCGGATTCCGCGTGGCGCCTGTCCCTGATGAACTGGGGCCACGATCCGCAGAAGGATTGAGGCGGCCCCGCGCCCTCCCTCAGTAACGCGGCGGCACGATCCAGGAGGGGGCGATCACGTATTCCTTCGGCCGCTTGCGCTGGCCGAGGCGCCCCTCGGAATACTGGTCGTTGAAATAGTCGAAGCCGGTGAGGCCGAAGCCGCCGCCGTTCATCACCTGCGCCACCGGCACGGCGGGGCGGGCGAGGTCGGGCCGGGTCGCCGGGGCGACCGGGCCAAGGATCGTGCCGTCGAGCACGCTCGGCGCATCCGGCGCGGTGAACACGAAGCCCTCCGGGCGCACGGGCACTGGGACTTCCTGAGCCCAGGCGCTCCCGGCGCAGAGGGCCGGGGCGAGGAAGGCGGCGGCTGTCACCGCACGGCGCAGGGTCGAGGAACTCACGCGATGCTCCGTCACTGGCTTGGGCGGGAACCGTAGCAGATCCGCCGGCCCCGACAAACGCCGGCTCAGCCGCGGGACTGGAGAACCACCGGCGGCGTCGTCGGCACCGGGCGGCAATTCGAGCGGAAGGCGTTCAGCGGCATCGGGCGCGACTCGCAGGCATAGACGTCCGTCGGGCCGGGGGCCGGCACGGGATCCCGCGCGATGATCGGGTTGGGCGCGCAGGCCGAAGCGGCGGCGGCGAGCAGCAGGGCGGCGATGGTGGACAGACGGCGCATGCGGCTCTCGGGACGCGGGACGGGACACCCCCGCGCCGACCCTGCGCAGCCGGACGGCGCCTGACAAGCGCCGCCGCCGGGCGGGACGGCCCTTTGACGAGCCGTGTCGCCCGGCGGCAACATGCGGTGGCGGGGCCGGAGCCCCGTCAGACGGCCTGCGCCATCGGCACGACGTTGTGCAGGGACTTGTCGGCTGCGTCGAAGAACTTGCGCAGGTTGCGCGCGGCCTGCCGGATGCGCTGCTCGTTCTCGACCATGGCGATGCGGACGTAATCGTCGCCGTGCTCGCCGAAGCCGATGCCGGGGGCGACCGCCACGTCGGACTTCTCCAGCAGCAGCTTCGAGAATTCGAGGCTGCCCATGGAGCGGTAGCGCTCGGGGATCGGCACCCAGGCGAACATCGAGGCGGCCGGGGCCGGGATCTTCCAGCCGGCCTTGCCGAAGGAATCGACCAGGGCCTCGCGGCGCTTCTTGTAGATGGCGCGCATCTCGTGGATGCAATCGTCCGGCCCGTTCAGGGCGGCGGTGGCCGCCACCTGGATCGGCGTGAAGGCCCCGTAATCGAGGTAGGACTTCACCCGCGTGAGCGCCGCGAGCAGCCGCTCGTTGCCCACCGCGAAGCCCATGCGCCAGCCGGCCATGGAATAGGTCTTCGACAGGGAGGTGAACTCCACCGTGCAATCCATCGCGCCCGGCACCTGCAGCACCGAGGGCGGCGGCTCGCCGTCGAAATAGACCTCGGCATAGGCGAGGTCGGAGAGCAGGATCAGCTCGTGCTTCTTCGCGAAGGCGACGAGGTCCCGGTAGAAATCGAGCCCGGCGACATAGGCGGTCGGGTTCGAGGGGTAGCAGACGACCAACGCCACCGGCTTCGGGATCGAGTGCTGCATCGCCCGTTCCAGGGCCGGGAACATGGCCGGGGTCGGCTCGGCCGGCACGGAGCGGATCACGCCGCCGGCCATGAGGAAGCCGAAGGCGTGGATCGGGTAGCTCGGGTTCGGCACCAGCACCACGTCGCCCGGGGCGGTGATCGCCTGGGCCATGTTGGCGAAGCCTTCCTTCGAGCCGAGCGTCGCCACCACCTGGGTGTCGGGGTTCAGCTTCACGCCGAAGCGGCGCGCGTAATAGCCGGCCTGGGCGCGGCGCAGGCCGGCGATGCCCTTGGAGGCGGAATAGCGGTCGGTGCGCGGACGGCCCGCGGTCTCGCACAGCTTGGCGATGACGTGCCGGGGCGCATCGAGGTCCGGGTTGCCCATGCCGAGATCGATGATGTCGGCGCCGTTAGCTCGGGCGGCCGCCTTGATCCGGTTCACCTGCTCGAACACGTAGGGCGGGAGTCGCTTGATGCGGTGAAAGTCGGTCATCGGCGTTTCCATGGGCGCGCCCGTGTCGTCAGGTCCCTGTGGGGCGCGAACCGCTGCGTATAGCAGAGCCGGCCTCGCCCGCCGACCCTTAAAAATCCGTCACTGCGGCGGGGGCGTGGCGGGTTTCGGCGCGCCCGGGTCGGGCGGGGGCGCGATGCCCTTGGCGACGCTCTTGGCCGCGCTCTCGGCCGCCCGGCCCCGCGCCACGTTGCGCCCGCGGGCGTTCTCCAGCTCGGATTCGAGGGCCTTCTGGCTCTCGGCGTTCTTGGCGCGGATTGTCCGCTTGGGCGCATCGACCCCCACCGCCATGAAATCGGGCGTGTCCTTCGGACGGGTGCTCGTCACGAAATCCGGGGCATCGACCTTGCGAGGGCCGTAGCCGGCGTCGGCCGCGAGGGTGCGCACCGTGTCGCCCGAGCAGGCGCCCAGGGGTGTGACGAAGAGGGCGAGGGCAACGCAGCGTCGCAGGGCGGGCGTCATCAAGGATCCTCCCGCGCCGGTTAGCGGTTGCGCGATGAGAACATGGGTCGGTTGTCGCGGGGAAACCCGCGCCGGGGTGGCGAAACGTCCGGCTCGCTCCTTAATGTGTCGGAAACGAGGCTCGCCGGCACAAGCGGGCCGCGATGATCCAGGGAGGCAAGCCGTGACGAGCCCGCAGCACAGGCAGGCGGCGGAGAAAGCCGCGCCCACTCCGGCGGCCCCGGAGGCCTCTCCCGCCCTGCCCGATTTCGAGGCGATGTCGCGCAATGCCGGCCAACTGGTCGAGGCCCTGGGCCGCAGCGCCGCCCGCTACCTGACGCCCGAGACGCCGGCCGGCGCCTCCCCCGAGGTCGGCGAGATGGTGCGCACCCTCGGCAAGGTCGCGGAATCGTGGCTGACCGACCCGAGCCGCACCGTCGAGGCGCAGACGCGCCTGTCGCAGGACTTCCTCACCCTCTGGGGCTCGACCTACCAGAAGCTGCAGGGCCAGCAGACGCCGCCCGTGGCCGCGCCGGAGCCGCGCGACAACCGGTTCGCGCATCCCGACTGGTCGGAGAACCCGTATTTCGACTTCATCAAGCAGGGCTACCTGATCGCGACCCGCTGGGCGGAGGATCTGGTGGAGGATGCCGAGGGCATCGACGAGCACACGCGGCACAAGGCGCAGTTCTACCTGCGGCAGGTGACGAGCATGCTCTCGCCCTCGAACTTCCTGGCGACCAACCCGGAACTGATCCGCCACACGCTGGCGGAGAACGGCGCCAACCTCGTGCGCGGCCTCAAGATGTACGAGGAGGACATGCAGGCCGGGAACGGGGCGCTGCGCGTGCGCCAGACCGACCCGACCGGGTTCGAGGTCGGCCGCAACATGGCGGTGACGCCGGGTGAGGTCGTGTTCCGCAACGACCTGATCGAGCTGATCCAGTACGCGCCCACGACGGAGACGGTGTTCAAGCGCCCGCTCCTGATCGTGCCGCCGTGGATCAACAAGTTCTACATCCTCGACCTGAACCCCCAGAAGAGCTTCATCAAGTGGATGGTGGACCAGGGCCTGACGGTGTTCTGCATCTCGTGGGTGAACCCCGACGAGCGGCACGCCGAGAAGGACTTCGAGTCCTACATGAACGAGGGGATCGAGGCCGCCATCGACGCGGTCGGCGCCGCGACGGGCGAGACCGAGGTGGCGGCGGCGGGCTATTGCGTCGGCGGCACGCTGCTTGCGGTGACGCTCGCCATGCAGGCCGCCACCGGCCGCAAGCGCATCACCAGCGCGACGCTGCTGACCACGCAGGTGGACTTCACCCATGCCGGCGACCTGAAGGTCTTCGCGGACGAGGAGCAGATCAAGCAGGTCGAGAAGACCATGGGGGAGCGCGGCTACCTCGAGGGCGCGCGCATGGCCAACGCCTTCAACATGCTCCGGCCGAACGACCTGATCTGGCCCTACGTCGTCAACAACTACATCAAGGGCAAAGCACCCTCGGCCTTCGACCTTCTCTACTGGAATTCGGACGCGACCCGGATGCCGGCGGCGAACCATTCCTTCTACCTGCGCAACTGCTACCTGGAGAACAACCTCGCCAAGGGCCGGATGGTGCTCAGCAACGTGCGCCTCGACCTGAAGCGGGTGAAGATCCCGGTCTTCAACCTCGCCACCCGCGAGGACCACATCGCCCCCGCCCTGTCGGTGTTCAAGGGCTCGAAGCGCTTCGGCGGCACCGTGGATTACGTCCTGGCGGGGTCGGGCCACATCGCGGGGGTGGTCAACCCGCCGGCCAAGCCGAAATACGGGTTCTGGACCGGCGGTCCGGTGAAGGGCAAGTTCGAGGAATGGCTGGAGAAGGCCGCCGAGACTCCCGGCTCGTGGTGGCCCTACTGGCTGCGCTGGATGGAGGCGCAGGCCCCCGAGCGGGTGCCCGCCCGCAGCCCTGGCGGGGGCGCCCTGCCGTCCCTCGGCCCGGCGCCGGGCACCTATGTCCGCGTCCGGTCCTGACGGGCCCGGACGCCGCGTACAGAAAAGGTCGCAGGATGAAGCTGATTCGCCACGGCGCGCCCGGAGACGAGAAGCCCGGTCTCGTGGATGCGAAGGGGGGCCTTCGCGACCTCTCAGGCATGGCGAGGGACATCGCCGGCCCGGCGCTCTCGCCCGAATCCCTCGCGCGGCTGAAGCTGATCGACCCCGAACGCCTGCCGCTCCTGCCGCCGGACACGCGCCTCGGCCCCTGCGTCGGCGGCACCCGCAACGTGGTGGCGATCGGCCTGAACTACGCCGACCACGCCGCCGAGACCGGCGCGCCGATCCCCTCCGAGCCGATCGTGTTCAACAAGGCGCCGTCGAGCCTGTGCGGGCCCAACGACACGGTGATCCTGCCCAAGGGCTCCTCCTGCACCGATTGGGAGGTGGAGCTGGCGGTGGTGATCGGCCGCCCGGCGAGCTACGTCCACGCCAACGAGGCGCTGGACTACGTGGCCGGCGCCTGCATCTGCAACGACGTCTCCGAGCGGGACTGGCAGATGAACCGGGGTCCGACCTGGACCAAGGGCAAGAGCGCGCCGACCTTCGGGCCGCTGGGCCCCTGGCTCGTGACCCTCGACGAGGTCGGCGACCTCAAGAGCCTCGCCATGAGCCTCGACGTGAACGGCGAGCGCCGCCAGACCGGCTCGACCGCGACCATGATCTTCGACGTCCCGCAGATCGTCGCCTATTGCTCGCACTTCATGCTGCTGGAACCGGGCGACGTCATCACCACCGGCACGCCCCCCGGCGTCGGGCTCGGCATGAACCCGCCGACCTACCTGAAGGAGGGCGACGAGATGGTGCTGCGCATCGCCAAGCTCGGCGAGCAGCGCCAGAAGGTCGTCGCCTTCGATGCCTGGACCGCGAAGGCCGCCGCGGGGGCTTGATTTTTCCCGGCCAAGCCCGGCAAGAAACGGCATGAGCGAGCCTGCCGTGACCCTCCGGGACGACATCCGCCACGATTGGACCGTGGAGGAGATCCGCGCGATCCACGATGCCCCGTTGATGGACCTCGTGTTCCAGGCGGCGACGATCCATCGCCGCTACAACGACCCGGCGGACATCCAGCGGGCCTCGCTGCTCTCGATCAAGACCGGGGGCTGCCCCGAGGATTGCGCCTATTGCCCGCAATCGGCCCACCACAAGGAGGCCGGGGTGGAGCGCGAGCGGCTGATGAAGCCGGAGGCCGTGCTGGCCGAGGCCGCCGCCGCCAAGGCCGCCGGCGCCCACCGCTTCTGCATGGGCGCGGCGTGGCGCCAGCCGAAGGACGGGCCGGAATTCGACGCGGTGCTCACCATGGTGCGTGGCGTACGCGCCATGGGCATGGAAGCCTGCGTGACGCTGGGGATGCTCTCGCCCTCGCAGGCCGGGCGCCTCGCCGAGGCCGGTCTCACCGCCTACAACCACAACCTCGATACCGGGCCGGATTTCTACGGCGACATCATCTCCACCCGCACCTACGACGACCGGCTCCGCACCCTGGAGAACGTCCGCGCGGCGGGGATCGGCGTGTGCTGCGGCGGCATCGTCGGCATGGGCGAGGAGACGACCGACCGGGCCGCGATGCTGCAGGTCCTGGCGAACCACGCCCCCCACCCGGAGAGCGTGCCGATCAACGCCCTCGTGGCCGTGCCGGGCACGCCGCTCGCCGACCAGCCGGCGGTCGACCCGTTCGACCTCGTGCGGATGTGCGCCACCGCCCGCATCGTGATGCCCCGCGCCCGGGTGCGCCTGAGCGCCGGCCGCAAGAGCCTGACCCGCGAGGCACAGACCCTGTGCTTCCTGGCCGGCGCCAACTCGATCTTCTACGGCGAGCGCCTGCTGACGACGGCCAATGCCGACGAGGACGCGGACGTCGCCCTGCTGGCCGACCTCGGCATCCGCGTGCCGGTGGAGACCCGCGCCGCGGCGGAGTGATCCGCCGCCTCCCTCACGCCGCCGGCAGCACGATCCGGAAGCGGGTGCCGCCCGGCGTCTCGTCGAGGCAGAGGCTGCCGCCGTTCATCTCGATGAGTTCGGCCGCGATGGGCAGGCCGAGGCCGGTGCCGCCGGCCTTCACCGAGCCTTGGAACGGGGCGAACAGGTTCTCCCGCGCCCGCTGCGGCAGGCCCGGCCCGTTGTCCGAGACGAGGATCGTCACCTTCTCCTCCGGCCCGGCCTCCGCCGTCACCCGCACCGTCGGACCCGCCACGGCCGCTCCGTCGAGGGCCTGCACGGCGTTGCGCACGAGGTTGGCGAGCGCCCGCGACACCTGCTCGGAATCGGCCAGGACCGAGAGTCCGCCCCCATCGACCTTCACCGCGACCGGTTGCACGGCAAGGGCGGCGATGTCCGGCAGATCCGCCAGCAGCGGGGCCAGCGGCGTCGGCGCGAGGCGCGGTTCCGGTTCGATGGCCCGGCCATAGGCGAGGGTGCCCTCGCAGAAGCGGATGGCCCGCGCCAGGGTGCCGACGAGGCGCGGCGCGATGCGCTGCACCGAGGGGTCGGCGGCGGATTCGAGGCGGTCGCCGAGGAGTTGCGCCGCCGTGAGGAGGTTGCGCAACTCGTGGCTGATCTTGCTGACGGCGAGCCCGAGTTCCGCGAGGCGCCGCTTCTGGCGCAGCTGGTCCGCGAGGCCGCGCTGCATCTTCGCCAGGGCCGCCTCGGCCTGCCCGATCTCGTCGGCGCGGTCGGAGGGCGTGATGATCCGCGCGGCATCCTCCGGCGCGTCGGCGAAGGCGGTGATGTTGGTGGCGAGCCGGCGCACCGGGCGCACGATCAGCACCTGCAGCGTCACGAAGACGAGCCCCGCCGCCACCGCCGCGATGATGAGCGAGGAGACCGCGAGCCGGAGGGCGTAGTCGATCATCGCCGTGCGCAGGGGCGCCTCGTCGAGCAGGATCTCCACCCGCCCGAAGCCGGGCTTGCCCTCGCCGAGGACGCGGATCGGCTCCGTGACCGGCGAGACCAGGGTCCGCCACGCCCCGCGCAGGGCGCTCCAGGTCGTGACCTGCCCGAGATCGACCGTGTCCGCGACCCGCTCGGGGATCGGCTCGATGGCGAGGAGGCGCTGCGCCCCGCTGCCGCGCACGACGATGGCCCGCGCGTTGACGCCCTGGAGCAGCCGGCTCTCCAGATCCTCCGAGACGGGCTCCGCCGTGCGGCCGTCGAGGACCAGGGCCGCCACCTGCGCGGCGGCCAGCCGGTCGTCCATCCACTCGATGCGGTAATTGGCGACGGCGGGGACGAAGGTCAGGATCTCGGCCACCACCACGAAGGCGACGGTGACGAGGAACAGCCGCCCGGACAGGCCGAGCCCGCGCGGGCGCAGGTCGACACCGGCCACCGGGGTGGCCGACACCTCCCGAGCCGGTCCGACAAGGCTGTCGGTTTCCGCTTTCACGCGAACTCACACCCCCCCGCTTCCACCGGCTTCAGACGGCCAAACGATGGAGCAGCCCGCCGTCGATAGCGCTGGCTCGCCCCAGCGTCGAGGGCAGGATGGCGGGCTGCGTATGAATACCTCTGCAACGATGCCGCGCCTTAAACGCGGCGCCGCATCCGCCGGCTGAGGACGAGGGTCACGAGGCCGAAGACGCCCAGGGAGCCGAGGCCGGCGACCATCTTGGGCGTGACGAGGGCGGACAGGGCGATGGCGTCGTCGCAGCCAGTGCCGCCCTCCGCGAGGCAGGCGGCGCGGGCCGTCTCGTGGGCGGCGACCACGTCCTCGATCCCCGCGCCGGTGGTCGCGTAGACGAGGGCGCCGGGCAGGAGGCCGAGGAAGGTCGCGGCGACGAAGGTCCGCAGTGTCACGCCGCAGGCGGCCGGCGCGAGGTTCGTGACCCAGAACGGAAAGAGCGGCAGCACCCGGAAGGTGGCGATGTAGCCGAAGGCGTCCCGCCGGAAAGAAGCCGCGAACCGGTCGAGGCGCGGTCCGCCGAAGCGCTGCAACAGGTCCCGGCCGGGGCCGCGCCCGATGGAGAAGACGAGGGAGCCGCCGGTCGTGGCCGCGCAGACGGCGAGCAAGGCCCCCGGCACGATGCCGAACAGGAAGCCGCAGACCATGGTGAGGAACAGGGTCGCCGGCACGGAGACGATGACCGCGCCGAGATAGACGAGGAAGGCCACGACCATGGCTCGCCCGTAGCCCTCCCCCACGAAGGCCTTCAGCCAGGCGCGGGAGGCGAGCAGCCGGTCCAGGCTGAGGAGATGCGCCGCGCCGGAGACGAGCACCGCCACGGAGAGGCCGACGAGGAGGATCAGGGGCAGCCAGCGGCGCACCCGCCGCCAGCGGCTCTCCGGGGGCGCCTGCGCGCTCACCCGGCCTTGCGCATTCGCAGGATCTTGAAGAAGCCGCCGGGGAAGGTCGGCTTCAGGCCCAGCACCTCGACGCCGTTGCGCCGCGCCCAGGCCTCGATCCGCGCGGCCTTGAAGTCCGACGACCAGCCGATCTTCGTGCAGAGGGGTGCCACCACCTCCTCGACCTTGGCGAGCGGCCCGGAATCCTGGCCGAAATGGTTGGCGAGCACGATGCCGCCGCCCGGCTTCACCACCCGCAGGAATTCGGAGAGCGCGGCCTCCGGGTCCGGCACGAGGGTGATGAGGAACTGCGCCACCACCGCGTCGAAGCTCGCATCGGCATAGCCGAGGTGACACACATCCATCACCTGAAGGCCGCGCACATGCGACAGGCCCTTGCGATGCACCTTGCCCCGGGCGCGCTTCAGCATGTCCTCGGACAGGTCGACGCCGCAGACGAAGCTGCCCTTCGGGTAATAGCCCAGCGCCAAGCCGGTGCCGACGCCGGCTTCGAGGATGCGCGGCCCGTGGATGGAGGCCGCCTCCACCGCCGCCCGCGCGGCAGGCTCGGTGAGCTTGTCGTAGACCACGTCGTAGACGGGCGCCCAGCGGGCATAGGCCTTGCGCATCAGGGCCGTGCTCGGCCCGGCCACCTGCGGCTCGCTCAACATGGTTTTCGGATGGTCCTGGGTTGGGAGAAGCTAGGCCGCTTCCAGCGGCTTGGCCGAGAACGCATCGACGCGGCGAATGGTGCCGCCGCCGAGCACCCGCGCACGGGAATCGTCGTCGTCGTAGATGACGCAGGCCTGGCCGGGGGAGACGCCGTCCTCGGCTTCCGCGAGGACGATCTCCGCGCCCGCCTCGTCGAGGGTGAGGAGCGCCGGCCGGGGCGGACGGGTGGAGCGCACCCGCACCGCCACGGGGAGATCGCGCACCGCCTCACGGTCGCCGTCACCGAGCCAGTTCACTTCGGTGAGCCGGATGCGGCTGGTGGCCAGCGCCGCGCGGGGGCCGACGACCACGCGGGCGGTCTCGGCTTCCAGCCGCACGACGTAGAGCGGTTCGCGCCCCGAGAGGCCGAGCCCCCGGCGCTGGCCCACCGTGTAATGCAGGATGCCCTCGTGGCGCCCGAGCGCCCGGCCGGACAGGTCCACGATCTCGCCGGGGCGGGCGGCGTCCGGGCGCAGGCGCGCGATCACGTCGCTGTAGCGGCCCTGCGGGACGAAGCAGATGTCCTGGCTGTCCGGCTTCTCGGAGATGGCGAGCCCGAGGTCGCGGGCCAGCGCCCGCGTCTCGTCCTTGCCCATCTCCCCCAGCGGGAAGCGCAGGAAGGCGAGCTGCTCGGCCGTCGTCGCGTAGAGGAAGTAGCTCTGGTCGCGGGCCGGGTCCATCGCCCGGTGCAGCGCCCGCCCGCCGCCGGGCAGGGGGCGGCTCGCCACGTAATGGCCGGTGGCCAGCGCGTCGGCGCCGAGTTCCTTGGCCAGCCCGAGGAGGTCGCGGAACTTCACCGTGCGGTTGCACTCGACGCAGGGGATCGGTGTCTCGCCCGCGAGGTAGCTCTCGGCGAACTTGTCGATCACCGCGTCGCGGAAGCGGTCCTCGTAATCGAGGACGTAATGGGGAATGCCGAGATGGTCGGCCGCCGCGCGGGCGTCGTTGATGTCCTGCCCCGCGCAGCAGGCGCCCCGGCGATGGGTCGCCGCGCCGTGGTCGTAGAGCTGCAGGGTGACGCCCACCACATCGAACCCCTGCCGCTTGAGCAGGCCGGCGACGACGCTCGAATCCACGCCGCCTGACATGGCGACGACGACGCGCGTCTCGTGGGGAGGGTTCGGAAGGTCGAGGGTGTTCATCTCGGGCCGCGTCAGGCGGCCTTGCGCCCGAGGCTGCCGGTCCGCCGGCCCCGTCTATAGCGGGTGCGGGCGCGTGTGAAAACCGCCACCCGGCAGATCCTGCCGGCCGGACGGCAGGTTCCGCCGTCGCGGGCGCTTCAACGCCGGGGCGCTCTCGCGGCATTATCCCAGCTTTTCAATGGTTTAACAGATTTCCGGCCGTGGCTCGGCCCTTGCTCGCTCGGCAGGGAGGAGGCAGGTGCATGGCATTGGGCGGGACGGATCGGGTGGAGACGAAGGCGTGGCGCTCGCAAGGCCAGAGGGCCGAGCCGGCGTGGCGCGCGGCCGACTCACAGTCGTCGCGGTTCGACGCCATGCTCGCCAAGCCGGAGGCCGCGATCCCGCGCAAGGCCGAGGACACCCGGAGCCAGGACCGCGCCGCCGCCCGCCGGAACGACAAGTCCGCCGACACCCGCGAGACGGCCAAGGCCCGTTCGTCCGCCGACGACTCGCCCCGCGCGGCCCGTTCCGACGACAACAAGCCCCTCCGCGACAAGGCCCCGGCCAAGCAGGACGCGGGCGACGGCAAGGCGGCCGATGCCGACGCGACCCCGGAGACCGGGGCCAAGCCGGCGAAGGCCGCTGCCGCCACGACCGACAGCGTGGCCAAGGAGGAGGCTGCGGCGGCGACGCCCACGCCGAATCCGGTGCTGATCCCGATCCCGCCAAATCCGGCGGCGCCGTCCCCGACCGCCCAGGCCCAGGCCGTCGCGACGGCCACGGGGGAGGCCGCCGCCGTGGCGAGCGCCGCCGCATCCGTGCCCGGCGCCGTCGAGGCCTCCGGGACGGGCGAGGCCGCCGCGCCCACGGACGGCAAGGGCGCCGACGGCAAGGACTTCCTCGCCCTCCTCGGCGAAACCGGCGCGGCCCAGGCCGACGCGCCCGCCACGACCGCGCCGCAGGCCGCCGCCGCGACCCAGGGCGTCACGCAGACCGCGTCCAGCGCCCCGGCGACGGCGACGCAGCCCGCCCAGGCGCCCGCGCCGACGCCGGCCCCCGTGCCCCTCGGGCAGGTGCCGATGACCATCGGCCTGCGCTCGCTCGCCGGCTCCAGCGAGTTCCAGATCCGCCTCGATCCCGTCGAGCTCGGGCGGATCGACGTGAAGCTCGAGATCGACAAGGCCAAGGGCACCGTGGCGACCCACCTCGTCGTGGACCGGCCCGACACCCTCGCCCTCCTCCAGCGCGACGCCGGCCAGTTGCAGCAGGCCCTGACCCAGGCGGGGCTCGACCCCAGCGCGGGCGGGGTGAACGTCTCCCTGCGCGGCGACGGCGGCAACGCGGGCGGGCAGTCCAACGGCCAGCCCGGCGGCGACGGCCGTCAGGCCAGCCCCTGGTCGGCCGACCGAACCGACATGCCCACCGAGGCCGTGCCCCTGCGCATGCTGCGCGGCTACGGCGGCCTCGACATCCGAATCTGAGGAGACGACCCCCATGACCTCCGGCATCTCCAGTCTCGTCAACAGCACCACCACGTCCACGTCGAGCTCGTCGACCAGCACGAGCGACGCCACCGGCATCGCCAACAACTTCACCCAGTTCCTGACCCTGCTCACCACGCAGCTCAAGAACCAGAACCCCCTCGACCCGATGGACACCAACCAGTTCACGCAGCAGCTGGTGCAGTTCGCGGGCGTCGAGCAGCAGTTGAAGACGAACGACCGGCTCGACAGCATCCTCACCGCCTCGAAGACGGCGAGCACGGCCACGGCCACGAGCTATATCGGCAAGACCGTCACCACGGACGGCACCTCGGCCCAGCTGCAGGACAGCACCGCCACCTGGACCCTCGACCCCGCCCGCGCAGCGCCGAAGGCCGCCATCACCATCAGCGATGCCAAGGGGAACGTGGTCGCCACGCAGACCACCGCACTCACCGCCGGCAGCCAGGCCTTCACGTGGAACGGCAAGACCTCGGCGGGCCTCACGGCGCCGGACGGCACCTATTCCATCAAGATCGCGGCGCAGGACACCACGGGCGCCAACGTCGCCGTGGATACGAGCGTGACCGGCACGGTGACGGAAGTCGATCTCAGCGGCACCACGCCGATGCTGCTGGTGGGATCGCAGAAGGTTCCCCTGTCCAGCGTCCAGTTGATCGGGTTGTCCACAAGCGGCTCGTAACGAATCACATCCAAGCGATCCGCTTCACCATCTCTTAGGTGGGCGCAAGTAGCTTCATCCCTCGACGGGTTAGTCGAGTGTAGAGCGTATCATGACCGAACCCCACCGCCCGAGAGTGAAATACGTGATCGGGCCCGACGGCAGTCCCCTGACCATCGCGGACCTGCCTCCGCCGACCACCCGGCGTTGGGTGATCCGCCGGAAGGCGGAGGTCGTGGCCGCCGTGCGCGGCGGTCTCCTCAGCCTGGAGGAGGCCTGCAAGCGTTACACGCTGACCACCGAGGAATTCCTCAGCTGGCAGTTCTCCATCGACCAGCACGGCCTCGCTGGCCTGCGCACCACGCGCATCCAGCACTACCGGCACTGATGGCGGCCGGACGTGCCCGCCGGTCCCGGCAGCCGTCCACCCCCACGACCGCCTCGGCCTGGAGCCGCGCCCGGATCACCCCCGGCGCGGCTTTCGCACGTCCGGACATCCCGCACGGATCTTAACGGGTCGCTAACCACAAGCCGGGCAATTTCTGCCGAGTGGTCCCGATCCGGGGCCGCCCGCGTCCCGAGCGTCCCATCCGTGAAGCCGATCATCGATCTCGTTACGAAGCTCGGCCCGGCCCGGCTCGCCGCGATGGCGGCCGTGACGCTGACGCTCATCGGCTTCTTCGCGTTCATCATCCTGCGCGTCTCGCGCCCCGACATGGGCGTGCTGTTCTCCGACCTGTCGATGCAGGATTCGGCCGCCGTGATCCGCGACCTCGACGCCCGCGGCATCCGCTACGAGACCAAGGGCGACACCGGCCAGACCATCCTGGCCCCGCGCGCCGACCTGCCGCGCCTGCGCATGGACCTCGCCGGCAAGGGGCTGCCGACCCAGGCCGGCGTCGGCTACGAGATCTTCGACAAGGGCGACGCGTTCTCCTCCACGAACTTCGTGCAGAACGTGAACCACCTGCGGGCGCTCGAAGGGGAGCTCGCCCGCTCGATCCGCGCCATCGGCCGGGTCCAGGCGGCCCGCGTCCACCTCGTCCTGCCCGAGCGCCGCCTGTTCGAGCGCGACCGCGAGACGCCCTCGGCGGCGATCGTGCTCAAGCTGATGGGCGACCTCGATCCGGGTCAGGTGCGGGCGGTGCGCCACCTCGTCGCCTCGGCGGTCGAGGGGCTGCGGCCCGACCGGGTCTCCATCGTGGACGAGCGCGGCCGGCTCCTCGCCGACGGCGCACGCGGCGCCGACCAGGAGGGCGCGGCGGCCATGGAGGACCGGCAGCTCGTCCTGGAGAAGCGCCTGCGCTCGCAGATCGAGGACGTGGTGGCCGGCATCGTCGGCCCCGGCCGGGCGCGGGTGCAGGTGAACGCCGAACTCGACCTCAACCGGATCGAGAGCCGCTCCGAGACCTTCGACCCGGAAAGCCGGGTGGTGCGCTCCTCCCAGACGCGGACGGAATCCTCCCTGACCGGCGGCCCCGAGGGCGGGACGACCTCCGTCGGCAACGAGTTGCCGGGTGCCAACGGCGGCGACAAGCCCGCCGCCCAGAAGGACGCCACCAACAAGAACGAGGAGACGACGAACTACGAAATCTCCCGCGTCACCAAGACGGAGGTGGCCGAGGGCGGCCGGCTCAAGCGGCTCTCGGTGGCGGTGGTGGTGGACGGCGTCTACGCCGTCGGGCCGGACGGCAAGGCCACCTACAGCCCGCGCCAGCCCGCCGAGATCGAGCGCATCGCCGCCCTGGTGCGCAGCGCGGTCGGCTTCGACAAGGGGCGCGGCGACCAGATCGAGGTGGTGAACCTGCGCTTCGCGGAAGGCCCCGCCGGGACCCCGCAATTCGAAGACCCGTCGCTGATCCAGTCGCTGCTCTCGCCCTCCCGCGAGGACGTGATGCGCCTGGGCGAACTCGGCGTGCTCACGATCCTGACGCTGATCGTGCTGATGACGGTGGTGCGCCCGCTGGTGCGGCAGGTGCTGGCGCCCCCCGCCGAGGTGGCGGCCGGCGCGGCCGGCGGGCTGATCGAGGGCCTGCCCCCCGGCGCGACGATCACCGTGACCACCGGGAACGGCGGCGGCGGCGCGGTGACGATGGTGGAACGCGACAACCCCACCGCCCGGCTGATGGAATTCGCCAAGATCAACGGCCAAGTGCAGGCCGAAACGGTGCAACGCGTGGTGGACATGGTGCGCGCGAGCCCGGCCGAGACGGTCGAGGTGCTGCGCTCGTGGATCCACGAGGATTGAGGAGCTGAGGTCGAGCGATGGCGGCGGGTATCGGCAATCCCGAGAAGACTGGCGGCGGGGAATTGGTGCGGCTCGACGGCCCCCAGCGGGCGGCCGCGCTGCTGCTGATGCTCGGCGACGAGGAGGGCGCGCCGATCTGGCAGGCCCTCGAGGAGGAGGAGGTCAAGAAGGTCAGCGCCGCGATGGTGCAGCTCGGCGCCCTTGAGGTGCAGACCGTCGAGAAGCTGATCATCGAGTTCGTCACGAAGCTCGGCAACAGCGGCGGCATCTCCTCGAACTTCGAGCGCACCGAGGCGCTGCTGCTCAAGATCTTCCCGTCCGAGCAGGTCTCGCTGATCATGGCGGAGATCAAGGGCGCCTCGGGCAAGCGCGTCTGGGCGTCCATCGCCCAGGTCGATCCCGAGATCCTGGCCTCGTTCCTGCGCAACGAATACCCGCAGACCGTCGCGGTGGTGCTCTCGCGGGTGCGGGCGGATTACGCCGCCAAGGTCCTCACCATCCTGCCCGAGGATTTCGCCATCGACGTGCTCAACCGGATGTTGCGCATGGAGACCGTGCAGAAGGAGGCCCTGCGCCACATCGAGGAGACGCTGCGCGTCGAGTTCGTCTCGACCATCGCCCAGACCCAGCGGCGCGACGCCCACGAGATGATGGCGGACGTGTTCAACGCCTTCGACCGGCAGACCGAGGGCCGCTTCCTCGCCGCCCTCGACCAGGCGAACCGCGGCTCGGCCAAGCGCATCCGCGAGTTGATGTTCACCTTCGAGGATCTGCTGAAGCTCGATCCGGGCAGCGTGCAGACCCTGCTGCGCAAGATCGACAACGACACCCTGTGCCGCGCCCTGAAGGGTGCCAACGAGCGCACGCGGGCCTTCTTCCTGGCGCAGATGTCGACCCGCGCCGCCAAGAACCTGACGGACGAGATGCAGGCGCTGGGCCCCGTGCGCCTCAAGGAGGTCGATGAGGCCCAGGCCAAGATGACCGAGACGGCCAAGGACCTCGCCGAGAAGGGCGAGATCATGATCGCCAAGAACAGCGCCGAGGAGGAGTTGGTCTATTGAGCCCCGCGCGCCGGACGACGCCCTTCCTGTTCGACACCGACTTCCGCCGGCCCCAGCCGAGCGCCGAGGCCATGCGCGCCGCGGAGGAGGCTGTGCAGGCCGAGCAATCGGGCTTCGCGCGTGGGGTGCAGGAAGGCCGCCTCCAGGCCGAGGGGCAGGCTCAGGCCCGCCTCTCCGACGCGATGACCCGGCTCGCCCTCTCGGCCGCCGGGCTCCTGGCCTCCGCCGACGCGCGGGAGGCCGAGCGCGAGGCGCAGGCCGTGGAACTTGCCATGCTCATCGCCCGCAAGGTCGCGGGGGACGCCCTCGACGCGCAGCCGCTGATCGGCATCGGCGAGGCGGCCCGCACCGCCCTGCAGCACCTGCGCGGGGTGCCCCACCTCGTGGTGCGGGTCCATGACAGCCTCGTGGACGAGGCCGAGACCCTGGTGAAGCGCCTCGCCCGCGAGCGCGGCTTCGAGGGGCGCCTCGTGGTGCTGGGCGACCCCGAGACCCTGCCGGGCGATGCCCGGATCGAATGGGCCGACGGCGGCGTCGTGCGCGAGCGCGCCCGCATCGAGGCCGCCGTCGCGGAGGCCCTCGGCCTCCCCTCCTTCTCCTGACGCGGAGGACGCATGTCCGACGATTTCAGCCTGCCCCAGCTCGGCGACAACGACGGCGATTTCGCCCCGGAATCGATCCGCGACGCGCCGACCACGCCGAAGTCCGCCGCCGACCTCGAACAATTGTTCGACGTGCCGGTGATGGTCTCGGCGGTGCTCGGCGCCGCGCGGATGCCCATCGGCGACCTGCTGCGCCTCGGCCCCGGCACGGTGCTCGAACTCGACCGCAAGGTCGGCGAGGCCATCGACGTCTACGTGAACAACCGCTTGGTCGCCCGCGGCGAGGTGGTCCTCGTCGAGGACCGGCTCGGCGTGACGATGACCGAGATCGTCAAGGGCGAATGAACCGGGGTGGCCGGAGGGCGGGCCCTCCGGCGGGTGCAGGGCGGCGCCCTGCCTGACCCCGCAGATCAGTTGGTGAAAGGAACAGGCCCATGCGGCTCCTGATGATCGGCCGGCTCAACGGCGAGCTCATCACCGCCTCGAAGATCGCCATGTCGCGCGGCGCGTCCGTGACGCAGGCCGACGGCGTGCCGCAGGGCCTCAACGTCCTGCGGGCCAAGGGCGCGGACCTCGTGATGGTCGATGTCGGCCAGCCCATCGCCGGGCTGATCGGCGCCCTGGAGGCCGAGCGCATCCGCACGCCGGTCGTCGCCTGCGGCGTCTCGGCGGATGCCAACGCGGCGGTGGCGGCGATCCGGGCGGGGGCGCGGGAATACATCCCCCTGCCGCCGGACCCGGAGATGATCGCGGCGGTGCTGGAGGCGGTGGCCGCCGACCGCAGCCCGTTCGTGTGGCGCGACGGGGCGATGGAGCGGGTGGTGCGGCTGGCCGAGCAGGTCGCCCGCGCGGAGGCCTCCGTGCTGATCACCGGCGAGAGCGGCACCGGCAAGGAGGTGCTCGCCCGCTACCTGCACGCCAAGTCGAACCGGGCGGCCAAGCCCTTCGTCTCGGTGAACTGCGCCGCGATTCCCGAAGCCCTGCTGGAATCGGAATTGTTCGGCCACGAGAAGGGCGCCTTCACCGGAGCCATCGCCCGGCGCATCGGCCGGTTCGAGGAGGCCCATGGCGGCACCCTGCTCCTCGACGAGATCTCCGAGATGGACGTGCGGCTGCAGGCCAAGCTGCTGCGGGCGCTGCAGGAGCGGGTGATCGACCGGGTCGGCGGCACCGCGTCGGTGAAGGTCGACATCCGGGTGCTCGCCACCTCGAACCGCAACCTCGCGGAGGAGGTCCGCAAGGGCACGTTCCGCGAAGACCTGCTCTACCGGCTGAACGTCGTCTCCCTGCGCCTGCCGCCGCTGCGCGAGCGGCCCGGCGACATCCTCGAACTCGCCGCGCATTTCGCCCGGCGCTACGCCGAGTCGAACGGCCTGCCGATGCGCCCGCTCTCGGTGCAGGCGCAATCGCTGATGCTGAAGAACCCGTGGCGCGGCAACGTGCGCGAGTTGGAGAACACGCTGCACCGGGCGGTGCTGCTGGCCAACGGCCCGGAGATCGGGCCCGAGGCGCTGCTCACCCCGGAGGGCGACACCCTGGCGCCGGAGGGGCCGGCGGCCCGGGCCGCCCAGGCGGCCGAGGCGGTGACGCGGGGCCTCGTGGGGCGCACCGTGGCGCAGGTCGAGTGCGACCTGATCCTCGACACCCTGGACCATTGCCTCGGCAACCGCACCCATGCGGCCAAGATCCTCGGGATCTCGATCCGCACCCTGCGCAACAAGCTCAACGAGTACGTGGCCTCGGGCCTCGACGTGGCCGAGCCCGGTCAGGCGCGGGCGAGCGCGGCGATCGGCTGAGGGCCGGGGCCTACCGCCGCCCGGAGGATTGCGCCTTGTGCTCCTTCGCCTGGGCGGCGAAGGCCTCGTCCAGCTTGCGCATCGATTCGTAGCGCGCGACGTCGATCTCGATGTCGCGGATCGTCTCTTCCACGAGGTGGCGGCGATAGGCGGCGCGGGGATCGGACGGGTCGAGCCCGTCGCGCTCCTGGAGCTTCAGGACGGCCTCGCGCACCCGGGCATAGACCTCCTCCCGCTGCTCGCGCGACATGGAGGGATTGATCGCCTTCGCAACGAGGGCCGAGAAATCCGACATCGGTGGGGAGGTGGGGGACGAGGCGGCCATGGCCGCCTGCTCTAAATCAGCCGGCGCGAAAACGGTATCCGCTTCCGGCCCGATCAGCTTCGCTGATCCCTGATGCCTGCCTTGACCAGGGTGAACGAACTCCACAGCACCGTGAAGCAGAACAGCATCACGAAGACGGTGTGCCCCCGCTCGGGATACAGCGATTCCGTCGGCAGGACGGGGCGTTCGAAGGTCGCCAGGAAGATCTGCTGCTTCGAGGCTGAGATCCGCGCCTTGTCGTAGAGCGTGTGCGCGGATTCCTCGAGCTTCTCGGCGATGCTGCGCTCCACCAGCAGCCCCTCGTAGGCGAGGAGCGCCTCGGTGAGGTTCTGCCGGCCGTCCGCCGAGCCGCTGCTCGTCATCTCGTTCTGCAGGGTCGTCATCTGCTGATCGAGGGCGTTGGACTGGGCCGCGAGCGTCTGGATCGAGCGCGACCGCTCGTCGAGGTTCGAGGAGCGCAGGACCTGGAGGTCGCTGTCGAGCTTGATCTTCTCCTTGCGCAGGAGGGTCAGCGTCGTCAGCGTGCCCTCGGCGGTCTTCACCGGGTCGATCAGGCCCCACTGGTTGCGGAAGCTCTGGATGGCGAGGTGCGCCTTGCGCAGGCGTTCCTCGGCGGCGGTGGCGTCCGACTTCGCCTGGGCGACCATGTCGGCCTGGGCGCGCTTCGAGATGTCGTTGATCAGCACCTCGGCGCGGGTCACCACCTCGCGGGCGATGGTGACGGCGTCCTCCGGGGTGAAGGCGCGCACGTTCAGGCGGATCACGCCAGAGATGGCGTCGATCTCCGCGCTGGTCTGCTTGTGCCAGTATTTCGTCAGCTGCTCGATCGGATCGCGCGGGTCGTACCGTACCCAGAAATCCGCTTCCGGCCGGGAGTACATCTTCGAGATATGGATGCTCTTCTCCAGCTCCTCGACCATGGCCTGGCTCTGGATGTAGTCGCGGACGATGTAGCCGTCCTGGCTGTTGTGCTTCTGGATCAGCGCCGTGAACTGGCCGAGGCTGGCGTGCTCCATCGGCTCGACGTTGCCGCGCACCGCGAACTGGGCCGTGGCGGTGTACTGGTCCGAGGCGATGCCGAACATGTAGATGGCGACCACCGCCGTCGGCAGCAGCACGAACAGGCCGACCCGGCGCATGAGCATGCCGGCATAGCTGGCCTCCTCGGCGTCCGGCCGCGACGGGCGCAGGCCCGGCAGGCGCCGCCAGTCGAGCCGGGTGGAGGCCGAGCGCAGCAGCGCCAGCTTCCCGCGCTTCTCGGGGATGGGCCGGATCGTCTCCGCCTCGCGGCGAAGGTCGGTCATCGTCGGCTGGATCAGCGTGACGAGTTCGCCCTCGCGCTGGTCCTCCTTGACGTCGTCCAAGCTCATCCGCTCGCTGTTCCTGATCTGCGCCGGTTCCCTTGCGGGAAAGCCGGCCGAGGACGGCCGTGCGCCGCTCCGGAATCCCGTTCTTTTCGGCCCTTTTTAAGGCACCACCCGGCCGCGTTGCTGCGCCGCATCGCGGCGCCTACCGCTGTCCGCCCCTTCCTGCGATGGTCGCACCCGATGACGATTGAATTACGTTCCAGCGCCACAAAGCCTCGCAGCGCGAAATCCAAGTTCGGCGGCCTCGTCGTGGTGTGCGCCAAATGCGCCAAGCGGCAGGGCCTGCCGGCCAAGGCGATCCGCACGCTCCTGAAGGAGGCCCACGCGGACCTCGCCCCGGCTCCGGGGAGCAAGGGCAAGCGGCGCAAGCTCTGCGTGATCGAATCCGGCTGCCTCGGCCCCTGCCCCAAGCGGGCGGTGGCGGTGGCGACGGGGGCGAGTCTCGCGGAGGGCCGGGTGCTGCTCCTCGATCCGGCGGACGGCGTCGCGGGGGCCCGCGCCGCCCTGCTCCCCGAATTCGGCCCCATTGCCGGTCTAGCCGCTGGCGCGGATACTGGCGGCGCGGGGAACGACTCGCCCCGCTCTCCCTGAGACGCCCCGGCGAGGACGCCCCGCCCTTGGATTTCGCTTCGAACCGGTCGCACCGGGCTCGCATCGGGCGCGCGGTGCTGCGGCGGCTGCCGCTCGCCGGCACGCTCGTCGGGCTGGGTCTCGCCGCGTGGCTCGTGGCGACGAACGACCTCACCGCCGTGGCCACGGCCTTCGGAAAGATCGGCTTCCTCGGCCTCGCGGGCGTCGTGCTGGCGCGGGTGGTGGCGATCCTCGTCTGCGGCCTCGCCTGGGCGCGGCTCCTCGACGGGCTCGTCCCCGCCCCGGCCGGCGCCTGCCTCATCCTGCGCTTCGTGCGCGAGGGCATCAACGTGCTCCTGCCGGTGGCCTCGGTGGGCGGCGACGTGCTCGGCGCGCGGCTCCTCACCTTCTGGGGGGTGCCCGGCGCCCTGGCGGCGGCCTCGGTGCTGGCGGACATGATGTTCCAAGTCGGCACCCTCGCCCTGTTCGCCGGGCTCGGCGCCGCGTTCCTCAGCCGGGTCCCGAGCCCGGAGGCGGCGGAGCTGGCGGGCTGGACCCTCCGGTCGCTCGGCGTCGCGGCCCTGCTGCTCGGCGGGTTCTTCGCCCTCCAGCGCACCGGCCTCGTGCGGGTGCTCGAAGAGAGGATTGCCGCCCTCGGCCGCCGCTTCGTGCGCGAGGCCGAGGTGCAGCCGGAGCCCCGGCCGCAGGTGCAGGGCGCCCTGGATGCCGTGTGGGGCAAGGGCCGGCGCGGCCGTCTCGCCCAATCCTTCGGCCTGCACGCCCTGGCGTGGCTGTTCGGCGTCGCCGAGGTCGCCATCGTGCTCGCATGCATCGGCGACCATCCGTTCGGCCTGACGGAGGTGGTGGTGATCGAGGCCCTGGGGCAGGCGATCAAGGCGGTCGCGTTCCTCGTGCCGAGCGGGCTCGGGGTGCAGGAGGGCGGCTTCGTGCTGGTCTGCGGGCTGTTCGGGATCGACGGCGGGACGGCAATCGCCCTGTCGCTGGCCAAGCGCGTGCCGGATGTGGTGCTGGGCCTTCCGGCCCTGCTGGTGTGGCAGAACCTTGAGGCGCGGAGAACCGGCATCGGCCCGGCCGCGACGCCGTGATGACCCGTCTCCTGACCGCCCTTGCCGGGCTGCTGCTCCTCGCCGGACCAGCGGCGGCCCAGAGCCTCACCGTCGATCTCGGCGCGGGGGGCACGACCGAGCGCGCCCTGCAGCTCGTGGCGCTCATCACCGTGCTGGCGGTGGCGCCCTCGGTGCTGGTGATGGCCACCGCCTTCACCCGCATCGTCGTGGTGCTCTCGATCCTGCGCTCGGCGCTCGGCACCCAGACCGCCCCGCCCACGGCGGTGATCATCAGCCTCGCCCTGTTCCTCACCGCCTTCGTCATGGCCCCCACCGGCCGGGAGGCCTACACGGCCGGCATCGAGCCCCTGGTCGCGGGGCGGATCACCCAGGCGCAGGCCTTCGAGCGCGCCTCGGGACCGTTCAAGGCCTTCATGCTGAAGAACGTCCGCGAGAAGGACCTCAAGTTGTTCCTCGACCTCGCCAAGGCCCCCGTGCCCAAGGGGCCGGAGGATGTCGGGCTGGAGATCGTGACCCCCGCCTTCATGATCTCCGAGTTGCGGCGCGCCTTCGAGATCGGCTTCCTGCTGTTCATCCCCTTCCTGATCATCGACCTCGTCGTCGCCTCGGTGCTGATGGCGGTGGGCATGATGATGGTGCCCCCCGCCACCGTCGCCCTGCCCTTCAAGCTGATCTTCTTCGTCCTCGTGGACGGCTGGGGGCTGGTGGCCGGCTCGCTCGTTCAGAGTTACGGAAACTAAAGGTTACCGACGCCCGGCATCCGGGCTTGAGCGCTTCTCCCGCTAACGTGTGTGGGGATCGGCAATCCAATTATCTCTGATTTAAGCTGTCGCGGCTTAAATCCGCCCATGGTCAGGCTCCGAAATTTTCTCGGCGACCGGCGGGGTGCGGCGGCTGTTGAATTCGCCCTCGTCGGGACGCTGTTCATCATGACGACGCTGTTCGTCATGCTGGTCGGCGCGATCCTGTATATCACCCAGGCCATCGACTACGCGACGAACGCGGCCGCCCGCGACATCCTCACCGGCGCGGCGCAGGCCAATTCCGTCACCGCCAGCACCTTCACGCAGAGCCTGTGCGGCCGGCTGCCGCCGGGCATCACGTGCGCGAACCTGATCGTGAACCTGTACACGGTCACCGAAGCCTCGCAGCCGGGGGGCTACTACACCTACGTGAAGTCCGACACGAGCGGGTTGACGATCCCCGCCCTGACGCCGGGCATGGGGACGTTCAACCTCGGGAAACAGGGCGACTACCAGTACCTGCAGGTGATCTACCCGATCACCTTCCTGCCCTCCGGCTTCGCCTCCATCCTGAGCGGCGGCGCCACCTTCAACGGGCAGGCCGCCTACCTCGCGATCGCGACGGCGGCGTTCCGCAACGAGCAGTATTGATGCGGCCCGCACGCGCCCTCCCGGCGGCCCTGGGCCGCCCGATCCGCCGCTTCCTCGGCGCGGAGCGCGGGGTCGCGGCGATCGAGTTCGCGGTGATCCTGCCGATCCTGCTGATCCTGCTGCTCACGGGCACACAGGTGGTCATCTACATCAACGCCAGCCGCAAGGTCGGGCAGGTGGCGCGCTCGATCAGCCAGATGGTCTCCCAGGCCAAGCCGCCGTCGGACAATTCCACGACGACCGCGACCGTCAACGCCCTCGACCTGCATTTCAGCTTCGACGCGGCGATGGTGATCTTCCCCTACCTGCTGAACGACGCCAAGCGGCAGAACCTGTCGTGGTGGGGCGACATCTCGATCAACTATGCGAGCATCGCCTTCGTCAAGGGCAACGCCACCTGCAACGACCCGACCGACCAGAGCGCCTGCTACACGGCCAACGTGGTCTGGACGAGCACCGGCACGGCCCAGCCCTACGGGGCGAATTACCGGCCCTGCTCCACGCCGCAGCTGCCCGCCGACAACACGGCGGCGCCGAGCCGCACCGCCCTGCCGCGCTCGGTCTTCGGCCCGGCCACGCTCATCGTGATCGACGTGGTGTTCAACTTCACGCCGACGCTGGGCTCCAAGTTCTTTCCCGCGATCAAGATCGCCCGGAGCGCCTACGTGCAGCCCCGCTACGCGTCCCTGATCAACTACGACACCATCAACAGCGACGGCATCGCCACCAAATGTCCAGGCTATTGACCAGCGTGAGCCGGCTCGCCGGCCGGGGTGCCGCGCTCCCGCGTGCCCGCGAGGGCAACATCAGCATCATGTTCGGGCTGAGCCTGATCCCGCTTCTGGGCCTGATGGGCCTCGGGGTGGATTACGGCATGGCCATCACCACCAAGACGAAGCTCAACGCCGCCGCCGACGCCGCCGCCCTGGCCGGCGTGGTGACGGCGAAGGCCTATATCGCGGCCAACCCCACCGACGCCAACCTCAACCAGAACGCCATCGCGGCGGGGCAGCAGCAGGCGATCAACTCGTTCAACGTCAACGCCGGCAAGGTGCCCTACACCACCGTAAGCCTGACGACGAACACGGTGACGCGCAACGGCCAGACGCTCAAATCGACGATCCAGTACGCGGCCACGATCCAGAACAACTTCGGCAAGCTGTTCCGCACGCCGACGACGACGCTGGGCAACACGATCCAGGCCTCGGTGGACCTGCCGAGCTACCTCGACTTCTACCTGATGGTCGACGTGTCGGGCTCGATGGGCCTGCCCTCGACCACGACGGGCATGGCCCAGCTCGCCGCCCAGAACAACGACATGTACTCGGACTACAAGCAGGGCTGCCAGTTCGCCTGCCACTTCCCCGGCAACAATGGCTGGACGCTGGCGGCCGGCAAGATCCAGTTGCGCTCCGATGCGGTGAACAACGCGGTGTGCAACCTGCTCAAGCGGGCGGCGGCGCCCCTCGTGCCGAACCAGTACCGGGTGGGCCTCTATCCGTTCATCAACCAGCTCGGCACGCTGGCCGGGCTGACGAGCAGCATCGCGAGCCTCTCCACGGCGGCGCAATGCAGCCAGACCTGGCCGCTCGCCTTCACCAACCTCCTCGATACCGGCTCGACGCAGCTCTACACCAACAACGACCCGAGCACCGGGACGGGGTCGGGGGGCACGCATTTCGAGGTGGCGATGCCGCAGATGCAATCGACCGTCGCGGTCTACGGCGACGGCTCGACCGCCGCCAAGCCGAAACCGTTCGTGTTCCTGGTCACGGACGGGATGCAGAACGGCCAGCACTTCTTCACGTGGAACGGCAAGTACACCTATCCCGGCAACCCATCGAAGTTCTCAGGCTACAATGCGGCGTGGTGGGACGGCTCGCAGCCGTCGCAGATCGACCCGAACACGTGCGCGGCGCTCAAGAACGCCGGGGCGACGATCTCGGTCCTCTATATCCCGTACAACCAGATCTCGTATGTCGATCACGGCGGCACGGTCGCGTGGGAGAACGGCCGGGTCAACGGCTTCAGCCCGACCCTGGCGACGCCGCTGCAAGCCTGCGCCACGACGGGCTATTTCTACACGGCCAACACGCCGGACGACATCAACACCGCCCTCGACCAGATGTTCACCCAGGCGCTGAAGGTGGCGCGCATCATCAAGTGAGGCCGGCGCCTCACCCCGGCGGCGGTGCGGCCGGGGTGTCGGCGCGGGTCTGGCTGCTCTCGGCCGTCGGGGTGCCGCGATCCGGCACGGCGGCCTCGGGGTAGCGCTTGCGGTATTCCGTGAGGAAGGCCGACAGGGTCTCGGCCTTGGTCGCCCGCGCGGCGATGCTGCGGAAGCCCTGGGTGCGGGTCGCCCCGTCGCTGGTGAGGAGCGCGAAGGTCCGCGCATCCGGTCCCAGCGCCATCGGCCCGGAGAACTTTGCCTTCAGCCGTTCCAGGCCGAGCCGTTCGCCCGCGAGGTCGTAGGCGATGGCCGCGCGAATGCAATCGCCCCGCGCGCCCTCGTCGAGGGGGCCGCCCGCGCGCCAGGCCTCGCCGAGCAGCGCCTCGTGCGCCTCGCCCGCCTCGCGCCAGCGCCGGGCGCTCCACAGGATGTCGGCGCGCAGTCGCGCCACGTCCGGCCCGGTCTCGTCCTCGATGGCTTCGAGGGCGAGGTCGGTGCGGGTGAGGTCTGAGAGCGCCCGCGCCCGCACCAGGGACCGCGCCCGGCGCAGGTCCACCGGCAGTTCCGGCATGTCGGTCTTCTCGATCGCCGTGAGCGCCCGCATCGGCTTGCCGTCCATGAGCAGGACGGTGGCGAGCTTCGCCGCCACGGCCGAGCGCGCCGGGCCGCTGAGCCGGTTGTCGACCTGGTATTGCAGAAGGTCGGCGGCCGAATCGAGGAGGTCGAGCCCCACCAGCCTGTCCGCGAGGCGGCGGACCACCGCGTCGCCGCGCCGGCCGATGGGGGCGAGTTCCTTGAAGTCGAAATACAGGGCCACCGCCGCGACGCCGGGGAGCGAATCGCCCTTGCCCGCGAGATAGAGGTCCTCGAACGCGCCCTGCGCCTCGGAGGTGAGGGAGCGCGACAGCGACGAGGCCGGGGCCAGCATGTTGGCCCGGCGCACGGCGGCGAAAGCAGGGCGCCAGCGCCCATCCGCGAGGTAGAGCCGGGCAAGGCCGGCATTGATGGCTTCTTCGAGGGGGCCGCCGTGCCAGAGGAGCGCGAGGCGTTCCAGCTTGTCGATGGCGGCGGGCACGTCGATCTTGCCCATGGCGCGGGCGAGGAGCGCGCCGCGCAGGGCCGCGGCGGTGGCGACGGGCCGCTCGGCCTTGTCGGCGAGCTTGGCGTAGGCCTCCAGGGCAGCCGCATCCTGCCCCGTCGTCTCGGCGGCCCGCGCCCGCACCAGGGCGAGCCGGTCGCGCACCAGCGGGTGCAGGTCCCGCCCCTCGACGGCGCGGGCGGCGGCGGTCTCGGCATCGCCGGTCTCGATCGCCGCCTCGGCCGCCGTGGCCCGGATCTCCGAGGCCATGTCGGCGGGGTAGCGCTCGGCGAGCGACAGCACCTTCTGGAATCCCGATTCGGCGCTCGTCCAGTCGCCCAGCCCCGCCGCCGCCATGGCCCGCCACAGGGCGGCCTCCGGGTCGGCGGTCAGCAGCGGCACGGAGAGCGCCTTCATCGCCTCCGCGTGCCGGCCGATATGCTCCAGGATGATGCCGCGCAGCATCGCGGTGTCGCGCATGTCGGCCACGAGCGGATCGTCGGCGGCGGCGGCCTCCAGGGCGGTCAGGGCCTCCACGTCCAGGCCGTTGGCGAAGGAGGCGCGGGCCAGCGCCATGCGGGCGGGGCCGCGCTCGATGACGGGGCCCATCGCCGCGTCCATGAGGAGGCCGCGCAGGGTCTCGCGCACGTTGCCGAGGCGGACCTTCTCCCAGGCCCCCCGGTCGATGGTGGAGGTGCCGGCCTGATCGAGCACCGTCTCCGGCCTCTTCGGGGCGTTGGAGGTGGCGAGCCCCCCCTCGCGGGCGATGAGCACCCCGTCGAGGTCGGGCCGCACGGCGAGGTCGTCCGCCGCCGCCAGCACCGCGAGGCCGTGGCGGCTCGGCAGGATCTCGAAATCCACGAAGCGGCGGTTCTTGGGGTTGCCGACCGCGTCCAGCGCCGAGGACGGCACCACCGCGATCCGCTCGCCGTCGAGGTCGAGCCACCCGGCGGCGCCCGCGCGGGGCAGCGGCACGGAAACCGCCACCTGCCCGGACGGGCTCGGGCGGCGGACGGGATCGAGGCTGGCGCTCGGGTTGAGGCCGTCCCCCGCCGAGAGTTCCCAGGCGGGTCCGCCCGCGCTCACGACGGCGCCGAGGTCGAGGAGCTTCCCCGCCGGGATCTCGAAGCGCAGGACGGTGAGCGGGCCGGAGCGCAGGGGCTCGCCGAGGGCCCGCAGGCCCGTGGCGCCGGGGGGCGGCACGGAGACGGGGTCGGTCGTCTCGAAGGCGAGGAAGGCGATGCCGCCGCGCTCGAACAGCGCCGCCGCCGGCAGGCGGGCGAAGGGGAAGACGAGGCCGGAGCCGGCGGGCTTCGTCGGCACCGCCTCGGCGACGGGCGCGGGCTTCGGCAAGGCCGGCTTCGCGGGCGCCGGGCCGGCGGCGGCCTCCTTCGGGGCGGGCGCGTCCTTCGGCGCGGGCGCGGGCCCCTCCGGCACCGCGACCTCCGTGGTCTTGGGCGGCACGACCACTTTGCGGGCCACGTCGATCGTGTAGAGCCCGTCCTCGCGCTCGCCCCGGACGGCATAGCCCTCGGCGGGGGTGACGATCACGCTCGCCGAGCCTTCGTCGGCGTCGGTGGCCAGGGCGGCGACGCCCGGCCTCGGGCGGCCGCGCACGGCCCCCGCATCGATGGTGTAGCGGCCCGCGACGCGCAGGCGCGTGGCCGCGCCCTCCGTCGTCAGGGTCGCCGAGACGCCCTCGGGCAGGCGCAGGGAGAATCGCGTGAGCGTCGGCAGGTGGGCGAGGTCGAGGCCGAGCGCCTTCGGCGGCGGAACGGGCGCGCGCGCCTGCAGCGCCTCCTCGGCGGCCCGCGCCCGGCGGGCGAGGTCGGCCACGACGTCCTGCGGCAGGGCGGGCGGCAGGCCCTTCCAGCTCTCAGGGAGGAGATCCACGAAGACGCGCTCGCCCGCGAGCTGGACGTTGGCCCGCACCGGCTTCTGAAGGGCGAGGCGCAGGCCGGTCCCGTCGGGATCACGGCGGACGGCGGCGACGTAGCCCGCGAGTTCCTCGGAGAGCCGCTCCGGCCCCGCTGTGGCGCGCTCGCCGTAGCCGAGGATCAGGATGCCGCCGGAGACCGTCGCCTTGACGGTGACGGGCTTGTCGAAGGTGAGGACGAGGCGGCCGTAGCCGTCCGTGTCGGACCCCTTGGCCGAGACGAGCCGGGCGGCGAGCGCCGGATCGAGCCCGGCGGCCCAGAACAGCGTGGGCGCGAGGAGCGCGGCCACGAGCGGAACGGATCGGGCGCGAAGGCCGCGTCCTGTCCGGTTTCGCCCGCGCACCGTCGCCATCGCTTGCTAATGATCCGATCCCGGCGCGGGGGCGAAAGCCGCCACGCCTCGACGCCATGGGATGGACCCTGCACGAGCACGGCTAATAGCGGCTTAACCGCTGAGGGCGACCGCCCGGTCGAACGCCTGCGGGAAGCCCACCAGCGGCACCACGATGGTGGCGGGCTCGTTGTTGCCGGATTTCTGGGCGGCGATGGTGAGGCTCTTGGCGTTGCGCATCCCGTCCGTCGCGAGCGTCGGGAAGCTGATCGGCACGAGGCAGCCATCGCTCGTGCAGGTGGAGTAGGGCGCGCCCTTGCCCAGCGCCTGCTCGTCGAGCTTGAACGTCACGCCGGGCTCGATCGCCATGCCGAACGGCATCAGGATCACGCCCTCGGAACGGCCGTCCTTGGGTACGCTGAGCTCGAAGCCGAACTGGCGCCGGCCAGTCTTCGAATCACCCTGGGACTGGACCACGATACACGTCACCTTGGCGTCCGGGCGCACGCAGGAGACCGTCCAGTCGCCGTAGCTCTCGCTGACGGTCGTCGCCCCCGTGGGCCAGGCCGCGACGGGCGCGGCGGGGGTCGCCGCCGCCGGCGTCGGAGCCGGCTTGGCGGCGGGCTTCGGGGCAGGCTTGGGCTTCGGCCGCGCCTTGGGCGCCGCAGCCGATCCGGCGGCGGGCGGGCTCTCGGCGGCCGGGTCGGCGTCCTGCGCCCTGGCGGCCGTGGCGCTGAGCAGCACCGCGACGAGCAGGGCCGCGCGGCGGACAGGCAGACGGATCGGCGGCATGAAGACGGTTCCCCCGGAACGCGAATCGGACGCGAAGGCGCCTAACGCCTCACCGGGGCTTACGCAATCGGCCTGCTCAGAGAGGAAGCGGACCGCCAGCGCGGGCGATGAGATCGCAATGGCGGTTCAAAGCGGCGGCGCTTTCGCGACGGATCGCGCGCACCAAGGCGATGGCCAGGGTGAGAAAACCGGGATCCCCGACGGCGGATTCCTGGACCGGGGACGGGACGCGAGAGGCGATGAGAGCGAGCATTGACGACTCCATGTCGAAAGGCTCGGACGTTTCCGCGACGGCTTTTCCCGTCTGCTGCAGCGCAATATGAGCCTCCCCATTTTAGCAATCCATGGGCGGGAATGCCGCCGAGGCATGCGTGCAACACATGACGAGATGCGGAACACCTTAACCAAGCGTCAAGGTTTGTCCGCGCGCGGGGCGGTTGACCCTGCCGGGGCGAGACGCCATGGAGCGGGATGATCGCGATGGCGGCCCGGTGGCCCGACCGTCGCTGAACTGTCACCTGCGCGGCCTACCGCCGCCCGTGCGAAGTCGCGGCGTCCGCGCCGCCCACCAGACGAGGATTCCAGCATGACCGACGCGCCCACGCGCTGGCCGATCCACGGCCGCATCAGCGGCCCCATCGTAATGATCGGCTTCGGGTCGATCGGGCGCGGGACGCTCCCGCTGATCGAGCGCCATTTCGAGTACGACAAGGCCCGCTTCACGGTGATCGACCCGGTCGACACCCACAAGGCGCTCGCCGAAAAGCACGGGCTGCGCTTCGAGACCGTCGCGCTCACCCCCGAGAACTACCGGGACGTGCTCACCCCGCTCCTCACCGAGGGCGGCGGCCGGGGCTTCTGCGTGAACCTGTCGGTGGACACCTCCTCCCGCGCCATCATGGAGCTGTGCCGGGAACTCGGCGCGCTCTACGTCGACACCGTCGCCGAGCCGTGGCCGGGCTTCTACTTCGACAAGACCCGCAGCCAGGGCGACCGCACCAACTACGCGCTCCGCCAGGACATCCTCGACGCCCGCGCGCAGAAGCCGGGCGGGCCGACCGCCGTGTCCTGCTGCGGCGCCAACCCGGGCATGGTCTCGTGGTTCGTGAAGCAGGCGCTGCTCAACATCGCCAAGGACACCGGCGTCACCGATCCCGAGCCGAAGAGCCGGGAGGAGTGGGCGGCGCTGATGCACACCCTCGGCGTGAAGGGCGTCCACATCGCCGAGCGCGACACGCAGCGGGCCAAGAACCCGAAGCCGCGCGGCGTCTTCGTCAACACGTGGTCGGTCGAGGGCTTCGTCTCCGAGGGCAACCAGCCGGCCGAGCTTGGGTGGGGTACGAACGAGACCTGGATGCCGGAGAACGCCCGCGAGCAGGAGAAGGGGTCGCGCTGCGCGATCTACCTGCTCCAGCCCGGCGCCGACACCCGTGTCCGCACCTGGGTGCCCACCGCCGGCGCGCAGTTCGGCTTCCTCGTGACCCACAACGAGGCGATCTCTATCGCCGACTACTACACGGTGCGCGAGGGCGAGAAGGCGGTGTTCCGCCCGACCTGCCACTACGCCTACCACCCGGCCGACGACGCGGTGCTGTCGCTGCACGAGATGTGGGGCAATGCCGGCACGGTGCAGGAGAAGCACCACATCCTCGACGAGACCGAGATCGTCGACGGCATCGATGAACTCGGCGTGCTGGTCTACGGCCACGCCAAGAACGCCTATTGGTACGGCTCGCAGCTCTCCATCGAGGAGACCCGCCGCATCGCCCCCTACCAGAACGCCACCGGCCTTCAGGTGACGAGCGCCGTGCTGGCCGGCATGGTCTGGGCGATCGAGAACCCCGAGGCCGGCATCGTGGAGGCCGACGAGATCGACTTCCGCCGCTGCCTGGAAGTGCAGACGCCGTATCTCGGCCCGGTCGTCGGCGTGTACACCGACTGGACCCCGCTCACCGACCGCCCGGGCCTGTTCCCGGAGGATATCGACACCAGCGATCCCTGGCAGTTCCGCAACGTGCTGGTGCATCGCTGAAGGATTGCGGGCCGGTGCGCCGGCGCCGGCCCGCCCGCTCAGATTTCGACCACGAAATCCGCCCGGTAGGTCGCCCCCTCGACGGGGTTGGCGACCCAGCGGCAGCGGCCGATCCGCATGTCGTGCCCGGCGTGGAAATGGCCCGAGACCCACAGATCGGGCCTTGCTTCGTCGGCTAAATCATCGAGCAGCGTCGTCGCGTAGAAGGCCGGCACCCACCAGGGCACGCCGGGGGCATCCCGGAACCGGTCGGCCGCGAGCGGGCTCGCCGGGTGGTGGGTGATGACCACCGTCCTGCCCCCGTGCGGCACGGCGAGCGCCGCGAGCAGCCCCTCGCGCTCTGTCAGGTGCGCGGCCATCGCGTCGGCGGGTTGCCACGCGTGGCCGTCCGCCCGCTTGATCGAACCGCGATATTCCCGCGAGCCCGTCACCGGGTCGGTCATCCGCGCGGCGGCGTAGGCGGCCGGGTCCGCCGGGCGGTCGGGGGCATCGGGCGGCAGCCAGCGGCCGGCGAGGCGCCAATCGCTCCACAGGGTCGTGCCGAGAAAGCGCACGCCGTCGATCTCCACCGATTGCCCCTCCCGGAGAAGGTGGATCCCGGCGCCGAGGGTGTTCAGGTGCTCCACCTCCGCGACCAGGGCGGCGAGCAGTTCCGGCGCCGTGCGGGCGTCGCCGGTCGGCGCGTAATGCTCGTGGTTGCCCGGCACCAGCACCACCGGCCGCCCCTGCGCGAGGTGCAGCAGCGCCGCGAGCCCCCGCTCGGGATGGCCCTCGTACAGGTCCCCCGCGCAGGCGAGCACGTCGAAGTCGCGCGTTGGCGGCGCGATCAGGTCGAGGCGCCGCCGTTCGAGATGCAGGTCGGAGAGCGGAAAGATGCGCATGGGAGGTCTCACCCGGCGGCGCGCCGCTCGGCGGCGGCGGCGCGGAGGATGTCGATGGCCGAATCGGCATTGAGGATCGCGATCAGCCCGGCCGCGACGAGGTCCGGCCAGGGAGAGGGCACGAACACCGTCGTCAGCCCCGCCGCGACCACGGCGAGGTTGGCCACCGTGTCGTTGCGGGCCGAGAGGTAGGCGGCGCGGGTGAGGCTGCCGGACCCCGCGCGGTGCTTGGCGAGCATCGTCGCGCAGGCGAGGTTCACCGTGAAGGCCCCGAGCCCGGTGAGCATCAGCGGCAGCGGCGCGGGCGGCGTGAAATCCGAGAACTTGTCCCAGGCGGCATAGGCCCCGGCCAGCGCTGGCAGGATCAGCAGGAATGCGAGGCCGGTGCCGAGCCGCGCCCGGTTGCGGGCGCTCCAGCCGAGGCCGGCGAGGATCAGCAGGTTGATCGCCGCGTCTTCGAGAAAGTCGAGGCTGTCCATCACCAGGGCGACGGAGGCGATGGCGAGCGCCACCGCGATCTCCACGAAGAAGCAGGCCCCGTTCAGCGCGGCCACGCGCGCCACGACCGGGCGCAGGGCGGCGGGCGGGGTGGCGGCGGGATCGAGACTCATCCGGGTTCCGGGCGGGAGGGATGCGGCCCGCCTCTTGTCCCGGCGCGGCCCTCCTGTCGAGGCGCCGGCCGTCAGAAAAGTCTGCGGACGGGTCAAGAAAGTTGCGCCTTGGTCCGGGTGGATTCGCCGCCGCGCCTGTGCGACCCCCTAAGGGAGACGGCCGACATCCACGAGCGGCCGCAACCGGAGGTCCCGTCGAGCCATGCTGCCGGAACTGCGCGTCCTGTATTTCGAGGATCTGGAAGTCGGTCTGTCCGAGACCCTGACGAAGACCATCGCCTCGTCCGACGTGGTGGGCTTCGCCGAGATCACCGGCGACCGCAACCCGATCCACCTCTCCGAGCATTTTGCCGCGCGCACGCCCTTCGGCACGCGCATCGCCCACGGCCTCTACACCGCCGGGCTGATCTCCGCCGTGCTCGGCACTCGCCTGCCGGGCCCGGGGGCGGTCTACATCTCGCAGACCCTGAACTTCCGCGCCCCCGTGCGCATTGGTGACACCGTGGACGTGACGGTGACGGTGGCCGAGCTGATCCCGGAGCGCCGCCGCGCCCGGCTCGCCTGCCTCTGCGCCGTCTCCGGCGAGCCGGTGCTCGATGGCGAGGCCTGGGTGAAGGTGCCCAACCGCGCCGAGGCCGACCCGCTCGCCGCGCGGATGGAGAAGAGCCGCATCGCGCCGAGCGATGTCTGAGCTCCGTGACGCCTGAGCCGATCCACGATCCGGCCGACCCGCGCCTCGACCCCTACACGAGGATGCGCGAGCGCGACCTTGTCGGCCGCGCCGGGCGGTTCGTGGTGGAGGGCGAGGTGACGCTCCGGCTGCTCCTCGGCCCGCGCTCGCGCTTCCGGCCCGAATCGCTCCTTCTCGCCCCCGAGCGGCTCCCCGGCCTCGCGGGGGCGCTGGGGGCCTGCGGGGCGCCAGTCTACGTGGCCGACAAGCCGGTGATGAGCGCGGTGACGGGCTTCCCGATCCACCGGGGCGTGCTGGCGATCGGCCTGCGCGGAGACGAGCCCGTGCCGGAGGCGATCGTACCACCCGCGCCGGCCCCCGCCCTGGTGCTGGCGCTGGCGGGGCTGACGAACCACGACAATGTCGGCGCGGCCTTCCGCAACGCCGCCGCCTTCGGGGCGGATGCGGTGCTCCTCGATGCCACGACCTGCGACCCGCTCTACCGCAAGGCGATCCGCGTCTCGGCGGGGGCGGCCCTGGTCACGCCGTTCGCGCGGCTGTCGGAGGACGCCGACTGGCTGGCGATGGCCGACCGGCTCGGCCTCGAAGCCCTCGCGCTCAGCCCCGGCGCGGGGGAGGATCTGGGCGAGCGCCCCCTGCCGGCCCGCGCGCTTCTGCTGCTGGGCACCGAGGGGCCGGGGCTGGAGGCGGGTTTGATCCAGCGGGCGCGGGGTTTGCGCATCCCGATGGCGGGAGATTTCGATTCGCTCAACGTCGCCACGGCGGCCGGCATCGTCCTGCATGCGCTGGCGCGTGTACAGGGACGGTTGAACGCGGCCCCCGCACAATGATTCCGGGTTCGCATCAACGGGGGATACCTCCGTTCCATCCGCAATCCGGCGCGCGACAATGGGCTGCAATTGCCGTTCGACGCGCTATCTCTAGCTTGGCCCTACAAGACCAGGGGTTGAACGGGAGTTCGTGGCGTTGCTTCAGGCGCGGGAAGGGTTGAGGGCGCTCTCGGGGCGTCGGGTCGCCGTTGTCGGCGCCGGCCCGGGCGGATTGGCCACCGCGCTCCTGCTGGCGCGGGCGGGGATCCACGTCACGCTGTTCGAGAAGGACAGCCAGGTCGGCGGCCGCACCAAGACGGTGGAGGCGCCGGGCGGCTACAAATTCGACATCGGCCCGACCTTCTTCCTCTACCCACAGATCCTGGCCGACATCTTCAACAGCTGCGGCGAACGCCTCGAAGACCACGTGAAGCTGGAGCGGCTCGATCCGCAATACCACCTCGTCTTCGAGGGCGACGGCGGCATTTCCGGCGAGATCCGCGCCACCGGAGACCTCGACAGGCTGGAGGCGGAGATCGGCCGCCTCGCCCCGGACGATGCAAAGAACGTGAAGAAGTTCTTCACGGAGAACCGCAAGAAGCTCGACTATTTCAAGCCGGTCCTGGAACAGCCGTTCCACCGCTTCCTCAGCATGGCGAGCCCGGCCATGCTCGCCGCCCTGCCGCATCTCCACCCCGGCCGCAGCGTCGACAGGGACCTGAAGCGCTACTTCGCCGACCCGCGGGTGCGGCTCGCCTTCTCGTTCCAGACCAAATACCTCGGGATGAGCCCGTTCCGCTGCCCGAGCCTGTTCACGATCCTCTCGTTCCTCGAATACGAGCACGGGGTGTACCACCCGGTGGGCGGCTGCGGCGCCATCTCGGAGGCGATGGCGGGGCTGGCGCGGCGGATGGGCGTGGACGTGCGCCTCAACGCCGACGTCGAGCGCGTGACCTTCGACGGAACCCGCGCCAACGGCGTCGTGGTGGACGGCGAGACCTTCCGCTCGGACGCGGTGGTCATCAACGGCGACTTCGCCAAGGTGGTAAAGGCCCTGGTGCCCGAGCAGCGCCGCCCCCGCTGGCGCGACGCCAAGATCGCCGACGCCCGGCTCTCCTGCTCGACCTTCATGCTCTACCTCGGGATCGAGGGCAAAATGCCCGAGAGCCTGTCGCACCACACGATCCTGCTCGCGGAGAATTACGAGCAGAACATCCGCGAGATCACCGAGGGGACGCTGCCGATGCAGCCTTCCCTCTACGTCCAGCACGCGGGCTACACCGATGGCGGCATGGCGCCCCCCGGCCACACCGCCCTCTACGTGCTGGTGCCGGTGCCGAACCTGAAGGCCGGGATCGACTGGCCGGCGATCCGCGAATCCTACCGTGCCCTGGCGCTGGAGCGGCTGAAGCTCCTCGGACTCCACGACATCGAGGAGCGCATCCGCTACGAGCGGGTCATCGACCCGACCCAGTGGGAGAGCGATTTCGCCGTCTACGAGGGCGCGACCTTCAACCTCGCCCACGACCTGATGCAGATGCTGTGGTTCCGGCCGCACAACCGCTTCGGGCCGGGCCTCTACCTCGTCGGCGGCGGCACGCATCCGGGCTCCGGCCTGCCGGTGATCTACGAGGGCGCGCGCATCTCGGCCAAGCTCCTTATCGAGGAACTGGCCGGCGCCCGCGCCGCCGAGAATGCCGGCCTGCCCGAGACGGCGCCCCTGGCCGCGCCCGGCGAAGCCTCTTGACGCGCCCCGCCATCACCCGGCTCTGCGGCGTCGCCCTGCTCCTCGCCCTCACGGGCGCGGCGCGGGCGGCGGCGATCCAGGTGGAGGTCGATGGGGCGGAGCCCGGCGCCGGGCCCGTGCTCGTGGCGCTCTGCCAGGGCGGGCTGTCCGGCGACGCCTGCGGCCGGGGCGACCGGGGAAGCAGTGCCTCGGGCAGCGCCCGCTTCCTGTTCCGGGACGTCCCACCCGGCACCTACGCGGTGGCGGCCTTCCAGGACAGCAACGGCAACGGACAGCTCGACCGCACCGGCCTCGGCCTGCCGCTGGAGCCCTACGGCTTCTCCAACGAATCGGGACGGCGGGGGCGGCCGGATTTCCGCGAGGCGGCGTTCACCCTGCGCGAACCGGGCGTTTCACTGCGCGTGCGGCTCGTCCGCGCCCTGCCGAGGCGCTGATCGCCATGGGGCGCCCCTTGGGGCCTGTGGCGATCCTCGGCGGCGTCTCCCTCGCCCTGCGCGGCCGGACGGTGCTCGACGGGATCGACCTCGCCCTCGGGGCGGGGGAGACCCTGGCGCTGCTCGGCCCGAATGGCGCAGGCAAGACCTCCCTGATGCGCCTCGTGGCCGGGCGTCTGACGCCCGATGCCGGCAGCGTGCGCGTCGGGGGGGCCGATCCGCACCGCTCTGGCGAGGCCCGCCGGGCGGTGGGCTGGGTGCCGCAGGAGATCGCCCTCTACCCGCGCCTGACCGTGGCCGAGAACCTTTCGGTCTTCGCGCAACTCTCCGGCCTGCCCCGCCGGGACCGGCGGGAGGCCGTCGCGCGGGTGCTGGCGCTGGCGGACATCGCCGACGTGGCGGGGCGCGTGGTGGCGACCCTGTCGGGGGGCTATCAGCGCCGGGTCAACATCGCCGCCGGGCTGATCGGGCAACCCTCCCTCGTGCTGCTGGACGAGCCGACCAACGGCGTCGATCTCGCCGCCCGCGCCGCGATCCACGGCGTGCTGCAGCGCCTGCGCGAGCAGGGCACGGCAATCCTCATCGCGACCCACGATTTCCCGGAGGCCGAGCGCCTCGCCGACCGGGTGGCCTTCCTCGCGCAGGGGCGGATCGTCCGCGAGGGCCATCTGGCCGACCTCCTCGCACGCCTGCGCACCGGCACGCCGGAGCGGGAGCTGATCCTCGACACCGCGCCCGACGCCGCCGCCGAGGCCGTGCTGCGGCGGGCGGGCTTCGCCCCGGCCGGGGCCTCGGGCCTGCGCTGGCGCACGGGCGAGCGGGCGGGCCTCGATGGGGCAGCGCTCCTCGGGACGCTGCGCGCCCAGGGCGTGCCGGTGAGCGAGGTGCGGGTGCGCTCGCCGCGCCTCGAAACCCTCTATCTCGAAGCGCTGCGCCCCCGCGACGTGGGCGAGACCGGGGCCGCCGCGCGTCCCCTCACCGCCGGGCTGACCCGATGATCGGCGCCGCCTTCCGGGTGATGCTGCTCTCGCTGGTGCGGGACCGGGCGGCCCTCGTCATGGCCTTCGTGCTGCCGACGGTGATCTTCTCGATCTTCGCGGCGATCTTCTCCGGGGCGATCGGCGACCGGATCCGCATCCATCTCGGCCTTGCCGACCTCGTGGGCACGCCGGCCACCCACCGGCTGATGGACGCGCTGGCCGCCGACCCGTCGCTGCGCGTCACCCGCCTCGACGCGAAGAGCCTCGCGGAGGTGGCGCGGGAGGTGCGGGCGGGCGAGGTCGACGTGGCGCTCGCCCTGCGCGGCGACCTGATCGCCGGAACTTCCGGCGATGCCCCCGCCCCGGCGGACCAGCCCATCGTGCTGGTGGAGAACCCAGCCAAGGCGCTGGCGACGCCCATCGCGCTCGGCCAGTTGCAGCGGGTGCTGAACGAGGCACTGCCCGATGTGGTGCTTTCGCGGGTGATCGCGGACGTGGAGCGCACTGGCAAGATCGGCGCGGACGAGCGGCGCTTCCTCGACGACGCCTTCGCCGAGCAGCGGGCGAAGAAGGAGCCCTTCTCCTTCGCGAGCCTCGTGGAGCGGGTGAGCACGGCCTCCGGCACGGCCAACGCGCGGGTGAGCTACTATGCCGGGGCGATCACCGCCGTGTTCCTGCTCTTCGCGGCGATGCAGGGCGCCCTCTCACTGGTCGAGGAGCGCGAATCCGGCCTCAGCGACCGCCTGATGGCTGGGCCGGGCGGGTTGCCGGTGGTGGTGCTCGGCAAGTTCGGCTTCCTCACCGCCCAGGGCGTGATCCAGGCCGGGCTGATCTTCCTCGCGGCGGGGCTGCTCTACGGGGTCGAGATCGGCCCGCACTGGCCCGCCTTCCTCGCCGCCTGCCTGCTCGTCTCGGCCATGGCGGCGGGGCTGGCGCTCGCCGCCTGCGCGCTCGCCGCCTCGCGCCAGCAGGCGCATCTCGCGGCGACCTTCGGCGTGCTGCTCCTCTCGGCCATCGGCGGCTCGATGGTGCCGCGCTTCCTCATGCCACCCTGGCTGCAGCAGGCCGGCTGGCTGACCCCGAACGCCTGGGCGATCGAGGCCTATCAATCCGCCCTCGGCGAGGGCTTGCCCGCCGCCCTGCCGGCCCTGGCGGTGCTCGCCGCCGTGGCGCTCGCCGGCCTCGGCGTCGCCCTGACGGCGGTGTCGCGCCGGACGATCTGAGCCGCCTACGCCGCCCGCACGGTGGCGAGGAAGCGCCCGACCTCCTGGGCCAGATGCTCCGACTGGCGCGAGAGCTCGGAGGCCGCGCCGAGCACTTGGCTCGCCGCCGCGCCGGTCTCCTCGGCGGCGCTCGCCACCCCCGCGATGTTGGTCGTGACCTCCCCCGTGCCCATGGCCGCCTGGGAGACGTTGCGCACGATCTCCTGGGTCGCCGCACCCTGCTCCTCCACCGCCGCCGCGATGGAGGTGGCCACGTCGTTGATCTCGCGGATCCGCGCCGTGATGCCGGTGATCGAACCGACCGCATGGGTCGTGGAGGACTGGATCTGCGCGATCTGGCCGGAGATCTCGCTGGTGGCCTTGGCGGTCTGCTCGGCGAGGGTCTTCACCTCGGCGGCCACCACCGCGAAGCCCTTGCCGGCGGCCCCCGCGCGGGCCGCCTCGATCGTGGCGTTCAGAGCCAGCAGGTTCGTCTGGCCGGCGATGGTCGAGATCAGCCCGACCACGTCGCCGATGCGCGAGACGGCCGTGTTCAGTTCCAGCACCAGGGCGCCGGTCCGGTCGGCCTCGCCCACGGCGAGGCGGGCAAGTTCCGCCGAGCCGCTGACCTGCCGCCCGATCTCCTGCACCGACGAGCCCAGCTCCTCGGCCGCCGCCGCCACGGTGTTGACGTTCGAGCCCGCCTGCTCCGCCGCCGCCGCGACCGTGGTCGACTGGCTCGCCGTCTCGGTCGCCGTGGCGGTCATGGTCTGGGCGGTGGCCTGCAACTCCGTCGCGGAGGAGGACACCATGCCGATGATGCCGCCCACCGCCGCCTCGAACCCGTCCGCCATCTGGCGCATCCCGGCCTTGCGCTGCTCCTCGGCGGCGAGGCGGGCCAGGGCGGTCTCCTCCTCTAGCGCCCGCGTGCGGATCAGGTTGTCCTTGAACACCTGTACCGCCGAGGCCATCGCGCCGATCTCGCTGCGCTCGCCCGCATGGGGGATCTCGACCGTCGCGTCGCCCTCCGCGAGGCGCTCCATCCGCGCCGCCATGCGCCGGATCGGCAGGGAGATCGTCACCACCGACATCCAGGCCACCGCCAGCGTGATCGCCGCCGCGACGGCCACGACGATGGCGATGGCGAACTGGGCCCGGGCCCCGAGTTCGGCGGCGTCCTGGGCGCTCCGCTTGCCGAGGGCTTCGTTGAAGTCGAGGTCGGCCTTCAGCGCCGCCCGCGCCGCGTTGAGCGTCGGGAGCATCGCGTCGAGCAGGTAATCCCTGGCGCCGCTCGTGTCGCCGCCGTGGAGGAGTTGCAGGAACTCTTTCGTCATGCCGGAATAGACCGGCACCGTCGTCTTCACCGCCGCCCAGAGCGCATCCTCGCCGGGGCTCACGAGGGGGGCGTAATCCTGCAGATCCTTGTCGATCTCGGCGAGGCTCGCCTTCAGCCGCGTGAGGGATTGGGGACGGCGCTCCTCGCCGGAGACCAGATAGGCCAGCTGCCGGCTGCGGAGGGATTCGAAATCCGCCGCCGTCTTGCCGAGCACGCGGGTCGAGGGCAGCGCGTTGGCGCCGAGATCGTTCGTCGCGGCGCTCAGCGCCTGAAGCCGCAGGTAGCTGAACCCGCCGAGGCCGGAGACGAGAAGCAGCAGCACCAGGAGCGCACCGATCAGGCGGGCGCGGATGGTTACGTGGGCGAACATGGGAACGATCCTGCGACGACGGGTGGAAATTAGATCGTTCGTGCTAAGCAACGATTAAGGCACTTGACCTCTGCCGGTCTCATCGCGCGGCCTATAACACTCAGCCATTGAAATATAATTCTTGCTCCGTCGAGTGTAGTTTTTCTGACAGTCGATCGGATTCTCGATCCGATTTTCTCGCTGAGATTTCGCCCCCAATGCTGGCCCGAAGCCGGGACGGCGGCCGCAGGGCTATCCGGGCCGGAACGAATGCTGACGGCGGCGAAACCCGGTGGATGTGCCCTCCCGCGACGGCAGGGCACGTTGACCCACGCCGTGTCAGGTCTAGCTTCCCAGAGAGGGCCGGGCCGTTCGTCCCGCCCGTTCGGAGCGTGCCCAGTTCATGAGCCAGGATTCGAGGGTCGCGGTGATCGGCTCAGGCCTCGGGGGGCTTGCCGCCGCCTGCGTCGCCGCCGCCAGGGGCCATCGCGTCACCGTCTACGACAAGAACGGCTGGCTGGGGGGCAAGGCCGCCGTCCTGCACGAGGGCGGCTTCCGCTTCGACATGGGGCCGACCATCCTCACCGTGCCGCGGGTGCTGGAGCGCATCTTCGCCGAGGCCGGGCGCTCGGTGCACGATTACATGGACCTGCGCCGGCTCGACCCGCAATGGCGCTGCTTCTTCGACGACGGCACCCGCATCGACCTGATGCAGGACGTGGCCACCATGGCCACCGAGATGGACCGCTTCGCCCCCGGCACCGGGGAGGGCTATAAAAAATTCATCTCCATCTCCGAGCATCTGCACGGCGTCTCGGAAAAATTCTTCTTCTGGAAGCCGGTCGAAGACCTGTTCGACACGATCAACATCCGCGAGAACATGAACCCCGGCACCCTGCGGGACGTGCTCTCCCTGCGGATGCACGCCTCGGTGGCCTCCACCATCCGGGGCAAGGTCAAGGACGCGCGTCTGGCGCAGATGCTCGACCACTTCGTCCAGTATGTCGGCTCCTCGCCCTACGGCGCGCCGGCCGTGCTCTGCGCCATCGCCCACATGCAGACCTCCGAGGGGGTCTGGTACCCGATGGGCGGCACCCGCGCCGTGGCGGAGGGCCTCGCCAAGCTCGCCGAAGAGCTCGGCGCGACGCTGAAGCCCGGCATCGAGGTGACGGGGATCGACACCACGGGCGGCGCCGTGCGCGGCGTGCGCACTGCCGAGGGCTCCACGCCCTTCGACGCCGTGATTTCCAACATGGATTCGGTGCGCACCTACAAGGAGTTGATCGGCGGCGAACCAGGCAAGTCCTTCGAGAAGAAGAACCCCGAGCCGGCCTGTTCGGGCGTGGTGCTCTATCTCGGGCTGAAGGAGCGCTACGAGCACCTTGCCCACCACGACTTCGTCTTCTCCCGCGATCCCGAGGAGGAGTTCGAGTACATCTACCGCAAGGGCGAGCCCGCCCCGGACCCGACCGCCTACCTCGCGGCGCCCTCCTCCACCGATCCGTCCGTGGCGCCGGAGGGAGGCGAAGCGCTCTACGTCCTCGTCCACACGCCGTACCTGCGCCCGCACCACGATTGGCGCCCGGACGGGCCGCTGTTCCAGAACTACCGCCGCACCATCCTCGACAAGCTGAAGCGCACCGCCGGCCTCACCGACCTGGAGGACCGGATCGTCGTGGAGCGTCACCTGACGCCCCAGGACATCCACGAGCGCTACAAGGTGCTGAACGGCGCGATCTACGGGCTGGCCTCGCACGGCAAGGTCATGGGCGCGTTCAAGCCGGGCAACCGCTCGCGGCAGGTGCGTGGCCTCTACCTCGCGGGCGGCGCCGCCCATCCCGGCCCCGGCATGCCGATGGTGATGATGTCCGGCTGGATCGCCGCCGACGCCCTCGACGCGGATGCGCGTGGGCAAGGGGCGGCGCCCGAGCGCAAGTCGGCGTGAGCCGGGCCGTCGCGAGGCAGGGAGGGACGAGGGACCGGCGCCCCCTGCCCCGCACGTCCCCCGCCCTGTGGCGGTTCATGGTGGCGTGGTTCGACCGCTACCTGCGCCGCCATCTCGACGGGCTGAACCTGCCGCTGTGGAGTGCCCCGCCGGTGACGGGGCATCGCGGCCCGGTGGTGATCTATTGCAACCACCCGGCGTGGTGGGATGCGGCGGTGATCATCCTGCTCGCCGGAAAACTCTATCCCGGCCGTGACCACCGCGCGCCGTTCGATGCGGCGATGCTCGCCAAGTACCGCATCTTCGAGCGGATGGGTGCCTTCGGCGTCGATCTCGAGACCCCGCGGGGCGGGGCGCAGTTCCTCGCCGCCGCGCGGGACATCCTCGCCCGGCCCGGCGCCCTGATGTGGATCACCGCGCAGGGCCGCTTTCAGGACGTGCGGGTGCGCCCCCTCGGCCTGCGCCCCGGCGTCGCCCGGCTGGCGGAAATGGCGCCCGACGCCCTGTTCGTGCCCCTCGCCCTGGAATACGCCTTCTGGGAGGAGCGCGGCGCCGAGGCCTTCGCCGCCTTCGGCCCGGCGATGAGCGCGGCCGACCTCGCTGCCCTGCCGCGGGCGGACCGCCTCGCCCGGCTCGAAGGGGCGCTCACCGATACCCTCGACCGCCTCGGCGCCGACGTGACGACCCGCGACCCCGCCCGCTTCCGGCCGCTGCTGGCCGGGCGGAAGGGCGTCGGCGGCCTCTACGACCTGTGGCGGCGCGGAGCTGCCCGGCTGCGCGGCCGGCACTTCGACCCCGCCCATCGCAGCCCCAGCCCCTGAGCGAGGCCATGCTGACTGTCCTCGCCCTGCTCTGCCTGCTCGCCGCCCTCCTCCCGGCGGGTCTGGCGGTGGCGAACCTCCTCGTCCTCAGGAGCCCCGAACCGGAACCCGGCGGCGACCTCGTCTCGATCCTGATCCCCGCCCGCAACGAGGCCGGGAACATCGCGGGCACCGTGCGCGCGGCGCTGGCGAGCACGGGTGTCCCCGTCGAGGTGATCGTCGGCGACGACCATTCGACCGACGACACCGCCGCGATCGTCACCGGCCTCGGCGACCCGCGCCTGCGCCTCGCCCCCGTGCCCGACCTGCCCGAGGGCTGGACCGGCAAGAACCACGCCTGCGCCCACCTCGCGAGCCAGGCCCGGGGCCGGCGGCTCCTCTTCATCGATGCGGACGTCACCCTGGAGCCGCAGGCCGCCGCCGCCCTCTCGGCCCATGCCCGGGCGACGGGCGCGGCCCTGGTGAGCGCCGTGCCGCGCCAGCGCATGGACACGCTGGGCGAGCGGCTGACCGTGCCGATGATCAACTTTCTGCTCGTCGGCTACCTGCCGATGCCGCTGATGCGGCGGCTGCCGAACCCGTCGCTCGCCACCGCCTGCGGGCAGCTCGTGCTGTTCGACAGGGAGGCCTATGCCGCCACCGGGGGCCACGGCGCCGTGCGGGCCTTCCTCCATGACGGCGTGCGCCTCGCGCCGATCTTCCGGCGGGCCGGCTACCGCACCGATCTCGTGGCGGGCACCCGCATCGCCACCTGCCGGATGTATGACGGCTTCCCCGCCGCCTGGGCCGGGTTCTCGAAGAACGCCCACGAGGGTCTCGCCACGCCCCGCGCCCTGCCCCTCTGGACGGCGCTGCTCGGCCTCGGCCACCTGCTGCCGGTGCTCCTCGTCCTCGCCGGCCTGTTCGGCCTGCTGCCGCCGGAGGCCGCGTGGCTCGCCGCGCTGGCCCTCGCCCTCTCGCTCGCGACCCGCGCCGCGATCACCGTCGCGACCCGCGAGCCGGCGGCGACGATCCTCCTGCACCCGGCCTCCATCGCCGTGGCGCTGGCGATCCAGTGGAACGTGCTGCTGCGCCGGGAGCGCGCCGGGGCGGCGACGTGGAAGGGGCGCAGCTACCCGGTCGGTGGAGCCTGAGTCTCCTCCAGGATCCACGCCAGTGTACCGGGGTCGCCCCCGTCCACCGGCAGGGTCAGGAGGATCGGCGTCTCGTAGGGGTGGCGGGCCTTCACGGCGGCGAAGAGCGCGTCCTTCAGCCCCTCGCGGCTCTTGAGGATCGCGGCCACCTCGTTCGCCCGCTCGACCTTGCCCTTCCAGGCATAGACCGAACTCATCGCCGACAGGACGTTGACGCAGGCGACCAGCCTGTCGCGCACCAGGGCCTCGCCGATGTTCAGGGCGGAGGCCTCATCGGGAAAGGTCGTATAGACGAGGAGCGGGCGCTCCATGCTATGCCTCCATCGTGCGGTGCCCCTGAGTGGGTGCCGCGACGGCCGACGTCAACCGGGCGGGTCCGCTCGACAGTTTGGGAGCCCCGCCCGTGACCCCGATCCGCCGGCCCGTGTCCGTCTAGCGTCATGCGCAGCAAGACCATCGCCTTCGTGGCGAGCCCGACCCGCGACGCCCGCGAGGCCGCCGCCCTGCTGATGCGGCGCTACGACCACGTCTCGCCCGAGGAGGCCGACGTCGTCGTGGCGCTCGGCGGCGACGGCCTGATGCTGTCGGTGCTGCACCGATTCATGGACGCGCCGAAGCCCATCTACGGCATGAACCGGGGCACGGTCGGCTTCCTGATGAACGAGTTCGGGGAGGACGACCTGCGCGAGCGCCTGGACAACGCCCATCGCAGCGTCATCCATCCGCTCCTCATGCAGGCCACGGACACGGAGGGCCGCGCCCACACCGCGCGGGCGATCAACGAGGTCTACCTCCTGCGCCAGACGCACCAAACGGCGAAGCTGAAGATTTCCGTCGATGGGCAGGTGCGGCTCGAACAGCTCATCGCGGACGGCGTGCTCTGCGCCACCGCGGCCGGCTCGACGGCCTACAACCTCTCCGTGGGGGGGCCGATCCTGCCGCTGGACGCCAAGCTGCTGGCACTGACGCCGATCTCGGCCTTCCGGCCCCGGCGCTGGCGCGGGGCGCTGCTGCCGGATTACGCGCGAATCCGCATCGAGGTGCTGGATGCCGGCCACCGGCCCGTGGCGGCGGTGGCCGACCACACCGAGTTCCGCCGAGTCTGCACCGTGGAGACCTCGCTCGACCGCACCACGGACCTCGTGCTGCTGCACGATCCAGGGCACAGCCTGGACGAGCGGATCCTGCGGGAGCAGTTCGGCTAGGGCCGGCGATACACCCAGACCCGCGCGGGCGGCAGGTTCAGCCACACCCGGTTCGACGGCGCGGCGGTGTAGCTGCCGGCCTCGCACTTGGCGGGGATCGGCGGCACCACCGCGTAGGTGAACTGGATGAAGGGCGCGCCCGGCCGCATCAGGTCGTGGGCGGCGTTGAGCAGGTCGAGGCGCCGCTCCAACGGCTTGGTGAACAGCGGCAGGCTGGAGATCGTCGCCGCGCCGGGCTCCGCGAGCACCGAATCGAGCGTGGCGCGGATGTTGTAGGCATCGCCCCGAATCACCGTGACGCCGGGGAAGCGGCGGGCGAGGAGGCGGCAGAAATCCGGATTGAACTCCACGAGGATCAGCCGCTCCGGGGCGATGCCCCGGCGGATCAGCGCCTCCGTCACCGGGCCGGTGCCCGGTCCGAGCTCGATCACCGGGCCATCCTGCTGCGGATCGACGTAGGAGGCCATGGTCCGGGCCAGCATCCGGCCCGAGGGCGTCACCGCCCCGGTGACGAGGGGCCGTTCCAGCCACGAGCGCAGGAACCTCGCTTCGTCCTCCAGTGGATCGCGGCGGGGCTCGAGGAGGCGGCCCTCACGGAGACGGCCTTCGAGGCCGGGGACCTTTGCACTGGAGTGGCGCAGCGGCGGCAAGTCCTGGATTCCCGATGCCGTGGAGAGTCGAAAGTGTGTGGCAGGCTAACGTATCTATCGTCCGGTCAAGGCGCCGCCTAGGGTGTCTGCGCCACGGCAGGCCGCCGTCCGCGCATGACCGTTCGGAGGCTCATGCCTTCGCGGCGCCCCCGAAGAACTCGCGAACCTTGGAAAAGAACCCTGCCGATTCCGGATGATTTTCCGGTGAGGCGGATTGGTCGAACTCCAGCAGCAGCTCGCGCTGGCGCTTGGTCAGGCTCTGCGGGGTCTCGACGAAGACCTGGATGTAGAGGTCGCCGACCTCGCGGGAGCGCAGCACCGGCATGCCCTTGCCCTTGATGCGGAACTGCTTGGCCGTCTGGGTGCCGGCCGGGATGCGCACCTGGGTCTGCGACCCGTCGATCACCGGCACGGTGATCTCGCCCGCCAGCGCCGCCGTCACCATGGAGATCGGCACCCGGCAGAACAGGTCCGCCCCGTCCCGCTGGAAGAACTCGTGCGGCTTGATCGAGAGGAAGACGTAGAGGTCCCCCGAGGGGCCGCCGCGCAGGCCGCTCTCGCCCTCGCCCGCGAGGCGGATGCGCAACCCGTCGTCGACGCCCGCCGGCACGTTGATGGAGAGCGTCCGCTCCCGGTTGACCCGGCCCGCGCCCTGGCAGTTCGGGCAGGGGTCGTCCACGATCTCGCCGCGCCCGTGGCAGTTCGGGCAGGTCCGCTCGATGGCGAAGAACCCCTGGGCCGCCCGCACCCGGCCGAAGCCGCCGCAGGTCGCGCAGGGGCGCGGCTTCGAGCCGAGCTTGGCGCCCGAGCCCGAGCAGGTCTCGCAGGTGATCGAGGTCGGGATCTTGATGGTCTCGGCCTTCCCGGTGAAGGCCTCCTCCAGGGAGATTTCGAGGTTGTAGCGCAGGTCCGCGCCGCGCTCGCGCCCGGGAGTGCTGCTGCGCCGTGCGCCGCCGGCCCCGCCGGCGCCACGGCCGTCGCCGAAGAAATTGTCGAAGATGTCCGACATGAAGTCGCCGAACTCGTTGCCGAAGCCCGGCCCGCCGCCACCGCCCTGGCTGAAGGCGGCATGGCCGAACCGGTCGTAGGCGGCGCGCTTCTGACCGTCGGAGAGGCACTGATAGGCCTCGTTGATCTCCTTGAACTTGATCTCGGCTTCCTTGTCGCCGGGATTGCGGTCCGGGTGGTAGGACATCGCGAGCTTGCGGAAGGCGGTTTTCATCTCGCCGTCCGTGGCGGTCCTCGCGACCCCCAGCACCTCATAATAGTCCCGCTTCGACATCCCTGCCCTCAGGTGCCTTCCCGTCCGCGCCTTGCTTTCCGATGACGGAGAGCGTGCGCACGCACAAGCGAAGACGGGGCCGGATCGCTCCGGCCCCGTAAAGTTTCAGACGAGCGTGGCGATTAAGCCCGCTTCTTCTGGTCCTTCTCGTCGACTTCCTGGAAGTCGGCGTCGATGACGTCGTCCTTCTTCTCGGCCGACGCCTCGCCACCGGCCGCCGCGCCGTCCGGCCCGGCCGACTGGCTCGCGGCGTACATCGCCTCGCCGAGCTTCATGGACGCCTGCATCAGGTCCGTGGTGCGGGCCTTGATGGTCTCGACGTCCTCGCCTTCCAGGGCGGTCTTGAGGGCCGTGATGGCCGTCTCGATGGTGCCCTTGTCGGCGGCCGAGACCTTGTCGCCGTACTCCTTCACCGACTTCTCGGTGGAGTGCACGAGGCTCTCGCCCTGGTTCTTCACCTCGACCAGCTCACGGCGGCGCTTGTCCGCCTCGGCATTGGCCTCGGCGTCCTTCACCATCCGCTCGATGTCCGAGTCGGACAGGCCACCCGAGGCCTGGATGCGGATCTGGTGCTCCTTGTTCGTCGCCTTGTCCTTGGCCGTGACGTTCACGATGCCGTTGGCGTCGATGTCGAACGTCACCTCGATCTGCGGCATGCCGCGCGGGGCCGGCGGGATGCCGACGAGGTCGAACTGGCCGAGCAGCTTGTTGTCCGCCGCCATCTCGCGCTCGCCCTGGAAGACCCGGATCGTCACCGCGTTCTGGTTGTCCTCGGCGGTGGAGAAGGTCTGGGACTTCTTGGTCGGGATCGTGGTGTTGCGGTCGATCAGGCGGGTGAACACGCCGCCCAGCGTCTCGATGCCCAGCGACAGCGGGGTGACGTCGAGGAGCAGCACGTCCTTCACGTCGCCCTGGAGAACGCCGGCCTGCACCGCCGCGCCGATGGCCACGACCTCATCCGGGTTGACGCCCTTGTGGGGCTCCTTCCCGAAGAAGGACTTCACCACCTCCTGGATCTTCGGCATGCGGATCATGCCGCCCACGAGCACCACCTCGTCGATCTCGGCGGGGGTGACGCCGGCATCCTTGAGGGCCTTGCGGCAGGGCTCGATGGTCCGCTGGACGAGATCGTCCACCAGCGACTCGAACTTGGCGCGCGAGAGCTTGAGCGCGAGGTGCTTCGGGCCGGTCTGGTCGGCGGTGATGTAGGGCAGGTTGATCTCGGTCTGCGTCGAGGACGACAGCTCGATCTTGGCCTTCTCGGCGGCCTCCTTGAGGCGCTGGAGGGCAAGCTTGTCCTTGGTCAGGTCGATGCCCTGCTCCTTCTTGAACTCGGCGGTCAGGTACTCGACCACGCGGTTGTCGAAGTCCTCGCCGCCGAGGAAGGTGTCGCCGTTCGTGGACTTCACCTCGAACACGCCGTCGCCGATCTCGAGGATCGACACGTCGAAGGTGCCGCCGCCGAGGTCGTAGACCGCGATGGTGCCGGCCTTCTTCTTGTCGAGGCCGTAGGCGAGCGCCGCCGCCGTCGGCTCGTTGATGATGCGCAGGACCTCAAGGCCGGCGATCTTGCCGGCGTCCTTGGTCGCCTGACGCTGGGCGTCGTTGAAGTACGCCGGGACGGTGATGACCGCCTGCGTAACCGGCTGGCCGAGATGGGCCTCCGCCGTCTCCTTCATCTTCTGAAGGGTGAAGGCCGAGATCTGGGACGGCGAGTACTTCTTGCCGTCGGCCTCGACCCAGGCGTCGCCGTTGTCGCCACGCACGATCTTGTAGGGGACGAGACCCTTGTCCTTCTGGGTCATCGGGTCGTCGTAGGTGCGCCCGATCAGGCGCTTGATGGCGAAGAACGTCCGCTCGGGATTCGTCACCGCCTGCCGCTTGGCCGGCTGGCCGACGAGCCGCTCGCCGTCGTCGGTGAAAGCCACGATCGACGGGGTGGTGCGGGCGCCTTCCGAATTTTCGATGACCTTCGGCTGCGTGCCTTCCATGACGGCCACGCAGGAATTGGTGGTGCCGAGGTCGATACCGATTACTTTACCCATGGTGGGATCCCTCTTCTGTCGCGTTCAAGCAGACCGCCGAGCCCCGAAGCAGCTCGGCCCATGGCATTTCAGAACTCGCGATGGAGACTGACGCATCTGATGTGAGTACGGGACCCGGGCCGGATCAAGGGCCGCGAACGGCCGAAATCCAGCGGATAATCCCGCGTCGTCGGCGATATAAGAACCGCCGCCCGACGCCGCAAGAAGCCTTGGCATGAACGCGGTCTCCACGGCCACCGCCTTCGGCCGCCAGAGGTTTTCAACCCCCACCAGGGGCAAGGCCCTTCCGCACAGCTGCAATTTGTTGCTCCGCTGCCACGTCAGCGCCACCGATGGCGTGTTAACCCTGTCCCGTGGGATCGAGACCGGCCCCCGCAGGAAAATCACTCGACAGAGCCGTCCTTGCCCGCGCGCCAGCCCCGACCGACCCGCCTTCTCCTGCTCACCGCCCTGACGGCGGGCCTCGCCCTGGGGGCGCCTGTCCGCCCGGCGGAGGCGCAGAATTTTCTCGAACGGCTGTTCGGCATCAAGCCGGAGCGTCCGCCCGTGCCGCCCCAGCGCATCCCGGAGGGCGGCCCCGCCCCCGGCGCGCCGGAGGAGCCGGGCCAGCCGGGATCGGCGGCCCCCGAGGCGGCGCGCCCCGCTCCGGTGCCGCGCGCCCCGGTGGTGCTGAAGGCCCCGAGCGAGGAGGGAATCCTCAACCAGGACCTGCAACTCAACGGCGCGACCGGCGCCCTGAAGCTCGAACGGGCCGGCACGGGCCTCACGGCCACCGTGACCCTGCCGGGCACGAAGGTTTCGCAGCCGACCGAGACGTGCAGCGTCAAGCTCGGCGGCGGCAAGCCGATCGCCCTGACTGCCGCCGGCAAGCCGGAGGGCGTGCCGCGCTACGAGGCGCCGGCCGCCGAATGCCCGCTGCGGCTGGACGTGGCCGAGGGCGGCGTGATGGTGACGACCGTCGAGTCCGGCCAGACCTGCACCTTCTCGGCCGCCGATTGCGCGACGACGCCGGTCGGGCTGTGGGGGCCGCCGGCCGCCACGCTCATCCCCCGCGCGGGCGAGTTCGACACGGCCCGGGGCGTCGCCGACAAGTCGGTGCGCGACAATTACAAGCTGATGACCCAGCGGGCCCGGCGGGAGGATGTCCGCCCGATCGTGGCCGAGCAGGCTGCCTTCTCGGCGGACCGGGAGCAGTTCTGCCGGAGCTACGCCCGCGAGGGCACGCACGGCTTCTGCCACCTGCGCTTCACGGAGAACCGCTCGCTGGCGCTGGCGACGCGGCTCGGCGCCAACACCGCCGCGCCCACGACGACGGTCGCCGCCCCGCGCAAGCCGAAGCCGAAGCCCTCCGTCGAGGGCATGAACCCGGACGCGTTCGGCGGCCCCGAACCCGAGTAGCGGCTCTAGAGGGCGGCCCGTCAGGCCCGCCCGACGCTCGCGGAGAGCATGGCGGGATCGATCCCGTTGTCCCGCAGGGTCCGCTCGTACTTGGATTCGAGGTCCGGCGCGAAGATCAGGCTCGGATCCGCCTGGCAGTTGAGCCAGCCATTGGCCATGATCTCGCTTTCGAGCTGCCCGGCCTGCCAGCCGGCATAGCCGAGGGCGAGCACGGCGTTGGCCGGGCCCTCGCCGCTGGCGATGGCGCGCAGGATCTCGACCGTGGCGGTGAGGCAGATCCCGTCGTCGATGATGAGCGTCGATTGCGCGATGTGGAAATCGTCCGAGTGCAGGACGAACCCGCGCCGCCCCTCGACCGGCCCACCCATCAGCACCGGCATGTGGCCGACGCGCTCGCGCAGGCGGATCGCGTCCGCCTCGGGCGCCACGTCGAGCTGCACCAGCAGGTCCGGCATGCTGATGTCGGTGGCGGGCTTGTTGACGATGATTCCCATCGCCCCGTCGGAGGAATGGGCGCAGATGTAGATCACCGAGCGCGCGAACCGCTCGTCCGCCATCCCGGGCATCGCGACCAGGAACTGACCGTCGAGGAAATTCGTGCCGGAGAGCGCCGTCTGCCGGGGAGGAAGGGTGGTCGGCATGATCGTATGCTGGCCTTCAGGTGGCGTGTTGTCCAGCGGACAACGTGATTGTGCGGCTTCGATTTCCGCCCGCCGATGTCGGCCGCCTCGACAGGCCTAGTCCGCCACGCTACGTCAGCCCCGAGCCAGCGGGGAACCCCGCCCCAGCGGAGAGACCAGATGATCCAGGTCGGCGAACACCTGCCTCAGGCGACCTTCCGGGTGATCGGCCCCGAAGGCCCGATCGCGCGCACCACGGACGACGTGTTCAAGGGCCGTCGGATCGTGCTGATCGGCGTGCCCGGCGCCTTTACCCCGAGCTGCCACCGCAACCACCTGCCGGGCTTCGTGCAGCACCGGGAGGCCATCTTGGGCAAGGGTGTCGACGCCATCGCCGTGACCAGCGTCAACGACGTGTTCGTCCTGGACGCCTGGGCCAAGGCGAGCGCGGCCGAGGGCATTGAGTTCCTGGCGGACGGCAACGCCGATTTCGCCAAGGCGATCGGCCTCGAGATGGACGGCACGGGCTTCGGCCTCGGCACCCGCTCCAAGCGCTATTCCATGCTCGTCGAGGACGGCGTGGTGCGGATCCTCAACGTCGAGGAATCGCCCTCGAAGGCCGAGGCGTCCGGCGCCGAGGCCCTCTTGAAGGTACTCTGACGAAGGGGCCCTGACGGGCGCGCCCTCGTGAGGCCATGTTCTGCGGGCTAAGGCAGCGGGCGATTACCCGCAGCCGGCCCCCGAGGACCCATGGCCTTCCTGCACGATCTGCCCATTGCCGACCTGATCGCGAATTACGGCTACATCGCCATCTTCGTGATCATCACGCTGGAGAGCGCGGGCGTGCCCTGCCCCGGCGAGACGGTGCTGATCTCGTCCGCCGTCTATGCCGGCAGCACCGGCAATCTCGACATTGCCGGCGTGATCGCCGCCGCGGCGACGGCCGCGATCCTCGGCGACAACCTGGGCTATTGGGCCGGGCGGCGCTGGGGGATGCCTCTGCTCCTCCGCTACGGCCACCTGATCGCCCTCGACCATGGCCGGCTGAAGCTGGGGCAGTACCTGTTCCGGCGGCATGGCGGGAAGATCGTGTTCTTCGGCCGCTTCACCGCGATGCTGCGCGCCTACGCGGCCCTGCTCGCCGGGGTGAACCGCCTGGATGCCCGCCGCTTCTTCGTCTTCAACGCGCTGGGCGGCGTGACCTGGGCCGCGAGCATGGGCCTCGGCTCGTATTATTGCGGCCGCTCCATCGAGAAGGTCGCCGGGCCGGTGGGCCTCACCCTCCTCGCCCTGGTGATCTTCGGCGGCATCGCCCTCTGGGCCTTCGTGCGCCGCCACGAGGCGCGCCTGCTCGTAAAGGCCGAGAGCGCGATCCCCGGGCCGCTCGCCTGAAAGACTTGCCCCTGAGAGACTTGCCGAGGACGGGGCCGCACGTCACACTGTCCTCTATGTCCGTCGATTTTTCTTACTTGCTGCGGAAGGACGAGCCCGGAACCCAGTTCCGGGAACTCGACGACGTCGTCGTGCTCGCGCCCGTCGTCAGCGACGACGGGGACACGATCCCGGTCGGGCGGGAAGGGACCATCCTGGGCGTGTGGCGGGAGGGCGAGGCGTTCTTCGTGGAATTCGCCGAGCCGGAAGGCGCCATCGCGACCGTTCGGCCGCAGGACCTGAGACGCCTCGGCCGCCATGCGCCGTGAGTCGTGATCGTCCGACGCTCCTCGGCCTACATGTGGGCCGGGAGAAGCTGGTCGGTTACCTCCTCGATCCGACGCATCCGAAGGGCCGTTCGAAGGCGATCTTCCTCTTGCGATTCGGCTTTTCCGCATCCGATCCAGCCGTCCTGGCCGACGCACTGGTCGATCATTTCGGTCGCGCGCCCTACATCCACGCGACGACCGACGCGTTCGGCGCGACACGAATCGTCTGCGAGGGGCCACTGCGCGGCCCGGATGGGCGTGAGCCCACGATCCGGTCGGTCTGGGTGCTGGAGCCGGATCGATTCGCCCGGCTGCTGACGATCATTCCCAAGCCTCGTCCGCGGTGACCTCCAGCTCCTCTAGATCCCCATGGTGGAGCAGCAGCACGCCCGTGGCCCCCGCGAGGCGGCGGGCGGCGGGGGTGAAGCCGGCATTCGAGACCACCGCCGCGCGGTCCCCCTCCCAATAGCGCAGGGCGGCGGCGGCCTCCTGCACGGCGGCGTTGCCCACCGGGCGCCCGAGCCGCTTGCATTGCACGATGAGCCGGATCCCCTCCCGCTCGGCCACGACATCCGCCCCCTGGTCGCCGCTCGGCGGAGTCCGGTGGGTGCGCCAGCCCGCCCGCGTCAGAAGGCCGGCGCAGAAGCGCTCGTAATCGATGCCGTCCTCCGGCGCCTCGTCCTCGTCGGGCAGGTCGATGTCGGCCGCCGCCGCCTCGATCACCGCGAGCATCCGGGGGCGCTCCCGGTCGAACAGATCCGCGTCGCGGCTGCCCAGTTGCGGCAGGACCGTGCGGTCGAGGAAATAGTCGCACTCGCGCAGCCAGCCGTCGTCGATCAGGTTGCCGTAGGCATCCTCGAACCGCTCCTGACGGCGGCGGAGCGCCAGGGTCTCGCCGTGGCGCCGGGCGATGCGGCGGACGCGGGCGCGCAGGCGGCGCGGCCTGTCCAAGTGGCGGGCGAGCACGGCGGCGAGCGCCAGCCCCGTGCCGGCGAAGGCCGCCGGCCCGTACCAGAAGGCGATGGACGCGCCCGTCACCCCCGTCCAGAACAGGCGGGCGACGAGGTTCGGCGGGCGGGCGGGCGCCTCGCCCGCGCCGGGGGACGCGGGGCGCGCGGACGGCATCGACATCGGCAACTCGATCGGTGGTGGCGGCGATGAGCCTCGCAAGCCCCCCTTGCCCGATCCTGAAGCAGCGGGGAAAACCTGTGGATCGCCCGCCACGCCCGGGGACGGCATGAGCACCTATCGCTTCGACAGGCTACTCGCCCCCCGCGCGGTGGCTTTCGTTGGCGCCGGCGCCCGCGAGGGCAGCGTGGGCCGCAGCGTGCTCGCGAACCTTCGCCGCTCGGGCTATCCGGGTCGCATCCTGCCCGTACATCCGGCGGAAGCCGAGATCGAGGGGCTCGCCACGGCCCCAAGCCTCTCGGCCCTGCCCTCGGCTCCTGATCTCGTCGTCGTCGCGGTGCCGCCTGACGGTGTGCCGGAGGTGGTGGAGGAGGCGGGGCGGATCGGCGCGGCGGCGGCGATCATCCTCACCGCCGGGCTCGGCACCGGGCCGGAGGATCCCGGCCCCCGCGCGCGGATCGCCGCCCGCGCCCATGGACTGCGCCTGCTCGGGCCCAGCAGTGCCGGCCTGTGCGTGCCATCGCGACAACTCGATGCGGGCCTGTTCGCCCACGCGCCCTCGGCGGGGGACCTCGCGCTGGTCTCGCAATCGGGCACGGTGGCGGCGGCCATCGTGGAATGGGCGAGCCGGCGGGGGAACGGCTTCTCCGCGGTGATGGCGCTGGGCAACGCCCTCGACATCGACGCCTCCGATTGCCTCGACCATTTCGCCGCCGACATCCGCACCCGCGCGATCCTGCTCTGCCTCGACCGGGTCGAGGATGCCCGCCGCTTCATGTCCGCCGCCCGCGCGGCGGCACGGGCGAAGCCGGTGGTGGTCCTGCGCGCGGGACGCCGCCGGCCCGACGCGCCGGGCTGGGCCGGCTCCGCCGTGACCCATACCGGCGCACTGGCCCGGCCGGACGCGGTCTACGCCGCCGCCTTCCGCCGGGCGGGCCTGCTCGCCGTGCAGGATCTCGACGAGATGTTCGCCGCCGTCGAGACGCTCGGCCGGCAGCGGCCCTTCCCCGGCAAGCGCCTGTCGATCCTCACCAACGGCCTCGGCATCGGCTGGCTCGCCGCCGACAAGCTCGCCGACCGCTCCGGCCTCCTCGCCGCGATTCCCGCCGGCAACCCCGTGAATCTCGGCATGGATGCGGGCGGCCCCGCCTTCGCGGAGGCGCTGGCACCGCTACTCACCGATGCCACCGGCGACGCGGTGTTGGCGATCCATGTGCCGACGATCCGCTCCGATGCGAAGGCCGTGGCCGGCGCCATCGCCGAGACGGTGACGCAGGCGCGCAAGGGCCAATCGCGCAAGAAGCCGGTCTTCGCCGTCTCCCTCGGGGAGGCCGAGGCCGTGCGCGAGACCTTCGCGGGCGCCGGCATCCCGCACTTCTCCTCCGATTCGGAGGCGATCGAAGGGTTCCTGCACCTCGTCCGCTACCGGGAGGCGCAGGACGACCTGATGCGCACGCCCGATTCGCTCCCGCGCGATTTCTCCCCCGACACCGAGGCGGCACGGCGGATCGTGGCCGACGCCCTGCGCCAGGGGGCGTCCTGGCTCGACCCGATTGCGGTGAGCGCCCTGCTCTCGGCCTACCGCATCCCGGCGGTGCCGCTGACGCTGGCCCCCGACATCGACGCCGCCGCCGCCGCCGCGTGGCCGCTGATCGCGGCGGGGCAGACGGTGGCGCTCAAGGTCGTCTCGCCGGACATCGTGCACAAATCCGACATCGGCGGCGTCCATCTCGACCTGACGAGCGAGGCCGACGTGCGCGAGGCGGCGCGCAGCATCCTCACCCGGGCGCGGCGGGAGCGGCCGGATGCCCGCGTCACCGGCTTCGCCGTGCAACCGATGGTGCGCCGGGGCCGCCGCCGGGAGTTGATCGCCGGGCTTGCGGAGGATCCGGTCTTCGGACCCGTGGTGGTGTTCGGCCGGGGCGGCACCGCCGTCGAGGTGATCGACGACCGGGCGCTGGGCCTGCCGCCGCTCGACATGATCCTCGCCCGCGACCTCATCGGCCGCACGCGGGTGGCGCGGCGCCTCGATGCCTACCGTGACGTGCCCGCCGCCGACCTGTCGGCCATCGCCCTCACGCTGGTGAAGATCGCCCAGCTCGCCGCCGACCTGCCGCAGGTGCGCGAACTCGACATCAACCCCCTGCTCGCCGACGAGACGGGGGTGCTCGCCCTCGACGCGCGGGTGCGGATCGGCCGGGTGCCGCAGAGCCGCTTCGGCACGCGCGACCGGCGCGGCGGCGGGCATCCGGGCTTCGCGATCCGCCCCTATCCGGTGGAATGGGTGCGCATCCTCAACCTGAAGGACCGGACCGTGCGGGTGCGTCCCGTGCGCCCGGAGGACGAGGACCTGTTCCGGGTGTTCTTCGAGAACCTCGATCCGGAGAGCCTGCGCCTGCGCTTCTTCGGCCCGGTGCGGGCCTTCAGCCACGCCTTCCTCACCCGGCTGACGCAGCTCGACTACGCCCGCGCCATCGCCTTCGTGGCGGTGGAGATCGGCCCGGACGGCCGCGAGCGGATGCTCGGCGCGGTGCGCCTCCACGCCGATGCCAACAACGACAGCGGCGAATACGCGATCGGCGTCGGCCAGGACGTGCGCGGCACGGGCCTCGCCTTCGCGCTGATGCGGCTCATGATCGACTGGGCGCGCTCGGAGGGGATCGGCCGGGTGGAGGGCACGGTGCTTTCGGAGAATCGCCCGATGCTCGCCGTCTGCCGCCGCCTCGGCTTCACCCAGAAGCGCGACCCGGAGGATCCGGGGGTGATGAAGGTGCGGCTGGATCTCGGGCAAGGCGCCGACAGCGAGCGCGATACCTCGGGCTGACCGGCCTTCGCGTCAGCGGACGACCTGGATCGGGACGCCGATCTGATTCGGAAGGTTACCCCATGCCCGATCGGTCGTAACCGCAACGGCAGCGCGTTGGCGGGCGAGGGCGAGGCAGGCCCTGTCGCCGAGCGATAATCCGAGGGGGCGCGTCGCCGTCCGCATCAGCCCCGCGAGGCGCGCCTGTTCGTCATCGAACGGCTCGACCCTGAGGCGCAGCACACCGAGTGCCCGCGATATCTCCGCCTCCGTTCCCCCCGTATCCGCGAGCTTGGCGACGACTTCTGACAGGTTGACCGCACCGATCACCGACCGATCCAGGATATCCGTCACCTGTTCCGCGCCGGCCTCGGCCTGCAGCAGGCACAACAGAGCGGACGCATCCAGAACGTAAGTCTCACTCACGTTCGGCATTCGCTCGCCGTTCGGCGATCAGCTCGTCGGACAGGCTTCGCTCGGCGGGTGCGAAGCCGCGCACGATGGCCTGCGCGGTGCGGATGGCGGCGGACAGGGAGCGCACCCGCAACCCATCCTCCGTCAGCTCGACCGTCACGGTGTCGCCGGCGTCCAGACCGAGTTCCCGGCGGAAGTCGTTCGGGATCAGCAACTTGCCGTCGTCGCCGATCTTCACCGCATGCGAAGGCATCGCGATTCCCCTCCTGGACGCATCGGATCCGAGAAGGATGCCTCACAAGGCGGCACAAAGAAAAGCCCCGCGCATCGCTGCGCAGGGCTTCCTCATCTCACCGGAGTCGGCTCAGTGGCCGCTGTCGGTCGCGTTGCGGGTAGCCTCGTAGAGGAACCACGTGCGCTCCTCGGACTGGTCGATCCACTCTTCCAGCAGCGAGGTGGTCGAGACGTCATTCGCCTCGTCCGTGACCTCATGGAGCTCGCGCATGTGCGCGGTGAGCGCCTTGTTGTCGTCGCGCAGCTCCTTGAGCATGTCGAGCGGGCTGACATACTCGGCGTCGTTATCGGCGACGCGGGTCAGGCTCTTGGCCTGGCCGAGGGAGCGCAGCACCGTGCCACCGATCTTGCGGGCGCGCTCGCCCACGGCGTCGATGATCGCGAAGATCTGCTGGGACTGCTCGTCCATCAGCAAGTGGTAATCGCGAAAGTTCGGGCCGCTCACGTGCCAGTGGAAGTTCTTCGTCTTGATGTAGAGGGCGAAGAGGTCCGACAGCAGGACGGTGAGCCCCTCGGCGATCTTCTTGGTGTCGTTCGGATCGAGGTCGGTCGGGGTGTTGAGGCGATCGCTCTCGATGCGGCTGACCGGATTGGCCTTGGCCATCGTTCAGGCTCCCATATGCAGGTGGTGTCACGGGTAGGGTCGGCCCCTGACGGGGGGTCCGACCGCGTTCTCACCTGCAATCGCACCGCGCCTTGTTGGTTCCGATCTTTCCCCTCACCGCATGGCTGGGTCCCCTTCAGCGGACGGTGGAGGGCGCCTCGCCGTTGCGGCGCTCGGCCGCGGCGGCCTGGGGCACCGGCCGGAGACTCGCCGGGCGGGCGCCAACGGAGCCGGTGGCGGCAGGCTCGGCGGGCTTCGGCGCGGTGGCGGTCGCCGGTGCGGGCACGGGCGCCGGCTTGGGGCTGTCGAGGCCGTAGATGTCGTCCCGGAACTGGGCGCGCCCGTCCGGCCCGGCATAGCCGGTGAGATAGACGAAGGCGACGGGGACCGGCTTCGGCAACTTGATGTCCCGGCGCTCGCCGTCGGCGATGCCGGTCTCGATCTCCATCGGCCCCCAGGTCGAGCCCGGCCCGTTCGGCCCCTCGACGCCTTGGAGCAGCCAGCCCACGAGTTCCTTTACCTGCCCCACGCGGACGCAGCCGTGGCTGTGGAAGCGCACCGAGCGCGCGAACAAGGACTTGGCCGGCGTATCGTGCATGTAGACGGCAAAACGGTTGGGCATGTCGATGCGGACCTGCCCGAGCGAATTGTCGAGGCCGGAATCCTGGCGCAGCGTGTAGTTCGCCGCCTTCTCCGTCGCCCAATCGACCTTGGTCGGATCGACCTCGGTCCCGCCCGGGCCGAGGATGCGGATCCGGTTCTTGGCGAGGTAGCCGGGGTTCTTCCGCATCTGCGGAATGATCTCGTTCTTCACCACCGAGACCGGCACCGTCCAGGTCGGGTTGAAGTTGATGTCGGTGATGCGTGTTTCGATGGTGGGCGTCGCCTTGTCGGGGGAGCCGACCACGGCGACGTAGCGGCGGACCACCTGCCCGTTCTCCACCGCCTCGACGGTGGCCGAGGGGATGTTCACCGCGACGTAGCGCTCACCGAAGGCGAATTTGGCGCCCATCAGCCGCGCGGCCGAGGCGGCGAGCTGCTTCTGGCGCGTCTCGGCCGGTATGTTCAGCGCATTGATGGTAAGCCGGCCAAGTATCCCGCTGTCGGGCAGGCCGTGCCGGGCCTGGAACGCCGAGATCGCCGCCACGAGGGGCGGGTCGAGGCGATCGCTCGGCGGGGCGTCGGCGGGAAGGTCGCCTTCCAGGGTCAGATGGTGGCGCAGGGCCGGGATCGCCGGATGGCGCTCGCTGGGCTTCAGGGTAATGAGGCTGTCCGGCACCTTCTCCCAGCCGCCGGCCTCCACGAAGGCGGCGTATCGCTCGGCGGCGCGCAGGGTGTTCAGGAAGGTCTGCGGCGAGAGCGCCGGCACGGGATCGGTCGAGACCTTGGCATAGACTAGGGGCGCCGGCTCACGGCTCTTGCGCGCCGCCTCGGCGGCGGGTTGGGCCGATGCCGGGGCAACGTCGACCGGCTTGACCGCGATATCCTTTGCCGGCTCTAATTTAGGCGCCTCGGGGGCGGGCTGCTCCTTCGGCGGGGCGGCGGCCAGGTCCTGGGCGCTGAGGGGACCGGCTCCGGTCAGCAGGGCGGACAGGCAGAGGCCGGCCGCGAGGGCGGCACGGGGGCGGCTCTGGGTCGGGACCATACGCAAAACTCCCGACGGCGCCGGGGACGGCGCGGTCGCTCGGGAGAATGGGGGGCCGATGGTTACCAATCCCCTCCGGCACACCCGCTCACGCTGTACCGCGCAGGCGCGCCCGCAACGCGGAGTGGTCCGGCGCGTGACGGAAGGCCGCGATCAGCGCCTCGCGGAACGGCTTCGGCCGCATCGCCTCGTCGAAGGGCAACGGGCGCTGCCGGAGCCCATCCCGGCGGCGGTGGTCCGGGTGGTCGTTGAGCCACGTATCGCCGTCGAACAGGCCCCAGGTAACGACATCGAGGAGCGCCGGCTCGTCCAGGGCGACGCCGAGGAAGCGACGGGCGAAATCCGCCACCGCGCGGTCGCGCGCCTTTGGGTCGCCGGGATAGGCCTTGTCGTCGATATCGAGCTCGGTGATCTCGATGCCGAGCCCCATCTGGCCGATCTCGCGCAGGAAGCGCCGGAACGTCTCTGGGTTGAACGGCTGGTCGCTGACGAGATGCGCCTGGATGCCGAACCGGCGGATCGGTACGCCCTTCGCGCGCATCGCCTCCAACCGCTTCAGGACGCGCGTCCGCTTGGCCTCCGCCCAGGGGAAGTCGTGTTCGAGGGAATCCTCGTTCCAGGCGAGCGCCGCGCGCGGATCGGCCTCGTGGGCGATGCGGAAGGCGAGGTCGATGTAATCCGGCCCCAGGGCCGTCAGCCAGGGCGAGGGGCGCAGCCCGTCCGCCCGCGTCACAGGGCCGTAGCCGGCCATGACCTCGTTGACCACGTCCCACGAGGCGATGAGCCCCCGGTAGCGCCCCATCACCGTCTCGGCCCAGCGGCGCAGGAAATCCTCGGCCTTCACCGGCCCCGCCCCGGCGAGGAGCGGCGCGACCCAGTCCGGCAGGGCCTCGTGCCAGACCAAAGCATGCCCGCGCAGGCGCTGCCCATGGGCGCGGGCGAAGCGCACCACCGAATCGGCCGGGGCGAAATCGGTGCGGCCGGGCTCCGGCAGCACGACGGCCATCTTCATCTCGTTGTTGCCGAGGAGGAGCCCGCATTCCCGCGCGAGGAGGGTGCGGAACTCCGCACTGCGGTTCAGGAGGTTCGAGGGCACCGCCGCGCCGAAGCCGAGGCCCTTGCGCGCCGCCGCGCCCTGCGGCCCTTCCGGCGACCATGACGGTTTGCCGAGAGGCCCGAAATCCGGCGGGGCCGCGACCGCAGGCTGGATCAAGCCGGATGCCGCAACCCCCAGGAGCAGGTTCCGGCGGTTCAGGGGGATCGACATGCGCTTCCTTGCCGCCGCCGGCCTTGCGGGGCGATGGCCTTCCCGCCAGCCTGCCCCATCTCACGCCTTCGCATGAAGATGGAGCAGGAAGCGATGTCCCGACACCCCGCGATCAGCCCCGGCCACAGCGCGGTGGTGACGGGCGCCGCGAGCGGCATCGGCCTCGCCGCCGCGAAGGCCTTCGCAAGCGCCGGCATGAACGTGTGGCTCGCGGACCTGCCGGGGGAGGCCCTGGACGCCGCCCGCGCCGAGGTGGGCGCCCTGGCGGCGGTGGACGTGCGCGCCGTGCCGACCGACGTCTCCGACCGGGGCGCCATGGAGGCGCTGGCGGCGGCCGTGCTGCGCGGCGGTCCGCCTGCCCTCGTGATGCTGAATGCCGGGGTCGAGGCGGGGGGCAAGCTGTTCTCCGACGCCGCCACCTGGGAGCGGATCATCGGCACGAACCTCTGGGGCGTGGTCAACGGCATCCGCGCCTTCGCGCCGGCCATGGCGGACTCGGGGCGGCCCGGCGCGGTGATCGTCACGGGCTCGAAGCAGGGCATCACCACGCCGCCGGGCAACGCGCCCTACAACGTCTCGAAGGCGGGGGTGAAGGCCGTCACCGAGGCGCTGGCCCACGAGCTGCGCAGCCGCGAGGGCTGCCGGACCAGCGCGCATCTGCTGATCCCCGGCTTCGTCTACACCGGCCTCGCCAAGGCGCGGGGCGTCGCCGAGAAGCCGGCCGGCGCCTGGACGCCGGAGGAGACGATCACCTTCATGCTGGAGCGCATGGAGCAGGGCGACTTCTACATCCTCTGCCCCGACAACGAGACCACGCGCGAACAGGACGAGAAGCGCATGGCTTGGGCGATGGGCGACATCATCGAGAACCGCCCCGCCCTGTCCCGCTGGCACCCCGATCATGCCGAGGCGTTCAAGCGGCACATGGAAGGGTAGACTCTCGCCCCCGGGAGCCGCCCTTGGCGCGGCTCCTGCACCGGGGTAAGCCCAGCCTCTCCCAGGCTCGTTCGGGAGCCGCCACGCGGGGTATGCCGCCACAGAGGGAGCCGCCCTTGGCCACGACGATCATTCCCGTCGCCTCGTTCGATTGCGTCGTCCTCGGCGCGACCGGAGACCTGACCGCGCGCAAGCTCCTGCCGGCCCTGTATTATCGCTTCCGCGACGGCCAGATCCCCGGCACCAGCCGGATCATCGGCGCATCCCGCTCGGACCTCTCGGTCGATGCCTTCCGCGAGCATGCCCGCGACGCCCTCAAGCGATTCGTGCCCGGCCACGACCTGCCGGACGACGCGCTGACCGACTTCCTCGCCCATCTCGACTACGTCGCCGTGGATGGCACGGGCGACGACGGCTGGGAGGATCTGGCGAACAAGCTCGCCGAGCGGCCGGATCAGGTGCGGCCCTACTACCTCGCCACCTCCCCCGACCTCTACGGCGCGATCTGCCGCAACCTCGCCAAGCATGGGCTGATCGGCGAGAAATCCCGCGTCGTGCTGGAGAAGCCGATCGGCAAGGACCTGAAATCCGCCCAGGCGATCAACGACGCGGTGGGCGAGGTCTTCCCCGAATCGCAGATCTTCCGCATCGACCACTATCTCGGCAAGGAGACGGTGCAGAACCTGCTCTCGCTCCGCTTCGCCAACACCATCTTCGAGCGGCTGTGGACGGCGGACGTGATCGACCACGTCCAGATCACCGTCGCCGAGACGGTCGGCGTCGAGGGCCGCGCCGGCTATTACGACACGTCGGGCGCCCTGCGGGACATGCTGCAGAACCACATCCTGCAGCTCCTCTGCCTGACGGCGATGGAGAGCCCCCTCAACCTCGAAGCCAATTCCGTCCGCGACGAGAAGCTGAAGGTGCTGCGCGCCCTGAAGCCGATCACCGACCACGACATCCAGGCGGTGACGGTGCGAGGCCAGTACGTCGCCGGGGCGGTGGGCGGGCAGCCGGTCCCCGGCTATCTCGACGAGCTCGGCCACGACAGCCGCACCGAGACCTTCGTCGCCATGAAGGTCGAGGTGCAGTCCGGCCGCTGGGCGGGGGTGCCGTTCTACCTGCGCACCGGCAAGCGCCTGCCCCAGAAGCTGTCCGAGATCGTGGTGCAGTTCCGGGCCTCGCCGTTCTCGATCTTCCCGCTCGAAGCCTTCGGCCGGGAGCCGAACCGCCTCGTGATCCGCCTGCAACCGCAGGAGGGCATGAAGCTCGAGGTGATGACCAAGGATCCCGGCCCCGGCGGCCTGCGCCTGCGGCCGACCGACCTCGACATCTCCTTCGAGGAGACGTTCAAGCAGCGCTACCCCGACGCCTACGAGCGGCTGCTGATGGACGTGGTGCGCGGCAACGCCACCCTGTTCATGCGCCGGGACGAAGTGGAGGCGGCCTGGGCCTGGGCCGGCACCATCCTCAACGCCTGGGCCGAGCGGCCGGAGGCCCCGCGCCCCTACGCGGCGGGCTCCTGGGGGCCGACCGCCGCCATCGCCCTGATCGAGCGCGACGGGCGCACGTGGCACGAGGAGCTGCGGCTTTAAGGCCGGGGACGGGACGGGGCGGCGGGTTGCCTTACGGCCAAGCTGCCCTTTTCCGGCCAAGCCTCGTCCCGACACTGGGCCACCCGGGAAACCGGCACGGCACAGGGACGAGACCATGCAGGATCGCGACGGACACGACCATTTCGATGCCGAGCGGCGGCTGCAACGCTCGGTGGCCTCCGTCCTGCGGATCATCCACGCGGCGCAGGCCGAGCGGCAGGCGCCCCCGGTGCGCGCGGCGCGCCAGCATCTCGGGCAGATCTACCGGGCGACGCGCCTCGCACGGGCGAAGGAGCGGCTCTCCGCCTCCTGAGGCGGGTTGCGACTGGCGACCCCGGTAGGGCTCGAACCTACGACCTGCCGCTTAGAAGGCGGCTGCTCTATCCAGCTGAGCTACGGAGTCTGGTGCCGGCCGCCCCCGAAAAGCCACGGAGGAGCCCTTCGGTCAAGGCGTGGCGCCGGCCCTGCGGCGGAACGGCTTGCGCGCCGGGCCGGTTTTCGACACCTCACGGGCCACGCCCACCAGGAACGCCTCCTTGTCCGCCCCCTCCCCGCAGGCCCCCTCGCCCCACCGCGTCCGGCGCCGGAGGAACGACGGGCGCGGCAGCCTCGGACAGCCGGGGGCCGACCTCGCCCGCCTGCCGATCGCCCTCGACCTGCGCAGCATCCAGATCTCGGAGGGCGTGCGCGCGGGCTTCGCCTTCGGCGTCGTGTTCCTGCTCCACGCCCTCGTGGAGTGGCCGCCGCTGCTCTCCATGGCCTTCGCGGCCAACCTCGCCTGCTTCTGCGACACGGGCGGGCCGATGCGGGTACGCCTGCGGGCGCTGACCGCCTTCTCGCTGGTCGGCGGCCTCGTCTGGGGCGGGCTCGGCCTGCTGCGGCCGGTGGGCCTGCCCGTCGTGGTGCCCGTCGCCTGCGCCGTGATCTTCGCCTGCACCTATATTCGCGTCTGGAGCATCCAGGCTCAGGCGGCGGGCAACGTGCTCGTCGTGGTGGTGTGCATCGCCCTCGACCGCGCGCTGACGCCCGAACAGGCCGGGCTCACCGCCGTGATGTTCGCGGCCGGCGGCCTGTGGGCGACCTTCCTCGCCCTGGTGATCTGGCGCCTGCACCCCTACCGGCCCGCGCACCGGGCGGTGGCGGACGTCTGGCGCGGCCTCGCTCGGCTGGTCGGCGACCTCGAACGGCTGGCGGCCCTGCCGGAGCCGGAGACCGAGGCGTTCGACGGCCATTCCCGCGCCCACCGCCGAGGCGTGCGCACGGGGATCGAGACCGCGCGCACGATGATCCTCGACCTCGCCCGCAGCCGGGAGCGCATCTCCGAGCGCACCGCACAGGCGCTGCTGCGGCTGGAGAGCGCCGAGCAGATCTTCTCCAACCTCATCGCCGTCACCGAACTGCTCGACAGCCGGCCCTCGCCGGAGCAGCGCGCGGCGGCCCAGCGCTTCCTGCGGCGCCTGCGCCCGCTCCTCGTGGTGATCGCCCGCGCGATCCGCGACGACGCCAGCCTCGACCTCGCTCGCCTGGAACCGGCTCTGGTGCGGGCCACGGAAGGGCTCGCCGCCGAGCCGACCCTTGCGCGCCTCGCGGAGCGGATCGTCGGCCGGGTGCGGATCGGCGCCAAGCTCTCGACGCCGGAGGGCTACCGCCCCGGCGGCCTCGACGAGGGTGGGCGGCTCGGCTGGCGGGCGCGCACCCTCGATCCCCTGGTGCAGAACTTCACGACCTCCTCGCCGAACCTGCGCCACGCGGTGCGGGCCACCGCCGTGGCGGCGCCGGCGCTCGCGGGCACGCTCAGCTACGGCGGCACCTTCGCCCACTGGCTCGTCATCACCCTGGTGCTGACCATGCAGCCCTACTACGCCGCCACGTGGCAGCGGGCGCTGGAGCGGATCGGCGGGACGGTGCTCGGTGGGCTGGTGGGGGCCGTGCTCGCCTATTTCGCGGCCACGCCCCTGTGGCAGGCGGGGCTGATCCTGGCGCTCAGCATCGTCGGCTTCGCCGCGCGCCAGATCTCCTACGGCTTCTTCGTGACCTGCCTCACGCCCCTCGTGGTGCTGCTGGTGGAGGTGCTAGAGCCCGGCCATTCCTCCTGGGAGATCGTGGCCGAGCGGGCGGGCTTCACGGTGCTCGGCGGGCTGATCGCCGTGGCGAGCTGCCTCCTGCTCTGGCCGATCTGGGAGCCCGATCAGGTGCGACGAGAATTGCGGCGCGCCCTCACCACCCATGCCGCCTTCGCCCGGGCCGTGCTCGCGGCGGGCGACGACCGGGAGGCGGCGATCGAGGCGGCCGCCCGCGACGCGGGTCTCGCCCTCAACGATCTGGAAGCCGCCCTCTCCCGCGCCCTGCAGCAGCCCCGCGCGGGGCATCATCCAGAGGTCGAATCGGCGATGGTCGCCGACGCGACCCTGCGCCGAATCAGTGCCCGGCTCTCCGTCCTGCGCCACGCGCCGGATGCCGCGGGGCCGGTCGCCCCGGCCTGGAAGGACTGGATCGTGGAGACGCTGAAGGCGCTCGGCACCGACGCCCCGGCCCTGCCCGGGCGACCGGACGCCGCGCAGGGTCCTTCCCTGGCGCGACTCTCGGCCCAGGTCGATCTCCTGACCGGCACCCTGCGCCCCGGCAGCAACCGCGCCGCCCTTGCGCCGGGTTGAGCCGCCGCCCCGCGGCTGCTAGCAAGCGAAGGCTCACGAGCAGCCGGGCCGGCGTAGCACAGCGGTAGTGCAGCGGTTTTGTAAACCGAAGGTCGGGGGTTCGATCCCCTCCGCCGGCACCACCCTCGCCGCCGCGCGGCGAGGGGCCGGACGCGACGGCCTCAGCGGCCGTAGACGTCCTCGATGCGGATGATGTCGTCCTCGCCGGTATAGGAGCCGACCTGCACCTCGATCAGTTCGAGGGGGATCTTGCCCGGGTTGGACAGGCGGTGGACGCAGCCGATCGGCAGGTAGATCGCCTCGTTCTCGTGGACGAGGGTGACATGGTCGTCCACCGTCACCTCGGCGGTGCCGTGGACCACCACCCAATGCTCGGCCCGGTGGAAATGCTTCTGCAGCGAGAGCCGGGCGCCGGGCTTCACGGTGATCCGCTTCACCTGGAAGCGCGCGCCGATGTCGATGCGCTGGTAGCTGCCCCAGGGGCGGTACATCAGGCGGTGGGCGTCGGCCTCGGGCTCGCGCCGGGCGCGCAGCTGCTCCACGAGGCTCTTCACCTCGCCGCCCCGCTCGCGGCTCGTGACGAGCACCGCATCGGAGGTGGCGACCACCACCACGTCGTCGAGGCCGACGACCGTGGTCAGCAACTCGCCCTCGCTGTGCACGAGGCTGTTGCGGGTGCCGTGCAGCGCGACGCGGCCGCGCGTGGCGTTGCCGCTCGCATCCTGCGGGGAGACCTCCCACAGGGCGCCCCAGGTGCCGATGTCGGACCAGGGGAACGAGACCGGCAGCACGGCCGCGCGGGAGGTCCGCTCCATCACCGCGTAGTCGATCGAGATCTGCGGCGAGGTCAGGAACGCCGTCGTGTCGAGGCGCAGGAAGTCGAGGTCGCGGGTGGCCTTCGCGAGGGAGGCCTCCGCTGCCGCCAGCACCTCGGGGGCATGGGTGCGCAGTTCCTCCAGCATCACGTCGGCCCGGAACAGGAAGTAGCCGCTGTTCCACAGGGCGCCCTCCCCGATCAGGCGCTCGGCTCGGGCGGCGTTCGGCTTTTCGAGGAAGCGCTCCACCACCCGCGCGCCCGCCTCGCCGGCGGCGCCGTGCAGGGGCTCGCCGGGCTGGATGTAGCCATAGGCGGTCGAGGGCGAGGTCGGCACGATGCCCAGCGTCATGATGCGCCCGGCCTTCGCGCCGAGGCTCGCGGCGCGCACGGCGTCGAGGAAGGCGGCGTCGTCGCCCACGACGTGGTCCGCCGCCAGGATCAGCACCAGCGCGTCGGGCTGGCGGGCGGCGGCGTGGAGCGCGGCCACCGTCACCGCCGCCGCCGAGTCGCGCCGGGCGGGTTCGAGGAGGATGTCCGCCGACAGATTGGCCTGCGCCAGCTGCTCGGCCACGATGAACCGGGCGTCGTTGGCGGTGATGATCGCGGGCCGCGCGAACACGGTCGCGTCGGTCACGCGCGCGGCGGTCGCCTGGAAGGACGAGCGATGCGCCTCGGCCAGGGGGATGAACTGCTTCGGGAAGCTCTCGCGCGAGGCCGGCCACAGGCGCGTGCCGGAGCCACCGCACAGGATGACCGGATGGATGAAGTCTGCATTGTCACCCGACATCGGCTCGCTCCTGCCGTCACATTGGATCTGCACCGGACCGCATGAGGACTGTCATGGCGGCGCAACGAATTCTGGGCTCTGTATCAGAAAGCAGAATTGGCCCGGTAAAAAAGCCAACTTGGACTTAACGATGGCATCCCAGCCCCATGCGCGCCGGCAATAACCGGGCCAGGGGAACGGCCCGGCGGGATACCGCGCACCTCATGCCGCATCGCACGCGGCGGGTCGAGTCCTTCCGCAACTTGCGCTGGATCAAGGCCCCCCGCGCCGCAGGGTCCAGGATACGGCCTGCACTGCGGGAGGCGGTCATGGGCTATGCGAGCATCATGGTGGCGGTCGATGCGGAGGAGGGATCGCGCGACCGGGTGAGGATGGCGGGGCACCTCGCCGACCTGTTCGGCGCACCGCTGCTCATCGGCGTCGCGGCCGAGCGGCCCGATTACGGCCTCTTCAGCACGGATCCCGGCGCGGGCGGCCCCTACGTCCTCCCGGTGCTGCACGAGAACTGCCTGGAGCGGATGCGGCGGGCGGAGGCCCTGTTCGCCGAGGCCGCCGCCGGGCGCAGCCGGTTGGCCTGGCGCTCCGACATCGCCGACCCGCTGCTGTTCCTCCTGGCGCAGTCCATGGCCGCCGACCTCGTGGTGATCGGCCGGCAGGCGCGGGACAACCCGGCCGAACGCTTCGCCATCGCCCCCGCCGACGCGGTGATGCAGAGCGGGCGCCCGGTCCTCATCGCGCCGCCGGGTCTCGCCTTTTGCGACACGACCCGCATCGCCATCGGCTGGAAGAACACCCGCGAGGCGCGGCGCGCGGTGGCGGATGCGATGCCGCTCCTGCACCGGGCCTCACGGGTGGTGGTCTGCCACGTGGCGGACGGCAGCGGCCCTGACGAGGCGGACGACCTCGTCCGCGTGCTGGAGGCCAGGGGCATCGCGGCCGGCACCGCCCGGACCACGCGCGACGGCGCGGCCACCGCCGAAGCGCTGGTGAACCTCGCCTGCGAGCATGCCGCCGGCCTGCTCGTGACCGGCGCCTACGGCCATTCCCGCCTCAGCGAATGGGCCTTCGGCGGCGTCACCCGCGATCTGCTGCGGGCGTGCCCGCTCTGCTGCCTGATGAGCCACTAGCGAAAACTTATCCGAATACGAGCAAGCGCACGGAGTATGGAAGCTTTCCGGGCACGCCAGAAGACTTGACGGCATCTGGAATCGTAGACACGCCAGGCGTCGGCCGATTGGCCTGACCGATTATTTGCGGTAATCTCCCGTCGATGCGCAGTTTCACGGCGCGAGACGGGGTGCGGGCGCATGATCGCTACCGAAATGACGTCCGCGCCGTCACACACCTGCCACCATGGGCGGCGGGGTGAAGGGTGCCAGGAATGCAAGGCGCGGCTGTTCAGCGTCTGCGCGGCGCTCACCTCCGACGAGCTCGACGAGCTTGAAGCCCTGAGCCGGCCGATCGGCCTCGCCCCCCGGCAGACCTTGTTCGCGCAGGACGACGAGGCGACGGCCGTCTACAACGTGACGGACGGGGCGATCCGCCTGTCCCGCCTGCTGCCGGACGGGCGGCGGCACGTAATGGGCTTCGCCCTGACCGGCGATTTCCTCGGTCTCGCCCTGCCGGAGCGGTTCGGCGTGACCGCCGAGGCCCTCGGACAGACCACCCTGTGCCGGTTCGAGCGCGGCGCCTTCCGGGCGCTGGTGGCGGACAAGCCTCACCTGCTGCAGCGCCTGCACGAGCGCGCCGGCTACGAACTCACCCTGGCCCAGGACCAGATGATGCTGCTGGGCCGCCGCACCGCCGAGGAGAAGGTCGCCCTCTTCCTCGTGGGCCTGCGGCTGCGCTACCTGCGCATCGGCCACGATTCGATCACCCTCGAACTGCCGATGGGGCGGCAGGACATCGCCGACCATCTCGGCCTCACCATCGAGACGGTGAGCCGGATGCTCACCCGCTTCGACCGCGAGCGGATCGTCCTCATCGTCCCCGGCGGCGTGCGCCTGCTCGATCCGGCCCGCCTGGACCGTCTCGCCGCCGGCTGAACCGGCCTCAATGGCTCATCAGGCAGCAGACTGGGCTGCGCCGGATGAGGTCGCGGGTGACGCCGCCGAAGGCCCATTCGCGCAGGCGGGAATGGCCGTAGGCCCCCATCACCACGAGGTCGGCCTCCTGGCGACGGGCGAAATCGAGGATCTCCTCGCCCGCGCCCCGGCGGTCGTGCAGCCGATGGGTCGTCACCGCCGCCCCGTGCCGGGCGAGGTAGGCCGCCACCTCCTCCGCGTGCTCCGCCCCGTCGCCCGCCGTGGCGACGAAGACCTGATCGGCATGGCGGATGAAGCCGAGGGCGCCCGACACGGCCCGGCGCGCTTCCACCGTGTCCTTCCAGGCGACGACGATGCGCGAGGCCTTCAGGGTGTCGGTCTCCGGCGGCACCACGAGGACGGGGCGCCCGGCCTCCATCAGCACCGGCCCGGTCGGCACGCATAGCGGCGCCGGCCCGCCCTCCCCATCCTGCCCGACCACCACGAGGTCGGCCGCCCGGGCGAGGCCGACGAGATGGGTGATGGCCCCCTCGTAGGCCGGCCGCCATTCGGTGTCGTAGGCGCCCTCGGCGTTGCGCGCGAACACCTCGCGGGCGCGGCCGAGTTCGGCGAGCACCGCCTCGCGGTTGCGCTCCTCCTGCCGCTGCGCGTCGTAGATGTCGCTGACGAGCACCGGCGCCGGCACCGTCCGGGCGGCCGCGCCGCACAGGATCGCCTCGAACCGCTGCGTGAGGCCGGCGGCCAGCCTGATGCGGCCGGGCGCGCCCGCCGACAGGTCCACCGAAACCAGGATCTTCGCGTAGGACATGGTGACCTCCACGGATCGCGCCGCCGGCCCCTCGGGCGGGCGGCGCCGTTCAGAGGGCGATGCGCATCAGCGCGGTGACGAGGAGCGAGGCCAGCACCGCGAGGATGAGGGTGGTGGCGCTGCCGAGGCGACCGTTCAGGTGGCCGGTGCCGTTCCGCGCCGCCTCCGGCGGGGTCCGCCCCGAGGCGGCGGTGCCGCGCGGCATCCGCACGACCGGCGTGGACAGGGGAATGGGCTGCGTCGTCATGGGGAAACCTCCTGGGAGAGGCCCCCATCGTGGCGTGCCGGGCGCGGCACGCCTTGATCCAGCGCAAAGGCCGGATCGTCGCCGCGCTACTGCACGGGCGGGTTGGTGCTCGCCACGATGGGAAGCCCCGCCGGAGCCTCGCCGCACGCGATGCAGCGCAGGCGCTGGGCCACGGCGACGATGTCCTCGTCGTCCTTGGCGTCGAGCTGGCCCCAGCTCGCCCAGGTGGTGGCGCGGCAGGTCGGGCACCGGGGGATGCGCAGGCCGCGATGGCCGGTCTTCAGCCACTCGCCGACCGTCTGGGGACGGAACACGCTCATGCCGTCCGCGCGGCGGCCGAGGCGGGTACCGGATCGTGTGCCTGGCCCATCGCTGCTTCCCATCTTTCGTTCGCGCCGGTCTATGCCCCGCGAACCGGACGGCGTCGATCACAAAACAGTGTTCATAGATGACATATGGAGATTTTGTCTCACCCAAACGTCGCCGATATCGAACGGTTCCAAATACATACCTGTTTTAAAATTACTTAGAAACGAAACAGCGCGAGGCCGCTTGCATTATAAACTGCGCGGATCTGACGCGAATGCATGCTGGCGTAGCAGTATGACTGCAAAATCGACCAGTGATTGCAAGCATCGGCGCCTCCCCTCCGGGGCGTCCGCCGCGATGCCGGTTTGCGCTGGATCAAGGCCGGGGCCTCGGCGCGGGATCAGTCTCGGCGGCGTCGGGGAAGCCCCGACAGCCCGTGAGGAGGGCCGCCATGGACACCATCTCTCCGCCCCGGACCTGCACCTGTGGCCGCGAGGCGACCTGCCGGACGGCACGGGAGCGCGCGGCGGCCTATCCCGGCGCTCCGGAGCCGACGCCGCCGCAGCCGGATCGCGACGAAGACCGCACCGTCGACTTCGACTGGCTCGACCCGTTGGACGCGTCGGAGTTCGACGCCCTGCGCCTCGCCTGGGCCTTCATGCAGTAGCGGGGCCGGGCAACGCGGCTTCGTCCCGCCGGAGCCCGACGCCGCTGAGTCGCTGCGCGAACATGGCCCGCAGCAACGCCTCCATCTGCGCGGTCGCCGCCTCGATGGAGAGGCCGTCCTGGCGGATGTTTGAGATGCAGTTGCGCCGGGAATCGGGCAGACCGGGCTCCGGCGAGAAGGTGACGTAGCAGCCGAGGCTGTCCGAGGCCGAGAGGCCCGGCCGCTCGCCGATCAGCACCACCACCGCCCGCGCCTTCAGCCGCGCGCCCACGGGATCGCCGAGCGCCACCCGCGCCTGTGTCGCGACGACGAGGGGCGCGAGGCTCCAGCCGGCCCGCTTCGCCCGCGCCGCCAGCGCCGCCGCCGCCGGCACCGCGTTGAGGGCGACCGCCGTCGCGGAGAGCCCGTCCGCGATGACGATGGCGAGGTCGAAGCCCTGTCCCGCCTCGCTGAGGACGGCGTCGCCATCGGGATGGAGCGTGCGGCCCTTGTCCGGGCGGCGCAGGTATTCCGCCCTGTCGGCGACGTTGGAGCGGATTTCGACCGACGCGAGCCCCTGCGCCGTCAGGGCCTCGCGGATCGCGGCCGGATCGAGGGGCGTCCACACCGCCTCGCGGGCGCGGGCATGGTCGAGGCCGAAGGCCAGGGAGGCGGCGGTGGGCCAGCCGGCGCCGTGGGCGCCGAGCGCGATCCGCGCCTGGGTGAGGGAGCGCAGGTCCCGCAGGGAGGGCGGCCGGCTCATGCGGCCTTCCCCGGCAGCAGTCGGGAAGCTTCCGCGAAGGCGCCGGGCAGGTCCCCCGCGCCGCCGCGCAAAAGCCCCCGCGCATCGGTGACGCCGACCTCCCGGAGCCACGCCTCGAATTCCGGGGCCGGCGCCCGGCCGAGGGTCTGCCGCGCGAAGACGGCATCGTGGTGCGACAGGGACTGGTAGTTCAGCATCACGTCGTCCGCCCCCGGCACGGTGATGACGAAGTTCACTCCCGCCGCGCAGAGCAGGGTGAGGAGCGCGTCCATGTCCTCGCCGTCGGCGTCGGCATGGTTGGTGTAGCAGACGTCCACCCCCATCGGCAGGCCGAGGAGCTTGCCGCAGAAATGATCCTCCAGCCCGGCGCGGATGATCTGCTTGCCGTCGTAGAGGTATTCCGGCCCGATGAACCCGACCACGGTGTTGACGAGGAGCGGATCGAACTCCCGCGCCACGGCGTAGGCGCGGGCCTCCATCGTCTGCTGATCGACCCCCCAATGGGCCTCCGCCGAGAGGGCCGAGCCCTGGCCGGTCTCGAAATACATGAACTGCCCGTCCGCCGGGCAGCGGCCCAGCGCCCGTCCCGCCTGCGCGGCCTCGCGCAGGACGGTGAGATCGACCCCGAACCCGGCATTGGCCTTCTGCGAGCCGGCCACCGACTGGAACACCAGATCGACCGGCGCCCCCCGCCCCATCGCCTCGATCGCCACGGTGACGTGGCCGAGGCAGCAATGCTGCGTCGGCACGTTGAGGCGCAGGCGCAGGGTTTCCAGCAACTCCACGATGCGGATGTAATCGGGCAGCGAGTCGGTGGCGGGGTTCACGCCGATCACCGCATCGCCCGAGCCCATCAGTAGCCCGTCGAGGGCCGAGACGAGGATGCCTTCGGACGAATCGGTCGGATGGTTCGGCTGGTTGCGAGTCGAGAGGCGCCCTGGCAGCCCGATCGTCGAGCGGAAGCGCGTCACCACCGGCCGTTTGGCGGCGATGGCCACAAGGTCCTGAAGTCGGCAAATCTTCGAGACGGCCGCGACCAGTTCCGGGGTCAGGCCGGGCGAGAGGGCGGCGAGCACCGGCCCGTCCGCCTCGGTGCGGAGCAGCCATTCCCGGAACGCGCCGACGGTGAGCGAGGAGACCGGCGCGAACGCTTCGGCGTCATGACGCCGGGCGATGAGGTCCGAGACCTCGTCCTCCTCGGAGGGGATCAGCTCCTGTTCGAGGAAGGTCTTGAGGGGCAGGTCGGCCAGCGCGATCTGCGCGGCCAGACGCTCCACCGGCCCCTCCGCCGCGATGCCGGCGAGTTGGTCGCCCGAGCGCTCGGGCGTCGCCTTGGCCATCAGACTCTTCAGGTCGGGGAAGGTGAAGCACGTCCCCTCGATCGTCGTAGCATACGCCATGGCGGGATCTCCGCAGGAGCCTGCCCCGATCCTCGCCGCTCCGGCGCCGGAACGCCAGGGCCCGCCGCATTCCGGCCACGCTTGTCGCTCAGGTGATGTTCATCCTGAGCGGGCCATAGTCATTGCCAAGCTTTGGTATGTTTCGCGTTTGTTACTTGTTACACTGCTGAAACATTTGATAACACTAACTCGTACCGGCACTTAATATTTGCTGAATACAGAGTTCAGAGCCGATTAAATCCCCACCCCATATCAGCGCCGCCATCAGGGCGATGCGCCGAGACGCCGCCGTACCCGCGTGTATGGCAGCAAGCCGGATTCGCCCGTCCGCAGGACGAGACGATGGCTCACGACCACGATGAGGAGGCAGGACCGGCCGCGATCAGGGCCGGTCCGCGCACGGCCGAGCCCCGCCGGGGTTCGGTCGATGCCGGAGCCCGCGCCCGGATCGGGCGCGAGTTGCAGCGGCACTACGCGCAGGTCCTGGCCCTGCCGATCCCCGACCACTTGCGCGCCCTCGTGGACACCCTCGCCGAGCCCGGCGGGATGTCCGAGCGCGCCGAACGGGAGCCTTCGCGATGATGCAGTCCCTTGCTCCGTGCCCCCCGCCGGTGGGGACGCCTCCGGGTGCCGACGCGGAAATGCGCGAGCTCCTGCTCGGCGCGATCCCGGCGCTGCGCGCCTTCGCCTTCTCGCTGACCTACGACCTCGACCGGTCGGACGACCTCGTGCAGGACACGCTGGTGCGGGCCTGGACGCGGGCCGAGAGCTTTCGCCGGGGCACCAACCTCACGGCGTGGCTGTTCACCATCCTGCGCAACTTGTTCTACTCGGAGCAGCGCAAGCGCAAGCGAGAGGTGGAGGACGCCGACGGCGTCCACGCCGCGCGCCTCGCCGCCCTGCCGGAGCAGGAGGTGCGGATGGAGATGGCGCAGTTTCAGGATGCCCTGAACCTGCTGCCCCATGCCCAGCGCGAGGCGCTGATCCTCGTGGGCGCGCAGAGCTTCACCTACGAGGAAGCCGCCGAGATCTGCGGCGTGGCGGTGGGCACCATCAAGAGCCGGGTCAGCCGCGCCCGCGTGCGGCTGATCGAGAATCTCGGCATGCAGGGCACGGACGACATCGGCGCCGACAGTGCCACGCGGGCCGCGCTCGAAGACCGCTGACCGGCGCTACTTGATGAGCCGCACCACCTCGCGGAAGCGGGGATGGGCGGCCGTGCCGATCCACTCGAACACCACCATCTCGGTGGTGACGATGTCCGCGCCATGGGCCGCGAGGCGGGCCAAAGCCGCCTCGCGGTTCTCGGTGCGCCGGGAGCCCACCGCGTTGCGCACGATCCGCACCGGATGCCCCGCTGTCATCAGGCCGAGCGCCGTCTGCAGCACGCAGATATGCGCCTCGCAGCCCGCGAGGATCACCTCCGCCCCGTCCGGGACATGGGCAAGGAAGCCCTCCCGGCGGGTCACGTCGAACTCCATCTTGGCGATGGTCTCGCCGCCGGCCAGCTCCCGCACCGTGGCGCCCAGGGCGTCGGGGTTCTGCTCGGTGAGCAGCACCGGCACGCCGAGGAGCCCCGCCGCGTCCTTCAGGCGCCGCGCGTTGGCGATCATCGCCTCGGCGTCCGCGATGGCCGGCACGAGCCGGGCCTGGATGTCGACGAGGACGAGGAGCGAGCGTGCAGCATCGATGGGCGGCAGCGGCATGGAGGGCCTTCAGTAGGTGGCGAAGAGATCGGCGACGGTCGCGCGATCCTGCGTCACGGTGAGCGCCAGGGACAACAGGATGCGCGCCTTCTGCGGCGTCAGGTTGTCGGCGGTGAGGATGCCGCGCTCCCGCAGCCGCGTGCTCAGGGGGACGATGCCGCTGCCCGCCCGCGTCGACATCACCACGATCAGCCCCGCCCCTGCCGCCTCTTCGAGGGCGTCGGCCTCGGCGGGGGGCACCATGCCGGGGGCGAGGCCCGCCGCCACGAGACCCCACGCGCCCGCCGCGCGGAAGGCGCGCACCGCCGTCCCGTCCGCGTCGGCATAGGCGTAGGCGATGTCCACGCGCGGCAGGGCCGCCCGCGCACGGATGTCGAAGGGCGTGCCGGGGGCGTGCGCCCGCTCGGTGCGGCGGTAGTAGCGCACGCTGTCGCCATCGACATGGCCGAGCACCCCGAAATCCGGCGTGCGGAAGGTCTGCAGCCGGGTGACGGAGGTCTTGGTAACCTCCCGTGCCGCCTGGATCTCGTCGTTCAGGACGACCAGCACTCCGCGCCCGCGCGAGGCCGGCGCGGCGGCGGTGCGCACGGCCGCCACGAGGTTGAGCCCGGCATCGGTGGACAGGGCGCTCATGGGACGCTGCGAGCCGACGAGCACCACCGGCAGGTCGACCGTGAGCGTGAGGCTCAGGGCATAGGCCGTCTCTTCCAGCGTCGCCGTGCCGTGGCCGATGACGATGCCGGCGAGGTCGGGATGCTCACCCGCGACGCGCTCGCAGAGCAGGACGAGGTCACGCCATTCCGCGTAGCCGATGGCCGGGCTCGTCACCGCCCGGAACGGCACCGGCACGATCTCCGCGACCCGCGCCAGGTCCGGCACCGCCGCGACGATGCCCCCGGCATCGAGCCGCCGGTCGGTGGCCGTATAATCGAGGATATCGAGCGGGTCGCGCCCAAGCGACGAGATCGTCCCACCCGTGCCGATGAACGCGACTTTCGGCTGACCCTTCATCCTGATCCTCACTCCCTCTCCGACGGGCCTGCGATGCGCCCGCCGAAGGGGGAGTGCAAGAGAGGAGCCGCGCCTCAGCTCTGGAAGTCGAACAGCAGGGCCGAGGAGGATTGCGCGGTGCTGCTCTGTCCGCTCGCCGCGTAGCCCGTACCGCTCGATTGCGCGGCCTGGAGCTGCTGTATGAACGCGCTCAGGAGATCGCTCGTGCTCGACGTGCTGCTGGACGACGACGAAGACGACGTGCTGGCATCGGCCCCGGGGGGCGGGCCGGGCGGGGGCGGACCCTGCGGACCGTCGGTGTCGCTGTCCGAGTCGCTGCTGCTGCTGGTGACGCTCTTGCCGTGGCTGGCGAAGAGGTTCTTCAGCTCGCTCGCCTGATCGCTGGTCAGGGTGCCGCTGCTGACCTGATCGGAGATCAGGCTGTCGATCCGGTCCTTCATGGACGACGGGTCGAGGCGGGTGGTGGACGTGCTCGACGAGGACGAGCTCGACAGGCTCGAATCGATGGAGGACAGCGCGCTGGTCAGCGCGTCGGCGTCGGTGCTGCTGAGGGCACCGCTCGCCTCCTGCTGCTGGATGGCGCTGGCCATTCGGTTCTTGCCCGAATGCGCATGGCTCGTCGCCTGGGCCGTATAGGCTTGGCTGGTACTGGAGATGCTGGTCACGGGGTTCAAACTCGGCACGGAATCGCCGGCACGCCCGGCAGCGGGTCCGTGTGCAATTTACCCACGCTTCCCTTAAGAGGGCGTTGACGCCCCCCTGGATCTCACACCACCAAATTCACGATCCGCCCCGGCACCACGATCACCTTGCGCGGGGCCTTGCCCTCCAGGACCTTCTGGACGGCCTCGAGGGCGAGCGTCGCGGCTTCGACGGCCTTGGCGTCGGCATCGCGCGGGACGGTGACGTCCGCCCGCTTCTTGCCGTTGATCTGCACCGGCAGGGTGATCTCGTCCTCGACCAGCAGACCGGCCTCGGCCTCCGGCCAGGGCGCCGCCGCGACGAGGCCGTCCCGGCCCAGCGCCGTCCAGCACTCCTCGGCGAGGTGGGGCATCATCGGCGCGATGAGCTGCACGAGAATGCCCGCGGCCTCCTTGGCGGCGGCCCGAGTGGCGGCCCCGCGCAAGCCTTCATCCAGCGCGTTGGCCAAGGTGTAGATGTGCGCGACGCAGCGGTTGAAGCGCAGCCGCTCGACATCCTCGCCCACGGAGGCCAGCGCCCGGTGGGCCGCCTTGCGAAGCGCCAGATCGGACGCGCCGTCGCCCGTGGCCGCACAGGCAGCGTTCACGAGGCGCCACACGCGCTGCACGAAGCGGGCTGCCCCCTGCACCCCCTCCTCCGTCCAGATCACGTCGCGCTCCGGCGGCGAATCCGAGAGCATGAACCAGCGGGCCGTGTCGGCGCCGTAGCTCGCGATGATGTCGTCCGGGTCCACGACGTTCTTCTTGGACTTCGACATCTTCTCGATCGGCCCGATGGTTACCGGGCCGTTAGTTTTCACGTGAAACGCCTGCCGCTCCCCGCCCTCGCTGGTGAGGCGGATGTCGGCCGGAGGCACCCAGGCGCCGGCCGCGTCCTTGTAGGTCTCGTGGACCACCATGCCCTGCGTGAACAGGCCGGCGAACGGCTCGGACACGCCGGACCAGCCGGTCTCGCGCATCGCCCGCGTGAAGAAGCGGGCGTAGAGCAGGTGCAGGATCGCGTGCTCGATGCCGCCGATATACTGGTCCACCGGCAGCCAGCGGTTCACCGTCTCGGCATCCGTGGGCTCGTTCGTCAGCCACGGGGCGGTGAAGCGGGCGAAGTACCACGACGAATCCACGAAGGTGTCCATCGTGTCCGTCTCGCGCCGAGCGGCGGCCCCGCATTGCGGGCAGGGCACCTGCCGCCACGCCGCATCCCGCTCCAGCGGGTTGCCGGGCTGATCGAAGGACACCTCCTCCGGCAGCTTCACCGGCAGGTCCGCCACCGGCACCGGCACGGGGCCACACGAGTCGCAATGGATGATCGGGATCGGGCAGCCCCAGTAGCGCTGGCGCGAGACGCCCCAGTCGCGCAGGCGGAACTGCACCTTGCGGGTCGCGACTCCCTCCCCTTCCAGGCGACTCGCCACCGCGGCGAAGGCCTCGTCCGTGGTCATGCCGTCGAGGAAGCGCGAGTGGATCATCCGCCCATCGCCGTCATAGGCGGTGTCGGTGATGACGAAGCTCGCTGGATCCTGCCCCTCGGGGCAGACGACCGGTGTGTTGCCGAGCCCGTACTTGTTGGCGAAGTCGAGGTCGCGCTGGTCATGCGCCGGGCAGCCGAACACGGCGCCGGTGCCGTACTCCATCAGCACGAAGTTCGCGACGTAGACCGGCAATTCCCAGGACGGGGCGAGGGGGTGGCGCACCCGCAGGCCGGTGTCGAAGCCGAGCTTCTCCGCCGTGTCGATGGCCGCCTGGGCCGTGCCGATGCGTTGGCATTCGGCGATGAAGCCCTGCAGCGCCGCGTTGCCCTCGGCGAGGCTCGCGGCGATCGGATGGTCGGCGGCGATGGCGAGGAACTTCGCGCCGAACAGCGTGTCGGGCCGCGTCGTGTAGACGGTGATGCTATCTCCGTAGCCGGCAACGCTCTGCGTCAGGCCGAAGCGGACCTCCAGCCCCTCGGAGCGGCCGATCCAGTTCTTCTGCATCAGCCGGACCTTCTCCGGCCAGCGGTCGAGGCCGTCGAGGGCGGTGAGCAGGTCTTCCGCGAAATGGGTGATGCGGAAGAACCATTGGGTCAGCTCGCGCTGCTCCACCAGCGCGCCCGAGCGCCAGCCGCGCCCGTCGATCACCTGCTCGTTGGCGAGCACGGTGTGGTCCACGGGGTCCCAGTTCACCTTTGCCGTGCGCCGCGCGACGAGCCCCTTCTCCAGGAAGTCGAGGAACATGCGCTGCTGGTGCTTGTAATAATCGGGGTCGCAGGTGGCGATCTCCCGGCTCCAGTCGAGCGACAGCCCCATCGACTGCAACTGCCCGCGCATCGTGGCGATGTTCTCGTAGGTCCAGGTGCGCGGGTTGACCTTGCGCTCCATGGCGGCGTTCTCGGCCGGCAGGCCGAAGGCGTCCCAGCCCATCGGGTGCAGCACGTTGAAGCCCTTGGCGCGCTTGTAGCGGGCCACCACGTCGCCCATCGCGTAGTTGCGGACGTGGCCCATGTGGATGCGCCCCGACGGGTAGGGGAACATCTCCAGCACGTAGTATTTCTGGCGCTGGTCCGCGTTGTCCGTCTCGAAGATCTTGGCTTGCGACCACGCCGCCTGCCAGCGCGGCTCGGCATCCTTGGCGTTGTAGCGTTCGATCGGGGTGGGAGCGTCGGTCATCGGGCCGGGTCTGTCGCGGGAACGGGCGTCTTGCGGCGCAGTAGCATATCCGGGAGGCGACGGGTCAACGGCCCTTGCATGGCGGCTGCGTCCGTGCTTGCCCCCATCGGCGAGACCGAGGAGCCTTCCATGCCTGCCCCCCTGCCCGGACCGCCCGCCCGCGCCGAGACCGGCCACATGCCCCCGGTGGGCGAGGCCGACGTCGCCGCCGGGCTCGCGGAGGTGCGCGAGGGCGTCGCCCGCGCGGCCCGCGACAGCGACCGCGACCCGGCCGACGTCCATCTCATCGCCATCTCGAAGACGGTGCCGGCGGAGGGCATCCTGCCGGCGCTGGAGGCCGGGCAACGCCTGTTCGGCGAGAACTACGTGCAGGAATCGACCGCGAAATGGCCCGCGCTCAAGGAGCGGTATCCGGACGTGGAGTTGCACCTCGTCGGGCCGCTGCAATCGAACAAGGCGCGTGAGGCGGTGGCCCTGTTCGACGTGATCCATTCCCTCGACCGGCTGTCGCTCGCCGCCGCCCTCGCCAAGGAGATCACCCGCCAGGGACGGACGCCGAAGCTGCTCATTCAAGTGAACACGGGAGACGAGGAGCAGAAATCCGGCGTTCCCGTCGATGAGCTCGACACGCTGCTCGCCGCCTGCCGCGACACCCATGGGCTCGCGATCCAGGGCCTGATGTGCATCCCGCCCGTGGAGGATCCGCCCTCGGCGCATTTCGCCCTGCTGGCGAAGCTCGCCCATGAGCGCAACCTGCCGATCCTGTCCATGGGCATGAGCGCCGATTACCCGGCGGCGATCCAGGTGGGCGCGACCCATGTCCGGGTCGGCACCGCGATCTTCGGGCGGCGGCTCAATCGATGACGAGGCGGTAGCCCACGCCGCGCACCGTCTGCAGGAAGGAGGGGTTGGCCGGGTCCACCTCGATCTTCCGGCGCAGGCGGTTGATCTGCACGTCGATCGCCCGCTCGGCCGCCGCGCCACCGGCACCGGCCAGATGCTCGCGCTCGACGCCCGCCCCGGCGGCCTGGGCGAGGACCGCCAGGATCTCGCGTTCCCGCTCGGTGATGCGCAGGGTCTCGCCGTCGCGACGCAACTCGCCCTTGTCGGGGCGGAACACGAAGGGCCCGAAGGAGACCGGCGCCGCATCCGCGTCGCGCGGGCGGACGGGCCCCCGGTTGATGATGTTGTTGAGCCGTAGCGTCAGCTCGCGCGGGTCGAAGGGCTTGGGCAGGTAATCGTCGGCGCCGATCTCCAGCCCCATCACCCGGTCGTTCGGGTTCGAGCGGGCGGTGAGCATCAGGATCGGCACCTTCGAGGTCTCGCGGACGCTGCGGGCGTAATCGAACCCGTTCTCGCCGGGCATCATCACGTCGAGCACCATGGCGTCGAAGACCAGGGCCTGGGCGCGCGCCCGCGCCTCCTCGGCGCTCGCCGCCGCCGTCACCCGGAAGCCCTGGTCTGCGAGGTAGCGGGCGAGCAATTCGCGCAGGCGGCGGTCGTCGTCCACCACGAGGATGTGGGGGGCCTCGTCGGGCAGGTCGGCCGGGTCGAGACGGGCGGGGGACGACATCAGGCCCCCCCTCCGCCGCGCACGGTCCTGCGGGCCATCAGGCGGCGCACCGCCGGCCTGTCCTCCGGCTCGATCATCGCCATCAGGAAATCCTCCGGTGAGGCGGTCGCGTCCGGCGAAGCGAGGGCCCGCGCCAGCCGCCGAGCCTGCACGCGGGTGAGGTCGGCGGCGAGCGCCGCCCCCGATTCGGTGCAGGTGAGGAGCCGCTGGCGCCGGTCGGTCTCGCCGGGGCGCTGGACGACGTAGCCCTGCCCGATCAGGTCCTTCAGCACCCGGTTGAGGCTCTGCTTGGTGATGCGCAGGATGTCGAGGAGTTCGGCGATGGTCAGGCCGGGATAGCGGTCCACGAAGTGGAGCACCCGGTGGTGCGCGCGCCCGAAGCCATAGGCCGTGAGGATCCGGTCGGGATCGCCGACGAAGTCGCGATAGGCGAAGAACAGGAGCTCGATCAGGTCGTCGCCGGCAGGCTGGTGCCGCACGGTGCCGACGACGGATTTCGAGACGGAGTGCGCCTCGCGCGGGGCTATCGGTGTCACGGCGCGGCCGCTCCCCGAACGGGCGATAGGTCAGTGCCTATGACGTTTCACAGCGCACGCGCGGCCCGTCAACCCTGGCCGGGGGGCGGGGTCAGGTCACGATGCGACGCTTGTCTCGGCCTCAGCAGGGGTAGTAACGTTCCTACACCTGCTCATCCGTGGGGAGCACGGCCATGCCGAGCACCATCCTGTCCAGCCGCGAATTCAATCAGGATACCGGGCGCGCGAAGAAGGCCGCCGCCGAGGGCCCAGTCTTCATCACCGATCGCGGGCGGCCCGCGCACGTCCTGCTGAGCATCGAGGAGTACCGGCGTCTGACGGGACAAGGCCAGGACATCGCGGACGCCCTCGGTTGGCCCGCCGGGGTCGAGGATGTCGAGATCGACTTTCCCCGCTCGCGGGATCTGGCCGGCGGGGCCGACTTCTCCTGATGGTCCTCCTCGACACCAACGTCGTCTCGGAACTGCGGAAGGTTCGGACGGGCAAGGCGCATCCGAACGTCGCCGCATGGTCGCGCACGGTCTCCCCGGCGAGCCTGTTCCTCTCCGTGATCACCGTTCACGAGCTGGAGGTCGGTGTCGGCCTGCTGGAGCGGCGGGATCCGGTGCAGGGTGCGCTCCTGCGGACGTGGCTCGACGGCCATGCGCTGCCGACCTTCGCGGGGCGATGTCTCCCGGTCGATGCGCCAGTCGCCCGCGCCAGCGCGCGCCTGCACATCCCCGACCCGATCCCCTTTCGGGACGGGCTGATCGCCGCCACCGCCCTCGTCCACGGACTGACGGTGGTCACCCGGAACGTCGCCGACTTTGCGGCGACGGGGGTGCCCCTCGTCAATCCGTGGGAGCCTTGAGACCCTAGAACAGCCCGTCGATCTGGCCGTTCGCGTCCAGCCGGATCGTGTCGGCCGCCGGGACCTTGGGCAGGCCGGGCATGGTCATGATCTCACCGCAGATCGCCACGATGAAGCCCGCGCCGGCCGACAGGCGGACGTCGCGCACCGCCACCACGTGGCCCTCGGGGGCGCCCATCAGCGTCGGGTCGGTCGAGAACGAGTACTGCGTCTTGGCCATGCAGATCGGCAGGTGGCCGTAGCCCACCTTCTCAAAGCCGGCGAGCTTCTGCGCGGCCTTCGATTCGATCTGCACGTCCCCCGCGCCGTAGAGCTTCGTCGCGATGGCGCGGATCTTGTCGGTGAGCTTCGTCTCGGTCTCGTAGGTGTAGCGGATGGCTTGCGCGCCGCCCTCCGAGAGCTTCACCACCGCGCGGGCCAGTTCCTCGGCGCCCGCGCCGCCATCCGCCCAGTGCTTGCAGGTGATGGCCTCGACGCCGAGCTTCTCGCTGCACAGCGCCTTCAGCTTGGCGTGCTCGGCATCGGTGTCGGCGTAGAAGTGGTTCACCGCCACCACCACCGGCAGGCCGAAATTGCGCACGTTGGTGACGTGGCGGGCGAGGTTGGCGAAGCCCTTCTCCAGGGCGTCCACGTTCTCGGAGCCGAGGTCCTTCTTGTTCACGCCGCCATGCATCTTGAGGGCGCGGACGGTCGCCACGATCACCACCGCCGAGGGGCTGATGCCCGCCTGCCGGCACTTGATGTCGAGGAACTTCTCCGCCCCGAGATCGGCGCCGAAGCCGGCCTCCGTCACCGTGTAGTCGGCGAGCCGCAGGCCGGCGCGGGTGGCGATCACCGAATTGCAGCCGTGAGCGATGTTGGCGAAGGGCCCGCCGTGGATCAGCGCCGGGTTACCCTCCAGCGTCTGCACGAGGTTCGGCTGCAGCGCGTCCTTCAGGAGCACCGTCATGGCGCCCGTGGCCTTCACGTCCTTGAGGGTCACGAGCTTGCGGTCGCGGGTCTCGGCGATCACGATCCGGCCGAGGCGCTCTTCCAGGTCCTCGAGGTTCTTGGCGAGGCAGAACACCGCCATCACCTCGGAGGCGACGGTGATGTCGAACCCGTCCTCGCGGGGGAAGCCGTTGGCGACGCCGCCCAGCGACTGGGTGATGGCCCGCAGCGCCCGGTCGTTCATGTCCACCACGCGGCGCCAGAAGATGCGGCGCACGTCGATGTTGAGCTCGTTCGCCCAGTAGACGTGGTTGTCGATCAGCGCCGCCGCGAGGCTGTGCGCCGAGGTGATGGCGTGGAAGTCGCCGGTGAAGTGCAGGTTGATCTGCTCCATCGGCACGACCTGCGCCTTGCCGCCACCGGCCGCGCCGCCCTTCATGCCGAAGCACGGCCCCAGCGAGGGCTCGCGCAGGCAGATCATCGTCTTCTCGCCGATGCGGTTCAGGGCGTCGCCGAGGCCGACCGTCGTGGTGGTCTTGCCCTCGCCGGCCGGCGTCGGGGAGATGGCGGTGACGAGGACCAGCTTGCCCTCCGGCCGCCCTTCGAGGGACTGGATGAAGCCGTGGTCGAGCTTGGCGATGTGCTTGCCGTAATTGTGCAGGGCCTCGTCCGGGATGCCGAGCTTCTCGGCGACCTGGGCGATGGGCCTCAGGGTCGCCGCGCGGGCGATCTCGATATCGGACGGCATGGCGTTCCCTCCCTGTCAGCCGCACGGTGGCCCCCGGCGGACAGGCCCGCGCGGGGTTTGCCGCGCATGGGGCGGCAGGGTGCGATCGTGGCCGGTAATGTGGACCGAAGCGCCGGGAAATGCGCGCCGATTTTTCTCAAGCGGTGGACAAAAAGGACTTGTCCCCGAGCGTCCCGCCGCCTCCCCGCGCGGAGAGGCGGCGGCGTGGGGATCAGCCGCCCGTCTTCTTCGGCTTGTCGGCCGAGCCCGGCGCCTCGTGGGGCTGGGGGGCGCCCTTCGGCAATTCCGGGTTGTCGGGCGAGTGCGGCGCCGCCACGGGGGCCGGCGGGTTCTCGGCGGTGGCGGTGGGCTTGCTCGTCTCCGGCAGGCCGTCCTTCAGCTTGTCGTTGATCTTGGCGAGATCGTCCGGCTCGGGGTTCAGGTCCTTGGCGTGCTGCCACTGGAACTTGCCCTCGAGGCGGCGGCCGGCGCGCCAATAGGCGTCGCCGAGGTGGTCGTTGATGGTCGGGTCGCCGGGCTTCAGCTCGACGGCCTTCTCCAGCTCGCGCACCGCGTCGTCCCAGCGGCCAAGGCGGAAATAGGCCCAGCCCAGGCTGTCGACGATCATGCCGTCGCGGGGAGCGGAATCGGCGGCCTGCTGCAGCAGCTTGAACGCCTCGTCGATGTTCATATTCTGGTCGACCCAGGAATAGCCCAGGTAGTTCATTACCTGCGCCTTGGCGGCGGGCTGGCTGTCCGGCACCAGGGAGAGCGCCTTCTTCAGGTCCGCTTCGGCCTTGGGCCATTGCTTGGCGCGCTCGTAGGCGACGCCGCGGAAGTAGAAGGTCGTCCAGTAGTTCGAGAGCGGCCGGTCGCCGATCAGGTCGATGGCGCGGGTGTAGCTGGCGGCGGCCTCGTCGTATTGCTTGCGCGCCCGCTGCACGTTGCCGAGCGCGGTAATGACGTCGATGTCGTCGGGATGGGCCTTCATCGCGGCGGCGAGCTGCGCCACCGCCTCGTCGCTCTTGCCCATCTGCTCTAGGTTGAGGCCGATCTGGATGTCGGAATTGAGCTTCAGTGGCGAGGCCGCCGGAATCTGCGCGTAGGCCTCGTTGGCCCGCTCGGGCTGCTTCATCCGGTCGAGGGTGTCGGCGAGCGTCAGGCGGGCCAGCGCGTGGTCGGGCGACAGGTAGAGGGCGAGCCGCAGGTAGATCACGGCGGGCAGTTCGTCGCCCTGGGTCGAGCCGGCCGAGCCGAGGCCGTAGAGCACCTCGGCGGCGCCGTCCTGGGCGGTGGTGACGAGCTTGCCCAGCGGCTTGCCGGCCTTCAGCTTGTCGAGGGCGTCGCGCACCAGCGGGTGGCGGGGCGAGAGCCGGTCGAAGTCGGTATAGGCCTGGATCGCCACGTCGGTGTGGCCCATGCTGGCCTCCTGCCGGGCATAGGCGTCCACGATGCGCAGGGTGTTGCGGTCGCCGTCATAGGCGGCCTTGAGGCGCGCCTCGGCCTCCTTGTCGTCGCCGGTCACGGCGGCGATCAGGCCAGCGTGATAGTCGCGGAACGTGTTGTAGTAGCGCTCACCCCGGAGCTTGGCGACGGTGTCGAGGGCCCGCTTGCTGTCGCCCGCGCCGGCATAGGACCACGCGGTCAGCAGGGTGGCGGTGAGGTCGGTGGCCGCGCCCCGGCCGCTGCGCGAGAAGTTCTGGCGGGCGGCGGCCCATTGGCTCGCCTTGATCTGGCGGACGCCAAGGGAGAGGTTCGCGAGCCCGTTGGTCGGGTCGCGGGCGACGAGCTTCTCCGCCGTGCGGAAGGCATCCGGCAGGGCGCCGTCGGCGAGCAGGGAGATGAAGGCCCGCTCCACGAGTTCGGCGTTGCGCGGGTCGGCGCGGACGGCCTCGCGGTAGAAGGTGGCCGCCGCCGTCGTGTCGCGGGCCGCGCCCGCGATGTAGGCCGAGAGGAAGTTGCCCTCGAGGGAGTCGGCCGGCTCGTAATCGCCCGACGGGACCGAGGCGGTCTCCTTCGGCTGGGCGGCGTTCGCGCCGTGCGGCAAGCCGGTGGCCAGCAGGAGGGCGAGCGCCGAGACGGTGCGGCGGGCGCGAAGATGGGTCATGAACCGTTCCGGCTCCTGAGACGCCGGGCCTGGAAAGGGCCGGCGCCTGAAAACATGCGGGGCGCGTCGCCCGGGCGAAAAGCGCCCGGAGACTGGACTCATCCCGCCACCGCCGCAAGGCGAAAGGATGGCGCGGGGCTCACGGGTCCGTCAGGCAGGCGTCAGCAGCCTGTGATCCTTCTTGAAGCATCCGGTGTCCGGTTATAGGACTTCGGTCATGTATCTGATCTATCTCGATGAGTCGGGCAATACCGGGACTCACAAGGATCCGAACCAACCGATTCATCTGATCGCGGCGCTCTGTGTCCACGAATCGAAGATCCGCGCAGTGGAGTCCGCAGTTCGCAGTATCACATGGCAGCATTTTGGGATCGTCACGCTCAGCAACGGTTTCGAGCTCCACGCAGCGGATCTTTACGGCGGCAATGGTTTTTTCAAGGGAATCAAACCCAAGGATCGGATCACCTGCATCCATGACATTTTGGATGCGATTGCAGCCCATGACGCCGTCGTCATCTGGGCTGCTGTCGACAAGATGAAACTCTATTCAAGCCATCATCCCCATCGCATGGCGTTTCTATTCCTAGTTGAGCGTATCGAGGATTGGCTGGGCCAGGGCAAGGCAGAGCTTGGCCTCCTTGTCGCCGACGAAAACAAAGAAGTCGAACAAAAGTTGATTGACGACCTTGAGGTATTTAAGCTCAGCGGCACAGGAATGGGCTGGCGCCCCACACAAATCAGTTCAATCGTCGATTCGATTCACTTCGTACAATCGACGAATAACCGCCTCATCCAGTGCGTCGATATCGTCGCTTATTTCGCCCTCAAGCATCATCGACAGGAGCAAACGCTCTTGCGCAGCTACCTCGATCTGAAGCCGACGGGCATTCCGTGGCCGATCTGGCGCGAGGCTCAACTCGATGCGGCTCCATCGAAGAAGGCGATCTGGGATATTGGCCGCAAACTCGAAACGCTGACGGTCGGCTCGAAGATCTTTCCATAAGGAGCCAACCGGCGCGCCACTCGGGCGAGGGCGCCGGGGCTCGGTGACCCAAACCCACTGCCGGCTGACAGCAGCAATATGAGAAGGCTCCACTTCCGAGTCAAACCCGAACGATCCGTCAGGCCAGGATGTCGAGGGTCCGTTTGGTCATCGTGTCGGCGGTGCGCGCCACGGCGGCGTTCAGGGCGAAGCTCGTTCTGGCCTCGATCAGGTCGAGGGCCGTCGCCGAGAGGTCGATTGTCGCGGCCGGCGGCAGCGCGCCGCCGCCCTGGTCCGGCACCGTTTCGGTTCCCAGCGCGGCGACGCGACCGGCCACGGCGTCCAGCCGCTGGCTCGCCGTATTCATCCCGCCGGTCGCGATCGTCAGGGCATCGGACATCGTCACCTCGTGCCCGCGAGGATCGGTGCGAGACGTGAAGATCGCGCGCACCGAATCCGTCGCATTCGAGGGATCGCCTCACATGTTCGGGTAGTTCGGCCCGCCCGGTCCTTCCGGCGTCACCCAGTCGATGTTCTGGTTCGGGTCCTTGATATCGCAGGTCTTGCAGTGGACGCAGTTCTGCGCGTTGATCTGGTAGCGCACCCCATCCGAGGCGGAGGCGTCCTCGACCCACTCGTAGACGCCGGCCGGGCAGTAGCGGTTGGACGGGCCGCCGAACACGTCGTGCTCGGAGCGCTTCTGCAACTCCATGTCCCGGACCTTGAGGTGGGGCGGCTGGTCCTCCTCGTGGTTGGTGTTCGACAGGTAGACCGAGGAGAGCCGGTCGAAGGTCAGCTTGCCGTCCGGCTTCGGGTAGGTGATCGGTGTCACCTCCGAGAGCGGCTTGAGGCAGGCATGGTCGGGCTTGCCGTGGGAGAGCGTCCCGAACGGCGAGGTACCGAGGACGCTCGTCGCCCACATGTCGATGCCGCCCAGCCCGATGCCGACCAGCGTGCCGTACTTGGACCAGAGCGGCTTCACGTTGCGCACCGGCTTCAGGTCCTGCCCGATGGGGCTGTTGCGCCAGCCCCGGTCGTAGGCGGTCAGCTCGTCGCCCTGGCGCCCGGCCTTGAGGGCGTCGGCGATGGCGTCGGCCGCCTGCATCCCCGACAGCACCGCGTTGTGCGAGCCCTTGATGCGCGGCACGTTCACGAAGCCCGCCGAGCAGCCCACCAGACAGCCGCCGGGGAAGACGAGCTTCGGCACCGATTGCCAGCCGCCCTCCATGATCGCCCGCGCGCCGTAGCCGATGCGCTTGGCGCCCTCGAAGGTCTCCGCGATCATCGGGTGGGTCTTGAAGCGCTGGAACTCCTCGAACGGCGACAGGGTCGGGTTCTCGTAGTTCAGGTGCGTGACGAACCCCACCGAGAGCAGGTGGTCGTCGAAATGGTAGAGCCAGCTTCCGCCGCCGGCCTTGTTCGGCAGGGGCCAGCCCATCGTGTGCTGGACGAGGCCGGGCTCGAACTTGCCGGGCGCGAGCTGCCACAGCTCCTTCACCCCGAGCCCGTACTTGAAGTGGTCGCTGTGGGCGTTCAGCCCGTAGCGGGCGATGAGCCCCTTGGTGAGGTTGCCCCGCGCGCCCTCGCCGAACACCGTGTACTTGCCGCGCAGCTCCATTCCGCGGGTGTAATCGTCGCGCGGCTCGCCCGCTTTGCCGATGCCCAGGTCGCCCGTGGCGATGCCGACCACCGCGCCGGCCTCATCGAACAGCACCTCCGAGGCCGGGAAGCCGGGGTAGATCTCGACGCCGAGCGCCTCGGCCTGGGCCCCGAGGTACTTGCAGACGTTCGACAGCGAGCCGACGAAATTGCCGTGGTTCGACATCAGCTTGGGGAAGAACAGGTTCGGCAGGGTGATGCCGCTGTTCTTGGTGAGCATCATGAACTCGTCCCGCTCGACGGCGGTCTTGAGCGGGCGCTCGGGATCGGTGCGCCATTCGGGGAGCAGGGCATCGAGGCCGATCGGGTCCACCACCGCGCCGGACAGGATGTGGGCGCCGACCTCGGAGCCCTTCTCCACCACGACGACGCTGATCTCCTCACCGATCTCGGCGGCGCGCTGCTTCAGGCGGATGGCGGCCGAGAGACCCGCAGGCCCGGCACCGACCACCACCACATCGAAATCCATGCTCTCCCGTTCGGGCAGCGCCATCCTCACCACTCCTGATCTTCTTGTGTCAGCTTTGTCTGCCGTCTGAACCGATTCCAAGCTAGAAACGCAAGCGCACTTAAGGCAGCACCGCGCCGAGGCCATGGCCGGAACGTTGTCCACAGGCCGGGCCGCCCCCACTTAGAGACGATGCCGAACCCCGCCGACGCGCAGGCCGACCTCATCGCCATCCTCGACTTCCAGACGGAGGCCGGGGTCGATGTCGCGCTCGACGAAACGCCGCACGACCGCTTCACCGAAGCCGACGCGCCGGAGCCCGTCCGTGCCCGGCCCGCGCCCCGCCGGGCGGCGGCGCCCGCTCAGGCCCCCTCCCCTCCCCCGCAGGAGGCGCCGCGCCCCGCGCCCCGCGCCACCTTCGGCCGCGCCGCCTCCGCCGAGCCCGAGGCGGCGGCGGGCGATGCCCGCGCCCGGGCCCGCAACGCCGCGAGCCTGGAGGAACTGGAGGCGATCCTCGCCGCGTTCGACGCCTGCCCCCTGCGCTTCACCGCCAAGAACCTCGTGTTCGGGGACGGCAATCCGCAGGCGCGGGTGATGTTTCTGGGCGAGGCCCCGGGCGCCGACGAGGACCGGATCGGCAAGCCGTTCATGGGCCGCTCCGGCCAGCTCCTCGACAAGATGATGGCGGCCATCGGCCTCGACCGCAGTTCGGCCTACATCGCCAACGTCGTGCCGTGGCGCCCGCCGGGCAACCGCAACCCGACCCCGCAGGAGGTCGCGACCTGCAAGCCCTTCGTGGAGCGGCAGATCGAACTGGTCGACCCTGAGCTGATCGTCTGCCTCGGCGCCCCGGCGACGCAGACGCTCACCGGTACCAAGGACGGCATCCTGAAGACCCGCGGGCGCGTCTTCCCCTACGCCCTGCCCTCCCGCGAGGCGAAGCTCCTCGCGACGCTGCACCCGGCCTTCCTCCTGCGCCAGCCCCTGCAGAAGCGGCTCGCGTGGCGGGACTTCCGCGCCGTGCGGGCGGCGCTCGACGGGAAAGCTTGACGGTGGGGGCGGAACCGGGTCTCCCCTCCCGCCATTAGACCAGGCCGGATGCGGCCGGTGCGGCACGGATGGCGGGATCATGCGCTGGGAAGATCTACGGAGCTCCGACAACGTCGAGGACCGGCGTGGTGAAGGTGGTGGCGGCGGTGGCGGCATGGGCTTCCCCGGCGGCGGCGCCGGCGGGCTCGGCATCGGCGCCATCGTGGTGGTGCTCATCATCAGCTACTTCACGGGCATCAACCCGGCGATCCTGATGGGCGGCGCCGAGTCGATCACCCGGGGCGGCGGCGGTCAGCGCCAGGAGCAGGCGGACCCGCAGACCCAGGCCAAGCGGCGCCAGGCGCCGACCGACGAGAGCGGGCGCTTCGCCTCCAAGATCCTCGGCAACACCGAGGACGTGTGGAGCACGATCCTGCCGCAGCAGACCGGCAAGCAATACACCCCGACGACGCTGGTGCTCTACACGGGCGGCACGCGCTCGGGCTGCGGCTCGGCGCAGGCGGCGATGGGGCCGTTCTACTGCCCCCTCGACAAGAAGGTTTACCTCGACACCGGCTTCTTCAAGGAGATGGCGACGAAGTTCGGCGTGAAGGGCGATTTCGCCTACGCCTACGTCATCGCGCACGAGGTCGGCCACCACGTGCAGGACGTGCTCGGCATCCTCGGCAAGGTGCAGGCCCGCCAGCAGCAGGCGTCGAGCAAGAGCGAGTCGAACGCCCTCTCGGTCCGCATCGAACTGATGGCCGATTGCCTCGCGGGCGTCTGGGCCAAGAACTCGAACGACAAATACGCCGAACTGGACCAGGGCGACATCGACGAGGCCTTGAACGCCGCCGCGCAGATCGGCGACGACGCCCTGCAGCAGCGCTCGCGCGGCTACGTGGTGCCGGATTCCTTCACCCACGGTTCCTCGGCCCAGCGCCAGCGCTGGTTCACGGCCGGCTACAAGAGCGGCCAGACCAAGGCCTGCGACACGTTCCGCACCGCCAACAACTAATCGTCTGCGCTCCCTCCCCTCCACGGGGAGGGGGCGTCAACCCTACGGGCGCCGGCTGAGCCGCTTGGCGTTCGCCTGCACCTTCCGGCGGTAGCTGTGAATCACCTTCTGGTTCGACGCGCCGGAGGCCATCATCATCATCGCCTCGCCGGCGGCGTAGACCTTCTCCGTCACCATGCGCTGCGCCTCGACCTGCGCGGCGGGGCCGCCCATCGACAGCATCGTCATCCGCTGCAGGATCACCCCCTGCGCTTCCATCGCGAGCATGGACATGTCCATGCCCATCTTCCACCAGCCGAACAGCATCGTCGTCCTCTCGTTGCGCTTGGCAACTCGCGACACCGTCACCGTTTCCCGGGTGCGACGCTGCGCTGCCATGCTTTGCGTGGGCGCGGCCCATGCCGTAATCGCCTCGGGCCCCTCTTCCGAGACTCGACCCCGACCCATGATACGCCTTGACCGCATCACAAAGCAGAACGGCAAACAACTGGTCTTCATCGAGGCCAGCGCCGCCTTGCAGCGGGGCGAGAAGGTCGGGCTCGTCGGCCCGAACGGCGCCGGCAAGACCACCCTGTTCCGCATGATCACCGGCGAGGAGCAGCCCGACGAGGGGCAGGTCCAATCCGAGCGCGGGGTGACGATCGGCTATTTCAGCCAGGATGTCGGCGAGATGGCGGGCCGCAGCGTCGTCGCGGAGGTGATGGACGGGGCCGGGCCGGTGAGCGCCATCGCCACCGAACTCGCCGAACTCGGCGCGGCCTTGGCCGATCCCGACCGGGCCGACGAGATGGACGCGCTGATCGAGCGCTACGGCGAGGTGCAGGCCCGGTTCGAGGAACTCGACGGCTATGCCCTCGATGGCCGGGCGCGGGAAACCCTCGACGGCCTCGGCTTCAGCCAGGAGATGATGGAGGGGGATGTCGGCGCCCTCTCCGGCGGCTGGAAGATGCGCGTGGCGCTCGCCCGCATCCTGCTGATGCGCCCCGATGCGATGCTCCTCGACGAGCCCTCGAACCACCTCGACATCGAGAGCCTGATCTGGCTCGAGAACTTCCTGCGCGGCTACGACGGCGCCCTGCTGATGACCTCCCATGACCGGGAGTTCATGAACCGTATCGTCAACAAGATCATCGAGATCGACGGCGGCACCCTCACCACCTACTCGGGCGATTACGCCTTCTACGCGCAGCAGCGCTTGCAGAACGAGGCGCAGCGGCAGGCGCAGTACGAGCGCCAGCAGGCGATGCTCGCCAAGGAGATCCAGTTCATCGAGCGCTTCAAGGCCCGCGCCTCGCACGCGGCGCAGGTGCAGAGCCGGGTGAAGAAGCTCGACAAGATCGAGCGCGTCGAGCCGCCCCGCCGCCGCCAATCGGTGGCCTTCGAGTTCCAGGCGCCGCCCCGCTCCGGCGACGACGTGGTGATGCTGAAGAACGTGGGGAAGCGCTACGGCAGCCGCGCCATCTATGACGGGCTCGACTTCTCCATCCGCCGCAAGGAGCGCTGGTGCGTGATGGGCGTGAACGGCGCCGGCAAGTCGACGCTGCTCAAGCTCGTCACCGGCACCACGACGCCGGATGCCGGCACGGTGACGGTCGGCGGCAGCGTGAAGCTCGGCTACTTCGCCCAGCACGCCATGGACGTGCTCGACGGCGAGCGCACCGTGTTCGAGACCCTGGAGGAGGCCTTCCCGCAGGCGGGCCAGGGGTCGCTGCGCACGCTCGCCGGCTGCTTCGGCTTCTCCGGCGACGACATCGAGAAGCGCTGCCGCGTGCTCTCCGGCGGCGAGAAGGCGCGGCTGGTGCTCGCGCTGATGCTCTACGACCCGCCGAACTTCCTCGTGCTCGATGAGCCGACGAACCATCTCGATATCGGGACGAAGGAGATGCTGGTGGAGGCGCTGGCCGCCTTCGAGGGGACGATGCTGTTCGTCTCCCACGACCGGCACTTCCTCGCCGCCCTGTCGAACCGGGTGCTGGAAATCACCCCCGACGGCGCTCACCAATATGGCGGCGGCTACACCGAGTACGTCGCCAGTACGGGCCGGGAGGCGCCGGGCCTGCGCAGCTGAGAGAGCGGGGATGGGCCATCGCCTGACGCGGGAGATCGCGGAGCGCTTCGCCGGCATCGCCCTGGGGCACGTGACCCGCGAGTACCCGCACAAGACCGGCCTCGTCTTCGCGGGGCTGGAGGACGTGCGCCCGCCCGCCGCGATGCACCCGGTCTTCCACGGCAGCTTCGACTGGCATTCCTGCGTCCACGGCTACTGGCTGCTTGCCCGCCTGCTGCGGGCGTTTCCCGATCTCGACAGGGCGGGTGACATCCGAACCCTGTTCGACCGGCAACTCGTGCCGGACAAGATAGCCGGCGAATGTTCGACCTTCGACGCCCCCGCCGCGCGGGGTTTCGAACGTCCCTACGGCTGGGCATGGCTCCTGAAACTGGCCGCCGAGTTGCGCGACGCCGAAGCGCCCCGGTGGGGTAAGGCCTTGAGCCCCCTCGCGGAGCGGATCGCCGCGCGCTTTGCCGCCTTCCTGCCCATCGCCCCCTACCCGGTGCGGGTGGGCACGCATTTCAACACCGCCTTCGCCCTGCGCCTCGCCGCCGACTATACCGACGCCGACCTCTTCGCGCTGCTGCGGACGTCGGCGGCGGCATGGTACGGCGACGACATCGATTGCCCCGCTTGGGGCGAACCGGGTGGCGACGACTTCCTGTCCTCCGCCCTGATCGAAGCGGAGGCGATGCGCCGGCTGCTCCCGGCGGACGCCTTCGCGGCGTGGTTCGGCCGGTTCCTGCCGCGCCTGTCTGAGGGCCACCCCGCGACCCTGTTCATGCCGGCCCTCGCCACCGATCGCAGCGACGGCAAGATCGCCCATCTCGACGGTCTGAATCTCAGCCGGGCGTGGTGCCTGCGCGCCCTCGCCAAGGCTCTGCCGTCGGGCGATCCCCGCCTGCCCCCCATGCTTGAGGCTGCCGACCGGCATTATGAGGCCGCGATGCCCCATCTTGCGGGCGAGTACATGGGTGAGCATTGGCTGGCGAGCTTCGCGCTCCTCGCCCTCGACGGCTGATCTGCGTCACTTCCCGATACAGAAGCCGGCAAACAATCTGTCCAGCACGTCCTCGACGCCGACATGGCCGCCGACTTCGCCGAGGGCCCGCACGGCGAGGCGCAGATCCTCCGCCGCCAGTTCCGGCAGACCGCCCCCCATATCCGCGCAGAGCCGGTCGAGATGGCCGAGGCAGCGTTCCAGGGCCTCCCGGTGGCGGGCGCGGGTGATGAGGGCATCACCCTCTCCTATTCCCGCTTCGGCGCGCTCCCGCAGGGCGCCGAGGAGCGCCGGCATTCCCTCCCCCGTGCGGGCCGAGACCGTGAGGCCAGCGGGCGCAGCGCCCGGCAGGTCGGCCTTGGTGTGCACCACGAGGGCAGACGCCCCGCCGAGATGGGGCACGACGCCCCTCGGCGGCACCAAGGCGAGGACGAGATCGGCCTGCGCGATCCGCGCGCGGCTGCGGCGGATGCCTTCCGCCTCCACCGCCTCGTCCGTCTCGCGCAGGCCCGCCGTATCGACCAGCACCACCGGCAACCCGTCGAGATCGAGGCGCACCTCGATGGCGTCCCGCGTCGTGCCGGGAACCTCGGACACGATCGCCGCGTCTCGCCGCGCGAGGGCGTTGAGCAGGGTCGACTTGCCGGCATTGGGCTCGCCCGCCAGCACCACCCAGAACCCGTCCCGCAACCGCTCCCCGCGCCGCCCATCCGCCAGGGCCGCCGCGATGACCTCGCGCAGAGCCGTCGCGCGGCCGATCAGGCCCGCATCCAGCCCCGCCTCGTCCACGTCGCCCTCGTCCGAAAAATCCAGAGCGGCTTCGGCCCCCGCCAAAAGGTCGATGGCCTCGTCCCGCCACTCCGCCACCTGCCGACTGAGCGCTCCTTCGAGCTGCCGCAGGGCCTGCCGCCGTTGCCCCTCGGTCTCGGCATCGATCAGGTCCGCGACGCCCTCGGCCTCGGCGAGATCCATGCGCCCGTTGAGCACCGCCCGCCGTGTGAACTCCCCCGGTCCCGCCGCCCGGCAGCCGGGCGCGCGCGACAGGGCCGCCAACACCCGCGCCCGCACGGCGAGCCCGCCATGCAGGTGAAGCTCGGCCATGTCCTCGCCGCTATAGGTCTCGGGGCCGGGAAAGAAGGCGACGAGGGCGCGATCCAGCACCGTGCCATCCGCAGGATCACGCAGGGTGCGCAGGGACAGCCGTCGCGGCGCGGGACGCGGCCCGCAGAGGGCGTCGAGCGTCGAGCCTGCCTCCGGCCCGCTGATGCGCAGCACCGCCACCGCCGCGCGGCCGAACCCGCTCGCCGGGGCGAAAAGCGTCTCTGCCATCCGGGTCGATTCTCCGCCGCGTCCTCGCCGGCTCCCTATCACGAACGGTGCCACGGAACAGCCGCAAACCGGGACCACCGCTGCGCCGGATCCTCCCCGGAGAGATGATTCCCATGGGCCTCATCACCCGCCGCGCCGCCTGCACCGGCCTCCTGGCCGCTGTCTTGCCCGCCTTTGCGGAGGATCGCCTGCGCGCCCTCGAAGCGGGCACCGGAGGCCGCCTCGGCGTCAGCGTCGCGGGGGAGGGCATCGCGCCCCTGGCGTGGCGCGCCGACGAGCGCTTTCCCCTGTGCAGCACCTTCAAGGTCCTGGCGACGGCGGCAGTATTGGCCGGCGGCGAACCGCTCGACCGGGAACTGACCGTCCGCGAATCCGACCTGCTCAGCTACGCCCCCGTCTCCCGCAAGGCCTTCACCGAGCGGGGCGGGCGGATGACCCTCGGGGAGGCTTGCGCGGCCTCCATCGTGTGGAGCGACAACACCGCCGCGAACCTGCAACTCGCCCGGCTCGGTGGGCCGGCCGCGCTCACCCGCTGGGTGCGGAGCACGGGCGATCCGATCACCCGACTCGACCGGGACGAACCCGTCCTCAACACCGCGCTGCCCGGCGACCCACGCGACACCACCGCCCCTGCCGCGATGCGCGAAACCCTCGCGAAGATCCTCCTCGGCGGGGTTCTCCCTCCGGAAGCGCGGACACAGCTGGAAGGCTGGATGGTGGGCGCGCAGACCGGCTTCAAGCGCCTGCGGGCGGGCCTTCCGGCGAACTGGATCGTGGGCGACAAGACCGGCAGCGGCGACAACGGCACGTACAATGTGGTGGCGATCCTCCGCCCGCCGGGCCATCCGCCGCTGATCGCCACGAGCTACCTGACCGGAGCGACCGCGCCGGCCGCCACCTGCGACGCCGCCCATGCCGAACTCGGCCGGCTGATCGCCCGGCATGTGGGAGCCTGAGCCCGTATGGCCCCGAAGACGACCCGCGCGACGCAGGCCCTCGACAGGGCCGGTATCCGCTTCACCCTCCACGCCTACGATTACGATCCGGACGCCCCGCGCATCGGCCGGCAGGCGGCGGAAGCCCTCGGCATGCCGCCCTCCCGCGTGCTGAAGACGCTGATGGCCAGCGTCGATGGGCGCACCGTGTGCCTGCTCGTCGCCTCCGACCGGGAGGCCGCGATGAAGCGCGTCGCCGCCGCCTTCGGAGGCAAGTCTGCCGCGATGATGAAGCCCGCCGATGCCGAGCGACTGACGGGCTATCATGTCGGCGGCATCAGCCCGCTGGGGCAGAAGCGCCCCGTCCCCACCGCCATCGACGCCCACGCCCTGACCGACCCCGATGCGGAGATCCATATCAACGGCGGCGGCCGGGGCCTGCAGATCCGCCTGCGGGAGGGCGACCTCGTAGCGGCCTTGAAGCCGACGGTCGTGCCCCTGACCGAGCCGCGCTAACGGATCGTTTACCTCACGCCCACCAGTGTCGAAGGCTCTGCGGATGGGTGGGAGGACGGCGTGCGGCTCGGCGGATCGATGGCGCTGGCGCTGATTCTGTTCGCCGGCCCGGCTTTCGCCGCCGACCTCGGAGAGCCCTACGTCGGCGATCCCGGCGCGCCGCCGCTGCCGCGTTACTTCCCCCGTGGCGATGGGCTCGATGTGCAGGGCCCCCTCCCCTTGCCCCGCCGCCGGACGAAGATCGTCTGCACGCCGCGCCGCGTGCCGACGCCGACCAACGCCCCCGACGATCCGAGCTATGTCGGCTCGCCCTACGGCCTCGGCAAGCCGAGCTATTACGGCTTCACGCCGCCGCTCGGCATCGACGATCCCTACGGCCGGTCCGTGCTGCCCTACTGCCCATAGCCCCGGAGAATCGGCTAAACCCGGCCCGACAGAAACCAGGGTCCGGCCGTGACTGCCTCTTCACCGCTCCATCTCTCCGACCTCCCCGCCCTGCGCGCCGCCGTCTCCGCTTGGCGGACCGCCGGCGAGACCGTGGCCCTGGTGCCGACCATGGGCGCCCTGCATGAGGGCCACCTGACCCTCATCGCGGAAGCCAAGCGCTTGGCCTCACGGGCGGTGGTCAGCCTCTTCGTGAACCCGACCCAGTTCGGCCCTACGGAGGATTTCGCCCGCTACCCGCGCGACGTCGCCGCCGACCTTGCGGCGATGGCGCGCGCGGGCGCCGACGCCGCCTGGACGCCCGATGTGGCGACCATGTACCCGCTGGGCTTCGCCACCCGGATCGAGGTGGCGGGGCTAACGGATGGCCTCTGCGGCCCCCTGCGGCCGGGCCATTTTTCCGGCGTCGCCACCGTCGTCACCAAGCTCCTGAACCAGGTGCGGCCGGACATCGCCCTGTTCGGCGAGAAGGACTTCCAGCAGTTGCAGGTGATCAAGCGAGTCGTGGCCGACCTCGACATGGCGCCCGAGATCCGGGGCGTGCCCACCATCCGCGAGGCGGACGGCCTCGCCCTCTCCTCCCGCAACCGCTACCTCTCGGCCGAGGAGCGGAGCCGCGCGCCGACGCTGCACGCCGTGCTCGCGGACATCGCCTCCAAGGCCCGCGACGGCGGATCGGTCGCGGAACCGGTCAGCGAGGGCATAGCCACTCTCACGGCGGCGGGCTTCGCCGTGCAGTACATGTCCGTCTGCGATGCCGCGAGCCTCGCACCGGTCGAGTGCGTCACCGGCCCCGCCCGCGTGCTCGCGGCGGCCTATCTCGGGCGGACGCGGCTCATCGACAACGTGCCGGTCTGAGACCGCCCTCACCCGGCCCGGCGCAGGAGCGACCGGAACGAGCGGCGCTCGGAACCGGGATCGTCCTGTGGCGGGGGCGGCGGCTCCGGGGGAAGCGCGGCGAGGATGTCGCCGCGCACCGGCCGGGCCGGCGCGAAAGCTGCGCCCTGCGCATAGGGCACGTTGAGGTCGATGAGGTCCGGCACGTCCGCCTCGGTGCCGACCTCGTTGACCACGAGGCGGATGCGGGCGCGGGCCAGGGCCGGGGCGAGATCCTCCACCGCGATGTCGCTCAGCGCGCCCCGTGACACGCTTGGCCGCAGCAGCAAGTCCGCCGGCACCTTCACCTGCCCGATGCCGTATTCCAAGAACTCGCGGGCATCGAAGCGCAGATCCGTCGGCCGGTCGAGGCAGAAGCCGACCCGCCCACGCAGGGCCGACAGGGCGCCGAGTTGCCCGGTGTCGAGGCCACGCCAACTGGCCTGGGGCAGGGCGATGTCGAGCCCGGCCAAGGCCTGCTCGTCGCTGGCCATGCGCCCGATCTCCTTCAGGAAACTCAGTTCGAACAGCGACAGGGGCGACAGCCCATAGGTCACCCGTGCATCGCTGCCGCGCTTGGCGAGGTGGCGCACGATGGTGCCGGTGCGGGCGAGCATCCGCCGGTCGAGTTCCGTGGTGCGCCCGTTCCGTTCGAGGGCCGGCAGGTACTGCGTGGTGTCGAGCGGCTGATCCTCGACCCGCAGCCGCGCCAGGGCCTCGTAGGCCACGACCTTGCGCTGGGGCAGGGTGACGATGGGCTGGAGATACACCTCCAACAGGTCGCGATCGAAGGCGGCGAGGATCGCGGACTCGTCCGGACCGCGCGGAGGTTCAGGCGGACGCGGCGGGATTGGCCTCGGGACCGGCGGTACGATGACGGCCGGTATTTCCGGCAGGCGGGCGATGACGGGGGGCGTCCAGGATGTCTCGACCGGCGGCGGGGGAGGTGGGGCGGGCTCCGGCTTCGGCTCCGGCGGAGGCGGCGGTTCTTTCGCGACCGGCACCTCGCGGGTCTTGAGGGCGGCGATTTCGTCGTCCTGGCTGCGGATCACCGCGCTGAGGTCGCGGACGATCCCGCTCAGCAGGCCGATCTCCACGGTGAGTTCATGCACCTCGGAGCGCAAAGTATCGGGCGGCGTCGCGTCGGCGGCGGGACGCGGCGGCACGGCCTCCGCCTTCAGGAGCCGCTGCGAGAGTACGTCCACTTCCTGGGACAGCTTCTCGCATCGGGCGTTCAGTTTCGAAATTCGCGCCCATGCGGTGCCGGCACCGAGGCTTCCGGCGGCGGCCAGACACAGCGCGGCAGCGCTCGGCGAGAAGACGGCCAACGGCCCAATCGTGACGAGGCCGAGCGATCCGGCGGTCCACAGCCCAACGTTCCGGCCGAAGACCCGGGCCATGCTCACCATCATCCGTCACGAGACAAGGCATCCGGTGAGCCATAGGGTTACCGGAAACCGACGCTCCGAAAGTGTTGCCGAGCGTTCGAACGGGGGCAAGCCCGACAAGCCGGCGCACGACCGATTTTTGCCCTCTGTGTCCCGGCGCGGTGTTTCACGTGAAACACTCAGGCGCGGGTGAGGTACATCCCCACAAGCAGGAAACCGAAGCCGGCCAATCCGAAGACGCCCTCCTTCCGGTGGGTCTCATCGAGGAAATGGGCAGCCGCCCCGGCCGCACAACACGCCGCACCCAAACCGATCGACAAAAATGACATCGGAGCCTCCCGCTAGCGACGTAGGACCACTCACCTCACCAATACCGTCTAACCAAGATTACAGAGCATTGAGCCGACTTCAAGTTCTCGCCACAATCTGATGTCGCGCCTTACGATCACGGCCAGATACGCTCGATTCTTCATCAATTCGGCGGTGCAATGATGTTTCTCTGAACAGGTCCCGCGCGGACGATGCCGCGTTAGGAGGCACCGCCGACACGAGGTGACGCGAATCACTCCTGTCGCGTTGACCCGCCCCCGCCCCCGCGCGTAAGCACGGGCATGCCCATTTCCCGCCCCACCCGCTTCGACGTGATCGTCGTCGGCGGTGGCCATGCCGGCGTCGAAGCCGCCGCGGCCGCCGCCCGCTGTGGCGCTCTGACGGCCCTCGTCACGCACGATCCGGCGACGATCGGGGCGATGTCCTGCAACCCGGCCATTGGCGGCCTTGGCAAGGGGCACCTCGTCCGCGAGGTCGATGCCCTCGACGGGCTGATGGGCCGGGTGGCCGATGCGGCAGGCATCCAGTTCCGCCTGCTCAACCGGCGCAAGGGCCCGGCCGTGCGCGGACCCCGCACCCAAGCCGACCGCAAGCTCTACGCGGCGGCGATGCAGCAGGCAGTGGCCGAGACGGCGAACCTGCATGTCGTGCCGGGTGCTTGCGAAGACCTTCTCCGCGATGCCGCCGGGCACGTCGCCGGGATCGCGCTGGCGGACGGCACGACGCTCGGGGCAGGGGCGGTTGTGCTCACCACGGGCACCTTCCTGCGCGGCCTGATCCATATCGGCGAGGTGCAGATCCCCGCCGGGCGGGTGGGGGAGGCGCCTTCGGTGGGTCTCGCCCGGAGCCTCGACGGGCTCGGCCTGCGCCTCGGCCGTCTGAAGACCGGCACGCCGCCTCGCCTCGCCCGCGACAGCATCGCCTGGGACCAGCTCGAACGGCAGGAGGCGGATGAGGACCCTGTCCCGTTCTCGACCCTCACCGAGCGGATCACCACGCCGCAGATCGCCTGCGGGATCACGCGGACGACGCAGGCCGTCCACGACATCATCCGCGCCAACCTGCACCGCTCGCCGATGTATTCCGGCGGCATCGCCAGCCGGGGGCCGCGCTACTGCCCGTCCATCGAGGACAAGGTCGTCCGCTTCGGCGACCGCGAGGGGCACCAGATCTTCCTCGAACCGGAGGGGCTGGACGATCCGGTCGTGTACCCGAACGGCATCTCCACCGCCCTGCCGGAGGAGGTGCAGCGCGCGATCGTCCAGGCGATCCCCGGCCTGGAACGCGCCGAGATCCTGCGGCCGGGCTACGCTATCGAATACGATTATGTCGATCCGCGCGAACTCGATGCCGGGCTTCAGGTGAAGCGCCAGCCTGGCCTGTTCCTGGCCGGGCAGATCAACGGCACCACCGGCTACGAGGAGGCGGCGGGGCAGGGGCTCGTCGCGGGTCTCAACGCCGCGCGGCTGGCCGGGAATCTCCCCCTTGCCGCCTTCGACCGGGCCGAATCCTATCTCGGCGTGATGATCGACGACCTCATCACCCATGGGGTGAGCGAGCCCTACCGCATGTTCACCTCACGCTCGGAGTATCGCCTGAGCCTGCGCGTGGACAATGCCGACGAGCGGCTGACCCCGCGTGGCCTCGCCCTCGGTCTCGTCGGCCCGCAGCGCGCGGCGCATTTCGAGCAGTCGCGCGCCGCCCTCGCTGCCGCCCGCGCCCGGCTCGATGCCCTGAGCCTCACGCCGAGCCAAGCCGCCGCGCAGGGCATCGCCCTGAATCAGGACGGCATCCGCCGCAGCGCCTTCCAGCTTCTCTCCTACCCGGAGATCGACTGGGCCCGCCTCGCTGCCGTCTGGCCGGACCTCGCCGAAGTGCCGCCGCGCATCGCCGACCGCCTGCGGACGGACGCGACCTATGCCGTTTATCTCGACCGCCAGAGCGCCGACATCGCCGCCTTCAGGCGGGATGAGGCCGTGCGCCTGCCGGACGGACTCGACTATGCCGGCATCAGCGGCCTGTCGAATGAGATGCGCCTGAAGCTGGAGAGCGTGCGACCCGGCACTCTCGGGCAGGCGGCGCGGATCGAGGGCGTCACCCCGGCAGCCCTGACCCTGCTCGCCGCCCATGCCAAGCGGGGCCAGCGCGCGGCGCGGCAGCCGGCATGAGCGATCGGGCCCGCGAACAGGTCCTGAAGGCCTACGATGTTTCACGTGAAACAACGCAAGCGCTCGATGCCTACGTCGCCCTGCTCCATCGCTGGCAGACGGTGAAGAACCTCGTCGGCCCCTCGACCCTCTCCGAGGTCTGGAGTCGTCACGTTGCCGATGCGCTGCAACTCCTCACCCTCGCGCCAGAGGCCAGCACCTGGATCGACCTCGGCTCCGGCGCCGGCATCCCCGGTTTGATCCTGGCGATTGCCGGGAAGGAGAGGGGCATCCGAGTGACGCTGGTGGAGAGCAACGCGCGCAAATGCGCCTTCCTCACCGAGGCCGCCCGCCTGACCGGCGCCCCGGCCACGATCCGCAACGGACGGATCGAAGCGGTGATCGGCGATGCGGTGGGAACGGAGATCGTCTGCGCGCGGGCGCTCGCCGCCCTCGATCAGTTGCTCGCTTGGTCGGCGCCACTGTTGAATTCGGGCACCATCGGCCTGTTTCCGAAGGGGCGGGATGTGCAGGCGGAATTGACCCAGGCCTCCGCGCGGTGGACATTCACCTACGATCTCGTGCCGAGTCGGACCGATGCCGACGCCCGGATCGTGCGGGTCACCGCCCTCACCGAAACGAGCCCCCGATGAGCGACGCGACGATGGTCGACGCCTCCGAGCGCCCCGACATGAGCCATCCGGCCAAGCCCCTGCGGGTCCTGGCCCTGGCGAACCAGAAGGGCGGCGTCGGCAAGACGACGACCGCCATCAACCTGGGTACGGCGCTCGCGGCCATCGGCGAGGAGGTTCTGGTGATCGACCTCGATCCCCAGGGCAACGCCTCGACCGGGCTCGGCATCGAGAAGGCCCGCCGCCGGATCTCGACCTACGATCTCATGGCCGGCGAGGCGAGCCTCGCGCAGACCATCATCCCGACCGCCGTGCCGCGCCTGTCCATCGCCCCCTCCACCATGGACCTGCTCGGGCTCGAAATGGAGATGGCGACCGCGCAGGATCGGGCGCACCGCCTGCGCAATGCGCTAAAGAGCATGGCGCAGTCGGAGAGCCTGAAGCGGATCAGCTACGTGCTGATCGATTGCCCGCCCTCCCTGAACCTGTTGACGATCAATGCCCTGGCGGCGGCGGATGCCGTGCTGGTGCCGCTGCAATGCGAGTTCTTCGCCCTGGAGGGGTTGAGCCAGTTGCTGCGCACCGTGGAGCAGGTGCGCGGCGCGCTGAACCCGCGCCTGACGATACAGGGCGTCGTGCTGACGATGTTCGATCCGCGCAACAACCTCTCGGCGCAGGTCGTGGCGGATGTGCGCAGCTTCATGGGCGACAAGGTCTACGAGACCATGATCCCACGCAACGTGCGTGTGTCCGAAGCGCCCTCGCACGGCAAGCCGGCTTTGCTGTACGATCTGAAATGCGCCGGCAGCCAGGCCTATCTGCGCCTCGCCTCTGAGGTGATCCAGCGCGAAGGCCGCGTGCCGGCGGCGGCGTGAGTTTCGAGGACAGGTGAGAGACGATGGCTGAAGAGGTCGCAAGGCCCCGGCTGGGGCGCGGGCTCGCGGCCCTGATCGGCGATTTCGGGGATCCGGCGCAGCCGCCGCCCAAGCACGAGGGCCAGCGCAAGGTCGCCGTGGAGTTCCTGCGCCCGAACCCGCGCAACCCCCGCCGCCATTTCGGCGAGGAGGAATTGTCCGAACTCGCGGGCTCCATCAAGGCGCGGGGCCTGATCCAGCCCATCGTCGCGCGGCCCCTGGCCGACGTGCCCGGCGCCTTCGAGATCGTGGCCGGCGAGCGGCGCTGGCGCGCGGCGCAGCGGGCCGGGCTCGATGAGGTGCCGGTGGTCGTCGTCGAGATCGACGACCGCGCCTCGCTGGAATTCGCGATCCTGGAGAACGTCCAGCGGGCGGACCTCAACCCGATCGAGGAAGCCTCGGGCTACGAGCGCCTGATGCGCGACTTCTCCTACACACAGCGCGAGCTGGCCGAGATCCTCGGCAAGAGCCGCAGCCATCTCGCCAACACGCTGCGCCTCCTCAACCTGCCGCAGCCGGTGCAGGACCGGTTGAGCGCGGGCGAGATCACCGCCGGCCATGCCCGCGCGCTCCTCGCGCTGCGCGATCCCGAAGGCGTCGCCCGGCGGATCGTGGCCGAGGGCCTGTCCGTGCGCGAGGTCGAGGCCCTGGCCGCCGCCGAGGCCGAGCCGTCCGAGACCCCGCGTCCCGGCCGCCCGCGCCTCGCCGCCGAGCGCCCAGCACCGGTGCGTTCGCTGGAACTGCGCCTGCACAAGGCGCTCGGCGTCGCCGTCACCTACAAGCCGAAGGACGAGGAGACGGGCGAGATCCGCCTGCGCTACGCCAGCCGTGACGAGCTGCAGAGCCTGCTCGACCGGCTGAAGGTGCCGGCGGAGGACTGACGCGCCTCAGCGGCGGCGGCCGGCTTCCGCGATGCGGAGCAGGGCCGCCGACGCGATGGCCTCGGCCAAAGCCGGCTCGGCACGGCGGCTGGCGAGCACCGCTTGCGAGAGGATGTCGATGGCCTGCCGCAGGCGGGCAGGGCCCCATAGGCCGAGCTGCCGCTCGATGCTCGCCTTGCGCTTGAAGTGCAGGCCGCGCCACGCGGCGACCATCGCACTCGATGACTTCTCGGGATTATCGAGGCGCAGGGCGAGCATTGCCGTGGCGTGGCGCAGGGCCGAGCCGAGCACCTGCGCCGGGTCCAACCCCTCCAGCCGGAACCGGCGGGAATCGCGCTCCACCACCTCGATCCGCCCGTCGAAGGCCGCATCCACCAGGGTGTTGAGGACGCTGGCGGCGACATCGCTCACCACCGCCTCCACATCCTCCAGGGTCACGCTGCCCTGGCCCGCAGCGTAGAGGGCGAGCTTCTCGATCTCCATCAGGCTCGCTCGGCGGTCGCCGCCGAGGCTGCGCACCAGCACCTCCCGCGCCTCGCGGTCGATGCGCAGGTCGCGCGCCCGCAGGGTCCGGTCGATGAGGTCGCCGAGGGCCCGCTCGTCGTCCGGGTAGCAGGGGATGGCCAACGCCCGCTGCGACTTCTCACAGAGGGCGCGGACGGGGTTGCCCTTGGCGAAATCGCCTCCCTCCAGCACGATCCGCGTGTCGGTGACAGGAATGGAGAGCACGGCCTCAATGGCGGGCGCGAAATTGCGGCTGCTGGACCGCACCCAGATCGACCGCTTGCCGCCGAACAGGCCCACCGTCCCCGCTTCGTCGCAGAGCCGGCCGGGATCGGATGCGAGGAGGTCGCCGTCGATCCGCACCAGGGCGAAGGGATCGGTGGCGTCGGGCAGGAAGGATTCGGCGAGCGCCTTGGCTCGCTCGGTGACGAGGCCGGTATCGGGTCCGTAGACGAGGATCACGGGGGTGCGGGGGTCGGGCCCCCGCCGGATCAGGTCCTCGATATCCCCCGGCCGGACAGCCGTCACCGGTCGCTCATGGCTTGGCCGCCAGCACCGAGGCGATCCGGGTCTTGATCTGGTCAGCGAGGGTGTCCGCGAGGCGGATCTCCGCGTCCCGGGCGGCGCGCTGGCTGGCGAAGCGCTGGATCGAGCGGTCGTAGGTCGCGGTGGAGGTCGCGACGCCCTCCGCAATCACCTTGGTGCCGCTGAGGTCTTCCAGGCTGTAGCGAATGGTGCCGATCACCGTGCCGGCCTCGGCGCGGCCGGTGGTGGAGGAAACGATGGGCGTCTGCACCGTCTCGGAGCCCGCGAGCTTCAGGCGGTATTGCTTCTTGGCCGGCTGGCCCGACCCGTCGAGGTCGAACACCAGTTCGCTGCGCAGGTAATGGCCGAGCCGTTCCTGGCCCTGGGCCATCACGATCTCATCGACCTGCACGGAGGCCAGCAGCGCCTGGATCGATTCGCCCGAGGCCGTCGGCCCGTAGAGTGGGCGGAAACAGGCCGAGAGGCTGAGGCTCATGGCCGCCACCAGGCCGAGCCGTCCGGCCCGCACCGCCACCGATCCCACGTCAAGCCGCATCACGCTGTCCGCCCCGTTCCGCTCCGGTTCTAGCGCGGACCGGGGGGTCCGCGCCACGACTCTCGGGGCAGGGCCTTACGATTCCTCTACGGCGAGAGGATGGTCGGCGTGTTTCGGGGATAACTCACCACCGGTAGATCAGGCTGCCGATCACCGTGGCGGGGGTGCCGCGGTAGCAATAGCCGCTCTGGCAGGTGGTGTAGCTCCGGTCGAAGACGTTGGTGGCGTTGACCTGCGCCCGCAGACCCTGGAACTTTGGGTCGATCGCCGCGAAATCGTAGGCGATCAGAGCGTCGTAGAGAGTCTTGGCCGTGTTGCGGACCGTGTTCTCGTCGTCGGCGTAGCTCGGGCCGATGAAGCGCACGCCGCCGCCGAGGGTCAGCCCGCGCAGGGGCGAACTCGGCGGGAAGGCGTAGGTCAGGAACTACGTGTAGGTGTGGCCGGGAATGCCGGAAACCTGGTTCCCGTCGAGGACTTGGCCGCTGTACGACGTCTGCCGCACATAGCGGAAATCGAAGTAGCTGTAGGCAATGGTCAGGTTGGTGCCGGGGGCGAGGTTCGCCGTCGCCTCGGCCTCGAACCCCTTCGAGCGGACGGCGCCCGTGGCGGCCTGGAAGGCGATGTTGGTGGGGTCCGGCCGCAGGATGCTCGATTGCACGATGTCGAAGCCGGCGAAGGCCGTCTGGATGTTGGTGCCGGGGATCAGATATTTGACGCCGGCCTCGATCTGGTCGCCCGTCGAGGGGCGGAACGGGGTTCCGGTGGCGCTCACACCGACCTGGGGCACGAAGGTGGTGGCGTAGCTCGCATAGGGCACGAGGCCCGGCGCCAGCAGATAGTTCAGCCCGACGCGGCCGGTGAAGGCGCTGTCGTTCTGCCGGGTGAGGGTGCTGTCCGGGCTGGCCCGGTCGTCCTGGAACACCCAATCGTGCCGGCCGGTGAGGGTGAGCACGAAGTCGCCGAACTTCGCCTGATCCTGCAGATAGACGCCGACCTGATCCTGGTTCTGCCGGGTCGCCGAACCCAGCGCCGGCGTCGGGACGAACTGCGTGCCGTAATTGCGGGTCACGAGGTTGATCGGCGGCGCCTCGCCGAAGCCCATGCGGTAGCTGAAGCCGTAATGGGCATAATCCAAACCGGCGAGCAGGGTGTGGGCGACGGGTCCGGTGCGGAACCGGGTCTCGATCTGGTTGTCGAGGGTCTGCTGCACGAGCCCTTCCCGCAGATAGCCCGTGGAGCGGTTGCCGAAGGTGCGGGTGTCGTCGAGGGAGTCGATCTGTGTGTATTTCGCGCTCAGGAAGATGCCGTAGTGGCGGAAGTTCTGGCGGAAGATGAGATCGTCCGAGAACCGGTGCTCGAAGGCGTAGCCGATCCGGTACTGGGTCTGGTCCAGGCCCTGGAAGGCCGGATCGCCCCCGAAGAAGCGCGTCACCACGAAGCCGGGATCGTTGTAGAAATAGACCGAGGCCGGCGTCTTGCGCTCCTGATACTCGCCGAGGAAGGTCAGGGTGGTGTCCGCCGAGGGTTTCCAAGTGAAGGCCGGCGCGATGTAGAGCTGGTCGTCCATCGTGCCGCGGCCGATGAAGGTTCCGGCCTCCCGGCGGACGCCGGTCAGGCGCCACGCCATCGTGCCGTCCGAGCCCTGGACGGGTCCGCCCAGATCGAAATTGCCCTGTGCCCGGTCGTAGCTGCCGCCCTGGAGCCAGACCTCGCCGAACGGCGCGAAGACGGGCCGCTTCGTGGTCGCGTCGATGATCCCGGCCGGCGAGCCCTGCCCGTAGAGGCCGGAGGCGGGGCCGCGCAGGACGGTGATGGCCTCTAGCCCGTAGGGCTCGATGCGGGGGAAGATGAAGCCGCTGCCGATCTGGCGAAGGCCGTCCCGGTACGTGCTGTTGGCGAGCGCCGGAAAGCCGCGGATGTAGATCTCATCGAAGCGGGGATCGAAGCCGGAGGCGTTGATCGTCGCCCCCGGCACGTAGGCCAGGGCCTGATCGAAGGTCTGGACGTTGCGGTCGTTCAATTGCTCCCGCGTGATCACCGAGACCGATTGCGGCGTCTCGATCAGCGGCGTGTTGGTCTTCGTCACGGTCGGGCTCACCCGGGCGACGTAGCCGGTGACGCCCGACGGGCCGCCGCCACCGCCGCTCGTGGCGGCACTGTCCTGCGGGGTCGCGATGTTGCCGAGGGCCGCGCGCACCGCTTCGACCGAGATCTCGTCCAGATGGACTTGCGGTTCCTGGGCCAGGGCCGGCGCGGACAGGGCGGTCGCGGCGAGGAGCAGGGCGGGGAGACGCGTGCGTACGAACATGGGAACTTCCGGCTGGACGCGAAGAGCCGCGTCCGAACCGGGCTTTCCCGATCACGCTCCCGCGATCAAGACGAAAACGTGTTGTAAATCACACAGTTAAAACGCTTCAAATCTGAAGTCATTCCAGTTCAAAACTCGAAGGGCGGCTCGCGCAGCGCCTCCGCCTCGCGGGTGCACAAGCCAGCGTCCGGCGCGGTGCCACCTTGCGTGAGTGCCGCGCGCATCTCGGCCCGCGCCTTGTCGAGGTCGGCGCGGAAGCCGGCATCGCCCATCAGCGCAGCGAAGGTCGAGGAGCCGTTGGTGCGCCCGGCGGCGACGTCGCTCAGCCAGTGCACGCCGCACACGACGCGGCTCTCGCCGTAAGCCCGGCCCCGGGCGAGAATGGCTGTGGATTTCTCCGGCACCAGGGCGGCCATGATGAGGGCATAGGCCCAGCCCTGGGTCGCGTGGCCGGAGGGATAGCTGAAGCTATCGGCCAAGGCCTGGGTCCGCTGCACGCAGATCGGCGATTCGTTGCCGACGAAGGGTCGGAGCCGGCGGTAATGCACCTTCGGGATGCGCGTCATGTGGGCGAGGTCGAGTCGGGCCCGTTCCAGCAGGTTGAGGGTGACGGGCACCTTCCCCTGGTCGATGCGCACGCCGAGCACGCAGGCGAAGTTCTCCAGCACCGCCGCCGCGCCCTCGGCCACGTCGTTGGCGGCGAGGTTCCAGCGGGCGGAGCCCTTCAGGGCGCGGGTGTTGGTGAAGGCCGCATGGTCGGCATTGTCGAGGGGGGAGAGGTGGGCCGGCGGCGGCGGCAGGATCTTCAGCGGGTCCGGCAGGGCGCCCTCGGCGAGATACGGCTTCACGGCCGGCTTGCCGGGCTTCAGCGGGTCCGCCTGCAGGGAGGGGGCGGCGGCGGGTGGCGCCCCCTGATCGGGGGCGGCGAACGAGGGGGAGGCGGTGAAGAACGCGGCGAGCGACAGGGCCGTCGTGAGCGAAAGGCGGCGCATCTCGTATCCTCGCTTGGCGACCGGCATCGGGTGGACGTCACACGAGGCAGACGGATCGCGGCGGCGTGACCATCCCTGCCTTCGGTGCGGCCCCGAGTCCAGGCCGCCTGGTGTCAGGCGGCGCGAATCGCGGCGGCGATCTCGGCGGGATGTTCCTCGTGCGCGCTGAGCGCCCCCGGGACACGCCGGGCGGTGACGAGGCCGCTCTCCGCCAGGGCGTCCATTTCCCCGCCGGAGCGGCGGGGGGCGCCGTCCGGGCGCAGCAGCAGCACGGGCGGCAGATCCGGCCCGAACAGGGCGAGGAACGCCTCCCGGCTCGCCACGGGATCGAGCCCGCCGGTCACGAAGGCCGCCGTGCCGAAGCGGCCGTTGCGCTGACGGGTGATGGCGTGCTTCGCCCGCACGAGCTCCGGCGTCACCGCCTCGCGGTCGCCATAGACATGGGCGCGCATCATCCGGCCGATGATCGGCGGGCTGATGTTGATGCGGTAGAGCGCCTCGCCGATCAGCGGCGCCTCGACGGCGGCGCGGATGCGGGGGAACCACGCGGCCTTGTCGGGCATCGCGGTCGGCAGCGGGCCGCGCCAGGTCGGCGCCACGAGGACGAGCCGGGCGAACGCATTCGGGTGCCGCCGCGCCGCGGCCACGAGGTAGCCCGCCGCATGGCCGGCGGCGATGCCGACCGCGTAGGGGCCGGGCGCCGCCGCCAGCAGGGCGTCGAGGAAGGCGTGGAAGGTGGCGGGCTCCAGGGGCACGCGCGGGCGCGGCTGGGCGCCGAAGCCCGGCCAATCCGGCACGAGGCAGTGATGGTCCCAGGCCAGTTCGCGCGCCAGCCCGGTCGCCTCGCGACGGGACGAAATGGTCGAGAGAGCCGGCAAAATAAGCGCGCCGGGCCCATGCCCGTAGCGGTCGTAGGGCACGGAGACGCGCTGGCCGCCGAGCTTCAGGTCGAAGGTGCCGCCCGTCTCCATGCCCGCCGGCCCCTCAGGTGCGGAGCAGGTCGTTGATCGCGGTCTTGGCGCGGGTGCCCGCATCGACGCGCTTGACGATGACGGCGCAGTAGAGGCTCGGGCCGGGGGAGCCGTCCGGCAGGGCCTTGCCGGGCAGGGAGCCCGAGACCACCACCGAGTAGGGGGGCACGGTGCCGTAGGTCACTTCGCCGGTGGCGCGGTCCACGATCTTGGTCGAGGCGCCGAGATAGACGCCCATCGACAGCACCGAGCCCTGGCCGACGATCACGCCTTCCACCACCTCGGAGCGGGCGCCGATGAAGCAATCGTCCTCGATGATCACCGGGTTCGCCTGCAGCGGCTCCAGCACGCCGCCGATGCCGACGCCGCCCGAGAGGTGGACGTTCTTGCCGATCTGGGCGCAGGAGCCGACTGTCACCCAGGTGTCGACCATGGTGCCTTCGCCGACGTGGGCGCCGAGGTTCACGAAGCTCGGCATCAGGATGGCGTTCGGCGCCACGTAGGAGCCCCGGCGCACGAAGCAGCCCGGCACCGCGCGGAAGCCGGCCTCTTGGAAGCGGGCGGCGTCCCAGCCCTCGAACTTGGAGGGGACCTTGTCCCACCACGGGGCGCCGCCGGGGCCGCCGGGAATCGCCGTCATGTCGTTGAGGCGGAAGGAGAGCAGCACCGCCTTCTTCAGCCACTGGTTGACCGTCCAGTCGTTGCCCGACTTCTCGGCGACGCGGGCCTGGCCCGAATCGAGGAGGTTCAGGGCCTCGTCCACGGCCTCCCGCACGGCGCCCGTCGTGGCGGACGAGATGCCGGCGCGCTCCTCCCAGGCGGTCTCGATGGTCCGGGCAAGGTCGGCGTGGGACATGGGTGCAGCGGTCTTTTTGAGAATGGGAGACCGTGCTTACAGGCGCCCGCCAGGGCTGTCGACGGGGAGGGGGGTACCGTCCGCGCCCCGCCGCTCAGGCGTCCCCGAACTTGGCGCGGACGCGGTCGAGGTCGTCCGTGAAGGTCACAAGGTCCAGGGCCATGGCGTCGTGGATCGCCTGGGCGGCGGAGGGGAACTCCTCCAGCACGCGGCGCATCAGGGTAGGGGTGATGCGGACGAGCTCGCAGGGGCCTTCCGCGACGGCGTCGCAGGGGCGCTCGCCGCGCACGAACAGGGCGAGATGGCCGATCAGCGCCGAGCGCGACGCCCTGACGGGCTCGGACCCCTTGGGCTCCAGGCGGATGGTGCCGGACATCACTACGAAGCCGCCATCGGCGGGCTCGCCCCGGCCGAACAGGCGGTCGCCCGCGCGCAATTCCCGGCGCTCGGCGGCGAAGCTGAGCAGGCGCAGGGCGTCCCGGTCCAGAAAACCGAAGACGGGCGCCGCCGCGAGGATCGCGATGTCGTCGTCGAGCCCCACGCTGCCCCTGCCGCTCCGCTCCCGGCGTCCCCGGCAGAATGGCCTATACGAAAAAGCCTAATAAATCAGGGAAGGAGCTTGTAACCACCGCCCTCGGTCACGAGGATCGCCGCCACCGCCGGGTTCGGCTCGATCTTCTGCCGCAGGCGGTAGATGTGCGTCTCGAGGGTGTGGGTGGTGACGTGGGCGTTGTAGCCCCACACCTCGGCGAGCAGCGTGTCGCGGTTCACCACGGCGCGCCCGGCCCGGTAGAGGAAGCGCAGGATCGCGGTCTCCTTCTCGGTGAGCTTGAGCTTGGAGCCCCGCTCGCCGATCAGCAGCTTGGCGCTCGGCCGGAACGTGTACGGGCCGATCTGGAACACGGCGTCCTCGGACGCCTCGTGACTGCGCAGGTGGGCACGGATCCGCGCCAGGAGGATGCCGAACTTGAACGGCTTGGTGACGTAGTCGTTCGCCCCCGCCTCCAGCCCCTCGACGTGGTCGGCCTCGGAATCCTGCGCGGTCAGCATGATGACCGGGCTGCGGAAGCCCGCCTGCCGCATCCGGCGCACGGCCTCTCGCCCGTCCATGTCGGGCAGGCCAACATCCATCACGGCGAGGTCGATGCGCTCGTCCGCGACCCGGCGCATGGCGTCGGCGCCGCAGGCTTCGCCCACGACGTGAAATTCCTCGGACAGGGCGAGCTGCTCGATCAAGGTATCGCGCAGGATCTCGTCGTCGTCACAGATCAGCAGACGGTAGGCATTCGACATCGTCACGAAGCCCTAGCGTAAAAGCACTAGCCCGCGAAATCCCCCCGATGAAGGATGGTGCGCCGGCCGACTGTCGAGGCCATCCTTGTACACCGAGATCTCGCCGATCCGGGTGGAGCGGACTTGCAAAGGACGAGCTTTGTGACCGGAAAGAGGCTTGCGCGCAATTCGCCTTCGGATTTCTTCGCGAAGTTGCATAACCGGAGGCAAGATTTCGTGGTGAGAACCACCCTCGCGGAGATCCGCGTGCGCCCCACCGTGGGGGACCGGCGCAAGGGCCACCTCCTCGTGGGCTCCTCGGTGATTCCCTGCGCGCTGGGCGCCTGCGGCATCGTCGGGCGCAAGCGGGAGGGCGACGGCGGCTCGCCGCGGGGCCGGTTCCGCCTGCGCGGCGGCGCCTACCGGCCCGACCACCTCGCGACGCGCCCGCGCACGGCGCTGCCCCTGCGCCGGATCAAGCGGGACGACGGCTGGTGCGACGACCGCCGGGACCGCCGCTACAACCGGCCGATCCGCCTGCCGGCGCCGGGCGTCAGCGCCGAGGCGATGTGGCGGGAGGACGGGCTCTACGACGTGGTGCTCGACATCGACTACAACCGCGGCCCGATCCGCCGGGGGAAGGGCTCGGCGATCTTCATGCACGTCGCCCGCGAGGGCTACCGGCCGACCGAGGGCTGCGTCGCCCTCGCCAAGCCCGATCTGATCCGCCTGCTGCGGCGGCTCGGGCCGCGCACGCGGCTGCGCATCGGCTGAGGGCGGTCAGACGCGCCGGGTCTCGCCGGGCTTGAGGGCGATGGCCTTGGCGGTGCGGGTCGAAAGGCTACCGACGATCACCGGACCCTGGCCGTTCGTTGCCTTGTCCGCCACAGCGGCCAACGCCTCGGCGGCGCTGCACATCCGCACCGCGTAGACGGGCGCGCCGGAGCCACGCGCCGGGCTGAGGGCGACGAGGAAGGTCGTGTAGCGTTCGCGCGGGCGAGAGGCCATCCGCGATCCTTGGCATGTCGGCTAAATAACGCCAGGGCTTTTCGCGCTGGGCGCCGAACAGAAGACGATGCCTTGTGCGCCGAGACAACCGGTATTTGCGCGGTTCGGCGAAGCCCCGCCATGCTTAGCCAACGCAACACCGCCGCGCGGAGCCTTGCCTGCCGCCCCCAGGAACTTGGCCGTGGCCGCCCTTGCTTGTTCGGGAGAGGGCCTGTGTCAGGCCGGCCCCGGCGCGAGGACACCACGACCATGAAGGCACTCTGCTGGCACGGTAAGGGCGATATCCGCTGCGACACCGTTCCCGACCCGAGGATCGAGGATCCGCGCGACGTCATCATCAAGGTCTCGTCCTGCGCCATCTGCGGCTCGGACCTCCACCTGATGGACGGGCTGATGCCCACGATGGAATCGGGCGACATCCTCGGCCACGAGTTCATGGGCGAGGTGGTCGAGACCGGCAGCGGCCATTCCAAGTTCCGCAAGGGCGACCGCATCGTCGTGCCCTTCAACATCAATTGCGGCGAGTGCCGCCAATGCAAGCTCGGCAACTGGTCGGTCTGCGAGCGGTCGAACCGCAACGCGCAGATGGCCGCCGCGCAGTTCGGCTACACCACCGCCGGCCTGTTCGGGTACTCGCACCTCACCGGCGGCTATGCCGGCGGCCAGGCTGAGTACGTCCGCGTGCCGATGGCCGACGTGGGGCCGATGAAGGTGCCGGACGGCATGGACGACGAGGCGGCCCTGTTCCTCACGGACATCCTGCCCACCGGCTGGCAGGGCGCGGAGCATTGCGAGATCCAGGGCGGCGAGACCATCGCCATCTGGGGCGCGGGCCCGGTCGGCTTCTTCGCCATCCAGTCGGCCAAGATCATGGGCGCCGAGCGGATCATCGTCATCGAGACGGTGCCGGAGCGCATCGCGCTCGCCAGGAAGGCCGGCGCCACCGACATCATCGACTTCGCGAACGAGGACGTGTTCGAGCGCATCAAGGAGATCACCAAGGGTCAGGGCCCGGATGCGGTGATCGACTGCGTCGGCATGGAAGCCAGCGGCGGCCACGGCCTCTCCGGCTTCATCACGGCCGTGCAGGAGAAGCTCACCACCACCGAGCGACCCCTGGCCCTGGCGGATGCGATCAAGGCGGTGCGGCCCTGCGGGATCGTCTCGGTGCCCGGCGTCTATGGCGGGCCGGTGCCGATCAACATGGGCTCCATCGTCCAGAAGGGCCTGACCATGAAGAGCGGCCAGACCCACGTGAAGCGCTACCTCGAACCGCTCCTGAAGCTGATCCAGGAGGGCAAGATCGACACCGCGTCGCTCATCACCCACCGCTCCACGGACCTCGCGGACGGGCCGGACCTCTACAAGACGTTCCGCGACAAGAAGGATGGCTGCGTGAAGGTGGTGTTCCACCCGTAAGGACCGGAGGAGAGTCCCAGACGGCACTTACCCACGGCTGAAGCGGCTTTCCGCCGCGAATTCGCTCGAAAGTTCCTTATACCCCGACACAGTGTCGCGGTGAGAGAATGGCCCGCGCGAGTTCCAACCGCCGCCGTCCGAGACTGTGATGCCCACCCCCGGCTTCAATCCCGCCCTCGTGGCCCTGTCGGTGGCGATCGCGATCTTCGCCGCCTACACGGCCCTCGATCTCGGGGCGCGGGCGCGCGGCGTCGCGGACGGCACCGTCCGCTCGGGTTCCCGGGGGCTCTGGATCGCCGGGGCCGCCGTCACGATGGGCGGCGGCATCTGGTCGATGCACTTCATCGGCATGCTCGCCTTCGAGATGGGCATGCCGACGGCCTACGACCTCGGGCTGACGGTCCTGTCCTTCCTCATCGCGGTGGGCGTCACCGGCGCGGCCTTCGCCTTCGCCGGGCGCAAGGGCGCCGGCCCCCGCACCGTGCTCGTCGCCGGGCCGCTGATGGGGCTCGGCATCGCCCTGATGCACTACACCGGCATGGCCGCGATGCGGATGCCCGGCCACGTCGCCTACGATCCGGCGCTCGTCGCCGCCTCGGTCGCCATCGCGATCCTCGCTTCCACCGTGGCCCTCTGGCTCGCCTTCCGCCACAACAGCGTGAGCGAGAAGGTGATCGCCGCCGTCGTCATGGGGCTCGCCGTCGCGGGGATGCACTACACCGGCATGGCGGCCGCCACCTTTTCCGGGGATCACGGCGCCCACCCGGCCGCGCACGGCCTCGCCGCCGCGCCCCAGGCGCTGGCCTTCGCCGTGGCCGGGGCGACCTTCCTGATCCTGTTCGTCGGCATGCTCGCCATCGCAGTGGACCAGCATCGCATCCAGGGCGAACTCGCCGCCAGCGAGGCCCGGTTCCGCGCGGCCATCGCGGCGGTGCGGGGCGTGCTCTGGACCAACGACGCGCAGGGCCGGATGGTCGGGCCGCAGCCGGGCTGGGCCGCCATCACCGGCCAGACGCAGGAGGAGTACAGCGGCTTCGGCTGGGCGGAGGCCGTCCACCCGGACGACGCCGCCCCCAGCATCGCCGCCTGGAACGAGACCGTCGCCGCCCGCAGGACCTTCGTGTTCGAGCACCGGGTGCGGGCGAAGGACGGCGGCTACCGCCATTACGCGATCCGCGCCGTGCCGGTGCTGAACCGCGACGGCACGATCCGCGAATGGGTCGGCGTCCACACCGACATCACCGCCCAGCGCGAGGCCGAGTCGGAGTTGCGCGAATCGAACGAGGAGATCCAGCGCTACGCCTACATCGTGAGCCACGACCTGCGGGCGCCGCTCGTCAACATCATGGGCTTCACGAGCGAATTGGCCGAGACCCGCGCCGAGTTGCAGAGCGTCCTCGCCGGCCACCCGCAGGCGGAGCGGATCGACGCCGACCTCGGGGAGGCGCTGGGCTTCATCGGCGCCGCCGTCACGCGGATGGAGCGGCTGATCGCGGCGATCCTGAAACTCTCGCGGGAGGGGCGGCGGCGGTTCGAGCCGGAGCAACTCGACATGTCGGCGGTGATCCGGCGTCTCGCGGACGCGACGCACCATCAGGCCGGCTCGCAGAACGCGGTGGTGAGCGTCGCCCCCGGCTTGCCGGCGATCGTCGCGGACCGGCTCGCCGTGGAACAGATCTTCGGCAACCTCCTCGACAACGCCCTCAAGTATCTCGATCCCGCCCGCCCCGGCCGCGTCACCGTCACGGCGGAGGCCGTGGGCACGGAGCGGGTGCGCTTCGCCGTGGCCGACAACGGCCGGGGCATCGCCCGCAACGACCATGACCGGGTCTTCGAGCTGTTCCGCCGCTCCGGCGCGCAGGACCGGCCGGGGGAGGGGATCGGCCTCGCCCACGTCAAGGCGCTGGTGCGGGCGCTCGGCGGGCGCATCGATCTCGACTCCGAGCCGGGCCGGGGCTCCACCTTCACGGTGACGCTGCCGCGCGGTGCGGCTATGGAGCGCGGGGCGGCGGCGCCCCTGTCGATGGCCGCCGAATGAATCGAGAGCCGGACATGCATCCCGTCTGCATCGTGATGATCGAGGACGACGAGGGTCACGCCCGCCTCATCGAGCGGAACATCCGCCGGGCGGGGGTGAACAACGAGATCGTGCCGTTCCGCGACGGCACCTCCGCGCTCACCTACCTGTTCGGGCCGGACGGCTCGGGCGAGGTGAGCCAGCGGCGCCACCTGCTGATCCTCCTCGATCTCAACCTGCCGGACATGACCGGCATCGACATCCTGGAAAAGGTGAAGGCCAACGCGCACACGCGGCGATCGCCCGTGATCGTGCTGACCACCACCGACGACGCCCGCGAGATCCAGCGCTGCTACGATCTCGGCGCCAACGTCTACGTGACGAAGCCGGTGAACTACGAAGGCTTCGCCAACGCCATCCGCCAGCTCGGCCTGTTCTTCTCCGTCATGCAGATCCCAGAGACCCCATGACGACAGGTCCAGGCGGCCCGGCCCAGCCCGCCACCCGCATCCTCTACATCGACGACGATGCGGGCCTCGCACGCCTCGTTCAGCGCAGCCTCTCCGCGCGCGGCTACGCGGTGGAGCACGCCGCCGACGGGGAGGCGGGCCTCGCCCGCCTGCGCCAGGGGGGCATCGACCTCGTCGCCCTGGACCATCACATGCCTGGCCAGACCGGCCTCGATCTCCTGCCCGAGATCCGCGCCCTGCCGGACGCGCCCCCCGTGGTCTACGTCACCGGCTCGGAGGACAGCCGCGTCGCCGTCGCCGCCCTGAAGGCGGGGGCGGCCGACTACGTGTGGAAGGACCTCCAGGGCCAGTTCCGCGAATTGCTCGGGGAGGCGGTCGCCACGGCGCTCGGCGCCGAAGCCATGCGCCGGGACAAGGAGCGGGCCGAGGCCGAGGTGCGCGCCGCACGCGACCGGGCCGAACTGCTCCTGCGCGAGGTGAACCACCGGGTGGCGAATTCGCTGGCCCTGGTCGCGGCGCTGGCGCGGATGCAGACCACCGCCGTCGCCGACCCCGCCGCCAAGGCCGCCCTGGAGGAGATGCAGGCGCGCATCTCGGCCATCGCGGGCATCCATCGCCGGCTCTACACCTCCGAGGATGTGGAGGCGGTGGAACTCGACGCCTATCTCGGCAGCCTCGTGGAGGAGCTGCAGGCGGCGATGAAGGCCGCCGGCCGCGACCACGCCATCCGCCTCAGCGCCGATTCCGTGCGGCTCGCCACCGACAAGGCGGTCTCGGTGGGGGTCGTCGTCACCGAACTCGTCACCAACGCCTACAAGTACGCTTACCCGCCGGAGGAGCCGGGCGAGATCCGCGTCGCCCTGCGGCGCATCGCCGACCGGCTCGAACTGGCGGTGGAGGACGACGGCGTGGGCTGGACCGGCGAGGGCAAGCCGCGCGGCACCGGCCTCGGCTCGCGCATCGTCAAGGCGATGGCGACGAACCTGCGCAGCGCCCTGGTCTACGCCCCCGCCGCGCGGGGCACGCGGGCCTGCCTGTCCTTCGAGGGCTAGGCCGGGGCTTCAGTGCCCCGAGCCGCGCAGGAACATCTTCACGCGCTGGTCGGCGTTGGTCAGCCGCTCGCCGATGCCCCGGCGGATGCATTTCTCGACAGTGTCGCCGGTCATGAAGCCCACCGTCCGGCCCTGCGCGCGGCAGGCATCGACCGGGGGCCACGCCACCACGGCGGCGACGGTGCCGATCACCACGAGGCTGTCGACCAGGAGCCAGCCGAACCAGCCCAGGCGGAAACGGCCGGTGGCCACCTCCTCCTCGTCCTCACGCGGGCGGCGGCGGTCGGGATAGGCGCCGCTCTCGCTCACCCGCGCCATGCGGGCGCGGAAGCGGGCCTCGTCGAGCTTGTCCGATTCGGAGGAGAGGGGTGACGCCATGATCCGATCCGATCAGTCGATGATCCGCCGCAGCGCCGCGAAGCCGTCCTGGGCGGTCGTGGCGTTGCCGATCATGGTGTGGCGCGCGCAGGCGCTGGCGCCGATCATCGAGGCCCAATCCGTGAAGGACGGGCGCGCCTGGCAATCGGCGAAATAGCTGCCGAACAGGAACAGGCCGAGGGGCATGAGGAACAGGGCGAGCTTCACCAGGGTGAAGACCCGCCGGAGGCCGCTCCTGCGACGGCCCGGACGACGGCGCGGGCGCTCGTCCCACTCCCACTCCGCATCCTCGTCGCGCTCGTACCCGCGCATGCCCCGACCCTCGGCGATTCGCACGCACAAGTTGTCATCCCCGCGTGAAGGCGGGACTAAGCAGCGTGGTTAAGGCGGGGTTCTCAGGCCGCGAGCGCCCGGCGCACGGTGGAGCGCAGGTCGGCGAGGGAGAAGGGCTTCGTCAGCACGTCGGTGACGATGGCGTCGAGCCCGCGGGCGCGCTCGCGCTGGTCGGCGAAGCCGGTCATCAGCAGGATGGTGAGGTCCGGGAAGTCGCGCTTGGCGGCCAGCGCCAGGGCGATCCCGTCCATCAGCGGCATGCGGATGTCGGTGAGCATCAGGTCGAAGGCGCCGCCGGCCTCGTTCAGGCGGTCGAGCCCGTCGCTGCCATCGGTGGCGGTCACGACGGCATGGCCGTCGATCTCCAGCCCCCGCTTCAGGAAGCCGCGGACCGTCTCTTCGTCATCCACCAGAAGGATGCGCGCCATGATGAACCGGATTCGTCCCGCTGCGACAAGGAAGTAGGCTATTCCCGCCTTTAGAACGCGGGAGGAACCCTTTCCCTGTCAAGACAGAGGGCCCGCAAAAGCTGCTTCGCAGCGCAGCAAAACGCCAAAATGTCGCGATCTCAGGTTCCGCCGAACAGATCGGGGTCGGTGTTTCCGTAGTCTACCACACCGACGAAGGGCAGCTGCCGGTAGGCGTGGGCGGCGTCCATGCCGTAGCCGACGACGAACACGTCGGGGCAGGTGAAGCCGACGAACTCGGCGTCGATGGAGACCGCGCGCTTGCCGGGCTTCTCCAGCAGCACCGCCGTCAGCACCCGCTTGGCGCCGCGCGCCATCAGCAGGTCCTTGGCGAACACCACGGTGCGGCCGGATTCGAGGATGTCGTCCACGAGGAGCACGTCGCGGCCGCGCACCTCGCTCTGCACGTCGCGCAGGATCTCGACCTGCCCGGTGGAGACGGTGCCGGTGCGGTAGCTCGACAGGTGCACGAACTCGACCTGCGGCGCGAGCCCGACCCGGTGCATCGCCCGCAGCAGGTCGGCGGCGAACATGAAGCTGCCCTTCAGGACCGCCACCACGAGAAGGTCCTGCGGTTGCGTCGCGAGGATGTCCTTCGCCAATTCGGCATTGCGCCGGGCGATGGCATCCTCGTCGTACAGGGTGCGAACGGGCTTGACGGGCATGTTCATGATCGGTCTCGTCCCGCCTCTCGCCGGGCGGCGCCCACGAGGGCCGCGTGCGGAACGGATCGGGTCGCCGACTTGAAGGATGGTACCACCGCCCCGGCTCGAACGGGGGACCCCCAGATCCACAATCTGGTGCTCTAACCAACTGAGCTACGGCGGCACTGGCGGGGGGTGTATCGCGGGTCCGAACGTATTTCAAGGCGAGTGTCGCCGTTTCGGACCCCGCGTTTCACAGCATCGGCACGCCGCCCGTGACGGGGATCAGCGCGCCGGACATGTAGCTGCCCTCGCGGGAGGCGAGGAGCACATAGGCCGGGGCCAGTTCGGCCGGCTGCCCGGCGCGGCCCAGCGGCGTGTCGGTGCCGAGCTTTTCCAGTTGCTCCGGGCTCTTCACGATCGGCTGGATCGGCGTCCAGACCGGTCCCGGCGCGACGCAGTTCACGCGGATGCCCTTCGGCGCGAGGAGGTTCGACAGGCCGATGGTCAGGCTGGCGATGGCGCCCTTGGTCGCGGCATAGATCAGCATGGTCGGGTCGGCGATCTTGGCCTGCTCGCTCGTGGAGTTCACGATCGCCCCGCCCGGCTTCATGTGCGGCACCGCCGCCTGGGCGAGGTAGTACATGGCGAAGACGTTCGCGCGGAACGAACCCTCGATGTCGCTGGCCTTCAGGTCGTCCAGGCCCTCGTTCACCACCTGCGCGGCGGCGTTGTTGACGAGCACGTCGAGGCGCCCGAACGCTTCCACGGTGCGGTCCACGAGGGACCGGCAATGGGCCTCGTCGCGGATGTCGCCCGGCAGGAGCAGGCAGCGCCGGCCCGCCTTCTCGATCCAGGTCTTCGTGTCCTCGGCATCCGATTGCTCGGATTCGAGATAGGAGATCGCCACGTCGGCGCCCTCGCGGGCATAGGCGATGGCCACCGCCCGGCCGATGCCGGAATCGCCGCCGGTGATGAGTGCGGCCTGGCCCGTCAGCAGGCCCTTGCCGACATAGCTCTCCTCGCCGTGGTCGGGCCGGGGCGTCATCTTGGAGGTCAGCCCCGGCCGGGGCTGCTGCTGGTCGCCCGGATAGGGCGGCCGGGGACCGGCTTCGCGTGGATCGTTGGTCATGGTGTCGCCGGTCCCCGTCGCGCTCAGAACGACCGGGTGCGGGTGGCGTGCGGCCGGCTGTAGCGGCGGCGGATGACCTCGATGATCTTCGGCAGCAGGAACGCCATCAGGATCTTGCGCATGGTAAACCTCGCGTCACAGATATGTGAGCGGGTAGCGCACGAGACTCGCCGGAGTTCCGTTCAGAGTTCGAGGGTCAACGTCACGGGGGCGTGGTCGGACGGACGCTCCCAGCCGCGGGCCTCGCGCAGCACGTCGACGGCCCGCACCGTGCCCGCGAGGTCGGGGGAGACCCAGGCGTGGTCGAGGCGGCGCCCCTTGTCGGCGGCGTTCCAGTCGGGGGAGCGGTAGCTCCACCACGTGTAGATCTTCTCGGGCTCGGGGGTGAGGTGGCGGGCCGCGTCGATCCAGCCGGCCTCACCCCGCAGGGTTTCGAGCGCTTCGGTCTCGCCGGGGGTGTGGCTCACCACGTCGAGCAGTTGCTTGTGCGACCACACGTCGTGTTCGAGGGGCGCGACATTGAGGTCGCCCACGAGGATCGCCGGGCCGGAGGGACGCCTGCCGCCCCAGGCGCGCAACTCCTGCAAGAAATCGAGCTTGTGCGCGAATTTCGGATTGAGGTCGCGGTCGGGCACGTCGCCGCCGGCCGGGACGTAGAAATTGTGCAGGACGAGGCCTGCCGCCTGTCCCGCCTCCGGCCCCAGCACCGCCGAGATGTGGCGGGCATCGGGCTTGCCGCAGAAGCCCATCACGTCGCGGGTGTGGAGCGGCAGGCGCGAGAGGAAGGCGACGCCGTTGTAGCCCTTCTGCCCGGCGAACACGACGTGCTCGTAGCCGGAGCCCCGCAGCGCCTTCAGGGGGAAGGCGTCGTCCGGGCACTTGGTCTCCTGCAGGCAGAGGACGTCCGGCTTGTGCTCGGCGAGGAAGCGCAGGACGAGGTCGATGCGCAGGCGCACCGAGTTGATGTTCCAGGTGGTGACGGAGAGGCGCACGGAGGTCCGGTCTACTGGCGTTGCGAGGACTGGATCGCCTGCTGCGCCGCCTTGTCCTCGGCCCGGCCGTAATTGATGAAGAACAGCCCGGCCTCGACCGGCTTGCCCTTCTGCAGGTTCGAGAGCTGCACGGTGGTGACGTAGCCCTGCGGATCGGTGATCCGCCATTGCGACAGGGTCTTCACCTCGGGGTCGAACAGCAGCTGGATCCGCGAGGTGCCGCCGAAGGTCGCCCGGTCCTCCAGACTGATGCGCACCCCGGCCGGATCGTTCGACACGTCCGTCACCGAGAGGTCGCGGGCGAGGTCGATCTTCTCGCGCAGCAGGAATTTCAGCGGCGTCTGGGCGATGAAGTACAGGTCCTGGGTGGCGAGCTTCTTGTCGCGCACCGCCACCGACGTGCCGTCCGCCACCACTTCGAGGGGGGAGGGGGCATCGTAGTCGAAGCGCAGGCGGCCGGGCTTGGCGAGCGTCAGCTTGCCGCCGATGCGCCGCCCGTCCGGGCCGATCTGCATGAACGCGCCGGTCAGCGTCGAGATGCCGTTGAAATAGGCGTTGGCCTGGGCGAGCACGGTCGCCGGGTCGGCGGACTCGGCCGAGACGGGGGCAGGCGTCGCCACCGTCGCGACTTTGGGTTCGGGCGCGTGGGCGGGCTTCTCGGCCGCCCGCTCCGCCGCCTTGGCGGCGCCCGGCTTGATGCTGCCGGTCTTGTCGGTGGGCTTGTCCTTGACCGATGCGGCCTTGGCGGCGTCCTTCGGTGCCGCCTTCTTGGGCGCGGCCTCGGGGGCGGCCTGCGGCGCCGCCTCGGGCTCGGGCGTCGGCTGCTCCTTGCGGCCGCCGAACAAGCCGTCGAGGAACGACTGAACCTGCGCCTGCGCCGGAAGCGGCGCGAGCCACAGGCTCGCGGCGATCAGGGTGCCGGCTTGGCGGGTGCGGCGGCCGATCATCCAGGGACTCCTTGCACCGCGTGCGGTGCCGGCTCGGGCGGGATTGCGGGGGCGGAGCCCGCTTAGAGCCCCGCCCTGTGGCGAAGATACGACCGGTTTCAGTCGTCGTCGTAGGCGACGCCAGCTCCGTGGGTGCCGCCGTTCACGAGGATCTCGCGCTTGCCGGCATGGTTGGCCGGGCCGACGATCCCCTCGATCTCCATCCGCTCCATGATCGAGGCGGCGCGGTTGTAGCCGATCTGCAGCCGGCGCTGGATGTAGCTGGTCGAGGCCTTCTGGTCGCGCAGCACCACCTCGATCGCCTGCTTGTACAGGTCGTCCGAATCGCCGCCCGTCGCCGCCGCGAAGGCGCTGATGTCGAAGACGGGGGCGTCCTCCTCCGGCTCCTCGGCGCGCTCGGCCTTCTCGGCCGCCTTGCCGCGACGGCCGGTCTCCTTCGGCGCGTCCTCTGGCGTGTCGTCGGCGGTCACGGCGTCGAGGTAGCTCGGGCGGCCCTGGCGCTTCAGGTGCGCCACGACGCTCTCGACCTCGTTGTCCGAGCAGAACGGCCCGTGGACGCGGGTCGTGCGCCCGCCGCCGGCCATGAACAGCATGTCGCCCTGGCCGAGCAGCTGCTCCGCGCCCATCTCCCCGAGGATCGTGCGCGAGTCGATCTTGCTCGTCACCTGGAAGCTGATCCGGGTCGGGAAGTTCGCCTTGATCGTGCCGGTGATGACATCGACCGACGGGCGCTGCGTCGCCATGATCAGGTGGATGCCGGCGGCACGGGCCATCTGTGCGAGGCGCTGGATCGCCCCCTCGATGTCCTTGCCCGCCACCATCATCAGGTCGGCCATCTCATCGACCACGATGACGATGTAGGGGAGGGCCGACAGGTCCATCTCCTCCTGCTCGTAGATCACCTCGCCGGTCTCGCGGTTCACGCCGGTCTGCACCGTGCGGGTGATGGTCTCGCCCCTCTCGCGGGCCTCCTTCATCCGCGCGTTGTAGCCGTCGATGTTGCGCACGGCGATCTTCGACATCTTCTTGTAGCGCTCCTCCATCTCGCGCACGGCCCATTTGAGGGCGATCACCGCCTTCTTCGGGTCGATGACGACGGGGGAGAGCAGGTGCGGGATGCCGTCGTAGACCGACAGTTCCAGCATCTTCGGGTCGACCATGATGAGGCGGCACTCCTCCGGCTTCAGCCGGTAGAGCAGGCTCAGGATCATGGTGTTGATGGCGACCGACTTGCCGGAGCCGGTGGTGCCGGCCACCAGCAGGTGGGGCATCCGGGCGAGGTCGGCGATGATCGGCTCGCCGCCGATGTTCTTGCCCAGGCACAGCGCCAGCTTGTGCTTCGAGTCCACGAAATCCTCTGAGGCGAGGAGTTCGCGCAGGTACACGGTCTCGCGCACCTCGTTCGGCAGTTCGATGCCGATGACGTTGCGGCCGGGGACCACGGCGACGCGGGCCGAGACCGCCGACATGGAGCGGGCGATGTCGTCCGAGAGGGCGATGACGCGGCTCGACTTGGTGCCGGGCGCCGGCTCCAATTCGTAGAGGGTCACGACCGGGCCGGGGCGCACGGCGAGGATGTCGCCGCGCACGCCGAAATCCTGCACCGTCTGCTGCAAGTTGAGGGCGTTCTGCTCCAGCACGTCGGCATCGACTTCCTCGCTGGCATTGGGGGCCGGCAGGGCAAGGAGATCGAGGGAGGGCAGCTCGTAATGCGCGTTGTCGAAGGAGGCGATCTCCAGGTGGCGCGGCGCCGCGATCATGCGCGGACGGGCGGCCACGAGGGGCAGGTTCGCCGGTGCGGCCTCCGGCGCGGCGGCGACGGGCGCCGGGATCTCCTCGACGGGGGCGGCCTGGATTTCGACCACCTCCGGCTCCGGGGTGGGCTCGGGGGCCGGGGCGGAACGGCCGCGCAGGAGCACGGGCCGGGGGGCGAGCGGGATCACCACCCGCTCCTCGCTGTGGGCCGGCATCGGAGCCGCGACGGGAGCCGCCACGGGGACGGGCGCCGCCGGGACGACCGGGGCGGGCTGGAAGCCCGCGCGGATCGCGGCCCGCGCCGCCATGGCGCAGGGCATCGCCGGCTTGCGCGGGGCCGGGGCAGGGACTGGGGCCGGAGCGGCGGCCTGATGCGGGCCGAAGACCAGGGACAGGCCGGGCTTCCCGGCGGGTGCCGCCACCGGCTCGGGCTCGCGCCCGTTGTCCTGCGCGTCGGCGGGGCGGGGCGGCTGGTCGAAGCGCACGAGGCGGTCGAGGACGTAGGCGGGCTTCGGCGGCAGGGCGCGCAGCAGCGAGATGTCGAGGGGCACGGCGACCACGGTCTCGGGGGCCGGCAGCGCGGCGGCTTCGAGTGCGGGAGCCGGGGCGTCGAGGGAGGCCCAGACATCGACGGAGGACCAATCGTCCCCGCCGAACCAGGGCTGCGCCTGCGACCAGTCGGACAGGTCGGACCAGTCGCGCGGCTCGGGCGGGGCGACCGGGGCCGGGACGGGCACGGGGGCCACGGCGACCGGGCGGCGGTCCGGGGTGCGGAAGTACCGGACGCCGGGATTGGCGACGAAGGGCTGCTGCCAGCGCGGCACGCCGGCCTCGGCCAGGAGGGATTCGGCGCGGGCGGGCTCGGCGGCGGAGGCCTCCTCGCGGGCGCGGCGCTCGGCCTCGACCACCAGGGCGGCGGCCTGCGCCTCGGCGCGGGCGCGCTCCAGGGCGACGCGCTCGGCTTCGAGCGCCCGCTGGCGGCGCTCCTGCAGCACGGAATCGGGCGTGCGGACGTAGCGCACGGAGGAGGCCTGCACCGGGGCGGCGGGGGCGGCGACCGGGAGGGGCGCGGGGGCGGCCGACGCGGCGGCGACGAAGGGCTCCTCCGGCGCGATGGCGTCGGGCCGGCGGGGCTGGCGCACCAGCACGCCGGGGGTGGAGGCCTGACGGTCGATGCGGCTCTCGGCGCGGGGCAGGGGCGGCATCGCCCGGTCATCGAACACGTCCGACGGCCAGGACGGCGCGGCGGGGGCCATCTCGTCCGCCCAGTCGGGGCGCGGGGCGCGCTCCAGGCCCTCGCGGCCGACCATGGCGGTGGGGGGCGTCAGCCAGCTCGGCTCGGCCCGGCGGCCGGGCGTGCCGTAGCCGACCCGCGACGGGCCGGCGGCGCTGCCCGCGAGGCGGCGGGTGAGGCTGGCGCGCAACGCCATCAGGCGGTGGGCGAGCGCCCCGAGCGACAGCCCGGAACGGTCACCGCCCCGCACCGGGCGGGCAGGGTCACGGTGGGAGTGCGGGGGTCGTCCCGATGCGCGCATGGGTTTCCAATGAGACGCTGGATACAGGGCCACCGGCCGTCGGCGGCTCGGCAGAGTTAGAAGCGTCAGCGTTAACGGGGGCTTTCGGCGCGGGCGTTCGCTGGAGCGAACCGGCGCTCCATATTAAGGATGCGCGGAGTTTCGGAGACGGGCCGGTACGTGTCGAACCCAAGCGAGTCCCAGACGGCCTTCCGGTCATTGTACCGGCACGGCTTCGCCCGCGTCGCCGCCTGCACCGGGCGCAGCCATCCGGGGGATCCGGCGCGCAACGCCGAGCAGATCCTCGCCCTGGCCGAGACCTGCCACGGGGAGGGCGCGGCCCTGGCCGTGTTCCCGGAACTGGCGCTCTCGGCCTACGCCATCGAGGACCTGCTGTTGCAGCAGACGCTCCTCGACGCCGTCGCGGCGGCGGCCGGCGAGCTTGCCGCGCGCACGGAATCCCTGCGGCCGCTGCTGATCGTCGGGGCGCCGCTGCGCTGGCGCCACCGTCTTTATAACTGCGCCCTGGCGATCCAGGGCGGGCGGCTCCTCGGCGCCGTGCCCAAGTCCTTCCTGCCGAACTACCGGGAGTTCTACGAGAAGCGCCATTTCGCCTCCGGCAGCGGGATCACGGGCGAGACGATCACGGTCGGGGGGCAGGCGATCCCCTTCGGCACCGACCTCCTGTTCGAGGCGCAGGATGTGCCCGGCATCGTGGTCGGCATCGAGATCTGTGAGGACCTCTGGGTGCCCCGGGCGCCGGGCATGGACGCGGTCCTCGCCGGGGCGACGGTGCTGGCCAACCCCTCCGGCAGCCCGATCACCGTCGGCCGGGCGGAGGCGCGGGCCCTGCTGTCGCGCTCGGCCTCGATGCGGGGGGCCTGCGCCTACCTCTACGCCGCCGCCGGCCACGGCGAATCGACCACCGACCTCGCCTGGGACGGGCAAACCAGCATCGACGAATGCGGCGAGCGCCTCGCCGAGGGCGAGCGCTTCGCCTGGAAGCCGGTGGCGACGCTGGCCGACATCGACCTCGACCGGATCGCCCAGGAGCGCCTGCAGGCCGGCAGCTTCGACGACGACGCCCGCGCCGCGCCCCCCGGCCCCTGGCGCCGGGTGCCGTTCCGGGTCGATCCTCCGGCCGGGGATCTCGGCCTCATGCGGACGGTGGAGCGCTTCCCCTTCGTGCCGAACGAGGCCACCCGCCTCGCGCAGGATTGCTACGAGGCCTACAACATCCAGGTCGCCGGCCTCGCCCAGCGGCTGGAGGCCACCGGCACCAAGAAGGTCGTCATCGGCATCTCCGGCGGCCTCGATTCGACCCATGCCCTGATCGTCGCCGCCAAGGCCTTCGACCGGCTGGGCTATCCGCGCTCCGACATCCTCGCCTACACGTTGCCGGGCTTCGCCACCTCGGCGGGCACCAAGGCCAACGCCCACGCGCTGATGAAGGGGCTCGGCACCACGGCCGCCGAGATCGACATCCGCCCCGCCGCCGAGCGGATGCTCGCCGACATGGGCCATCCCTACGCGGCGGGGCAGAAGGTCTACGACATCACCTTCGAGAACGTGCAGGCGGGCCTGCGCACCGATTACCTGTTCCGCCTCGCCAACCACGCGGGCGGCCTCGTGATCGGCACGGGCGACCTATCGGAGCTGGCGCTCGGCTGGTGCACCTACGGCGTCGGGGACCAGATGAGCCACTACGCCGTCAACGCCGGCGTGCCCAAGACGCTGATCCAGCACCTGATCCGCTGGGTCATTGCGACGGACGCCTTCAGCACCGAGGAAGGCCGGGTGCTCCGCGCCGTCCTCGACACCGAGATCTCGCCGGAACTGGTGCCGGCGGAGGCCGACGCGGCGCCCCAGAGCACGGAGGCCGCCATCGGCCCCTACGCCCTGCAGGACTTCACGCTGTTCTACACCCTGCGCTACGGGTTCCGCCCGTCGAAGATCGCCTTCCTCGCCCTCCATGCCTGGGGCGACGCGGAGCGCGGCGCATGGCCGCCGGACTTCCCCGCCGACAAGCGCATCGCCTACGGCCTGCCGGAGATCCGGCTCTGGCTCGGTGTGTTCCTGAAGCGCTTCTTCGCCTTCAGCCAGTTCAAGCGCTCGGCCATCCCCAACGGGCCGAAGGTGGTCGCGGGCGGGGCCCTCTCGCCCCGGGGCGACTGGCGCGCGCCGTCCGACGGGTCGGCCCGCATCTGGCTGGAGGAGTGGGCGCGCAACATCCCCGAAACCTGACCGTCACAAACGTGGCCCATTGTGCCATTATGAACACGGTCAAGCTGATTCTTCGCAACGCAGCGAAGATCGGCCTCCGAGGGCGGCCTAGCGGAGGGTTTCCGATGCGAAACTACAACCTCTTCCGGCTGACCGAGGTGGAGGGCCTGTGCTGCGCCGTCCCCGAATCGAGTGCGGTGCCGCCCTTCATCGGGTCCGGCCGTTGGACCTTCGGCGGCAAGCTCGATGACGGCTGCCGTCCGCCCCTCGACTTCGACGGCCGCGCCGCCGACACCGCCGTACGCTTCAACGGCTTCTACCTGTTCCAGACGGTCGACCGCCGCTTCATCGCGTGAGGCGGTCTGCGATCACGGCGAATATTCCTTAACTCGCGTTCGGCACAGTGGCCGTGTTCGCGCATATTGGAACTCGTCGCATGTCCATGGAACAACGAAGGCAGCCCCGCCTCCGGGTGTTTTTGAAGGGACGAATCCACTTCAACAACGGCTCGTCGAGCATCGATTGTCTTGTGCGCGACATGTCGAGCACCGGCGCGCGCCTGCTGCTGAGCGAGACCGCGACGCTGCCGGAGAAGTTCGATCTCTTCATCCCGCAGAAGGAGCGAACCTTCCGCGCGCAGCTGCGCTGGCGCCGGGAGGACGGGATCGGCGTGACCTTCGACAACGGCGCGGAGAGCCCCGAGACCGCCCCCGACCTGACCATGACCGCCCTGCTGCGCCGGGTCGGCGAGCTGGAGGCGGAGAACGCCGCCCTCCGCCGCCGCCTCGCGCAGATGATGGAGGCCGCCGCGCCCGCGATCTGACGGGCGGGAGGCCCGCTCAGCCGGCGAGCGCCGCGCGGATCCTCTCCGCATGGGCGGCGAGCAAGGCCGGGTCGGCCATGCCGCCCTCGTGGCGCTTCAGGGGCACGCCCTCGCGCCGGGGGATGATGTGGACGTGCAGGTGGAACACCGTCTGTCCACCCGCCGCCTCGTTGAATTGGAAGACCGTGAGCCCGTCGGCGGCGAAGGCCGCCTTCACCGCGCGGGCGACGGTCTGGACGCTGCGCATCAGCGCGGCGAGCGTCTCCGGCTCGGCGTCGAGGAGCCCCCGCGAGGGCGCCTTCGGGATGACGAGGGTGTGGCCCTCGCCTTGAGGCATCACGTCCATGAAGGCCAGGGTGTGCTCGTCCTCGTAGACCGTGTGCGCGGGCATCTCGCCCCGCAGGATCTTCCCGAAGACGTTGTTCGGGTCGTAGGCCGTGTCCGCCATGCTGCCTCCCAGTCAGGCCGGCACGATGCACGGCGCGGGGGCGGGCGTCCACTGGATGGGAACCGCTGCGAGGCCAAGCTCCTTCTCTCCCGGCGCCGACCGGGCGCGGGAGGGCGCGACGGGTGGCACACGAGAGCACGGGGGCGATCTACGCCGCGGCGGGGGCCAACCTCGCCATCGCGACGGCGAAGTTCGTGGGCGGCTTCCTCACCGGCTCGACGGCGATGATCGCCGAGGGCGTCCACTCGGTGGTGGACACCCTCAACCAGATCCTCCTCCTCATCGGCCTCAAGCGGTCCGTGAAGCCCGCCGATGTCCGCCACCCCTTCGGCTACGGGCGCGAGGTGTATTTCTACGCCTTCGTCGTGGCGCTGATGATCTTCCTCGGCGGCGGCCTGTTCGCCATCTACGAGGGCGTCGAGCGGATGCTGCATCCCGAGCCGGACAAGGATGCGCACCTCTTCGGCTACACGATCCCCGGCCTGTACGTGAACCTCGCCATCCTGGGCTTCTCCATCGCGGCGGAGGGCTATTCGTGGACGGTGGCGATGAAGCAGTTCTGGGCCGAGAAGGGCAAGCACTCGGCGATCCACGCGATCCGGCGCAGCAAGGATCCGAGCCTGTTCACCATCCTCGCGGAGGACACGGCGGCCCTGGCGGGCCTGCTCATCGCGCTGACGGGCGTGCTGCTGGCGCATGTCCTGGAGAACCCGGCCCTCGACGGGGCGGCCTCCATCGGCATCGGCCTCGTCCTCGTGGGGATGGCGCTGTTCCTGATGGTGGAGACCCACGGCCTCCTCATCGGCGAGGCCGCCGACCCCGCCCTGGTGGAGGCGATCAACGAGATCGTCCGCGACGAGCCGGGGGTGATGCACGTGAACGAGGTGCTGACCCAGCATCTCGGGCCGAGCGACATCCTCGTGAACCTCAGCCTCGACATGGCCGACGACCTCACCGCCGGGGCGGTCGAGGCGACGGTCTCGCGGCTCGACAAGGCGCTGAAGGCCAGCGAACCGGACGTGAAGCGGGTGTTCATCGAGATCCAGGCCAAGCCCGAGGGCGCACGGGCGGCCGCCGCCTGAGGCGTTGGCCTCAGGCGTCCCGGCCGACCTGATCGAGGCTGACCCGCCAGAGCCGCTCCTGCACCGCCTCGTCCCGGCTTTCCGCGGACGAGGTCTTGGGCTTGGCGTGGGAGAAGTAGCGCCCCGTCACGCCGTCGAGCTCCGGCGCGGTGGCGACGTGCAGCGAGGTGCGCGCGCCCTTCTCCGGGTTGATGAGGAAGGGGCGGACGAGGTTCCAGGCCATGCCGAACAGGCCGCCCGTGTTCTTGGCGAAGCCCGTATCGACCACGCCTGGATGCAGGCAGTTCACGGTGATGCCCCGTCCGGCGAGGCGCCGGGCCAGGGCGTAGGTGAACAGCACGTTGCCGAGCTTGGCCTGCGAATAGGCGCGCATCGGGCCGAATGACTTCACCCCGCCGAGGTCGGCGAAGTCGATATGGCCCCGGTAATGGGCCGCCGAGGCGACGTTGACGATCCGCGGCTTGCCGCCCGATCCCGCCGTCGCCGTGATCGTGTCGAGGAGTTCGAGGGTCAGCAGCACGTAGCCGAGATGGTCGAGGGCCCAGGTGCGCTCGATGCCGTCGACGGTCGTCTCGCGGCGGTCGAAGATGGCGCCCGCGTTGTTCACGAGCACATGGAGCTGCGGGCAGGCCGCACGGACCTCCTGCGCGAGGCGGCGGATCTCCGCCTGCGAGGACAGGTCGGCGCGGTAGGTGTCCACCCGCGCCTCCGGCAACGCCGCGCGGATCCTGTCCGCGCAGCCGGCGAGCTTGGCGGCATCGCGCCCGACGAGGCCGACCCGCGCGCCGCGACGCGCGAGCCCGAGGGCCGTCTCGTAGCCGATGCCGCCCGTCGCGCCCGTGACGAGGCAGACGCGCCCGCGCATGGGGCTAGAACACCACCTGCCCGACGGCGAAGGCGATGACCACGATCACGATCGCCACGATCAGGAACAGGCCGAACAGGATCCGCGCCAGCGAGCCCGCGCCCGACGCGATGCCGGTGAAACCGAGGCCACCCGCGATCAGCGAGATCACGAAGCAGATCAGGGCCCATTTCAGAAGGGTCATCAGGCAAACTCCCTTGGCCCGGCGGGACAGCCGGGCGAGTCACGCTCGCACGCTCAACCGGCGTGCAAGCGCGACTGTTCCGTCGCGCGGGCCCCGAACGAAGCCTTTATTCTCAGGCCGTGCGGGTGACGGGCTCGGCCGGCACGTCGGCGCGTTCCAGCATGATCTCGGCCAGGGTGTGATAGAGCCCGGTGCGGCAGACCGCCTTCGAGGCCGCGTCCGCGATCAGCGCCGCCACCATGAGCGGGATCATCAGGGCGTGGTTCTGGGTCATCTCGGTGACGATGACGAAGCTGGTGATCGGCGCCTGCAGCACCCCCGTCAGGTAGGCCACCATCCCGACGAGCACGACCGCGCCCACCGGCACGTCGGGCACGAACGGGTGCAGCATCCCCCCGAGCCCCGCCCCCACCGCCAGCGAGGGCGCGAACAGCCCGCCGGGGATGCCGCTCACCGAACTCAGCACCGTCGCGAGGAACTTCAGCGGCGCGTAGAGGAGGCTCGCTGGGGCGTCGCCGTGCAGGATGTTCCGCGCCTCCTCGTAGCCCGTGCCGTGGGCCGCCCCGTGCGTGGCGAGCCCACACAGGGCCACCGCGAGGCCGCAGGCGGCGGCGAACAGGATCGGCCGCCGGCTGACGAACCGGCCCGCCCGCCCCGGCAGGCCCCGGGCGAACAGGATCACGAGGCGGCTGAACGCCCCGCCCGCCAGCCCGCCGAGCACGGCGAGCACCGGGACGATCCAGCCGGCCGAGAGGGGCAGGACGGCCGGCGTCGTGCCGAAATAGGTGTAATTGCCCATGAGCCACAGGGAGGTCAGGCCGGCGGCGACGATGCCGGCCACGATCAGCCCGGAGGAGCGCGCCTCGTAGGCCCGGCCCAGCTCCTCGATGCCGAACACGATGCCGGCCAGCGGCGTGTTGAACGCCGCCGCCACCCCGGCCGCGCCGCCCGCCAGCAGCAGGCCCGGCAGCCGGTCCGGCGTCAGGCGGCCGAAGGCGGCCATGATCACCGCGCCGACCTGCACCGTCGGCCCCTCGCGCCCCGCCGAGGCGCCGCAGAGCAGGCCAAGGAACAGCACCATCACCTTGCCGAACCCGACCCGCAGGGAGATCAGCCCGTGGCGGAACCGGGCGTCGCGGGCGTGCCGCGCGGCGATGACCTGGGGGATGCCCGAGCCTTGCGAGTTCGGGAACACGGTCTTGGCGAGGAGCGCCGCCAGGGCGAAGCCCGCCGGGGTCAGCACCAGGGCGATGAAGGGCGAGGGGGCGGTGAGCGCCTTGAACCCCTCCTGCGCGAGGTCCGCGCCCTTGGCCATCACCACCGCCGCGAGGCCGACGCAGATGCCGCCCACGAGGAACAGCAGCCGCGAGCGCCACAGGGGGTAGGCGTCCATGGAGGCGGACCGGAGCCGGGCGATGGAGCGACCGGTACGGGAACGGACCTTCCGCTTCTCGACCGTCTCCGACTCCCGCTGCGCCGTCATCGCCGTCCTTCGTATCCCGCGTCGCAAAAGGCTTAGCGGGCCGGGGCACGGAGCGCGAGGGTGTTCAGCTTTCTGCCGCGCAGAGCTTCTCCACGGCTTTCGCATAGGATTTCGCGTCGAACTTCTTCAGCGAGTTCTCGCTCTGGTAGCGGACGGTGCCGAACACCTTGCGCTGCTGCCAGGGGCGGTCGTGCAGGCCGTAGACCCAGGCGACGTTGGTGAAGGAGTTCGCGTCCCTCCCGTCGAGGAAGTAGCGGTTGTTCAGGCGCAGGGTGCGGGCGAAGCCCTCCTTGGGCGAGGGCGACCATTCGAGGATCTTCTTGCCCCAGTACATCCGCAACTGGTTGTGCATGTAGCCGGTCTCGCGCATCTCGCGCATGGCCACGTTCCAGTAATGGTCGTGGGTCTCGCCGGCCGCGAGCTGCTTTTCCGTGTAGGCGTGCGGGCGCTCGTCCTTGGCGTGGTCGGCCAGCGTCTTGCGCGCCCAGTCGGGCACGGCCTTGTCGTACTCGTCGTAGCCCTTCGTGTAGAACACGTGGTTCATGGCGAGCTCACGCCGGACGATCAGCTCCTCCAGGTAGGCGCCGCGGTCATCGTCGTCCCCCGCCTTGGCCTCGCGGATGGCGAGCGCGATCTCGACGGGGGAGATCTGCCCGAAATGCAGGTAGGGGCTCATGTGCGAGGCCGCCGCCGCCTCGGGCTTGTTGCGCCCGGCGCCGTAGCCCTCGAACCCGTCCTTCAGGAACGCCTTCAGCCGCTTGCGCGCCTCGCCCTCGCCCCCCGCGAAGCGCTTCACCGGCCCGACCTCCCGGTCGAGGCTCATCTCCGCCAGCACCGCGTCCGGGTCGGAGACGTCGATCTCGCTCTTGAGGCCGAGTGCGTCCGCCTTGTGCTTCACGGGGCGGGGCTTCAGGTCCTCGATGAACGTGTCCCAGAGCCGGTTGAGCTTCGGCCGCAGGGTCCGGGCGGCGAATTCGTGCTTGTTCGAGGCGGTCTCGACCGGCACCACCACGTCGCCCTCGACCTGCACGATGCGGCAGCGGACCTTCTTGCCGATCTCGGCGTACCACGCCTTCTGGATCGCGAGATAACCCCGGTCGAGGACGAGGAGCGCCGCCTCGTCGGCGAGGTCGATGGCGATCTTCGCGGGGGAGGCCTTGCGCATCACGAAGGCGATGCCGCGCTTCTCCAGCCCCGCCTTCGCCTCCGCGAGACCCTGAAGCAGGAAGGCGTAGTGCCGGGCATTGGCCTCCGGGAAGCCGCTCTTGCCGTCGAGCAGGCCGAAACAGGCCACCACCGGCAGCTTCAGCCGGTTCGCCTCCTCGATCGCGAGTTCGAGGGCCGGGTTGAACCGGGCGCGGTTGGCCTGCTGCAGCAGGTAGAGGACGTAGCGGCCCTCGCCGTCCGGCTCCACGTCATTGAGCACCCGGACCCGCTCGCCCTGTATCGCCACACCGACCCCCACCGCGATTCGCCTCGATCGAGCTAGGGCGGCGCGGGGAGAAGGGGAGGCGGGACAGGCCGGGACGGCGGTTTCGTGACGCCACCTCGACAAGACGTCGCAGGGTTCGGCGGCGGAAATTAGCGATTGCCGGGGCTACGGCGCACTATCCTGAACCGTCTCAAGGTCCTGGAGCCTATCGTTCCGCCGTATTCGGAGCTTTCGTGAAGTGCGGGGGCAGCATTCGCGATCTGCGATTGCGCTGCGACATTTTCAGCACGGCCGATCCTGAAACTTGGCCGGTGCCAGTCCAGGCGTAAAATCTTGCGCCGAAAGCCCTTGTCATCCGGCGCGTCTGCACTCAATTTTGCATTGCGAGAGCGCGATGGCGTCGTTCTCTCGCTGCCCTCCTTGGGCGTTTCCTCCCTAGACTTCGGGCCGCTCCCTCGGGGGTGGCCTTTTTTCTTGGGCGCTCAGCGCGAGGGTGCCGCGCCGTTCCGCCGGCTCGCGGCGAGGGCGGCCGCTTTACCCGCCGCCTCGTAGAGGTTCAGCCGGGAATAGACGCCGAATTCCGAGCCGTCGTCGAGGAAGCCGCCGCCGGGCCCCTGGGTCTCGGTGAGGATGCGGTTCGCTTCGGCGAGCGACAGCTCCGGGAAGGCGGCCGTCAGCAGGTGTCCGGCCTCGGGGGCGAGGGAGGCGACGTCCTCCGTCTTGCCCGCCGTCTCGGGGTGAACCACTGGCAGGCCGTAGGTCTGGGTCGAGGCGTAGAAGGCGGCGTTGGCAGCCTCGTCCTTGAACCGGCTCTGGTCCTGCGCGGCGCAGGCGGCGATGTCGGCGCCGCAGGTCTGCGCGACGAAGGCGTCGAGTTCGGCGCGGGCAGCCTTCACCACCGCCGGGTAGTCGCTGAGCGAAACCGTCTTGGCCGTGTCGGCGCTGGCGGGGTCGAGCACGGCCGGGTTCACGCGGATCTGCCCGACATAGGCGGGATCGTTGGCGAGCAGGTGCGCCAGGGCGTGGAGCGAGGTCGCCCGGCCGCCGATCACGTCCATGGCGTAATGGGCGCCCACGACGATCCGGTCGTTGCCGTATTCGGCGGCGCGGACCACCATCTGCCGGTAGCGGCTCGGCACGAGGATCGCGAGCAGCATCGACTCCGTGGCGCCGTAGGTCGTGTGGCCGCTCGGGAAGGCCGGGCTGTCGGTGAGGTCCTGGTTCGGCCCGCGCAGCCAGTCGAGGCTGTGCGACGGATGGCCGAAGTAATCCTCGCCCCGGTAGGCGGTGAGGACGGGCAGGGTCTGCACCGGGCGGGCGTTGCCGAATGCGTCCGAGCCCGGCATGCCGGCGGGGCGGCCATAGGCGCGGCCGAACACGTCCGTCACGGCCCCGTTCGCCAGGATCGCCGCCGCCTCCGCGGAGACGGGCGTCTTCCCGTCCCGGGTCCCGTTGGCGAAGAGGTACTTGCCGGCGTTCGAATCGGACTTGGTGATGGTGTTGGTGTAACCGATCAGCTTGGCGAGGGCCGGCGAGACGCTGGTGAAGGTCTTGTGGTCGGAATAGCGCGCCTTGGCCTGATAGGCCTCGCCGATCCGCGTGCCGAGGCCGTCCGCGAGCTGCGTCGCGTTGCCGTCGGTGATGAAGCAATCCTTCAGGGCCAGCAGGCGCTGCTCGGGCAGCGGCAGCAGCGTCGGCTGCTTCGCGGCTCCGCTCTGGATGTCGCCCGTCACCGTCAGGTTCGCGGCGAGGGCCGCCTGGCCCGCCGGGCTCTGCGGCAGACGCGCGACGGCGGCAAGGCCCCGCAAGGCGCTGAGGTTGGCCTGGCTCTGCGCCAGCGCCGGAACCGACACCGTCAGGCACAGGGCCGCGAGCCCGAGGGCGGGGAGATGTCTCATGCTACGCTCCGCTGGGATTGCCTGCGGCCTAGGCCCGCCGCGTGACCGGCCTGTGACGCCTCAGCCCCGGGCGCGGGCGCGGATCATGAAGTTGTCGAAGGTGTATTCCGCCACCTGGAACCACAGGTACTCCTCGTTCCGGAACACCCGCAGGGCTTCGTAGACCCGGCGGAAATCCGGGTTCTTGGCGGCGAGGTCGGCATAGACCTCGTTGGCGTTCTTGAGCGCGGCCTCCATCACCTCCTGCGGGAAGGGCCGAAGCTGGGCGCCGGCCGCCACGAGGCGGCGCAGGGCGCGCGGGTTGCGCGCGTCGTACTTCGCCTGCACCTCCGCGCCGACCTGGGCGCAGGCCGCGCGCAGGATCGCCTGATAGGACTTGGGCAGGCTCTTCCACTTCTCGGCGTTGATCCAGACATGGAGCATCGCCCCACCCTCCCAGAAGCCGGGATAGTGGTAGACCGGGGCGACCTTCTGCAGGCCGAGGCGCTCGTCGTCATAGGGGCCGATCCATTCGGCGGCGTCGATCTTCTTCGATTCGAGGGCGGCATAAAGGTCGGGGCCGGGCACCGCCTGGGGCTGCACGCCGAACTTCGTCAGCACCTGCCCGCCGAGGCCGCCGATGCGCAGTTTCAGGCCCTGCAGGTCGGCGAGGCTCTTGATCTCCTTACGGAACCAGCCGCCCATCTGCGCGCCGGTGTTGCCGGCGGGCAGGCCGACGAGGCCCGCCTTGGCGAAGATCTCGCCGAACAGCTCGGCCGCGCCGCCCGCCTGCCACCACGCTGCCTGGCCGCGGGCGTTGAGCCCGAAGGGGATGGCGGTGGCGAGCGCGAAGGTCGGGTCCTTGCCCGCCGCGAGGGCGGCGGGGCCGTGCCCCATCTCCACCGTGCCGGCGGCGACCGCATCAAGCAGCCCCTCGGCCGGCACCGGCTCGCCCGGCCCCTGGACCAGGATCTGGAAGCGCCCGTCGCTGGCCTCGGCGACGATCCGGCTGAGCGATTCGGGGGCGCCGAACAGGATGTCGAGGGTCTTCGAATAGGCCGACGACAATCGCCAGCGCAGGTCCGGCGCGGCCTGCGCCAGGGCGGGCGCCGCCAGCGGCGCCGTCAGCGCCGCGCCGAGACCGGCCGAGAGGAGGCCCCGCCGGGCCGGGGAGGCGGGGCGGGTTGGGGCGTGCGTATCGTCCGAAGGCATCTCGTCCGGGGGCTGGTCGTCCGTGCGCAGGGAATGGGCCGCAGGGAATCGGCCGGCGTCGGTAGCATGGCCCACACTCGTCTCGAAACGGATCACCGGCCAAGACGGTTCAGCCCCGGTCGGAACTTTGCGCGGCCGTAAGAGGTCTCGTCGCTGTCCGGACGTTAGAACGAGCCGAATTCCGCAGCCGCGACCGAACGAGATCAGCGATGTCCAACCCCGCCCTCACCCTCCACACCGTCTGCGGCCTGGAGGAGTTGTCGGGGCACGGCGAGGCCGGGGTCAGCCACGTGCTCTCGCTCCTCGATCCCGGCACGCCCGAGCCGGTCGCCTTCGAGGGATACGGCGTGCATCGGCGCACGACCCTGCGCTTCCACGATTGCCTCGGCCCCGGCACCGACAAGCACGGCACGACCCTCGTGCCCCCGGAGCGGGAGGACGTCGCGGCGATCCTGGCCTTCGGCGGCGACCTGCGGGACGCCTCCCATGTCCTCGTCCATTGCCATTACGGCCTGTCGCGCTCGACGGCGGCCCTGCTGATGCTGTTCGCGCAAGGCGAGCCAGACACGGAGGCCGGGGCGCTGGTCGCGCGCCTGCACGCCCTGCGCGAGCCCGCCTGGCCCAACGCGCGGATGATCGCCTTCGCCGACGCGGCGCTGGGACGGGGCGGGGACCTGAGCGAGGCGGTGCGGCAGCTGCACGCCTTGCAACTGACGGTGCGGCCGCATCTGGCGGATTTGTTGCGCGGGCTCGGGCGGGGGCCGGAGGTCGAGGCGGCGCTTCGCTGACCGCAGGGCTCCGCCCTGCACCCGCCAAAGGGCTTGCCCTTTGGGATCCCTATTTGCCGGCGGGGGTGAAGCTGCCGTCCTTCCAGACATAGAGGACGTAGCCCTGGGCGGTGACGTCGCCCTTGGAATCGAACCCCACCGTGCCGAGCACGAGGTCGAACCGCTCGGTGTGCAGCGCCTGGGTGATCGGGCGCGGCTCCGTCGAATGGGCGAAGTTGCCCGCCGCCACCAGCGCCTGCAGCGCGGCGTAGCCGTAGATCGTGGACCCCGTGGGGTCGATGCCCTGCGCCTTGAACGCCCTCACCACCCCGGCGGCGGCCGGCTGGCGGCTCGGGTCGAGGTAGAAGGTCATCAGCACGCCGTTGCTCGCCGACCCCGCCACCTTGGCGAAGTCCGGCGTCGCGATGGCCGAGGTGCCGAACCATTGCGGCCGGTAGCCCCGGTCGGCGGCGATCTTGACGAGCCGGCCCATCTCGGCGGCGTCGCCCCCGTAATAGACCACCTCGATCCCCGCCGCCTTGAGCCGGTCGGCCAGGGCCTCGTCGTCCTTCTCGGAGGGCTGGAAGGACAGGAACAGCGCCTCGTTGACGCCGATCCGGTTCAGGTTGTCCTTCGTCGCGGCGGCGAGCAGCCGCGCGGGGGCGCCCTGGTCCTGCAGCAGCGCGATCTTGCGGTCGCGGAACCGCTCGGCCAGCACCGCCGCCGAGAGCCGGGCCTGGTCGTCGTCGCGCCCGCACACCCGGAAGATCGTCGGCAGGCCCCGGTCGGTCAGCTTGGCCGCCACGGAGGCCGCCGTGATCATCACGATGCCATTGGCCGCGTAGAGGTCCGAGGCGGCGATGGAGGCGTTCGAGCAGACATGGCCCACCACGAGCCGCACGTTCGAGCGGATGAAGTGGTTGGCCACCGCCGTCGCGGAATTCGAATCGCAGGCGTCGTCCTGCACGTCGAGGACGACCGGCTGCCCGTCGAGCCCGCCCATGGCGTTGGCCTCCCGGGCCGCCGCCTCGACGCCGCGCAGCACCTGCTCGCCCACGGCGACGTAGGGGCCCGAGCGCGGCACGGCGACGCCGACGGTCACGTCGGCGCAGGCTGGCCGGGCGAGGCACAGGCTGGACACGAGCAACGCGGCGGCGAGGAGCCCGCGGGCGGGGACGACACGTCCGGCTTTCATCGGGCTCTGCTCAGCACCCTCTTCGCAGGTTGCGGGCGGGGCCTCCGGCCCACGAGCCGCAGCCCTTACGCGAGGTCTTGCCAGAACGCGATTTCTTTTCCGTATCCCTCGGCTACTTCGCGTAGGTGTACACGGCCGCCGCCGAGGCGACAGGGCCGGTGACGCTGGTGAAGACGCCCAGCACCTTCTGGATCTCGGTGAACGGCGCGTTCGAGACGTAGATCAGGTCGCGGTTGCGCATCCGGAACGCCTGCGCCGTGAACAGGCTGTTGGGGTCGCGCATGTCGATCCGGTACACCACCGGCACCAGCGGCGTGCCCGTCAGCTTCGAGCCCGGCGCAAGACGCCGCACGATCGCCGCCGGCTCGAACCGGAAGATGAACGTGCCGGCCGGGTCGGCCTGGAAGTCCGACAGGCCCCGCGCCTTGGCCAGGGCCTGCGCCAGGGTGATCCCGTCCGCCGAGAACGGCAGTTCGGTCGAGTTGCCGAGCGCCCCCACCGCCAGGAAGGTCTGCGGGTCGCGCACCAGCGTCAGCACGTCGTTGGGCCGCAGGTAGATGTTCTCCTTCGGGTTCGACACCACCGTGGTCAGCGGCACCGTCGCCGTCACGGGACCGCGCGACAGCCGCACGAAGGTTTCGGAGACCGGCGAGCGCACGCCGCCCGCCGTGGCGATGACGTCGAGCAGGCGGTCGCCGTGGCCGGTGAGCGGCAGGCGGGCGCCGGCCACGGCCTCGCCGGTCACGGTGACGGTCTGCGAGATCGGCTTGGTGACGGAGACGAGCACCTGCGGCTGGATGGCCTTGCCGGCGAGTTCGTTCTCGATGAGCGCCTGCACGTCCTGCGG
>NZ_JAKSXZ010000147.1 GCF_022829465.1 Methylobacterium sp. J-067
AACGCCGCCGCTTATGCTCCGGTCGGTCGTGGTTCATGTGGCACCGCTGGCAGACCGCCATGAGGTTCACGTCCCGGTTGTCGGCTGTGTCGTGGTTGCTGTGAGCCGCCGCTAGAATTACTCGCGTCGTCCGGACGGCGCCGAACACGTCGTCCTCCCCGACCGCGAGGCAGATGACACGGCCCACACCGTCTCGCCAGGAACCGGCCTGCCCATCCCACCAGCGGCCATCCCCGAGATGCCCGACGATCTGGCCGTGCGGACGCTCGCAGCCCTCGCAACGGCCCTAAGCTCTGCGGAAGCG
>NZ_JAKSXZ010000030.1 GCF_022829465.1 Methylobacterium sp. J-067
GCAGCTGGGCCCCCCCGTTCATCTCCCCTGACGCGGTGTCCCGCGTCATACTCGGTGACGGCCAAATCCTCAGTGCGGACTGGTGCGGGCGGGATTGGGTCGTCAGGCATCAGCGTCCTCCTGGATCAAAACCAACCTCACCTCGTGAGTTTAGGTCCGTCAGCGCGCGCCGACCTTCGCGCTCTACCTCGCCCGCAAACAAAAAAGGCGGGGCTCTCGCCCCGCCGTCGATCCGTGGGGGTCCCTGGGTCACAGCCCCATCAGCACGTTGGCCGATCCGATGGCCGTCATGGCGAGGCCGCCGGCAAAGACAGTGGCCATCGCGTAGGAAAACACCTTCAGCATCAGTCTGTCCCTGGTCGCTTAGCAGCGGTTGCCGCCAGAGGTCTGGCCGTACTGCTTCACCGGGAAGTTCTGCTGATTGGCGTTGCCTTCAGCGGCCGAACTCATCGGGCAGGTCGCCGGGTTGTTGTCGCGAAGGCTTCCAGGAAAGGCGCCCAGGGAACCGGTCGTCTCGACGCTGTAGGGCGTGAGGCCAGTCCACGTGGACCGATCATAGGCCATGGCGGACGAGATCGGAGCGACGCCAAGCACAAGCGCGGTGACGACGGCGGCGATACGGGTCTTCATGGTCTGAATTATGCTCCTTTGCGCAATGTAGTCCGAGTTGTTCGGCCTATTTCGTCTTGCGTGAAGCTAACATGGTGCTTGTTTTGCCGACATGACGTGTCTCCGCGCACGCGACAGCGGGGATTAAGCGGGACGGAGATTTTGGCATGACCCCGCGCGAGCAAGCCGCCTTCGCTGCCGGCATCGAGACCGCCCGGCAAATGGCGATGGTCGCCGCCGTTACCCTCGAAACCCGCGACGACGCGGGAGAGGTTCGCCACCGAGCCGCAGTCGCTGCCCTTCAGGGCCTCGCGGAAGGTCTGCGGACCTTAACCACCCAACAGCCGGAGGAACATAATCGTGAAAGTTCTTAGCCAGTGCTATATATCTAACCTGTTCTTAGCCTGTCTTTTACAGGCTGTGCCCGCGAGACACTGACCAATGCCGAGGGAAGACACACAGTTTGAGCCCGGTCGCAGCGGCAACCCCGCCGGTCGCCCGCGAGGCTCGCGCAACCGCTCGACGCTTGCCCTTGAACAAATCTTCGAAGGCGAGGCGGAGAAGCTATCCCGCAAGGCCATTGAGATGGCGCTCGACGGCGACGGCCCTGCCATGAAGCTGTGTCTCGACCGCCTTCTGTCCCCACGCAGGGATCGCAGCATCACCTTCGACCTGCCGGCGATCAATTCGGCGGCCGACCTCCCCAAGGCGACGGAAGCCATGCTCCGCGCCGTCGCGTCGGGCGAGATCACGCCCAGCGAGGCCGCCGATATCGGCAAGGCCGTCTCCGCACACATCGAGGCCATCACCGCCGCCGACCTGTCCGCCCGCCTCGCCCGCTTGGAGGATCCGAGCCTATGAACCTCGTCAGCCTTGAACGCCGCCTCCGCGAGATAGAGAGTCGCCGGTCGGGCGAGCCAACCGTCTATCTCGCCTGGGGCCGCACTACCGCCGAAGCCAAAGACGCACTCGAAGGCGCCAAGCGGGCAGGCGCCGTCTCCGAGAGGGACGAGGCCGTTGCCCTGGTTTGGCCCGATGCGGGGCCGGTGCCGCTATCCCGCTGGATCGTCTTCGGCCGCAAGCACGAGGACGACATCAGCGACCGCGAGCTTGAGATCCTGTACGAGGCCAACGAGGCCGAGGCCGTACGGAACGAACGTGAGGCAGCTGCGGAACGGGGCGAGGATCTATCAGGCCTAGATGACACGGACGTTCGGATCCGCGTCATCCGCCGCACGAGCCGCGATCTGACCGGCGACCTGCGGTTCCTCGCTGTCCGTGAGAACCCGAGGCCAGAAATGCATTGGGCCGCCCCCGGCCCCGGCCTTGTGCGTCCCTGCGGTTGCCCAACCTGCCAGATGGGCGAGACATCGCCGCGTGTAGTGTTCCCAGCTTACCGAGCCCAGTTCGATGCATGGCTCAACCGGTATGTGCCTAGCGAGGGGCTGTTCGCATGAACCTCGCCTCCCTCACCCAGCGCCTCGCCCGCCTTGAAGGCCGCCAAGGCTCCGGCCGCATCACCGCGATTTGCAATCTCGCGAACCATCCGCCTGCCGTTCTGGCCGAGGCTGTTCGGGATTGGCGCGCATGGACTGCTGCCGGCCGCGCTCGCCGGGCGGGCTCCATCCTCATCCTGCACGCCGAACGGATGACCGTTGCCGAATGGGCCGCCCGGCATAGCCCGCGCATTGGGAGCCTGTCGTGAAGCTCATCGACCTTGAACGCCGCCTCGCCCACATCGAGGCCACCCGCTCCGTCTCCGCACCGACGCGCATCCTCATGGATCGCGCCCTCGGGGATCCGGCCGGCGACATCGAAGCAGCCGACGCCCTGGCGAACTGGCGGCAGTGGGTAGAGCAGGGGCGCGCCACCGTTCGGCATAGCGTGCTGTGCCTCAGCCGGCCGGCGATGACGGCGGGGGAATGGGTGGCCGCACACGTCACTGCGGAGTGATTGGAATGCTCAGGGCCTGGGCTCAACCCATAAATGCCGAGCGGATAGTCATCTGCCCTTCTTCGGGGCCGCCATCTGTTAGTGGGTTGCTGATTTTAACATAAGGTGTAGCGCAGGTTCGAGGTTCAAGTTGTCAATTGCGCACGCTGAGCGCAAGCGTGACTGATAGACGAACATATTTTCATTTTAGGAACTGTCAGTGAATGCTTCGCCCTGGTTTGTTGCTATCGGTGCGTCCGGAGGCGATGGCCTTGAGGATATTAAAAATCTACTGGCCACTCTTTCATCACCAATTCGGGCAGTGATCCTCGTTGTACTTCACAGATCTTGGGACAAGCCGAGCAATCTGAAGTTTGTGCTAGAACGGGCCTGCTCGCATCCGGTCATGGTCGCCGAGGAAGGCGATAAGTTCCATCAGGGCACCGTTTACATCGGCGAGCCCGCGCAGCACCTCACCCTTGCGGCGCGCAGCATAGGCGAGATGGTCCAAGATCCAGATCGCCTGCACGGAAATCGAACTGTCGACCTTCTGTTCCGCTCAGTCGCCTTGTACGGTAATGGCCGGATAATCGGTATTGTCTTGTCCGGATCACTGGATGATGGGTCACGCGGCCTCGCAGCAATCCATGAAGCGGGTGGCCTTACAATGGTTCTTACGCCTGACCCAGAACCGTATCGGGGTATGCCTAGGAACGCGATCAACTACGATGGTCCAATCGATGTGATTGGTAGCCCACAGGTGATTGCTGCCGCAATCGCTGACGCCATTGCAAGTGGATAAATCCAACCAACGCTAGGGAGATATAATTTGGACTCAAGCAATGATGATAGCGATGTCTCCTACTGTAAACTGTTATATTAAAGTAGAACGGTAAACATCCTTCTTAAAGTAGATTGTCTACTGCTTTCGCCATGGTATTGCGCCCAGAACCGTACAGAAGGCGGGCTCTGACATTGCCGTGAAGATCGGTACTTTGTGCAGTCTCGGGCAACATAGATCAGTGTACCCGTTTGCCGGTGGTTGTTCGCTCTGGCTTATGGCACAGACTGATTTGCATCTTGCCCATTTTGTCGTGTCGGCTAGGCGCGACAATGGCCTTATCCAGCAGACGCGGAAGCACCCTGCTAGCGCTGTAGTTCTCGCCCTCAAATGGCGAGAAAAAGGATATGCGGACGTGGTGGTTCTCGATCCAAGCGGCAGACCAGTCACCCCAGAAAGCTATCGGAGAGAAGCAATGCGACGGATCAAACGTGATCTGAGCCCTTGATGGTAGCAAGTCAGTCTTTGATCTGGGGCACCTTCCGCGCGCTCGGCTTCGGGGTTTCATCGAACGCCGTTTCATCCTCGCTCGTCTCCGAAGTCCGCGCCGGCCTCACCGTCATGGCCCGACAGGATCCCGAGGACCGCGCCCGTCGTGAGGCTGAGATCGCCGAACGCCGCCGACAGGACGCCGAGCGCCACCGGCGAGCCGCCGCCATGCGGCAGACCATCGAGACGTTCCGCACTCGGTAGGCGTCAACCTACGCCTCACTGCAAAACAGCCTTGTCGAGCGCTTTAGTTGTGGTATATCTCACAACCTGAGGCTAATCACCTGAGGGCCGATAAGGGATATTATCGGCCGTTAGCTAAGCAAGCAATCACTGTAGCGCCTTAAGTAGCATCGCTCAGGTTGGCTTACTGGCGACCCCGGCTGCTACAGAAAACCGCTTCCGCTGTGCCCTTTGAAGGCGTTTGCCCGGCGGATGTACCCGACGACGGTTCGGGGATCGCGGTGGCCTGACTGATCCATGATCCTGGCGAGATCCGCGCCCCGCTCCGCTGCGGTGGTGATGTAGCCGGCCCGCAGGCTGTGCGCCCCGAACGTCGAGGCATCGAGACCGGCAGCGGCGCAGTAGTGTTTAAGCACCCGTTCCACCGTCTTCGGCCCAAGCCGTTCGGCTTCGACCCTACCGGCCTTGTTGACCGGTCGGAACACCGGCCCTTCGGTGATGCCGGCCGCATCGAGCCACACCCGCACTAACTCGACCGGCCGGATGAAGCGCCCGTGCGGAATGGCCTTCTCGATGCCCCTGCCCTCTTGGTCCGTCTTGCTCTTGCGAACGGTGACGCGGAGCCCTTCGGGATCGTCGCGGAGGTCGGCCACGTCGAGGGCGACAAGTTCGCTCCGGCGGAAGGCACCTGCGAAGCCCAGCGCGAGCAACGCCCGATCCCGCTTGCCGGCCAACGTGTCAGGAGTCCGCATTAGGAGTGCGGCCAGTACGTCCGCCGTCGCGGCAGTCTTCTGCGTCGGCCGGGTGCCAATCTGGCGCCGGATCCCGCGCAGCCCTTCGCGCAAGCCTTCATCGTCGGTTGGGTCCGGGTGGCCCGCGAGCTTGTGACTGAACCGGATCGCCGCCAGCCGGCGCGCGACCGTCGAAGCCTTCGCCCCGCGCGTCGCCTCGTGGCTGAGAAATTCGAGGACGGCGAGCGGCGAGGCCGGCACGGCCTGAAAGCCAAACTGCTCGCACCACGCCACGAACTGCGCCCAATCGCTCCGGTAGGCGCGTCGCGTGCTCTCGGCCTTGCCGGCGCGCTGGAACGCGCGGGCCTGATCCGACAGCCCGGCCATGACCGGAACGGCAGCGCCGGTCTTCGGACGGTAGGGTTTCAGCGCCGACATCGCATCGTGTCCGATAACTGTCCTTCTCAGACACTATCACGCACGCTATGGTCGCGCGAGTGTCATTCCACGATCCCGCTTTTATCACACCACGAAAGTGTGACGATGGCGCGTCGAGGTTCGACGGCGATCAAGTGGTAAAGTTGGCCATTTGATCGGGCGGACTTCCGACCCCAGTAAGTCGCCAACTTGGCGACACACGGGGCGGTCGCTCCGGCACGAGGTGTTCGCCAGTTTGGCGAAGGCCGCTTCGTGCCGTCACGTCGATCCGGCCACGCGCCGGGAAGCGACAGAGCAAACGCCAACTTGGCGTCTGCATAGTACAGCGTGAAGAGACGTGACGATGGCATGACGATGGTGGTTTATTGCCACCACAAAAATGGGGCTGTGACGTTGCTATGGTGATGATTGTCGGGCTTGCGCAGAGCAAGGGCGGGGTCGGCAAGACGACGACGGCGCTCAACCTCGCCGCCGAGCTACACCGCCGGGGGCGCACCGTCGCGGTGCTTGACGCGGATCCGGCCGCGCACGCCGCATCCATTGCCGAGGACGGCCAGCTTCCCTTCACTGTCACTGCGCACCTGTTGGAGACGGACGAAGCCGGCGCGGTCGCCGCGTGGGTGAAGACGGCGCGCGGGCAGGGAACCGACTTCGTACTGATCGACGCGCCTGGCGCCATGGGCGCAGCCTTCGGCGCGACGATAGCCGTTTCGGACCTCGTGCTAGTTCCGGCCGGCTCGACGGTACTGGATGTGCGCGGCGCGGCCGAGACGGTCGGCACGATCCGCCGGCATCGCAAGGCGGCCAAGCGCGAGCGGCCGGATATCCTCATCGTGCCGAGCCGGATCGATAAGCGCACCGGGGCAGGGCGGGACGTGGTGACGACACTCGCCGCACTGACGGAGCCAGTCGCCCCGGCGATCTCCTATCGTGCCATCGTGGCCGACAGCCTTGCGACAGGCGAAGCCGTGCCGCCCGACAGTCCGTCTGCTGGCGAATTTGCTGCCCTAGCCGACGCCGTTCTGATCCGCCTCGGGGAAGCCCAATGACCCGCCGCCCGAGTGTTTCGGCCACCCTCGCCATGAAGGCCGCCGCCGCCGCAGCCGCAGCCCGTGACGACGAGCCGGAGGAGATCCCCGCGCCCGCCTTAGAGCCGGAGCCCCACGCCCAGGGCGAGCCGCACCCGCTCCCCGCGAAGGCCGTGGGACGCCCCAAGGGGCGCCGCGCCGTCGCAGCCCGACAGACCGTCTATCTCGATGATGCCCGGCACGCCGCGTTGGCGCGGATCGCGGAGGACCGGGGGCGCTCGATCCATTCTCTTATCCTCGAAGGGATAGACCATGTGATCGGGAAGCCCACCGCTTCGGGGTGGCAATAGCATTGCAGCGACGCTTTGATGGTGTTTTTATGGTGTCGAAAAAACACCGCGACAGTGCGACGTGACCTAACCTGCCGTGGCACGGTGGGGATGCGCAGAGCCGAGCGGGCCTCGATGATGAAGCCGCCCGGCAATAGGTGAGTGAGATATCTTGCTTAAAATCAAGAGGCTGGGAACTTCAACATGCATCCGCGAATGTTGGGTTGCTAATGCTTCTAAATTGCCTCATGTGCCCCAGCATCGAAGCTTCAAAGGGTGCTGAAAGTGAGTGAAGACAGCTTGGCGATTAACCATGGCATCATTGAACAGGTCGGCGATATTGTCGCAGCATACGTATCCAACAACCACGTTGCCGCTGCCGATCTGCCAACCCTGATCGCGACTGTTCACGCTGCGATTGACGGCCTCAACCGACCCAGCAAAGGCGCAGAAGTCGGAGATGCTACGGAAGCTAAGGCCACCCCCGCGCAAATCAGGAGGTCCGTCCAGCCTGACGGGCTGATCAGCTTCATCGATGGCAAGGCGTACAAGACCTTGAAGCGACACCTCACCTCGCACGGGCTTACCCCGCAGCGCTATTGTGAGCAGTTCGGCCTACCATCCGACTACCCGATGGTCGCCCCCTCATACAGCGAGAAGCGGTCGAACCTCGCCAAGGCGGCAGGCCTTGGACAGTTCCGTGAGCCGAAGGTACGGAGGAACGCGGCATAAGTCAGCGGCGCTTCGGCGCCGCCGTCAAGTTAGTTATGTCGGCTTGCGGCCTGGTGCCCAGCGTGGTTGGGCTACCGAACTTTCGGTAGCCTTTTCGTCTTTCAGTCTCCGTTCGGCAGTCTGAGTTTTATAGTTGCTCCAGCCCTTGCCAAATAAGGTACGAGCAAGCTGCTCCCAAACTTCATCAAGCGTTGGCGATTTAGAGGTATCGGGCATAGGCCGGTCTCAGTTTGAATGACTGTGATGCTCTGCTGCCTGAGCGGCCAAGGCTAAGCCACGAAGGCCGGCCCTTCCGCTTAGGGGCGTATGAGACCGGGCCGGCACGCTCCATGAGAAGATGCAAACAAGCTAGACTGCTTGCTGGCATTTGTGAACAGACTTCAGAGGCTTAGTTAGGCTCGGCCCGTTCCAGGCTTAGTAAATTCCCAGATCGGCACGCCCCACACCTGCCTGGCCTTGTTCCGATAGGCAGACCCCCGCGCGGTCACGATCCGGGTTGCCTCGACGCCATGCACTTCATCGCCCCCGATCATTAGCGCCCCGCAGCAGTCGATGCGCAACGTCCCATGCTCCGGGTGGACCGCGAACAGTTCGGCCGCCGTCCACCCTAGCCGGTGCGCCTCGGCGCCGAGCCGGTCGCAGAAGTCGATACCGCTCCCGCGGATCGCGGCCCACTTCGCCGGCACAAGGTATCGGCAGGGCGAGGCGTGAGGCGACAGGTTGTCGAGCTCTGCCCGCAAGCCGGCAACAGGATCGTGAAGGGTGGTGACATCGGATGACATGCGGCCGAGCTACAGGACCGGCGCCGGGTGAGCTATACCCGCCTGCATGGACCAGCCGCCCGACCTCATCGCCCAGGACGCGGCCGAAGCTCTCATCGCCCTCGGCTGGCCCGTCGAGCCCTACGGCCCTGATGTGGACCGCTGGCAGATTGGCGACCTAATCCTGACCGACGCCGACCTGATGGGGCTGGCAGCCCGGCAAGGCATCCGCGTCGCCCTGGAACGGGTGCAGTGAGCCGGCCGGCATGTCTGATCCGACCGAACGGCCAAAGCCTCCCCCGCTTCGAGGCAAGCAACTGGCCGCGCTCCGCGCCATAGCCTCGACGCCCGGCGGTTTGCGGATCGTGGCTTACTCCTCGGCATGCCGGTTCTGCTACAGGTGGCATTAATTAAGGTAAAGGAAATTTACCATCCCACGAATGAGAAATCTGAATAAACTAATTTCTGAAGTGTGTCTTCGATGCAATCGACATGATGCTGCGCTTACCTCAAAATTGGGTTGCCATTTATTATCGAAAGATATCGCGGAATAAGATCCGAAAGATCTAATCGATGATCGCTGTGCAACAGCAATCGATTTTGCATCTACGAAATCAATTGAATAGCTCTATGGGGTAAAGAGGATGGGTACAATTGATAATCCGACTAGTCTTGGGTTTATCTCAGATTATGTCATACAAACAAATGGGCAATTGACTCATAGTAGCGGAGCGCTTGGTCAGTTTTCGGCAAACCCTAAGTATGACTATTACTCATTTACGTATCCGGGCGGATTACAACAAGTCACAATCAAGATCAATTTTCCTGCCGCTTCAAATATTAGCGCATTAGAGGAAAAATTTGCCCAAATAATACCAATATCTGGTATAAAAAGTATCGATGGTAGCGTTCAGACCGTTGATACGTTTGCCGATCCAATCCACAATTGGCAATTTGCGAAAAGTAATTATTCCCTAGATTACAAGCTCGATTACGCAAATCCCGGAAAAGCGATATTTGCGGTTTATTCTGGCGACATTACAACCACGGGGCAACCAACCGGATCTTACTCTATTTCGGTTACAGATAAATTTGAGCTTCCTCCGACTTCTACGAGTGCCGGAACGGGCAGCGGCGGCTCAGGAGGATCGCTGCCGGATTTTGTGTCTAATGCCGAAGGTGTATCCTCAACGTCGCTTGCGCCCGGCGCGAACGTTTCTATCAACGGTCGTGTAGCAAACGTTGGAACAAGCGCGGCTGCACCGGGCCATATCGGGTACTATCTCTCGACCGACTCTAACATCACAACATCTGACCTTTTTCTCGGCCAGATCAATCAGGGCTCAATCGGGGCGGGCAGCTCTGTTGGCCTTTCCACCCAAGTGACGCTTCCGACCAATCTGAAAGCTGGGTCCTATTATCTCGGGTTCATAGCCGATTATGACAACGCTGTTGCCGAGTCGAACCAGTCGAATAATGCGAGCAGTGGAACTCTTATAACCGTTACAAACGGAGGATCCACCGCGAAAGCTCTGTTTGGCACGGTGACAACCGACCCTCACAGCTCCGGTGGACAGGTTTACGCCCTGTACGACGGCATCTTTGGCCGTGCGCCAGACACGCTCGGGCTTGAGTATTATGCCGACCAGATCGTACACGGAACTAACCCAGCGTCTCTAGCCACGAACTTTCTTGCCTCTCCAGAGGGTCAAGCTCGCTTTGGTGCCGTCGATAACACCGCCTTCGTTCAGCAACTCTACCAGAACACCCTGCACCGTGCCGCCGATGTGAGCGGTCTACAGTACCACCTCGACGAACTCGCCCACGGCGTCACCCGCGTCGATGTCGCGCAACACTTCGTATTCTCGCCCGAGCACTTGGCTAGCCTGCAACCGACCCTCAATGCCGGCTTGTTCGTGCCCGACGCGCAGGCGGCTCAGGTGGCCCGGGTGTACTACACCATGCTCGGCCGGGCGCCGGACGCAGGTGGTCTGGCGTACTACACGGACCAGCTCGACCACGGCGGAACAGCGGCCAGCATCGCGCAGGTCTTCCTGAACTCGCCGGAGAGCCAAGCGACCTACGGCAAGCTGTCCAACAGTGCCTACGTCGACGCCCTGTACGTGAACGCGCTGGGCCGCCACGCCGATGCCAGTGGCCTGAGCTACTGGACCGATCAACTCGACCATGGCGTGTCGCGGGCAGACCTTGCGGTGTCCCTTTCGCAGTCGCCCGAGTCCCAGAACCTGCACTTGGCCCAGATCGAACAGGGCTGGCACCTCAGCTGAACGCCTCAATGGGCCTCGGATCGCTCAGAAGGCCAGAGCATCCGCGACGCCATCCGCTCCGATCAGCATTCGTTTGTCGCATCGGAATGCTGAAGCGAGGGAGCTGACCTCGGCGCGTTACGATGCGTCAACCGCCGCCCTGGATGTAGCGGTTGGCGATCATCGACGCCGCGGTGCGGTTCTCGACTCCGAGCTTGGCGTAGATGGCTTCGAGATGCTTCGTCACCGTCCGGTGGCTGAGGCCCAGGATCTCGCCGATGTCGCGGCTCGCCTTGCCCTGGGACAGCCAGAACAGGACGTCCGCCTCGCGGGCGGTGATGGGCAGGCTCGCGCGCAGGCGGGCGAGGCTCAACGCCGGGTCGTCCTGCGACAGGCGCAACAGGATCTCCTCGGCCGTCCCGCCCACGAAGCTGAGGCTGTGCGGTGGGCCGTCCGATCCCTTCAGCGTCACGGAACCGGTGGTCGTCCCCGCGAGACAGGAGCGGAGCCACGCCACCGCCTCGGGCGGCAGGGACAGGACGCCGTCGGGCGTCGCGGCCAGGGAGGCGATGAGCTGTCCCGCCTGGGGCGTGCACCACAGGACCCGGCCGTCCGCCGCCACCGCCAGCAGGGTCCGCCCCATCGCGTCGAGGGCGGTGCGGGCGCTGCGGGCGGATCGCGCCCCGGCAAGATGGGTGCGGATGCGGGCCAGCAACTCGTCGGGGACGATGGGCTTCGTCACGTAGTCGACGCCGCCCGCGTCGAGGCCCCGCACGATGTGCTCGGTCTCGCTGAGCCCGGTCATGAAGATCACCGGGACGCTGGCGAGATGCGGCTTCGCCTTGAGTCGGCGGCAGGTCTCGAACCCGTCGAGGCCCGGCATCACCGCGTCGAGCAGGATCACGTCGGGTGTGACCTCGTCCACCAGGGCGAGGGCGAGATCGCCCGCCACCGCGATCAGCACCGTCGCGCCGGAGCGTTCGATCGCCTCGGTCAGGAAGCTCAGGGTCTCGGGGGAATCGTCGACGACGAGGATCACGTCGCGGCCGGGCTCAGTCATCGCCGGCGAGCTCCTTCAGCACCGTCAGGTAGCGGCGCAGGTCGAAGCCCGCGCATAGCCCGCGCATCTCCGCCACGAAGTCCGGCGGAACGGTGTCGTCCTGTTCCATCGCCGCGAGCTTCGCCTCGATGCCCCGGATATGCCCGATCCGACCGAGGCGCAGCAGGTCGCCGATATGGGCGGCGGCGGGGCGGTCCGCCCCGGGCGGGCCGTCCGCCTCCGCCGTCGGTCGCGGCGCGGCGCCCGTCTCCGTCCAGTCGAGGCGCAGCAGGGCGCCAGTCCGGTCCAGCACGTCGCGCAGGTCGAAGGGCTTGGTGAGGATCGCGTCGTGGGGCGGGCTGTCGCCCCGCACGGGGCCGAGTTCGTGGACGTTGGCAGACATCATCACGATCGGCCCGCCATGGCCCCGCGCCCGCAGCGCCGCCGCCACGTCCCAGCCGCTCAGGCCCGGCATCGCGATGTCGAGGAGGATCAAGTCGATCGCGTCCGATTCCGTCGCCTCCGCCACCGCCGAGAGGCAGGCGGCCCCGGTCTCGGCCTCGCGCACCGTGAGCCCGCGCGGTTCCAGGATGGCCCGCATCAGGGTGCGGTGCGCGCTGTCGTCATCGACCACGAGCACCGTCCGGCGGGGGCCCGCATAGCCGGGCTCCGCGCGGGGCACGGGGGCGACCGTCGGCACCAGCGTGGGCTGGGTCACCGTGGCCAGCATCAGGCGCAGCCGGGCCTGCGTCCCGCCCCCCGGCGCCGGCATCAGCGAAACCTCCCCGCCGAGGAGCTGCGCCAGCAGGTTGGCGATGGTGAGCCCGAGGCCGGTTCCGGGCGTGCTGCGGGCGGCGGGCGTCGAGCCGCGCTCGAACGGCTCGAAGATCCGGGCGCGGTCCGCCTCCGGGATGCCGGGGCCCGTGTCGCGGATCGTAAAGACCGCGACCTGGCTGCGGTAGCTGAGGTCGAGCGAGACGGTCCCGCGCGGCGTGAACTTGATGGCGTTCGACAGGAGGTTGAGCAGCACCTGGCGCAGGCGCTTCTCGTCGGTGGCGACGACCTGGGGCAGGGTCTCGGGGCGGGTGAAGCGGAAATCGAGCCCGGCCTCGCGGGCCTGGAGCCGGACCATGTCGGCGAGCTGATCGAGGAAATCCGAGAGCCGGATCTCGTCGCGGTTGATCTGCAGGCGGCCGGCCTCCATCCGCGAGATGTCGAGAAGCCCGTCGATCAGGCCCGAAAGGTGCTGGGCGCTGCGCCGGATGACGCGGATGCCGTTGAGGCGGGCGGGGGGGATCGTCGGGTCGGTCTCGAGGAGCTGGGCGTAGCCGAGCACGCTGGAGAGCGGGGTCCGCAACTCGTGGCTGAGGCCGACGACGTAGCGGCTCTTGGCTTGGTTGGCGGCCTCGGCCCGCTCCTTGGCCTCCTGCAGCTTCGCGTCGGTCACCTTGTGCGCGGCGATCTCGGCCTCGTAGAGGACGGTCTGGCGCCGCGTCTCGGCCTGAGCGACCCGCCGGCTTTCCTGCGCGAGCACGAATAGCCACGCGACGACCCCGAGGATGACGACGAGGATGAAGAACACGCTGGTCAGCGCCGCGCGCAGGACCTCGCGGTGGTCCGGGTGGGCGATGCTCGCGCCCGCATGCACGACGCCGAGGATCAGGCCGATCACCGCGCAGAGCGTCAGCATCACCGCCAGATAGCGGCCCAGCGGCGCACCGATCCAGGCGGCCGTGCGGCGCGGCAGGATGCGCGCGAGGGCGTCCTGCGCCTGGACCTCGAGACGGCCGTGGGGCTTGCAGAGGTCGCCGCAGCGGGCGTCGAGGGAGCAGCACAGGGAGCAGATCGGCGCGTCGTAGGCCGGGCAATGGGCCATGTCCTCGCCCTCGAAGGGCAATTCGCAGACTCGGCAGGTGATCTCGCCCGCCCCCCAGTCCCGGCGCGGCGCCCGGGCGAGATACCAGCGCCCTCCCGTCGCCCAGGCTAGCGCGGGCGCCGCGCCGAACGCGATGGCCAGCGTCAGCATCGGGGCGAAGGCCTGGGGCGTGGGCCCCAGGAGGCCGAGGTAGAGCAGGCAGCCCGCCGCCAGGGCCAGCAGCATCGCCCCTGTGCCGACCGGGTTGACCGCGTAGAGATGCGCCCGCTTGAACTCGATGCCGGGCGGCGACAGGCCGAGCGGCTTGTTGACGGCGAGGTCGGCGGCCAGCGCCCCGACCCAGGCCGAGACGACGCAGGCATAGAGCGGCAGGGTGCTCTCGATCGTCTTGTCGATGCCGAGCATCATCAACAGCACGGCGATGGCGACGTTGAAGACGAGCCAGACCACCCGGCCGGGATGGCTGTGCGTGAGGCGCGAGAAGAAGTTCGACCACGCGATCGAGCCGGCATAGGCGTTGGTCAGGTTGATCTTGAGCTGCGAGACGAGGACGAAGGCCCCCATCAGCAGGAGCGCCGCCCGTCCGTTCCCGCCGGTCACGTAGCCGAAGGCGACGCGGTACATCTGGGTCGGTTCGGCGGCCTGATCGGGTGGGACGCCGTGGGACAGGGCGAGGACCGCGAGCCCGGCGCCGAGCAGGATCTTGGCCATGCCGGGCAGGATCCACCCGGCGCCGCCGGCCAGCACCGCCAGCCACCACGTACGGTCGCGCGCGGAGGTCGGCTCGGGCACGAAGCGCAGGAAATCCACCTGCTCGCCCACCTGGGCCAGCAGGGCCAGCAGCACCCCGGTGGCGGTGCCGAACCGCGCGAGGTCGAAGCCGTCGCCCCGTCCGTCGAGGCCGGGGAACGCCGCCAGCGCGGGCAGGGCGGCGGGATCCCGGACGGCGATGAAGACGAGGGGCAGCAGGCCGAGGGCGAGCCAGAGGGGCTGCGTCCAGATCTGGATCCGGCTGATCAGGCGGATGCCGTAGGCCACGAGGGGAATCACTGCGCTCGCGCAGACGAGATAGCCGATCCAGAGCGGCAGCCCGAGGCAGAGCTGCAGCGCCAGCGCCATGATCGCCGCCTCGATGGCGAAGAACAGGAAGGTGAAGCTCGCGTAGATCAGCGAGGTCACCGTCGAGCCGAGATAGCCGAAGCCCGCCCCGCGGGTGAGCAGATCCATGTCCACGCCGTAGCGGGCGGCGTAGGTGGTGATCGGCGCGGCGGTGGCGAAGATGATCAGGCCGACGGCGAGGATCGCCGCCAGGGCGTTAACGAAGCCCGCCGTGAGGACGAGCGTGCCGCCGATCGCCTCCAGCGCCAGGAACGACACCGAGCCGAGCGCCGTCTGCGCGACCGCGAAGCCCGACCAGCGCCGTGCCTTCTTGGCCGTGAAGCGGAGGGCGTAATCCTCCAGGGTCTCGTCCGCGACGAAGCGGTTGTAGTCGCGCCGGATCGGGATGATGCGCTGCGGGCCGCTCATCGGTCGCCGACCGGGCATGCGGGCGCGACCGCGCGCGATCCGGGCCGCACGGCACAAGGCGCTCCCGCGCAACGTGGATTCCCGATCCTGAGCGCCATCGGTCCCTGGACTAGCCGGGTCGACGGTGCCTCAGAGGCAAGAGCCCGGCCATACGCAAAACAGCGTATATGCTGCGCTGCGGCGACCGCCCTAGCCTGCATCGGTCGATCCGGGGGCCGCCTCTCAAGGCCCCGGACGCAACCGGGGCAGGGCAATGGCAGACGACACCGATTCCGGCGCGGATCACGGCTTGCGGTCGCCGTTGCGGCGCAGGCTGCTCATGGGACTGGCCGGCGCGCCGGCCCTGGCGATGATGCCGGGGCGCGCCTTCGCGGCGGCCCCGACCGCCGCCGTCAACACCACCGGCCTCGCCGTGACCGACACCGAGGTGACGGTCGGCATCCTGCACTCGATCACCGGCACGATGGCGATCTCCGAGACCGGCGCGCAGGAAGCCGAGAAGCTCGCGATCCAGCAGATCAACGATGCCGGCGGCGTGCTCGGCCGCAAGATCAAGATCATCCAGGAGGACGGCGCCTCCGACTGGCCGACCTTCGCCGAGAAGGCCAAGAAGCTCCTCGTCAACGACCATTGCGCGGCGGTGATGGGCTGCTGGACCTCGGCCTCGCGCAAGGCGGTGCTGCCGGTCTTCGAGCAGTATAACGGGCTCCTGTACTACCCGACCTTCTACGAGGGGCTGGAGCAGTCCAAGAACGTCTTTTACACCGGCCAGGAGGCGACGCAGCAGATCCTCGCCGGGCTCGACTGGGTGCACAAGGAGAAGGGCGGCGACACCTTCTACTTCATCGGCTCGGACTACATCTGGCCGCGCACCTCGAACAAGATCGCCCGCAAGCACGTCGAGAACGTGCTGAAGGGCAAGGTGGTCGGCGAGGAATACTTCCCGCTCGGCCACACGCAGTTCAACTCGGTCATCAACAAGATCAAGCTGACGAAGCCGAAGGTGATCTTCGCCGACGTGGTCGGCGGGTCGAACGTGGCGTTCTACAAGCAGCTGAAGGCGGCGGGCATCGACCTGTCGAAGCAGGTGCTGATGACGATCTCGGTCACGGAAGACGAGATCGACGGCATCGGCGGCGAGAACATCGCCGGGGCCTATGCCTGCATGAAGTACTTCCAGTCGATCGAGAACGAGAACAACAAGGCGTTCGTCGCGGCCTTCAAGAAGATGTGGGGCGAGAAGACCGTCATCGGCGACGTGACCCAGGCGGCCTATCTCGGGCCCTTCCTGTGGAAGATGGCCTGCGAGAAGGCCGGCTCGTTCGACGTGGACAAGGTCGTGGCGGCCTCGCCGGGCATCGAGTTCAAGGGCGCGCCCGAAGGCTATGTCAGGATCGATCCGAACCATCACCTCTGGTCGAAGACCCGGGTCGGCCGGGCCAAGACCGATGGGCAATTCGAGATCGTCTACACCAGTCCCGAGCTGATCAAGCCGGACCCGTTCCCGAAGGGCTACCAGTAGGCGCGCCGATCCCGCCCCCGGAAGCGGGGGCGGGACAAGAAACGTCGTCCCCATCGCGCGAGAGTCCACAGATGTTCGGCGATTATTCCCTCGGCGATCTCGGCGCGATCTTCGCGATGCAGGGCTTCGCCGGACTGATCCTGTTCTCGGTCTACCTGCTGATGGCGCTGGGGCTGGCGATCATCTTCGGGCAGATGGGCGTGATCAACATGGCCCACGGGGAGTTCATGATCCTCGGCGCCTACGTCACCTATCTCTGCTCGACGTTCTTCCAGACCTATCTGCCGGCGCTCTTCCCAATCTACTTCTTCATCGCGATGGGGTTGGCCTTCCTCGCCTCCGGGGCGCTCGGGATGCTGGTGGAGTGGAGCCTGATCCGGTTCCTCTATAAGCGCCCGCTCGACACCCTGCTCGCCACCTGGGGCCTCTCGCTGATCCTGCAGCAGGCCTACCGCTCGATCTTCGGTGCCCGCGAGGTCGGCGTCGAGCTGCCCTCCTGGCTGATCGGCTCGGTGCAGGTCACCGACACGATCGAAATCCCGATCAACGGCCTGTTCGTCATGGCCGTCACCATCCTCATCACCGTGAGCGTCGCGCTCCTGATCTTCCGCTCGCGCTTCGGCCAGCAGGTCCGCGCGGTCATGTCGAACCGCGCCATGGCGGGGGCGGTCGGCATCGATACCGAGAAGGTCGACCGCTACACCTTCGGCCTCGGCTGCGGCATCGCGGGCATCGCCGGCTCGGCCTTCACGATGATCGGCTCCACGGGGCCGACCTCCGGCCAGCTCTACATCGTCGACACCTTCCTGATCGTCGTGTTCGGCGGCGCGGCGAGCCTTCTCGGCACCATCGCCTCGGCCTTCTCGATCTCGCAGACGCAATCGACCCTGGAATTCTTCCTCTCCGGCTCGATGGCCAAGGTGATCACCCTCCTCGCGGTGGTCGGCATCCTGATGCTGCGGCCGCAGGGACTCTTCACCCTCAAGGTCCGGCGCTGAGGAGTTTTCGGCCATGACGAACCCGGTCCAGATCCTCACCAAATCCGTCACCGTCAACGACAACCCGTTCATGAAGCCGGTGGAGTGGCTGAGCTTGGCTCTGCTGGCCGGGGTGATCCTCGTCGTCCTGCCGCTGATGCTCGACGGCTTCCGCCTCAACCTCGTCGGCAAGTACCTCACCTACGCCTTCGTGGCGCTCGGCCTCGTGATCTGCTGGGGCTACGCCGGCATCCTCTCCCTCGGCCAGGGCGTCTTTTTCGGATTGGGCGGGTATTGCATGGCGATGTACTTGAAGCTGGAAGCTTCGAGTGTCGCCAACACCAAGATCCAGTCGACGCCGGGCATCCCGGACTTCATGGACTGGAACCAGATCACCGCCCTCCCCTGGTTCTGGCAGCCGTTCAAGAGCTTCCCGCTCACAGTGCTGCTGGTGGTGACGGTGCCGGTCCTGTTCGCGATGCTGATCTCCTTCGCGATGTTCAAGCGCCGGGTCGGGGGCACCTACTTCGCCATCATCACCCAGGCCATCGCCGCCATCCTGACGATCCTGATCGTCGGCCAGCAGGGCTATACCGGCGGCATCAACGGCATCACCGACCTGCGCACCCTCCACGGTTGGGACATCCGCACCGACCACGCCAAGGTCATCCTGTACTTCGTCAATGGCGGCCTGCTCCTCGCCTGCATCCTGGCGGCGCAATACGTGAAGAAGTCGAAGCTCGGCCGCATCCTCGTCGCCATGCGCGACAAGGAGGACCGGGTGCGGTTCTCCGGTTACTCGGTGGCGGGGTTCAAGGTCTTCGCCTTCAGCCTGGCCGCCGCCTTCGCGGCGATCGGCGGGGCGATGTTCACCCTGCAGGTCGGGTTCATGTCGCCCTCCTTCGTCGGCATCGTGCCCTCGATCGAGATGGTGATCTACGCCGCGGTGGGCGGGCGCCTGTCCCTGTTCGGCGCGGTCTGGGGCACGCTCCTCGTCAACTGGGCCAAGACCACCTTCTCCGAGAGCTTCCCGGACCTCTGGCTGTTCGGCCTCGGCGCCCTGTTCATCGCCGTGGTGCTGGCCTTCCCGAACGGTCTCGCCGGCATCTGGCGGGAGCACATCGAGCCCCGCCTCACCGGCCGGGTGAAGGGCCTGCGCGCCCCGCCGCCCGCCATCGTCCCGCCTCAGAATGCGCCTGCCGGCGCCGCCGCCGAGTGAGGATGCCATGAACGCCGCGATCCTCTCCTCCCCCGTGGTCGGCGCCGAGTCCGCCCCGCCCGACCATCTCCTCGCCGTCGAGGCGCTGACGGTCTCCTTCGACGGGTTCGTGGCGGTGAACGACGTGTCGTTCTACGTCGAGCCCGACGAGATCCGGGTGATCATCGGCCCGAACGGTGCCGGCAAGACCACGGTGCTCGACCTGATCTGCGGGCGCACCCGCGCCAGCGCCGGCTCCATCAAGTACAAGGGCCAGGAGCTGACGAAGCTCTCCGAGAGCGCCATCGTCCAGGCCGGGGTCGGCCGCAAGTTCCAGACGCCGTCGATCTACGACGACCTGACGGTGTTCGAGAACCTCGAAATCTCGTTCCCCCGGGGCCGCTCGGTGTTCGGCGCCCTGACCTTCAAGAGGGATGCGGAAGTCCGCGACCGCATCCACGCCATCGCCGAGACGATCTTCCTGAAGGACCAGCTCCGGGAGCGCGCCGAGTTCCTGAGCCACGGTCAGAAGCAGTGGCTGGAGATCGGCATGTTGCTGATCCAGGACCCGGAACTCTTGATGCTCGACGAGCCGGTGGCCGGGATGAGCGTCGGCGAGCGGATCAAGACCGCCGAACTGCTCAACCAGATCATCAAGGGCCGCTCGGTGCTGGTGATCGAGCACGACATGAAGTTCGTCGAAGACATCGCCCACCGGGTGACGGTCCTGCACCAGGGCAAGGTGCTCTCCGAAGGCTCGATGGAGCGGGTCAAGACCGACCCGAAGGTCATCGAAGTGTACCTGGGACATTGACGATGGCCTCGCTCCAGACCGCGCACGCCGCCCCCGTCCCGCCGCCACCCCTTGCGGCGATCCCCTCCGCCGTGCCGGCGCTCGCCGTCGAGGACCTGCACGCGGCCTACGGCCAGAGCGAGGTCCTGCACGGGCTCACCTTCGCGGTGGCCCCCGGCGAGATCGTCGCCGTGATGGGCCGCAACGGCATGGGCAAGACCACGCTGATGAAGACCCTGATGGGCCTCGTGCCCGTCAAGGCCGGGTCGATCCGTGTCGAGGGCGCGGATGTGGCGGGGCTCAAGAGCCACGCCCGGGTCGCCAAGGGCCTCGCCTACGTGCCGCAGGGCCGGATGATCTTCTCGACCATGACGGTGCAGGAGAACATCGAGACCGGCCTGACGGTCACGGGCGCCCGCGCGGTGCCGCAGGACCTCTACGAGATGTTCCCGGTCCTTTTGGAGATGAAGGGCCGCCGGGGCGGCAACCTCTCGGGCGGGCAGCAGCAGCAGCTCGCCATCGCCCGCGCGCTCGCCAGCCGCCCCAAGGTGCTGCTCCTCGACGAGCCCACGGAGGGCATCCAGCCCTCGATCATCCGCGAGATGGGCCGGACCCTGAAGAGGATCCGCGACGAGCGCGGCCTGTCCATCGTGGTCTCGGAGCAGGTGCTGAGCTTCGCCCTCGACGTCGCTGACCGGGTCGTCGTGCTGGAGAACGGCGCCATCGTCCACGAGGCCCCGCGGGCCGGCATCGATGAGGCGGCCGTCGCCCGGTTCCTGTCGGTCTGACCGGCCGGCCCCCGCCCCGAAGACCCGACACTCACCATCGCAGCAGGGAGTCGTAAAAAATGCCCGAGACGCTGATCAAGGTCGATCTCACGCAGTCGGCCTACGACAACGACATGGTGCACAACCGCTGGCACCCGGACATTCCGATGGTCGCCACCGTGAAGCCGGGATCGGACTTCATCGTCGAGACCTACGACTGGACCGGCGGCTTCATCAAGAACAACGATTCCGCCGACGACGTGCGCGACATCGACCTGTCGATCGTCCACTTCCTCTCGGGCCCCATCGGCGTCGAGGGCGCCGAGCCCGGCGACCTGCTGGTGGTCGATCTCCTCGACATCGGCGCCAAGCCGGAGAGCCAATGGGGCTTCAACGGCTTCTTCTCCAAGAAGAACGGCGGCGGCTTCCTCGACGAGCACTTCCCACAGGCCCAGAAGTCGATCTGGGACTTCGAGGGCATGTTCACCAAGTCGCGCCATGTCCCCGGCGTGCGCTTCCCCGGCCTGATCCATCCTGGCCTGATCGGCTGCCTGCCCGATCCCAAGATGCTGGAGACGTGGAACACCCGCGAGAAGGCCCTCTACGACACCAACCCGGACCGCGTCCCGGCGCTGGCCACCCTGCCCTTCGGCCCGACCGCCCACATGGGCCGCCTGAAGGGCGACGCGAAGGATGCGGCCGCCGCCACGGGCGCCCGGACGGTCCCGCCTCGCGAGCATGGCGGCAATTGCGACATCAAGGATCTGTCGCGCGGCTCGAAGATCTACTTCCCGGTCTACGTGCCGGGCGCCGGCCTCTCCATGGGCGATTTGCATTTCAGCCAGGGCGACGGCGAGATCACCTTCTGCGGCGCCATCGAGATGGCCGGCTGGGTGCATCTCAAGGTCGACGTGATCAAGGGCGGCATGGCCAAGTACGGGATCAAGAATCCGATCTTCAAGCCGTCGCCGATCACGCCGAAGTTCGACGATCACCTGATCTTCGAGGGCATCTCCGTCGACGAGCACGGCGGCCAGCATTACCTCGACGTGCACATCGCCTACCGGCAGGCGTGCCTCAACGCGATCGAATACCTGAAGAAGTTCGGCTATTCCGGCGCGCAGGCCTACTCGATCCTCGGCACGGCGCCGGTCCAGGGACACATCTCGGGGGTGGTCGACATCCCGAACGCCTGCGCGACCCTCTGGATTCCGACCAAGATCTTCGAGTTCGACATCAATCCCGGCGCGGACGGGCCGACCCAATTCCTCGACGGCTCGATCCAGATGCCGCTCTCGCCGGATCTCTGAGATGCCCGTCTACGATTACGCCTGCGAGGCCTGCGGGCCCTTCACCGTCATGCGCCCGATGGCGGAGTTCCGAGAGCCGCATGACTGCCCGGATTGCGGGGGGACGAGCCCACGGGCCTTCCTCACCGCCCCCCGCATCGCCGGGATGGAGGCGGGGCTGCGGGCGGCCCACGCCGCCAACGAGCGCAGCCGCCACGCCCCCCGCCGCTCGGGCGCCCATGGGGCGGGCTGCGGCTGCTGCGCGCCGAAGAAGACGGCCGCGGCCCCGGCCGCCGCCAAGAGCTTTCCCGGCGCGCGGCCCTGGATGATCAGCCACTGAGCCGACCGCGCAGACCTCCTGGAGGATAAGACGCCATGATGCACGGAGACATCTCGTCCAGCCAGGACAGCGTCGGCGTCGCCGTCGTGAACTACAAGATGCCGCGCCTGCACACCCGCGCGGAGGTCCTGGAGAACGCCAAGGCGATCGGCCATATGATCGTCGGCATGAAGTCCGGCCTGCCGGGCCTCGACCTCGTGATCTTCCCCGAATACTCGACCCACGGCATCATGTACGACGCCGCCGAGATGTACGAGACCGCCGCGACGGTTCCCGGCGCCGAGACCGAGGTGTTCGCCGCCGCCTGCCGGGAGGCGAAGGTCTGGGGCGTGTTCTCGCTCACCGGCGAGCGCCACGAGGAGCACCCGCACAAGGCGCCCTACAACACCCTGATCCTGATGAATGACCAGGGCGAGATCGTCCAGAAGTACCGCAAGATCATGCCCTGGACGCCCATCGAGGGCTGGTATCCGGGGGACCGCACCTACGTCTCGGACGGGCCGAAGGGCCTGAAGATCAGCCTGATCATCTGCGACGACGGCAACTACCCGGAGATCTGGCGGGACTGCGCCATGCGCGGCGCCGAGCTGATCATCCGCTGCCAGGGCTACATGTATCCGGCCAAGGAACAGCAGATCGTCATCTCGAAGGCGATGGCGTTCGCCAACAACACCTACGTCGCGGTGTCGAACGCGGCCGGGTTCGACGGGGTCTACACGTATTTCGGCCACTCGGCGATCATCGGCTTCGACGGCCGCACCCTCGGCGAGTGCGGCGAGGAGGAGATGGGGATCCAGTACGCCGCCCTGTCGAAGTTCCTCATCCGGGACTTCCGCGCCCACGGCCAGTCTGAGAACCACCTCTTCAAGCTCCTGCACCGCGGCTACACGGGCATGATCAACTCGAAGGAGAACCGGCACGGGATGTCGGAATGCCCCTACGACTTCTACCGGCGCTGGATCGAGGATCCCGACGGGACCCGCGACGCGGTGCGGGCCATCACCCGCCAGAGCGTCGGCACGGAGGAATGCCCGATCGAGGGCATCCCCTTCATCGGCCGGGGCGACGCGCCGCCCGATCCCTGACCGGCGCGGCCGCGCGCCGAAGGACAACATCGGCCGATAACGAGAATTTTGACGTAATCGGCCGGTCTCCGCCCGTCCTTCGCCCAGGGGGCGCCCACCTGCGCAAGCTTTGCGCCGTCCTGCGCCCTCTTTGATCTTCCGGTCGTCCGGAAGGCCGGCAATGATACGGCCGCTTGTCCAAGGGGGCTTCGGGATCGATGGCACATCTCACGCGGCGAAGCTTCGTCGGGGCGGCGTCCTTGCTCGCCTCCCCCGCCCTGATCCGGCCGGCCTTCGCGGCCGACACCGTCAAGCTCGGTTGCCTGTTCTCCTCCTCCGGCACGATGGCCAACCTCGAGGGCCGGCTGAACTACGTCGTCCGCATGGCCGCCGACGAGATCAACGGCCGGGGCGGCGTCAACGGCCGCCAGATCGAGGTGCTGACCTCCGATCCCGCCTCGGACTGGCCGCTCTACGCCCAGGTCGGCCGGCAGATGCTGCAGCAGGAGAAGGTCGCGGCCCTGTTCGGCTGCTGGACCTCGGTGTCGCGCAAATCCGTCCTGCCGGTCGTCGAGCAGAACGACGGGCTGCTGTTCTACCCGCTGCACTTCGAGGGCGACGAGAATTCGAAGAACGTCGTCTACGTGAACTCGCCCCCCGCCAGCTCCGTGCTGCCGGCGGTCGATTACCTGATGGGCCAGGACGGGGTCGGGGCGAAGCGGTTCTTCATGATCGGCTCGGACTACGTCTGGCCCCGGACGATCAACAAGCAGCTCAAGGGCTATTGGAAGAGCAAGGGCATCCCCGAGAGCGCGTGGCGCGAGGAATACGTGCCGTTCGGCTTCTCGAACTTCCAGACGCTGGTGAACCAAGTCCGCAGCTTCGCCAGCCAGCCCGGCGGCCAGGCGATCGTGGTGCTCACCGTCGTCGGATCCTCGATACCCGACTTCCTGCGCGAATTCGCCAACCAGGGCATCACCGCCACCGACGTGCCGATCCTCGGCCTCGACATGGTGGAGGCCGATCTCGAAGGGCTCGACACCGCCAAGCTCGCCGGGCACCTGAATTGCTGGGCCTATCTGCAGGCCGCCAAGAGCGAGCGGAACACGAAGTTCCTCGGCGACTGGGCCACCTACGTGAAGGCCAAGAACGTCCCGTTCAGCGCGGATACGGTCATCGACCCGATGGTGTCGGCCTATGACAGCGTCCAGCTCTGGGCGCTCGCCGCCGCCAAGGCCGGGTCCTTCGCGGTCCCCGAGGTGCGCAAGGCCTTCGCCGGCCTCAGCTTCGAGGACCCATCCGGCTACACGCTGACCATGACGGGGGAGAACAATTACGTCTCCCGCGGCGTGTTCATCGGCTCGGTCAACGAGAAGCGCGACTTCGACGTGCTGTGGCAATCCCCGAACGCGCCCAAGCCGGTCCCGTTCAGCCCCTATGGCTGAACCGGGGATGCCCGTGCTCCGCGCCGTCCTGGTCCTCGTCTGTCTCGCCCTCGTGCCGGCTCCCGCCGCCGCCGCGTCCCTCGACCGGGCGGGGTTCGCGGCGGGCCTGTGCGATGACGCCGCCGGGCAGGTTCGCGCCGCCGAGGGCCTGATTCAATCCGCCGGAGAACTGCCGTCGGACGACCTCGCCTTCGCCGCCAACCTCCTCGGCGCACTCGCCGAGCGCCGCCTCGCCTGCCCGGCGGATGGCGCCCTCCTCCTCGACAGGCCCGGCGCGCCCGAGGGGCGCGATGCGCTTACCGGCCTCGCGCGGGCGGCCCCGGACGCGCGGGTGCCGGTCCTCGGGTTGCGCCAGCGCGCCGCCGTGGAGACGGCGCGCGGCGTCTCCGCCCTGCTCACCGGCCCCGATCCGGCCGCCCGATCCGCTGGCCTCGCCGCCGCCGAGCGGCGCATCGCTACCGTCCCGGCGGCTGTGCTCGACCGGGCGCGGGATGCGGAGAGCGATGCCGGATTGAAGGAGCGGATCACCGGCCTCGCCCAGGCGGCGGCTCTGTCGTCGCCCGATCCGGTTCGGCGCCGGGCGGCCATCGCCGCCGTGGCCGCCCATCCGTCGGGGGCCGCCCAGGCGCGCCTCGCGGCGCTGAAGGGCGACCCGGCCTACGCCGCCGACCCGGCCTTCCGGGCGGCCCTCGACGCCGGCCTCGCCACGGTCTCCCGCGCGGTGGCGGTCGGGGACGGCCTCGCGGTGGTCTATAACGGGCTGAGCTTCGCCAGCATCCTGTTCATGGCGGCGGCCGGGCTCGCGATCATCTTCGGGCTGATGGGCGTGATCAACCTCGCCCAGGGCGAGTTCATCATGCTCGGCGCCTACGCCACCTACGGCGTGCAGGAAGCCTTCCGCCGCCTCGCCCCCGGCCTCCTCGACCTCTATCTCGTCGCGGCCATCCCCGTGGCCTTCTGCGCCGTCGCCCTGGTGGGGATCGTCGTCGAGGCGCTGATCCTCCGCCATCTCTACCGGCGGCCGCTCATGAGCCTGCTGGCCACCTGGGCGGTGAGCCTGCTCCTCGTGAACCTCGTGCGCGTGACGGTGGGCACCCAGAACCTGCAATTCGTCATGCCCGCCTATGTCAGCGGCGGCGTGCCCCTCTACGCCGACTTCGTCGTGACCTGGAACCGGCTCTTCGCCATCGGCTTCGCGGCGGCGACCCTCGTCCTGACGCTGCTGATCCTGCGCCGCACGCCGCTGGGGCTCGACATCCGCGCCGTGACCCAGAACCGCGACATGGCCGCCTGCCTCGGCCTGCCGACCCGCCGGGTCGACCGCCTCGCCTTCGGGCTGGGCTCGGGCATCGCCGGGCTCGCCGGGGTGGCCCTCTGCCCGATCTACAGCGTCAATCCCGGCATGGGGTCGGGCTTCATCGTCGACAGCTTCATGGTCGTGGTGCTGGGCGGCGTCGGCAGCCTCCTCGGGACGCTGGTGGCGGCCCTCGGGATCGGCGGCGCCAACGTGCTGATCGAGCCGGTCTCCGGTGCGGTCGCCGCCAAGGTCATCGTGCTCGTGGGCATCATCCTGTTCCTGCAGCGGCGGCCCGAGGGGCTGTTCGCGGTGCGGAGGCGGCGGTGAGCGGCGCCGTGCAGACCGTCCTCGCACCCCCGGCCGGCCCGGCCCGGCGCGCGGTGCGCGATCCCCTGGTCGCCGGCCTCGTCGGCCTCTGCCTCGCCGTCGCGGTGGGGCTCCTCGTGGCGCGGCCCGCGCCGTATCTCGTCAACGCGCTGGGCCAGCTCGCGACCTTCGCGATCCTGGCCGTGTCCCTCGATCTGGTCTGGGGCTATCTCGGCATCCTCAGCCTGGGCCACGGGCTGTTCTTCGCCATCGGCGGCTACGTCTGCGCCATGCACCTCCTGTCCCACGGGGTGGCGGTGACGGGCGTGCAGCCGGACTTCGTGCAGTTCATGGGGTGGAAGAGCCTGCCGGCCTATTGGGCGGGGCTCGACCATCCGGCCTACGCCCTCGTCCTGGCCCTGGCGCTCGCCGGCCTCGTCGCCTTCCTGTTCGGGCTCGCCTCGTTCCGCTCGCGGGTCAACGGCGTCTATTTCTCGATCATCAGCCAAGCCCTCGTCTACGTCGCAATGCTGCTGATGTACCGCAACGACACCGGCCTCGGCGGCAACAACGGCATGACCGGGTTCCCGCTCCTGTTCGGCTGGCCGATGGGCTCCCCCGGCGTGGCCACCGGGCTGGCCGTCGCCGCCCTGGTGGCGCTGGCCGCCGTGCTCGCCGGCACGCGACTCCTCGTCGGCAGCGCCGTGGGCCGGCGGATGATCGCCTGCCGCGACGACGAGACCCGCCTGCGCACCCTCGGCTACAGCACCACCCGGCTGAAGCTCGGCATCTGGTGCCTCTCGGCCATGATCGCGGCCCTCGCCGGCATCCTCTACGTGCCGCAGGTCGGCATCATCAACCCGCGCGTGTTGGCGCCCGACCTCTCCATCGAGATCGCCGTCTGGGTGGCCATCGGCGGCCTGGGGCGGCTCGGCGGGGCGGTGATCGGCGCCGTGCTCGTCAACGGCCTGAAGTTCTGGCTCAGCACCGCGATGCCGGAGGCGTGGCCCTTCATCCTGTCGGGGCTGGTGCTCGTCGTGGTGCTGGTCCTGCCGAACGGCCTGCTCGACCTCGTGGCCCTGCGCCCCCGCCCGAACTGGCTGCGGAGGTCCCGATGACCGGCCTCGTCATCGAGGCCCTGACGGTCGCGTTCGGTCGCTTCACGGCGCTGGACGGCGTCTCGCTGGCGGTCGATCCCGGCGAGGTGCGGGCGGTGATCGGGCCGAACGGCGCCGGCAAGACCACCCTGCTCGACGTGATCTCCGGCATCACCAAGCCGGTCTCCGGCCGGGTGATGCTCGGTGATCGGATCGACCTCACCACGCGGTCGGAGGCGGAGATCGCGCGGGCCGGCGTGCGGCGCAAGTTCCAGAAGCCCAGCGTCTTCCCGGCGCTCACCGTGCGGGAGAACCTGGAGATCGGCTGCGGGCCCGCCGTCCCGGCCGGGGCGCGGGCCGCCCGCATCGCCTCCGTCCTCGGCGAGATCGGCCTCCGCCCCCGGGCCGACATCATCGCCGGCCGCCTGTCCCACGGGGAAAAGCAGTGGCTGGAGATCGGCATGGTGCTCGCCGCCGAGCCGGCCCTGCTGCTCCTCGACGAGCCCGTGGCCGGGTTGTCCGATGCCGAGACCGCGCAGACTGCCGCGCTGATCCGCGCCCTGCGGCGGCCGGACCGGGCGATCCTGGTGATCGAGCACGACATGGACTTCGTCGAGGCCGTCGCCGACCGGGTGACGGTGCTGCACGAGGGCCGCACGCTCTACGAGGGCAGCCTGCACGGCGCCCGGAGCGATGCCCGCGTCATCGAGGTCTTCCTCGGCCGATGACGCACGCCGCCACGCCCGCCCGCCTCACCGTCGAGGGGCTCGATCAGCATTACGGCAGCGCGCAGGTGCTGCGCGGGATCGCGCTCGCGGTCGAGCCGGGGGCCTGCCTCACCGTGCTCGGCCGCAACGGCGCGGGCAAGACCACGCTGCTGCGCTGCCTCACCGGCTCGATCCCCGAGAGCCGCGGCCGCATCGCCCTGGACGGGACCGAGCTGACGCGCCTGTCCCCCGACCGGCGCGCCCGCGCGGGCCTCGCCTACGTTCCGCAGGGGCGCGAGATCTTCCCGGATCTGAGCGTCGCCGAGAACCTGCGGGTCGCCGCCCGCGCCCACGGGCTGGAGCGCACCGGGGCGGTGGACGAGGCAGTCGCCCTGTTCCCCGCCCTGCGCGGGCTCTGGCACCGGCCGGGGGGAAACCTCTCGGGCGGCCAGCAGCAGCAGCTCGCCATCGCCCGCGCGCTCGCCACCCGGCCCCGCGCCCTCCTCCTCGACGAGCCGACGGAGGGCATCCAGCCCTCCATCGTCGCCGCCATCGAGGAGGTGATCGCCGGGCTGAAAGGCCGGATCACCGTACTGCTGGTGGAGCAGTACCTCGATTTCGCGCTCCGGGTCGCCGACACCGTGGTGGTGGTGTCGCGGGGCCACGTCGTCGCGCGCGGCGATCCCGGGTCCCTGAGCCACGAAACCCTCACACGGCACATCGCCGTCTGACAGTTGGAAGGAGCCGCCGTGCCCACCCATCACGAGATCCCCGCCACCCCCGAGACGATGGTGCTCGGCTATTTCGACGCCGCGCTGCCGCCGGTCCTGACGGTCCAGTCGGGCGACACCGTCACCCTCCACTCGCATCCGGCGGGCGGACGCGAATGCCTCCACCCGGACCCGGCGCGGGTGCCCGCCGACCTGCTCCAGGCCCTCGACACGCTCCCCTCTGGCCCCGGCCCCCACTTCGTCACCGGCCCGATCCACGTGGAAGGCGCCGAGCCCGGCGACATGCTGCAGGTCGACATCCTCGACCTGAAGTTCCGCCTCGACTGGGGCTTCGTGGCGATCCTGCCGCTGCTCGGAACCCTGCCGGACGAGTTCACCGAGTACGAGACGATCCACGCCGACATCGACACAGCGCGCGGCGTCTGCCGCCTGCCCTGGGGCGCGGAACTGCCCCTCGATCCGTTCTTCGGCATCCTCGGCACCGCGCCGCCGGCCGCCTGGGGGCGGGTCGGCACGCCGGTGCCCCGCGCCTTCGGCGGCAACATGGACAACAAGGAGATGCGGGTCGGCACGACCCTCTACCTGCCGGTGTTCAACGCCGGCGGCGGCTTCTACGCGGGCGACGGCCACGGCGTGCAGGGCGACGGCGAGGTCTGCATCACCGCCCTGGAGACCGGGTTGACCGGCACGTTCCGCCTGACCGTCCGCAAGGACCTGCCGGCCGCGTGGCCCTTCGCCGAGACGCCCACCGACCTGATGGCGATCGGCCTGCACGAGAGCCTCGACGAGGCGATGCGCCAAGCCGTGCGCGAGATGGTGCGCCTCGTCTGCGCACGCACGAGCCTCACCCGCAACCAGGCCTACATGCTCTGCTCGCTCGCCGGGAACCTGCGGATCACCCAGACGGTGGACGGCAACAAGGGCGTGCACATGCTGATGCCCAAGGCGGCCCTCGCCACGGCGTGAGGCGGGACGGGCCTGCGTCTCAGTTCGCGCTTCGGACGAAGGCGAACCGGCCGACGCAGGCCTCGGCGCCGCGATGGCGGAGCACCGGTCGCGCCCCTGCGGGGCCGGTGCGGGCCGGCTCCGGTCGCGACGGCTGCACGAGCAGGGCCGCCCGGAGCCGCTGCACCTCCGCCCGGAGGTCGGCGTTCTCCCGCTCGACCTGATCGAGGCGGGCCACCCCGGCCGGTTTCAGCCCGCCGAGCCGTCGCCGCCAGCGATAGAAGGTGCCGGGCGAGACATGCGCGCTCGCGCAGATCGCCGCGATCGGGATGCCCCTCTCGGCCTCGCCCAGCAGGAAGGCGATTTCCTCGTCCGTGTGCAGGGACCGACGCATGCGGGACCTCCCGGTTCTTCGACCTCGAACGCCCATCGGGCGAGCAAGAATTGGACCGGGGACGGAAAGGACGGGAGCGGGGCGCCCGCGAGGGATCGTCTCCAGCCGCCCGTAGACTGTATAGGTCGCACGATGGCGCCGGATCTACAGTCAAAATAATTGCTATAGACTCCCAATAAAATAAATTTGTCGGCCAAGCATCCAAACCCGCTTCCGGCCATTGATGGGGCGCCGGTTTTCCAGTGGGACGAGGCGCGCACGGGTCGCCGGGAGCGAGCGTTTTGGCCGATCCATCCTTCGTCAAAACGTTCGTCCAGAGCACGGAAGAGGTCGAGACGGGCCGCGCTTTCGAGTACTGGCGAGATTCGATCTCCGCGCTGAGCGGCGTCGACATCCATACGACGAAGCCGGCATCCGCGTTCTCGGCCGGTCGCTTCATCGCCCGGGCCTCGCACAGCGTCCTGCTCCACACGCGAAGCGATCAGGTCGGGGTGACGCGGCTGGCGCATCACATTCGCCGGGACGAGGACGATTCGGTGAGCCTCGCCATGTTCCTGTCCGGGAGCGGGTATTTCGAACAGGGCAATCGCGGCGCGCGGCTGGTGCCCGGCGATATCAGTCTCGTCGATGCCCACCGCCCCTATCAGGTCGGCGGGTACGAAGCCTACGAGGAGGTGCGGCTGCGGGTGTCGCGCTCCCTGTTCCGCACCCATGTCGGCGAGCCGGAGGTCTATGCGGGACGCGTGATCCCGAGCGGCCCGCACAGCGCCCTCTTCGCGAGCTATCTGCAGACCTATGCGGGTTTGGTCGGGCGGATGTCCGAGGCCGAGGCGAAGGTCGCCATCGAGGGCGCGCTGCACCTCGTCTGGACCTTCACCGCCACGTCCGAAGGGCCCGTCTCGTCCGAGGCGCTGCGCTCCCTCGCCCTGGTCCATATCGAGCGCGGCCTGCACGATCCGCATTTCGGGCCGGAGGCGATGTGCCGGAGCCTGCAGGTGTCCCGCACCCGGCTCTACGCCGCGTTCGCGGAGGGCGACGGCGTCGTGGCGACGATCCGTGACGCACGGCTCGACCGTGCGCGCGCCTACCTATCCCATCCGGCGCAGGCGCGTGAAAGCGTGGCCACGATCATGATCCGGTGCGGCTTCACTGATCCGTCGCTATTCAGCCGGTCATTCCGCCGTCGGTTCGGGGTGGCGCCGCGCGACGTCAGGCCCCGCTGACCGAGGGGCCGGCGCTTCCCGGCTCACCGGCTGCCGCGCTGGCCGAAGACGGCGGGAACGGTGCGGATCAGGATCACGAGATCCCGCTTGAGGCTCCAGCCGGCGGCGTAGGCGAGATCGAGCGCGATGCGCTCCTCGTAAGTCGTGTCCGAGCGGCCGGAGACCTGCCACAGGCCGGTGACGCCAGGCGGCACGGAGAAGCAGGCGGGGAAGGCCGACCCGTACCGCGCCACCTCGGCTTGCACGATCGGTCGGGGCCCGACGAGGCTCATGTCCCCACGCAGGACGTTGATCAGTTGCGGCAACTCATCGAGGGATGTCTTGCGCAGCACGCGGCCGATGGCCGTCACGCGCGGATCGTCGGTGAGCTTGTGCGTGGCGTCCCATTCGGCCTGCGCCGCCGGGTTGGCGACGAGATGGGCCGCCAGGGCCGCCTCGGCCTCCACCACCATGGTGCGGAACTTCAGGCAGCCGAAGGGCCGGCCCTGGCGACCCAATCGCCTGTGCCGGAAGATCGGCGACTTGCGGTCCCCCGCCCAGACCGCGCCGGCGACGAGGGCCAGGAGCGGCAGGAGCAGGACGAGGGCGACGCCCGCCACGATCACATCGATGGCGCGCTTGGCGGAACGCTCCAGCCACCTGCGGCCCTGCGAAACGGACGTCGCCTCCGCCGGGGCATAGGCCAGGGCCACAGCGTCAGGGGTGATCGGCGCAGCGCGCGGCATGGTACAGTCCTCTGGGTTGGCCCGTGTCGGGTCTTGGTCTTGCGATGATCGGTAGGCGATCGACTAGTTTGGAGTGTCGCCTTGCCGCTAGGCCCGGCCGAATGTCTGATCCCAGGTCAGGAAGATGACGTTGTTTGCATTCGTTTCGAGGCGAACGTGGGCGTCTCCCCGACGCTTGCGCTGTGCTTGGCCAATCCAGCGGCGGATCAAGTCCGTGTCTTGGAAACGTCGCGACCACCGGGCGCGATAGACAGCTTTCGGTCGAGCGCCCTTCCTGTCCGTACGTCTCCCCACAGCCATTGCGTTAGGCCCTGTCGCTTGAGCTGAGCTTTATGCGGCCAGCTCTTCTCGGTCGCCGAAGCTTGGCGTCCCCTTCGGCATGCCTAATAGCAGATGAACGCGAATCGTCATTTGACTGCATGTCCTAAAAACTTGGCTCGGCGTCTCGGGCCGGCGCCAGAGGGCGGCGCTATACCGGTATAGAGGGCCGGGCGGGCTTTCATCCTCCGCATCTCCCGCAGAAAGTCGGTTCACCGATCCGTGCGCGGCCTTGGCTTCTCCCACTTGGCCAAGCCCTCACAGGCTCATCGTCGGCCGGGGGCATGCCTCCGAAGGTGCCGAAGGTGTTCGCTTCTGCGCGGGATCGTCCCGTCCTGCATGCCCGGCGAGCGTGGCCGCGACGAAACCTTCTGGTCCTGTCGGGACCAAACCCTAGAACGGAGGTGGGCCTCTCGCTTGGTCCTGATCGAGATCCGCCGGACGCACGTCATGCCCGCACTCGCCGCTACCCTTCGCCTTCCGACGCTTGGCGGCACGGTGAGGGAGCGGCCCATCAGGCAGTCCGTCATGGCCGGAGACCCGCCTGCGGCGGTCGCCTGCCGCAACTGCGTCTCGTCCGCGCGATGAGGGGCGTGATGCGCATCGTCCGTCTTACAGAACGTGTGGCGCTGCGGTTCGGAGGGCGACGGGGGCCGGATACGGCGGAACCGGGGCGACGCTTCATGCTGCCGATGCTGGTCGGCTTGGCGGGAGGCGCGGCTTGGGCGAAGCCGGCTGTCGCGCAGCGGACCCTCGGCGATGCCGATTCACTCAGTGTCGTTCCGGCCGGGCAATCCGCCAGGGTCGCGCTTCCCGAGGCCGTCAATCCGCAGGTGGCGATTGGCGGCGTTACCGCGACGCCCGCGCCGTACCTCTCGAAGATCGCCTCGGGGCAGATCCCGGTCCTCGACATGTTCGGCCCCTACCGCGACGGGGTGCGAGGCGACGAGACGCTTTTGAACGCCATCCTAAACGGCCATAACGCCTGCTACATCAAGCCGAACATCCGCGGCGTCGGCCCCGTGCTGGCCAAGGATGGCCCCATCATCGTCCCGCAGAACGGCAAGCTGATCGGGATCGCAGGTCGGCAAAGCACCACCATCACCCGCCTCAGCGGGTACACGGGCGATACCCTCCAGATGGGGTCGCCTACCTCCGGCATGGGCTCGGCCGAGATCGAGGGCCTGTGGTTCACGGCGCCGGGTCGGTTTCTCGGCGCCGTCCCGGCTGGAACCAAGCTCGGCGGACGTCTCACGGCGGGCCAGGCTCACATTCGTGCCTACGGCAGCCAGTCCGGGGCTATTCGGAACTGTGGCGGTATGCCCATTCCCTATTTCATCGCACAGCAGGGAGGGTATGGCCTCACCATCGAGAATTCGTTCACCATCGGCGGCCTGTGGGACCGAACTCAGACAGCGTTGCAAGAGGCGATCGCGGTGCTGGTGACGAATTATGACCCGGTCCATGGTCATCCGACCTGTACCACTGTCATCAATCCGAATTGGGTGGGCGGAAACAGCGCGTCGGAATCACGCACGATCAAGCTCTACAGCAAATCTTACGAGTGCAAGGAGCGTATCGGTCCAAAATATGGCTGGTTGCACGCGGCGGGTGAAGACTGTCAGATGATCGGAGGCTTTGCGGGCGGTTTCAATCGCTCGCCGATCGCGATTCTGCCAGGGGGGCCCGAACTCATCGGCGGCAAGCCGGCTTGGGTTCAAATCAAGTTCAGCCTCCTCGGCGCCCGTCTCGATGAGAGCATGTGGGCGGGTATCGAGGCGCGGCGCGCGGAGGCCTCACAGGCCGTTCTGAATATCCTTTCTGTCGCGAACTGCGAGTTCAACGGCCAATTGGTGGGCGCGCACGGGATCGATATTTCGCCATCGCCTCTGATGGCCGTGGCCCGGCTGCGCGCCGCCAACCTTGTGCTGGCGGCCTATCAGGGAGCTGGGGCTCGCTTCTATGCGGTCGATGGCGGAGAGGTCCACAAGGCGGACATTCATGGGTTCAACGTGGCGGGGTTCGACACGACCAAGGGCGATCCGATCGATTACGGCGCCGGCCTCGTGATCGGAGGGCTGACGCGCAACATGGCCGTCACCGATTTGCGCGGCGGCGGCGGTCCGAACGGCGATACGGATCCCAACAATGGCCAGTATCTCTTCGCCGACACGACCCCCGTCTCACGCGGTCAGTCCAAGCAGGGGAACTCCTATCATCGCGTCCGCGCGACGAACCTCGGTTTGGCAGGGGGCGCCCCTGCCATGGGCGGCGTCAACGATACGGCGGGTTGAGCAATGGCAACCTTCATCACCAACGAGGACGGCACCGTGTCCGTCCGGCATTCGCCCGAAGACATCGCCGAGGCGGCGCGGCAGAATGCCGGCACCGCGCATGCGAGGGCCGAACAGATCGAGGCGGATCGCAAGGCCGCGCAACAGTTGACGGACGCCAGGCTCGCTGCGGTGACGCCATCGGCCCAGGACACGGTTCCGGGGGCGGACCCCGCGAACGACGCGGCGTCGTAGCCGTCCGGTGCCGAGCCCGGGCACCCGATCTCACCCGGATCATGCCGGCCGCCGCCACGCGAGCGGCCTCTCTGCTCGCTCGGTCTAAAACCACACATTCACGGATGGTTAACCATGCTACCCGTCTCCGAAAACATATTTCCGCGATTTACAAATCGGCAGAGGTTGGCGGAATAGAAGTAATCGCCACTAAAAACGGTGGTATTATGATCTAGTAAGGATCAACGATAGTGTCGAACGGCGTCACGCTCACCGCTGCCACCCGCCAGAACCTGCTCTCCCTGCAGGATACGGCGTCGCTGACGGCCACCACCCAGAACCGGCTCGCCACCGGCAAGAAGGTCTCCTCGGCCCTCGACAACCCGGTCACCTTCTTCACCTCGCAGTCCCTCGACCAGCGGTCGGGCGATCTGTCGAACCTGCTCGACGGCATTTCCAACGGCGTGCAGGCGATCCAGGCCGCCAACCAGGGCATCACCTCGATCCAGAAGCTGGTCGATCAGGCCAAGTCGGTCGCCAACCAGGCTCTCTCGACCCAGATCACCACCACCGGCACGGCCTCGACCGCCTACGCCACGTCGACCACCGCCACGACCGTCAACCTGTTCGTGAACGGTTCCTCGACCGCCGCCTCGATCCCGGCCAACGCCACGATCGATCAGGCGATCACGGCGCTGAACACCGCCGTGGGCTCCGGCAGCTTCACGAAGGACTCCACCGGCACCAAGCTCGTGATGAACGCCAGCTCGGATGTCGAATTCAACACCACCGCCGACCAGACCCTCATCGGCTTCGCCGCGGGTTCCGGTTCGGCCACCACCTACGGTGCCACCACCGCCGTCGCGCAGAGCGCCGACCTCACGGTCTCCGGCGTCTCCGCCCGCTCGGCCCTGGCCAAGCAGTACAACAGCCTGCTGACCCAGATCGACCAGCTCGCCGGCGACGCGAGCTACAACGGCACGAACCTGATCGGCGGCAAGGGGGCGAACAACAACCTGACGATCAACTTCAACGCGAAGGGCAACTCGAACCTCCAGGTCACGGCGACCGACGAGACCTCGAGCGGCCTCAACCTGAGCGCGATCACCAGCTCGTCCGCCGCCGGCACCGCCGGCCGTGGCAACTTCCTGCTCAACGGCGACATCAACGCGACGTTGACCGGTCTGACCAAGGCGTCGAACCAGCTGCGGTCGGATTCCTCGACCTTCGGCTCGGCCCTGTCGGTGGTTCAGAACCGCCAGGACTTCACGAAGAACCTGATCAACGTCCTCGACACCGGCTCCGCGAACCTGACGAACGCCGACCTCAACGCCGAGGCGGCCAACTCCCAGGCCCTCTCGACCCGCCAGTCGCTGGGCATCTCGGCCCTCTCGCTGGCGAACACCGCCCAGCAGGGCATCCTCCAGCTGCTCCGCTAAGCGCGGCCGCGGCGAAAACCGAAGCGGCCGGGGCCGATCTCGGCCGCTTCACGGGCTCACGCCGGGCGGTGCCGAAGGCCCTTCAGGGCGTTCCAGGTCGGCGCGAGAACGACGCTCGTCAGCGGGATCAGCAGCAGGCCCACCACCATCCCGATCACCCCCGACACCGCCGCCGTCACCAGCCACTCGACGAAGCCCTTGGCGACGGGGACGAACGAGGCCGCGCCGTGGGCGGCCTCATGGGCGACATGGGCGGGCGCGGCGACGCCGTAGCCCTCCAGCCCGTGCATCAGGATTCCGCCGCCGACCCAGATCATCGCCGCCGTCCCGATGACCGAGAGGATCTGGAGCAGGACCGGCATGCCCCGGACCACGCCGCGCCCCAGCCCCCGGATCAGGCTCCCCAGCGGCGGCCTCGCCGTGCTGCGGGCGAGGGCGAGGCCCGCATCGTCGGCCTTCACGATCAGCGCGACCACGCCGTAGACGCCCACGGTGATCCCGATGGCGACGAGGGCCAGCACCGCCGCCCGCATCCAGAAGCTGCCCTCCGGCAGGGCGGCCAGGGTGATTGCCATGATCTCGGCCGAGAGGATGAAGTCGGTCTTGATCGCGCTCGCCACGCGGCGGTCCTCCCGTGCCTGATCGCCCCCGGCGCCGTCCTGGTCCTCCTCCTCGCCGGCCGGGCCGTGATGGGGGAAGACCGCCTCGACCACCTTCTCGGCCCCCTCGTAGCAGAGGTAGGCGCCGCCCAGCATCAGCAGCGGCGTGATCGACCAGGGGGCGAAGGCGCTGAGCGCCAGGGCGCCCGGCAGGAGGATCAGGAGCTTGTTGCGCATCGACCCGAGGGCGATCTTGCCGACGATCGGCAACTCGCGCTCGGCCGCGAACCCGACGACGTAGCGCGGCGTGACGGCGGCATCGTCGATGACGACGCCCGCCGCCTTGGTTCCGGCTTTCGCGGCCTGCCCTGCCACATCATCCAGGGACGCCGCCGCCGTCCTGACCATGAACGCCACGTCGTCCAGCAGCGCAATCAATCCGACGCTCACACGGTGTCTCCTCGTCGGGGTGGGATCCCTCCTACAGACGAACCTCGGCGCGGTTTGATCCGCCGAACGACGAGGCCGCCAGGAACTGGGTTTCCCACGGGTTGTTACCGGGGACGACATGGCCGCCGACGCGGCCCGCATGCAAGGAGCCCCCATGGCAGAGGCCGTCGCCGACTTCTTCTGGAAGCGCCTCGCCGAATGGGGCGTGACCAAGATCTTCGGGTATCCCGGCGACGGCATCAACGGGCTTCTCGGCTCTCTCCAGCGCAACGATCTGCCCTTCGAGTTCATCCAGGTCCGCCACGAGGAGATGGCGGCCTTCATGGCCTCGGCCTATTCCAAGTTCACAGGGGAGGTCGGCGTGTGCCTCGCCACCTCCGGCCCCGGCGCGACCCATCTGCTGACGGGCATGTACGACGCCTATTCCGACCATGTGCCGATGCTCGTCATCGCCGGCCAGCAGGCGCGCAACGTCCACGGCGCCCATTACCAGCAGGAACTCGACCTCACGAGCGTCTTCAAGGACGTGACGGCCTACGTGCAGCAGGCCTCCTCCCCCGCGCAGGTCCGGCACATCGTCGACCGCGCCATGCGCATCGCCAAGGGCGAGCGGAAGGTGACGGCGATCATCCTGCCGAACGACCTGCAGGACGTCCCCTACGAGCCGCCCGTGCGCAAGCACGGCAACACCTTCTCCGGCGTCGGCTACACCGCGCCGAAGGTCGTGCCCTTCGAGGCCGACCTGCGCCGGGCCGCCGACGTCCTGAACGCCGGCAAGAAGGTCGCGATCCTCGTGGGCGCGGGGGCGCTCCACGCCACCGACGAGGTGATCGCGGTGGCCGACAGGCTCCAGGCCGGCGTGGCGAAGGCCCTGCTCGGCAAGGCGGCCCTGCCCGACGACCTGCCCTTCGTGACCGGCACGATCGGGCTCCTCGGCTCCAAGCCCTCCTCCGACATGATGGCCGGCTGCGACACCCTGCTGATGATCGGCTCCGGCTTCCCCTGGGCCGAGTTCCTGCCCGAGGAGGGACAGGCCCGGGGCGTGCAGATCGACATCGCCCCGGCGATGCTGTCGCTCCGCTACCCTATGGAGGTACCGCTCTGCGGCGACTCGGTCGAGACGCTGAACGCCCTGCTCCCTCTGCTGGAGCAGAAGAAGGAGGGCGGTTCCTGGCGCAAGGGCATCGAGAAGGGCGTCGCCGCGTGGTGGAAGGAGGCGGAGGACCGGGCCATGGCCAAGGCCAACCCGGTGAACCCGCAGCGCGTGACCTGGGAGCTCTCCCCGCGCATGCCCGAGCGGGTGATCGTGACCTCGGATTCCGGCTCCTGCGTCAACTGGTATGCCCGCGACCTGAAGATGCGCCGGGGCCAGATGTGCTCGCTCTCCGGGGGGCTGGCCTCCATGGGCGCGGCGGTGCCCTACGCCATCGCGGCGAAGGTGGCCCATCCCGACCGGCCGGTGATCGCGCTGGTCGGCGACGGCGCCATGCAGATGAACAACATGGCCGAGCTGATAACGGTGGCGAAGTACCGGCACCGCTGGTCGAACCAGACCTTCGTCTGCTGCGTGTTCAACAACGAGGACCTGAATCAGGTCACGTGGGAGCAGCGCGTGATGGAGGGCAACCCGAAATTCGAGGCGAGCCAGACCATCCCGAACGTGCCCTACCACAAGTTCGCGGAGCTGATCGGCCTGAAGGGGATCTATGTCGATGACCCGTCCCAGGTCGGCGCCGCCTGGGACGAGGCGCTGGCGAGCTCCGTGCCGGTGGTGCTGGAGGTGAAGACCGACCCCGAGGTGCCGCCCCTGCCGCCCTTCTTCACCCTGGATCAGGTGAAGAGCTTCATGTCGATGCTCGGCAAGGGAGATCCGAAGGAGCGCCACCTGCTCGTGGACACCGCCCGGCAGATGCTGAGCGCGGTCCTGCCCGGCGACCGGAAGTAGGTTCGCGCCGGGGCCGGCCCGGACTTAGGCCGCCGGGGCCGCCAGCGCGAGCCGGCTGCCGAGCACCCGATGCAGGATGCGGCCGAGCTGTTCGGCCGAATAGGGCTTGTGCAGCAGGGCGAAGCCGTGGTCGCTCTCCTGCGCGAGGACGTGGCTGTAGCCCGAGGTCAGGATCACCGGCAGGTGAGGCAGGCGCCCCTGCAACTCCCGGGCGAGGGCGACCCCGCCCATGCCCGGCATCACGACGTCCGAGAACACCAGATCGAACCCGTTCCCGTCGTCGCCGAGCCGTTCCAGGGCCTCCTCGGCGTTGCCGGCCCAGGTCGGCCGGTAGCCCAGGTCCTCCAGGATCTGCGTCGCGAACTGGCCGACCCCGACATTGTCCTCCACGACGAGGATGCTCTGTCCGCAGCCGAGGGGGGCCAGCCCCTCCTCCCGCTCGCGCTCGCCCGCGGGCATCTCCGACACCGCGACCTCGGGCAGGTAGAGGGTGAAGGTGGTGCCCTCGCCGACGACGCTGCGGACATCCACGTCGCCACCCGACTGCTTGGCGAAGCCGAAGACCTGGCTGAGCCCGAGGCCCGTGCCCTTGCCCACCTCCTTGGTGGTGAAGAAGGGCTCGAAGATCCGCCCGATCCGGTCCTGGGGAATGCCGATGCCCGTGTCGGTCAAGGCGATCGCCACGAAGGGCGTCCCGGAGCCGGCATGGCCCCGGACGGCCGGCAGCGCCGCGCCGCAGGTCACGCGCAGGATGAGGGTGCCCTCCCCGTCCATGGCGTCCCGGGCGTTGACCGCCATGTTGACCAGCGCGGTCTCGAATTGGCTGACGTCCGCACGGATGTGGCAGTTCGAATCCGGTGCCTCGATCAGCACCTGCACCCGCGCGCCGGTCAGGGTGTCGAGCATGTCGGCGATGGCGCGCACCCGCTGGCCGACGCTGAACACCTCGGGCTTGAGCGCCTGCCGCCGGGCGAAGGCGAGGAGCTGGCCGGTGAGCTTAGCCGCCCGGTCGACCGTGTCCGACACGGCGTCGAGGTAGCGGCGCTTGCGCGCCTCCGGCAGGTCGGGCCGGCGCAGGAAATCCACCGACGAGCGGATGATCGTCAGAAGGTTGTTGAAGTCGTGCGCCACGCCCCCCGTGAGCTGGCCGACCGCCTCCAGCTTCTGCGATTGGCGCAGGGCCTCCTGGGCTTGCAGCAGCTCGTCCTGGCCGCGTAGCCGCTCCGAGACGTCCATGACGAACTGGTAGCAGCCGGTGCGCTCGCCCCGTTCGTTGCGCAGGGTGCGGAAGCTGATCTCGTAGGCCGGGCGCGCCCGGGCGGGATCGCCGTATTCGTGGACGAAGGTCAGTTCCTCGCCCGCGAGCCCCCGCCCCCACCCGGCCTTCACCTGGGCCTGATGCTCGGGTTGGTCGGCCAGGAGGTCGAGCATGTTGTCGCCGACCTTCGGACGCACGCCGTAGATGCGCGCGAACTCGTCCGCATTCGCTCGGTTGATGGCCAGGATGGTGTAGGTCAGATCGACCGCCATCACCATGATGTCGGTCCGCTCGACGATCGTGGCGAACAGGTTGCGCTCGGCGGTGCGCTCGGAGACCTGCTGTTCCAGGGTCTCGTTGAGGTGCTGGAGCCGGCGCTCGCTCTCGGCCAGCCGCTGCTCGGCCTCCCGTCGCTCGCTGAGATCGACGGTGACGATCAGCAGGTTCCTGAAGCGGCCCTGCGCGTCGTCCATCCGCCGGATGCTGCTGCTCGCCCAGACCGTCGTGCCGTCGGGGCGGCGGTAGATCTTGTCGAGGCCGGCGCCGTGCCCGGTCTCGACCGCCTGCGCCAGCGTCGCCGCGCTCTGCGCGACCGAGAGGGGATCGGTCACGTCGGCGATGCCGAGTTGCAGCAATTCCTCCGCCGGGCGCCCGAGGATGCGGCACAGTTCGGTGTTGACCCGCAGGAAGCGGCCCCCGGCATCGACCTCGGACAGGCCGACGGACGCGCCCGCAAAGATCGCCGCCAGCTGCTCCTCGCTCTCGCGCAGGGCAACCTCGGCGCGGGCGCGCTCGATCGCGGTCTTGACGCGCTCGCCCACCTCCCGGATCAGCGACCCCTCTTCCGGGGTCCAGGCGCGTGGGACCGCGCTCTGCACTGCCAGCAGGCCGACCCATTCCTCGCCCCGGAACAGCACGACGTCGACGAAGGCCCCGACCTCGCGCGAGCCCAGGCCCGCCCGCGCCTCGGGGTTGAACCGGGGGTCCGAGGGCACGTCCTCGACGGCGACGACCCCGCCGTCGCGATAGGCGGTCAGGAGGTCGGGCCCGAAGGCCGCCAGCGAATGCTGGCCGACGATGGTGCCGACGCCGTCGATGTACTCGCACTCGACCGTCATCAGGCTGCCGGCGATCTCGGCGTAGAAGACGCGGCTCGCGCCGACCCGCGCGCCGAGCCGCTGGGAGGCCACCTCGACGATCTCGGCTGGCGTGCTCAGGGGCCGGAGCGCATCGCTGAGGGCGAGGAGGAAGGATTGCCGCTCCTCGGTCTCGCGGCGGCGGCTTTCGCCGAGCGCGGGGCCGGCGCCCTCGGTGCAGGTGCCGTACAATCCGTCCACGCCGCCGGCCGCATTGCGGACGGGCACGCAGGACAGGCAGGCCCAGGGGCCATGCGGGCCGTCCGCGTGGACGGCGCGGCCGGCCCAGGCTTCGGCCAGGAGAGGTTCCGGATCCGCCGCGACCGCGTGCCTGACCTCGCGGTAATCGCGGCCGAGGGCGGCCGGATGCGCCGCCCCGAGGAGCCGGGCATAGGCGTCGTTGTAGAGGAGCCGTCGCTCCGGCCCCCAAAGGATGAAGGTCGGCTGGTGCGCGCCGAGCATGACGCCCACGAGCGTCGCGAGGCTCGCCGGCCATGTCGCGGGATCGCCGAGGGGGGACGTGGCCCAATCGTGCTCGCGCAGGGCCAGCCCCGTCGCGCCACCGTCCATCAGGCAGACCGGGATGCACATCGTCGCGTTCGGTCTCTCGTGCATCGGGTCCCGCCGGGCCGCTCGGGATCGCGCCCGCCGATTCGAAGCGTGGCACGGTCGCAGTAAAGGAAGGCCCCTTCGAGGCAGACCGGGGAGCCCACCCTCCGGCGCGCTACCTCAACGAGCGGTCTCACGAGTGGCCGAGCTTGTCAAAGCCGCCGCTATCCGCCTGGACTTGTCTATGCCACCGACGGTTGATCTCGCGCGTCGGACAGCTAGCTGAGGCGGGAACCACAGGAGGAGAATGCCCGTGTTCAGCCACGTGATGGTCGGTACCAACGACATGGCCCGGTCGAAGGCCTTCTACGATGCCCTGTTCGCCGCCATGGGCGGCAAGCCGGGCCAGGAGGATCCGCTGGGCCGCGTGCTCTACTTCCATCGCGGGGCGCTGTTCATGATCAGCAAGCCCATCGACGGGGAGCCCGCCACCGTAAGCAACGGCGGGACCATCGGCTTCGGCGTCGCATCGCCGGAGGAGGCCGATGCGTGGCACCGGGCCGGGACCGAGAACGGCGGGACCGCCGCCGAGGACCCGCCGGGCGAGCGCAACGGCTCCGCCGGGCGGCTCTACCTCGCCTATCTCCGCGATCCCGACGGCAACAAGCTCTGCGCCCTCCACCGCCTCGGCTGAGCGGCGCGGGCAGGGCTGCGCGCCGGCCCTATTGGCCGGCGGGCGGCTCGGCGGCGGCGACCGAAGTCGGCGTCGCCGCGAAGGGGGTGGAGGTCTGCGTCCGGGGTGTCTTCTCGTAGAAGACGTTGCCCCCGGCCGCCGCCACGTAATGCATGTTCTTGTAGGAGAAGTGATAGCCGGCGGTGTGGAAGAACATCGCCTTCCCGACCTTGGGGTGCCGCTCGCCGGCCAGGACCGCATCGGCCACCTCGGCGATCTTGTCGAGGTCCTTCTCCTGCATCGGCTTCGTGAGCACGCCGCTGGCGAACTGGCCGGGCTGGCCCACCACCGCGCAGATGCCGCCCGGAAACATCGCGGCTTCCATTCGGTTCATCACGACCGTGCCCACGGCCAGCAGGCCCTCGGCGTCGTTGCGCTTCGATTCGAAATACATCGCCCGGCCGAGGCAATCGCGCTCCTCGTCGGAGACCTGAAGGGCGGTTCTCTGGATGGCGAGCCCGCCCGTGGCGGTGGGATTCACGGAGTTGCAGGCGCTCAACCCGGCGCTCAGGAGCAGGATTCCGATCCGCGCTGTCGAAGAGATCGCCTCGGCACGTTGCATGCGGCTTCGCTGTCCTCTGCCAGGGAGGCTCCGCTCCCGGGTTGCTCGATGGGGCCTCAACGTCTCGTCTACGGTCGAGCTTAACCGCCACTTCTGGGCGATGATGTGGCGAAGGTTCGTTGCGTCCGCCCTCGCCGAACGAACCGAAATCCGCCATCCCGGTGGCTTGTCCCCGGTTTCCCCGCTTGCAAATCGCTCTCGCGAGCCGCAGAACATTCGCGCCTTCTGTCCGAGTAAGATCGTGACGAATAGCGAATGCGTTGGGGTGCGTTTGGGCGAAAGACATGAGTTTGTTTAAAGTAATACTTCTAAATCGGCGCGAAAAGATCAACATAGATCTTATAAAAGCCAGTAATCTTTTCGACGAAGCGTTTTACTTCCGCAATCATCGTATTAGAACGATAGCCAATGGAGCTAAGCATTTCTATCTATCGGGATGGAAGCGCGGGTATGCCCCATCTCGATTTTTCGATACCGCCTTCTACCTCGAAAAATATCCCGACGTTCGGAGGTCTGGCCATAACCCTCTCGTTCACTACTTGAGACACGGCGCGCGGGAACGAAGGGTCCCGAGCCCGTCCTTCGATGTCGATGCCTTCTGCGAGGCGCATTGGGACAGGATGGCATCCGATGCCAATCCCGCCGAGCTCTGCATCGCGTGGTACGGCAGCTACGAGTGGGCGGAGCGGGTGGGATCGCCCACGGACGTCGGCCCCGGGGTCGTGGCTCAATTTCGCAAGCATTTCGACGAAGCGTTTTACCGTTCCATGAATCCCGATGCCGAAGGGTCGGGGATGAGGCCGTACGAACACTTCATCGCCCACGGCCAGCACGAGGATCGTGATCCGGCGCCCGGTTTCGACATCTACGAATACAAGCGCGAGATCATGAGGAGCCGGCCGCCCTACAGCAATCCCCTTGTCCATCAGGTCCGGATCGCCGACCGAATGGGCGCCCCGGGCTTTGGGGCGAACGGAATCGTGCTGGACCCCGCCTCCACCGTGCCGGAGGAGGACATGGCGGGCCTCACGCTCGCTGTCCACGCGCATTGCTACTATCCCGAACTGATCGGGGAGTTGCTGCCGCGCTTGCGCTCGCTGCCGCCGATGGCGGTGGCCGTCATCACGGTCGTCTCCGAAGCCGACCGGCTGTTCATCGAGAACGTCTGCCGGCGGGAGTGGCGGGACGGGCGGTATGAGGTCCGCGTAGTGCCGAACCGGGGGCGCGACCTCGGCCCGCTCCTCGTCGGGTGCCGGGACCTGTGGTTCGGTTACGACATCCTGCTCCACGTCCACACGAAGCGCAGTCCGCATGTCGCCTGGGGCGACGATTGGCGCCGCTACCTGTTCGACCAGACGATGGGGTCGCCCGCCCTGGTCGCCACGATCCTGCGGACCTTCTCGGACGCGCCCGATCTCGGATGCCTGTTCCCGCGAAACTTCCACATGATCCGCCGCTTCACGGCGGAGGAGGCCAATGCCGGCAGGATCGATGCGGCGTTGCGCCAGCTCGGCCACGACGGCTTCCCCTGGCGGGGCAGCGATTACCCGGCCGGCGCGATGGCGTGGTACCGGACGGCGCCGCTGCGGCCCCTCATCGAGGCCTATGGCACCTTCGAACGCTTCGAGGACGAGCGCGGCCAGCTCGATGCCACCTTCGCCCACGTCCTCGAACGCCTCCTGCCGATCGTGGTCCGCGCGTCGGGAGGCCGGGTCGTCAGCTACATCACGCCCCGCCGGGCGCAGCCGGCGCCCCTGGCCGGTCTGCCGGTGCGGGAGGATTCCGCTGCCACCGTGCCGGCGCGATGGCAGCGCGACACCCCGCGCATCGCCCGCCGCCCGCTCCAGCCCCTCGCCCCCCTCGCCCGGATCCACAACGCGCGGGCCCTCGACATCCACTGGATCATCCCCTCCTTCGGCCGTGGCGCGGGCGGACACATGACGATCTTCCGCATGGTCGAGCGCCTGGAGGAGTTCGGGCACCATCAGACGATCTGGATCCAGAACGCCGTCACCTTCCGCGACCAGGCCGCCGCCAGGACGGCGATCCGGGACTGGTACAGGCCCATCGGCGAGAGGGTCCATGTCCGCTTCCTGCCGGAGGACGTGCGCGAACTGGCGGGCGATTGCCTGATCGTCACCGATTGCTGGACCGCCTTCCCCGCCGCCGAGGCGCCGAACTTCAAGGAGCGGTTCTATTTCGTGCAGGATTACGAGCCGAGCTTCCATCCGATGGGAGAGCTGCAGCTCCTGGCGGAATCGACCTACGATTTCGGCTTCCCCACCCTCTGCGCTGGACGGTGGCTGACCGACCTGATGAGCGCGCGCGGCCTCTGGGCCCGCAACTGGGACCTCTGCGCCGACCACGAGGTCTATTATCCGGGGCCGGCGCGGAGCCTGCCCCCGAAGGTCCCCCGCATCGCCTTCTACGCCAGGGGCTACACGCCGCGCCGGGCGGTCGGCCTCGGGCTCGCGGCGCTGGAGGACCTGCACCGGCGGGGCGTCGCCTTCCACGCCGACCTGTTCGGCGAGGCCGGCCTCGCCGTCCCGTACGACTTCCCCCACACGCAGCACGGCATCCTGAGCCCGGAGGCGCTGGGCGACCTCTACCGGGACAGCGACATCGGGCTCGTCTTCTCGGCGACCAACTATTCGCTGATCCCGCTGGAGATGATGGCCTGCGACCTGCCGGTGGTGGAGATCGACGCGCCGAGCACCCGCGCGATCTTCCGCGACGGCGAGGTAAGCCTCGCCAAGCCCCTGCCCCACGCCATCGCCGACGCGGTCGAGGCACTGATGGCCGATCCGCAGCGCCGGGAGCGGCAGCGGCGGAAGGGCCGCGACTTCGTGGCGACCACGTCCTGGGCGCGGAGCGCGCGGATGGTCGAGGCCGCCCTGTTCGAACGGCTGGGGGAGCGCGGCTTCAGGTCCGTCGATCCGGAACGGTGCCTCGCGCCGAGCGTCCATCGCGGGCGGCGGGTGTCGGTGTTCATCCCGACCTTCAACGCGGGCCACGAGTTCGCGCGCGTCCTCGATGCCGTCCTCGGCCAGCGCTGCGTCTTCCCCTACGACCTGCTCGTCATCGACAGCGGTTCGACGGACGGCACCCCCGATCTCGTCCGCCGCCGCCGGGACCCCCGCCTGCGGCTGGAGACGATCCCGAACGCGGAGTTCCAGCATGGTCGGACGCGCAACCGCGGCATCGAACTGACGGACGGGACCTTCGTCGCGGTTCTCACGCAGGATGCCCTGCCCCGGAACGATCTGTGGCTCGCCTACCTGATCTCGGGCTTCGACCGCGGGGCGCGGGTCGCCGGCGTGATCGGCCGACACGAGGCCTATCCCGAGCACGACGCCTTCACCCGCCGCGACCTGACCGAGATGTTCGACGCCCTCGCCCTGCTGCCGCCGGTCATCGACCGCGAGACCGGCCTGCCGAGCTTCTTCCATCCCGGCGGCAGCCTGTGGCGCCGGGTGCGGCAGTTCTATTCCGACAACAACTCCGCGATGGCGCGGGCCGCCTGGGCGGTCCTGCCCTATCCCGAAATTCCATGGGGCGAGGATCAGGTCTGGGCCGACGAGATGCTGCGGGCGGGCTTCCAGAAGGCCTACGTGAACGAGGCCGTCGTCTTCCACTCACATCCGATCGCATGGACCCGGCACGCCGCCACCGCGCGGACCGAGGGCGCGTTCTGGGGGCGGCATTTCGGCATGGATCTCCATCCCGAGCCCAAGGCCGCCATCGCCGCGATGGATGCGCGCGACGAGGATTTCGCCTTCCGCCACGGCCTCGCCGCGCGGGACCTCGCGGCGCGCAAGCGGTACAATCGCGCCACCGTCGAGGGGCGCGCGGCCGGCTACGCGGACTCCCTCGGCCTGCATTAGGCCCCTCGGTTGGCCTTGCCCGGGGTGGCCTTGGAGCCCTGCTTCTCGCGCTGGCCCTCTTCCGCGATCCGTGTGTCGCCGGTGAGCTTGCCGATGGCCTCCTTCACCGAACCTTTGAGATGGTTCGCGGACGGCTTGTCCTTGTCTTCGGCCATGGGCGACGCGTCCTGTGCGAGGCAATCCTGTTCGAGAGGGAGATGTGCCGGCACACCGCGCCTTCAATGGTGAGTTTGTACCGGTGATGACGTCCCGAATGCGCAGCCGGTCAGGCGGTCGCGGGCGCGTCGAGGAGTGAGGTATCCTCGGAGAGGACCCGGTCGCGCAGGCTGCGGGGGCCGAGGGTCAGGGCGAAGATGTCGAACACCCCGGCATGGTCGTTCGCCATCAGGAACTGGAAATGCATCCGGAAGGGCCGCAGGCGGATGCGCTCGTAGGTCTGCCGGTTGATGATCTCGGCGAACTTGGCCGAGCGGATGATCGGGTTGGCCATCTCGCCCTCGGACAGGCCGAGGGGCAGGTCGCGGGCCGGGTTGAAGCCGGGGAAGTTCATCCAATCCTGCGGCGCCTGGAAATCGACCCAGGTCAGCCGCCGCGAGGTCACGAGCTGCGCCACCGCCGCCCGCGTGGCGCGGGCGTCGGGCTGCAGGGCCACGATCGGCAGGCAGGAGCCGAGGGTCAGGAGCGAGAGGACCGGGCCGCCGGCCTCCCCGAGGGTCGGGTCTTCGGCGAGGAGGCGGACGGCGAGTTCGACGGCGGTCAGGCCGCCGGTCGAGTGTCCGACGATCATCACCTCGTCGGCTTGGCTCTCGCGGATGCGGTCGCGCATGTGCGCGGCGAAGGCCTCCACCCGCGCGTCGTAATCCGGCCGTTTCCCGCACGCGTGCTGCCAGTGGAAGACGCAATCGTGCATCAATTGCCAGAGGAAGGCGCGGTCGAGGCGCGGGGCCAGAAACTTCAGGCCGACCAAGCTGGCGACGATCCCCACCAGCAGGGCGAACCAGCCCGGCAGGCCGAACCCATGATGCAGCAGCCCATGCCCGGCGAAGCTCGCCACCAGGAGCGCCATCAGCAGCAGGAGCGACCCGACGAACGGGTACACCATTACGTTCGCGCATTTCCAGCTGGTGCGGTAGAGGCCGGCCAGCGTGCCGTTGACGGCGAAGTTCAGCGTCGCCCAGGCGTTGAGGCCGATCCCGACGACGCGCGGCTTGCCCATGTCCCGGCGGACGAGGTCGCTCCACAGGAGGAGTTCGTACTCCGTGCGGGTGCGGCCGCCCCCGGTCTCGACGTCCCAGCTCTGGCGGTTGCCGTCCTCGCTCGCCGTCGGGCAGCCGACCTTCGGCATCGGGACGCCGAACACTTTGGCGTAGCGGCGGATTTCCCGCAGGAACAGGGTGCGGTAGCGGCGCTCGGAATCGGGATCGTAGCCGGGCACGTAGAACAGCAGGCGCCGCGCGACGGGCCCAGTCGGCTCCCGGGAGGTCAAGGGCGGCGTGAACGCGATGGTTGTTGTCCGGACGGGCTCGCAGACCCGTTCCGGCCCGGCGCTCATCGCGTCGGTTTGCATAGTTTCAGCTCTGACTTCGTGCGTGACGGATTATAAACACGTCGTAAACCACCGTCACAAGTCGGACATTATCGGCAATCGCTGCCTAGACCGTCAATGAACGATCGGTACCGGTCGCCTCAATACGCCCGGGTGCGGCAGGACAGATACAGTCCGTCACCAGCCCTGGCTACCGGGTCCACCCTTGAACGGGCCGACGATGCGGGGGGTGATCCAGCCGCCGTAGAAGCCGCCGGGTTGGGGCGTCACGAGGTCGTCGCCGACATGGCATGAATCCATCGGCGCCGCGTAGAAGGCGACGTGGTTGGCGATTGGCCCGAAATCCGGGGTCGGGGTCGGGTAGGCCCAGGCCGCCTGCGAGGCCCGGCGGGTCGGCCCGACCACGTCGAAATGGATCGCCCGGCCCTTCCATTCGCAGAAGCTGCCGCTGGCGATCCGGGCGAGGCTGCCGGAGGCGATGTCCTCCGCCGGGATGTAGTAGGTCGGCGGGTGGCTCGTCTCCAGCACCCGCCAGCCGCTCGTGGTGTCGGCGATAATCATGCCGTCGAAGACGATGCGCAGGCGCTCCGGCACGGATTCCAGCCGGGGCGGGCGCGGGTAATCCCACACGCTTTCCTGGCCGGGGCCGACGGGAAGGGGGTTCGGATGCGGGGCCATGGGCATGCGGATCCTGAGGGGAGCGCCGCAGGACCATGTAGGGCGCCGCACCCGCAAGAGGATGCGGCGCGGGGGTCAGAGACCGCGATCGTTCCGGCGCAGGCTCGCCGGGGTGGCGAACAGGAGCAGCGCCGCCGCGACGAGGCAGAGAACGCCAATCCCGTAGAGGGCCGGGGTGGTGGAGCCGGTGAGGTCCTTCACCCAGCCGACCGCCACGGGGCTGACGATGCCGCCGAACTGGCCGAGCGTGTTGATGAGGGCGATGCCCCCCGCCGCGCCGACGCCGGTGACGAGCTTGGCCGGCAGGGTCCAGAAGGTTGGGATCGAGGCGACGATGCCGGAGCCGACCAGCGCCAGCGCGATCATCAGGGGCACGATCTGCTTGTCGAACAGGCCGGCGGCGAAGAAGCCGAGGGCCGCCGCGATGGCGAGGCCGGCGACGAATTTCGGCCGCTCGCCCGAGGCGTCGGACAGGCGCCCGACGACGACCATGCTGATCGCGCCGCAGATATAGGGGATGGCGGTGAGGAAGCCGACCGAGGCCGCCGACCCGCCCGTGGCGGTCTTGATGAGGTCCGGCCCCCAGAAGTTCAGGCCGTAGGAGCCGATCTGGAGCAGGAAGTAGACCAGCGCAATGAGCAGAAAGCCCGGCAGCTTGATCGCGCCCCAAAGGGAATGGTCGCCGATGTCCCGGTTGTGGTGGGCGATCTTCGAGGAGAGGAGATCCTTCTCCTCCTGCGTCAGCCAACGCGCGTCGGAGATCCGGTCGTCGAGGCGCAGGAACACCAGCACGCCGAGGAGGAGGCAGGGCAGGCCACCGGCCAGGAACAGCCATTGCCAGCCGGCAAGACCCGCCACGCCGTTGAGCCCGCCGAGGATCAGGCCCGCGATCGGCGCGCCGAAGATGCCGGAGAAGGCCGAGGCGACGAACATGAAGGACGTCACGCGGCCGCGGAACGAGGCCGGGAACCACAGGGTCAGGTAATAGAGGATGCCCGGCGCGAAGCCCGCCTCCATGGCGCCGATGAGGAAGCGCAGGGCGTAGAACTGCCACTCGGTGCTGATGAACACCATGAGCGCCGTGGCGATGCCCCAGGAGATCATGATGCGGGCGATCCAACGCCGCGCCCCGACCTTGTAGAGGAACAGGTTCGAGGGCACCTCGAAGATCACGTAGCCGATCACGAACATGCTCGCCCCGAGCCCGTAGGCGACGTTGCTGAAGCCGAGGTCGCTTTGGAGCTGGAACTTCGCGAAGCTGATGTTGATGCGGTCGAAGAACGCGAACATGTAGCAGATCATGATCAGCGGCATCAGCCGCCACGCAGCCTTGCGGACCACGCTGCTTTCCGTGACTTCGGCCACGCCCGCGAGCGGGCTGGTGGTGACGGCGCTCATCTTATTTCCTCCAAGACTTCGGGCGGCATGCGCCCGCGTGCCGCCCGGCGCCGCTTCTCTGGCGGCGTCCGGTCGGGACGGGGTTTGCGGGGGGCGAAGGCCTCAGGCGGCCTGCGGGATCGGGTGAAGGTCGCAAGGACGCCCCGCCTTGGCGACCTGCCCCGGCACGTCGTGCCCGACGAGGCGGGGGAGATCGCGGGAGAGGCCGATCAGCGCCTCAAGGTCGAGGCCCGTCGCGATGCCCATCTCCTCCGCCATGTTGGCGAGATCCTCGGTGCAGATGTTGCCCGTGGCCCCCGGCGCGAAGGGGCAGCCGCCGAGGCCGCCGAGCGCCGCATCGAAGCGACGGGCGCCGACCTTGTAGGCGGCCAGCACGTTGGCGAGGCCGAGGCCGCGGGTGTTGTGGAAGTGGAGCGTCAGCGTCGAGGCCGGCACCAGGGTCAGCGCCCGCGCGACCAGGGCCTCCACCTGACGGGGGTTGGCCATGCCGGTCGTGTCGGCGAGGGTGACGTTCTCGACGCCCAGCGCGAGGTAGCGCTCCACCTGCGCCATCACCTTGTCCGCCGGCTGGTCGCCCTCGAAGGGGCAGCCGAAGGCCGTGGCGACGGTGGCGTTGGTGGAGACGCCGGAGCCCTTCACCGCCTCCATGATCTTGCCGAAGCCCTCGATCGAGGCGGCGGGCGTCATGCCCATGTTGGCGCGGTTGTGGGTCTCACTCACGGAGGCGACGAGGTTGATCTCGTCCACCTTGGCGGCGAGCGCCCGCTCCGCGCCTTTGGGGTTCGGCACCAGCGCCACGTAGACCGTGCCGGGCCGGCGGGTGATCCCGGCGAAGACCTCGGCGGCGTCACGGAGCGCAGGCACCGCCTTCGGCGAGACGAAGGACGAGACCTCGATCCGCGAGAAGCCGGCGGCCGAGAGGGCGTCGATCAGGGCGATCTTGTCGGCGGTCTCCACGAAGACGGGTTCGATCTGGAACCCGTCGCGGGTGGCGACCTCCTGGATCAGCATGGCATCCCCGCTCATTGGACGGCTCCCTCGCGGCGCAGGCGTGCAATGGTCTCGGCGTCGCGGCCGAGATCGGCCAGGACGTCGTCCGTGTGGGCGCCGAGCGCCGGGCCCTGCCAGCGCACCGAACCCGGCGTGCCGGAGAGCTTGGGCACGATCCCCGGCATCTTCACGGTGGTCCCGCCGGGCAGTTCCGCCTCCAGGATCATGTCGCGGGCGGCGTAATGCGGGTCGGCCACGATGTCGGCGACCGAGTAGATGCGGCCCGCCGGCACGTCGGCACCGTCGAGGACCTCCAGGGCCTCCTCGACGGTGCGCACTTTCGTCCAGTCGGCGATCACCCCGTCGAGCATCGCCGCCACGGCGCTGCGGCCGTCATTGCCGCGCAGCGACGGGTCCTCGGCGAGGTCCGGGCGGCCGATGGCATTCATCAGGCGGCGGAAGATCGGGTCCGAATTGCCGGCGATGACGACGTAGCCGCCATCCTTCGTGGGATAGGTGTTCGAGGGCGTGATGCCCGGCAGCGCGCCGCCGGTGCGGGTGCGGACCTCGCCCAGCAGGTCGTATTCCGGGACGAGGCTTTCCATGACGTTGAACACGCTCTCCACGAGCGAGACGTCGATCACCTGACCCGCGCCGCCGCCGGTCTTGACGTGGAGCAGCGCCATCAGGGCGCCGATCACCCCGTGCAGCGAGGCCAGCGTGTCGCCGATGCTCACGCCGACGCGGGCGGGCGGGGAATCCGGGCTGCCGGTGGTGAAGCGGATGCCGCCCATCGACTCGCCGATGGCGCCGAAGCCCGGCCGGTCGCGATAGGGGCCGGTCTGGCCGTAGCCGGAGATGCGGACCATCACCAGCTTCGGGTTCAGCTCTTGCAGCACATCCCAGCCGAGGCCGAGCTTTTCCAGGCCGCCGGGGCGGAAATTCTCCACCACCACGTCGGCGCTGCGGACGAGATCCTTCACGACCGCGAGGCCGTCCGGCGATTTCAGGTTGATCGCGATCGACTTCTTGTTGCGCGATTGAAGATACCACCAGAGCGAGGTGCCCTCGTGCATCTTGCGCCACTTGCGCAGCGGGTCGCCGTCGTTCGGCGGCTCGACCTTGATGACCTCGGCGCCGAATTCGGCGAGGATCTTGGTGGCGAACGGTGCCGCGATCAGCTGGCCGAGTTCGAGAACGCGGATTCCAGCGAGCGGACCCTGGGACTGGGCGGTTGCCGAGCTTGCCATGAGCGCTCCTCCATCGTTGATTGATGGAAGAATAGTTCATTGCGCCCAGTGGGTCTAAACGTCATGCGCGAGCCTGCGTTCTCCGCACGAGAACGCTAAGGCGTCAGCCGGCCGCCCGGCGCAGGTGGTCGAACAGCAGCGCGGGGGCGGGCGTCTGGGCGCCCGGCCGGACGACGAGGAGGAGCGTGCGCTGCGCCCACGGATCGGTGAGGGGCACGGCGGCGACGCGCATCTGTGGCCCGAGCAGGGCGTAGACCCCTTCCGGCACGACGCCGAGCCCCATTCCGGCCTGCGCCATCCGGCAGATCGCATCGAAGCTCGGCACATGGATGCGCAGCTTCAGGGGGCGCCCGAGCCGGCGGGCCTCGTCGCGCAGGGCGGCGTAGATCGAGCTTTCCCGGTGCATCCCGACATGGTCGTGGTCGAGGGTGTCGGCGAGCGCCACGGAGTCCCGCCCGGCGAGCGGATGGCCATCGGGGACGACGAGGACGAGGCGGTCGCTCCGGTAGGGGTAGGCGTCGAGCGAGCGGGTGTCGGTGCCGCCCGCGCAGATGCCGAGGTCGGCGGCGCCTTCCTCCACCCCGGCGACGACCCCGCTGCTCGGGCGCTCCTCTAGGTCGACGCGGATCTCCCCCTGTGCGGCGAGGAAGGCCTGAAGGTCCTCCGGCAGGAACTCGACGATGGCCGAGAGGTTCGCGAGCACCCGCACGAAGCCGCGCACGCCGCGGGCATGTTCGGCGAGTTCGAGGCTGATCTGCTCGGCGCTCGCGAGCATCCGGCGGGTGTGGTGGAGCAGGGTCTCCCCGGCGGGGGTGGGGCGCATCCCCTTGGGCTCGCGGATCAGCAGGTCGCAGCCCAGCGCGCGTTCCAGTTCGGCGAGGCGCTTGCTGACCGCCGAGGGCGCGATGGCGGCCCGCCGGGCTGCGCCGTTCAGCGTGCCGTCCTCGCAGATCGCCACGAAGAGGCGCAGGGTCTTGAGATCGAGGCGGTTGAGGAGGGATGGCGTCGCAAGCCCCGTCACCGGCTCAACCCATCCTGGCGGCCGTGAGGTCCGGCCCGTGGGGCGGGCGCAGGATCGCGCGGTCGATGGCGCGGATGTCGCGATGGCCGCACAGCGCCATCGTCATGTCGAGCTCCTTGCGGATGATCTCCAGGCAGCGGGCGACGCCCGCCTCCCCGCCCGCGCCGAGCCCGTAGAGGAACGAGCGGCCGATGAAGACGCCCTTGGCGCCGAGCGCCACGGCCTTCAGCACGTCCTGACCCGAGCGGATGCCGCCATCCATCAGCACCTCGATGCGCGAGCCCACCGCCTCCACGATCTCCGGCAGGATGGCGATGGAGGACGGCGCGCCGTCGAGCTGCCGCCCGCCATGGTTCGAGACGACCAGCGACTCGGCCCCCGTGGCGACGGCCCGCTCGGCATCCTCCGCGTCGAGGATACCCTTGAGGATCAGCGGCCCCTTCCAGCGGTCGCGGATGCGGGCCACGTCGTCCCAGTCGAGGCGCGGGTCGAATTGCTGCGAGGTCCAGGCGGAGATCGAGCGCGTATCGCCGACGCCCTCGACATGGCCGACGATGTTACGGAATGTCCGCCGCTTCGTGCCGAGCATCTGCAGGCACCAGCGCGGCTTGGTGAGGAGGTCGAGGACCGTGGACGGCGTCAGGCGCGGCGGCGCCGAGAGGCCGTTGCGGATGTCCTTGTGGCGCTGCCCGAGGATCTGGAGGTCGAGGGTCAGGACCAGCGCCGAGCAGCCCGCCGCCGCCGCCCGGTCGATCAGCCGGTCGTTGAAGGCCCGGTCGCGCATGAAATACAGCTGGAACCAGAACGGCGCGGAGACCGCCTCGGCCACGTCCTCGATGCTGCAGATGCTCATGGTCGAGAGGGTGAAGGGCACCCCGGCGGCCTGCGCCGCCCGCGCGGCCAGGATCTCCCCGTCCGCGTGCTGCATCCCCGTCATGCCGGTGGGCGCCAGGGCGACGGGCATCGCCACCGCCTGCCCGGCCATGGTGGTGGCGAGCGTGCGGTTCGTCATGTCCACCGCCACCCGCTGGCGGAACTGGATCGCGGCGAAGTCGTCCTCGTTCGCCCGGTAGGTGCCCTCGGTCCACGAGCCGGAATCGGCGTAATCGTAGAACATCCGCGGCACCCGCCGCTTGGCGATCCGGCGCAGATCTTCGACCGTGGTGATGGTGGGGTCCATCGGGCGTGGTCCTCCGTCCCGCGCGAGGTGTGTTGTCCGCACCCTATACCGGCAGGCGGCCGTGCGGCCAGGCGCGGCGCGGCGCCTCAGGCCCCGCGCTTCGAGGCGGCGTCGCGCTGGCGCTCCACCTCGACGCGGACGCCCCGCCCCGCGAGCAGGATCTCCGCCAGGAAGGCGCAGATGGCGGCGACGGTGAACACCAGGGCGAGGCCGAACAGGGCGAACAGCACCGAGGCCGCCGCGCCATCGCGCAGGGCGCCGACATAGAGGGTCAGGATCGAACTCAGCACGAGCCCCGCCCCGACGCAGGCGAGCACCACCGCCGCGTCGAGGAGGATCGACCGGCGGTGCAGGAAGGCGAGCCGGACGGAAATCGCCCGCGCCGCGTCCTCGTCCGCCCCCATCAACTCTCGGTCGGCCGCGTTCACCTTGTCGGAGATCCGGGCGAGCCGGGTCGAGAAGGTGTTGAGCAGCGTCGCCAGCGCCGAAAGCAGGAAGGCCGGCGCGAGCGAGACTTGGATGATGTGGGCGATGTCGTCGGGCGAGTTGACGCTGAGCGCGCCGCCGAACAGGTCCATGCGCTGAAAACCCCCGGATACGCCCGCGCGGAATGCGGGCGGCAGGGGCTTTAGCGCATCAGGGCGTCCGGGTCGTCACTCGGTCTTGGCCAGCGCCTTCGCCTGCGCGGCGAGGCGCGCCTTGCGGGCCTCCCGGATCATGATCTCCGCCCGCTCGGCCTCCGTGCGGATGCCCATGCGGTCGATCAGCTCGGTCCCCGCCCTCTTCTGCACGGCCTGCAGATCGGTCTTCGGCCGCGGCCCCTTCACTTGCCCCATTCCCCACCTCGTTGCGCCAATATGGCCACGCTTGTGCGAAGGGGGATCTTGGGCGCTACCGCAGCGCGTCAACCCTGGACTGTACGAGGATACACAGAACAAAGCGGCCGGATGGGTGATTCCATCCGGCGCGCACGGCGGTTCAGCAGGTTCCGGTCAGTTCAGGCTGGTCCAGCCGGTCGAGGCGACGGAGCGGTTCCAGGCATGGCCGGCGCCGTCCATCAGGTGGAGCTCCGTGGCGTCGGGATATTCCCGGCGGACCTTCTCGTAGGCCGCGTTGGCCGCGAACTGCGCCGACGATTCGTCGCCGGCCGAGATCGCGATCCGGCGAACGGGCTCGTCATCGCCATCGGCCATGATACCCAGCGTGAACTTGGCCATGGTTCCTCCCTTATATTTGTCGAGACATTTCACCTCGCTTCATGCAACGGAGTCAATCGATCTTTCGCCGAATGCCGTGATGGATGTTGTATTCCGTCATCCCGCAATTGCGAAGAACGCATGTCGCGCTGCAATCGACGCAATCCGGGAGAACAGTTTGCGCTCACGGCGACATGACTATTGCCGCCGGTCTCAACGAGCCTGATCAGAAACCGGGTGGCGCTCACCCAGGTCGCACGCCGCCGCGACGGCACGGAAGATCCGATCCGGGGCGAAGGGCGTGGCGGTGAGGCGGGCGCCGGTGGCGTCGCGGATCGCGTTGCCGAGCGCCGCCGCGACCGGATTGAAGGGCGATTCGCTCATCGACTTGGCCCCGAGCGGCCCGACCGCATCGTCCGTCTCGGCGAACAGCACCCGCGTGTCCGGGACGTCGCCGCAGGCGGGGATGTGGTAGTTGCGGAAGGTCCGCGTCGCCACCGCGCCCTCCCCGTCCAGGGCGACCTCCTCGTAGAGCGCGGCGCCGAGGGCCTGGGCCACTCCGCCCTCCACCTGCCCCCGGCACTGCATCGGGTTGATCACCACGCCCGCGTCGGCGGCGTGGACGCTGGTCAGGATGCGCACGGCCCCGCTCACCGGGTGGACCGCCACCCGGAAGGCCTGGACGTTGAAGGCGACCGAGCGCGGGCTGCCGTTCGACCGGCCCGACGCCTCCAGCGGCGCGAGGTCGTTCAACGGGATGACGCCCTTGGGGGTCTCGACGGTGCCGTCCGCGAGGCGGCATGCCTCCGGCGTTACGCCCGTCCGCTCGGCTGCCCGCGCGCGGATGGCCTCGGCGAGCGCCAGCGCCGCCCGGTGGACCGCTTGGCCCGCGACGACGGTTCCGGTCGAGCCGTAGGCGCCGGTATCGTGCCCGACCGCGTCGGTGTCGGCGGCCTCGATCCGCACCCGCGCCGGGTCGGCCTGGAGCGCCTGCGCGGCGAACTGGCGGTGGACCGTCTGGCTGCCGTTGCCGAACTCGGCGGTGCCGGTGCGGAGCCGGTAGGTGCCGTCGGGCAGGAGCGCGGCGAAGGCCTCGGCGTGGTGGCCGCGCGGGGGAATCGTATCGAGCATCGCCATCGCCATGCCGGTGCCGACGTGCCAGCCCAGCTCGGGCGCCGGGCCGGGATCCTCGGCGAGCGCCGCCTGCGCGAGGTCGAGGCATTGGTCGAGACCGTAGCTGCCGAACACCACGTCGTGCGGGTGCAGGCTGTGGGCGACCAGCGGTTCGCCCGGCCTTACGGCATTGATCCGGCGCAGGGCGAAGGGATCGACGCCCAGCCGCCGCGCCACCTCGTCGAGGGCGGACTCGAGGGCGAAGATCGTCTGGCTGAGGCCGTAGCCCCGGAAGGCGCCGGCCGGCGGGGTGTGGGTGTGGACCGCCCGCCCCGCCACCCGCTTGTTCGGGCAGGAATAGGCCGCCAGCACCTCGTTGCAGCCGTGGTGGAGCACGCCGCCGGCATGGTTGCCGTAGGCGCCGGTGTCGGAGAGCACGTCGAGACCAAGCGCGGTGATCCGCCCGTCCCGCTTGGCGCCCACGGTCACCCGCACCCGCATCGGGTGGCGGGTGGTGGTGGCCGCGAACTGCTCCTGCCGGGTCAGTTCCCACTTCACCGGGCGGCCGGTCTTGAGGACGGCCAGCGCTACCAGATCCTCGGTCAGCATCTCCTGCTTGCCGCCGAAGCCGCCGCCGACCCGCCCGCATAGGACGCGGATCTCCTCGCGCGGCAGATCGTACAGGGCGCAGAGGGCGTCGCGGGTCAGGAATGGCACCTGCGTGCTGGTGCGGAGGGTGAGGCGCCCGTCGGCGTCGCGCCAGCCGGCGCAGCCATGGGTTTCGAGATGCGCGTGCTGCACCCGCTGCGAGGTGAAGGTCTCCTCGTAGACGAGATCGGCTTCGGCGATGCCGGCGGCGACGTCGCCGACCTCGCCGCGCACCTCCGCCGCGAGGTTGGTCTCGCCGTGGACGCGGGGCGCGTCCGGGTCGAGGGCGCGGGCGGGGTCGAGCAGGGCGGGCAACACCTCGTAGGTGACGCGAAGGGCCCGGCAGCCCGCCTCGGCGGCGGCCTCGGTCTCGGCGACCACCGCCGCGACGCGCTGGCCGGCGAAGCGCAGGACGGGATCGAGCACGAGCGTGTCGGCGGCGTCGTCGCGGGGGTCTTCGTGGCGCCCGGTGGAGAAGCGGCGCGGGGGGGCGTCCTCGTGGGTCAGGACAGCGACGACGCCGGGCACGGCGCGGGCCGGGCCGGTGTCGATGGCGACGATCCGGGCATGGGCATGGGGCGAGCGCAGCACCTTCAGGTGCAGCATCCCGGCCTCGGGGATGTCGAAGGTGAAGCGGGCGGTGCCCGTCACCACCAACGGCGCGGCCGGGGCCGGCACGGAGCGGCCGACGCACGCCCCCTCCGGCGCCTCGACGCGCGCGATGCCCGCGATGGCGTCGCGGATCGCGCCGTAGCCGGTGCAGCGGCAGAGGTTGCCCTTGAGGGCGTCGCCGAGATCCTGGCGCCGGCCCTGGTCCAGGGCGGCGGCGGTCATCACCATGCCGGGGGTGCAGAAGCCGCACTGGAAGCCCTGGGCGGCGACGAAGGCCGCCTGGACCGGATGGGTCGGTTCGCGGGCTTCGCCCGGCCGGCACGGGCCGGACAGGCCCTCGATGGTCGTGACCTCGGTGCCCTCGGCGCGGAAGGCCGGGACGAGGCAGGAATGGACCGGCTCGCCGTCGAGATGGACGGTGCAGGCACCGCAATCGCCCGCATCGCAGCCCTTCTTCACCCCGAACCAGCCGGCTTCGCGCAGGACGGTGCGCAGGCATTGGCCGGGGCGCGGGTCGGCGTCGTGCGCATGCCCGTTGACCGTCAGCCTCACGCCCGTACCTCCGTCAACTCGGCCAGGATCTCGCCCGCGAAATGCAGGGTCATGTGGCGCCGCCAGTCGGGGCGGCCGTGAACGTCGTCGTAATACAGGCCCTCGGGAACTGCCGCCTCGACCGCGTGCAGCAGGTCGTCGCGCTCAGGCGGGCGCGGGAAGGCGAGGCGTAGGGGGCGCGGCACGGAGGCCGTGACCGTGAGGGCGAAGGCCCCATCCGCGCCGAGCGTCCCGATCAGCAGCGCCCCCGAGCGCCCGTGTGGGCTGAGGCTGATCCGCCGGAAGGCGGTGCGCCGGGACAGCGCCGAGGCCGGCAGGGTGACGCTGCGCAGGATCTCGCCGGGGGCGAGGGCGTTCCGCTGCGGCCCGATCACCACCTCCGGCACGGTCAGGCGGCGCTCGCTCCCATCCGGCGCCCAGAGGAGGCAGCTGCCCTCCAGGGCGGTCGTCAGGGCGATGATCGGCCCGGCCGGCAGGGCGAGGCAGAGGTTGCCGCCTACTGTCGCCCCGTTCCACACCTTGAACGAGCCGAGCAGCGACCGGCAGCATTGCCGCACCAGCGGCGCGGCGATCCAGGCTGCCGGCAGGTCCAGCCGTTCGAGGGCGGCGACGGTGCAGGTGGCGGCGAGGGTCAGCCCGTCCGATCCGGTCTCGTGCGCCGGCCAGCCGAGGCTCGTCAGGTCGATCAGGCGGCGGAGCGCCGGCTGCGGCTCGGAATAGAGCCACGTGCCGCCCGCGAGCCATGCATCGCCCTCGCGCCAATCCGGCATCTCCGACCGGCTGCGGAGCCGGATCGTCGTCTCGATCGTGTGCAGGTCCATGGTGTCCCAGGGGAAAGTGTTTGGGACCCCTTGGCAAGTTGCTTGCCGCCAGCCCTGCGTGGGGCGCTGGCCGTGCGGCGGCCGGGAGGACCCGGCCGCCGTCTGGGCGTCAGTTCGGCTTCAGGTCGTAGCGGTCGAGGTTCATCACCTTGTCCCAGACCTTCACGAAGTCGCGCAGGAAGCGCTCCTGCCCGTCCGTGCCGGCATAGACCTCCGCCACCGCGCGGAGCTGGGCGTTCGCGCCGAAGACGAGGTCGCAGCGGGTCGCCGTGTACTTCGTCTGCCCGCTCGCGCGGTCATCGAGGGTGAACGCCTTGCCCGCGCCGTCCGTCTTCTTCCACTCGTAATCCATGCTGGTCAGCACGGTGAAGAAGTCGTTCGTCAGCACACCGACCCGATTGGTGAAGATGCCGTGCCGGGACCCGTCGTGGTTTAGGTTCAGCGCCCGCACGCCGCCCGTCAGCGCCACCCATTCCGGGGCGGTCAGCGCCAGCAGATGCGCCCGGTCGAGGAAGACCTGCTCCGGCGAGACCCGGCCTTGCGTGATCTGGTCGAAGCGGTCGTCCACGTAGTTGCGGAACCCGTCCACCACCGGCTTCAGCCATTCGAAGCTGTCGGCGTCGGTCATCGCGTCGGAGGTGTCCATCCGCCCCGGCGCGAAGGGCACCGTGACCGAGGATCCGGCGTCGCGGGCGGCCTTCTCCACCGCCGCGCAGCCGCCGAGCACGATGAGGTCGGCGAGCGACACCTTCTTGCCGCCGCCGGCCCGGCCGTTGAACCCGGCCATGACGCCCTTCAGGGCCTCGATCACCGGCATGGCCCGGCGGTTGATCGCCCAGTCCTTCTGCGGCGCCAGCGCGATGCGCGCCCCGTTCGCCCCGCCGCGCTTGTCGGTGTTGCGGTGGGTGGAGGCCGAGGCGAAGGCCGCGTAGGCGAGGTCCGACACCGAATGCCCGAGGCCGAGGATCTCCTGCTTCAGGGCGGCGATGTCGCCCGCGTCGATCAGAGGGTGATCGACGGCTGGGATCGGGTCCTGCCACAGCAGGTCCGGCTCAAGGGTCTTCTCCGGGCCGAGGTAGCGCTCCTTCGGGCCCATGTCGCGGTGGGTGAGCTTGTACCACGCCTTGGAGAACTGCAGCGTGAAGTAGTCGAAGTCGTTGAGGAACTTCAGGCAGATCTCGCGATAGACCGGGTCGGTCTTCAGCGCGATGTCGCTCGTCATCATCATGAGCGGATGGGTCTTGCCGGGGATGTGGGCGTCCGGCGTGCGGGGGGCGTCCGGATCCTCGGGCTCCCATTGCAGGGCGCCGGCCGGGCTCTTCGTCTGTTTCCATTCGAACTTGAAGAGGTTCGTCAGGTAGTCGTTGTCCCACTGGGTCGGGTTCGGGATCCACGAGCCCTCGATGCCGTTCGTCATCGTGTTCTCGGCCGCGCCCGTGCCCTGCGGGTTGTGCCAGCCGAGCCCCATCGCCTCGAGGGGCGCGATCTCCGGCGGCGGGCCGATCCGGTCCGCCTTCACCATGCCGTGGCTCTTGCCGAAGGCGTGGCCACCTGCGATCAGCGCGACGGTCTCCTCGTCGTTCATCGCCATGCGGGTGAAGGTGACGCGGATGTCCCGCGCCGAGCCCATCGGATCGCCGTTGGCGTAGGGTCCTTCCGGGTTCACGTAGATCAGCGCCTGGTGGGAGGCCGCCAGCGGGTTTTCCAGGTCGTAGTCGGGGTCGCCGTTCTGGCCGCGCCAGCGCTTGTCGCGGGTGACCATGCTGTCGGGAGATTCGATGTTGTGCGGGTCCCAGAGTTCCGGGCCCCAGTAGGTGGCGTTGTCCGCCTCCCAGGCGTCGCGGCGGCCGCCGGCGAAGCCGTAGGTGGGGAGACCCATGATCTCCAGGGAGATCGTTCCGGTCAGCACCATCAGGTCGGCCCAGGAGAGGGCGTTGCCGTATTTCTGCTTGATCGGCCAGATCAGGCGGCGGGACTTGTCGGTGTTGCCGTTGTCCCACCACGAGCTGATCGGGGCGAAGCGCTGCAGGCCCTCGCCCGCGCCGCCGCGCCCGTCCGCGATGCGGTACGTGCCGGCCGAGTGCCAGGCCATGCGGATCATCTGCGGGCCGTAATTGCCGTAATCGGACGGCCACCACGCCACCGAACTCGTCAGGAACGTGCGGATGTCGGCCTTGAGCTGCTCGTAGTCGAGCGCCTCGAAGGCGGCCTGGTAATCGAAATCCGCCAGCGGATTCGCCTGCGGACCGTTCTGGTGAAGCATCTCGACGCGCAGGCGGTCGGGATACCAGTCCTCAAGGGTCGGCGGGGACGTGTCAGCGCCCCCGATGCGGTCACCGCCGAAGGGGCATTGGCCCGCGAGAACGTCCTTATAGGTTTCCATGCTTCGTTCCCCGTTCACTCGCCGTCAGTTCTAGGGCGAGATGCGGGGCCGTCACCGAAGCGGAGCCATAGGTCGCATCTTTTTTAGGGATGCGCCCGGCGCAGCCGCATCACGGCCCGGTCGAGGGCGCCGAGGAAGGCGGAGCGGTCCCTGGCCGAGAACGGGGGCGGGCCGCCCGTCACCGCGCCGGCTTCCCGTAATTCCTGCATGAGGTTGCGGGTGGCGAGCGCCATCCCGACGGAGGAATCCGTGAACGCCTTGCCGGTGGGCGAGAGGGCGCTCGCCCCCGCCTTCACGCAGCGGCTCGCCAGGGGCACGTCAGCGGTGATCACGATGGAGTGAGGGCCGGCGCGCTCGGCGATCCAGTCGTCGGCGGCGTCGAACCCGTCCGACACGATGACCCGCTCGATCCACTGCTCGCGCGGCACGTTGAGGAAGCTGTTGGCCACCACGTAGACATGCAGGCCGTAGCGCTCGGCCACGCGGTAGGTCTCGGCCTTCACCGGGCAGGCATCGGCGTCGATGAAGATCGTGATCGGCTGCGGCACGGGCTCGTCCTCGTTCTGTCGGCCGAAGGGATGCCCCTTCGGCGCCGCACGGTCCAGGCCCGTCTCAGGCCGCGCGCACGGAGGCGAGGAAGCGCACCATCTCGGCCCCGAGATGTTCGGATTGCCGCGACAGGTCGGAGGCGGCCGACAGGACCTGCCCGGCGGCCTCCTGGGTGCTCTCGGCGGCGCGGGCGACGCCGACGATGTTGCTCTTCACCTCGCCGGTGCCGTCCGCCGCCTGGGCGACGTTGCTGACGATCTCCAGGGTGGCCGCGCCCTGCTCCTCGACGGCGGCGGCGATGGAGCCGGCGGCGGCGTTGATCTCGCGGATCCGGCCGGTGATCGCGCCGATCGCCGCGACCGCCTTGTCCGTCACGCCCTGCACCTCGCCGATCTGGCCCGCGATCTCCTCGGTGACCTTGGCGGTCTGGTTGGCCAGCTCCTTCACCTCGGCGGCGACGACGGCGAAGCCGCGCCCCGCCTCGCCCGCGCGGGCGGCCTCGATGGTCGCGTTGAGGGCCAGCAGGTTGGTCTGCGAGGCGATGCCGGAGATCAGCCCGACCATGTCCCCGATCCGCGCCGAGGTCTGGCTGAGCGCCTGCACGAGGGCGGCGGTCTGGTCCGCCTCGTC
>NZ_JAKSXZ010000007.1 GCF_022829465.1 Methylobacterium sp. J-067
AGGTGGCTTACCCGCCGGGGAAGTGAGCGTCGGAACGACCGCGGCTTGGCCGGGCAAGGAACGAACGTAGCACCCGGCTTAGCGAGCGCCTAAGCCACCTTTGCGGTTATCTGACGACGGGACAGCCGGTCGATTATCGTAGCGGCCGCTTGCGGGGCCCTGGTCATTCTCGCCCTCTAGACTAGCAAGGGACGTAGGTCCTGCAGCTGCCGTATCGGCTGGTAGCTTATCCTGGACCAGCGGCTTTCCAGGTGGGTCCATTCCGAGTGCCTCCCGTGCCGCGTCGGTGTCCGTTCCCAGGCTGGCTCTCCGTGTATCTCGCAGAGACCAAGGTAGTGGACGCAAACGAGGTTCCTGACGCGCATCCGACAGGGAGCTAAGCCGAAAGGCCCGATGCCGAACCCATCGGCGGCTGAACAGCGGGATGCTTATGCTGCGCAGATGCCTTACTGCTCAGCTTTAGGGCTAGCCATCGCATCATCCTGCCATGCCGATCCGGCGCGAGCACCGCTTCTTCTACCCCATCGACTGGCCGCAGCTGTCGGCGGTGATCCGCTTCCGCCGCGCCAAGGGCCGCTGTGAGAGCTGCGGGCGACCGCATGGGCATATCATCTGGCACCTCGGAGATGGCCGCTGGTGGGACGCGCAGGCGGTTTCCTGGCGCGACGGCGTGGGCCGGGTCATCTGCCTCCCGGTTGGGGAGGACGACGTGCTCGGCTCCGTCCGGACGACGCGAGTAGTTCTAGCG
>NZ_JAKSXZ010000012.1 GCF_022829465.1 Methylobacterium sp. J-067
GTTCTTGGCGCCGTCCTTGACGTCGCCGACGGTCTTCTGCGTCTCGCCCTTCAGCTCCTGCGCCTTGCCCTCGGCCACGAGCTTGTCGTTGCCGGTCACGTTGCCCACGCCCTGCTTGACGTTGCCGACGGCCTCGTTGGCCAGGCCCTTGAGCTTGTCGGTGGTGCTGCTCATCGTGTGCGCTCCTGCTTGGTGAGGATGGCCGGAGGCTCCGGCCGGGGGGATGACCCCCGCCCTGCGGCGGGGGTCGGTGGAAGGGGTTCAGACGCGGCGGGCGTCGTAGGTCGAGAGCAGCGTCGCGGGCTTCGGGGCGCCGAGGCGACCGCCGAGGAACGCGGCCAGCGCGCCGAGGACCAGGGCGATGGCGGCGTAGAAGGCGCCCTGTGTGGCGGCCGACTTCGCCGTGACGGCAGCGGCCTCGGCCTTCTGCTTGGCGGTGGCGACGGCCTGATCGTACTGCTTCTCGTAGTCGTTGATCTGGGCCTTGGCCTGATCGGGGGAGATGCCCTGCGCCTTGGCCAGCGCGTCGGCGGCGCGGTTCTTGGCCTGCTCCTTCTGGGCCGGATCACCGGTCAGCACGGCGCGCACGGCCGCCACGGCGGCGTCCTTGGCGGCCTGCGGGTCCTGGCCGGCGGCCTGCTGGCGGACCGTCTGCTCGATGCCGTCGATGGGGTTCGAGATCTTCGACAGCGA
>NZ_JAKSXZ010000044.1 GCF_022829465.1 Methylobacterium sp. J-067
CTCGAAGTTCAAGGCCGAGGCGTACATCCTGACGAAGGAGGAGGGCGGCCGCCACACGCCGTTCTTCACGAACTACCGGCCGCAGTTCTACTTCCGCACGACGGACGTGACCGGCGTGTGCACGCTGCCCGAGGGCACCGGGATGGTGATGCCGGGCGACAACGTGACCATGGACGTGGTGCTGATCGTGCCGGTGGCGATGGAAGAGAAGCTGCGCTTCGCCATCCGCGAGGGCGGCCGCACCGTCGGCGCCGGCGTCGTCGCCGCCATCAACGACTGATCGCCTCCGCAGCGATGACGGGAAAGGCCGGCCCCGCGCCGGCCTTTTCCTTTTTCGGCCTCTGGGAGGCGCGGCGGCCCTTGCATCCGCGATGCGGTTGCGGCATGGAGCCTTCGCGCCGCGCGAGCGGGGCACACAGGAGTGTAGCTCAACTGGTCAGAGCGCCGGTCTCCAAAACCGGAGGTTGCGGGTTCGAGTCCCTCCACTCCTGCCAGTCCGGTCCGCCCGCCGCTCCTCGGTCGACAAGTCACCCGACTTGCGCTAGAGCGGCTCCGATCCGAGATCTGAAACGACCGTCGGTGCGGGCCGGAAAGGCTCTCGGCGCCGGGCGTTCGCGTTTCTGAACGCGGCCGTAAGGCACGAATCCGTCAACGAATCTGGCGCCATGGCATCGAACGAAGCGACGAAGAAGGTGGACCTCGCCCGCGGCACGAACCGTGGTCGCGACGTTGCGCCGCCGGCCCGTCAGACTCCGCCTGCCAAGGTGCCCCAGAAGCGCGTCGGCCCCGGCGAGTTCTTCTCGCAGGTGCGCGACGAGGGCCGCAAGGTCACGTGGCCGTCCCGCCGCGAGACCACGATCACCACGATGATGGTCTTCATCATGGTGGTGGTGACGAGCCTCTTCTTCACCGTGGTCGATCAGGCCATGCGCTTCATCGTCGGCCTGATCCTCGGGCTCTGAGGGATCCTTCCGGTCCCGGACTTCATCGGAGTTGAGCGAACGCCGTGTCCAAGCGCTGGTACATCGTCCACGCCTATTCGAATTTCGAGAACAAGGTCGCCCAGTCCATCAAGGACCAGGCCGCGCAGCGCGGCCTGACGGACCTGTTCGACGAGGTGATGGTTCCGACCGAGAAGGTCGTCGAGGTTCGTCGCGGCCGTAAGGTCGATGCCGAGCGCAAGTTCTTCCCCGGCTACGTGCTGGTGAAGTGCGACCTGACCGACGAGGTCTACCACCTCATCAAGAACACCCCGAAGGTCACGGGCTTCCTCGGCGCCGACAAGTCCAAGCCGGTGCCGATCCCGGACGCCGAGGCCGAGCGCATCAAGGGTCAGGTCGCCGAAGGTGTCGACCGTCCCAAGCCCTCGATCTCCTTCGAGATCGGCGAGACCGTCCGCGTGGCGGACGGGCCGTTCGCGAGCTTCAACGGCACCGTCGAGGAAATCGACGATGCCCGTTCCCGCCTGAAGGTGGCCGTGTCGATCTTCGGCCGCGCCACCCCGGTGGAACTGGAATACGCCCAGGTCGAGAAGGCCTGAGCGTAACACCCGCGGGAGATCCGCCCGGCTTCGCCTCCGGGAGCTTCGGATCGCACCGCGACCTGCAACCGTCCGACCCGCCGCGCCTCGGCAGCGCGGGGGTGGATGAACATTGGGAGCAGTCCCTATGGCGAAGAAGATCACGGGCTACGTGAAGCTTCAGGTCCCGGCCGGCGCCGCCAACCCGTCGCCGCCGATCGGCCCCGCGCTCGGTCAGCGCGGCCTCAACATCATGGAATTCTGCAAGGCCTTCAACGCGAAGACCGCGCAGATGGAGAAGGGCACCCCGATCCCGGTGATCATCACCGCGTATCAGGACCGCTCCTTCACCTTCGAGATGAAGCAGCCCCCGGTCACCTTCTTCCTGAAGAAGGCGGTCGGCCTGAAGATCGGCAAGAAGCCGGCCTCCGGCTCCAAGACCCCGGGCAAGGGCCCGACGGTCGGCAAGATCACCGAGGCCCAGCTTCGCGAGATCGCCGAGAAGAAGATGCCCGACCTCAACTGTGATTCCGTCGAGGCGGCCGTTGCCATGATCCGGGGTTCCGCCCGGGCCATGGGCCTCGAAGTCACGGCCTGAGGAGGGACACATGGCACGCGAAGGAAAGCGCATCCGCGCCGCCCGCGAGGGCCTGGAGCCGACCAAGCTCTATTCGATCGCCGATGCGGTCAAACTCGTGAAGGAGCGGGCGACCGCGAAGTTCGACGAGACCGTCGAGGTCTCCATGAACCTCGGCGTCGATCCGCGCCACGCCGACCAGATGGTCCGCGGCGTCTGCAACCTGCCGAACGGTTCCGGCCGGACGGTGCGCGTGGCGGTGTTCGCCCGTGGCGCCAAGGCGGATGACGCCAAGGCGGCGGGTGCCGACATCGTCGGCGCCGAGGATCTCCTCGAGATCGTCCAGGGCGGCAAGATCGACTTCGACCGCTGCATCGCGACCCCGGACATGATGCCGCTCGTCGGCCGTCTCGGTAAGGTGCTGGGCCCGCGCGGCCTGATGCCGAACCCGAAGGTCGGCACCGTCACCATGGACGTGAAGGGCGCCGTGGCTGCTGCCAAGGGCGGCGCCGTGGAGTTCCGCGTCGAGAAGGCCGGCATCATCCATGCCGGCGTCGGCAAGGCCTCGTTCGACGCCGAAAAGCTTGTCGAGAACATCAAGGCGTTCGCCGATGCGGTCGCCAAGGCCAAGCCGGCGGGCGCTAAGGGCACCTACGTCCAGCGCATCGCCGTCACCTCGACGATGGGCCCGGGCGTGAAGGTCGAGCCGAACACGGTTCTGACCGCCTGATCGGTCCCAGACCTGCGACCTAGCGAAGCGCCCGGCCGGCAACGGCCGGGCGTTTCGTGTTTCCAGCCCAGGTCGGCGTTCGCAATCGCACCATTCCTGGTCGTAGAGGGGGCGCCGGCGCGATTAGCTGTGCTAGATAGGCGCCCATGCGTAGCACCGTCTCCGTCACCTCCCGTCGACGCATCCTCTGCGTCTTCCCCGCCTACACGCCGTCCTTCGGCACATTCTCCCACGCCTACCCATTGATGGGCGGCGTGAAGGCGTTCATGCCGCCCCAAGGGCTCCTCGTCATCGCGGCCTACATGCCCGAGACCTGGGAGTGCCGCTTCATTGATGAGAACATCAAGCGCGCCACCGCGGCGGATTTCGCCTGGGCGGACGCGGTGTTCGTGTCGGGCATGCACATCCAGGAAGGGCAGATCCACGACATCTGCGAGCGGGCCCACGCGGCCGGCAAGCTCGCGGCGCTCGGCGGACCCTCCGTCTCCGGCGCGCCGGAGAAGTACCCGGATTTCGACTGCCTCCATATCGGCGAGATCGGCGACGCCACCGACCGGCTGATCGTCCGCCTCGACGAGAGCGTCGCCCGTCCGGCCGCGCAGGAGTCCTACGAGACCGCCGACCGTCTGGCGCTCGCCGACTTCCCGACCCCGGCCTACGAGGCCGTGCCACTGAAGCGCTACCTGATCGGTTCGCTGCAATTCTCCTCGGGCTGCCCCTACCGCTGCGAGTTCTGCGACATCCCGCAGCTCTACGGCCGCCAGCCTCGGCTGAAGGGCCCCGAGCAGCTCTGTTCCGAGCTCGACGCCATCATCAGCCAGCCCGGCCACCCGGCGGTGGTCTACTTCGTGGACGACAACTTCATCGGCAACCGTAAGGCGACGCGCGAGATGTTGCCGGTGCTGGTGGAGTGGCAGAAGCGGAACAACTACCCGCTGCAGTTCGCCTGCGAGGCGACCCTCAACATGGCCAAGCAGCCCGAGATCCTCGAGCTGATGCGGCAGGCGAACTTCATGACCGTCTTCGTCGGCATCGAGACGCCGGAGGCGGAGGCGCTGAAGGGGATCGACAAGACCCACAACGCCGCCGTGCCGATGTACGAGGCCATCGAGACGCTCAACTCCTACGGGCTGGAGGTGACGTCGGGCATCATCCTCGGACTCGACTCGGATAGCGACAAGTCCGAGCAGAACCTGATCGACTTCATCGACCGCTCCGCGATCCCGGTGCTGACGATCAATCTGCTCCAGGCCCTGCCGAAGACCCCCCTCTGGGACCGTTTGGAGAGGGAAGGGCGCCTCATCCACGATGCGGCGCTCGAGTCGAACGTGCTGTTCAAGCGCCCGCACGACACGGTGGTGGCGAGCTGGCGCCGGGCCATCGCCCACGCCTACGAGCCCGAGAAGATCTTCGAGCGGTTCAAACACCAGTGCGAGACGACGTACCCGCACCGGATCACCACGCCAACGGCGGGCAAGCTGACCTTCACGAATCTGCGGCGCGGGCTGATCCTCGGCTTCAACATCATCACGCGGGTCGGCCTGTTCTCCGATTATCGCGGGCCGTTCTGGCGAGCGGCGGCCTTCGCCCTGAAGCGCGGGCAGATCGAGGCGGTGTTCAACATGGGCTTCGTGGCCCACCACCTGATCCGCTTCACCCGCGAGGCCCTGCGCGGCGAGCACAACGCCTCGTTCTACGCGGCCAAGGCCGCCGAGGCGAAAGAAGCGCAGGAGCGGACATGGTGGGAGAACGCCCGGCGGCGATTCGTGCCGGAGCGCGAGGCGGCCTAGGTCGCAACCACCGCGCGTTTTATCCGGCCGCTGAAAGACCAGCGTAAGTCGTGTGGATAAGCCATCGGGGCAAAGGACGCTTTGCCTCGGTGCGAAAAAACGGCCCACAAAACGGGGCGAAGACGTGACGGCCTGAGATTCCGGTCCTAAGCTTGGCCGGTCAGTCGATCATCCTCCGATGCGACGGCTTCGGGCATAGCGAAGCTTGCGGCGGAGCTTGCCGGCCGCTGCCAGAGAGCAGGCTCGTCGGAGGAGGTGAGGACGTTGATCGTGTTTCCGCTGATGGTGAGCATCACCATCGCGAAAACGCGAGATGGGTGGCGGTTCGCCATCCATCTCGCTTTGATGATCTAGTCGGATCGTCTGATAAGAGGGCTCGCGGGCTTGCCCCCGCGGGCCCTCGCCAAGGAAGATATCCCCGACAGGCGAAAAAGCAAAGCCGCCGGGATTCTTCCCACCGGCCGCAACGGGCGATGCATGGCAGCCATTCCGGGCTTTGGTCCTTGCCTGCGGCGGAAAAGTCGCGTTGCGGGCCTTGGCAGGCGGCTTGCTAGGTTCTATACACCGCGCCTCACGCTATTCACGTCATTGAGGGAGACGGCCGGTAGGCCGGCTTCCGTTTGAAATGTCGTCCGGGCAACCGGACGTCACTGGCCGGCGGGATCCAAAGGGCGACGAGCCCGGTGGAGCTCAGTCCGGCCGTGTCCTGTCCGAGACTGCAGGCGCCGGTTCGCCGGCTTAATCCCCCAGCCTGCACAGACGGGGATGACCGACGTTTTACGACAGCCGCGCCAGGGCTTCGGCACTGGCAGGCAATCGGTTTGAACCAACTCACCCGCAGGGTCCCGTTCAGGGGTTCGTCGGGGACAGGGCCGCGAAGCGTCGTTCGGACGTTCACGGTCTTTCGCGAGGCCGAGCACGTCCGGGCGGCATGTGCAACCGGCGGAGCCAATCCAGGTTCCGCCAACCGGAGAGAGCCCAGTGGACAGGACAGCAAAGGCTGATCTCGTCTCGACGCTCAACGGCGTGTTCAATCACAGCGCCGTCGTCGTCGTGGCCCACTACAAGGGCCTCACGGTCGCCGACATGCAGAAGCTGCGTTCGCAGATGAAGCAGGCCGGCGCCACCGTGAAGGTCGCCAAGAACAGCCTCGCCGGCATCGCTCTGGAAGGCACGGACGTCGCCTCCATCAAGCCGCTCCTGAAGGGCCCGACCCTGCTCGCCTATTCGGGCGATCCGGTCGCCGCCGCGAAGGTCGCGGTCGACTTCGCCAAGACCAACGACAAGCTCGTGATCCTTGGCGGGGCGATGGGCACGACCTCCCTGAACCCCGATGGTGTGAAGGCGCTCGCCTCGCTCCCGTCGCTCGACGAACTGCGCGCCAAGCTCGTGGGCCTGATCCAGGCTCCCGCGACCAAGATCGCTCAGCTCAGCACCGCGCCGGCGGCCAAGCTCGCCCGCGTGTTCGGGGCTTATGCCAAGAAGGACGAGGCCGCCTGAGGCCCCTTCAAAATCAACCCGTTCGAACCGATATCCTGAAAGGAATACGACATGGCTGATCTCGCCAAGATCGTCGACGACCTGTCCGCCCTGACCGTGCTCGAGGCCGCCGAGCTCGCCAAGATGCTCGAAGAGAAGTGGGGCGTCTCCGCCGCCGCCGCCGTCGCCGTGGCCGCCGGCCCGGCCGCCGGTGGTGGCGCCGCTGCCGCCGCCGAGGAGCAGACCGAGTTCACGGTCGTCCTCGCCGCCGCCGGCGACAAGAAGATCGAGGTCATCAAGGAGGTCCGTGCGATCACCGGTCTCGGCCTCAAGGAAGCCAAGGACCTGGTCGAGGGCGCCCCGAAGCCGGTCAAGGAAGGCGTGTCCAAGGACGACGCCGCCAAGCTCAAGGCCCAGCTCGAGAAGGCTGGCGCCAAGGTCGAGCTCAAGTAAGACGGCGATGGGCCGGCCACGGCCCATCACTCCCCGGCGGTCCGCACAGGGCTGACCGGGACCGGAGCCCGCGGGTGCGAACGCCCGCGGGCTTAAGGTCGCTTCGGGCGACCGGTGGCCCCTGAAACGGGACCGGCGGAATTCGGGACGGGTGGCGTGGTCCGGCGGGGCGCGCGTCACAGCCACGGTGCGGGAGCCCTGAGCTTCCCCGGGCAACGGGCACGCGGAATGGAGCGAGGTCACATGGCCAACACGCTGGTCGGTCGCAAGCGCATTCGGAAGTTCTTCGGCAAGATCAAGGAAGTGGCGCAGATGCCGAACCTCATTGAGGTTCAGAAGGCGTCCTACGACCAGTTCCTGATGGTCGACGAGCCGGAGGGCGGCCGTGCCGACGAGGGCCTGCAGAGCGTGTTCAAGTCGGTTTTCCCGATTTCGGACTTCGCCTCGACGGCCCTCCTCGAGTTCGTGCGCTACACGTTCGAGCCCCCGAAGTACGACGTGGACGAGTGCCGCCAGCGCGGCATCACCTTCGCGGCCCCGCTGAAGGTGACGCTCCGCCTCATCGTGTTCGATGTCGATCCGGACACGCAGGCCAAGTCCGTCAAGGACATCAAGGAGCAGGACGTCTACATGGGCGACATGCCCCTGATGACGGAGAACGGCACCTTCATCGTCAACGGCACCGAGCGCGTCATCGTCTCCCAGATGCACCGTTCGCCGGGCGTGTTCTTCGATCACGACAAGGGCAAGACCCACTCCTCGGGCAAGCTCCTGTTCGCCGCGCGCATCATCCCCTACCGGGGCTCGTGGCTCGACGTGGAGTTCGACGCCAAGGACATTGTGCATGTCCGCATCGACCGGAAGCGCAAGCTGCCGGTGACGTCGCTGCTCTATGCGCTGGGCCTCGACGGCGAAGAGATCCTATCGACCTTCTACAACCGCGTGGTCTACGACCGCGACGGCGCCGACTGGCGCGTGCCGTTCGATGCCGAGCGCATGAAGGGCATCAAGACCACCTCCGACCTGATCGACGCCGAGTCCGGCGAGGTCGTGCTGGAGGCGGGCAAGAAGCTCAACGCGCGCAACGCCCGCCAGATCACCGAGAAGGGCGTGAAGTTCCTCAAGGCGACGGACGAGGATCTCGTCAGCCAGTACATCGCCGAGGACCTCGTCAACATGCAGACGGGTGAGATCTGGGCCGAAGCCGGCGAGGAGATCACCGAGAAGCTGCTGAAGTCCCTGGACGATGTCGGCGTCACCGAGCTGCCGGTGCTCGACATCGACCACGTCAACATCGGCCCGTACATCCGCAACACCCTCGCGGTGGACAAGAACTCGGCCCGCGAGGGCGCCCTGTTCGACATCTACCGGGTGATGCGCCCGGGCGAGCCGCCGACGCTCGACACCGCCGAGGCGATGTTCCACTCGCTGTTCTTCGATTCCGAGCGCTACGACCTATCGGCGGTCGGCCGCGTGAAGATGAACATGCGCCTCGACCTCGACGCTGCCGACACCGTGCGCACCCTGCGCAAGGAGGACATGCTCGCGGTCGTCAAGGCGCTCGTCGAGCTGCGCGACGGCAAGGGCGAGATCGACGACATCGACCACCTCGGCAACCGCCGGGTGCGCTCGGTCGGCGAGCTCATGGAGAACCAGTACCGGCTGGGCCTGCTCCGCATGGAGCGCGCCATCCGCGAGCGCATGAGCCAGGTCGATATCGACACGGTCATGCCGCAGGACCTCATCAACGCGAAGCCGGCTGCGGCGGCGGTGCGTGAGTTCTTCGGCTCGTCGCAGCTGTCGCAGTTCATGGACCAGACCAACCCGCTCTCCGAGGTGACGCACAAGCGGCGTCTCTCGGCCCTCGGCCCGGGCGGTCTGACCCGTGAGCGCGCCGGCTTCGAGGTGCGCGACGTGCACCCGACGCATTACGGCCGCATCTGCCCGATCGAGACGCCGGAAGGCCCGAACATCGGCCTGATCAACTCGCTGGCGACCTTCGCCCGCGTGAACAAGTACGGCTTCATCGAGACCCCGTTCCGCCGGGTCCGCGATGGTGTGGTGACGGACGAGGTCGCCTACCTCTCGGCCATGGAGGAGGCGAAGTACTACGTCGCCCAGGCGAACGCGCAGATGGACGAGGGCCGCAAGCTCACGGAAGACCTCGTGGTCTGCCGCCGGGCGGGTGAAGTCATCGTCGTCGGTCCCGAGCGCGTCGACCTCATGGACGTGTCGCCGAAGCAGCTCGTGTCGGTCGCCGCGGCGCTCATCCCGTTCCTTGAGAACGACGACGCCAACCGCGCCCTCATGGGCTCGAACATGCAGCGCCAGGCGGTGCCGCTCGTCCGCGCCGACGCCCCGTTCGTGGGCACCGGCATGGAAGCGGTCGTCGCCCGCGATTCCGGTGCGGCCATCGCCGCCCGGCGCACGGGCATCGTCGATCAGGTGGACGCCACCCGTATCGTCATCCGCGCCACGGAAGAGGCCGACGCCAACAAGCCGGGCGTCGACATCTACCGGCTGCAGAAGTTCCAGCGCTCCAACCAGTCGACCTGCATCACGCAGAAGCCGCTGGTCCGCGTCGGCGAGGCTGTGAAGAAGGGCGAGATCATCGCCGACGGTCCCTCGACCGAGTTCGGTGAGCTGGCGCTCGGCCGGAACGTGCTCGTCGCGTTCATGCCGTGGAACGGCTACAACTTCGAGGACTCGATCCTGCTCTCCGAGCGGATCGTGAAGGATGACGTGTTCACCTCGATCCACATCGAGGAGTTCGAGGTGATGGCCCGCGACACCAAGCTGGGTCCGGAGGAAATCACCCGCGACATCCCGAACGTCTCGGAAGAGGCGCTCAAGAACCTGGACGAGGCCGGCATCGTCTATATCGGTGCCGAGGTCCATGCCGGCGACATCCTCGTCGGCAAGATCACGCCGAAGGGCGAGAGCCCGATGACGCCGGAGGAGAAGCTCCTCCGCGCCATCTTCGGCGAGAAGGCCTCGGACGTGCGCGACACGTCGCTCCGGGTGCCCCCGGGCGTCACCGGCACCATCGTCGAGGTGCGGGTGTTCAACCGGCACGGCGTCGACAAGGACGAGCGCGCCCAGGCGATCGAGCGCGAGGAGATCGAGCGGCTCGCCAAGGACCGCGACGACGAGCAGGCGATCCTCGACCGCAACACCTACGCCCGTCTGGCGGATGTGCTGATCGGTCAGGCGCCGGTGGCCGGGCCGAAGGGCTTCAAGAAGGACACCACGCTCTCCCGTGAGCTGATCAACGACTACCCCCGCTCCCAGTGGTGGCAGTTCGCCGTCATCGACGACCGTCTCATGACCGAGATGGAAGCGATGCAGAAGCAGTACGACGAGTCGAAGAAGCGCCTCGAGCAGCGCTTCCTCGACAAGGTCGAGAAGCTGCAGCGCGGCGACGAGCTTCCGCCCGGCGTCATGAAGATGGTCAAGGTCTTCGTGGCGGTGAAGCGCAAGATCCAGCCGGGCGACAAGATGGCCGGCCGTCACGGCAACAAGGGTGTCGTGTCGCGGATCGTGCCGATCGAGGACATGCCGTTCCTTGAGGACGGGACGCACGCCGACATCGTGCTCAACCCGCTCGGCGTGCCGAGCCGGATGAACGTCGGTCAGATCCTCGAGACGCACCTGGGCTGGGCCGCTGCGGGCTTGGGTCGCAAGGTGGCGAAGGCGGTCGATGCCTATCTGAAGAACCAGGACATCGCCCCCCTGAAGGAGGAGATGCAGTCCATCTACTCGCCTTCGGAGCTCGAAGGCCTGTCCGACGAGGATCTGCTGGAGGCGGGCAACAACGTCCGTCGCGGCGTGCCGATGGCCACTCCGGTGTTCAACGGCGCCAAGGAGGCGGATATCGAGCAGATGCTGGAGATGGCCGGGCTGGACCGCTCGGCGCAGTCGACGCTCTACGACGGGCGGACCGGCGAGCCCTTCGACCGCAAGGTCACGATGGGCTACATCTACATGCTGAAGCTCCACCACCTCGTGGACGACAAGATCCACGCCCGGTCGATCGGCCCGTACTCGCTCGTCACCCAGCAGCCGCTGGGCGGTAAGGCGCAGTTCGGCGGTCAGCGCTTCGGCGAGATGGAGGTCTGGGCGCTGGAGGCTTACGGCGCCGCCTACACCCTGCAGGAGATGCTCACCGTGAAGTCGGACGACGTGGCCGGCCGCACCAAGGTCTACGAGGCCATCGTGCGCGGCGACGACACGTTCGAGGCGGGTATCCCCGAGTCGTTCAACGTGCTCGTCAAGGAGATGCGCTCGCTCGGCCTCAACGTCGAGCTGACGTCCTCCAAGAAGGCGGCGAACGACCAGCTGGAGCCGCCCGCCGACGCGGCGGAGTAAGGTCCGAAAAAACCTCCCGTGGCGGCGTCCGCGCCGCCACGGTCGAGCGGGGAGGGGAAGAGCCTCCGGCACGACGGCGAGCCGAATCCTACGGGGTCACGGCGCCGGCCCTTTTTTTGAAGACGCTGCGGCCCGGCGCGGGGCTGGCGGCGTCGAGCCGAGGAGCGGATCATGAACCAAGAGGTCATGAACCTTTTCAACCAGCAGCCGCAGCCGGTGAACTTCGACCAGATCAAGATCTCGATCTCGTCGCCGGAGAAGATCCTCTCCTGGTCCTACGGAGAGATCAAGAAGCCCGAAACCATCAACTACCGGACCTTCAAGCCCGAGCGCGACGGCCTGTTCTGCGCGCGCATCTTCGGACCGATCAAGGACTACGAGTGCTTGTGCGGCAAGTACAAGCGCATGAAGTACAAGGGCGTCATCTGTGAGAAGTGCGGCGTCGAGGTGACGCTGGCGCGCGTCCGGCGCGACCGCATGGGCCACATCGAGCTGGCCGCCCCCGTCGCGCACATCTGGTTCCTGAAGTCGCTGCCCTCGCGCATCGGCCTCCTGCTTGACATGGCCCTCAAGGACCTCGAGCGGATCCTGTACTTCGAGTCGTACTGCGTCATCGAGCCGGGCCTCACCCCCCTGAAGGAGCGTCAGCTCCTGACGGAGGAGGAGTACCTGCGCGCCCAGGAGGAGTACGGCGAGGACAGCTTCACCGCCATGATCGGCGCCGAGGCTATCCGCCGGATCCTGCAGGAACTCGACCTCGACAAGATCGCCAACGACCTCCGCGAGGAGATCGCGGTCACGACCTCCGAGCTGAAGCCGAAGAAGCTCCTGAAGCGCCTCAAGATCATCGAGGCGTTCCAGATGTCCGGCAACAAGCCGGAGTGGATGATCCTGACGGTGATCCCCGTGATCCCGCCGGACCTGCGCCCGCTGGTCCCGCTGGATGGCGGGCGCTTCGCCACGTCCGACCTGAACGACCTGTACCGCCGCGTTATCAACCGGAACAACCGCCTGAAGCGGCTGATCGAGCTGCGCGCGCCGGACATCATCATCCGCAACGAGAAGCGGATGCTGCAGGAGGCCGTGGACGCGCTGTTCGACAATGGCCGTCGCGGCCGCGTCATCACGGGCGCCAACAAGCGTCCGCTGAAGTCGCTCGCCGACATGCTGAAGGGCAAGCAGGGCCGCTTCCGCCAGAACCTCCTCGGCAAGCGCGTCGACTACTCGGGCCGTTCGGTCATCGTGGTCGGGCCGGAGCTGAAGCTGCACCAGTGCGGCCTGCCGAAGAAGATGGCTCTGGAGCTGTTCAAGCCGTTCATCTACGCGCGCCTCGACGCCAAGGGTTTCTCGGCCACCGTCAAGCAGGCCAAGAAGCTCGTGGAGAAGGAGAAGCCGGAGGTTTGGGACATCCTCGATGAGGTGATCCGCGAGCACCCGGTGATGCTGAACCGCGCGCCGACGCTGCACCGCCTCGGCATCCAGGCGTTCGAGCCGAAGCTGATCGAGGGCAAGGCGATCCAGCTGCACCCGCTGGTCTGCGCCGCGTTCAACGCCGACTTCGACGGCGACCAGATGGCCGTGCACGTCCCGCTGTCGCTCGAGGCGCAGCTGGAAGCGCGCGTCCTCATGATGTCGACCAACAACATCCTGCATCCGGCCAACGGCCAGCCGATCATCGTGCCCTCGCAGGACATCGTGCTCGGCCTCTACTACCTGTCGATCGTGGGCGAGGGCCTTCCGGGCGCCTTCGACGGCACCAACAAGCTGAACCCGATGCAGGGCGTTTACGGCAACCTCGGCGAGCTGGAGCACGCCCTGGCCGCCGGCGTCGTGAAGCTGCACTCGAAGATCAAGTGGCGCTGGAAGGGCATCGGCCCCGATGGCGAGCCGCTGACCAAGACCTACGAGACCACCCCCGGCCGCGTGATCCTGTCGGGCGCGCTGCCCCTGCACCGGAAGGTGCCCTTCGACGTCGTCAACAAGCTGATGACCAAGAAGGAGATCTCGGCGATGATCGACACCGTCTACCGCCACTGCGGTCAGAAGGAGTCGGTGATCTTCTGTGACCGCATCATGGGCCTGGGCTTCACCCACGCCTTCAAGGCGGGCATCTCCTTCGGCAAGGACGACATGGTCGTGCCGGAGAACAAGTGGGAGATCGTCGAGGGCACCCGCACGCTCGTGAAGGATTACGAGCAGCAGTACAACGACGGCCTCATCACCCAGGGTGAGAAGTACAACAAGGTCGTCGATGCCTGGGCGAAGTGCTCGGACAAGCTGGCCCAGGAGATGATGGGCCGGATCTCGTCCGTCCAGAAGGACGACACGGGCGCCGACAAGCAGGTCAACTCGATCTACATGATGTCCCACTCGGGCGCCCGTGGGTCGCCCGCGCAGATGAAGCAGCTCGCGGCGATGCGCGGCCTCATGGCCAAGCCGTCGGGCGAGATCATCGAGACGCCGATCATCTCGAACTTCAAGGAAGGTCTGGACGTGCTGGAGTACTTCAACTCCACGCACGGTGCCCGTAAGGGCCTCGCCGACACCGCCCTGAAGACCGCCAACTCCGGCTACCTGACCCGCCGCCTCGTCGACGTGGCGCAGGACGCGGTGATCCGCGAGGTGGATTGCGGCACGACCAACGGCATCAAGATGCGCGCCATCGTCGATGCCGGCCAAGTGGTCGCGACGCTGGCCACCCGCATCCTCGGCCGTGCGACCGCGGAGGATCTGGTCGCGCAGGATGGCACGGTCATCGTGAAGACCGGCGAGACCATCGAGGAGCGGCACCTGCCGGCGATCAACGCCGCCGGCATCCAGGAGGTGAAGATCCGCTCCGTGCTGGTCTGCGCCACCCGCAGCGGCGTCTGCGCCACCTGCTACGGGCGCGACCTCGCCCGCGGCACGCCCGTCAACATGGGCGAGGCGGTCGGCGTCATCGCGGCGCAGTCCATCGGCGAGCCGGGCACCCAGCTCACGATGCGCACCTTCCACATCGGTGGCGCCGCCCAGATTGCCGACTCGTCCTTCATCGAGTCGAGCTTCGAGGGCACGATCAAGATCCGCAACAGGGCTCTCGCGAAGAACTCGGACGGCGACCTGGTCGCGACCGGCCGCAACGTGGCGGTGGTCATCGTCGGCGCGGACGGGGTCGAGCGGGCGGTCCACCGCCTGCAATACGGTGCCCGTGTCCGCGTGGACGAGGGCGACAAGATCAAGCGCGGCCAGCGCATCGCCGAGTGGGACCCCTACACCCGTCCGATCCTCACCGAGGTGGACGGCATCGTGGCCTACGAGGACCTCTACGACGGCCAGTCGATGACCGAGACGACCGACGAGTCGACGGGTATCGCCAAGCGCGTCGTGGTGGATTGGCGCGGGTCCGCCCGGACCTCCGACCTGAAGCCGTCGATGGTCGTGGTCGACAAGGACGGGAAGGCCGTGAAGCTGCCACGCGGCGCGGATGCCCGCTACGCGCTGCCGGTCGATGCCATCATCGGCTACGATCCGGGAGCCAAGGTGAAGGCCGGCGACATCCTCGCCCGCGTCTCCACCGACTCGGCCAAGACCCGCGACATCACCGGCGGTCTGCCGCGGGTGGCGGAGCTGTTCGAGGCCCGGCGCCCGAAGGATGCGGCGATCATCGCCGAGAAGTCGGGCACCATCGCGTTCGGCCGCGACTACAAGAACAAGCGTCGGCTCACGCTGACGCCGCATGACGGCTCGGAGGCGGTCGAGTACCTGATCCCGAAGGGCAAGCACATCCACCTGCAGGACGGGGACGTGGTCGAGCTCGGCGATTACATCGTCGACGGAAACCCGGCGCCGCACGACATCCTGGCGATCAAGGGCGTGGAGGAGCTTGCCGCTTACCTCGTCAACGAGATTCAGGAGGTCTACCGGCTGCAGGGCGTGTCGATCAACGACAAGCACATCGAGGTGATCGTCCGTCAGATGCTGCAGAAGGTCGAAGTGACCGATGGCGGCGACTCGGACATCCTCTCGGGTGACCAGATCGACCGGACCGAACTGGCCGAGTTCAACGAGAAGCTGATTGCCGAGGGCAAGAAGCCGATCCAGGGCGTGCCGGTTCTGCTCGGCATCACCAAGGCGTCGCTGCAGACGAAGTCGTTCATCTCGGCGGCCTCGTTCCAGGAGACCACCCGGGTGCTCACCGAAGCCGCCGTCAACGGCAAGGTCGACACCCTGGAGGGTCTGAAGGAAAACGTCATCGTCGGCTCGCTCATCCCGGCCGGCACCGGTTCGCTCGTCGCCGACATCCGTTCGGTGGCCCGCCGCCGGGACAACCTCATCCTGCAGCAGCGCCAGACGGAGAGCGGCATCGATCCGGTCGAGGGCCTTCCGCCCGCCGCCGAGTGATCGATCCATCCTTGCGAGACTCGAAGGGGGCGGCCGAAAGGCCGCCCCTTTTTCGTATCCGCGCCGGGCATCCGCCCCATTAACCACCGGTCAACCATCCCGCCCGATAAATTTCGTGAGGGCCACTTGCCGCCGCCATCGGTGGGCAGCGTGGCGAGCGCGGCACATCGGAACGGGTCGGCAAGGCGTGGCGACGAGACGAGTGCAACAGGAGACCCACCTTCGCTGGCTGTCGGCGGTGTTCACGCCGTGGATGGCCGGGCTCGGGCTGCTCGTCTCCTTCACCGCCAGTGCGGGCACCGAGAGCACCGTGGGCTCGGGCGTGCTCGGCGCCGCCGATATCCGCCGGGCGGTGCCCGCCATGCCGGCCGGAACCGCGCTGATCGGCGCGGCCATCCGCCGGATCGGCGAGGATCCCCAGCGGCCCGACCCTATCGCCTTCACCCGCGAATCAGGCCTCGCCATGCTGTTCGGCGACGTGACCGGCGGCGTCAGCGGCATGATCACCACCGGCTCGGCCGTGTGGGATTCGGAAGCCGAGCCGACCTCCGGCTTCGTGCCCGTCGCCGATCTTGGCCTGACGACGGGTGCCGGCACCGCCGAATCGACGGGCGCGGCCACCGCCGACCGGACCGACGACGAGGACGGCAACCGCTTCGACGGCTCGACCCCAGCGGTGCCGAAGGCGGTCGCCCTATCGTCCACCACCCCGGCCCCGGCGGACGCAATACCCGTGGAGATCACCGCCGCCAGCCTCGTGATGCCCGAGTATCCCCTGCGCAGCGGCGCGGAGATCGAGGCTGCGCCGACGGACGAGGCGCGCAGCCGCTACGCCGACCTGATCGACCCGGAGGCCCAGGACAAGGAGCAGCGCTGCCTGTCCGAGGCCGTGTATTTCGAGGCCCGCAGCGAGTCCGAGACCGGGCAGGCTGCCGTCGCCCAGGTGGTGCTCAACCGGGTGAAGAGCGGTCTCTATCCGCAGAGCATATGCGGTGTCGTCTACCAGAACCGGCACCATTACATGGGCTGCCAGTTCTCCTTCGCCTGCGAGGGTAAGTCGCTGCGCATCAGCGATGCCTCGGCCTGGTCGAACGCCACCCGCGTCGCCCGCTCCGTCCTCGAAGGGCGGACCTACGTCGCGGAGGTCGGTGGGGCGACCCATTATCACGCCGATTACGTGAGGCCCGGCTGGTCGCGCCGGATGCGCAAGCTCGACGTGATCGGCCGGCACATCTTCTACGGCCTGAAGCCCGGCCAGACCTGAGTCGCCGACCCCGCGACGATCCACGACCCCCGCCGGTGCGAGCCGGCGGGGGTTTTTGTTTGCCGGCGGGGCGCAAGCTCAGTTGGTTCCCCGAAAGCGCGAACAACAGTTAACGAACGAAACAGACGCTTCTACGCAGTTCGGACCATAGATTAATTTTACTGTGATTGAGGATCTCGGTTGCTGCGAAGCTCGGGATACTGCTTTCCTCGTTGAGCGTAGGGCGCGGAAATCTCCGCGACCCGGATTGTCCCACGCTTCAAGAGGTTCGCAGCGATGACCGCGCCGGTCGCCAAGACTGTCCTGATGGCCGCCGCCCTGGGCGGCCTGTTCTTCGCCGCCCCGGCCATGGCCGGCGGCTGCTACGGTGGCGGCTGCTACCGCTACGCCACGACCCCGCCGGTCTTCGATACGGTGCAGCAGAACGTGCTGGTGCGTCCGCCGCGCACCGTCTACCGCACCATCCCGCCGGTCTACGACACGGTGCAGGAGCAGGTGATGGTCGCCCCCGGCGGCCGCGTCTGGCAGACGAGCCGTGGCCCCGGCGGTGAGCTGATCGGCTGCTGGGTCGTGACCCCGCCGCGCTTCGCCCTCCGCCAGCGCACCGTGCTGGTTCGCCCGGCCGAGACGGTGCCGGAGACCTATCCGCCGGAATACGCCACCGTCAGCCGCCGGGTGCAGGTTGCCCCGGCGCGGGCGGGCTGGGTGCCGGTCGGCGGCGGCTATGGCGGCTATGGGGGCTACGGCCCGGGCTATGGCGGCCCGCTCGTCGGCTCGATCCCGGACGCCTTCGGCATCACCGGGGCCAGCTCGGCGGATATCGGCGTCGGCCTCGGCTTCTCGCGCGGCAGCATCTACGACGGTTACTGAGTGACGGACGGCCCGGATCGACCAACCGGGCCGTCTTGATTCCCACGAGCTGCGGCGTACCTCCCCGTCATCGACGGGAGGAGCAGGCGATGGGCACGTTCAAGGCGTGGGTGGTCGACAAGACCGAGGGTGGGCAGAACCTCGCCTTCCGCGACTTCGACGAGGCCGACCTGATGGACGGCGACGTCACCGTCCGCGTCGGCCACTCGACGCTGAACTACAAGGACGGCCTCGCGCTGACCGGCCGCTCGCCCGTGGTGCGCCGTTTCCCGATGATCCCCGGCATCGATTTCGCCGGCACGGTCGAGACCTCGGACCATCCCGATTACAAGCCCGGCGATCAGGTGGTGCTCACCGGCTGGGGCGTCGGCGAGACGCATCTCGGCGCCTATGCCAAGAAGGCGCGGGTGAAGGGCGATTGGCTGGTGCCCCTGCCGGAGGGCCTGACGCCGGAGCAGGCCATGGCGGTCGGCACGGCGGGCTACACGGCGATGCTCTCCCTGATGGCCCTGGATGCCCATGGCGTCACCCCCGCCGACGGGCCGGCTCTGGTGACGGGTGCCTCGGGCGGCGTCGGCTCGGTGGCGGTCGCGCTCCTGGCGCGGGCCGGCTGGCACGTCATCGCCTCCACGGGCCGGGCGAGCGAAGCGGATTACCTCAAGGGCCTCGGCGCCGCCGAAATCCTCGACCGGGCCGAGTTGGAGAAGCCCGGCCGCCCGCTCGGCAAGGAGCGCTGGGCGGCGGCCATCGATGCGGTGGGCTCTGCGACGCTGGCCAACGTGCTGGCTATGACGAAGGCGGATGGCGCCGTGGCGGCTTGCGGCCTCGCGCAGGGGATGGACCTGCCGACATCGGTCGCGCCCTTCATCCTGCGCGGTGTCTCGCTCCTCGGCATCAACAGCGTGACGACGCCGCAGAAGAAGCGCCGCGAGGCCTGGGCACGGATCGCCCGCGACCTCGATCTCGACAAGCTCGCCTCCATGACCCGCACCGTCGGCTTCGAGGAGGTCGGCCGGCTGGGCGAGGCGATCCTCGCCGGGCAGGTGCGGGGTCGCACGGTCGTGAAGGTTGCCTGAGGGGGGATTCGCGTACCCGTTGGAACGGTCACCGTGGCGAATCGGTTGATGGTTTTATGAGCGTCGCATTCGTCAAAGAGCCCGAGGGCGGGGAAGCGTTCGAGAACCTTCCCGACCGTCCCATCTCGCCCCACACCAACTTCGTCACGCCCGAAGGCCTCGCGCAGATCGAGGCCGAGGTCGCGCGGCTGGAGAAGGAGGTCGCGTCGCTGGATCCGACCGACAAGGCCGAGGATTCCCGCATCGGGCGTGACCTGCGCTACTGGGCGTCGCGCAAGAACACGGCGCAGCTCGTGGAGCCGAAGTCCGGCGACACGGTGCATTTCGGCGCGACCGTGACGATCCTGCGCGAGGACGATTCCGGCAAGGAAACCAAGCAGACCTTCCGCATCGTCGGCGAGGACGAGGCCGACCCGCACAAGGGCTCGATCTCCTACGTCGCGCCCCTGGCCCGCGCCCTCACCGGCAAGGGCGTCGGCGACGTGGTCGAGGTGAACGGCAACGACGTCGAGATCCTCGCTATCAAGAACTGATCGCCCTTCCCTCGAACAGGGGCCGCAGGGGCTGCATCGCCGCCGCGATGTGATCCATGAGGGCGCGGACCCGCGCCGAGCGGCGCAGGTCCTGATGGGTCAGCAGCCACAGGTCTGTGTGCAGTTCGGGCTCCAGACCGCCAAGACGCTGGAGACGAACATCGGCGTCACCCTCCACGCAGGGGAGGGGCCCGATGCCGATGCCGGCGGCGATGGCCTCCCGTAGCCCAGCTACCCCGTTGAGGGACAGGACGATCCGCTCCGGCGCCGTCCGCCGCTGCACGAAGCCGGCGAACAGCCCTCCGGCCACGCTCTCGCTGAGCCCGACCCATCTCTCATCCGCGAGCGGTCCATAGGCCCGGTCGGCAGCGCCGTAGAGCGCCCAGCCCACTCCGGTCAGGCGGCGGCCTACGAGGGTTTCGTCGGGCCCCCGGCTGGCGCGCAGGGCCACGTCGGCGTCCCGGCGGGACAGGTTGAGGGTTTCCTCGGCAAGGATCAGGTGGAGCCGCACGGCCGGGTGTCGGCGGGAGAACTCGGCCAGGATCGGCATGAGGAACATGCCCGCGAAGCTCGTCGGGGCGGTGATCCGCAACTCCCCCACCATCGCGTCCGACTGCCCGACGACCTCTCGGGAGAAGCTGTCGATGTCGGCCTCCATCCGCGTCGCGACGTCGAGCATCGCTTGGCCGGCGGCGGTCGCGGTGTAGCCGCTCCGGTGCCGCTCGAAGAGGCGGGCCCCGAGGGATTTCTCGATGGCGCCGAGCCGCCGGAACGCGGTGGAATGGTCGATGCCCAGGGCCTCGGCGGCGCCGGTCAGGCCGTGTCCATCGGCCACCGCCTTCACGAAGCGGAAATCGTCCCAACCGGCCTGCATCGCGGCTCCTTGCAATCCTGCAAGGTCATTCTTGCACGCGATGGGCTTCCTGCAAGCGGCGGGACGGGCGATGTGAGCGGCATCGCGCCGCCCTGGCGCTCACCAGAGGAGTCAACGCCTTGGCCAAGATCCTTGTGCTCTACTACTCGACCTACGGCCACGTGGAGCAGATGGCCTATGCCGTCGCCGAGGGCGCCCGCGAGACCGGCGCCGAGGTCGTGGTGAAGCGTGTGCCGGAACTGGTGCCGGAAGAGGTCGCCCGGCAGAACCACTTCAAGCTCGACCAGCAGGCGCCCGTCGCCACGGTGGAGGAGCTTCCGGAATACGACGCGATCATCTTCGGCACGCCGACCCGCTACGGCAACATGGCGTCGCAGATGAAGCAGTTCATCGACCAGACCGGCGGTCTGTGGATGAAGGGCGCTCTGGTCGGCAAGGTCGGCTCGGTGTTCACCTCCACCGCCTCGCAGCATGGCGGGCAGGAGACGACCCTCACCAGCTTCCACACGGTGCTGTTCCACCACGGCATGGTGGTGGTGGGTCTGCCCTACGCCTTCCAGGGACAGGGCGGTCTGGAGCAGGTGAAGGGCGGCACGCCCTATGGCGCCAGCACGCTCGCCGATAGCGACGGTTCGCGCCAGCCGAGCCCGATCGAACTGGACGGCGCCCGGTTCCAGGGCCGCCATGTCGCCGGCATCGCGGCGAAGCTGGCCTGAGGGCAAAAGAAAAGGCTCGGATTTCTCCGAGCCTCGAAAGGTTGAAGGCCGTATGGGGGCTGAGTGGCCTTCCTGTCATATGAACGGGCCGGCGGCCTTTCTGTTCCACACAAACTTCAGCGGGGCGCCGCGGCCCTTCCCAACCGGTCGCGAATCGCCTCGCCGAGGCCCTCGAGCGGGATCGGTGCCACCGCGATGGTCGCCGCGCCCGAGGCGTCGAGATCGCGCAGGGCTCCGAACAGGCGGGCCGCCGCCTCGGTGGCATCGCCGGCTTCGCTGAGGTTCACCACTGCGCGGGCGGCGTCATGGCCCTCCGGCCGGAAGGCGCCGAACAGAATCAGCGCCTCGCCGGGGGCGATCCGCGTGGCGTCCAGGCGCACCGCCGCGTTCGGCGCGTAATGCGAGGCCAGCAGCCCCGGCCCCACCGGAGTGTGGGCATCGGCGGCCTCCGGCCCTTCGGGGTCGTAGCCGAGGACGTCGAGCAGGCGCTCGCGGGTGATCCCGCCCGGCCGCAGCAGGCGCGCCCGCCCGCCGAGGCAGGCGACCACCGTCGATTCCAGCCCGACCCGCGTGTCGCCGCCGTCGAGCACCGCTGCGATGCGCCCGTTCAGGTCTTCGAGGACGTGGGCGGCGCGCGTCGGGCTCACCCGGCCGGAGCGGTTGGCCGAAGGCCCGGCGACCGGGCGGCCGAACGCCGCGAGGAGGGCGCGGGCCGGCTCGCTGCCCGGCACGCGCAGGGCGACGCTCGGCAGCCCGGCGCGGGCGAGTTCGCAGACCCGCGTCCCGGCCGAGGCCGGCACGACGAGGGTGAGGGGGCCGGGCCAGAAGGCCTCCGCGAGGCGGTTCGCTTCCTCTCCGAACACACCCTGCGCACGGGCGGCCCCGGCATCCGGGACATGGGAGATCAGCGGATTGAAGCTCGGGCGGACCTTGGCGGCGTAGATGGCGGCGACCGCGTTCGGATCGGTGGCGTCGCCGCCGAGCCCGTAGACCGTCTCCGTCGGGAAGGCGACGAGGCGCCCCGCGCGGAGCAGCGCCGCCGCCTCCGCGATGCCCGCCGCGTCGGCGGTCAGCAGCCGGGTTTCGGCCGGGACCGTTGACCCCGGATTGCTCATGCGGGATGCCATCTCCGGCGGCATCGCGCCGCCCCGTGGGTTGAGACCGTACCCGCCCTAGCGCCGGCAGCGTGGCGGGGTCAAACCAGGGAAGGCCGGAGGCAAGGTAAGGACACGTCCATGAGCTACCGCGCGCCCGTCTCCGACATGCTCTTCGCCCTGCGGCACGTCTCGGGGCTCGAAGGGGTCGATCCGGACGATGCGCAGGCGATCCTCACTGAGGCCGGGCGCATCGCCGCCGACGTGCTGGCGCCACTGAACCGCGTCGGCGACCAGCACGGGACACGCTTCGAAGACGGCCGCGTGACCACGCCGCCGGGCTGGCGCGAGGCCTACACCACCTTCACCGCAGGCGGCTGGAACGGCCTCTCGGCCGACGCGGACCATGGCGGCCAGGGCCTGCCCAAGGCCATCGAGGCGGCCTGCACCGAGATGTGGAGCGCGGCGAACCTCTCCTTCGGCCTCTGCCCGCTGCTGACGCAGGGCGGGATCGAGGCCGTGGCGGCGCACGGCTCGGACGAGTTGAAGGCGCGCTACTTCGAAAAGCTCGTGACGGGCGAATGGCCTGCCACGATGAACCTCACCGAGCCGCAGGCGGGCTCGGACCTCGCCCTGCTTCGCACCCGCGCCGAACCGGCCGGCGACGGCAGCTATCGGATCACCGGCTCGAAGATCTACATCACCTACGGCGAGCACGACCTTGCGGAGAACATCGTCCACCTCGTTCTCGCCCGGCTGAAGGACGCGCCGGCGGGCACGCGGGGCATCTCCCTGTTCCTCGTGCCGAAGGTGCTGCCGGACGGGTCACTTAACGATCTCCGCTGCTCCGGCATCGAGCACAAGCTCGGCATCCATGCCTCGCCCACCTGCTCCATGGCCTTCGGCGACAATGGCGGAGCCACGGGCTGGCTGATCGGCGAGGCTAACAAGGGGCTCGCCTGCATGTTCACGATGATGAACGCGGCCCGCCTCGGCGTCGGGGTGCAGGGTGTCGGCGTGGCCGAGGCCGCGACGCAGAAGGCGCTCGCCTATGCCGCCGAGCGCCGCCAGGGGAAGGCCATCGGCGCCGCCGAAGCCACGAGCCCGATCATCGCCCACCCGGACGTGCAGCGGATGCTGCTCACCATGAAGGCCTACACGGCGGTGTCGCGGGGCATCTGCCTCCTCACCGCCGCCGCCCTCGATGCCGCCCACGGGCCGGAGGGGCGGGCGGCCCATGACAGGGCCTCGCTCCTCACTCCCATCGCGAAGGCCTTCTCCACCGACATCGCCAACGAGGTCGCCTCACTCGGCGTGCAGGTCCATGGCGGCATGGGCTTCGTGGAGGAGACCGGCGCGGCGCAGTTCATGCGCGACGCCCGTATCCTCGGCATCTACGAGGGCACCAACGGCATCCAGGCCATCGACCTCACCGCCCGCAAGCTGCCCCTGAACGGTGGGGCGACGGCGCGGTCGCAGATCGCGTGGATGCGTCGGGCCGCCGAGGGCCTGCTCAAGAACGCGGACCCGGCCTTCGGCCAGATGGCGCCCCGCCTGCGCGCCGCCATCGAATCCCTCGACCGGGCGACGAGCCACCAACTCGCGGCGCTGGGCTCCAACCGGCCGGAGGCGGCGCTTGCGGGGGCGGCGCCGTATCTGCGCCTGTTCGGGCTGGCGCTCGGCGGCGCCTGCCATGCCCGTGCCGCCCTCGCCTCGGCGGCGGCGCTGAAGGGCGGCGAGACCGATCCGGCCCACCGCGCCCGCATCGCCCTCGCCCGCTTCTACGCGGAGAACCTGCTGCCGGCCGTGTCCGGCCTGGAGGAGGCGGTGCTGGCCGGGGGCGCCTTCACCGAAGATGCCGCCCTGGCGCTTGCCGTTTGAGGACCCGGCCATGACCGACCACATCACGATCAGCGACGGCGAGAACGGCGTCCGCCTTATCGTCATCGACCGGCCGCAGAAGAAGAACGCCCTGACCGGGGCCATGTACGACGCGATGCGTGGGGCGCTCGAAGAGGCCGACGCCTCGGCGGCGATCCGCGCCGTCGTCTTCGCCGGTCAGCCGGGCGTGTTCAGCGCCGGCAACGACCTCGCAGATTTCCTGGGCCAGGCGCGGAACGGCTTCAGCGACGCGCCGGCCCTGCGCTTCATCCGCCAACTGGCCCGCACCGACACCCCGATGGTGGCCGCCGTAGACGGCATCGCCGTCGGCATCGGCGCGACGCTGACGCTCCATTGCGACCTCGTCTACGCCAGCTCGGTGGCGCGGCTGCGGATGCCGTTCGTGGAACTCGGCCTCGTGCCGGAGGCCGCATCGAGCTACCTGCTGCCCCTGCGGGTTGGGCGGTTGAAGGCCACGGAACTGCTGCTCCTCTCCGAAACCCTGGATGCCGACGCCGCCTATGCGCTCGGCCTCGTCAATGCGGTGATGCCCGCCGACATGGTGGTGGAGCACGCCCTCGCGCAGGCCGCCCGCCTCGCCGCCCTGCCGCAGGGGGCGCTGGCCGCCTCGCGCAGGCTGATCCGGGGCGACCGGGAGCGGGTCGAAGCCGCCCTGGAGGCGGAGGCCAAGGCCTTCGACGTGCAGTTGCAATCGCCGGAATCACAGCAGCGGCTGCAGGCCTTCCTGTCGCGCGCCAAGCCGGCCTGAGCCGTGGCCGCGCCCGATCTCTCCGACAAGGTCTGTCTCGTGGCCGGCGCCTCGCGGGGCGTCGGGCGAGGGCTGGCGCGCGCCCTGGGGGAGGGCGGCGCGACCGTGATCGTCACCGCCCGGTCGAGCGAGACCGGGCCCCGCACCGAGATGCGCAGCGAGGCCATCGAGGACACTGCCCGCATGGTCGACCTCGCCGGGGGGCGGGGGCACCATTACCTATGCGACCACCGCTCCGAGCGGGCGACGGACGAGATGATCCATTGGGTGCTCCGGCGCTTCGGCCGGATCGACGTCGTGGCCAGCGCCGTCTGGGGCGGGAACGAGGGCTTCGACGGCGAGCGCTACGCCGACGGCACCGCCTGGGGCACGCCGTTCTGGCGCCGCTCGGCCGAACCCTATCTCGGGCTGATGCAGGCCGGTCCCGTGCCGGCCCTGCTCCTCGCCCGCGCCGTGGCGCCGGCCATGGTCGCCGCCCGTTCGGGCCTCCTCGCCCTGGTCTCGTTCGGGACAGCGGACGCCTATCTCGGCGACGTGTTCTACGATTCCGCCAAGGCCGCCGAGAACCGGCTCGCCCTGGCCTTCGCCCGGGAACTCGCGCCCCACGGCGTGACGGCCCTCGGCCTCTCCCCCGGCGCGGTCGCGACCGAGCGCGCGCGGGAGATCGACGAACAGGATCCGCCCGGGGAGACCCCGCTCTATGCCGGCCGGGCGCTCGCGGCGCTCGCCGCCGATTCGGGTGTGTCGGCCTTTGCCGGTCAGGTGCTCCATGCCGGAGACCTCGCCCGGCGCTACGGCTTCACCGACGAGGACGGCACGCAGCCCGAGCGGCTGCGGCTTGCGGAGTAGGCCGCCCGCGCAAATCGGCCTCAATTGCAGCGCAGGTTTTCAGTAAGGGTGCTATGGTGCCGGTGAATTTCATTCTCCCGGCTAAGGTTGTGAGGCATCGATGAGCCGTAAGTCGGACGTGAACACGGCTCCGCGGGTTCTGCTCGTGTTTCCAAAGTTCTACGAAAACTCGATGTGGAACTTCAAGGAAGCCATGGAAATCCAGGGCGCCCGGGCCGCGGCGCCGCCGCTCGGCCTGATAACCTTGGCCGCGATGCTGCCGGAGGCGTGGCGGATCACCCTGATCAACGCCAATTGCGAACCGCTGACCGACGAGGCGATCCGCGCCGCCGACCTCGTGATGACCGGCGGGATGCTGCCGCAGGAGCCGGATTGCCTTGGCATCATCGAGCGCTGCCGGACGCTCGGCACGCCGGTCTGCGTCGGCGGCCCGGCCCCGACCTCGACGCCGGACGTGTACGACCGCGCGGATTTCGTCGTGGCCGGCGAGGCCGAGGGAATCCTGCCCGAGTTCGTCGCCGCCTGGGAGCGCGGCGAGCGCCGGGGCCGCTTCACCGCCGCGAAGTTCACGGCGGACGTGACCACGAGCCCGATCCCGCGCTTCGATCTGCTGACCTTCAGCCACTACCTGTATATCGGCGTGCAATTCTCGCGCGGGTGTCCGTTCACCTGCGAGTTCTGCGACATTATCGAGCTCTACGGCCGCTCTCCGCGCACCAAGACCGCGCCGCAGATGCTGGCCGAACTCGATCGCCTCTTCGCCCTCGGCTATCGCGGCCATGTCGATTTCGTCGATGACAACCTCATCGGCAACAAGAAGGCGATCAAGCTCTTCCTGCCCCACCTGATCGCGTGGCAGGAGGCGCACGGCTACCCGTTCAAGTTCTCGACCGAGGCCTCCCTCAACCTCGCGGACGATGACGAACTCCTCGACCTCATGCGCCGGGCGAATTTCTTCGCCCTGTTCACCGGCATCGAGACGCCGGACGAGGCGACGCTGATCCAGACGCAGAAGAAACAGAACACCCGCCGGTCCATCGCGGAGAGCGTCCACAAGCTCTACGAGGCCGGCATGTTCGTGACGGCGGGCTTCATCGTCGGCTTCGACAGCGAGAAGGACAGCATCACCCGCGCCATGGCAACCTGCATCGCCGACACGGGGATCCCCATCGCCATGGTCGGCCTGCTGTTCGCGCTGCCGAACACGCAGCTCTCCCGGCGGCTGCGGCGCGAGGGGCGGCTCTACGCGAACTACGCCGAGACCACCGCCGACCAGGGCGACCAGTGCACCCAGGGGCTGAACTTCGTGACCTCGCGCCCGCAGCGGGACGTTCTGGCCGATTATCGCGGTGTCCTGGAGGAGATCTACGAGCCGAACGCGTTCTTCGCCCGGGTGCGCGAGACGGGGCGGCGCCTGAACCGCCCGCGATTCGCGGCGCAGCGCATCCGCTGGGGCGCGGTGGCGAAGGATCTCGCCTCCCTCACGCGGATCATGTGGCGGGTCTCCGTCCGCCGTCCGGACCTCGCCAAGCTCGCCTGGAGCGTCTTCGCTGAGACCGCGCGGCGCAACCCCGCCGCGCTGGAGGCGGTGGTCACCAACATCGTGATCTACCTCCATGTCTATCCGTTCTCCCGCTACGTCATGCAGGAGATCGACGCCCGGCTTGCCGCCATCGACGCGGGGACCTGGGTGCAACCGCCGGTTCTCGCGCCGGAGGCGGAAACCACCGCGACCGGCCGGGTCGGCCGGGTGGCGGTGGAGCATTTCGCGGCCGTCGCTTGACGGGATGCGGGATAAGCCCATCCTAGAAAAATTCGCGGCCATCGGCTCTATTTGAAGGGCCGGTGCAAGCTGCGTCGGCCGGCGCCGTGACAAATTGTCAGCCCGCGGCTAAGCTTGTTGGAGCTCGCGCGTCAGCGTGCGGGTCCGGAAGCAGTCAGGAGGTCTGAGAGTTTCTCGATGGCAGGCCAGAAGACGGACCAGCGCGACGTTTACATCGGTCAGCGCATTGCCGAGCAGCGGCGGAAGGCCTCGCTGACGCAGCGCCGGGTCGCACAAAGCTTCGGCATGTCGGCGGCGCAGCTTCAGAAATACGAGAAGGGGACCAACCGCATCAGCGCGGTCCATCTCGATATCTTCTCCCGGATGATCGGTGTGCCGATGGAATACTTTTTCCGGGGCATGCCGAACGGCGACGCGGGGCAGGACGGGTTCGCCGAGGATCCCCAGGTGCCCTATGCGGAGGGGGGGCTGACCGGCCTCGCCGACCTCGTGGGCCGGCACATCAACGAATCCTTCCCGGACGAAACGCGCCGCGACATCGCCGCGGCCGTACACGTCCTCGAAAGACGGTTGCGCGGCTGACGCGCAACTCTCGTCCTTTATAACGAACGAATTCGTCGGATCGTCTTGACCCTTTGGTGGGCGGATGGGAAAAGCCCCACCCTAGGGGTGCGGAGCCGTGAGGGCCGAACGCCCGCGACCTTTAGGCGACGAGAGAACCGATGGCGCGTTCGAATTACCTCTTCACCAGCGAATCGGTGTCCGAAGGGCACCCGGACAAGGTGAGCGACCGCATCTCCGACACCGTCGTGGATGCCTACATCGCCGCGATGCCGGAGGCCCGCCTCGGCGTCGAGACCCTGACGACCACGAACCGCGTGGTCATCGCCGGTGAGGTGCGCGGCCCCGATTCAGTGACCTTCAAGGACTTGGAGGAGCTGACCCGCGAAGCCGTGAAGGACATCGGCTACGAGCAGGACGGCTTCCACTGGAAGAACAACGAGGTGCAGATCTACCTGCACGCTCAGTCCGCCGACATCGCCCAGGGCGTGGACGCGGCCGGCAACAAGGACGAGGGTGCCGGCGACCAGGGTATCATGTTCGGCTACGCCTCGGACGAGACCCCCGAGCTGATGCCGGCGCCGCTCTTCTACGCCCACAAGATCCTCAAGGACCTCGCCGACGCCCGCAAGGCGAAGCAGGGCGACGCGGCCAAGCTCGGGCCCGACGCCAAGAGCCAGGTGACGGTGCGCTACGAGAACGGCCGCCCGGTCGAGGTCACGCAGATCGTGCTCTCCTCCCAGCACCTCGACGAGAACCTGGACTCGGCCGACGTCCGCGCCATCGTGGAGCCCTACATCCTCAAGGCCCTGCCGCAGGGCTGGGTGAACGAGGGCACCGTCTGGCACGTCAACCCGACCGGCAAGTTCGTCATCGGCGGCCCCGACGGCGATTGCGGGCTCACCGGCCGCAAGATCATCGTGGACACCTACGGCGGCGCGGCTCCGCATGGCGGCGGCGCCTTCTCTGGCAAGGATCCGACGAAGGTGGACCGCTCGGCCGCCTACGCTGCCCGCTACCTCGCCAAGAACGTGGTGGCCGCCGGCCTCGCCTCGCGGGCGACGATCCAGCTCTCCTACGCCATCGGCGTCTCCAAGCCGCTGTCGATTTATGTCGACCTGCACGGCACGGGGAAGGTGGACGAGGCCAAGCTCGAAGCCGTCCTGATGGACGCCATCGACCTCTCGCCCCGCGGCATCCGCACGGCGCTCGGCCTCAACAAGCCGATCTACGCCCGCACCGCCGCCTACGGCCATTTCGGCCGGGCGCCCGAGGCGGACGGCGGCTTCTCCTGGGAGCGCACCGACCTCGCCGACAAGCTCCGCTCGACGCTCGCCTGACCCTGCCATGACCGGGAGGGCGGATGTCCCTCCCGCGACGGAGGGTGAACACGAGGACGGCCTGGAGGAGGCGGATCGCGCCTTCTTCGGCCGTCGCAAGGGCAAGCGCCTGCGGGATGCGCAGGAAACGCGCCTCGAAACCCTGCTGCCGACCCTGCGGATCGACCTGCCGCCGGGCGGCGGCCGGATCGATCCCCGGACGCTGTTCGGGCAGATGGACACCACGCCGGACGAGATCTGGCTGGAGATCGGCTTCGGCGGCGGCGAGCACCTCGCCGCCCGGGCCGCGCAGCATCCGCAAGTCGGCTTTATCGGCGCCGAAGCCTTCGTGAACGGCGTCGTGAAGCTTCTCGCCGACGTCGAGGCGCGGGCCCTGCGCAATGTCCGCGTCCGCGACGGTGACGTGGCCCCGCTTCTCGCCCGCCTGCCGGATGCCTGCCTCGGTCAGGTCAGCCTGCTCTATCCCGATCCCTGGCCGAAGCGGCGTCAGCGCAAGCGGCGCTTCGTTTCGGACGACTCGCTGGCGCAGATCGCCCGCCTCCTGAAGGATGGCGGCGTGTTCCGCTTCGCCAGCGACATCGACGATTACGCCGGGTGGACCCTGGCACGGGTCGCCCGCTGCCCGGACCTGCGCTGGGAGGCGGCCTCGTCCCGCGACTGGCTGCAGCCCTTCCCCGGCTGGCCCGGCACCCGCTACGAGGCGAAGGCCATCGCCACCGGACGGCGGCCGACCTACCTCGAATTCATCCGCAATACCCGCTGACAACTTGCGTCCGCGACACCGGCAGCCTTGCCGCCGCCACGCTTGAGCCCCATCCTTGGGGCGCGGGTTGGCTGGATTTGGTGGCGGCTGAGGGCGCTCAAGTCCCGTCGAACCGCGCGTCCAAGGGTTCCTGGCGTGACGGGACGGGTGAAGCACGATTCCATGGCGATCGACGCGCGCCGGTCGGCTTTCGACGGGGCGCTGGTCGGGCTCGCCCTGCTCGCGGGCGACGGCGAGAGCGTGCTCGTCGCCAATCCGGCGCTGCACGCGCTCCTGGCACGGCCATCGGGCAGCCTCGACGGGGCGTCCGTCTCGGACCTCGCCGCCGATGCGGCCTCCCTCCAGTCCGGCATCCGCGTCTGGCGGCGGGCGGACGGCGTCGAGATCGACGTGCGCGTGCGCCGCTCCGGCGACACGCTGGTGGTCGAGGCGGTGGACCCGGACGAGGCCGCCCATTCCGAGGCGAACCGCGATGCCATGGCCGCCGCCGGGCTCGGCGAATGGCGCTGGGACCGAGCGAGCGGTGATCTCACCCTGTCCCACCGGGCCGCGCGCATCCTCGGCCAGCCGCCGGGCCGCTCCGTCACCTGGGGCGTGCTGCGGCCCTTCCTCATCGAGCCCGAGCGGGTCTCGCGGCTGATCGAGGCGGCGGTGGAGAGCCTGGAGCCCTACCGGTTCGAGACGCGCCTCGCCATCGAGGGGCGCGGAATCGTCGTGCAGGTGAGTGGGCAGGCCCTCACCGACGAGGCCGGCGCGGTCAGCGGCATGGTCGGCGTGGTGCAGGACATCACCACGCGGATCGAGACGCGCAGCGAGTTGCAGGCCCACGACCACCGCCTGCGTGCCGCGACGGCGGTCGCCAAGCTCGGCATCTTCGAGTGGCACATGCTCGATGACCACGCGGTCTGGGAGAATGACCGCATGTACGAGATCTTCGGGCACGCGCCCGAGGACGGCACCATCGGCAAGACCGAGTTCCTGAGCGGCATCCTCCATGTCGACGACCGGGCGGCGGTGCGCAAGGCGATCTCGGCGGCCCTGCGCGAGGACCGCGACCTCCACATCAGCGGGCGCATCCGGCGCAAGTCCGACGCGGCGTGGCGCACCATCGACATGGCGGGCCGGTTCGAGCGCGACGCCCCGGACCGGCTGCCCCGTCGCCTGATCGGCGTGGTCGCCGACGTGACCGACCGCCGCCTCGCGGAGGAGCGGCAGACCCTGCTGATCCGCGAGTTGCACCACCGGGTGAAGAACACGCTGGCCACGGTGCAGGCCATCGTCGGCTCGACGGCGCGGACGGCGACCGACATCGACAGCTTCTACGAGGCCTTCGTCGGCCGCATCAAATCGCTGGCCCATACCCATTCGGTGCTCACCGAGGCGACGTGGCAGACGGCCTCTCTCACCGGCCTCCTCGTCAACGAGCTGCGCCCCTACGCCGAGGTGGCCGAGGCTGGCGGCGAGGACGGGCGCGTCGTCCTCGAAGGCCCATCCATCGACCTGCCCTCCGACATCGCCGTGCCGGTGGGCATGGCGATCCACGAGCTCACCACCAACGCCGCGAAATACGGGGCGCTCTCGAACCGCACCGGGCGTGTCACCGTCGCATGGGATCTAGAGCCCGGCGGCCCCGCCGGCACGTTGCGCCTCACCTGGCGCGAGAGCGGCGGACCCGTGGTGCAACCGCCCCGCCGTCAGGGCTTCGGCTCGCGCCTTCTGCACCGGGTGCTCATCACCCAGGTCCAGGCCGAGGTGACGACCGATTATTCGCCCGATGGGTTCTCCCTCACCATGCGCGCGCCGCTGCCGCCACGGAACGCGAGCCTCAACCCGCTGGCCTGAAGCAGGGCTCCGCCATTGACTTTCGCACCGCAGCGCAGCATATGCGACATGCAGCGTCAGCGGCCGCATCGATGGACCGCCTGAGGGGGCTGCGTGACGGACGGGCTTCAGCGCCGCGGTCCGGCCCCCCTCTTCATAACGTGCATGCACCCGGACGGCCCCATCACGCGGGCTTTCCCCACTCGATGGACCGCCCATACGGTGCCGCAGCCTCTCGCGCGGCCGGCCGGTCTGCTGCGACGGATATCACCTTGACTCAGTTCACCGATTTCGGCCTCGCCACGCCCGTGCTCCGGGCGCTCGAGGAGGCCGGCTACACCACGCCGACGCCGATCCAGGCGCAGGCCATCCGCCCCGCCATGGAAGGCCGCGACCTCTGCGGCATCGCCCAGACCGGCACCGGCAAGACCGCCGCCTTCGCCCTTCCGATCCTCCACCGCCTCAGCCTGGAAGACCGCCGCCCGCCCCGCCGGGGCTGCCGCGTCCTCGTCCTGTCGCCGACCCGCGAGCTGGCCAACCAGATCGCCGATTCGTTCTCCGAGTACGGCAAGCACCTGCGCTATACGAACACCGTCGTGTTCGGCGGCGTCACCATCGGCCGCCAGGAGCGGGCGCTGGCGCCGGGCGTCGACATCCTCGTGGCCACGCCAGGCCGGCTGATCGACCTCGTCGACCGCCGCTCGCTGACCCTCGAAGGCGTCGAGATCCTCGTCCTCGATGAGGCCGATCAGATGCTCGACCTCGGCTTCATCCACGCCCTGAAGCGCATCGTTCGGATGCTGCCCGCGAAGCGCCAGAGCCTGTTCTTCTCGGCCACCATGCCGAAGAACATCGCCGGCCTCGCCGCGCAGTACCTCAATGACCCGGTGCAGGTTGCGGTGACGCCCGTCGCCACCACGGCCGAGCGCGTCGAGCAGCAGGTGATCTTCGCCCATACCGGCGCGAAGCAGGCCCTGCTCGCCCACATCCTGCGCGATCCGGCGATCGACCGGGTGCTGGTCTTCACCCGCACCAAGCACGGCGCCGACCGGGTGGTGCGCGGTCTCGACAAGTCGGGCATCGCCGGCGCCGCCATCCACGGCAACAAGAGCCAGCCCCAGCGCGAGCGCGCCCTTCAGGCGTTCCGCGACGGCGAGTGCCGCGTGCTCGTCGCCACCGACATCGCCGCGCGCGGCATCGATGTCGATGGCGTCAGCCATGTCGTGAACTTCGACCTGCCGAACGTGCCGGAGAGCTACGTCCACCGGATCGGCCGCACGGCCCGCGCCGGCAAGGACGGTCTCGCCATCTCGTTCTGCAACGACGAGGAGCGCGCCTACCTCCGCGACATCGAGCGCCTGACCCGCCAGAAGGTGCCGGTCGTCGGCTTCCCCGAGGGGTTCACGGCCCCCTCCGGCGAGGCTGCCGCCGAGATCGCCCGCGAGGAGGCCCGCCGGCCCCCGCGCCAGCAGCAGCAGCCGCGCGGTGCTCGCCCGCAGGACGGTCGCGGCCGTCCGGGCCAGGGCCGTCCGCAGCAGGGTCGCGCCGAGGGCTCCCGTCCCGGTGCCGGCTCCGGCCAGCATCGCCAGGGTCAGAACGGCCAGGCCCGTCCGGCCGAAGGACGTCCGAACGGGCGTCCCGCGCAGGGCGCTCGCCCGGCGCAGGGTCGTGACGGGCAGGGCCGCGACGCCCGTCCGCAGCAGCCGCGCTCCGGTCGGGACAACCGTCCCCGCCAGGGCGAGGCGTCCGGCCGTGGCGGCAATGACGGCCGCAGCATCGGCTGGCTCGACCGCGCCCCGCGCTCGTAACCGCCCCGTCTTCCGACGGGCGACATCGACCTTATCTTGAGGCCATCCGGCCGCGACGCGTCCCGCGTCGCGGCCGTTTTCGTGGGAGACGGTGATGCGCTTCGAACTCTACCGGGATGCCGGCGGCCAATGGCGCTGGCGCCTGCGCGCCCGCAACGGCGAAATCATCGCCGAATCGGGCGAGGGCTATGTCCGCCGCGAGGATTGCGAGCACGGCATCAACCTCGTGCGCCAAAGCGCCGAGGCGAAGATCGAGGACATGACGACGAAGATCGCCTGAGACGTGTTTGACTCCCTCCTCACGCTGCCGATATTATGACCATATGGTCATTCTCTGGAGGGTGGCGTGAGGAGCGTTCCGATTGTCGAGGCCAAGGCGCATTTCTCGGCGCTGCTGGCCGAAGTCGAGGGCGGCGCGGAAATCGCCGTGACGCGCCATGGCAGGATCGTGGCGCGGATCGTCCCCGATCACCCCCGGAGCGCGGCCGACCTGTTCCGAGACTTCTGGCTCTCCGCCGACTCGGTCGATCTGACGGCACCCGAGGACCCTCCGGCGGAACCGGTGGCGTCCTGGGACGCGTGAGCCGTGCCGCTCCTGTTCCTGCTGGACGCGAACATCGTCATCGCCGCGCTCAAGGGACACCGTGAGGTTCGCAGGCGACTGGAAGCCGAACCGGCGTCGGCGCTGCGCCTCTCCACCATCGTGCTGGGCGAACTGGAATTCGGCGCGGAGAAGAGCGCCTATGGCGACCGCAACCGCGCCAACCTGGCCGCTCTGACGGAGCGCATTCCCGTGGTCGGGATCGATCCCGAGACGGCCCGCTGCTATGGCCGCATCCGCGCGCATCTCGAACGGCAGGGGACGCCCATCGGGGCGAACGACACCTGGATCGCCGCCCAGTCCGTCGCCGTCGGCGCAACGCTGGTGACGGACAATCTGCGTGAGTTCTCCCGCGTGCCCGACCTCCGTGTCGAGACGTGGCTGACGACGCCGGACTAGTGACGCGCACCGCCCATCGCGTCGCGGGCCGCCCTGCGCTATGGTGCTGGTTCGGCACGGTCGGCGTCAGATCCGGCTGGCCGCGAGGAAACGCGGACCACTCGCCATGAACGATATCGCCGAGCGTCACGCGGAGGCGCGTGCATCGCGTGACCTCTGGCAATCGATCCCGCTCGATTGCATCCTGTGCGCGGTGTTCGTGTTCGTCGCGGCGGGGCTCACGCTCGCCGGGGTGTTTCCTTGAGGGCGGCCCGATGCAGGATTCCGGCACTGCGGACGAGACCACCGCGGAGACGCCGCAGGGCGACCTGACGGTGCGCACCATTGCCATGCCCGCCGACACCAACGCCAACGGCGACATCTTCGGCGGCTGGGTGCTGTCGCAGATGGATCAGGCGGGCGGCATCGCGGGCGTCGAGCGGGCGCGGGGGCGGGTCGTTACCGTGGCCCTCGACGGCATGACCTTCCTGCGCCCCGTCTCCGTGGGCGATGTGCTCTGCGTCTACACCCGCGTCGCCCATGTCGGCCGCACCTCGATGAAGATCGAGGTCGAGGCCTGGGCGCGGCGCTTCCGCACCCAGCACCGGGAGAAGGTCACGCGGGCGACCTTCACCTTCGTCGCCATCGACGACGAGGGCCGCCCGCGCGCGATCGCTACTTGATCACCCCGCAGGCGATGCGGTCGCCCGCGCCGCCGATGGGCTGGGTGGTGTGGTCGTCCTCGTTGGCGTGGATGATCAGGGCCGAGCCGTCGCCGTCCTTCAGCCCGCCCTCGCCGGTCAGCGCCGTCTCGGACGAGACCTCGGCATTGGCTGAGCCGTCCTGATTGGCGAAGATGTTCGGCAGGTCGCCCTCGTCCGGCCCGTCCGGGTTGAGCAGGCCGTGCTTGCTCTGGTCGTGGTTCACGTGGGCCTTGGAGTTCATGAACTTCGGATCGGAGCAATCGCCGACCGCGTGGAAATGGATGCCGTGCCAGCCGGGGGGCAGGCCGCCGGGCTGGATGGTCAGGCGCAGGACGAGGGTGTTCGCCCCGTCGCGGATCGCGAGCTTGCCGATCGTATCGCCCTTGGCGTTCTTGATCGGGCTCTCGTAGGTCTCGGGGGCGGCGGGTTTGGCCGCGTCCTTCGCGGGCTCCTGCGCCAGAGCCCCGCTTGCCGCGAAGGACCCCAGTGCGGCGAGCAGCGTCAGCGTGCGTGTCATACGATAGCCCTCTTCTCTGGCCGCGGTTAGGTAGGGGTCGCGGGCGGCGCCGACACCCCTGCCCGAGACCGGAGACACATGACCCGCGAGCGGCAGAGGGCCGACCTCTATCTGGTGGAGCACGGCCATTTCGAGAGCCGCGCCCGGGCGCAGGCGGCCATCCGCGCCGGGCGCGTGCGGGTGGACGGGCGCGTGCTCGCCCGCGCCTCCGAGACGATCCCGCCGGGCGCGGCGGTGGAGGCGGAGCCCGAGCATCCCTTCGCCTCGCGCGGCGGGCTGAAGCTCAGCGCAGCCCTGGACGCCTTCGGACTCGATCCGGCGGGCCTGCCCTGCCTCGATGTCGGCGCCTCGACCGGCGGCTTCACCGACGTGCTGCTCAGGCGCGGGGCGGCCCATGTCCATGCGATCGATGTCGGGCGCGATCAGCTCCACCCACGGTTGCGGGTGGATCCGAGGGTGACGAGCCGTGAGGGGGTCGATATCCGTAGCCTCGCACCCGGCAGCCTCGATCCGGCGCCGCGCTTGGCGAGCGTGGATGTCAGCTTCATCTCCCTGCGCCTCGTCCTGCCGGCCCTGTGGCCACTGCTGGCACCGGGGGCCTTCCTCGTCACGCTGATCAAGCCGCAATTCGAGGCGGGGCGCGAGCGGGTGGGGCGCGGCGGGATCGTCCGCGATCCCGAAATCCATGGGGAGGTCTGCGAGACGGTGCGCGGTCTCCTCGAAGGCCGGGGGGCCACGATCCTCGGCCTCGTCCCGTCCCCCGTCGAGGGTGGGGACGGCAATGTCGAATTTCTGATGGGGGCGAAGCTGCCGTGAGCGAGAGCGTCGAGATCATTCGCCTGGGCGCGCGCGGCGACGGCATCGCGCAGGACGGGACCATCGTGCCCTACACCCTGCCGGGGGAGCGCGCCGCGATCCGCCGGGGGGGCTCGCGGGCCGAACTCGAGGCAATCGAGCGGGCGTCGCCGGAGCGGGTGGAGCCGTTCTGCCCCTACTTCATGCGTTGCGGCGGGTGCCGCACCCAGCATCTCGCCCGCGAGCCGGAACTGGAATGGAAGCGGGGCATCGTCGCGAACGGGCTCGCGCAGGCGGGCCTCCCCGTCGCGCCGGAGCCGGCCCTCGACGCCCACGGGGCGGGACGGCGGCGGCTGACGCTGCATGTCCGCTTCGTCGAGGGGCGGACGGAGGCGGGGCTGATGGAGGCTCGCAGCCATGCCCTCGTGGACCTCGACCATTGCCCGATCACCGTGCCGGCCCTGCACCGGGGGCCGGATGTCGCCCGCGCCCTGTCGGTGCCGATCGGCGGCGGCCGCAAGCCCCTCGACGTGGCGGTGAGCGCGACCGACCAGGGGCTCGATGTCGACATCCGCGGCCATGGGGTGGTCTCGCCCGGGGCCAGCGCCGCCCTCGTGCGCATCGCGGGGGAACTCGGCCTCGCCCGGCTCTCGCTTCATGGGGAGCGGCTGATGGAAGCCGAGCCGGTCTCGGTCGCCGGCGAGGGCAGGCGGCTGTTCCCGTCGCCCGGCGGCTTCCTACAGGCGACGGCGGCGGGGCAGGCGATCCTCACCGGCCTCGTCCTCGATGCCCTCGGCCCGAAGGTGAAAAAGGTGGCCGACCTATTCTCGGGTTGCGGTCCGCTGGCGCTCGCCATGGCGAGCCGGGCCTCCGTCCACGCGGTGGAAAGCGAGGCCTCCGCGCTCGCGGGGCTCGATCGCTCGGTGCGGGCGGCGACCGGCCTGAAGCGCATCACCCAGGAGCGGCGCGACCTGTTCCGCCGCCCGCTCCTGCCCCTCGAACTCAAGGCCTACGACGCCGTGGTGTTCGATCCGCCCCGCGCGGGTGCCGAGGCGCAGGCGAAGCAGCTCGCGGCCTCCACCGTGCCCCTCGTCGTCGGCGTCTCCTGCGATGCCGGGACCTTCGCCCGCGATGCGGCCACCCTGGTCGCAGGGGGCTACCGGCTGGAGCGGGTGACGCCGGTCGATCAGTTCCGCCATGCCGGCCATGTGGAGATGGTCGGCGTGTTCCGGCGCGAGAAAGCCCGGCGCTAGGACGAGGCAACTGTCGCGCGCATCGCACGTTTTTCCGGCGACGGAGACCCGGACGATGCGCACCACGACCCTTTCCCTGCTGATCGCCTCGCTCATGCTGCCGGGTTCGGCCCTGGCGCAGAGCCGCGTGGCCCCCGACGAAACCGGCACCGGAGGCGGCCCGCGCTCCACCATCACGGCGCCCAACACGAACAGTCTCGGCGTCACGAAGCCGCCGGGCACGTCCATGGGGCCGGGGGAGGTGCCGTCCTCGCGCGAGCGGCGGCGGGAGCGCGCCCTGACCAACCGAATCGACAACAGCATCTGCGACGGCTGCAACTGAGGCAGCCCGGCGGCGGCGCTGTCACGGAACCTTCAAGAAACGGCGCCACATGCCCTCGGCCCCTTGCGCCTCCCGCCCGCCTGCGGGATGCCGGGGCCGCCATAGCCGCCGCGTCCCTGAAGAGATTCCCGCGTGATCTTCATCCATCAGCCTGTCACGGAGGCCGGCCAGCGCCTGCTCGAACGCCGGGCCGTGAACCTGCAGGACGTGATCCCCGAGGACACGATCTGGCTCGACCTCATCCGCCCGACCCGTGAGGAGGAGCTGAAGGTCGAGGAATTCGCCGGGATCGAGGTGCCGACCCGCGAGGAGATGAAGGACATCGAGCCGTCCGAACTCCTCTATGTCGAGGACGGCGCCCGCTACATGACCGGCCGGGTGCTCTCGAAGGTCAGCGATTCGGAGGAGCCGGGGCTCGCTGGCATCACCTTCATCCTGCGGGGCAACCGGCTCATCACCGTGCGCTACGAGGAGCCGCAATCCTTCCGCATGTTCGCGCAGCGGGCGGGGCGGGCCACCGGCAACGGCCACGCCACCGTCGCCTCCGGCGACGCGATCCTCGCCGGGCTGATCGAAGCGGTGATCGACCGGGCGGCGGACGTGCTCCAGCTCCAGGGCGAGCGGATCGACCGCCTGTCGGGGTCGATCTTCGAGGTGCAGGACGATCCGAGCGCCCGCAACACCGCCTTGCAGGACACTTTGCGGGCACTGGGCCGACACGGGGACCTCATCTCCAAGCAGCGCGAGAGCCTCGTCTCGATGGAGCGCATCCTGCTCTCGCTCTCGGCGACCTACCGCACCAACAAGGCGCCCCGCGATCTGCGCGAGGATGTGCGCTCCACCCTGCGCGATCTGCAATCGCTGGAGGAGCACGCCACCTTCCTCTCCACCAAGATCCAGTTCCTGCTCGACGCGACCCTCGGCCTCGTGAACCTGGAGCAGAACAACATCATCAAGCTGTTCTCGGTCATGGCCGTGGTGTTCATGCCGCCGACGCTGATCGCGTCGATCTACGGCATGAACTTCAAGACCATTCCCGAACTGGACTGGTCCTTCGGCTACCCGATGGCCGTTGTGATGATGGTGGTGGCGGCCGTGCTGCCCTACGCCTTCTTCCGCTGGAAGCGCTGGCTGTGACGAACACCGCCGGATAGGCGCGTCACGCCGCTGTCGCGCGGGCTTGCCATAGGGCGCTCCTCACCACGAGGAAGAGCCCCATGGCCCTGGACCGTCGCCGTTTCGTCCTCACGGGGGCCTCCGGCCTCGTCGGCGCGAGTCTTGGGCTGGGCAGGCCCTACCTAAGCCGCGCCGCCGACCGGCCCGCCCTCTCGCACGGGCTGCAATCCGGCGATGTCGGCAGCGATACGGCCATCGTCTGGGCGCGGGCCGACCGGCCCTGCCGGGCGATGATCGAGTGGTCGACCACCGAGAGCTTCGCGCAGGTCCGGGGCGGCGTCTTCGCCGACGCCCTGCCCGAGACGGACGGGACGGTGAAGGTCGCCCTGGAAGGCCTCCCCGCCGGCCAGGATATCTTCTACCGGGTCAGCCTCGAAGACCTCGCCGCCCCGACGATCCGCAGTGCGGGGCAGGTGGGCCGCTTCCGCACGGCGCCGGCCGACCGGCGCTCGGTGTCGTTCTGCTGGTCGGGGGACACGGCGGGTCAGGGCTGGGGGATCGACGAATCCCGTGGCGGCATGACGATCTATGCGGCCATCGCCAAGAACCGGCCGGACTTCTTCCTCCATTCCGGCGACACGATCTACGCCGACGGCCCGATCCAGGCCGAGGTGAAGCTGCCCGACGGCACCCTGTGGCGGAACCGCGTGACCGAGGAGGTCTCGAAGCCCGCCGAATCCCTCGCCGAGTTCCGGGGCCGCTACAAGTACAACCTGCTCGACAGAAATCTGCTCGCGCTGAACGCGCAGGTTCCGATGCTGGCGCAGTGGGACGACCACGAGGTTACGAATAACTGGTGGCCGGGCGAGCCCCTGACCCGCGCCGAGCATCTGCGGAAGAAATATGCTGACCCGAACGTCCTGGCGCTGCAGGTCCGCGCGGCCTGCGCCTTCCACGAATACATGCCGATGCGCTTCGATCCGGCGGAGCCGGGCCGGGTCTACCGCAAGATCTCCTACGGGCCGCTGGTCGACGTGTTCATGCTCGACATGCGCAGCTATCGCGGCGCCAACGGCGAGAACCGCCAGACGGAGTACGGGCCTGATTCCTACTTCCTCGGCCCGCAGCAACTCGCGTGGCTGAAGCGGGAACTGGTGTCGTCGCGGGCGACGTGGAAGGTGATCGCCGCCGACATGCCGCTCGGCCTCGTCGTCGTCTACGACACCGACCGCAACTTCGGCTCCGAGGCCGTGGCGCAGGGCGACGGCCCGGCCCTCGGCCGCGAGCTGGAGGTCGCCGACCTGCTTCGGTTCATCAAGGCGGCGGGGGTGCGCAACACCGTGTGGCTGACGGCGGACGTCCACTACACGGCGGCGCATTACTACGACCCGAACAAGGCGCAGTTCCAGGATTTCGAACCGTTCTGGGAGTTCGTCTCCGGCCCGCTCCATGCGGGCACCTTCGGGCCGAACACCCTCGACAACACCTTCGGCCCGCAGCTGCGCTACGTGAAGGCGCCGCCGGCGGGGCAGGTGAACGTCTCCCCGGCGGCGGGCCTGCAGTTCTTCGGCCACGTCGCGGTGGACGGGCGCACGGAGCAGATGACCGTGACCCTCAAGGACGCTGCCGACACCGATCTGTGGCATGTCACCCTCGACCCCGCGCGGGGGTGAGGGCGGCGCCGCTCAGGCGGTGGTGATGTACTCGCGCAGGGCCTGATGCTCGGCCTCGACGGTGGCGATGCGGCGCGCCACCACGTCGCCGATAGAGACGATGCCGACGAGGCGTCCGCCCTCGCAGACCGGGATGTGGCGGAAGCGACCGTTGGTCATCAGTTCCATCACGTCCTCGATCGTCGTGGAGCGGTTGCAGGTCGTCACGTTGGCCGTCATGTGGTCGCCGACCGGGGCGTCGAGGGTGGCCGCGCCGAGCCGGGCCAGGGCGCGCATGATGTCCCGCTCCGAAACGATCCCGGCCACCGTGCCGTCGGGATGCTCCACGACGAGGGCGCCGATGCGCTTCTCCGCCAGGATGTGAATGACGTCTCCGAGGGTCTTCTCCGGGCCCACCGTGGCCACCGAAGTTCCCTTCTCCGACAGAATCCGCGCGACGGTCATCGACCCCTCCCTGTCATCGGTTGGGTGCGCCGTCAGCTCCGGCGCACCGGTTGCGACATGCGGGCCGGGTTGGTCCCGGCTCTCGATCGTGGCCGAGTGTGTGACTGTTCCGGCGCCCTGGCAAGGCCGCCGGTCAGCGCGTTGGGGGGAATTTCCTGTCGAGCAGCGGGAAGAGTAGGAAGCCGGCGATAAAGCCGCCGAGATGCGCGTCCCACGCCACCGCCGCGCTCTCGGCGCCGAGCGGCAGGCTCACGATGCCGAACAGCAGGTTGGTGACGAACCAGATCGCCAGGAACGACACCACCGTGCGGTTGCGCAGCAATTCGGGGATCGTCTCGGCCGGGCGGTGGGCGGTCCTCTGCCAGGGCTGCGTGCCGTAGCCCGAGACCGGCGGCTGGAACACGAAGCGCGCCGCCGCCGCCATGAGGGCCGAGATGCCCGCCGAGGCCCCGACCAGGGGCGTGGCGCTCAGCGGATCGATCATGATGTGCAGCAGGCCGCCCGCGAGGATCCCCGCCAGGGCGAGGGCGCCGTAGCGCCACGCTCCGCAGCGCCGGGCCACGGGCGTGCCGAAGGCCGCGAGCCACACGCTGTTGAACAGCACATGCATCCACGAGCCGTGGAGCAGGGCGTAGGTCGCCAGCGTCCAGGGCTCCAGGCTCTGCTGGCCGGTGACGTAGCGCGCGAAGGCTTCCCGCATCGCCGCGACATCGGGATCCCCCGAGGCCGCCGCCTGGATCACCTCCGCGACGCGGCTGGGATCGAACCACACCGTCCACCGGGCGGGGACCAGGGCGAGGTCGAGCACGACCTGGATGTCGCGCACGTCCGAGAGGAGGTATTCGCGAATCGCCTGGATCGCGACGAGCACGGCGATGGAGGCCGTGACCACCCCCGGCATGTTGAAGACCGGGGCACGGCTCTGGCGGGGGAAGTCGGGCGAAGCGTCCATTGCCCCACATGTTGTCACGGGGAAGTTGCGGACAAGCCCGCGATGCCACACGAAGGCGATTCCCCGCCCTGCAACTCCTTCTCAGCGTTGTGTTGTGCCGGAGGACACAGGCTTCAGTGGCGATCAACCTTAACCAAAGCGTAACTCGCCGGATGCATCGGCGCGCCCGAGGGCATAGGGATTGCGGACAGGGACGGTAACCGCCCGATGCGCGGCCGCAGACGTCGTCCAGACGTTTCGGAACGGGCATCCACGAGGCACTTTTGTACCGATCCGGGACAGACATGAAGCATCCCACAAGTCATCTGCTTCACGCTTACTGGGAAAAGCTCCGCGGTGATCGTGCCGCGCCGGAGCGGGCCGAAATTGAGCCTGGCGAAATCCGTCATCTTCTGGCGGATAGCCTGATCCTGGAGCTCGACGTGCCGGCGCGCTCCGCCATCATCCGCCTCGCGGGGACGCGGGTCTGCGCCCTGTACGGCCGGGAATTGCGTGGCCAGCCCTTCAGCGCCCTCTGGGGTGACCGGGCCTGCGACGCCTGGCGCCTCGCGGAGACGGTCGCCCTCGACACGCTCGGCGTCGTGGCGGGCCTGCGCGGCGTGAACCGCGCGGAGGAGGGGGTCGATCTCGAACTCCTGCTGCTGCCCCTGCGCCACCGGGGCCGCCCGCATGTCCGCGCCCTGGGCGCGCTGAGCTTCGTCGGGGCGCCGCCCTGGCTCGGCCTGAAGCCCGTGGAGCGGGCCGAGACGACCTCCCTGCGCATCCTGGCGCCGCGCAGCCGCAGCGCCCGCCCGCCCGCCGCCGGGCCGGGCGAGGGCATTCGCCGCGTGTTGATGCCCGATGCACCGGTGCGGCGGGGGCACCTGATGGTCCATCCCGGCGGTCGCGCCTGAGCCGGTCCAACATTCTGACGAAAGAGCGACATGAACCGTGCCGGTGAAGGCTTTCCGTAACTCGTGATCACTACGGTTGCCGCAGCGAAGCTTACTCGGCGACTGATCTTGGCATGATCGCGGTGGATGCCGGCCCACTCCAGACTTTGAGAAGTCGCCCCGTCGTGGGCGTGGCGTCGGACCGTCGCCAGCACCAGCGGGTGCGCGTGGCCGTGCTCGGCCGCTACATGCTCTCCGACCGGCGCGAATATCCCTGCCAGACCGTCGACATGTCGCCCGGCGGCGTCCGCCTGACCTGCGCCGTCCTCGGCGAGATCGGCGAGCGGGTGGTGCTCTATCTCGAATTCATCGGCCGGATCGAAGGGGTCGTGGCCCGGCACACGGCGGGCGGCTTCGCGGTGAAGCTCGCGGCGACGTCCCGCAAGCGCGACAAGCTCGCCTCCCAGCTCACGTGGCTCGCCAACCGCGAAATCCTCGGCCTGCCCGAGGGCCGCAGCCACGAGCGCGTCGTGCCGGAGAAGCCCGGCGTCACCCTGAAGCTGGAGAACGGCCGCGAGGTCATGGCGCGGCTCATCGACATCTCGCTGTCGGGCGCCGCCATCTCCTGCAACGCGACCCCGCCGATGGGCAGCATCGTCGTGGTCGGCAGCACGCCGAGTCGGCTGGTGCGCGTGTTCGAGGGCGGGTTCGGCGTGCAGTTCCTGCTGCCGCTCTCCCCCGACCGCTTCCACGCCGGGATGGTCCTGTAGGAGCCCGGCTCAGATCTTCTTGGCGAGTTCCGCCGCCGTCTGCTCCGGCGGGCGCGAGATGTCGAGGGCGCCGAGGAAGCGGTTCTGCGCGTCCATCACGTACACGATCGCCGTGTGCTCCATGACGTAGTCGCCCTTCTGGTCCGGCACCTTGCGGGCATAGGCGCGGTAGGCCTTCTCGACGGCGGCGATCTGCTCCGGCGTGCCGGTGAGGCCGGTGATGCGCGGATCGAAGCTCGACAGATAGGTCTTCAGGCTCGCCGGATCGTCGCGCTCGGGATCGACGGTCACGAAGGCGACCTTCATCGCCTTGGCCTTGGGGCCGAGGGCCGCCATCACGTCCGAGATCTGCTGCAGCGTCGTCGGGCAGACGTCGGGGCAATGGGTGAAGCCGAAGAAGACGAGGTGCGTCGCCCCGCTGAAATCCTTCTCCGTCACCGTGCGCCCGTCCTGGTTCACGAGGGTGAACGGGCCGCCCACGGTGGCGGTGCCGACGGACGTCGCCTCCGGCCGCAGCATCACGAAGGCGGCGGCGGTGATGCCGACGAGCCCCAGGCAGAAGGCGAGGAGCGGAATGAGGGCGCGGCGCATGGCGTGATTAACCCCGGCACTGGTGTGCCGGGGTGGTGCACCGAACGAACCCGGTCTTCAAGCCCGCACGTCGCCGCCGGGCGGGGCGGACCCGCTCAGGGCTTGCGGGCGGGCTCGGCGGCCTGCGCGTCCTTCGGCTTCTCCTTGCCGAGGTAGATGTATTCCGGCGCCGCGCGGAGCTGGTCCTTCGTGGTGTCGATCGTGGCCTTCAGGGTGTCGTTGTCGCCCCGGCTGACCTTGATCGCGGTGGGGTCGATGGCGACGTACTTCGCGCCGATGCCGAGGAAGCCGCCGACGCCGACGATCCACGCCTTCACCTGCTGCTTCTCGTCGAGGACGAGGTCGGCGATCTGGCCGATCGTCTCGTTCGCGCCGTTGGTGACGCTGAGGCCCACGAGCTTGCTCGACACCATGTCGGAGGGCGCTTGGGCGACGAATTTCGGGCGCAGGTCGTCGGAGAGTGTCGCCGGCTTGGCGGCCACGGGACCGCCGGCCGCCGGGGTGTCGGCGTTCTGGGCGAGGGCCGGGACGAGGGCGGCGGTGACGAGGGCCGTCGCCAGGGCGACGGTCGCGAGCGGGTTGCGCATGGTGCGGGAGCCTTCCGGTCGGGCAGCCGCGTCGGCTGCGACGCCCGCTCAAGGGTCAGCGGCACCGCACGGTTCCACGCGCGATGTTGAAAACATTGCGCTTTGCCGGCTGAGCGGCGATAGCCCGTCCCCGATGCCCCGCCTGACCCTCTACCAACCCGACATCCCGCAGAATGCCGGCACGATGATGCGCATGGCGGCCTGCCTCGGCCTGCCGGTGGAGATCGTGGAGCCGGCGGGGTTCGACGTGTCCGACCGGCACCTGCGCCGCTCCGGCCTGGATTATCTCGACCATGTCGCGATCACCCGCCACCGCTCCTTCGCGGCCTTCGAGGCGTGGCGCCGGGAGGCGAGGGTCCGCCTCGTCCTCGCCACCACGAGCGGCGCCGTGCCCTATACGGATTTCGCCTTCCGCCCCGGCGATTGCGTGATGGTCGGGCGCGAATCGGCCGGCGTGCCGGAGGCGGTCCATGCCGCCGCCGACGCCCGCGTTCTGGTGCCGATGCGCGCCGGGATGCGCTCCCTTAACGTCGCCGTGGCGGCGGCGATGATCCTCGGCGAAGCCCTCCGGCAGGTCGGGGACGCAACGGATCGCCCCGAGCGGGCTTGACCCGACAGACCCCTTCAGCCCGCACCCACCCGAGAGACGCCTTGCCGGATCAGCTCCAACCCCGTCCGTCCCGCCGCCATGCCGATCTCGGGCCGGACTTCTTCGACGTCGTCGCCGCGGCGCGCTTCCCGAAGACCGTCCTGCGCCATCGCAACCAGCCCTGGGCCGAGCGGGTGGGCCTCGGCGGGCTGACGGACGAGGAGTGGGTCGCCCATTTCGGCCGGTTCGCGCCGCTGCCCGGCAGCTTCGAGGAGCCCCTGGCGCTGCGCTACCACGGGCATCAGTTCCGCTCGTACAACCCCGACCTCGGGGACGGTCGTGGTTTTCTCTTCGCGCAGCTCCACGATCTGAAGGACGGGCGGCTCCTCGATCTCGGCACCAAGGGCAGCGGCACCACGCCGTGGTCGCGCACCGCCGACGGGCGTCTGACCCTCAAGGGCGGGGTGCGCGAGGTGCTGGCGACCTCCATGCTGGAGGCGCTGGGCGTCACCACGTCGAAGTCGTTCAGCCTGATCGAGACAGGCGAGGACCTGATCCGGGGCGACGAGCCCTCGCCCACGCGCTCCTCGGTGCTGGTGCGGCTCTCGCACGGGCATATCCGCATCGGCACGTTCCAGCGCTTCCTGGCGCTGGAGCAGCCGGAGAACGTCGGCAAGCTCCTCGACCACACCATCGCCACCCACATGCCGGACCTCTGGCGCGACAGCGTCGAGGACCGCGCCGCCGCCTTCCTGGAGGACGTGACGGTGCGCGTGGCGCGGATGGGCGCGCAATGGGCGGCGGCGGGCTTCGTCCACGGGGTCCTCAACACTGACAACATCAACGTCACCGGCGAGAGCTTCGATTACGGCCCCTGGCGCTTCCTGCCGGCATTCGATCCGAACTTCACGGCGGCCTATTTCGACCAATCCGGCCTCTACAGCTTCGGCCGCCAGCCGGAGGCCCTGTTCTGGAACCTGTGTCGGCTGGCCGATTGCCTGCTGGCGCTCGCTCCGCAGGCGCGGCTGGAGAAGGCCCTCGAAGGGTTCGGCCCCGCCCTGCAGGAGGGCTTCGCGCAGGCCCTGTTCGCCCGGCTCGGCCTCGCCCCCGCGCCTCAGGCCGAGACCGACCGCCTCGTCGCCGCGATCTGGCGCTTCCTCGGCGACAGCCGGGCGCCGTTCGAGCGGTTCTTCTTCGATTGGCGTGGGGGTCTCGCCAGCGCGGAGCGTGCCGCCGCGAGCCCGAGCGCCAGCCATTACGCGGCCGAGGGCTTCGCCCCGGTGCGGGCCGCCTTCGAGGGCGTGGAAGCCTCGGCGGACGCACGCCTCGATCACCCGTACTTCGCGGGCGAGCCCTGTACGATGCTGATCGACGAGGTCGAGGCGTTGTGGGCGCCCATCGTGGAGCGGGACGACTGGTCCGTCTACGAGGCCAAGCTCGCGCGGATCGGGGAGATGGCGGACGCCTACGGCACCGCGCTCGCGCCGGTCTGATCGGCCTGCGCGGCGAGCGCCTCGGCCTCGATCCGGCGGCGCTCCTCGGCGTGGCCGGCGGCGATGGCCATTGCCATCAGGCGCTGCGTCAGGCGCAGCACCAGCCAGAACAGGGCGAGGCAGAAGAGGGTGGCGGCGGCGGCCTTGAGTGGATCCACGCGTCTCCCCTATTGCGGCAGGGCCGACCGGAGTGATCGGTTGCGCCCCACATAGATCAGGTGCCCCCGGTTGCGCGAGACTTTCCATATCGAAGTGATCGGGCCGGATGGCGAGGAGGTCGTCACCCGGATCTCCGTGCGGGTCGCGAATGTGGAGAGCGCCCAGGAGCGCGCCCTGCGCTTGTTCGCCCGCGCGCGGGTGCCCCAGCGGCGGGACGAGCCCGCCCAGGCCGTGCGGGTGATCGACGGCGCGGGCCGGGAAGTGTTCCACCGCACACGGTTCGAGGAAGGCGACTGACGGCGCCTAGCCCTTCGCGCGGCGTTCCCGAAGCCTGAGTCGCAGCCGCGCCACCCTCTCGCGCCCGCGCTCCAGCCGGGCGGCGAGGGGGAAGAGCGGATCGCGCCCCGATTCGATCAGACGGTGGGCGATGGCCCGGCGCTCCGTCCAGAACAGGGTGGCGAGTTCGAAATCCGGCGGCGCGCAGGAATCGATCCGGTCGATGCCGGAGGTCGCCAGCACCGCCTCGGTGAGGCGGTGGACCAGTTGGACGCCTGTCGCGACGGCCGGGTCGGTGTCGTCGTGGGCGACCTTCAGGACGAAGGCGTCGCGGCCCGCGAGGGGCAGGACCATCGAGGCGAGGATCGTGTCGCCCCGGTGGAGCCGCGCGATCCGCACCCGCCCCCGTTCCGCCAGGGCGGCGACGGCGGCGCGCAGGAGCGCGGCCTCCTCCGGCCGTTGGGCGAGGGCGGTGCCGGCGCGGCCTTTCCAGCTCGCGGCCTCCAGGGCGATATGCGCGTTGAGGGCGGCGGGGAAACCCGCCGGATCGGCCAGCATCGTGAAGGCGACAGGGCCGTCCGCGTCAAGGCGACGGCGGGCGCGGCGCAGCCGGCGACGGCGGTTGCCGGAGAGGTGGTCGAGATAGGCGCCCCGCGCCGCCGGATCGAGCCCGGCGGCATCCAGCAATCCCCGGTCATGCGCCCAATAGGCGTCCTGCCGGACGCCCGCGTCGTCAAGGAGGACGCGGAAGGGGCCGTCGGCGGGGGCGTTCTGCAGGAGCAGGCGCGGCGGCTCGCCGAGGGCCTGCGGCGCCGCGAGGAGCGCGGCCAGGGCGGCGGCAGGATCCTCTCCGTCGAGGAGGGGGATGCCGAGGGGCGCGTAGCCGTGGGTCCAACCCATCAGCACCGGCAGGGGCAGGCCCCAGCGGCGGGCGACTCGGCGATGCGGCCACGCCGCCAGAAGGCGCGCGCCCGGTTCCTCCGGCGGCCTGTCCGCCACGAGGAGCATCCGTACCCCGGCGCCGAAGGCCGGCGCGGCGGCCAGGGCGTAGGACGCCTCGTAGAACGGGTTGGCGACGAGGGCGCGGGCACCCAGCGCCTCCCAGGCGGCCACCCAAGGTGCGGCGGGGTCGAGGGGCCGGATCGCGGCGACGAGCCCGCCGGGCAGGGGCGCCGTCACGAAAGGGGAACGGGTGTCCGGCAGGGGTGCCTTCGGCATCGGGGCGGGGGCGATCATGCCGCGAGCCGGCGGCGGATCGCCCCCGCCAGACCGAGCATGTCGAGGCGCCACGCCACCGCGACGAAGGCTGCGCCGAGGATGAGCATCCCGAGCACCTGCCCGGGCGGCTGCGTGCCGCCGGGCAGGAGGCCGATGCCGATCACCGCCAGCCCCGCCGCGAGGGCGGCGGCGAGGATGCCCGCCATGTCGGCCAGCGGCAGGGGCATGGCGGTGCCGGCCCTCTTCGCGCCGACGATGAGGACGAGGCAGGCGGCGGCCTGCCCACCCGCGAAGGCGAGGGCCGCGCCCATGGCGCCGAGCCTGGGGATCAGCAGCAGCGAGGCCGTGGCCACCGTCACGAGGGTGGCGAGGGCGGCGGCCGCCTCGAGCCGGCTGGTGCGGGTGAAGTAGATGACCTGCCCGAAATAATACGAGCGGAACATCATCAGGATGCTCGCCAGGATCAGCACCGGGGCGAGGCGGCGCGCTTCTTCGCGGTAGCCCGGTCCGAGCAGGATCGTCACCACGAGGTCGTCGAAGCACAGGAAGAACACCGCGCCGAAGGCGGCGATGGCGGTCATGGACCGCGCGGCGTCGCAGAGCACGCCCGAGGCCACCGCCATGCCGCCGAGCCGCGCCTCACGCTTGGCGATGGACATCAGCGAGAGGGCCAGCGCCTCCCCGAACACGATGAAGCTCTGGCGCAGGAAATCCGCGATGGCACCGTAGGCGCCGAGACCGGCAGGGCCGACGGTCTTGGCGATGATCAGCCGGTCGAGGCTCTGGGCCAGCGCCGCCGTGGCGAAGGACAGGACCAGGGGCCAGCCATAGGCGAGGAGGCGCAGGGCCTCGTCGCGGCTCCCCGATCCACGCATCAGCGGCGCGATGGTGACGAGGGCGGGCAGTGAGCCCAGCGCGTTCGCCGCCGCGATGGCCATGGCGAGGTCGACCGGGTCCCCCGTCGCCTTGAGCACGATGCTGCCGAGGGTGAGCATCAGCACCGCCCGGCACAGCACGGCGGCGGCCACGGCGCCCGCCGCGAGGCGGGTGCGGGCGATCTCGGTGGAGCCCTCGAACAGGACGAAGCCCATCGCCAGCATCAGGATCGCCCCCGCCGCCGCAGGAGCGATCAGCCCGAGGAGCGCGGCGAGCCCGGCGGCAGCGCCCGCGAGCAGCAGCGAGCCGCCGAGGAGGCGCACCACCGTCCCGATCTGCGCCGAGGCGCGGGCCTCGTCGTAAAGGGCGAAGAACGCGAATTTCGGCCATTGGCAGGTCGCGCCGTAGAGCACGAGCGCCCAGGAGAGCAGGTACAGGTAGCTGCCGTAGATCTCGGTGGGCGCGAGGCGCGTGAACACCGCCACGGAGGCCATGTTCAGGGCCGCCGCGACACCGCGCGAGCCGACATAGATCAGACTGTGCCGAGCGATCATGGCATCGCGTTCGGTGCGCGGCCCGAATCCCCGGATGGGGCGAGTCCGTGCTGTCGTGGGTCGAAACGGAGGGCGGGGCTGTGGGTCACGCCGCTCCGGTGCAGGGGCCGTGCCGTCAGGCGGCGCCCCGCGTGCCGACCTCGCCGCCGCCGTCTACGAAGGCCTTCAGCTCGTCGAGGGAGGCGAAGGTGAAGCGCCCGTTCGGCGTGTCCGCCTCGATCGCCCCGTCATCGAACATCATGTAGGTGTTGCCGCCGGAGCTGTAGCGCCCGACCACGGCACGCTCGGGCTTCGCCTCGGGGGCGGCGTCGAGGCTCGACCGCAGGGCCGGCTCCGGCGCGGGCTCCGGCGCCACCGGCTCGGGGCGCCCCGGTACGAACAGATCGTCGGCGGTCTCCGCGACGACCGGCTCCGGCTTGGTGGGCGCCTCGGGCGGCTTCACGTCCGCCGGGGGTTTCGCCGGCGTGGCGAGGCCCGGCATCGGCAGTTCCGGCTCGACGGCCAGGGGGCGCGGCGGCAGGACGAGGGAGGGCTCGATCCGCGTGCGATCCGAACCCATGCCGACCACGGGCGGGACGGGCACGGCCGCCGACAGGTCGTGGCCGACCTCGGGAGCCGGCAGGTCCGGCACCCCGACGGGCGCGGCCTCGGCGCGGACCGCGCCGTCGCGCAGGACCCTCTCGATGCGGCGCAGCCAGGTGGCGACGACGGCGAGGCCGAACAGCAGGATGCCGGAGGAGGCGACGACGGCGCCCCCATAGACCATCGCCATCCCGCTTTCGAGACGCACGTAGGGGAAGCCCTCGACGACGGCGATCACCCCGGCGATGAGCATGGCGGCGGCGAGCGCGAACAGCGCAGCGATCATTGTACACTCTGGACGCGGGCCGAGAGGGCCCCGAAATCGCCGGCACGATAAGGCGCTGCACAGGTTTTGCAAAACCTGTTCGCACGGCCCTTACGGCGTTGCCGATGACGCAGGCCCGACTTACGTACCGGACGTCAACCCGGGGACCCCCGCCGGGGGCATGCGGTTGCCCTCGGCCGCACGGAGACATGCAATGACTTTCACCCTGCCGGAACTGCCCTACGCCTACGACGCCCTCGGGCCGTACATGTCGAAGGAGACCTTGGAGTTTCACCACGACAAGCACCACAAGGCTTATGTGGATACCGGCAACAAGCTGCTCGAAGGCAGCGATCTGGCGGGCAAGAGCGTCGAGGAGATCGTGAAGGCCGCCTACAACACGAATCAGGCGCTCTTCAACAACGCCGGCCAGCACTACAACCACATCCACTTCTGGAACTGGATGAAGCCGAACGGTGGCGGTGCCATCCCCGGCGCCCTGGCCAAGAAGATCGATGAGGACCTCGGCGGCGCCGAGAAGTTCAAGGCCGACTTCATCCAGGCCGGCGTCACGCAGTTCGGCTCGGGCTGGGCGTGGCTCGTCGTGAAGGACGGCAAGCTTGCCCTCATGAAGACCCCGAACGGCGAGAACCCCCTGGTCCACGGCGCCAAGCCGATCCTCGGCGTCGATGTGTGGGAGCATTCCTACTACATCGACTACCGCAACCGCCGCCCCGACTACCTCAAGGCGTTCATCGAGAACCTCGTGAACTGGGAGCACGTCGAGAAGATGTACGCCGAGGCCACCGCCTGAGCGTATCCCACCGGGCGCCGCGCCGCGCGGCTGTGGCGCCCGGGCCCTTGAGATGAAAACCGAAACCCGATCATGATCCGCTCCATCCTCTCCGTCGGCGGGTGGACGCTCGTCTCGCGCGTGACCGGCTTCGCCCGCGACGTGGTGATGGCCGCCGTGATGGGCGCCGGGCCCCTCGCCGACGCCTTCGTCGTCGCCTTCCGGCTTCCCAACCATTTCCGGGCCATCTTCGGCGAGGGGGCGTTCAACACCGCCTTCGTGCCCTCCTACGCCTCCCTGGAGGAGGCGGCGGCGACCGGTGCCGCGCGGCGCTTCGCGGATCGCGTCTTCACGCTGATGCTGATCGTGCAGCTCGTGCTGCTCAACCTCGCCCTGCCGCTGATGCCATGGGTGGTCCACGCCCTGGCGCCGGGGTTCGAGGAGGGCGGCGAACGCTTCCAGCTCGCGGTGGCGCTGACGCGGATCACCTTCCCCTACCTGCTGTTCATGACCCTGGTGACGCTGCTGTCGGGCATCCTCAACGCCCATCGCCGCTTCGCCGTGGCGGCGGGCGCGCCGGTCCTGCTCAACCTCGCCATGCTGGCGGCCCTGAGCCTCACGGCCCTGTTCCCCAATGCCGCCTATGCCGCCGCCTGGGGCGTCGCGGTCTCGGGCCTGCTCCAGTTCGGCCTGCTCTGGTGGGGCTGCCGCCGCGCGGGGGTGATGCCGGACCTCGCGGTGCCCCGCCTCGATCCGGCGCTGAGGCGGTTCTTTGCGGTGCTCGGGCCGGCGGTGATCGGCTCGGCCGGGTTCCAGATCGCGGCCTTCGCCGACACGATCATCGCCAGTTGGCTGCCGACCGGCGCGGTCTCGGCGCTCTATTACGCCGACCGGCTCTACCAACTGCCCTTCGGTGTCATCGCCATCGCGGCGGGCACGGTGCTGCTGCCGGAGATGAGCCGCCGCATCGCGGCCGGCGACGTGGCCGGCGCCCATGGGGCGCAGAACCGGGCTGCGGGGTTCTCCCTGGCCCTGTCGGCGCCGTTCACCGTCGCCTTCCTGACGATCCCCGGCTTGATCATGGCCGCCCTGTTCCAACGGGGCGAGTTCAGCGGCGAGGACGCCGCCCGCGCCGCGTCGGTGCTCGCGGCCTACGGGCTGGCGCTGCCGGCGGTGGTGCTGGTGCGCAGCGCCGTGGCGAGCTTCTATGCCCGCCAGGACACCAAGACGCCGCTCTGGGCCTCGCTCACCGCCATTGCCGTGAACGTGGTGCTGAAGCTGTGGCTCACCGGCCCCTACGGCGTCACCGGCCTCGCCATGGCGACGGCGGTGAGCCAATGGGTCAACCTTGCGATCCTCGTCGCCCTCGCCCTGCGGAGGGGATGGACGGCGCCGGGGCGGACACTCGGCCTGACCCTCGCGGGGGTGGTGGTCGCCTGCATCGCCCTGACGGGCGTGTCCCTGTTCGGACGTCCCGTCGCCGAGGCGCTGGTGCCGACCCTGTCCCATGGGCGTGAGATCGCGGTGCTCGTCCTCCTCGGCCTCGCGGGGGCGTTGGTCTATGGCGGGCTGCTCCTCGGCTCGCTGCACCTGTTCGGGCTTCGCCTGCGCCGGGCGTGAACGGAGCACCGCCGGCCGAGTTGTTGGCGGAGAATGCGAGGAGACCGCATGTCCGACTTGAACCTTCTGGACGGGATCCGCGCCGCGGTCTTCGACGCCTACGGCACGCTGTTCGACGTGAACGCAGCGGTGCAGCGCCACGCCGCCGCCATCGGGCCCCAGGCGACGTCCCTCTCCGAGACGTGGCGCACCAAGCAGCTGGAATACAGCTGGATCCACGGGCTGATGGGCCGGTACGAGCCCTTCTGGACGCTGACCGAACGCGCCCTCGATTTCGCCCTGGCCAAGCACCCGGAGGTGGACCGGGGGCTGCGCGAGCGGCTCCTCGACGCCTATCGCGATCTCGATGCCTACGAGGAGGTGCCGGGCGTGCTCGCGGCGCTCCGGGAGCGGGGCCTGCGGACGGCGATCCTCACCAACGGCGACAAGCCGATGATCGACCGGGCCGTGGCCTCGGCCGGGCTGGCGGGGCATCTCGACGCAGTGCTGACGGTGGATGCGGTGCGGATGTTCAAGACGCACCCGGACGCCTACCGGATCGCCCTCGATGAATTCGGCGTGAGCCGCGAGGAGGTGCTGTTTTGCTCCTCGAACCGGTGGGACATCGCGGGGGCCGCCGCCTACGGCTTCCGCCCGGTCTGGATCAACCGGAAGGGCCTGCCCGACGAGTATCCGGACTTCGCCCCGGTGGCCGTGCTCTGCTCCCTCGAAGGGCTGCTCTAGCTCGGTGGCCTTCCGACAAAATTAAGGCTCTCGCGCTCTCATCCGCTCAACACGAGCAGGAGAGTTCTCGCGTGTCCGTTCACCCGTCTTTGTCCACGATCCGCGCCAGCGCCCTCGCGCTGGCCGGTCTTCTCACCGTCACCGCCATGCCCGCCACCGCCCGCGACGGGCAGAACGGCGCGATCATCGGCGGCCTCGCGGCCGGCGTCGTCGGCGGCATGGTTGGCAGCGCCATCGTGAACGGCGCCAACAACCCGCCGCCGCCGCCCCCGCCGGAGTACCGCCCGCGCCGGGTGCTGGTGGAAGACGAGCCCGAGACCGTCATCGTCCGCGAGCGTCGCGGCCCGATCTGCCATTACGAGCGCCGCAAGGTGTGGCTCGACGACGAGAACTTCACCTTCAAGCGCGTGCAGGTCTGCGAGTAAGCAAGGCGGGCTGCGGGCACCCCGCCCGCAGCCTCACACCCGCATCGGCATCAGCACGTAGAGGGCCGAGGCGCCCTCGCGGTCCTGGATCAGGGTCGGCGAGCCGGGATCGGCCAGCTTGAACAGGGCGGTGTCGCCTTCCAGTTGCGCCGTGATGTCGAGCAGGTAGCGGGCGTTGAAACCGATGTCGAGGGCGGACGCCGCGTAGTCGACGTCCAGCTCCTCGGTGGCGCTGCCCGCATCGGGGTTGTTCACGGAGAGGGCGAGGCGCCCGTCCGTCAATCCGAGCTTCACCGCCCGGCCCCGCTCCGACGAGATGGTCGAGACGCGGTCCACCGCCTTGGCGAAGGTGTCGCGCTCCACGGTCAAGCGCTTGTCGTTGTTGGCCGGGATGACCCGCTGATAATCGGGGAAGGTGCCGTCGATCAGCTTCGAGATCAGAGTCAGCCCGTCCGCGAAGCGCAGGCGGATCTTGGCGGGCGACAGGTCGATGCCGACCGTCTCGCCGCCGTCGTCGAGGAGCTTCTGGATCTCGGCCACCGCCTTGCGCGGCACGATCACCCCCGGCATCCCGACGCTGCCCGCAGGGGCGGGGATCTCGACGCGGGCGAGGCGGTGCCCGTCCGTCGCCACCGCGCGCAGGACCGGCGCGCCATCCGATTCCAGCACGTGCAGGAATATGCCGTTCAGGTAGTAGCGCGTCTCCTCGGTGGAGATCGCGAATTGCGTCTTGTCGATGAGGCGCTTGAGGTCGGCGGCGCCGATCTCGAACCCATGCGGCATCTCGCCCGTGGCGAGATCGGGGAAGTCGCCTTCCGGCAGGGCGCCCAGGGCGAAGCGCGAGCGGCCGGAGCGGATCGACATCTGCCCCCCTTCGCCGCCGGTTTCCAGGGAGACCTGCGCGCCTTCGGGGAGCTTGCGCACGATGTCGTAGAGGACGTGCGCCGGCACGGTGGTGGCGCCGGGATCCGACACGTCGGCGGCGATGCCCTCCGTCACCTCGATGTCGAGGTCGGTCGCCTTCAGCTGGAGTGTCGATCCCTCGCCGCGCAGGAGCACGTTCGACAGGATCGGGATGGTGTTGCGCCGCTCCACCACCCGGTGGACGTGGCCGAGCGACCTGAGAAGGGCCGCGCGCTCGACGATGACTCTCATCGCACAAACTCTGACAATTCGGGACCGCGGCGGCCCCTGGAAAACGGTCGTTCAGCTTGGCGAAGCGCCGGAGCGAAGGCAAGGCCGTGCAGCCCGACTCGCACAGGCGAGGCGTTCAAACGCCCGCCTTAGCCACGCTTGTCGAGGGGTCGGCCAAGCAACCGGGCGAATTCCGCCTCGATTTCCTCGACGGAGAACGGGTTGCCGGGGGATTTCGGCTCGGGCTTCGTCGCGGCCGGCTCCGGGCGCTGGGCGGCGGCCTTCTTCTCCGCACGGGTCGGCCGGGCGGCCGGCTCGGCCTCATCCTTGTCCGACATCCCCGAGGCCACCGGATCGAGGGGCGGGGGCACCAGGGCGGCCATCGCGGCGGCGATCGGATCGACCTGCGGCGGGGCCGGCGGGGGCGGCGGCGGGACGACCGGAGCCGGCGGCGTGGGGGCGGACGACAAGGTGGGCGGTGGCACGACCGCCGAACTCGGGCGCGCGATGGCGGCCTGAAGCTGGCGGGCCATGTCCGACAGGACGGCGGGGTCCACCGGGCGCGGATCGACCGCCGGGGGCGTCACCAGAGGCGTCACTGGCGGCGTCATCGGGGGCGGCGTCAGGGGAGGGGGCGTCACCGGAGGGGATGTCAGCGGCGGCATGGCGAAGCCGGCCTCCGGCAGGCGGATCGGCTCGGCCGGGCGCTCGGCTTGGCGCTCGGCTTGGCGTTCGACCTCGGGCTTCCGGTCGAGGGGCGGCGTGGCGCCGCGCGGCGGACGGGGGCGCATCAGCGCCTCCCGCACCGAGGCCGGCGGGGTCGGCATGACCGGCGCGGGCGGCGGCGCCGGGCTCGGCGGCGGAACCGGGATGTCCCGGCCCGGCTCGTCGCCATCGATCAGGGCAGCGTCGAGGGGCAGGCGCACGGGCGGGGGGGCGCTGGAGCCCGGCACCGGGGGAGGCACCACCACCGGCATCTCGAAGGCGGGTTCGGCGCGGCGCGGCGGGGTCTCAAGGATGGGGCGTCCGGCCTCGGCGATGGCGCGGGGCGGCTCGGGCAGGCGGCCGGCTTCCGCCAGCGGATCGGGCAGGGGCTCGGCGGCGGGCTCGGCGCGGAGCGTCGCCTCGGGCAGGGGCCGCTGGCCGCGCTGGATGTTGCGCTCGATCACCACGTCGTTCGGGCCGCCGACGAGGAGCAGGTGCTCCACATTGTCCCGCCGCAGCAGGATCAACTGCCGGGCGCGGTCCAGCTCGTAGACGTCGACGATGCCGAGGCGCGGCTGGCGCGAGCGACCGCTGCGCCCCTGAAGCGCGCCGCCGGTCCCGGTTAGACGGCGGACCACGAACACGATCGCGGCCAGTGCCGAGAAGATGATCGCGAAGATGACGAGGTACTGGATGATCGGGGAGCCGTCAGAGCCGAACACGGATCGTAGCCATGACAAGGTTACGCACTCGCACATTCCTGCCGTGGCGAGTTCCGCGGCAGGCTCCGCGTCATAACACGAGGCCGCACCAAACGGGCAGGCCGAATTAAGGCTTCGTTAACAGCTCGTCGGGGGCTGCGCGCCTGAACGTACCTGTTCGGGTCGGGTTGATCCGGCATTCGCGCGTGCAGGGGGCGACGGCAAGGTCTTTAACGGCGCGTTAACCATGGACACGGCAGTTTTTGCCGAGCCCGGACCTGCCGGGTGCGACGCGAGGGGGCCATGGCCATTTCTGACCTGCCCATGCTGGCGATGCTGCGCACCCGGATGCAGTGGAACCAGGCGCGCCAGACCGTCATCGCCCAGAACGTTGCCAACGCCGACACCCCGGGCTTCAAGCCCCAGGATCTCGCCGAACTGCGGTTCGACAAGGGGACCGGCCAGGCGCAGCGCAGTTCGCCTGGCCTCACCCTCACGGCGGCGGGCCATCAGGCGCCCATCGGACAATCCGACGCAGCGGGCGATCCGCGCAAGGTCAAGGATTTCGAGGTTCGGCCGAGCGGCAACGGCGTCAATCTCGAGGACGAGATGATGAAGGCCGGCGACATCCAGACCGATTATCAGCTCGCCGCCTCGCTCTACCAGCACAGCCTCACGACCCTGAAGATCGCCATCGGCAAGAGCTGATCTCACCCGGCCTTTTGAACGTGCGGAACTCCTAGAGAGAGGGGCGGGCGGTGGAATTCTCAAAATCCCTGACGGCATCGACATCCGGCCTAAAGGCGCAGTCCGGCCGGATGCGGATCATCGCGGAGAACATCGCGAACGCCGATTCCGCGCCGGCGAGCAAGGGCGCCGAGCCCTATCGCCGCAAGATCCCGACCTTCACCAGCCATCTCGACCGCGAGACCGGCGCCAACGTCGTGGAGACGGGGCGCGTGCGGCGCGACTCGAGCGCCTTCCGCACGAAGCACGACCCCGGCAACCCGGTCGCCGACGCGAAGGGCGACGTGGCGATGCCGAACGTGAACCCGCTGATCGAGAACATGGACATGCGCGAGGCCCAGCGCAGCTACGAGGCGAACCTCAACATGGTCACGACGACGCGCAAGATGATTGCGCAGACCCTCGCGATCCTAAAGTAGGGGCAGCGCCATGGCTTCGAGCAACTTCGCGGCGGGCGCCTACGCCGCCGTCCAGGGCCTTGCCTCCGGGCGGCCCACCCCCCGCGTCCAGCAGACCCAATCCCCCGGCGAGGGTTTCGCCGGCCTCCTCGGCCAAGCCATCGACGGGGTCGGCGATGCCGGCCGCCGGGCGGATGCCCAGGCGATCACCGCCGCCTCCGGCAAGGCCAACGTGGTCGATGTCGTCACCGCCGTCGCCGAGAGCGAGACGGCCCTGCAAACCATGGTCGCCGTCCGCGACCGCATGATCTCCGCCTACGAGGAAATCATGCGGATGCAGATCTGACGCCGCGCGGAACCCCACGATGACCGGCCTCGCCATCCTCGACGTCGCCCGCGACGGCATCTTCGTCTTCCTGAAGGTCGCCGGCCCGCTGATGCTCGTCGCCCTGTTCGTGGGTCTCGTCGTCTCGCTGGTGCAGGCGCTGACGCAGATCCAGGAGCAGACGCTGATCTACGTGCCCAAGATCGTCGCGGTCTTCGCGACCCTCCTGTTGATGCTCCCGTTCATGGGCGATGCCATGGCCGGCTACATGACCCGCATCGCCGCCCGGATCGCGGCGGGCGGGTGATGGCGCCCGTCATGCGCTATAGGGAGGCGCATGAACCTCCTCCTGCCGGGCGTGGCCTCGGCCTTCCTCCTCGTGTTCGCGCGGGTCGGCACGCTGATCATGCTCATGCCGGGCGTCGGCGAGCAGACCGTCTCGCCGCGCCTGCGCCTCGCCTTCGCGCTGATGGTCACGCTGGTGCTCTATCCCATGGCGCGCCCGCTGCTCGGCGGCACGGAGGGGATCGCCGGGCCCCGGCTGATCGCGCTCCTGTTCGGGGAGACGATCATCGGCCTCGTCATCGGGCTGACGGTGCGGATGGTGCTCGCCGCGCTGCAGACGGCGGGCCTCATCATCTCGCAGCAGCTCGGCCTGTCCTACGCCATGACCGTGGACCCGACCGTGGGCGGGCAATCGGCGGCGGTGGGCAACTTCCTGTCGCTGCTCGGCATCACGCTGATCTTCGCCGCCGACCTGCACCATCTGGCCATCGCGGCCATCGCGCGGAGCTATCAGGTGCTGCCGCCGGACGGGGTGCCGGCCTTCGGCGACGCGCTGATGCTGGCCCTCAAGGCGGTGGCGCGGGGCTTCACCCTGGCCGTGCAGATCTCCGGCCCGTTCATCGCCTTCGGCATCCTGTTCAACCTCGGGCTCGGGGTGCTCTCGCGGCTGATGCCGCAATTGCAGGTGTTCTTCCTGGCGGTCCCGGCCTCGGTGCTGATCGGCATGCTGATCCTCGCCGGGTCGCTCGGCGTGATGATGGGCGTCTTCCTCGACGACATGGGTCGGTATCTCAACGAGTTCGTCGGGCGCTGACCCCCCGCGGTCGGAGACGCTGACCCATGGCCGAGGGCGCGGAGCAGGAAGACAAGACCGAAGAGCCGACCCAGCGGCGGATCGATCAGGCGATCGAGCGCGGCGACGTCGCCAAGAGCATCGAGGTGAACACCCTCGCGATCCTCGGCGCCTTCACCCTCGCCCTCCTCGTGGCCGCGCCGGGCATCGCCAGCGGCCTGATGCACAGCCTCACCGGCTTCCTCGCCAACGCCCACCAAGTGCCGGACAGCCCCTGGGCCATGGCGCGGGCCGCCCGCAGCGGTCTGTGGATCTGGCTCGAAGCCGTGGCGGTGCCGGTGGGCGTCGCCCTCGTGGCGGGCGTCGCGGCCGGCTATCTGCAGCACCCGCCGGTGTTCAACGCCGAGGCGCTGATGCCGAAGTTCGAGCGCGTCTCGCCCATGGCGGGGTTCAAGCGCATCGTCGGCGTCGAAGCCCTGTTCCAGTTCGGCAAGGGCTTGGCGAAGATGATCGCCGTCGGCGTCGTCGGCGGCTCCATCCTGTGGCGGGACCGCGACCGGCTGGAGGTCTTCGCCCGGCTCGATCCCGGCGCCTGCCTGCCCGCGATCCTGACCCTCAGCCTCAAGCTCCTCGCGGGGATGCTCGCCGTCCACGTCACCATCGCGGGGGCGGATTACCTCTATGCGCGTCTCCGCTGGCGCGGCCGGCTGCGGATGTCGAAGGAAGAGATCAAGCAGGAGATGAAGGAATCGGAGGGCAACCCCGAGGTGAAGGGCAAGCTCCGGCAATTGCGCATGGCCCGCTCCAAGAAGCGGATGATGGCCGCCGTGCCGGGGGCCACCGTCATCGTCACCAACCCAACCCACTACGCCGTGGCCCTGCGCTACGAGGCGGGGATGCCGGCCCCGATCTGCGTCGCGAAGGGCGTCGATGCCCTGGCGCTGCGCATCCGCGAGGTCGCGAAGGCGCATGACGTCGCCATCGTGGAGAACCCGCCGCTCGCCCGCGCCCTGCACGCCACCGTGGAGATCGACGGGGAGATTCCGGCCGAGCATTACAAGGCGGTGGCGGAGGTGATCGGCTTCGTGATGCGCCTGCGCCGCCGGGCCGCGTGAGGGCGGGGCTACCCTTCCTCCACCATTTTGCGCGAAGCTCTTGATGGGCTTGGTGCCGTCCGTGGTCCGACGCCCCTTGCCGTGGGGCGGGCCGCGGGCCAAACCGGAGCCCGTTTCTGGAAAGACCCCGATGGCCGACGTGACCGGATCCCCGGCCCCGACTTTGAAGGCAGACCCGGCGAGGCCGGAGAGCGCGTCCGAGATCCTGGCGGTTCAGCCGCCGGTGAACGGGTCCATCGACCGTTCGGAGCAGCCCGGCCGCGTCGGCCTGCTCCTGATGCTCGCGGGGCTCCTGGTCGGCGCGGCGATCGGCCTGTCGTTCGTCGCCAACGAACAGGCGCAGGCGCTCATCGTGTGGCTCCTGGCGCTGCTCGCCATGGCCGGCGTGTTCTTCCTCTTCGCCCTCGCCATCGGCGCGATCCAGCTCTCCGGCAGCAACGCCCGGGACGATATCACCCGCGCCATCGTGGATGGCGGGCCCGACGGCGCCCTCGTGGTGGAGGATGGCGGCCGGCTCATCTACGCCAACGCCTCGTATCTACGCCTTGCCGGGGGCGACAGCTTCACGAATCTCGCCCCGGTGGAGCGGATCTTCGTCGGCTCGCCGGAGGTGTCGGAGGCGGTCTACCGCCTCTCCCAGGCCGCGCGCGATGGACGCCCGCACACCGAGGAGATGCGCATGGCGCCGCCCCTCGGGCAGGTGGCGGGCCTGACCGGCGAGCGCGATTTCGGCTGGTACCGGGTGTCGGTGCGGCCCCTGCCGCGCCCGCGCCGGGCCGCCTCCCTCTGGACCGTCGCCGACGTGACGGCGGAGCGCGAGCGGCAGGAGAACGTCTTCCAGGAACTGCAGCACGCCATCGACTATCTCGACCACGCCCCGGCGGGCTTCCTGTCGATCAGCCCCACGGGCACCATCGTCTACATGAACGCCACGCTCGCCGCGTGGCTCGGCTACGACCTCGCCAGCGTCGGCTCGGGCGGGCTGCACCTCACCGAGATCGCCCCCAGCGCCGACGTCCTGATTCGCACCGCCGGCCTGCCCGGCGAGGTCCGTACCGACCGGTTCGACCTCGATCTGCGCCGCCGCAACGGCCACACGGTGCCCGTGCGCCTCTACCACCGGGTTGCCTTCGGCAAGGACGGGAAGCCCGGCGCCTCGCGCACCTTCGTCATCAACCGCTCGGCCGGCGCGGACGCGGACGAGCCGCAGCGCGCCGCCGAGGTGCGCCTCGCCCGCTTCCTCAACAACTCGCCCATCGCCATCGCGACCCTCGACCGCAACGGCCGGATCGCCCGCGCCAACGCCTCGTTCACGCGGCTGTTCGGCACCGCGCCGCTCACCTCCGACGAGGCGGAACTGGACGGTGAGGGCGGCACCCGCGCCGAGCCGAACCTCAACGATTCGGTCGTCGACCGCACGGCTTTGGAAGCCGGCCTCAACCGCGCGGCCAGCGGCATCACCGAGGCCGAGCCCATCGAGGTGTTGTTGCAGGGGCCGGGCGGACGTTCGGCGCGGCTCTGGCTGAGCCCGGCCGATGGCGGCAACGAGGGCGAGCAGGCGGACGAAGCAGAGCGGGTGATCCTCTACGCCCTCGACACGACGGCCCAGCGCCAGCTGGAGCAGCAGGTCGCGCAGGCGCAGAAGATGAACGCGGTCGGCCAGCTGGCCGGCGGCATCGCCCACGACTTCAACAACGTGCTGCAGGCGATCATCGGCTATTCCGATCTGCTCCTGGCGAGCCACCGGCCGAACGATCCGGCCTTCCAGGACATCATGCAGATCAAGCAGAACGCCAACCGGGCGGCGGGCCTCGTCCGCCAGCTCCTGGCGTTCTCGCGGCGGCAGACCCTGCGGCCGGAGGTGATGAATGTCGGCGAGAGCCTGTCCGAACTCACCCTGCTGCTGAAACGCCTCCTCGGCGAGCGCGTCACCCTCGAACTGAAGCACGGGCGCGACGTCTGGCCGGTGAAGGCCGACGTGAACCAGTTCGAGCAGGTGATCGTGAACCTCGCGGTGAACGCCCGCGACGCGATGCCGGACGGCGGCAAGCTGACGATCCGCACGGAGAACGTAATCGATCCCGGCCCGCAGGCGGCGACCGATGGGCGCGGCGGCCCGCCCGCCGGGGATCACGTCCTCATCGAGGTCTGCGACACCGGCCAGGGCATCCCGGCCGAGCTGATGGAGAAGATCTTCGAGCCGTTCTTCACCACGAAGGAGATCGGCAAGGGCACGGGCCTAGGCCTCTCGACGGTGTTCGGCATCGTCAAGCAGTCCGGCGGCACCATCGACGTGCAATCGACGGTGGGCCGGGGCACGGCGTTCAAGATCTACCTGCCCCGCCACATCCCCGTCCCCGAGGTCGCCCCGGCGGAAACGTCGGCTCTGGCCGACGGCCGGTCGCAGGATGCCGGCACCAAGGCCGCCGAGCCGCCCCCGGCGCCCCGCCGCCCAGCGACGGACCATACCGGCCAGGGCGTGATCCTCCTCGTGGAGGACGAGGATCCGGTGCGGGCCGTGAACAGCCGCGCGCTCTCGGCGCGGGGCTACACGGTGTTGGAAGCGGCCTCCGGCCTGGAGGCGCTCGCCATCGTCCGCGACGGCGAGCAGCCCATCGACCTCGTGGTCTCCGACGTGGTGATGCCGGAAATGGACGGCCCGTCCCTCCTGCGCGAGGTGCGCAAGCACCAGCCGCACCTGAAGGTGATCTTCGTCTCGGGCTATGCCGAGGATGCCTTCCGCAAGAACCTACCGGAGGGCGAAGCCTTCAACTTCCTGCCCAAGCCCTTCAGCCTGAAGCAGCTCGTCGAGACCGTGAAGAAGACAATGGCGGATTGAGGCGCCGCCTCACCACCCCAACGAAAAAGGCCGCCCCGGGTGAACCGGGGCGGCCTTTTTTTAGGGAATGGCGAATGCCTCAGGCGGCGTCGGCAATCTGCGACGGGCCGGAATCCTTGCCGCGCGCATCGACGTCGCGATCCACGAACTCGATCACGGCGAGCGGGGCGTTGTCGCCCTGGCGGAAGCCGGCCTTCATGATGCGGCAGTAGCCACCCGGACGACCCTGGTAGCGCGGGCCCAGCACCGAGAAGAGCTTCTTGACCATGTCGGCGTCGCGCAGCTTCGACATGGCGAGGCGGCGGGTGTGCACGCTGTCGATGCGAGCGAGCGTGACCAGCTTCTCGACGACCGGACGCAGGTCCTTCGCCTTCGGCAGGGTGGTGACGATCTGCTCGTGCTTGATCAGCGCGGCGGACATGTTGGCGAACATCGCCTGGCGATGCTCGGCGGTGCGGTTGAAACGACGACCGCGGTAACCGTGACGCATGGTGGCTCTCCTGTTGTTCGCGACCGCCGTGCCACGGGTCGGCCGCCTGTTGAGCGCAGAGAAAGCGGGGAGCCTTCCGGCCCGCCCGCTTCCGCTTCGCTATTCGTTGCCGCGCTCAGTAATGCTCTTCGAAGCGCTTGGCGAGGTCCTCGATGTTCTCCGGCGGCCAGCCGGGGACATCCATGCCGAGGTGCAGGCCCATGCCGGCCAGCACTTCCTTAATTTCGTTGAGCGACTTGCGGCCGAAGTTCGGGGTGCGCAGCATCTCGCCTTCCGACTTCTGGATGAGGTCGCCGATGTAAACGATGTTATCGTTCTTCAGGCAGTTCGCCGAACGGACCGACAGCTCCAGCTCGTCCACCTTCTTGAGCAGCGCCGGGTTGAAGGGCAGCTGCGGCGTGAGCGGCGCGGCCTCTTCCTTGCGCGGATCCTCGAAGTTCACGAACACCTGGAGCTGGTCCTGGATGATGCGGGCGGCATAGGCCAGCGCATCCTCGGGGCTCACGGCGCCGTTGGTCTCGACAGTCATGGTCAGCTTGTCTTTGTCGAGATCCTGGCCCTCGCGGGTCGTCTCGACGCGGTAGCTGACCTTCGTCACCGGGGAGAACAGGGAGTCCACCGGGATCAGGCCGATCGGCGCGTCCTCGGGGCGGTTGCGCTCGGCCGGGACGTAGCCCTTGCCGGTCGAAACCGTGAACTCCATGCGGATCTCGGCGCCGTCATCCAGCGTGCAGATGACGAGCTCGGGATTGAGGATCTGGATGTCGCCGACCGTGCCGATGTCGCCTGCCGTCACCGTGCCGGGGCCGGTCTTGCGCAGAGTCATGCGCTTGGGGGCGTCGGTCTGCGAGCGGATGGCGATCGTCTTGATGTTCAGGACGATGTCGGTCACGTCCTCGCGGACGCCGGGGATGGACGAGAACTCGTGCAGCACGCCATCGATCTGCACCGACGTCACCGCCGCGCCCTGGAGCGAGGACAGCAGAACGCGCCGCAGGGCGTTGCCCAGGGTCGTGCCGAAGCCGCGCTCGAGCGGCTCGGCGACGACCGTCGCGATCCGCTTGGGGTCATCGCCCGTCGAGACCTGCAGCTTGTTCGGCTTGATGAGTTCCTGCCAATTCTTCTGAATGACCACGGTCCTACCTCTCACGCCTCGCGGGTCCGCATCGTCCGGTACCCACGTTCCGGCCGGGTGGGGGCGCCCCCTGGCACACCGCCCGGTCTCGATTCATCTATCTGAACTCACTCGCCGCCGACCCACAGGGCCGGGACGAAGCTGTACCCGGCGCCGTCGCGATCGACGTAGCCGAGGGCTGGGAATTCCAGGTGACAGCCGGCGATGAAGCTCCGCTCCGACGCCGCCTGATCCATGATCCGCTTGCGGGTCTCCCGAGCCTGATCGCCGTCCACGTCGAAGCCGACCCCCGCATCGGGGTTCTTGAACTGAATCGCCGGCAGGTGGACCACGTCGGTCCAGATCAGCAGCGACTCGGAGCCCGACGACACGCGGAAACCGCAATGCCCCGGCGTATGGCCGGGGAGATGGACCGCCTCGATGCCGGGAAGCACCTCGCCGCCGCGATGCTCGCGCATCCGGCCGGCATAGGGCGCCACGGCATTCCGCGCGCCCTCGAAATACGATTTGGCCGCCTCGGGCGCCTTGGACAGCGCCTCGTCGGGAAGCCAGTGGGCCGCCTCGTCCGAATGCACGACGATCTCGGCATTCGAATAGACCGCCTTGCCGTCCTGGGCGAGACCACCGCAATGGTCGGGATGCAGGTGCGTGATCAGCACCGTCTCCACGTCCTCGGGCGCGACGCCGGTGGTCGCCAGAGCGGCGCCCAGGCGTCCCATGGTTTCGACCGGCGCCAGCGCGCCGTAGCCGGTATCGACCAGGACCGGCTTGCGGCCGGGCCCAGTGATCAGGAAGGCGTTCAGGGTAATCTTCGGCTGCTCGGTGCGGAAGCCGGCCCGCTGCAGGCGCGCCGCCTCTCCCCTATCGATGCCCGTGACGAGATCGAGGCTCGCCTGGAACCAACCGTCGTTGAGCGCCGTGACCGTGAGGTCGCCGAGGTTCCAACGCAGCACGCCGGGCAGTGGCTTCGATCCCGCCATAAGCTTCTCCCTTTTCGCCGAAGGATAGTCGATCAGACGCGACGACGCTTGCGCGGACGGCAGCCGTTGTGCGGGATCGAGGTCACGTCACGGATCGAAGTCACGGTGAAACCCGCGGCCTGGAGGGCGCGGAGCGCCGACTCACGGCCGGAGCCGGGGCCCGACACCTCGACCTCGAGGGTGCGCATGCCGTGCTCGGCAGCCTTGCGGCCGGCATCTTCGGCGGCGACCTGGGCGGCGTACGGCGTCGACTTGCGCGAGCCCTTGAAGCCCATCGCGCCGGCGGACGACCACGAGATGGTGTTGCCCTGGGCGTCGGTGATGGTGATCATCGTGTTGTTGAACGAGGCGTTCACGTGGGCGACGCCCGACACGATGTTCTTGCGTTCACGACGACGAACGCGTTGTGGTTCCTTGGCCATCTGACTTCCACTCTTCCTTCAGGCACGCCCGTAATACCAGGCGCTCGGGATTCTTCTGGGGATTGGGTCGCGCGGCGGGGCCGGCGCGACGGAAGGAGGTCGAGCCAAGCCCGGCCTCCCGATCCGAAAGGATTACTTCTTCTTGCCGGCGATCGGCTTTGCCTTGCCCTTGCGGGTGCGGGCGTTGGTGTGGGTCCGCTGGCCGCGCACGGGCAGCTGCTTGCGGTGACGCAGGCCACGGTAGCAGCCGAGGTCCATCAGCCGCTTGATGTTCATCGAGATCTCGCGACGCAGGTCGCCTTCCACGATGTAGTCGCGGTCGATGGCCTCACGGATCGAGAGAACCTCGGCGTCGGTCAGTTCGTTGACGCGACGCTCGGCGGGGATGCCAACCTTGCCGGTGATCTCTTCAGCCTTCTTGGGGCCGATGCCGTGAATGTACTGAAGCGCGATGACGACGCGCTTGCCAGTCGGGATGTTAACGCCTGCGATACGGGCCACGGTCTCACTCCATGTGAGGCCCGGCGGTGCCGGGCTCGGGTTTCGCGCGCGTCCGGTGGAGGCCGGCCCCTGCGCGCGTGCAACGACGACGCGGCCCGTGGCGACCCCTCTTCAGGGCACCTCGGACCATCGTTCGGTTGGACGAAGGGGGTCTGCTACTCCGGGTGACGCGATCTGTCAATCTAACGGGAACAAAAAGCGATGGCGCAGGCGACGCATCACGGCGATACCCTCAGACGCTACGTGGCCGGCGTGATGCAAGCGGCCGAGCCGAATACCGAGGAGGTCGTCCCCATCGTCCTCGCGGTGGTGGGCGGGATCCTTGCCGTGGCGGAGCCAAAGAGCGTCAGTCTCCGGGATGCGGATGACGGGGCGGGCGGCACGCTCTGGGCTTCGTTCGGTGGAGAGCGGATGGCCTTCCGCTACAACCCGATGACCGCGATGATCGAATTGCGCTCGGGAAATCTCGAGGAGCACCCCAAACGCCGATTTGGGCGCCGCTCCCTCCCGATGGACATCTACAACTTCTTCGGGCCGAGTCGCGCGGCCGAAGCCGCACGCACCCGGCCCTGATGGGTCAGCGCATCCGCTGGTTCGACAGGCGGCAGGTGCGGCCTTCGTTGCGATAACCGGCCGGGCAGCGGCGGACGCAGGCTCCGGCGGCGTATTTCAGCGGCGGCCGGCAGGCGTTGCGGAACTGCTTCTGGCCGTAGACGAAGGATTGGGCCGGGCTTTGCGCGGCGGCGGGCAGGGCGCCCCCGGCGACGAGGAGGGCGGCTGCCAGGGTCAGGCGGGCGATCATCGGTGCTTCCGGACAAGAAAAAGGGGCGCCCGCCGGCCGGCGAACGCCCCTCGGATGATCCGCCCAACGCCTCAGGAGGCGATGCGCTCCCGGTGCGGCTCCAGGATTCCCGTCAGATCCTCGGTGACCGAATCGATGGGCTTCATGCCATCGACGGTCTTCAACATGCCGAGCTTGTCGTAATAGGCCGAGAGCGGCGCCGTCTGAGCCCGGTAGGCCTCCAGGCGCTGCTTGAACACTTCCGGCGTGTCGTCTTTGCGCACGGCCTCGCCGCGGGCGGCGGCCTCGGCGGCGCGGTTGGCGATACGGCCGACCAGGGCATCCTCATCGACCTTCAATTCGATGACGGACGAGAGTTCGAGACCCTTGCCGGCGAGCATCTTCCCCAGGGCTTCGGCCTGGGCGACGGTGCGGGGAAAGCCATCGAGGATGAAGCCCGGCCTCGCATCGGCCTGCTCGATCCGGTCGGCAACGATGCCGACGACGATCTCGTCCGAGACGAGCCCGCCCGATTCCATCACGGCCTTGGCCTGCAACCCGACGGGCGTACCGGCCGCCACGGCGGCGCGGAGCATGTCGCCGGTCGAGAGCTGCGGGATGCCGTACTTCTTCACGATCCGCTCGGATTGCGTGCCCTTCCCCGCGCCGGGCGGTCCGAGCAGAATGATGCGCATGGCGTTGTCCTCTTAGGGCCCGCTTTCCCGGGCTCCGGATCCGTTCGACGACGCCAGCCCGGGCGTCGCCCCCTTGGGGTCTGTTTCTAGCGCCTCGCGCGGACGGCGATAGCCCGCCTTTGGGCGGACTTCGCTCATTTCCGCGCTTCTGTCGCCGTTCAGCGGCGGCGCTGGCCGGCCGACGCGCCCCGGAGCTTCGCGCGCTTCACGAGGCCCTCGTACTGGTGCGCCATCAGGTGCCCGTGGATCTGCGCCACGGTGTCCATCGTCACCGTCACGAGGATCAGCAGAGAGGTGCCGCCGAAGCCCAGGCTCGCCGAGGCGTAGGAGGACAGGATCTCCGGGCACAGGCACACCAGTGTCAGGTACAGGGCGCCGATCACCGTGATGCGGGTCAGCACCTTGTCGAGGAAGGCCGCCGTGCGCTCGCCCGGCCGAATGCCGGGAATGAAGCCGCCATGCTTCTTCAGGTTGTCCGCGGTCTCCTGCGGGTTGAAGACGACCGCCGTGTAGAAGAACGTGAAGAAGATGATTAGGGCCGCGTAGAGCGCCATGAACAGCGGCGTGCCGTGGCCGAGATAGGCCGTGACCGCACCGAGCCAGCCGCTGCCGTTGTTCGCCGAGAAGCTGGCGGCGGTGGCCGGCAGCAACAGCAGCGACGAGGCGAAGATCGGCGGGATGACGCCCGACGTGTTGAGCTTCAGCGGCAGGAACGAGGTCTGACCCTCGTACATGCGGTTGCCGACCTGACGCTTCGGGTAGTTGATCAGGATGCGGCGCTGGGCCCGCTCCATGAACACGATGAAGTAGACCAGGGCGACGGCAGCCACGGCCACGCCGAGGATGATGACCGGCGAGAGGGCGCCGGTGCGGCCGAGCTCCAGAGCGCCGATGATCGTCACCGGAAGATGCGCGACGATGCCCGCGAAGATGATGAGCGAGGAGCCGTTGCCGATGCCGCGCGAGGTGATCTGCTCGCCGAGCCACATCAGGAACAAAGTGCCGCCGGTCAGGGTGATGACCGTCGAGGCGAGGAAGAACGGCCCCGGATCGATCGCCGCCGAGGAGCCCTGAAGGCCCACCGCGATGCCCCAGGACTGCACGAGGGCCAGCACCACCGTCAGGTAGCGGGTGTACTGGTTGATGACCTTGCGGCCGGACTCGCCTTCCTTCTTCAGCGCTTCCAGGCTCGGGATGACCGAGGTGAGAAGCTGCACGATGATGGAGGCCGAGATGTACGGCATGATGTTCAGCGCGAAGATCGCCATGCGCTCGACGGCACCGCCGGAGAACATGTTAAACAGCCCGAGCACGCCGCCCGATTGCTGCTGGAAGTTCCGCGCGAACTGCTCCGGATCGATGCCGGGGATCGGCACGTAGGTGCCGAGCCGGAAGACGATCAGCGCGCCGATCGTGAACCAGATGCGCTTCTTCAGCTCATCGGCCTTGGCGATCGCGCCGAAGTTGAGATTGGCGGCAAGCTGCTCGGCGGCTGAGGCCATAGCGTCGCGTCCTACGCGTGTCGCCGGGCGAGTGCCCGGATGAAACGAAAAAAGCGGCGGCCCGCGCGAGGTCGCGTGGGGCCGCCGCTCGATGGTCTCCGACTTAAAGGCCGGGGACGCGCCGCGCAACGTGTCGCGCGGCCGCCGTCTGCCTCAGGCGGTCGCCTCGGCCTCGGCCTTGCCGCGGGTCGAGACGCCGGAGGCGTAGACCACGCTGACCGAGCCGCCGGCCTTCTCGACGGCCTCGACGGCCGACTTGGAGGCGCGGGTGACTTCGAAGCTGAGCTTTGAGGTCAGATCGCCGACGCCCAGCAGCTTCACGCCGTCACGGGGACGGGCGAGGATGCCGGCGGCGACGAGGGTCTCGACCGTGATGGTCGCGCCGGCCTCGAGCTGCCCCGTATCCACGGCGGCCTGGATCCGGCCGAGGTTCACCTCGTTCAAGTCCGCCGCGTGGATGTTGTTGAAGCCACGCTTCGGCAGACGACGGTGAAGCGGCATCTGGCCGCCCTCGAAGCCCTTGATGGCCACGCCGGTTCGGGCCTTCTGACCCTTCACGCCGCGTCCGGCGGTCTTGCCCTTGCCGGAGCCGATGCCCCGGCCGACACGCATCCGGTCCTTGGTGGCGCCGGGATTGTCGCTGATCTGGTTAAGCTTCATCGGTCGCCTCCTCAGGCTTCGAGGACGCGCACAAGGTGATTCACCTTGCGGATCATGCCGCGGACGGCCGGGGTGTCCTCAAGCTCGGCGACCCGGTGCAGCTTGTTCAGCTTGAGGCCGATCAGCGTCGCACGCTGGCTGGCCTCGCGGCGGATCGGCGAGCCGATCTGCTCGATGCGGACGGTCTTGGTGTTGTCAGCCATGCCATCCTCCCTTACGCGACCGCAGCTTCGGAAGTATCGGCCGGATCGGCATCGCGGCGGCGCGACTGAAGCGCGGACACCTTGAGGCCCCGGCGAGCCGCCACGGCGCGCGGGCTGTCCTCGTTCTTCAGCGCCTCGAAGGTCGCGCGAACGAGGTTGTAGGGGTTCGAGGAGCCGAGGCTCTTGGCCACCACGTCCTGCATGCCGAGCGTCTCGAACACGGCGCGCATCGGGCCGCCGGCGATGATGCCGGTACCCTGCGGGGCCGCGCGGAGGATCACCTTGCCGGCGCCGTGACGTCCGTTGACGTCGTGGTGCAGGGTCCGGCCCTCGCGGAGCGACACGCGGATGAGCCCGCGCTTGGCGGCCTCGGTCGCCTTGCGGATGGCCTCCGGCACCTCACGGGCCTTGCCGTGGCCGAAGCCGACGCGGCCCTTCTGGTCGCCGACCACGACCAGGGCAGCGAAGCCGAAGCGACGGCCACCCTTCACAACCTTCGCGACGCGGTTGATGTGGACGAGCTTGTCCACGAACTCGCTGTCGTGCTCCTCGCGGTCATCGCGGCGGCCGCGGCCCCCGCCTTCACGTTCACGTGCCATAATGCTTGCCTATCTCACTGGCGCGGATCCGGAGACCCGCTCGCTCGATAGTCCCTCCCCGAACGGGGGAGGGACGATTTCACTTAGAACTCCAGACCACCCTCGCGGGCAGCCTCGGCCACGGCCTTGACGCGGCCGTGGTAGATGTAGCCGGAGCGGTCGAAGATCACCTTGGTGACTCCGGCGGCTTTGGCGCGCTCCGCGAGGAGCTTGCCCACGGCGGTCGCGGCGGCAACATCGGCACCGGTCTTCAGGTCGCCCTTGAGCGACTTGTCGATGGTGGACGCGGCGGCCAGGGTCTGGCCCTTCACGTCGTCGATGACCTGAGCATAGATCTGCTTCGACGAACGGAACACCGAGAGACGCGGACGGCCATTGGCCGCCGCCTTGATCGCCCGACGAACGCGCGCCTTGCGCCGATCGAGGGCTTCGAGCTTACGAGACATCTTCGCCCTCCCTTACTTCTTCTTGCCTTCCTTGCGGAAGATGAACTCACCCTCGTACCGAACGCCCTTGCCCTTATAGGGCTCGGGGCCGCGGTAATCGCGGATCTCGGCGGCGACCTGGCCCACCTTCTGCCGGTCGATGCCGGTGATGGTGATCTCGGTCGGCTTCGGGGTGGCGATGGTGATGCCCTCCGGCACGGCGTACTCGATGTCGTGGCTGTAGCCGAGCGACAGCTTGAGCGCCTTGCCGGCCATGGCGGCGCGGTAACCGACGCCGGTGATCTCGAGCTTCTTGGAGAAGCCGTTCGACACGCCGGTGGCGATGTTGGCGATCTGGGCGCGCGAGGTACCCCAGAGGGACCGGGCGGGCTTCGACTGGTTGACGGGCTCGACCTCGATGGCGCCGTCCTTCATGGCGACGTTCACGAGGGTGGGAACGACGAACTGCAGTTCGCCCTTCGAGCCCTTCATCTTCACGGTCTGGCCCGTGACGGTGGCGGTGACGCCCGCCGGAACGGGAACCGGCTTCTTGCCTACGCGAGACATGGGATGTCCTCCTCCGTCCCGATCAGAACACGGTGCAGAGCACTTCACCGCCGACGTTGCGCTCACGCGCCTCGTGGTCGGCCATGACGCCCTGCGGGGTGGAGACGATAGTGACGCCGAGGCCGTCGGCCACGCGCGGCAGCTCGCCGACCGACGAGTATACCCGGCGGCCCGGCTTCGACACGCGCTTGATCTCACGGATCACGGGCTTGCCGTCGTAGTACTTGAGTTCGATGGCGAACTCGGACCGGCCGTTGCCCAGCTCGGTCTGTGCAAAGTCGCGGATGTAGCCTTCGCGCTTCAGCACGTTGAGGACGCTGGCGCGCAGCTTCGAACCGGGCGTCTGGACGACGTTCCGGCGGCGCAGCTGGCCGTTGCGGATACGGGTGAGCATGTCACCCACGGGATCGTTGACCATGGGAGGACCTCCTTACCAGCTCGACTTGACGAGGCCGGGGATGAGGCCCCGGTTGCCGAGCTCCCGCAGCGCGACGCGCGAGATGCCCATCTTGCGGTAGAAGGCCCGCGGCCGGCCGGTGATCTCGCACCGGTTGCGGATGCGGGTGGCCGACGAGTTCCGCGGCAGTTCGGCGAGCTTCAGGCGCGCTTCGAAGCGGTCCTGCATCTCGATCGCCTCGTTGTTGGCGATATCGAGGAGCGCCTTCCGCTTGGCGGCGAACCGCTTCACGAGCTCCTTCCGATGGTTGTTCTTCTCGACTGAGCTTTTCTTCGACATGATGTCTATCTCCGGTGTCCGCGTATGACGTTCGAGAACGTCACTGCCGGAACGGGAACTGGAAGGCCGCGAGCAGTGCCTTGGCCTCGGCATCCGTCTGGGCGGAAGTCGCCACGACGATGTCCATGCCCCACATCTGCTCCGCCTTGTCGTAGGAGATCTCCGGGAACACAAGGTGCTCCTTGAGACCCAGGGCGTAGTTGCCGCGCCCGTCGAACGAACGCGGGTTCAGGCCGCGGAAGTCACGCACGCGCGGCAGCGCGATGGTGATCAGGCGGTCCATGAACTCGTACATGCGCTGCTTGCGCAGCGTCACCTTGCAGCCGATCGGCATGCCCTCGCGAACCTTGAAGGTCGCGATGGCCTTGCGGGCGCGGGTGATGACCGGCTTCTGGCCGGCGATGAGGGCGAGATCGCCGGCCGCCACCGAGGCCTTCTTCGAGTCCGCGGTGGACTCGCCGACGCCCATGTTGATGACGATCTTCTCGATCTGCGGCACCTGCATGGGGTTCTTGTAGCCGAACTCTTCGATCAGCTTCTGACGAACCACTTCGTCGTAGTGTTTGCGCAGACGCGGGACGTACGCGTTCTTGTCGGCCTCAGCCATCGATCTGATCCCCCGTGCTCTTGGCGAACCGGACCTTGCGCCCGTCTTCGAGGATGCGGAAACCCACGCGGGTCGGCTTGCCGTTGGCATCGGCGACCGCGATGTTCGAGAGTTGGATGGCGGCCTCCTTGGAGATGATGCCGCCTTCCTGGTTCTGGGACTGCTTCTGGTGCTTCTTGACGAGGTTCACGCCGCGCACGAATGCCCGGCCTTCCTTCGGCAGCACCTGAATGACTTCGCCCGACCGGCCGGCGTCACGGCCCGTCAGCACGACAACCTTGTCGCCCTTGCGGATCTTGGCAGCCATCACAGCACCTCCGGGGCGAGCGAGATGATCTTCATGTGGTTGCGGGCGCGCAGCTCGCGCGGCACCGGTCCGAAGATACGGGTGCCGATCGGCTCCTTCTGATTGTTGATCAGAACGGCGGCGTTCTTGTCGAACCGGATCACCGAGCCGTCGGCGCGCTTCACGTCCTTGGCGGTGCGCACGACCACCGCCTTCATGACGTCGCCCTTCTTCACGCGACCCCTCGGGATCGCCTCCTTGACCGACACGACGATCACGTCGCCGACGCCGGCATACTTCCGCTTCGACCCGCCGAGAACCTTGATGCACATCACACGGCGTGCACCAGAGTTGTCGGCGACGTCCAGATTCGTTTGCATCTGGATCACGTGCGTGACTCCTTCTCTCAGGCGGGTTTCCGCACGCGGGCGGTATTGCCCGGCGGACGACGCCTGATGGGGATCTGTGGTCCCCGGCTCATGTGAACGACCGCGCTGTCGGCGTCAGGGACGCCGGCGCGGTCACCGCGGTGGAACGGGCGCGAGACCCATCCGAAATGTCGCGAAGGCCGGGGCCATACATCGGGCGGGCCGGAAACGCAACCGTTGGGGCCCCAAAATCAGGCCTTGCCCGAGGGACGCCAACGCAAGACGGCGCCAGCTCGGGTGAGACGACGCCGTCCTAGCATAAAACCGGAGAATCGCGGCGAATCAGGCCGGCTGATCGAGGGGCTCGTTCTCGAAGAGGAAGTCGTCGAGGCTCGGGATCGTCACCGGGGCGGCCATGGCCGGCTTCGACAGGCGCCAGGGGCGATCCATCCGCGCGCGAATCGCCTCGGACGGGCGAAGGCGGCGGCCGCGCCCATCTTCTCCCAGCTCCTCGATGGTCACGAAGCCGTAGACCTGCAGGCGGGAGGCGGTGAGCTTCGTCTCCCGGTCGTCCGCACCCAGAACCATGGAGCCCAGAGCGTAGACCGTCTCCATCAGCACCCGCTGCTCGCCACGGCGGCGGAGACCGGACTCACGCTCAGACATCGGCGGGGGCGCCGACACCCGGCGGAAGGGGACGACGTTGCTCGCTGCGACGCAACCCATACGCGACTATCCTCGAACACCACCAAGCGCGCTCGCCTCGGGCGCGCCGTCGATGCGGACAATTCGACGAATCGGATTAACCTCCCGTGGACCCCGTTTCGCCGCCACTGCCCCGATCCGGTACGAGGACGGCCCTCCACAGGGCGGTCACTCTTCTTTAATGGCTCTCTGGGGTGCGATTTTCCTGTTCCGGTGCATTGACCGGGGCGGGTGTTGCGTCTAGAAGCGCCCCACTTCGGTCGGCACTCGGCTGCCGACGGCCTGCGGGTTTGACCCGAACCGCCGTCCTCGCCCCCGACGCGACCTGAAGGCTCAAATCGCCTGACGCTTAAGTCAGATCCGTAGGTACGAACGCGCCTTCCCAGGCGCGATCCTCTGCCCACACCGCGCCGAGGGGCTTTGACTAGCCCTTCCGGCGCATATTCGTTTTGCGGACTGCTCCGGCAGTTCGGAAGGGACCGAGGAAGAGGGCACAGGATGCCGACGATCAATCAGCTGATCGCCCAGCCGCGGAAGATCCAGCGGAGCCGTAACAAGGTTCCTGCGCTGGACGCTTGCCCGCAGAAGCGTGGCGTGTGCACCCGCGTCTATACGACGACGCCGAAGAAGCCGAACTCGGCGCTCCGTAAGGTCGCCAAGGTGCGACTGACCAACGGCTTCGAGGTCATCGGGTACATCCCCGGCGAGGGTCACAACCTTCAGGAGCACTCCGTGGTGATGATCCGCGGCGGCCGCGTGAAGGATCTTCCGGGCGTGCGCTACCACATCTTGCGTGGCGTGCTCGATACGCAGGGCGTGAAGAACCGCAAGCAGCGTCGTTCGAAGTACGGCGCCAAGCGTCCGAAGTAATTTCTTCGGGTCGCAGTCAGCTTTTCCACTGCCTGACAAGGATGCCGCCGGCCTTTTCGCTCAAGGCGGCCTGCGTCAGGTGCTTAAGATCTACTCATTGGAAGTTAAGCCAATGTCCCGTCGTCACTCTGCAGAGAAGCGCGAGATCATCCCGGACCCGAAGTACGGGGACGTGGTGCTGACGAAGTTCATGAACTCGATCATGTACGAAGGTAAGAAGTCGACCGCCGAGCGGATCGTCTACGGCGCCTTCGACATCGTCGAGAACCGCGCCCGTGCGAACCCGATCGAGGTGTTCCGTGCTGCGCTGGACAACGTCGCTCCGATGATCGAGGTCCGCTCCCGCCGCGTCGGCGGTGCGACTTACCAGGTCCCCGTCGAAGTTCGTACCGAGCGTCGGCAGGCCCTGGCCATCCGCTGGCTCATCCAGGCCGCCCGTTCGCGCAACGACCGCACCATGGTCGAGCGCCTGTCGGCCGAGCTGCTCGATGCCGCGAACAACCGCGGCAACGCCGTCAAGAAGCGGGAAGACACGCACCGGATGGCGGAAGCCAACCGCGCCTTCTCGCACTACCGCTGGTAAGCGGCCCACCCGTCTCTCAGGAGCAGTCCGATGCCCCGCACGCACGCGATCGAGGACTACCGCAACTTCGGCATCATGGCCCACATTGATGCCGGCAAGACCACGACCACGGAGCGGATCCTCTACTACACCGGAAAGTCCCATAAGATCGGCGAGGTCCATGAGGGCGCCGCCACGATGGACTGGATGGAACAGGAGCAGGAGCGCGGCATCACGATCACGTCCGCCGCGACGACGTGCTTCTGGCGCGAGAAGCGCCTGAACATCATCGACACCCCCGGCCACGTGGACTTCACCATCGAGGTCGAGCGCTCCCTGCGCGTGCTCGACGGCGCGGTGTGCGTCCTCGATGGCAACCAGGGCGTCGAGCCGCAGACCGAGACCGTGTGGCGTCAGGCCGACAAGTATGACGTTCCGCGCGTCGTGTTCGTCAACAAGATGGACAAGATCGGCGCCGACTTCTTCAAGTGCGTGGCCGACATCATCGACCGCGTCGCCGGCAAGCCGGTGTGCCTGCAGCTGCCGATCGGCGCCGAGAGCACCTTCAAGGGTGTAATCGACCTGATCAAGATGAAGGCTATCGTGTGGTCGGGCGAGGCGCTCGGCGCCAACTACACCGAGGAAGAGATCCCGGCCGACCTGCAAGATCAGGCCGTCGAGTACCGCGCCAAGCTCGTCGAAGCCTGCGTGGAGATGGATGACGAGGCCATGATGGCCTACCTCGACGGCCAGGAGCCGAGCGAGGAGAGCCTTCGCAAGCTCGTTCGCACGGCCGTCCAGCGCCGCGCGTTCCATCCCGTGCTGTGCGGTTCGGCCTTCAAGAACAAGGGCGTGCAGCCGCTCCTCGACGCCGTCGTGGACTACCTGCCGTCCCCGGCCGATCGCGGCGAGATCAAGGGCATCGACTTCAAGACCGAGGAAGAGGTGGTCCGCCACCCGACCGACTCGGATCCCTTCGCCATGCTCGCCTTCAAGATCATGGATGATCCCCACGTCGGCACGATCACCTTCTGCCGCGTGTATTCGGGCAAGGTCGAGTCGGGCGCCAACGTCATCAACTCGACGCGCGACAAGAAGGAGCGTGTCGGCCGCATGCTCCTGATGCACGCCAACAACCGTGAGGACGTCAAGGAGGCCTTCGCCGGCGACATCGTCGCCCTGGCCGGCCTCAAGGACACCCGCACGGGCGACACCCTCTGCGATCCGCAGAAGGCCGTCATCCTCGAGAAGATGGAATTCCCCGAGCCGGTGATCGAGATCGCCGTCGAGCCGAAGTCCAAGGCGGACCAGGAGAAGCTCGGCATCGCGCTCTCCAAGCTCGCGGCCGAGGATCCGTCCTTCCGCGTCTCCACGGACCAGGAGTCGGGCCAGACCATCCTCAAGGGGATGGGCGAGCTCCACCTGGACATCAAGGTCGACATCCTGCGCCGCACTTACAAGGTCGACGCGAATATCGGCCAGCCGCAGGTGGCGTACCGCGAGAAGCTGACCCGTCGCACCGAGATCGACTACACCCACAAGAAGCAGACCGGTGGTACCGGTCAGTTCGCCCGGGTGAAGTTCGTGGTCGAGCCGAATGAGCCGGGCGCTGGCTTCGCCTTCGAGTCGAAGATCGTCGGCGGCGCGGTGCCGAAGGAGTACATCCCCGGCGTCGAAAAGGGCCTCAACTCGGTCCTGACCGCCGGTATCCTCGCCGGCTTCCCGGTGGTCGACATCAAGGTGGAGCTGGTCGACGGCGCCTACCACGACGTCGACTCGTCGGCCCTGGCCTTCGAGATCGCGTCCCGCGCGGCGCTCCGTGAAGCCCTCCAGAAGGGCGGCTCGGTGCTGCTCGAGCCGGTCATGAAGGTCGAGGTGGTGTCTCCCGAGGAGTACACCGGTTCGGTCATCGGCGACCTCAACTCCCGCCGTGGTCAGATCCAGGGCCAGGACATGCGCGGCAACGCCAACGTCATCAACGCGATGGTGCCGCTGGCCAACATGTTCGGCTACGTGAACCAGCTGCGCTCCTTCTCGCAGGGACGCGCCAACTTCACGATGCAGTTCGATCACTACGAAGAGGTGCCGCGCGGCGAAGCCGACAAGGTCATCGCCAAGTACGCGTAAGCTCCATCTCTTCGTCCAACCTCAATTCGAATTAGGAGGCTCTTATGGGCAAGGAAAAGTTCTCTCGTACGAAGCCGCACTGCAACATCGGCACGATCGGGCACGTGGACCACGGCAAGACGTCGCTGACGGCGGCGATCACGAAGGTCCTGGCGGAGTCCGGCGGCGCGACGTTCACGGCCTACGACCAGATCGACAAGGCTCCCGAGGAGAAGGCA
>NZ_JAKSXZ010000047.1 GCF_022829465.1 Methylobacterium sp. J-067
CGTCCTCCCGAATTTCAGGGTTCTCCTCGGACAGGCGGCCGATCAGGACGCCCAGCACGATCTCCAATGCCGACATTTTCGCGTGCAGGCGGGTGAAGTCGTCCACAAGTTCGGGATCGTTCGCGTTCATGTGTCGCTCCGCTGCGCAGGTGAGGCTATCGACGGCCAACGCGCGCCCTTTCCCTAAGTCGCAAGCCCGAGCGACCTGTGGGTCCAGAAACGCTCGCCGCTTTTCGCCACCGGATGCGCTAGCGACGTTCGTGCGGTGCAGTTGCATAGGTTAGAGATCGCCAACGCACCGGAGCGTACGTTCGAACAGTCGACTTCGGTCGGCCTCCACGCCTGCTTATCCTTCTTGGTCGATTGCTGGGCGGGCGTGGATGCCCTTCTCGGTTATGGCGCTACCGCTGCCCGAACCCTGCTCGCCGGGCGAGGTCATTGGCCAGATCCACCCGCCGCCTGGATCGGGCGAAGGCTTCATCCGCGTCCCGCAACAGCAGGTCGGATCGCATAAGGTCGTGCCGGGCGAGACGGATCTGCGCGACCGCGAGAAGGGAGAGGATCAGGCGCATAGCGTGCCCTCCTCGGCCATCTCACAGTAGCGCACAACGGTGCCGATGCGGTGCGCGTTCGCCCCCTCAATGACGGCGTGTCTAACCATGGCAACGGTCAGAACCGGATCACCCTTGCAAGCGACAGCGAAGACCGCCTGCATCAGTTTCTCAGCCTCGTGCGCACGAGCCTGTGCCTTCTCGGCCTCCCCTCGGATCATGGCGATAGATCGAAGCAGGCGGGCCACATCAGTTGCTTGTTGAGCAGCGATCCGTGTCGCCTTGGACGTCTTGCCGACGCGGCGACCATCCTCAGTCGCAAGCCTGAGGCGGACGTGCGGCTTCACAGCCATGACGAGCCCTCCTGCCAGTTGCATCCGATTGCACTGAGAACGAGTGCGGCGCGGGTCGACGGTAGCGCGGCCGGGGCGCTCTCGAACCGATCTTGCCGAGGGTTCAACGTGCGGTTGTCCTGAACCCATTCGCGACGGAACTTCATAATCGCGAGCGAATTCGAGTGGCTCTTGCTGGGCGCCAAGGCGCACCGCTCAATTAGAGCGTCGCCGTACTCAACGGCCAGCCAGTCAGTATAGCGATCCAACAAGCTGAGGTTGCAAGCCTCGGCGACAGCAATCGGCGAACCGATGAGCGTCACACCGCCCCCGATGAGGGGAAGCGAGACAAGGCCGCGCAGAAAGCCACGGCGCTGCATAGGGGCTACCATATCCCCCTCCCTTTCCAGTCGCAGCCCACGGCGCTAAGCACGAGCGCCGCGCGGGTCGAAGGCTGCCGGTGAGGGTCGCGCCAATGGCCCGGACCGTCAAAATGGAAGTACCCCGCCCCCGTGTTGGCCGGTGTGAAGCGCTCCCAGGTGGGATCGCCGGGGCACTGCTCCTCGCAGAGTATCCGCCGCTCCATAAACAGCCACTCGTTGTAGGCCATCAGCAAGCCGTTTGTGATGGGTTGCGCAACGGCAGACGGGGCGCCGATCAGGGTGATGCCCCCGCCGATGAGCGGGAGCGTAGTGAGGCCACGTAGAAAGCCTCGACGGGATGCAGGGTCGCTCATGCGTCCCTCCCGAAGCTACCAGCATGGAATGCGCCCCTGCCCATGAAGACCGGCTGCGCTGCGTGCTCATCGTCGAACTGCGCGTCATGCGGCTCGTCCTGCACGTCGCCGCCGTGCTCGTTCTCGTCTTCAAGTTCGTCATCGAACTCAAAGTCAGTGTCGCCCGCCAGCGCGTCCAACAACGCAATGTCCGCCTCGATCCTGTCGGCGATGGCACGGCGCAACTCGCGGATGCGCTGGCGGTCGGGATCGGCGGCTTGCATGGCCGCGAGCGCGATGGTGACGGGGCCTCGCTGTGCGAAAGGCAAGCGCGGGCGTTCACCGCCGCGAATGGGCGGTGTAGGGTGGTGGATAGCCATGATCGAGTTGTCCCTTGAGTCGTGGTCAGGGCAGAGGTGGAAGTTACAGCTTCCCCTCAGCCCGCTTTTCTGATACCCAGGAAATTATGTGGATGTCAATTCCTGATACCCAGAAAAAGCGCGGGCGCCCGGCGACCGGGGTTACGCCGCATCAGGGTATCCGGATGCCGCCAGACCTTGTTGCAGCAGTTGATAATTGGCGCAAAGAGCGACCTGACGCGCCAATATCTCGGGCAGAAGCTATCCGACAGATCCTAAGCTCTCATCTTAAAGAAAATGGCTATTTGTAATGAGAGGTTTTAGCTCGATAGCTCTATGCATGGCAGCAACTGCTATGCTTGGAGTTGCGCAAGCGGCGCCAAATGGCGCCAAACCCCCAAAAATCGATAGTCCACTATCTGTAGATCACGGAAAATGCATCGAGAGCAGCGATGGCACCACCGCCGATATGCTTAGTTGCGACGAAAAAGAGAACGTCAAGCAGGACAGGCGCCTTAATGAGAATTATAAGAAATTAATGTCGAAGTCTAATGATGATCAGAGAAATACTGTGAAAGATGCACAAAGGAAGTGGATTGAGTATCGGTCCTCTACCTGCTCCTTGTTTAGCATAGTTAATAGCGGTTCTATTGCGCGAATAATAGACTCTCAATGTTTTGTTAACGAAACTGCAAAAAGGGCGGATCTTTTGAAAGAGCTTTCGGACCTGCAGGATTAATCGTCGTCATATCACTCTAATTTTTGCCTACGTAAGGTCTCAAAATATTATTAAAGCAATGCTGAGCTCTGAACTTAGAAGAGATATCGATGGTGGGGCTTGGTTTAATACTGGCATTTAGCTTGCATTCCGCCTTCAGTGGCGGTCTTTACTCGCAGGCACGTGAAGCGCCACCTGAGCAAAACATGGAGCGCTGCAAGACGGCGAGCGAAGCCAGCGACCGCGTCGCTGCATGTACGACAGTTATTAATAACACCCGAGACAAGTCGCTTGTCGGTCGTGCCTACAATCGACGGGGCCACACCTACGTCGAGTTAAAAAACTACTTTGCAGCAGCACGCGATTTCGCCGAGGTTGCGCGCCTCAACCCAACCGTCGGCGGATATCAAGATAATCGAGCAAATGCGCTGAGGTTGGCTGGTCGCTATGATGAAGCCCTCGAAGCGGCTAGTACGGCGATCCGCCTTGCACCGGGCTATGCCTTCGTAGTTCGAGGACGGGCCCTTATCTACGAGGAGATGGGTCGGCTAGATCAGGCCCTTGCGGACATTGATCGCGGCATCACTATCGACCCACGAGATGCGGGATTGCGGGTTGATCGTGGTCGCATCGACGCAAAGCTGGTCCGCGACGAGGACGCCATTCGAGATCTCACCATTGCAATTGAAATGGACTCGTCCCGGACTGACGCACTTCGAGAGCGTGGCCTTGCATACATCAGGGCGGGTCGCACCGAAGCTGCTATGGCCGATCTCAAGGCTTTCGTGGCGAGTCACCCGGAGGACACACAGATCCCCCCGGTCATTGCGGTTCAGGCGCAGGCAGCGATGAACGGTGGTCGTTCCCCCCTAATCATCAATCCCGGCGGGATCCGCAGCTTACCTTGAAACCGCCGGCGTCATCTTCACCGAAGAGAACGGCGAGGGACCGGGGGTGAGGTTGAGAAAATCCTGATCCTGCAGGATGATACTGCCGAGCGAGCACTTGAAGACGAAGGGCTATCTGAAGTGAGGCGGTTTTGGTGCTTCGGTGTAGCGTCGGCGGCCGCTCTCATACCGCTGCTGGCTAGTGCTCAGACAGCCGACGAAATGCTGATGAAGTCAGCTCGGTCCGTTGCCCGCATCATGCTTATCGAGCCGATTTGTGGGTCATTCTACCTTCTGGATCGCAAGCGATTACAGGAAGTGCAGGGCTGGCTAGTGCAGGATGGTATTGAGCGGTTCGGCACGGACACGCTGCGTCGTACAGTTAACCGCGTCAGGCCCGAGTTCATCAACGCGATCAAGCGCGAGGGCGCAGCTATATAGTGTCCGCCTCAGCGGGCTTTCTACCATCAACCTGGACAGCCTGAGTTCATTGGAAGCCCGTTGGAATGAAGCTGCGTCGAGCAAACTAGTCCGCCCTCACAGGCTGGGTAACAGGGCAGGGATGCGCGTGGTACCGAGAAGATTTGAAGGGGGCGAACTGACGTCCTCGGTCGGCGTTGCGCCACTGATGACGTGTGGCGTTCATGCTGGGAAATCGATGACATACACCCTTCAACGGCTCGCCCCAGGCAGCTTCGATCTCCTTCTCGACGGCAAGGTCGTCGGCAGCGTCGTCCGCGAAGTGTCCAAGGATGGCTACGAGGGCGACTGGGTTGTCGAGACGCTCACCGAAAGCCCGCCTTACCCAACTCCGTTCACGGCCGAGACGCATAAGTTCGGGACGCTGAAGGCTGCAGCGGATTGGCTTGAGGCGGACGTCCCTGATCTCTGATTTGAATTGCGTCCGGTGAGGTCGCGCTCGTTCAGCACCTCGCCGGGTTCGGCCCGCCAGCATCATATTGATTAAGGAGAACGGCGAGGGGATGGGCGTTAGATTGAGGAAGGTTGCATCCGAGGCGACTTGACATAACTCGCGTCCCGAGGTCCGGCAATTGTGCCATAAGTCGGTCGCGCACATGCATTGAGAGAAGCGCTGATGTTAATGCGGCCGACAGTTTTTGTAATTGGAGCAGGTGCAAGCTACGAGGCTGGATTTCCAGTTGGCTACACACTCGCCAAAAATATTTCGGAATTATTTAATAGCAACTTAATTACCAATCAACCTGGATTGATGGCCGTCGAAGAAATTTCTCAAACTATACACGCTTACGCCATACAGGAACGTATTCGAAAGGGCGTCATCCAAACCAACGCAGTAAATACTGATGACTTTCGCCTTTACCGTGAGGCTGCACGTATTCTCAAAGTTGGAATACATCTCTCAAACTCTATTGATGATTTTTTGCATTTGCATTCAGACAATTCAGAGTTGCAAGCTTTGGGCAAGTTATCAATTGCCTATGCGATCCAAAACGCGGAAAAACGCTCTTATTTAAGAACTGATTTCGGAGGAAGATGGTTACCAGACAACTTTTTGCAAATGGCTTCCACGTTCTACACCAAAATGTTTAAACTAATTACCCGCGGAGTTCTCAAAAGACAAATATCCGATATCTTCCGCAACTGTACGATCATATCTTTCAACTACGATAGAAGTTTGGAGTTCTTTTTCCTTCACGCTCTTATGGCATTGTACAATATAAATGAAAATGAAGCTTCTGAAATCATGAAGACTTTGGCCATTTTTCATCCATATGGAACAGTGGGTAAATTGCCTTTTATGGCGAACAACGGTGAGACGGCGTCATATTATGGCAACATCTTAATGGGCGATCCCCTCATACAGGTCTCTAAAGATATTGCTACTTATACTGAAAAAATTCGCGACGTTGAGACCGTTGAGCGGTTGAGATCTGCAGTTTCTCGTTGCGAGAGGCTTATGTTCTTAGGATTTGGATTTCATGAGCAAAACTTAAGCTTATTAAAGCCGGCCACTATGGCGACGGAGAGAGAGATTTATGCGACGGCCTATGGTATTCCCAGCACAAATCTGCCTACAATTCGAGATTTATTGAGTAAATTTTTGCCACAAAACGCAAGTTGGCCCGAAAACCGGAAAGGCATAAACTTGAGTAATGAACACACCTGTGCCGATATCTTCGAAGCATTTTATTTTCCTTTGGGAAGGAGTTAATTGATTAGCAGTCCGGATAGAACTCCGCACAAAATACATCCCATTGCTATACTACCCCATGCGAATTCAAGCGCTAAAATTATCATATCGTCAGCTCGTTCCATTGTAGCGTGGTTGTCTGCGATCATGTCGGCATACCATGATGCTTGCTCAGCTAAAGAGCGTTCTAATATTTTCCCTAATTCGACATCTTCGACCCAGCTAGCTGGTGTATTTCCAGCTAAGTACCAATCAGCTGGCTTTGCAGCTGAAATTGCGAGTCCCATCGAAACTAAGAAACCGGCCGTGACAAGCCCACAAATCGCCGCCAGCGGCGGGTTTGGTGTTGCTCCGACGAGCAGCGTGGCTGTCGCTCCACCCAGGACGACAGTGGCGGCCGCGAGTACGCTTGTTAGTGTTAACGCGCGCTGATTTGATGCTAAGCCAGACGTCAGCTGACCGCTGAGGAATGACTCAGCATTGCGGATAATTTCCTTCAAGGTATCTATCTTCGCTTCGGCTAGCCGATCTGCAAGAGGTGTGGTGTTGCAATCCATTGAAGCTCACCCCGCAAAACCGCCCTCGAGCAAAAAAAGCGGTCATACCGTGACCGGTGGCATGGCTAAAGATGGAGCATCTAAGCCTCGCCCGCCAAAGCCGCCGGCAAAACCAAATGGTAGCAGTAAAAAGAAATAACTTAAATGTGCTAAGTGACAAGTTCGTAATTGTTTTGACATTAGTACTTGACAAAATCATGAACGGTGCCCCGTATGATAAGTTCATGAGGTCGTCGCCTCCGGCACTACAGGCGTAGCCCCGGCCCGAAGCTTAGATGTTCGTCGTCTCCATCTGCCGGCTCTTGGAGACCGTCACGTCCTTGAACAGATCGTCCATGGATGAACGCGGCTTCGTACCAGCCGGGAAACCATGAAGGGTGATGTCCAGTGAGCCCTTTGCCGGGCCCCGTGCGACGGGCGCTTGGTCGCCGTAGAGCCGCCGCATCATCGCATCGCCCATTCGTGCACCGCCAGGACCACCACGCCCAACAACCTGTCCAGACACACGCGGATCGTCAGCCATTGATTGCGGCTTCAAGGCTCGCGGGGCACCGTTCGGGAAGTTTCCATTTTCATCAGCGGGGGCGCTGGGTGTACGAAGCGAGACGTTTCCCGCGCCTTCAGCATTCTGTTGAGGAGCAGTAGGCACATAGCCTGAGTCGCCCCACCGTGGGTCCGACTCGCGCCGACCGTGGAAGCCTTGCCACGTCGGGAATGGGCTGTAGTTCGGGTTCCGGCGTGTCTGTTTCGCGATAAACTCGGCTACCCACCGAGCTTGGGCGGCAATCGTGCGATGGTCTCGAACGTCTAGTCCCGTCTCACGCTCAAACTGCTGCCCTAGGCCTCGCAGTCGGTTGAGCTGGAAGGGCCCCCATGAGCTTTCTGGGCGCCCTGGCGTGCCGGGATTATGGTCGTAGGCGGCGGCCGGGTTGTTGCGGTTTTGGCGGTGCCCCGACTCGCCCGCACGGATACCGTGCATTACACGGGGATCAATGCCGGCTCGACGAGCCTCGCGATCAATCAATGCGGTAAGGTTCCCCGCATCGCTGCTAGCAGGCGCGGGCCCGGTCGGCACAGGCGCCTCCGACGTGCCGCCCCCACGACTGCCGCCGCTGCGACTGCCGCCCGAACCGCCGCCTAGACTGCCACCGTACCCGCCGCCAAGCGTCGGAAGAGGCCCCCCAAAACCGCCGAGCGCAGGGCCACCCGTTGCCCCGCCGCCAAAGCCCCCGCTGCCATACGAGGCGTTGTAGATCTTGGCGCCACCACCACCTAGCGGGCCGCCGCTGTAACTCATCGGGATCGCGGAGACGCCGCTAGGTCCAGCAGGGTCTTTAGACCGGCGGATCGCGTCAGTCAGACGGGCGATCTCCTTCTCAAGCGACTTCAGTTGCTCGGCGTTCTTGACTGGATCGGCCGATAGGTCGTTGCGCTGCTTGGTAGCTGAGGCGAGCCGCCCAGCGAGGTCGGCGTCCATCGCCTCAGCGTTGCCCCGGATGCCGTTGCGGTCGCCACTCTCGACGATGGTGTTGAGGCCTTTCAGCAGTGGCCCGAGCGTATTGAGCTTCAGGCGCTCTGCCGCGTTGCCCATGCGGCTCATATTCTTTTCAAACTCGGCCGCCGCCTTTTCGGTATCCTTCGTCAGATCACCCTGTGCCGCGATGATCTCCGTCAGAACCTTGCGATACTTGTCCTTCAATTCCGCTGCGATAGCGCCGAACTGGTCGGAGCCGAGAAGCATCTCCGCGACCTTGCGACGAACGACAGGATTTTGGATTTGTCCAATGCCTTCAATGGCCGACTCTAGCGCCTTTGACATGTTCGGCGAAGCAATCATCTTCTCAAGCATGTCGCCGAGGTTCATCGCCTGCAACTCTGAGTAAACCTCGCCGTATCGGTGCCTGAGCTTATACATCTCATCGCCGAACCGCTTCACCCCGCCTTGCATAGTGTCGGCCGAAACGCCGAACCGCTCTCCCATAGTTCCGAAAGCCCGCAGCTCGTTGACCGCGAGACCCGTCTCCTTAGACAAAATCGACAGTTGCTGCGTGCCGCTAGAGAAGCTGCGCAGCGCTGTAGCGATACCGCCGAGGCCGAGGCCAGCGCCTAAGCCGACGACACCAAGGGATTGCAACGGCGAAATCATACCCTGCAAGGCCGAGGTCGCTTTGCCGAGGGTGCCGTGGAAGCCCTCGAAATCCTTCGCCAAGTCCTTGCCGGTTTGGGTGCCGGTCGAAGCGGTGCGGCGCAGGGCGGTGTTGAGCTTGTCGAGCGGACCCGTGAATTGGTCCTGGACTTCTGCGACGAGGCGCAGGCGTTCGTCAGCCATCGGTGGTCACCTTCTGCCACTGCTTGCCGTTCCAGCGCAGGCGGATGCCGAACAGGGTTCGGATCTCACCGACACGCAGCGGGTCGTTCGGGATGGATGGGGAGGTCGGCTGATCGGTCATGCCGATGCCTTGGGCGGCGCCAACCAGTAGTCAGTCGCCGTGAACCACGTATCGAGCGCATCGAGGTCGAGCAGAACACCGGCAACCTCTGCGAGGGACTTCCAGTCCGCCTCCGCGAAGTCGAGACCCATGCTGGCCAACGTGCCGTGGCTCTGGGCTACAGCGGTATCGCCGTGCTGAACGAGGAACCGGGTAGCGATTTCATCGGCCTCAACTGCAACAGCCAAATCCAGCCCGTAGGCAACCTCCAGAGGTGCCCCGAACTCCACAGCCATGCGGGCAGCATAGGGGCCGATTGCGCGGATGACCTCGGCGAGGCCGGTACGCGCTAGCGACAACGGATTAGGAGACGGATCCAAATACGGCTGAGTTGGCTTCCGTGCAGCCTGAGCACTTGGCCCCTTCGCTTTGCCGCCGCGATAGGTTTGCGCCCGGCTGCCGAGAAGTTGCTCCGACGCTTCGACGTTCACCAGCCCGTCGACCGTCAGGACCAGACTACCTTTCGTTTCCCAACGTCCCACGGTCGAACGGTTGACGCCATGGCGACGGGCAAAAGCAGCTCTGGTCTCAATCGTTGCCATGTTGCGTGTTGCCTGTTGCGTCAGGTGTTGCGCGTTGCGAGGTTTTGGGCGGTTGCGCCTAGACAGAAGCTTCGCTCAGGCGGACCCGAGGCACCGGTCACCCTCCCCAAGGACCCTGGAACTCGCACCTGCTGCCCATTCCGCTCTGCACGGGGGCGGGACATGATCTTTCCTCTGATCCTTCCGCGTGCCGTGCTAGTGTAGGCCTCAGCCCCGCACGTATTGCCGAGCTGATGGAGGAGGACTCCATGCGGCTCACCATGGGTCATCTGGGCGATTGGATCGTTGATCCCCGCGAACTGGCTGAACGGCTCGGCGTCAGCGACACTTACCTGAAGCGATCCGAACGACGGGGCCTTGTAGACTCGCGCATCAAAGCCGGTGAGGGCGAGGCTGAAGGCCTGACGCGGGTGACGGTACGTCTTCACGACAAAGGCTGGCGTGGCCTGTTCGACTGCCGTGGTCTCCTCATTAGCGAGGAGCGATGGTGAGTTCGGTGCGTACAGAGACACGGTAAGCCTTACCTCACCCCTGCCGCTTGCCACGTCAGCCAGCGGGCTTCAGCCTCCTCGGCGGTCTCGTGCAGGGTGCGGGGATCGATCTCTTTTAAGACGGTCGCGCCGATGCCGTGAGCATCGCCAGGATCGGCGGGCACGAAAGGCGTCAGGAGCACCGTCGCCTCGGCGGGCTGTTCGGTGGTCTGATCCGTCTTGGTTTTCGGCATGTCTGTCTCGCGCATCGGTGGGCTTGGTCAGCCGATGTCCGGCGTCATGACGATGGAGGCTGTGTCCTGAAGGGCGCGGGCGTATAGCTTCTCGCCGCTGGTCTGAGCGCCCCAACCGATGCCCGGCACACTCAAAGACCCGAAGACGTGACCTCGCGCTTCGGTCGCGGCGGGCTGTGCTGCGGCCGACTGCAATAGGATCGCGCCCGATGTGACCTGTACCGTCGTTGCGACGGCGCTGATCTGCTGCCAGTCGGTCGTCAGGTTCACAAAGGTCGTCGCCATCTGTCGCCTCTCAGGTGCCAGGGCGGGACCGCAGCGAGGTCGTCCCTCAGCCGCGATCCCGGATGGTCCGTCGCTTGGTCGACGGGGTTTGCAGTCGTGCCGGCCTTGGCATTCCCCCCAATGGCCAAAAGGGAACAGGTCGGCTTGTCGCTGTTGGGCTGACCGCTTCGCCCTCAATGGCGCGGGCCGGAGGCCAATCTGATTGGCGCCCGCGCATCTCTGAATAGGGTCAGCCCACCCGCTTCCACCGCGTGCCGTCCATCGCAGGGCGCGTGTCGCCGATGGCGTAGGACGTGCCGGGGCGTCCGACGTGACGGACTTCCTCAGAACTGAGCACGCGAGTCCGAATGGCATTCGGGATCGCCGCCCGTGCCTTCGTCTCAGACTGCTCGGTGCGGCAACGCTCGCCCCATTCCCGGATGCGCTCGTCCTGCGTCTTGGGCCGGTCGCCGGTAGGCTCAGGCTTGCCGAGCGCACGACGAGCCATCGCGGCGCCAGCGTCCATTTCGTTGCGGTTGAACAGGGTCATCGTGCTTCTCCGTTGATGTACTCGCGGACGCCCCAGATCGGCGCCGCATCGCGACCGAGGCCTGGCAGGTAGGCGCGGGTGCTGAGCGGACGATGCGGTTCGGCGGGGCGCCCAGGGCGGTATTGGGTCATCGGATGCTTGCGGTACCTCCGCTTGCCGTTCTCGTCCGTGCCATCGTAGATCTCTTGGACCGTCTCTTCGTGGCTGGCGGCGATCCCAGCCAGCCCATTGAAGGGCTCGCCGGGTGGAACCAGCTCGGCATTCTCGGGCAAATTCCGGTTCGCCTCGGCGATAAGCTGTTCACGTTCACGAATTTGACCGAGAAGACCCGAGAGCTTCCGAGCCGCGACCAAGTAATCGTCGCAGAGTTTGGCGTTCTCGGCGCTAGCCTTCATCGCCTGCTTACGAAGAGCATTGCGACGGGCCTGCTCAGCCTTGTGCTCGGCCTGGGCCTTGGCTTCGGCAATCAGCGCAGCGGCGTGCTGGGCCTCGGCCTGATCCTGCCGAACCTTGGTCAGAGCGATGCGGTGATCAAGGGAAACGACTTCGTCGGCAGACCCGTTCAGCAAGAGGTCGGGGCGGCTGGCCTCTAAAGCCTCGCGTTCGGCCTGAGCCGCATCGCGGTCAGCGAGGATCTGAGCAGAGGTTCGCGGCGCCAGAGAAGCCGGCTGCACCAAATCGGGTCTGCTGCGCCCGATGCTGACGAACGGCGCAACATCGCCGTCGAGTCGGTTGTGGCGAATGTTGACGGTGGGAAGTGCGCTCATGCCGATCCCCCTCACGCTGCCGGACGGAGGGCGGCCGAAGGGCCAGCCGGCGCGGGACCATCATCCGGGGTGAAGCGAACACCGTGGCGGGCAAGCTGCGCGCGAACGCTCTGACGCACGAACTCGCTCGTGGTCTGTCCGCGTTGACGGGCAGTGAACTCAACGGCTCGGGCAAGATCGGACTCGACCTTCAGCCGCAGCAGGGCATTTCGTCGGAGTGGAGTAGTCATCGCTGTGGCTACCGCGTTGCGATTGCGTGGCCAATACGATGGTATGCGATAGTCAAAGATGCAACATCAACGTGTATATTGATTTTTTGTGCTTGTTTGCTTTCGCTGTTGCACCGTTATGCATTGATATGCATTGTTGTTATTTGTGATGCGCTGCGTGCGTTGTTCTGCCGCATGCCGCATGCACCTATCGGCAAGCGTCCCCGAAGCCTTCCACGCGCGTTACGCTGTCGATAGGGGTGCATCCGCTGCTACCCGATAAGGCAATCTGATGAACCCGGTGAGTTGGCTAATCGCTAAGATAATGGAGTTCGTATTTGGGCGAGGCCAGGACCGAACACGCCGCCGGGATGCTGGAAGAGATATGGATGAGGGGGCGCAGAACAGCTCGTCTAGCAGATTGCGAAACTTCGATGATGATTATAAAGCTGCTACTGTTATGCTTAAAAAAAGAATGGATGTGAGATTTCCCGATAATTATAGCGGAAGATCCAAATCCGAAACTGACAAAAGTTACCAGCATGGGGAGGACCGTGCATCTGCCATCGACACCATGTCGACTGCCATTGCTGAAGCGCTGAGGAGCGGTGCGACCGTCAAGCAGGCGGCCGAAGCGGGAGCCGCTAGCGTCGGGATATGAGGCCACGCTGGGTTTTGCTGGCAAGGACCTGCGGGCCGTAGGAGACAGGCTTCGTCGTGAACCTTCCTCCACCCGACCCGTTGGCGCCAACTGCAACGGAGACAAGCCATGACGAAGCTGTTCATCGCCAAGGTGCGCACAGAGGCCGGGCCGAAGCCGCTCGTCACAGTCAGGGCTGAAGCCGAAGGTGAGGCGCGTCTGTTCCTCACGGCCGAATACCCCGACGCACTTATTGAGGCTGTCGACGAACCGAGCGATTGGGCGAGCGATGCGGACACCGGGTCTAAGGCTGGTGATATCCGCGAGCACCCAGGCGTCGAGTGGCAAGCGCCGTCTAGTCAGGCGGGCTGAGCCCGTTGCCTTCATAGACCACGAGACTGTGCCCATTCTCGATCACGCTCAGCCTGCATCGCACGCTGTTGCGCCCGGTAGGCTTCTTCCTCAGCCAAGTGTTTTCTGAGTTTGCGATCAGCGGCGGCAGTTGCACGCTTTCGCCATGCCTCAGTCTCAGCCTTCTGGCGGCGCAGTTCCTCGACTGTGACGGGCTTCACCGGCTCGGCAGGCTGAGCCCAGGCATAGGTGCGGCGGGACCGAAAAGTTTTCTGACCAGCATGAGGCTGAGCCGGCCAGAGCTTTTCCTTCGCCTTGGCTAAGGTCATGCCGGCGGACGCCGAGATGCGTTCAGCCGCTGCGTAAGCCGCAGCACGTTCACCGGCTGTGGCGCCACGTTCAGCGAGAGCGAGGCACTTTCGAAAACGGTCCAGATCGCCGGGGCTCACCTCGATCCCTCCGACGCTCGATAGACGGCTGCAAAAAATGCGGATTTCAGGGGGCCCCGTGCGAATGTTGCGAAAACTGCGAAAGTTCGAGCCCCAAACCGCCCAAGTTTCGCAGAATTCGCAAGTTTCGCAGCGGGGGCAGTGATTTTCGAAATTTGCATCATGCCTAGACGCCTCCGCTGACCACGCGGACCAGCCGGGGCCGCTCGCTTATTTCCTCGACGAGGTTGTGCTCGATAAGGACGCGAACGGCGGCGTCGGCTTCCTTCTTTGTGCGAGTGGGTGCCGGACCCAGCCGCAACACATCGCTGAACTTCACGTCCATCTCATCCCGGCCGCTAAGCCAGTCGAGGAGAGCTTGCGCCCGGAGCAGCGCCGGGTCAGTGCGGCACGCCTGCTGCAGGCGTAGCGCCTCATCGGTGTACCAAGTGGTCAACCGCACCGCTGCCGTCATGATCTCAGGGGGGATGGCCGACGCACGCTCATCAGCGACGATGGTTAGCACCCCGGCGATGCGGGCGGCATGTTCGGCTGCCTTCGATGCAAAGTCGCGAATGGCACGGAGGTCGCCCTGCGAGCCGGATCGTTCCTCGATCCAGTTATAGAAGTCGCGCCACTGAGCTTTTGCCTCCTCGCTCATCGGCAGTTCGCGAGGCTGAAGGCCCTGCGTCCGGTCGACGACGGAAGGCCAGCCTTCCAGGAGGGCAAGCATGCGGGCGTGATATCGCCGGATCTGCTCAGCATCGGCCGCCGTGGCGACCCGAAACAGGCGGGTGCCGGCTATGCTGTCCGGTGCGGCCACAAGGATCCGGGATAACAGGCCCTGATCGCGCAGAACTGGGTCGGACATAAACGCAGCGGCGGCTTCAGGCTGTACCATCAGGTGCATGGCGAGGCGACGCCCTTTCAGGACGGACACACCGTCGAGGGCTCGGACGCGAGTGACAGGCTTGCCATCCCAGAGAACCGAAAAGCCAGCGGCTGTCCGGAGGCGGTTTTCCTGCGCCATGCCGTGTCCACCGGTAAACTGCCCTCCCTCGGCACTGAAGACGCCCTGTGCCGCTGGCATCGAGGGCCAACTCTTGATCAACCCCTCGAAGGTCGGCTCGGCTGAGGTCAGCACCGGCCGGATAGGCTGCAGGGGTTCTGGTCCGAGAGACAAGAGCGCAGCGCGCCGATCTTCGAACCCGAGCTTGCGGTCGCTCTCAACCTTCTTCCGCTCAGCAGCCCAGGCCGCGATGGTGACCGACCAATCCTGGTGGTCGCGGCTGTGCATCTCCTGAAGCTGATCTTCTCGGCGAGTCACCGGCCACAATGCCTCATTGTCGGTGGTGCTCTTCCTGTCGCCAGATGACGCGCTGCTCACGAGGTAAAGGCTAAGCGGGCGGCGCTGACCATAAGGCATACGGACATCGGCATGTGCCTGTGCTGCCAACGAGGCAGCGGCCAGCACCGACTGCGCCGCGATGGCAGGCGACGATTGCACCTTGCGTGCGATGGCGCAGGCTGCTTCGCCGAGGATAGGACCGAGAGCGTCGAGCGGGTATGGCGCGGCCGGTGGCAGCGGCGGGAAAAGCGGCAGGCGTTCGGGAGTCGCCGCCTGCCGTTTGAAACCTCCATCTTCATGCCGGTCGTGATCGTCGGCGTCGATCAGGGTGAGCCGATCAAGCTCGGTAGCGAAGTGCTGCGCTCTCATGGACGAGCCTCTATCTTCGCATGAGGACGAGATGCGGGGACCTGCTGCCGTTGACGTTCGCGCTCTGTCTGTTCGGTCAGGTCGCCGAGCAAATTGAGAGCGGCACTAAACTCGGCTGCCGCGCATCGCAGGCTGTATCGAAGGCCAGCATCGTCGCGCAGTTGCGCGTAGTCGCCGGCCATGTTGGCGCGCATGGCAACGGCCGCCATCAACTCCGCGATGGTGGCGCGGAGCTTATCGGGATCGCCATAAGCGAAGTGGTCGGAGTGGAAGGAGGGGGCGCTCATGCGCGACCTCCTTCAATAGCCTGCGAAAAAAGATCGTCGCCTCGGTCAAGGAAGCCCCGTTCGGCGGCGATAAGACACCGGTGGACGTAGGCTTCATCTTCCAGTCCGAACTTTGCGAACGTGTCGCCGACCATGTTCATTAGATCAAGGTAGGTGCTCAGGATCAGGCTATTGATCTGCCAATTTTCCCAGCCCTCTGAAGAGACCTTCAAATAGACGGTACCGGCAAGATGGGCGCCGATGGCCTCGAAGTACTCGGCGCCGATTATCAGCGTGGCTTCGCCGGGGCTGGCGGTACGGAGGCGGCGATCTGCCTCCGCAAAGATGGAGCGGATAGAGGTGGCTCTCATCGCTGCGCCCTCCATGAGTCGAGGACGGGATAAGCAAGCTCGGCCAGCATTGCCGCCGTCGCAGGCGGGAGCCCGAAGCGATGGCTTAGAATACGGGCTTGAAGAGGGGCGTGATCTGGCGCATATCTCTCAACGCTGACTTGCCGGAAAGCATTCGAGAGACCCGTGTCGCCCCGCGATGCGGGTTTTTTCATGACTCAAGCAGCCTCCTTCACCGCAAGGCGGGCATCGAATGTGTCGAGGGTTTCCTCGCTCCAAAGCCGCCGGCCATTCACGATCAGATCGGGCTTCGGGAAGTTGACCTTCCCTTCGTGGATCCAGCGCCAAAGGCCCATTTCGGATATCCCGCCATAGCGGCGGCGAACCTGGGGCGCGGTGCAGTAGAGCTTCTGTCGATTGCTCATCTTCACACCTCCAAACACGCGCGAACTCACCCGCGCAGGTGCACCCTGCACGTTTTGCCGACGGGAAACCCTCGTGATTAAATCGGGCTATGAATTTTGTTGTCGCAGAAGCGGTATAATCATGCTCTCAGCGAGATCACTTTCGCCCGCGGCTGCAGCAAATGTCCTAACTTTACCTGCTGCGTCGTCGATGGCAGCATCAGTCAGTACAACTGCGTAAGCTCCAGCCATCAAATGCATCCAAAGAGATGCTTTCGGCTCACCTTGAACACGCTTCCATTTTTGCCTAAGGCTGGCAGCTCGGCCAGATACCGAAGCCGGTACACCATGTCCTGGTGTGACTTTGTATGCCGTATGCACCCAAGTTTTCGACCTTCGCCCACGAGGCTTTTTCTCGGGTAAAACTTCATCTCCCGAAAACAAGACGACAGCTAAATCATATGCTACTCGCTCGCTTTCACCACGCCCCAAGATGAGTCCCTCAGCGAACGCAATGACTATGCGATCTGGATCAGTCAGAAAGTTTTTCTTCGGCCTGCATCGGGGTCTACCCGTCGGGGCGGTGACCATCTAAGCCTCAGCTTCCCGCAAAATGTGTTGGACGTGCGCAGCCCACGCCTCTAGCGCCGCACGCTTCTCAGCGAGGTACTGGTAGCGGTTGTAGACCGCAGCAACGCCGCTGATGGTCCCCGAACGATGGTTCAGTACCGCTTCAACAACATGCGGATCGGTGCCGAGCCGGGCCATTCCTGAGGCCGCTGTTCGTCGAAGGTCGTGGAAGGTCCAGGCCATAATTGCCTTGCCGTCGTTCAGGCTCGCGATCTCATCGTCGAGGCGCTTCTTGGCACGGGAGTAGCCACGGATAGGCCCCTCCCCTGTCGTTGTCAGGAAGTAGTCGCCTTTGATCTTAGGGAGGCCATGGAGGATTGCCTGCGCCGCATCGCTGAGCGAGACTATGTTCGCCAAGCCATTCTTGGATCGCGCACCCGGCAAGTGCCATTCTGCGCCCTGCCCTTGCAACTCGCTCCTCGCAATCCCTGCAACCTCGTCGCGGCGTTGAGCTGTGAGAATGAGAAGCTTTGCGAACGGGCCGAACGGCCACCCTACCCTCTCGGCGGCTGACCAAACCAACTGTAGTTCGGCATCACTCAGCACACGGTCGCGCGCCGTCTCTTGAGATGGTGCTTTCACCCCTGCACACGGCGAGGCCGTGATGATAGAGCGGTCGACGCACCAGTTGAAGAATTTGCGGACGGTCGCCAGCACCCTGTTCGCCATCACCGGCGATCCGCGATCCACGATCCCGTCGAGTAGATCCAACACGTCGCGTCGGGTGACCTCCGTCACTTTGCAGCGGCCCCAGATCGGCACCACGTCTTTGTGCAGGATTTGCGTGGCCGTGGCGGCGGTAGTCGGCTTGTTGTGCTTCCGAACGTGCCGGGTCAGGAAATCCTCCACGACACTCACGATGAGGTCGTGATCGGCTGGCCGGGCTCGAACGGTTCTTGCGGCCTCAATCTTCTCGGCGCCTGGATCTCTGCCGAGGGACAGGATCCTGACCGCATCACGAGCGCGGTCCCGAGCCTCCGGCAGATCAAGCGCCGGATATGGGCCCAGCATCATCTTCCGGGTGCGGCCGCCGAAGCGATACCGGACGCACCACGCCTTGCGGCCCGTGGGATGGATGATGAGGTACAGCGAGGGCATTCCCGCGTCGGGGATCTCGCGGCGGACCAACGGGTCCGGCTTCAGTTTGTCGACGGCTTGCACGGTCAGCACCTTTGCGGTCATCTGTCGTGAGCCTGGGTATCGCCTGGGTAACGGAAATGGGCTGTTCTGCCCTGTTACCCAACGATACTAACAATGGCTCACAGTGGTGCCAAGTGCCGGTGCGTGAGACGCTTTTCCTGCGCTCTGATTACCTGTTCTGTTAGGCTATGTTTGCCTATGTCAGATGTTTGGTAATGAAGAGGTCGACAGTTCAATCCTGTCTCGCAGCACCACTCAAAACAACGACTTAGCTAGCGGTTTGTGAAGTGCTCAGAGGTTCGTGCGAACCTCGATGCCCAATTGAACCTGGACCGCGGGTTCATGGCAGGTCGTGTGGCGCGACCGTCGCAGCATGAACGACCCCGCCAACGCCACCGAAGCCCTCATCGCATTTGGCCGACGTTCCCCGGCTTCGGGGCTGGAGGCTCGCAGATCCAGACGCGGGCGACGGCGCGGGTGGCGGTGCCACCGAGTTGCCGACGTGCGCTGACCGGCGATGTTGACTGTCCGGTCTGCATGCTTGAGTTTATGTTTACCATTTTTGCATAGACATTTTGGTAAGCTAGGCGCTTTCTTGAAATCTCTTTTGACCACAGTGCCTTCTATAAGAATAAATTTACGTTTTATTGATCTAAGCTACCACTTTATTTGGCCGTGGAATGCTTAAGCAATGCCCGCGATCGATCTTACCGGCTACCGCCTAACCTTCGACGACGAGTTCAACAGCCGCAGCATCTCGCAGACCGGGGCCGCCACGACCTGGGCCGACATCCGCCCGGAATGGCGCTACGACAAGAACTCCGACATCGGTTTCGGCCACTCCTCCTTCGTCGATCCGAGTTCCGGCTATGATCCGTTCCAGGTCGGCGGCGGCGCCTTGACGATCACGGCGGTGCCGGATCGGACGACGTCGGGCTATCCGGGCAGCTGGGAGTCCGGACTGATCACCACCAAGGCGAGCTTCGCGCAGACCTACGGCTACTACGAGATCCGCGCCGACTTCTCGGCGCAGGTAGGGGCCTGGGATGCCTTTTGGCTCTCGCCGGTCACCAAGATCCCGGACCCGTACAACGCCGGCAATTGGCAGGAGCTCGACGTGGTCGAGCATTACGGCAACTGGGATCGGGGCGTCTACAGCACCATCCACACCACGGATCCGCAGAACGGCGTGCCGTGGCAGCAGAACCGTCAGGTCTACAGCGAGCTGCCGACCCCGGCCGGCTACCACACCTACGGTATGAACTGGCAGAGCGACAAGATCAGCTTCTACGTCGACGGCAAGCTCGTCGGCTCCCAGCCGACGCCCTCGGACATGCATGGGCCGATGTACCTGATCGCGGATCTCGCGACCCAGGGGGCGGCCAACGCCACCAACAACGCCGACGTGGCGGGCGTGCCGATCTCTTCCTCGATCGACTATATCCGCGTCTATTCGAACGCCCCCGGGGCGGTCGCCGTCGCCCAGCAGGCGGTCTCCTCCCCCGACGGCCAGGATCCGGGCCTCTACGGCGCGACCGCTGCCGTGGCGCCGGCTGCCGTCTCCAGCGCCGCTGCAAGCAGCGGAACTGTCACAAGCGGCACAGATGGGGCGTCCGGCACGAACGCTCTGTTCGGCACAGTGACAACGGATGCCCACAGCGCCGGTGGGCAAATCTACGCGCTGTACGATGGCATCTTCGGCCGTGCGCCAGATACGCTCGGACTGGAGTACTATGCCGACCAGATCACGCACGGGACTGACCCAGCGTCTCTGGCCGCTAATTTCCTGGCGTCGCCTGAGGGTCAAGCCCGCTTCAATGCCGCCGATAACACGGCCTTCATTCAGCAACTCTACCAGAACACCCTGCACCGTGCCGCCGATGCGAGCGGTCTGCAATATTATGTCGACGAACTCGCCCACGGCGTGGCCCGTGTCGATGTCGCGCAAAGCTTTGTGTTCTCACCCGAGCATCTGGCCAACCTGCAGCCGACCCTCAACGCCGGCCTGTTCGTGCCCGACGCGCAGGCGGCTCAGGTTGCACGGGTGTACTACACCATGCTCGGCCGGGCGCCGGACGCAGGTGGTCTGGCGTACTACACGGACCAGCTCGACCACGGCGGAACA
>NZ_JAKSXZ010000023.1 GCF_022829465.1 Methylobacterium sp. J-067
CGCTGGGGACTCGGCTGTGTGTAAGCCGTATCGGAGGTAGGTGGAGGTGCAGGAGGGCCGGTAAGCAGGGAGGCGCGGGTGCGGCGCGAAGGGGACGTAGCACCGGAGGCGGTGGGAGGCGGAGGGGCAGGGCCGCTCGCCGATCAGAAACACCACCGCCCGCGCCTTCAGCCGCGCGCCCACGGGATCGCCGCGCGCCACCCGCGCCTGGGTCGCGATGACGAGGGGCGCGGGCGAAGCGGGCCGGCTGGAGCCTCGCGCCCCTCGTCATCGCGACCCAGGCGCGGGTGGCGCTCGGCGATCCCGTGGGCGCGCGGCTGAAGGCGCGGGCGGTGGTGGTGCTGATCGGCGAGCGGCCGGGCCTCTCGGCCTCGGACAGCCTCGGCTGCTACGTCAC
>NZ_JAKSXZ010000028.1 GCF_022829465.1 Methylobacterium sp. J-067
GCTGCGCCCGCTCTCGCCGGCCGCCGCCGCCTCGATGGCCGCGTTCAGCGCGAGCAGATGCGTGCGCTCCGAGATGTCGTTGACGCTCTCGATGATCTCACCGATCGCCTGGGTCTTCTCCGAGACGCCGACGATGTTGCCCGCCACCGCCTCGGCTTGCTCGCGGATCGCGTCCATCGCCTGGGCGGTGTCGGAGACCGCGCGCAGGCCCTGCCGGGAGGTCTTGGCGGTCGCTTGCGCGGTGGCGATGACCTCGCTGGCGCGCTTCGAGATCTGCGCCCCGGAATGGGTGATCTCGTCCACCGTGGCAGCGGTCTCCTGCACGGCGGCGAACTGCTCCTCGACGGAGGCCGCCTGTTCCTGCGCCGAGGCGCGGATCTCGGCCGCCGCCGCGTTGAGGTCCGCCGTCGCCGCCCGATTGGAGCGAGCGAGATCGGCAAGACCGGCCACCATCATGTTGAGGCCGCGC
>NZ_JAKSXZ010000052.1 GCF_022829465.1 Methylobacterium sp. J-067
GGTGACGGGCCTGTACTTCTACGACAATCAGGTGCTGGACATCGCCGCCGCCGTGACGCCCTCGGCGCGCGGCGAACTCGAGATCACCAGCGTGAACGAGGCCTATCTCGAGCGCGGCCAGCTCTACGTGGAGAAGATGAGCCGGGGCTATGCGTGGCTCGACACGGGGACCCACGACAGCCTGCTCGAAGCGTCGGAATTCGTGCGCACGATCCAGCACCGGCAGGGGCTTCAAGTCGCCTGCCTGGAGGAGATCGCCTACGTGCAGGGCTTCATCGACCGCGAGCAGCTGATCGCCCGCGGCAAGCTGTTCTCCAAGACCGCCTACGGCCGCAACCTGCTGCGGCTCGCCGACGAGCCGCAGGCGCGGGACGGCACGACCCTCAATTTGTGAGGCGCCGCCTCACTTGGGTCCGCAGCCGATGCAGATGCCGTCGGTGATCTTGTCGTCGGTCTTCTGCACCTTGGTCCGCCGCTCGCGGTTGTCCCCGGCGGTCGCGGCACCGGCATCGCCGCCGGCCGGGGGCATGGTCCGTCCGACCGCGCTGGTATGCGGCGCGGTGACGGTGCTGGTCGGCCCGCCGCCCGTGCCGGTCGTCGCCTGAGCGAGGGCGGCGGCCGAGCCACCCGCCCAGAGCGCGAGAGAGATCAAAACAGCGTGACGCATGGGGAGGCTCCTTCGCGTCTGTAACGCGACGTTTGCCCCCCGGTTCGATGGCGCGCGATCGAAATTCGCCGCCGGAATTCGCCCCCATCCCCCCTCAGGTCCGGGTTTCCAGCGGCGCTCGCGCGCCTTACAGAGACCCGGTCCGCCGACCAGCCCCGGAGCCGCCGCCCCCATGCGGGAGCCCAATGCGATCGATTTCTGGCGCGGCTTCGCCCTGATCACGATCTTCATCAACCACATCCCCGGCAACACGTTCGAGCGCTACACCTTCTCGCAATACGGCATCTCGGACGCGGCCGAGCTGTTCGTGTTCCTGGCGGGGTGGTCGATCGGGATCGCCACGCGCACCCGCGACGGGACGCCGGAGCCGCGCTGGCGCAGCGTCGTGCGGATGCTGGCGCGCACCGTCGAGGTCTACCGGGCGCAGATCACGGTGATGCTGCTGGCGCTGGCGATCATCGCCGGGGCCGCGCTGCTCCTCGACAACCCGCTGATCCTCGAATGGCACAATGCCGGCAACTTCTTCGCGGACCCGATCCAGTCGGTCTGCGGCATGGCGCTGCTCACCTACCAGCTCGGCTTCTTCAACATCCTGCCGCTCTACGTGGTGCTGATCGGCATCGCCCCGATCATCGTGGTGATCGCCCGGGTCAGCCGAGTGCTGGCGCTCGGCCTGTCCTTCGCGCTCTACCTCGCAAGCCTGATCCTCGACTGGAACCTGCCCTCCTGGCCGGGCGAGGGGACGTGGTTCTTCGATCCGTATTGCTGGCAGTTGCTGCTGACGCTGGGCTTCGTGCTGCAGGACTGGAACCGGACCTCCCCCGCCTTCGGGCGCTGGACGCGGCGCCTGATGCCGCTGGGCGTCGTCATCGTGATCGTCGGCATCACCCTGTCGGTGCTCGATATCCGGCCCGACCCGCTCACGGTCCCGGAACCGCGTTTGTTGTTCACGTTCGAGAAAAGCTACCTGACGCCGGCCCGTCTGGTGCATTTCCTTGGGGTATTGTTGGCGTTTTCGCCACTCTACGCATTGATCGCGCCGCGAATCGGCTGGATCGTCGGATTCCTGTCGGGCCTGGGCAGGAACTCCCTGGCCGTCTTCTCGATGGGGTCGCTGTTGAGCCTGATCGGCCAGCTCATCCGTTTCCAGACCGGAGGCGGGTTGCTGGTCGACATGGCGGTTGCCGGCTGCGGTCTCGTCGCGTTGGGAATCACCGCATGGTTCGTCGAATGGCGTTCCCGCAGAGCACCGAAGCCGCGCGCATGAGGGGCATCGTCGTCGCCCTCTGCCTGGGCATCGTCCCCGCCGCCGCGCAGGAAGCGGGCATGCCGGCCCCCTCGCTCGAATGCCGGGTGCCGGGCTCGCAACTCTACAGCGTCGCGGGCCTCGCGGCCGCGAAGGCGGCGCTGGAGGAGCGGCACGTGCTGCGCATCCTGGCCATCGGCGGCTCGTCGGCCCCCGGCGCCTCCGCCTCCTATCCCGTGAAGCTCGAAGCGGCGCTGGAACAGGCCATGCCGCATGTCGACGTGGTGATCGACCATCGCGGCCTGCCCGGGGAGATCGCCTCCGGCGCCGCCGAGCGGCTCCGCAGCCTCGTGGCGGACGCCGAGCCGGACCTCGTCGTGTGGCAGGTCGGCACCCACGATGCCATCGCGCGGGTCGATCCCACGGCCTTCGCCGAGGCCCTGGACGAGTCCGTAGCGTGGCTCAAATCCCACGGGATCGACGTGGTGCTGGTCGATCCGCTCTACACGGCGAGCGTCGCGACGGACACGGATTACAACCGGATCGTGGATGGGGTGCGCGACGTCGCCACCCGCGAGGGCGTCCCGCTGGTGCGCCGCTTCGAGGCCCTACGCTACTTGGCAGGCCGCACCGAGAAGGGCGAGGGCCATATCCTCGGGCGGCAGTTCCGCCTGAACGACCTCGGCCTGCGCTGCATGGCCGAGCATGTCGCCCTGACGATCTCGGCCTCCCTCGCCCGGACGCCGGCCCCAGTGCCGCCGAAGGAAACGCCCGCCCTCACCGAGCCGCAGCGCGCGCCGGGCTAGCGGGGCGGCTCAGGCCGCGTTTCGCCGGAGGGTCTTCGCGGCAGCCTCGCGGCCTGCCGTCTCGGCGACCTTTTCCAGCCGCTGCGGAGTCGGGGCCGGGAGGCGCAGCAGCACCACCGTGCCGACATTCTCCTCCGACCGGATCCGCAGGCCGCCGCCGTGCAGTTCGGCGGTGGAGCGGGCGATGGCGAGGCCGAGGCCCGAGCCCTTGTGGCGGCTGGTGATCTGCGTCTCGACCTTGGTGAAGGGCTGGCCGAGCCGGGGCAGCGCGGCGCGGGGAATGCCCATGCCGCTGTCGGCCACGAAGACGTGGACGTGCTCGCCCGCCGGGCGGACGCGGACCTCGATCCGCCCGCCGGAGCCCGTAAACTTCACGGCGTTCTCGAGGATGCCGACGAGGATGCGGTGGATGCCGCGGACGTCGGCGAGCAGGTCCGTCCCGGCCCGGACATCGACGTGGATCTGCAGATCCTTGCGCTCGGCCTCGGGGGCGACTGCCTCGACCGCGTCGGCCAGGGCCCGTTCGGCGGGCAGGGCGCGGGGCTGGAGCCGCACGCGGCGGGCCTCCAGGCGGGCCATGTCGAGGATGTCGTCGATCATCGCGAGCAGATGGCCGCCGCTCAGGCGGATGTCGCGGGCATACTCGCTGTAGCGCGGCACGCCGACGGGCCCGAGAACCTCGTTCTCCATCACGTCCGCGAAGCCGATGATGGCGTTGAGCGGGGTGCGCAGTTCGTGGCTCATGTTGGCCAGGAACTCGGATTTCGACTGGTTGGCCGATTCGGCCACAGCCTTCTGGTCGAGGTAGCGCTCGGCGAGGTCTGCGAGCTGCTGCGTCTGGACTTCGAGGGTCCGGCGCGATCGTTTGAGGTCGGTGACCGTGTCGATCAACTCGCGCTCCGAGGCGACGAGCTGTTCCTGCTGGCGCTTCAGGCTGGTGATGTCGGTGCCGACTGAGACGTAGCCCCCGTCCCGCGTGCGGCGTTCGCTGATCTGCAGCCATCGCCCGTCGGCCAGTTCCGCCTCGAAGGTGCGGGCGGTCGCCATGCCGATCTCCGGTGTCTCCCGGCGGATCTGGGGCAGGGCGCCCCGGCTCATCACGTCGACGTAGCGGCGGCCCGGCTGGGCATCCTCGGCGCTGAGCGCGTGGAGATGGCGGAACTTGGAATTGCACAGGACGAGGCGGTTGCCCTGGTCCCATACCACAAACGCCTCGGAGATCGCCTCCACCGCGTCGCGCAGGCGCATGTCGTTGGCGGCGCTGGTTTCTTCCAGGGCGCGCTGGTGGCTGATGTCGACGGCGATGCCGACGAGATGGCGCCCGCCATCGAACCCGTCCGTCACCACCTCGGCGCGGGCGCGCAGCCAGACATAGGCCCCGTCCGCACCGCGCACGCGGAAGGCGTGGTCCACATGGGTCTGGTTGGCGGCGACCGCGCGGGCGAGGCTGTAGAGGTCGCCGTCATCCGGGTGGACGAGGCCGTTGACCGTGCCGAAGGCGAGATAGGGCTGCTCCCGGCGGTAGCCGAGCAGCGTGTACATCGAGTCGGACCAGTAGATCCGCCCCCTGGCGATGTCCCAGTCCCACAGGCCGCAATCGCTGCGGCGGAGCGCCGTCTCCAGCCGGAGGCGGATCTGCTCGCAGGCCCGGTCGGCGAGGGTCGCCTGCCGCGTCTGCAGCCCGTAGGCGACGCCGACGCCGACGATCACGAGGATCGCCGCGCCGACGAGGACGATCTGGTCGCGCGTCCGCGCCCCCCAGCCGACCATCAGCGGATCGACGGGCTGAAGCACCGCGACCTGACCCTTCCCGGCGGGCAGGTTGTGTACGGCCGCGACCACACGCTCGCCGCCGGGGAGCTCGAGGAGCACCGCCCCGGCGCGCTCGCCGAGGGCCGAGAGCGGTTCGCTGGGCCCGAGGATGTCGGGCAGCGTCTCCATCTCCGCCGGCAGCGGCGGATGGGCGACGGCGATCCGGGAATTGGGGGCGAGCAGGACGAGGCGGCGGCCGGGATGGCGCCCGTCCTCGGGAAGCAGGGCGTGAAGGTCGGCGCGGCCGCTCTCGACCGAGCGCAGGGCATGGGCGGCGAGGCGGGCGAAGCTCTCCACCTCGGCCTCGGCACCGGACAGGATCTCGGCCCGCTGGCCACGGATGTGGATCGCGGCCAGGGCGACGAGGCAGGCGAGGAAGATCGAGAGCGCGCCGGGTACGGCATAGCGCAACCAGCGCTCCGCTCTCTGCAAACGCGGATCCCGGCTGCGGACGGGCCAAACCGCCGACAGAGTCGAGTCCGCACGCGCGGAGAGGGAAGCGGAAACCGCCTCCGGCATGGCCGAACCTCACCCCTCGGAGAATCGATCCGGCCGGGGCGCTGGCGCCCTGCGAATCTGACTGAATACAATCACCTGCGCAGGGGGTTTGTCCACCGCTTTTTTACCATTCTACCTTGACGTGAACCCCTCCCGACGCCAGCCGACAGAATCAGTTTTGTGCAATCTTAACAGGTGGTTAGCCGTCTTTCAGAGTCCGGCTCAGGATGTCCGCGACATCCCTGGACAAACCAGGAACGGCCTTGATCCGGTTCAGCATTTCGGCGGCGGCCACACGGCGGTTTTTTTCGAGCCGACGCCACGATCCGAAGGCCGTTAGAAGCCTGGCTGCAACCTGAGGATTCGCGGAATCGAGCGCCTTCACGGTGTCCGCGACGAGCGCGAAACCCGCTCCGTCGGCCCGCGCGAACTGCGTCGGGTTCGCCATGCTGAAGCTGCCGATGAGCGCGCGGACCCGATTCGGGTTGGTCATGGAGAAGGCCGGGTGGCCCTTCAGCCGCTCGATTCGCGCCAGGGTCTCGGGTTCGGGGATGGTCGCCTGGATGGCGAACCACTTGTCGAGGACGAGGGGTTCGTGGGCGTAGCGCGCCCCGAACCCGTCGAGGGCGGCCTCCCGCGCCGGGCCGGGGATCTGCGCGAGGGTGGCGAGGGCGGCGAGCCGGTCGGTCATGTTGCCGGCCTCGTCGAGGCGGCGCGTGGCAAGGGCCGCACCCGCCTCCGGGTCACCCGCCGCGATCAGGTCGAGGGCCGCGTTGCGGAGCGACCGGCGGCCCGCCGAGGCGGCGTCGGGGCTGTAGGCGGCCCCGTCCGCCGGGGCGAGGGCCGCGTCGATGCGGTCCAGGCGCGGGCGCAGCGCCCAGCCGAGATGGGCGCGCAGGGCGTGCCGGGCGGTGTGGATGGCATCGGGATCGACGTCGGCGGCGAGTTGATCGGCCGCCTCGCCCTCGGTCGGCAGGGCGAGGACGAGGGCGGCGAAAGCCGGGTCGGACAGCGCCTCCCCGTCGAGGAAGGTGCCGAGCGCCTCCGCGAATGCCTCCGCGCGGGCGGGATCGGGGTCGAGGATCAGCCGCATGGCGACGTCCTGCGCCGCCTGCCAACGGTTGAACGGGTCGCTGTCGCGGGCGAGCAAGCGCAGGCGCTCCGCGTCGGTGAGGGCGAAATCGAGGCGCACGGGCGCCGAGAAGTCCCGCAGCAGCGAGGGCACCGGCGCCTCGGTGACGGCCTCGAACACGAGGTCCGCCTCGCGGGTGTCGAGGACGAAGACGCCGTCCTTCACCGCCTTGCAGGTCGCCCCGGTCAGGGGGCCGGAGGCGCCCACGAGGCCGAGCGCCACGGGGATGACGAGGGGCGGGCCCTCCTCCGGTAGGTGCTGGGCGAGGCGCAGGGTGTAGGTGCGGGCGGCGGCATCGTAGGTGCCGCTCGCCGCGAGGCGGGGCGTGCCAGGGCGCTCGTACCAGCGGGCGAAGGCCGAGAGGTCGCGCCCGGTCACGGTGGCGAAGGCGGCGAGGAAATCCTCGACGGTGGCCGCGCGCCCGTCATTGTCCGCGAAGTAGCGGTCCATGCCCGCGCGGAAGGCATCGCCGCCGATCAGGGTGCGCAGCATCCGCACGATCTCGGCGCCCTTGTCGTAGACCGTCGCCGTGTAGAAGTTGTTGATCTCGGCATAGGCGTTCGGCCGCACGGGATGGCGCAGCGGGCCGGCATCCTCGGGGAATTGCCGGGCGCGCAGGGAGCGCACCTCGCCGATCCGGTGGACCGGCCGGGAGCGCATGTCCGAGGAGAATTCCTGATCGCGGAAGACCGTCAGGCCCTCCTTCAGGCAGAGCTGGAACCAATCCCGGCAAGTCACTCTGTTGCCGGACCAATTGTGAAAATACTCGTGGGCGATGATCGCCTCGATGTTGGCGTAGTCCGCGTCGGTCGCCGTCTCGGGTACGGCGAGCACGTACTTGTCGTTGAAGATGTTGAGGCCCTTGTTCTCCATCGCCCCCATGTTGAAGGCGGAGACGGCGACGACGGTGAACACGTCGAGGTCGTAGGCGCGGCCGAAGGCGCGCTCGTCCCACTCCATCGAGCGGACCACGGCGTCGAGGGCGTAGCCCGCGCGGTCTTCCCGGCCGGGCTCGACATAGACGGCGCAGGTCACGTCGCGCCCCTCCATCGTGCGGAACGTGGTCTCGACCTTGCCGAGGCGTCCGCCGACGATGGCGAAGAGATAGGCCGGCTTCGGGTGCGGGTCGTGCCAGACGGCGTAGTGGCGGTCCTCGCCCACCGGGCCGGACTCGACCGGGTTGCCGTTGCCCAGCAGCACCGGGGCCTCCTCGCGGTCCGCCTCGATCCGCGTGATGTAGACGGCCATCACGTCCGGCCGGTCGAGGAAGTAGGTGATGCGCCGGAAGCCGTCCGCCTCGCACTGGGTGCAGTAGACGCCGTCCGTCCGGTAGAGGCCCATCAGCTTGGTGTTGGCGGTGGGATCGACCTGCGTGACGATCCGCAGAACGAAGGGCCGCCGGGGCGGCCGGTGCAGGGTCAGGCCCGATGGAGAGACCGTCATAGCCTCCGGCGCCACGCCCGCCCCGTCGAGGTCGAGGGCCACGAGCGTCAGGTCGTCGCCGTCGAGATGGAGCGGCGCCTCCGGGTCTCCGGCGGGGTTCGGCCGCAGGGCGAGTTCCGCCGTGATCCGCGTGGCGTGCGGATCGAGCCGGATGTCGAGATCGACGCGGTCGATCAGGAAGGCGCTCGGGCGGTAATCCTCCAGGCGGATCAGCGGCGGCGTCTCTGTTCGCATACGAAGCACTCCCGACATGGACAGGCCTTCGTTCTGGCGCCTCGGTGGCCCGAGCGCAACGCGCCTGTGACGGCACGCCCGCTGTGGATGGAGGGGACCCGGCGGGCCCCAGCCGCGTTGCCGGGCACAAGGGTGATGAGTGCGGGTCCGGAATGGCAGGTTCAGGGGTGCGGCGTCAGGCGAAGGCGGCGGAACGGAGCCCGGAGGATGTACCGCTCGTCCCAACAGGGGCGCTCGCCGTGTCGCTCCTCGGCCTCGCGGAGGAGGGCGGTCCCATCGTCCATGTCGCCCGCGACGGGCGGCGCCTCGAAGAACTCGCCGCGACGCTCCGCGTGCTGCAGCCCGGCCTCGCGGTCGGCCTCTTTCCCGAATGGGATTGCCTGCCCTTCGACCATGCCTCGCCGTCGCGGGCCACGATGGGCGCCCGCACCGCGCTGCTCCGCTGGCTGACCGACGCGGAGGCGCGGCCCGCGATCATCCTCACCACCGGCCCCGCCATGGTCCAGCGGGTCCCGCCGCCGGAGACCTGGGACGGCGCGCGCGTCACCTTCGCCGTCGGCGACACGATCGACGTCGCCGCCGTCACCGCCGAGTTGCAGCGCCTCGGTTACGTCCTCGACGAGCGGGTGGACGAGCCGGGCGAGGTCGCCATGCGCGGCCGGACCCTCGAAGTTTTCCCCGCCGCCGCCCCGCGCCCCTGCCGGGTGGAGCACGACAAGGGCCGCGTCACCGCGATCCGCTCCTACGATCCGGTCTCGCAGCGCTCCGTGGCCGAGACCCCTAACCTCCTCGTGGACCCCGCCACCGAGATCCTGCTGACGGCCGACGCACAGGACCGGCTGGTGCCCTTCACGGGCCAGGAGCACGGCCTGCCGCGCTTTTACAAATCGCTCGTGACGCTGATCGATTACCTCCCCGAGGCCCGCCTCGTCGTGGAGGAGGGGACGGAGAGCCGCCTCGGCGCCTTCTTCGAGCAGGTCGAGGAGGGGCGGGAGGCCGCGAGCCGTGGGCGCCGCTCGGCCAAGGCCGTGGACGGGCTCTATCTCACGCCCAAGGAGTGGAAGGCGCTGGCCAAGGGCCATGCGCTGGCCGGCGCGACGGAAGAGGCCGCCCAGGACGTGATGGTCCCGGTCTTCGCCCGCGACAAGCGCCCCGGCACGGCCCTGGCGAAGTTCTTGCGCGAGCGGCTGAAGGCGGGCGACCGTATCGTCCTCGCCGGCCCGAAATCCCCCCTGCGCCGCCTCGTGCGCCGCGCCTCCGAGGCCGCCGAGCGTCCGATCCGGCTCATCGACGCCTGGGCCGAGGCCGGGGAGGCCGAGCCCGGCGCGGTGCTGGCTTTCGAGGCACCCCTCTCGGCCGGCTTCCGCCTCGACGGCACCACCGTCGTCGCGGCGGCGGATTTCCTCGGGCCGTCGGCCGCGCCGGTCGGCACGGCGGGTCCGGTCCTGCCGCTGGGCGATGTCGAATTGCGGCCGGGCGACGTGGCCGTCGACCGCGACCGGGGGCTCTGCGTGTTCGAGGGGCTGGAACCCGTCTCGACCACGGACGCGACGGAGGCCCTGCGCCTGCGCTTCGCCGACGACGCGGTGCTGATGGTGCCGGTGGATCAGGCCGAGCGGATTTGGCGCTACGGCTCGGAGCCGGAGGCCGTCACCCTCGACAAGCTCGACGGCAACACCTGGGCGCGCCGCCGCCTGGAGGCCGAGGCGACCCTCGCCCGCACCGCCCGCATCCTGCTCGAAGCCGCCAAAGTGCGGAAGGAGGCCGGCGCGGCGAAGCTCGTACCCCCGGCGCGCGACCTTGAGCGTTTCGCGGCGGGCTTCGGCTTCTCGCCGACCCCGGATCAGGCGCAATCCGTTGAGGCGATCTTGGCGGACCTTGCCTCCGGCGAACCTATGGACCGGCTGATCTGCGGCGATGTCGGCTTCGGCAAGACCGAGGTCGCCCTGCGCGCCCTCGCCGCCGCGATCTTCGCCGGCAAGCAGGCGGTGCTGATCGCCCCGACCACCGTGCTCGCCCGCCAGCACGCCGCCACCCTGGAGCGCCGCTTCAGCCGGTTCGGCATCGAGGTCGGGCATCTCTCGCGCCTCGTCTCGCCGGCCGAGGCGAAGCGGGTGAAGCAGGGCTTGGCGGACGGCTCGATCCGCCTCGCGGTCGGCACCCATGCCCTGGCCGCCAAGAGCGTCGCCTATGCCGATCTCGGCCTCACGGTGATCGACGAGGAGCAGCGCTTCGGCGCCAAGATGAAATCCGACCTGCGCCGTCTCGCGGCCGGTGGCCACGTCCTGACCCTGACGGCGACGCCGATCCCGCGCACCCTGCAATCGGCCCTGGTCGGCCTGCAGAGCCTCAGCGTGCTGGCGACCCCGCCTGCTCTGCGCCAACCGGTGCGCACCGTCGTCACCGCCTTCGAGGACGAGACCCTGCGCGAGGCGCTGGTGCGCGAGCACCGAAGGAGCGGCCAGAGCTTCGTCGTCTGCCCGCGCATCGAGGACATCGCCCCCTTGCGCGACCGCCTCGCCAAGCTCGTGCCCGACCTCGACATCGCCGTCGCGCATGGCGACCTGAAGGCCGCGGAGATGGACGAGACCATGGTCCGGTTCGCGGAGGGCTCGGGCGACGTGCTCCTCGCCACCGCAATCATCGAGAGCGGCCTCGACGTGCCCCGCGCCAACACGATGCTCGTGTGGGACGCCGCCCGGTTCGGCCTCGCGCAGTTGCACCAGCTGCGCGGGCGGGTCGGGCGCGGCCAGCGCCGTGGCGTGGTCTATCTGCTGAGCGATCCCGCCGCGCCGCCGAACCCGGCCGCCGAGCAGCGCCTGCGCGCCTTGGAGGCCATGGACCGCCTCGGCGCCGGCTTCGCCATCAGCGCCCGCGACCTCGACCTGCGCGGAGCGGGCGATCTCGTCGGCGAGGATCAGGCGGGGCACGCCAAGCTCGTCGGGCTCGGCCTCTACCGGCATCTGCTCGAACTCGCGCTGATGCAGGCCAAGGGTCAGCCGGCCGAGGATTGGACCCCGGACCTCGTCCTCGGCCTCGCCGCGACGATCCCGGATTCCTACGTGCCGGAGCCGGAGATCCGCCTCGACCTCTACACCCGCGTCCTGCGGCTGCGGGATGCGGAGGCGATCGAGGCCCTGGCGGCGGAGGTGGAGGACCGGTTCGGCGCGCCGCCGGAGCCGGTCGCCGCCCTGTTCGCCCTCGGCCGGCTTAGGGCCACCTGCCGCCAGCTCGGCATCGCCCGGCTGAACGGCGGGCCGCAGGGCATCGCGGCCGAGTTCCGGCCCGGTTGCCGGCCGGGACCGATGGCGGCGGCCGACGACCTCGTGCTCAAGGAGAACCGGATCGTCCTGCGGCGGGCCTGCGGGGACGCGGCCCGGCGGGCCGAGTCGGCCGCCGAGTTGCTGGACCGGATCCGCGAGGCGCGGGAGAGGAGCCGCTGAGCGGCGGCTCAGGCCGCCTCCAACTGCGCGCCGATCTCCTCGCCCTTCCGCCACACGAGGCGGCAGACGAAGAAGGTCGGCGCCTGTTCGATCTCCAACAGGAACGTGTCGGGGATCAGGTCCGCCTCCGGGAGGGTGACGCGGACGCCGCGTTCCGACCGGTCGTAGACGAGGCAGGAGACGGAGCGGTGTTCGTCCAGGCAGATGCGCCCCGGGACATCGAGCCGGGTGCGGGGGAGAGCGCGGCGTTCGATCATTGCGAGCCTCGACAGAGGAGCACACTCTCCCACGGACGCGTACAGACCACGTAAGACCGTTCGCTCAAATTGTCCGCATTGGGCCGGATCAGGCCAGCAGGTAGGCCAGGAGCGCGCGCAACTGCGCCGGCTTCACCGGCTTCAGCATCAGCTCGGCCTGGGCCTCCACGACGCGGCGGCCGACCTCGACGCTGTAATCGGCGGTTGCGACGATGACTGGCGTCACCCAGCCCCGCGCCTCCCGCAGGTGCTCGACCACGTCGAGGCCGGTGGCGCCGTCGGACAGGTGATAATCGATGATCATCACGTCCGGGCGCTTCATCCCGTTGCGCAGGGATTCGACCACGCCGGAGAGGGCGCGGTGGCTCTCCACCTCGGCGTCCCACCCGCGCAGCAGCCGTTCCAGCGCCTCGGCGGTAGAGGCGTCGTTCTCGATGACGAGCACCCGCGCGCCGGTCAGCGTCGTGGCCACAGGCACCGGATGCGCGGGCGCGTCCGGCGCCGACGGCGCGAGAGGAAGCTCGACGCTCATCCGCGTCCCCCGCCCGACCCGGGAATGCAACTGGATCGGGTGGCCCAGGGCCGAGGCCATGCGCTGGACGATGGAGAGGCCGAGCCCCAGCCCCGGCCCGCCGGCATCCTCGCCGTCGCCCGTGCCCCGGTAGAATTCCTCGAAGACGAGGTCGCGCTCCTCCTCCGGGATGCCCCGGCCGGAATCGACCACGTCGATCCGGCACAGGCCGCCCCGGCGGCGCACGCCGATCAGCACCCCACCCGATTCCGTGTAGCGCACGGCGTTGGACACGAGGTTCTGCAGGATCCGCTGCATCAGCGCCACGTCGGTGGCCACCACCACGTCGCACGCACGGGAGAGGAGGCGCAGGCCCTTGCGCTCGGCGAAGGGCCGGAAGCTCGCCTCGATATGCGCCACCAGATCCGCGAGCCGCACCGGCTTGATCACCGGCCGCACGGCGCCCGCATCGAGCTTCGAGATGTCGATGAGGGCCTTGATCAGGTCCTCGATGGTCTGGAGACCGCGCTCCACCTGTCCCGCGACGGTCTGCGCCTCCGGGCCGGGGGCGAGGTCGGCCAGCGCCGAGAGGGAGAGCCGGGCCGCGTTGAGGGGCTGGAGCAGGTCGTGGCTCGCGGCGGCGAGGAAGCGCGTCTTCGAGCGGTTGGCCGTCTCGGCTTCGTCCTTGGCCGATTGCAAAGCCGAGTTCGAGGTCTCCAGGCTCTTCATCAGGGAGGTCAGCTCCTCCGTGCGCGAGCGGACGCGGCCTTCGAGCATGATCGCGGTCTGGAACAGGGCGTAGGCGCCGCCCTGCTGGTCCATGGTCCGCTCGACATGGGCCATGAGGGCAGCGTTGATGCGCTCCAGCTTCTCGATCCGGCGCGTCAGGGCCTCGCGGCTCTCGCCCTCCGCCTCCGCGACCATGGCCGTCCCGCTCACGCCGGATGGTTCCGGCCGATGGCGATGCCGGTGAAGGTCTGGTTCAGGTGCATCGAGCGGTATTGCTCGCCGTAGGTCTCGAACCCGACCACGCCGTAGCGGCTGTAGAGGTCCGAGATGCGGTGGCGGCATTGCCGGCTCTCGGCGTCGAGGCGGCGCAGCACGCAATCGAACCCGATCACGAGGTCGAGTCCGCCCAGGGTCTCGTCGAGGTCGGAGAGTTCCGCCCGCGTCGCCTCCACGATGTCGTGCGGCTGCGCCAGCGTCAGCACCGCGCCCTCGCTGATGGCGCAGAACAGGGTGAGCGACCCGTCCGGCTCCACCCGGCTGATTGACCGGCAATAATATTCACCCCCGACCTTCACCGCGAGGGGATAGGCCGCGAAGCTCATCGGCGTCAGGTGCTCGGGATCGAGCCCCACCGCCTTGGCGTATTCCCGCGCCGCCGGCTCGGCGTTGAGTTCGTAGACCCGCCGATGCTCCTCGGAGGCGGCCGTCACGACGAACTTGCGCTGGGTCGGGGCGAAGTTGTCGCTCTTGAAGATGCGGATCGGAAAATCCGTCTCCACGAGGATCAGCACCGCCGCGTTGGTGTGGATCGCCCCATCGTGGATGAGCACCGTGCCGGCGAAGGCGAGGTCGTCCCCCGCCGAGCCGCCGACGAGGGGGATGCCGTCGAGCGCCCAGGCCACGGCCGAGACCACCGTCTCCTCCGCGTTGGAGAGCGCGTCGATGAGCGAGAGGGCGAACTGGCTGCCCGGTACCGGATCGACCCGGATCTGGTCGAGCTGCCGGCGCAGGCTGCGCACGGCGGTCGCGGTGCGGGCGACATCCAGGCAATCGATCCGGGTCAGCACGTCGCTGACGATGCGGAAGCCCCGGCGGGGGAAGGCGATGGCGACGAGGCCCCGGTCGATGGCGCCGGCCGGGCTGATCCCACCGGAGGAACTGCAGCCTTGCAGCGTCACGCCAGGGAAATGCGCCTTCACCGCCGCAACGAGATCCCGCGCGTCGTAGGCGGGCGAGAAGAAGACGAGCAGGTGCCCGATCGGCTCACGGTCGAGGAGCGCGGCGACGGAGGCCACGGCCTCGCGCACGTCGGACGCCTCGGTCCAGGCAGACTGGATCCCGCAGAGATGCGAACGCATCCGCGTTCCATCGATCACGGCGTCACTCCCGCTCGGGGCCGCTCTCGCCCGGCGGCCCTCGTGGGAGGAACTATATGTCCGCAACGGGGATTGTTGCAAACCGCACCGATCGTCTGTCCCGTCCCTTCGCTGCCCGGTCACTTGCCGGCGGAGGCCTCGCCGCGTGCGGGCGAGGGGCGGACGGCGGCCCCCCAGGGGAAGCGCCCGACCTTCACGGTCTTGATCGCCTTGAGCGACGGCACGTCGATCACCGTCACGTCCCCCGAGACGCCGTTCGTGGTGACGAGCCTGTCCTGCTCCGGGGTGATCGCGATGTGCCAGACCCGCCGCCCGACGAGGATGTAGCTCTTCACCTCGAAGGTCCTGGCATCCACCACCGCGACCCGGTCGGAGGGCCCGAGTGCCACGAAGGCGAGGCGCCCGTCGTCGGTGAGACTGATCCCCACCGGCTGAATCCGGTCCGAGGCGACGCCCTTGATCTCGAAGGGGATCGTCTTCTCCACCTTGCGGGTCGCCACGTCGATCACCGCGACGGTCCCGCCGATCTCGGAGGACACCCACAGGGTCTTGCCGTCCTTCGAGAATTCCGCGTGGCGCGGGCGCTGGTCCACCCGCGTCGCGTCGATGGCGGTGAGCGTCGCCACGTCGATCCAGTGGACCATGTTCGTGGTCTCGGAGGTCGTCACCGCGATCTTGCCGTCCGGGCTGACGGCCATGCCCTCGGGCTCGATGCCGACGTCGATCTGCGCCTTCACGTGCTTGGTTTCGACATCGACCACCGTCGTGGTGGCGTTGTTCTCGTTGGCGATGAACAGGGTGCGCCCGTCGGGCGAGAGCGCGAATTGCTCCGGGTCCTCGCCGGAGGGCAGGTCGGTGAGAAGCTTGCCGCTGTCGGGATCGATAACCTGCACGGAATCGGAATCGCTGGCGCAGACGAAGAGGCGCGTGCCGTCCTTTGAGAACACCACCCCGCGCGGGCGCCGGCCCACGGGGAAGGTGCGCGTCACCGCATAGGTCCCGGTGTCGATCACCGAGACCGTGTTGTCGCGCTCGTTGGTGACGTAGATCTCGGCGGCCCGCGTGGGCGCGACGGGGAGAAGCAAGGCCATCAGGGCGGCGAGGGCGGGAAGACCGCGCATCATGTCATCCTCCGAAGGCCTTGCAGGCGCTCTCGGGCCGGTCGAGACCCAGCGTGTCGAGTTCGGTGGCGCGGTGGAGGAAGCCCTCGACCGGCGCCGTGCCGACCACCGCCCCGGGCCAGAGCAGGTAGAGGGGCTGGCGCAACTGCCCGTTCCAGGGGCGGAAGCTGAGCGCCCGCCCCTTGAAGCCGCCGACCTCGAAGGCGGGATCGAGCATCAGCTTGGCGATGGCGGCCGGATCGGCGGATTTGAGCTTCACCGCCGCCTCGCCCACCGCGTGGACGGCCATCCAGCCCGCCCAGTCGACGGGGCTCATGGTCCGCCCGGCGAGCTTGCGGAAGCGCTGCTGCAATTGCGCGGCGGCCCAGGCCTCCACCGCACGGCCCCAGGCGGCGGGGGAAAGGCCCTGCGTGCCCACCACCGGGCGCGGGGATTCGGTGTTGTAGACGAGGTTCGTGCCGAACTCGCCCGCCTCGTCGGCCACCGCGACCACGTCGTGCTCGGGGCCGCGCGTGGCGAGGGCGAATTCCCGGAGCGCGCTGTCGCGCAGATCCGCCCCCCGCGCGTCGAACTTGGTCTCCGCGACGACCCGCGCCCCGAACTTCCGGGCGCTGCGCTTCAGGGACTCCGCGTAGAGCCCGTCCGCCGTGTCCGGCCCGGAGACGAGGAGGATGCGCGTCCAGCGCTTGAACACCAGCAACTGGACGAGGGCGTCCGTCAGCATCGCCCGCGAGGGGATGACGTGCAGCACCCGCTTGCGGCACTCGGCATCGCGCAGGGCGGTGTCGGTGGCGCCGACATTGAGGAGAACGAGGTCCTTCGCCTCTGGGGCGTCGGCCAGGGAAAGGAGGTCGGCGGCGGGGGCGTTGACCACCACGAATCGCGGCCGGTCCTTGCCGGCGAGCAGTTCGGCCAGGGCAGCGCGGATGTCGCCGCCGGGCTCCACCACCTTGCTCGCCAGGGAGAGGGAGAGGCCGCCGAACCGCCCGGTGGCGTTCGAGTCACGCAGGCCGAGTTCGGCGCCCTTCAGCCCCTCGTCGGCGGGAACCGGATCCTCGTTGTTCAGGGGGTTCGGCCGCTCGATCCGCCGTTCGAGATAGGCGACGCCCACCGGCTCGGCCGCAAGCGCCGCCGGCATGGCAAGGAGGCCGGCCGCCAGGAACCCGGCGCTCCAGCGCGCAAGTCTCCGTCCCCGGCTCCATGCCTCGGTCGCCGTCCGCATCCGGCTGTTCTCGTTTCCACCCGTCGGATCGTTGTTGAACCCTGGCATAGAGCCGGCATTCGCCTGGGGAAATAGGACCAAGGTGCGGGCTCGACACGGTTTCCAGGCTTGGAAGACGGCCCTTGGACCAAAGCATAATGGGTTCGCGCCCCCTGCCTTGATAGCCTTCCTTCAAACAGCCGCCCGAACGGACGGCTCATGACGGCCGATGGCCGCTACGGAGGAACACGATGTCGAGAAGGCTTGCGCTCGCAGGCGGCATGCTGGCCGCGCTCCTGGTGTCGAGCGGCGCCGTCCTCGGCCACGGGGACGTGCAGCCCCAGCCGGTCAACACGGACGGCCTTCCCCCCCTTGGCGACACGTGGCGCGACGAGAATCCCTATCGCGGCAACGAGCACGCGGTGAAGATCGGCTCCTCCGCCTACAACCAGAATTGCGCCCGCTGCCACGGCCTGGAGGTGATCTCCGGCGGCCTCGCCCCCGATCTCCGCTACCTGGAGAAGGGCAAGGAGGGCGACGAGTGGTTCAAGGAGCGCGTCACCCACGGCGCGATCATCGACGGGATGACCAAGATGCCGGTCTTCGCGGGGGTGATCTCGCAGGAGGGGCTGTGGGCGATCCGCAGCTACATCGAATCCCAGCACGTCGACAATTGAGCGCGGCCGGATGACCCGCTCCCTGCGACGGCGCTCCCTACTCCTGGCGGCCTCCTGGCTGCTGTCGGCGGCCCCGGCCCTCTCCCGCCCCCTCGACGAGGTGCGCGCGGACGGGACTCTGCGGGTCGCGCTCTACGACGACAACGCCCCGTTCTCCGCCCGCAAGGACGGCAAGCCCACCGGCATCGAGGTGGACCTCGCCCAGGCGCTGGCGGACGCGCTGAAGCTGAAGCTCGATCTTCGCCTCGTGGATGCGGGCGAGAACTCCGACGGCGACCTGCGCCTCGCCCTGTGGCGCGGCGACCTCGCGGGCTCGGCCCTGTCGGACGTGATGCTGCACGTGCCGGCCGACCGCATCTTCGCCCAGCGCAACGAGCAGATCTTCACCACGCGCCCCTACCTGCAGCAGCGCCTCGCGCTTGCCTGGCGCAAAGGCGCGACGGAGGATTTCGAGACCCTCGGCGATGTCGGCAAGACGCCCATCGACGTCGAGGGCAACAGCGCCTCCGACGCGATGCTGCTCACCGCCAACGGCGGGCAGCTCCGCAAGAACCTGAAGCACTTCAAAACCTTCGACGAGGCGGCGAAGGCCTTCCTCGCCGGGGATGCGCCGATCCTGGCCGGCACCCGCTCCGAGATCGAGGGGGCGCTCTCCGCCGCAGGCACGGCGAAGGAGGGAATCGGCCTCACGCAGGTGAAGCTCGCCGGGCCGATCAAGACGTCGTGGGAACTCTGCGGCGCGGTGAAGAGCGATTCGCGCGATCTCGGCTACGCCATCGGCGATGCGATGACCGCGATGATCGACAACGGCACGATGAAGGGCCTCTTCGCCAAGTACGGCGTGAGCTACGAGCCGCCCGCCGGCTACTGACCGGCGCCGACCCGGCCTGAATGCTACGACCCGCCACCGCGAGGTGGCGGGAACAACGTATTCATTCAACAGCGATCACCTCAGCGTTCGGAATATTGATTCTAAGATTAGACTTATGGCCAATAACCCGACGCCAGGACTCATCTTACTCTGATCGTCGCGAAAGGCCGCCCGTCAAAAGGGGTCCGAACCCCACCGGCCATCGGGATTCACCGGAGGAGATGTCATGAGAATGCGCACGCAGTTTCTCGCGGCCGTGGGGCTCGCCGCCCTCGCCGCCGGCGCGGCGAGCCTGTCGCCCTCGGCCAAGGAGCCGGAGCCGGCCGCGGCCTTGGGCGGCGGAGTGACCGAGCAGGATATCATCAACGACGCCAAGACCCCCGGCGACGTCGTCACCTACGGGCTCGGGCCGAAGGGCCAGCGCTACAGCCCGCTCAAGGCCATCGACAAGGAGACCGTGAAGACCCTCGTTCCGGCGTGGTCCTTCTCCTTCGGCGGCGAGAAGCAGCGCGGCCAGGAGAGCCAGGCGCTGGTGAAGGACGGCACGCTCTACGTGACCGGCTCCTATTCGCGCCTCTACGCGGTCGACTCGCGCACCGGCGAGAAGAAGTGGGAATACAATGCCCGCCTGCCGGAAGGCATCCTGCCCTGCTGTGACGTGGTGAACCGCGGCGCCGCCCTCTACAAGGACAACATCTATTTCGGCACCCTCGACGCCAAGCTGGTGGCGCTGAACGCCAAGACCGGCAAGGTCGCGTGGCGCAAGGACATCGACGACTTCAAGTCCGGCTACAGCTACACCGCCGCGCCGATGATCGTGAAGGGCAAGATCATCACGGGCGTGTCGGGCGGCGAGTTCGGCGTGGTCGGCCGCATCGAGGCCCGCGATGCCGAGACCGGCGAGATCGTGTGGAAGCGCCCCGTCATCGAGGGCCATATGGGCGAGCTGAACGGCAAGCCCTCCACCATGACGGGCAAGACCAACGAGACCTGGCCCGGCGACATGTGGAAGTTCGGCGGCGGCGCCACCTGGCTCGGCGGCACCTACGATCCCGACCTGAACATGATCTATGTCGGCACCGGCAACCCGGGCCCGTGGAACTCCTGGCTGCGGCCGGGCGACAACAAGTGGTCGGCCTCGCGCCTCGCCATCAACCCCGACAACGGCGAGATCGTGTGGGGCTTCCAGACCACGCCGCATGACGGCTGGGACTTCGACGGCGTGAACGAGTTCGTGCCGTTCGACATGCAGAAGGACGGCAAGACCATCAAGGCCGGCGCCACCGCCGACCGGAACGGGTTCTTCTACGTCCTCGACCGGACCAACGGGAAGTTCATCTCGGCCACGCCCTTCGTGAACAAGATCAACTGGGCGAGCGGCATCGATAAGGACGGCCGCCCGATCTACAACCCGGAGAACCGGCCGGGCGACCCGAGCCAGGCGACCGGCGACGAGAAGAAGGGCAAGTCCGTCTTCGCCGTGCCGGGCTTCCTCGGCGGCAAGAACTGGAACCCGATCGGCTACAGCCCCGACACCAAGCTGTTCTACATCCCCTCCAACGAGTGGGGCATGGACATCTGGAACGAGCCGGTGAACTACAAGAAGGGCGCGGCCTATCTCGGCGCCGGCTTCACCATCAAGCCGACCTTCGAGGACCATATCGGCTCCCTCAAGGCCATCGACCCGGCCACCGGCAAGGTCGCGTGGGAATACAAGAACAAGGCCCCGCTCTGGGCCGGCATTCTCACCACGGGCGGCGGGCTGGTCTTCACCGGCACCCCCGAGGGCTTCCTGAAGGCTTTCGACGCCAAGACCGGCGAGGAGCTGTGGAAGTTCCAGGTCGGCACGGGCGTCGTGTCCTCCCCGATCACCTGGGAGCAGGATGGCGAGCAGTGGGTCGGCGTCACCGCTGGCTGGGGCGGCGCGGTGCCGCTCTGGGGCGGCGAAGTCGCCAAGACCACGGCCGGCATCAACCAGGGCGGCAGCTTCTGGGCGTTCAAGCTGCCGAAGAAGGTCGCGTCGCGGTAAGACGACGCCAGCGGCGGGACCGCTCCCCGGTCCCGCCCGACTCAGTGCCCCGGCCGGCTCCCACGCCGGCCGGGGACGAGATTCGACGACCCCCACCCCCGGCATGATCGCGACGAGACCCATGCTGACGCCCTCGCCGGAAGCCGATACGCCTGCCGCTTCTGTCCGCGCCGCGACCGGCGCTATGGTTCTCGCCTTCCAGGGCGAGGGGGCGCAGAGTGGGGTGGCCGGGATGCAGTTGCTGATCGTCGATGACCATCCGCTCTTCCGCGAGGCGCTGGCCAGCGCCATCACCCTCGCCTTTCCCGATGCCGCCCTGCACGAGGCCGACGGGATCCGCGGCGCCTGCGAGGTGCTGGGCCGCGAGACCGGCATCGACCTGATCCTCCTCGACCTCTCGATGCAGGGCGTCTCCGGCTTCGACGGCCTCGTCACGATCCGCGCCCGCTTCCCGCGCGTGCCGGTGCTGATCGTCTCCGGCATCGAGGACCCGCGCATCATGCGCGAGGCGCTGCAGCGCGGGGCCTCCGGCTTCGTGCCCAAGGCGGTCGACAAGGCGACCCTGACGCGGGCCATCTCCGAGGTGATGAACGGCGCGCTGTTCACGCCCCCCGACCTCGCCGGGGCGCCGGAGCCGGCGGCGAACCGCAAGTCGCCCCTCGCCGAGCGCATCGCCCGGCTGACGCCGCAGCAGATGCGGGTGCTGATGATGATCCGCCAGGGCAAGCTGAACAAGCAGATCGCCCATGAATTGCAGGTCGGCGATTCCACCGTGAAGGCGCACGTCTCCGAGATCCTGCGCAAGCTCGAAGTGATCAGCCGGACGCAGATCGTGATCGAGACCGCCTATCTCGACTTCGACAAGAGCCAGAACGGCTTCCCCGCCGCCTGACCCCCCCGGAACGCAAAAGGGACATTTCCCGTGATCCTGGGATCAGGGGAAATGTCCGAGTCGGTCTCTCAGCAAGGAAGGCTGACTGCGCCGCGCCCTCCGGCGGATGGGCCGGAGGGCGCGGCCGTTCGCGATCAGAAGTCGCGCTGCACGCGGAAGCGCGCCTGGAACACGTCCGTGCTGGAGACCGTCTTCACGGCGTTCGCAGGGTTGTTCACGTAGGCCGCGCTGTAGCTGAACTTCTGGGTGTCGAGCACCCGGCCGCTCTTCACGCCGTACTGGGCGTACAGACCCTCGACACCGATATCGAGATCCTTGACCGGCGACCAGATCAGGTTCGCGCCGGCATAGACCGAGTAGGTGTCCCGCAGGACGCCGTTGAGGGAGTAATACCGCGTGCCCGGAACGCCGACGCCGGCGGCGGAGAGGACCGTGCTGCCGGCATTGGTGCCGCCGGCCGCGGGGACGAAGCCGTAATACGCGCCCTGGGCGGCGCGGGCACTGGCGGCGAAGGTGTTCTCACCATAGGAGGCGAACACCGCCGAACGCCATTCCGGCGTCCAATAGTGCAGGAACGAACCGACCACCGAGAAGCTCTTCGACAGCTGCAGCTGGTTGGTGAACGGGTTGATCGTCGCGTCGGCGAAGTACTGGTTGAAGGACGCGCCCTGGATCGACGTCGCGTTGCTCGCATAGCCACCCGGATAGGCCGAGTTGCCGGTGTAGGACTGAGCACCTTCCGCATAGGCGCCCTGGAGGTAGAAGGCATCGCCCGGCGCGATGAACGGGGCGTTGACCTTCAGGCCACCCTGCACGGCCCAGCCATACTCGCTCTTGGTGCGCTGGGCGCTGGCGGTCGTCGCGTTGAGGGGGGCGCCGTCGCTGTCGAAGCCGAGGAAGCCGCCCTGCGGGATGACGTTGCCGGTGTTCAATTCGTGGACGGCACCGGACACCTGGGCCGAACCCCAGGACTGGTCGAAGCGCAGCACGCCGACGAAGTCGGGCATGCGGTTGCGCTGGATGCCATCGGTGAAGCCGTAGCCCACCGGACGGCCGGTGGCGTCGACGCCGAGGACGACCGGGATCAGCGAGTTGGCCTGGCCGAAGATCTGCGTCGAGGTGTTGCCCACGGGCGCGCCGGCAGCCGCCGTCGGCGAGTAGATCGGGGTGCGGCGGAAGCTGGGGTCTTCGACCGAGAGCGTGGCGGAGAAACCGTTGCCCAGGGCGGCGGTGTAGGCGAGCAGGTTGGTGGACGGAACGTCCGAGCCCGACGTCGCGCCGACGAATTCGAAGTCGTGGGCGTAGAAGTCAAAGAACGAGGACGCGCGACCGGCGGTCAGCCCGGCGAATTGCACGAAGGCCTTGTCGGTGTTGAAGTACTGCTCGACGCGGCCGTACTGGTCGATGCCGGTGCCGGGGAACGCGTTGGCGCCGCGGATCTGCGTGCCGGAATGCACGGTCGGGATGCCGGTGCGGCTGGCGGCCTCGAGGCGTAGGAAGGCACGGAGCGTGCCGTAGCCGGTCTGGGTGCGGGCATCGAGGTTGATGCGGGCGAGGCCGCGATAGCCGCTGTAATCGCCGTTGCCCTGGTTCCGGCCGAGGGGGGCCTGGAAGCCGTACTCGAAGCGGGCGCGGCCCGAGAGGCGCAGGCAGGTGTCGGTGCCGGGAATGTAGAAGAAGCCGGCGCCGTAGGCCGAGCAGACGCGCACGAACTCGATCGGCGTCGCCTTCTTCACCGGCAGGTCGGCGGCCTGGGCGGCGCCGACCGAGGCCAAGGCTGCGGCCGAGCCGAGCAGCCAAGTCTTCAGATGACTCATCACTTTCTCCAATCTTTCGGCCGCTGAAATCTTCGAATTCCGCTGTTGGTCCCGGAATGCGAAGAACCCATTCGGTCACGACCATGGCTGCCAAAGGCATCGACGCCTGTGCCCCTTCACGAGCGGCGCCATGCGAATGCCGTCGCCGGGCTGCCACCGTGTTCGGGACTCCGAACGTCCGGCATGCATCCGACGCCAAAGAGCTAAGCGCACCGACATCCGATTCTAAAACTAAAATCCCGGCAGAAATGCGTGAAAAGTCCAGTTGTTGCAAAATTAAAACATGAATATACAGATCAATAGTTGGAATAACCGCGCCAAAACAACCTTCGATTGTTTGATCGCCCGTGAAGCGCAAGTCACGCGCTCGTAGCGAGGTCCGAGACCGAGGAGCCGGCCCTGGCCTTTGGTCCAATATCGGGGCGAGGCGCGCGCGCCCTATCGTGGCGGCAACGATCGAGAAAACGCGGGGGGCGGCGCGGCGCCGTCCCGGAGACGGCAGCGGATGCGAGTGTCCGGCGTTCGGCGCACCGGATGGATGGCCATGCTCGTGGCGATCCTCGTCGTCGCGCGGCTCTGCGGCAGCGCCTCGGCCGGCGAACTCGACCGGGCGGGGATCGCCCGCCATTTCCCGCCGCCACTGGTGGTCGGCGAGAAGGACGACACGCTCCCGGTCTGGCCGATCCTCAAGCAGCAGGCCGGCTCCTACGAGGTCTTCGCCTACGCCTTCGAATCCGTCGATTTCGCGCCGATCCCCGGCTTCGGCGGCACGCCCCCGGACCTGCTGATCGCCCTCGCCCCGGACGGCACCTTTCGCGACGTGACGGTGCTCTCGCACAAGGAGCCGGTCTTCCTCGAAGGGCTCGGCTCGGAGCCGCTCTTCGCCTTCGTCGAGCAATATGTCTGCCTGTCCGCCCGCCAGCCGATCCGCGTCGGGCGGCCCAACGCCCGGGGCTCCGGCGCTTCGCCGCAGAGCACGGTGGACGGCATCGCCATGGCGACGGCCTCCACGCGGACGATCAACCAATCGATCCTCGCCTCGGCGCTGGCGGTGGCGCGGGGCAAGCTCGGCTTCGGCGCGGCCAATGTCGGCCTGAGCGTCGAGGCCAAGCCCAATCTGTTCGAGCCCCTGACCCTCGACGCACTCCAGGCGCGGGGCCTCGTGACGCGGCTGACGCTCACGCGGGCGCAGGTGACGAAGGCCTTCCGGGGGACGGGCGTCGAGGAGGCGGGGGAGGGCGCGCCGGAGGACGTGGTCAGCGACCTGACCGTGGCGCTTCTCGACGTGCCGACGATCGGCCGCAACCTCCTCGGGCCCGCCCGGTTCGAGGCGCTGATGCGCGAACTCGGCCCCGGCAACCACGCGGTGATGGTGCTGAACGCCGGCCCCGCCGACGCCGCCGAGAACCCACTGGGCGAGACCTTCGTGCTCGGCGCGGTGCCGGAGCGGCTGACGGTCTCGCAGGGGGGCCTCGTGGTCAACGCCCGCGACATGGCGGTGGAGCGGCGGGGCGCCGGCCTCAACCGGGGCCTGCCGGCCGGCGACTGGACGATCCTGCGGATCGATGCCGCCGCCGGGTTCGACCCGTCCGCGCCCTTCACCGTCACTGAGAAGATCGTCCGCGAGCGCGGCCAGATCCTCTCCGAAAAGATCGCCCGCGATTTCAGCGTGGAGACGAAGCTGCCCGCCGACCTGTTCCTGCGCGTCGCCGCGCAGGAGGGACCCGACTGGACGGAATCCTGGCGCGCCCGGGTGCCCACGCTGGTCGGCCTCGGCGCGATGCTGGCGCTCCTCGTGCCGGTCCTGGCACGGCAGAAGGGGCTCGTGGCCGATGCGAGGCGCTTCCCGGCCTTCCGCCTCGCGTTCCTTGCCGTCACGGTGGGCTTCGTGGGCTACACGGCGCAGGCGCAGCTCTCCATCGTCACCCTGATGGGGCTGGTGCGGGCCGCGCTCCGCACCCACGATTTCGCCTTCCTGCTCTACGATCCGCCCTCGCTGGTGCTCTGGGCCTTCGTGCTGGTGAGCCTTGTCCTGTGGGGGCGGGGCACCTTCTGCGGCTGGCTCTGCCCGTTCGGGGCGATGCAGGAACTCGTCGCGTGGCTGGCGCGGCCCTTGAGGCTTCGCCAACTCACCGTGCCGCCGCGCCTCGACAGGGCGTTGCGCAAAGTGAAATACGTCGTGCTCGCTGGTCTCCTGGCCGCGACCGCCCTGAACTCCCCCGCCGCCGACGCCATGGCCGAGGTCGAGCCGTTCAAGACGGCGATCACCCTGTCCTTCCTGCGAAGCTGGCCCTTCGTCGCCTACGCGGTCGGGCTGCTGGCCCTCAACCTCTTCGTCTACAAGGGCTTCTGCCGTTACCTCTGTCCGCTCGGCGCGGCGCTCGCGGTGGCGGGGCGCCTGCGGATCCTGGACTGGATTCCCCGCCGGGCGGAGTGCGGCACACCCTGCCAGCTCTGCAAGGTCCGCTGCCGCTACGGCGCCATCGCCCAGGACGGCCGGATCGACTATCACGAGTGCTTCCAGTGCATGGATTGCGTGACGATTATCCACGATCCCGGGCAGTGCGTGCCACAGGTGGTGGCCCGCCGCCACGCCAAGCGGATCGTCCCGCGCCCGGTAGTGGCGGTTCGATGAGCGCCCGCCTGACCCGTCGCCGGGCCGTGCTCGGCGCCTGCGGCCTCGCCGTCGCCGGAATCGCCGGGTTCCGCGCCCGTGCCGCCGCGCGGGGGCTCGTCGCGCGCAGCCGCGCCGGGCTCGCCTTCGGCACCACCATCTCCCTCACCGCCGCCGGCCCCGATCCCGACGTCCTGGAGGCGGCACTCACCGAGGGCGTCGCCGCGATGCGCGCGGTGGAGCACGAGGCGAGCCTGTTCCGGCCGGACAGCGCCCTGTCCCGCCTCAACCGCGAGGGCCGGCTCGACGCGCCGCCGAAGCATCTCGCGACGATGCTCGCCTTCGCCCTGACGCTCGCCGAGACGACCGGCGGCGCCTTCGACCCCACCGTGCAGCCGCTCTGGCCGCTCTGGTCGCGGGCGGCCGAGGGGGGAGGGCGGCCCGATCTGCAGGCCGTGCGGCACTGCCTCGCGCGAGTCGGCTGGCGGCGGGTGAACCTGTCGCCGGAGGCGGTCGTGCTGGAACCGGGGACCGAAGTGACGCTCAACGCCGTGGTGCAGGGCTACGCGGCCGATGTCGTGATGGACGCGCTGCGCGCGCGGGGCGTCGCGGATGCCTTCGTCGATACGGGCGAGTTCGGCGCCGCCGGCACCCACGCGGACGGCTCGCCCTGGCGCCTCGGCCTCGCGGACCCACGCCGGAAGGGCGAGGTCGCGGCGGTGATCGCACCTTTCACCGGGTTCGCGGCAACCTCGGGCGATTACAACATGGCCTTCTCGGCCGATTTTCGCGATCACCACATCTTCGATCCCGCCACCGGCTTCTCGCCGCGCGGACTCGCTTCGGTGACGGTGACGGCGCCGACCGGGCTCTTGGCGGACGGGCTATCCACCGCCTGCATGGTGCTCGGCCGGGAGCGCGGGCGCGCCCTCGTCGCGGGCCATCCCGGCTGCGCCGTGCGCGTCACGGAGAAGGCATGAGCCGGCGGATCGCCTGCGCGGCCCTCGCCGCCCTCCTCGCCGGGTCCGCTCCGGCGCGGGCGGCCGAGTCCGTCGCCACCGCGCTCATCGTCTCCGTGGACGTGTCGCAATCGGTGGACGACGCCCGGTTCAAGCTTCAGATGGAGGGCATCGCCGAGGCGCTGGAGGATCCGGGCGTGCTGGCGGCGATCACCGGCAATGCCGGCGGCATCCTGTTCGCCATGGTGACTTGGGCCGACCGGGCGGGGATGCCGGTGCCGTGGCGGCGCATCACGAACAAGGCGGACGCCGCCGCCGCCGCGGCCGCGGTGCGCGCGACACCCCGTCAGGCGGGGGAGTTCACCTGCATCGGGCAGATGTTCCGCACCGTGGCAGCCAGCGTCATCCCGGCCATGCCGATGCCGGCCGACCGGATCGTCGTGGACGTGTCCGGGGACGGGATCGACAATTGCACCGACCCCGACGCGATGGAGGCCGAGCGCAGGGACGTCCTGGCGCTCGGCGCGACGATCAACGGGCTGCCGATCCTCGTGCCGGGGGAGAACGACGTGGTCGGCGCGGGCGCCTACCGGGCTCCCGGCTACGGCCTGCGCCCGACCCCGCTGCCGCAGGACCGGACGAGCCTTGAGCAGTGGTACCGCGCGCACGTCGTCGGCGGCCCGACCTCGTTCCTCCTGGCGGCGGCGGGCTACGGGGATTTTTCGCGCGCCATGCGGCGCAAGTTCGTGATCGAGATCAGCGCGTTGGAGGCTCCCTGAGGGGCCCTCACAGGAACCCGATGGAGAACCATGGCACGAGGATCACGGCGAGCAGGCCCGCCAGCAGCGCCAGGATGTAGCCGACGATGGGCCGCATCCCCGCGTCGGGGTGGATCCGGCTGATCGCGCAGGCGGCGTAGTAGCCGACCCCGAAGGGCGGGGCGAACAGCCCAACGCCCATCGCGAGGATCACCACCATCGCGTAATGCACCTCGTGCACCCCCACCGACCGGCCGATGGGGAACAGCAGCGGCCCGAACAGCACCACCGCCGGGATGCCTTCCAGCACCGAGCCCAGCACGATGAACGCCGCCGCCGAGACCAGCAGGAAGCCGAGCGGCCCGCCCGGCAGGCTCTTCATCGCCACCGCCAGCGTCTGCGAGAAACCCGATTGCGTCAGCGCCCAGGCCATGCCGGTGGCCGCGCCAATGATCAGCAGGATCGCCCCCGACAGGGCCGCCGTCGTCACCAGCATCGGATACAGCCGGCGCCACGAGAACTGCCGGTAGATCAGCAGCCCCGCCAGCGCCGCGTAGACGATGCCGATGGTCGAGACTTCGGTGGCGGTGGCGATGCCCTCGACCACCGCGAAGCGGATCACGAAGGGCAGGGCGAGCGCCGGCAGGGCGACGAGGAAAGCGCGGCCGATCATCGACCCGGAGGGCCGGGCGACGTGGCTCAAATCCTCGCCCCGGTAGCGCCACCAGACCAGCGCGCACAGCGTCACCGCCAGCACCACGCCGGGCATCAACCCACCGGTGAGCAGGGCGGTGATCGACACCCCCGTCACCGAGCCGATGGTGATCAGCACGATGGAGGGCGGGATCGTCTCGGTCTGCGCGCCGGTCGCGGCGAGCAGGGCGACGAGGTCGCCCTCCTTGGCGCCGCGCGCCTTCATCTCCGGGAACAGCACCGGGGCGACGGCGGCCATGTCGGCGGCCTTCGAGCCGGAGATGCCCGAGACGAGGTACATCGCCCCCACCAGCACGAAGTGCAGGCCGCCGCGCACGTGCCCGAGCAGGCTCGCCAGGAAGCCGACCATGGCTTTCGCCATGCCGGTCATCTCGATCAGCAGACCGAGGAACACGAACAGCGGCACGGCGAGCAGGATGAGATGGCTCATGCCCTCGTCCATCCGCCCGACCACGACCATGGACGGGGCATCGGTGGTGAGCGTGACGTAGGCGAAGGTCGAGAGGCCGAAGGCGAAGGCGATGGGCACGCCGGAGAAGACGAGCATCCCCACCCCAAGGACGAAGAACAGCAGCAGGTTGAGGTTGCCGAGGTCCATCAGGAAGGGCTGCACCGCCACCAGCGCCCCGGCGAGTCCGAGGCCGGTGGCCAGCGCGGCGAGCGTCACCTTCCAGTCGGCAGTTTCCAGCAATCGGAT
>NZ_JAKSXZ010000037.1 GCF_022829465.1 Methylobacterium sp. J-067
CGCTGACCGAGCCGAATACCTGCGCCGCCCGGACAGGGGCCGCACGCTCCATCCCGAGTGCGACGCCGTCCTGGACGAGGCCGGGACGGGCTTCGACCTCGCCATCGTCATCGCGGACGGGCTCTCCGCGACGGCAGTTGCCCTCAACGCGGGGCCGGCGGTGACGGCGCTGACGGCGGGAGCGTAGCGGGCCAGCGGGAGCCGCGCGCCCCGCGCCATCGCCACCCAGGGGCGGGTGGCGCCCGGCGATCCCGTGGGAGCGCGGCGGAAGGCGCGGGCGGTCGTTGTGCGGACCGGCGAGAGGCCCGGCCTCGCGGCCGGGGACAGGCTCGGGCGGGGTGTGCTCGAACGGCGCTGACCGAGCCGAATACCTGCGCCGCCCGGACAGGGGCCGCACGCTCCATCCCGAGTGCGACGCCGTCCTGGACGAGGCCGGGACGGGCTTCGACCTCGCCATCGTCATCGCGGACGGGCTCTCCGCGACGGCAGT
>NZ_JAKSXZ010000039.1 GCF_022829465.1 Methylobacterium sp. J-067
ATTGGCATTCCCGCCGAGAGTATGCACCCCGGCGAAAAGGGCGAGAAACCGATAAATAACGCGGCTCTTGGCTACCTGTTTGAATATGGCCAGCCGGAGAAGAACTTGCCGGCGCGCCCGCATCTCTTTCCGGGTGTAGAGGGCATTTGTGACGCGCCTGCTGTAATGCTAGCGGCGGGTGTTCGAAAAGAATGTAAAGGCGACTTTTCGGCACCAGAACAGGCGCTACACAAGGTAGGAATCAGCGGCACGAGCGCGGTGCAGGCCAAGATTACTGAGTGCGACTTAGCTCCCTTGTCGCCGCGCACGATCAAGGGCCGGCTCCGGCGCGGTCGCACCGGCACGAAGCCGCTGTTCGACACGGGCGCCTATCGCCGCGCCTTCACCTACACAATTCAGCCGCGCCCGCTGGCCGGCAGCGGCAGCTAGAGCGCGCTATGACCCAGCAATACCTTCGCACCGTCTCCGTGCAGATCGCAGGCGGCAAGACCTTCACTTATACCGGCGACGAGAACGGCGGGCAGGGGCTGCGCATTACCTTCGAGATTACTCAGAAAGACGCCTCAACACACAACGTGGCGCGGCGATAGGCGCCCGTTTCGAACAGCGGCTTCGTGCCGGTGCGACCGCGCCGGAGCCGGCCCTTGATCGTGCGCGGGGCCAAGGGAGCGAA
>NZ_JAKSXZ010000045.1 GCF_022829465.1 Methylobacterium sp. J-067
ACCGATGCGCGGGAGCTTCTGCGCGGCGGCGCGGGGGACCTGCCCGGCGCCTTCGCGGAAGCCTCCCGACTGCTGCCGGGGAAGGCCGCATGAGCCGGCCGCCCTCCCTGCGGGACCTGCGCTCCCTCACCCAGGCGCGGATCGCGCTCGGCGCGCACGGCGCCGGCTGGCCCACCGCGGCGTCCCTGGCCTTCGGCCTCGACCATGCCCGCGCCCGCGAGGCGGTGTGGACGCCCCTCGACCCGGCGGCGATCCGCGAGGCCCTGACAGAAAAGGGGCTCGCCTCGGTCGAGGTCTGCTCGAACGTCGCTGACCGAGCCGAATACCTGCGCCGCCCGGACAGGGGCCGCACGCTCCATCCCGAGTGCGACGCCGTCCTGGACGAGGCCGGGACGGGCTTCGACCTCGCCATCGTCATCGCGGACGGGCTCTCCGCGACGGCAGTCGCCCTCAACGCGGTGCCGGCGGCGGCGGCGCTGGCGGCGCGGGCGAAGCGGGCCGGCTGGAGCCTCGCGCCCCTCGTCATCGCGACCCAGGCGCGGGTGGCGCTCGGCGATCCCGTGGGCGCGCGGCTGAAGGCGCGGGCGGTGGTGGTGCTGATCGGCGAGCGGCCCGGCCTCTCGGCCTCGGACAGCCTCGGCTGCTACGTCACCTTCGCGCCGGAGCCCGGCCTGCCGGAT
>NZ_JAKSXZ010000097.1 GCF_022829465.1 Methylobacterium sp. J-067
ACCGGATTGGCACTCGACAGGTCGCTCCGTCCCCTGGCGATCCTGCTCCGCGTTATGATGCCGGAGATGGACGGCTGGTCGGGGCTCGCAACCCTTAAGGCGGCCCCCGAGACGGCAGGCATCCCCCGTGGTCATGGACAGCTTCGTCACGGACGCGGCGTTAAGCGCCTCGCTCGGCGTGGTTGAGGCGTGGTTGAGGCCGAGCCCACTCCGGTGGTCTGGTCGCGCTTGCGCACGATCCTGGACCAGTTCCGGACGGCCGACGGCAACGTGCTCGTGGTCGGCGACGATGGCAACATGCGCCACCGCCTGCGGACCGTGCTGGAGCACAACGTCTGCACAGTGCGCGAGGCCGGGAACGGCCGGGAGGCGCTCGACCAGGGCCAGCATGGCGTGCCGCGCCTCGTGCTCCTCGATCTCACCATACCGGTGATGGACGGCTTCTCGTTCGTCTACCGGCTGCGCGGGTTGCCCGGTTGTGCCGACGTCCCGGTCGTGGTGCACAGCACGCGTGACGTCACGGCGATTGGTTTGCTCGAAGGGGGATGGATGGAACATGGTTTGGCCACGGCGGTCCTTTGCATCGTGGGCGGTGGCATCGCCGCACAGGTGCTTGCCGCGCGCCTGCGCATCCCCGCCATCGTGCTGCTGCTCGCGCTGGGGTTCCTCGTCGGACCCGTGTTCGGCCTGCTGCACCCCACCCGCGACTTCGGGGAGAACCTGCGACCCCTGATCGGGTTGGCCGTGGCCATCGTGGTGTTCGAGGGCGGTCTCGCCCTCGACTTCCGCGAACTCAGGGCCTCGGGCGAGGGTGTGCTGCGGCTCACCGCCTTCGCGCTGCCGGTCAACTTCGTCCTGGGCACCCTCGCCGCCCACCTGATCGGCGGGATGATGTGGGGGCCCGCCTCGGTGTTCGGCGCCATCCTCGTCGTCACCGGCCCGACCGTGATCCTGCCGCTGCTGCGCCATGCCCGCCTGGAACGACGGTCGGCGGCGTTCCTGAAGTGGGAGGCCATCGTCAATGATCCGGTCGGCGCCATCCTGACCGCGGTGGTCATCGAGATCCTGGTTGGCGTACCCCACGAGGCCAGTGAGACCCCGGCGGTCGCCCTGGCCCTCCACCTCGCCGAAGGCGTGCTGGTGGCGGGCGGCCTCGGCGTCGGCTTCGCCCTGTCGGTGGCCTGGTCATTCCGGCGCGATCTCGTCCCGGAAACGCTCAAGACGCCCATGCTGCTCGCGCTCGCCCTCGTCGCCTACGTCGTCCCGAACCTGCTCATGCACGAGGCCGGGCTGATCGGCGCGACCGTGTTCGGGATCGCGCTGGCCAACCGGCACGTGCCGGGCCTGGGCGAGTTGCGGCGGTTCAAGGAGGCACTCGTCGTCCTCCTCGTGTCCTGCCTGTTCGTCGTGCTGACCGCCGACCTCGACCTGGGCGTCCTCGGAAAGCTGTCCCTGCCGATCCTCGGACTCGCGGCGGCCATCCTGTTCGTGGTCCGTCCGGCGGCGATCTGGCTCGCGACGCTGGGCACCGACCTGTCGCGGCGTGAGCGCCTGTTCGTAGGCTGGATAGGCCCCCGCGGCATCGTCGCGGCCGCCGTCGCCGGCTTGGCCGGGCCTCGTCTGAGCGAGGCGGGGTATGCCGGCGGCGACCTGATCCAGCCCACCGTGTTCGCGGTCATCGTGGCGACGGTCATCCTCCACGGCTTCTCGCTGGGGCCGCTGGCCCGACGACTGGGACTGTCCACCGCGGCCGAGACCCAACGGCTCGCCGTCGTGGGGGCGTCACCGTGGGCGAGCGACATGGTCGTCGCGTTGCATCGCGCGGGGGTGCCGGTGGTGCTGATCGACACCTACCCCGGCGCGCTCCAGACCGCCCGTGATGCGGGCGTGCCGACACTGCAGGCCGAGCTGCTCTCCCGGCATGCGGAGGAAGGCTTGGCCGACCATCCCCCGGACCACCTTCTCGCCGCGACCCGGGACGAGCTCTACAACGCGTTGGTGTGCACGCGGCTGGCCCCCGAGATCGGCCGCGAACGCGTCTATCAACTCGCACTCTCGGCTGATCATCTCCTGCACGAGGATACCGGCGTCAGCCGGGATACGCGGGGCAAGGTACTCGGCGACGGCGGGATCGACTTCGACGCGCTGGCCGGGCGGCACGAGGCCGGCTGGCGCTTCGATGTCGTTCGCGCAGACACGGGAGCGCAGGCCGCCGCTCTTGCCCTGATCGTCATCAAGACGGACGGGGCGGTCGACCTCCTGTCGGTCGACAACGAGCACGCCGCTTACGCCGAGGGAGACCGCCTGCTCGTCCTGGCACCGCCGGATAACTCCCTTGCCGACAAGGTGGCCGAACCATTGCCGGCGCACGCATGACTAGTGGTATTCGGACGGCCATTCCGGAGGACCGCACGATATCGAAGGTTGTTCAATAGGTCAGCGTCGCACGCATACCCACGACCGTGGCGTTCCTGATCCGGCGTCCGAGTTCGTCGCGCGGGTCGGGGACGTTGCCGCCGGGGTGGAACACGTACTGGACGTTCGGCTGCACCGTGACGCCCGGACCGAGGACCGCCTGGTACGTCGCCTCGACAAGGGCCTCGAACCGGCGCCGGGGCATGGCGACCCCCGTCTCCAGGATGGTGTCGCGGTCGAAGCCCCGGGCCGATGGCGAGATGCGCGCGTAGGACACGGCGACGCCCGCGGTGTCGTTCGAACGTCCGGGCAGCAGGCCGCGGTAGCCGATGCCGGCATCGAGGTAGAGGTCGACCAGGTTGCGGTCGCCGGGCGAGGCCATGGCGCGAACGAAGGCGCTGGCACCCTCGTCGTCCTTGCCCGGCTCGCGGTACACGGTCTGGTCGATCATCGCGTACAGGCCGTCGTCGCCGCGGAAGCGGCGCGGGTTGCCCGTGCTCGCGGGGTCGGCGAGTGACCGGCCGGTGTCGTCGAACCGGAGCGAGTCGAACCGCCCGAAATGGTGCCAACCCCCGAACGTTACGGTGCCGGGCTCGTCCAGGACCCGGCCGGTGCGAGCCCGTTCCTCGACGTTGTAGGCGTAGGCGACCTCGGCGATCAGGAAGGCCGGGTCGGACAAGCGGAAGTTCGTGCCGGTGCGGTTCCGCCGCTGCGGGTCCGGGTCGTTCCACGGGCGCGCCGGGCCGGCCGGGTCGCCGTCGAACAGCCCGACCTGGAACGATAGGTTCGGGGACGGGAGGTACTTAGCGCGGACCGCCGGCGCGCCGAACGGGTAGGCCGGTCCGCCGCTCGGAAGGTTGGTCCCGGTGATGGTCGGCCAGCCGAACGTCGAGTTGATGAACAGCGTCGCGGTCTGGCTGACCAGGAACTCGGTGTCGGCCGCGACCTGTCCCAGCTTGATGGCGAGTTGGCCGTCGAGGAACTGCTGCTCGACCCACAGTTCGTACAGACGCGTCGAGGGCAGCGCCTCCAATTCGCTCACCACCGCCAGGTCGTTCACGGCTGCTCGCGTCAGCCCAGCGCCGTTGATCTGGTAGGCCTCGACCCGGAACGCGGCGCCGTGCCACCCGGCGAGGCGGTCGAGGTCGGCATCGAGCTGCATGTCGAGCCGCCCCAGGACGGTGGCGGTGCGGCGCGTGCCGCCGTTCGTGTCCCCGAGGATGTCGGCGATGGCGTTGAAGCTGAGGATAATACCCCGGTCCGACAGGAATCGGCGCAGCCCCGTGGGGTCTGCCGCGTCCCCCAAGGTTGCCTGGATCGAGGTTGTAGCTACGGCAGACGGCTTGCCGGATACCTCGGGTTGGGCGACGGAGGTGCGCGGGTCGCCGCCGGCACCCGTGTTGGCCGTCTGCCCGAACGCGGATAACGGCGCGAAGCCCAGGCACAGGGACATGGCGAGCGTGGCGCGCGAGCCTCGTGCGTTCCGGACCCATCGACATAGAAGCGACGGGTTGGTCGGCTCGCTTAGGAACCGGCGTATCCCTTGGATGTCGCGTAGGCTGTCCATGCCGCTCGTCGATCACGCGCGATTCAAGTACCGACCAAACCATACGGGTGCTGCATCGGCGTATACAATGTCCCACGTTGCGGTTCCGTCCACGGCATACGCGCCGCCGCCAGGCTGAACGTGGAGTGGATCTTCCGATGAAGCCCTTGAATCGGCCACCGGTCACCGAGGATAGGATGCCGGCCGCTTCGAACGCCGAGGGATCGGGCCGGGGGTGCGAGCCGCTCTGGGCCATGGCGTTCGACATGGACGGGCGGGGGCGTCCCGTCCCACCGTCGGAAGCGACAAAGGACCTCGACGCGTTCGGCGGCGGGTTCCTCTGGGTGCACTACGACCTGGACGCCGCGGATTCCGGGGACTTGGCCCGGGACGGAAGGTTCGGTCCCACCCGCCTCGCCGGGGCCGTGTTCGCACGCGACGAGCATCAGCGGGTCACGGTGGAGGGCGATCATATCGGTGGCGTCGTGGCCGACCTCGCCCGCCCCGGCGCCAAACCCGTCCCGGCCGGGCGGCTCCATTTCGTGATGGGACCGCGCAGTCTCGTCAGCGGTCGCCGGGGCCCTACCGAGAGCCCGGACGCGACGCGGGTAGCGGTCGAGCATGGGAACGCCGTGGCCTCGCCGGTAATCCTGCTGGAGATGCTGGTTGGCCACGTCGTGTCGGCGATGGCCGCCACGGGCCAGAAGCTCTCGGACGCGCTCGACGGGATCGAGGACCACATCCTCGACGGAAGGCCTCGCGATGACCGTCGTCGCCTCGGTCCGGTCCGACGCGACGCGGTGCGGCTCCACCGCCAGCTCCTCGGGCTCGCCGCGGTCTTTCACCGGTTGGAGACGGACGGGGCGACCGACGAGGTCCACGCGCCGGCTGTCACGGCGGCGGCCCGCCTGGCGCAGCGACTGGACGCGCTCGACCGGGACATGGCACTGCAGGCCGAACGGGCGCGGCTGCTGCAGGAGGAGGTATCCGAGCGCATCGCCGAGGAGACCAATCGGCAGCTCTACGTCCTGTCGATCCTGTCCGCTCTTTTCCTGCCGCCGACCTTCGTGACCGGACTGTTCGGCATGAACGTCAAGGGCCTGCCGTTCGGCGACGACCCACGTGGCTTCCTATGGGTCGTGGCCGTCTCCGTCGTATCGGCCGTCGCGACGTTCGTCCTCATCCGCCTGCTCGGCATCCGGCCGCCGCGACGGTGAACGCCGTATGCGGCAGCGTCCGGCGTCGGACCCTCAGGCCACGCGCACCAACGTGGGCGCCCCTTTCCCAGGCGACGAACCCGCGGCGACCTTGAGGCAGGCATCCACGGCCTCGCGCAGCGAAGACACGTAGGCGTCCGCACCGACCTCCCGACCCAGTGCTGCATCGGTCAGGACCTTCTCGCCGGTCGGCCATAGGCCGACCAGTACGGGGACCCCCGGGGCTTTCCGCTTCAGGCGTTCCAGCAGGTAGCGCAGGTGCGAAGGATTCCCGGTGATGTCGAGGTACGAGATGCACACCATCGCCACGCCGGAGAGGTCGAGTTCGCGGATACCCTCGCGTGAGGCGGACTGGTACGAGGTCACGCGCGCGCCGAGCCCGTGCTTGCGCAGCAGTTGCGCCAGCATCGCCGAGGAAGCCTCGTCGAGCGGGCCGCGCCCGGCCAGGCACAGCACCGGTGCCTCGCCCCTCCAACCCTCCGGCAGGGCGTCCCGCGGCGGGGCCTGCCCCGGCACCGCCTCGGTCTTCGTATGCACGCGTTCCGCCAGGGTCAGGGTATCGGACGGGTTTACCGCCTTGTCGTCGACTGCCGGCTCGACGTCGTCGTGGCCCTCGAAGTCCTCCACCAAGGAGCGTGCTGAGGCGCGGATGTTCTCCAGTTGCGCAGGGGTGACGACCCCGCGGGCGTGGTCGTTGGCGGCGAGTTGCAGGCCTTTCAGCGCCACCTCGTCGTAGTACGACGAGAGCGAGCGGTCTTTCAGCATGCCTTCGGCAACCTCCCGGACCTCGTCCGGGTCGCCGGCGAGCATGCGCTGATAGAAGTTCTCGACCGGGGTAAGCGGTGGCCGGTCTCCCAGCAGCACGTCGAAGAACTCCAGGCTGTCGACGTGGCGGCCGAGCACGACGAGGCAGACGGTGAACGGGGTGGCTAGGATCAAGCCGATGGGCCCCCACAGGAAGCCCCAGAACAGGGTCGAGACGATCACCGCGAAGGGCGAGAGCCCGGTGGAATGTCCATAGAGCAGCGGCTCCACCACCTGCCCGAAGACCGGTTCGGCGATCAGAAACAGGGCGGCTGTGGCGATGACCATCGACCAGCCCGGGTCGACCGCGGCGGCCAGCGCGACCGGGAACACGCCCGAGACGATGGCGCCGATGTACGGGATAAAGCGCATGATGGCCGACAGCACGCCCCACAGCAGCGGGTTGGGCACGCCGATGAACCACAGGCCGACGCCGACGATGACGCCGAAGGCGGCATTCATGCCGAGCTGGGCCAGGAAGTAGGTGCCCAGCCGGCCGGCCGCGTCATCCATGGCCACCGTCGTGCGGTGCAGGTCGCTTGACCCGAACAGGCGGATCATGCGGTTGCGCAGATCCTCGCGTTGCAGGAGCAGGAACACGACGACCACCAGCACGATGCCGACGTCAGTCAGCGGCGAGACGACCGGGCCGAGCACTTTCTCGGCCAGCGCCAGCGGCGAGGGCTCGGGCTCTTGGACGCGCACGAGTTGCGCCTTCGGCGTATCGCCCGCCGGTCCGGTCTCGGCGGTGGTGCCGGCGGCGTCGGCCTTCTGGGTCACGTCCTGGACTTGGTGATTGAACTTCTGAAGGAGCTTGTTGGCCTCGCCGAGCCAGCCCTGCTGCAGGCCGGCGAACTTCCTCTGCACGGTCGTCTGGTACTGGGGCAGGTTACCGGCGAGCCCCGCGACCTGGGTACCGATGACCGCACCGATGCCGCCCAGAACGGCTAGCGCCAGCAGCACCGCGACGATGACCGACGGCACCCGTCCGATCTTGATCCGCCGCAGCAGGTTGACGACAGGCGCCAGGACGAAGCTGAGCAGGATGGCCAGCACCAGGGGAACGAAGACCTCGCGTCCGAAGTACAGCGCGGCGATCAAGACGACGCCGACGGCGAGGGTCAGGAGGCCGCGCAGGCCGGGCACGAGCGGCGGGGGAACCTGGGCGGGCGGCTTCGGGGCATCGGTGACGGCCATCGGCATACGCTGGAACTCCTCGCCGCCCGGCAGGGAACGGCGTGCCAGCACATAACGCCGTCGGCTCCGTTTCGTCCCGATACGCTCGCGACCGTAGGCGCCTGCCTCGGATCGACAGCCCAAGCAATCCAATTTCGGAAGAACCGAATGGCGGACATCTTGCCTGGAACGGGCGTCCCGGAATTGAGAGCCGTCCATGCGCATTCGTTGTGGCTATACCATCGCCCTCGATACGTTCGGCCCGACGCCGATGACGCTGATGCTCAACGTCCGTCCGGAACGGCGGGCTGACCTGAACAGCCGCGAAGTGATCACGTTCGATCCACCCCTAGCGGCCAGGCAGTTCCTCGACCCGTTCGGTAACATCGCCACCCGCATCCTCGTCCCGGGCGGGCGCATCACGATGTCGGCGGACTTCGAGATCGAGGATCACGGCCGGCCGGACGACCACGCGCCGGACGCCCGGCAGATCCCGGTCCAGGACCTGCCGGACGAGGCGTTGCCGTTCCTTCTCGGCTCGCGCTACTGCGACACCGACAAGCTCTCGCAGACCGCCTGGAACCTGTTCGGCTCGACGCGCGAGGGCTGGGCACGCGTCCAGGCCATCGTCGACTACGCGCACGGGCGGCTGCGATTCGACTACATGCAGGCCGACGCCACGCGCAGCGCCTTCGACGGCCACGGCCACCAGGTCGGGGTATGCCGGGACTTCGCCCACCTGGCCATCACGTTGTGCCGGTGCATGAACATCCCGGCGCGTTACGCCACCGGCTACCTCGGTGACATCGGCGTGCCGAGGGACCCGGCGCCAATGGACTTCTCGGCGTGGTTCGAGGTCTACCTCGACGGGCCGGTGGGACCGCGCTGGTACACGTTCGACGCCCGTCACAACCGGCCTCGGATCGGCCGCATCGTCATGGCATATGGACGTGACGCCACGGACTGCGCGATCACCACCAGCTTCGGACAGGCGCCGCTGGCCGGGTTCACGGTGAGGACCGACGAGGTCGACGGAACGGCGTGAGGGCGGCCCTCCGACCGTTGGGGGGACTGGCAGTTGCGCAGGTTCATGGACGCGATCTCGGGCCATGGCTTCGGCCCGCTCGTGCGCTACGGGTTGCCGGTTGCGGCGGTCGCCCTCGCGACCCTGCTCAGGTTCCTCGCCCCGCTCGACGTCGCCCCCTTCCTTCTCTACCTCCCGCTCGTCTTCATGGTCACGCTGGCCCTCGGTCGCGGCCCCGGCGCGGTCGCGGTCGGTTTCTCGTTGGCTGCGGCCGCGTGGTTCTTCCGCCGTTCCGACGGGACGGTCTCGTTCAGCCCGGGGCAGGTCATCGCCCTCGTGCAGTATCTCGTCGTCGGCGGTGCGATGGTCTGGGTTTGCGACGCGCTTCGCCGGACCATGGTCGAGCGTGAGGAAACCCTCGGTCGCCTCGACGCAGCCAACGCAAGCCTTCGCGCCGGCCGGGCGGAGCTTGAGGACGCGCGCCGCGACGCGGAGGCGGCCCGGGAGGCGGCCGAGGACGCCAACCGAGCCAAGAGCAGCTTCCTGGCCAACATGAGCCATGAGCTCCGCACGCCGCTCTCGGCCGTGATCGGCTACTCCGAGATGCTGGAGGAGGAGGCGGAGGAGCTCGGGCAGGACACGCTGCTCAAGGACCTCGGCAAGATCAAGTCCAACGCCAAGCACCTGCTCGGCCTCATCAACGACGTCCTCGACCTTTCGAAGGTCGAGGCGAACAGGATGGACGTCTACGCCGAGGACATCGACGTGGGCGAGTTCGTCCGCGACGCCGCCGGCACTGTCGACGCCCTGGTGGCCAAGCGCGGCAATCGCCTCGTCCTCGATATCCCGGAAGGGCTAGGAACCGCCCGCACCGACGCGACCAAGCTGCGTCAGGGCCTGTTCAACCTGCTCTCCAACGCAGCCAAGTTCACCGAGGGCGGGATGGTCACCCTACGGGTGCGCCGTACGGCAGAGCCGGACGGCGACGGCCTGACATTCGCCGTCGAGGACACCGGCATCGGTATGAGCCCGGAACAGGTCGAGCGCCTGTTCCAGCGGTTCGTCCAGGCCGACGGCAGCACGACGCGCCGCTACGGCGGGACGGGGTTGGGGCTCGCCCTGACGAAGGCGTTCGCCCATCTGCTTGGTGGCGACGTCACGGTCGCGAGCGAGGTCGGGCGCGGTACCCGGTTCGTCCTGACGGTGCCCGCGACATTGCCGGAAACGGGGGATGCCCTCGAATCGGACGAGCCCGGGATTGCGACCGCCCTGGCGGGAAGCGGGCGGGGGTTGGTTCTCGTCATCGACGACGAGGAGAGCCAGCGCGACCTGATGGGGCGCTTCCTGCAGCGGCAGGGCTTCTCGGTCCGCACCGCCGCGGACGGGCGCACCGGCCTCGACCTCGCGCGGTCCCTTGCCCCGAGGGTCATCCTGCTCGACGTGATGATGCCGGACGTGGACGGATGGGCCGTGCTGGCGTCGCTGAAGTCCGATCCGGTCACCCGGGACATCCCGGTCGTGATGGTGAGCTTCGTGGCCGACGCTGCCCTCAGCGCGTCCCTCGGGGCGGCGGACGCGCTGCCGAAGCCGGTCGACTGGGCGCGGCTGAAAGGGGTGCTCGACCGCTTCGGCCCGGGGGCCGGCGACGTCCTCGTGGTCGATGACGACGCGGACATGCGCGGCCGACTGCGCGCGGTGCTCGAACGCGACGGTTGGGCGGTGCGCGAGGCTGGCGATGGAGCCGAGGCCCTCGAACGCCTGACGGAGTCCAAGCCACGCGTGGTGCTGCTCGACCTGACGATGCCGGTGATGGACGGGTTCACCTTCCTGCACGAATTGCGGTCACGGCCGGGTTGCGGGGAGATCCCGGTCGTCGTGCTCAGCGCGCGTGACGTGTCGGGCGAGGAGCGACGCAGGCTCACCGGGGCGGACCGGGTCCTGCGCAAGGGCGACGCGAGCCTGCAGTCCCTCGTCGCCGAGGTCGACCGGCTTGGCCACGCCGCGGAGCGGCATGATGCCGAAATGGGGTGATGCGGGTACGAGTATCGAGTGAGGCGCGGCATCGACGAGGGAATATGGAGGGGCCATCTGCCATGCCCTCGTTTCTCGATGCCCCACCTCTCGATGACTTCCCTACCGCCTGTCCCGGACCGCCGCGGCGCGCTCCACCGCCAGGCGCAGGACGCGCGATAGGTCGGCCACCGAGTACGGCTTGCGCAGCAGCTCGAAGCCATGGCTGCCTTCGTCGGCGAGCACGTCGCTATAGCCCGACGTAAGTACCACCGGCAGGTCCGGGTAACGCCTCCGGATCTCGCGGGCCAATGCGATGCCGTTCATGCCGGGCATCACCACGTCGGTGAACACCACCTCGAAGCGGAAGGGGACGTGCTCGATCTCGGCCAGCGCCTTCTCGGCGTCCGTCGCCCAAACGGTCTCGTACCCGAGCTCGGCGAGGGCCTGGTTCGCGAACGCCCCGACGTCGAGGTTGTCCTCGACGACGAGCACGCAGGTGCCGTGCCCGTCCGCCAGCGGGGCCGGCTCACGTGCGTGCGGCGCCTCGACCACGGCCCGGGATGCCCGCGGCAGGTAGACCGTGAACGTGGTGCCGCGTCCGGCCTCGCTCCGGACCACGACCTCGCCCCCCGACTGCTTGGCGAAGCCGAAGACCTGGCTCAGGCCGAGCCCGGTGCCCTGGCCGACGCCCTTGGTCGTGAAGAACGGCTCGAAGATCCGGTCGAGCACGTCCGCGTCGATGCCGGTGCCCGTGTCGGAGATGGACACGGCGACGTAGTCCCCCGGCACGGCGGCATGAGCCCGCACAGCCGGGATGCGGTCCGCGGGCCGCACGCGGATGTCGAGCCGGCCCTCGCCGTCCATCGCGTCCCGGGCGTTGACGACCATGTTGACCAGGGCCGTGTCGAACTGGCTCGGATCCGCGTCGACGAGGCAGGGCATCGCGCGTCCGGCACCGTCCAGGAACGGCTCGATGCTAGTCGTGACCGCGATGCGTGCGCCCGTCAGCGTCCCGACCATCTCCGAGACCGAGGCGACGCCGCGACCGACGTCGAAAACCTCCGGCTTGAGCGCCTGCCGCCGCGCGAAGGCGAGCAGCTGCCCGGTCAGCTTCGCGGCGCGGTCGACGGTGTCCGAGATCGCCCCGACGTAGCGGTCGCGTCGGTCCTGGGCGACGTTCGGGCGCTTGAGCAAGTCGGTGGAAGACTTGATCACCGTGAGCAGGTTGTTGAAGTCGTGCGCCACGCCGCCGGTCAACTGTCCGACCGCTTCCAGTTTCTGCGATTGGCGAAGTTGCTCCTCCAGGGCCCGACGTTCCGTCACGTCGCGTCCCGAGGCGTAGAAGTGGTCGTCGCGCGGGACGACGTTCCATGAGATCCAGCGATAGCCGCCGTCCTTCGCCCTCAGGCGCAGGTCGATGTCGTCGAGCCTCCCCGTGGCCACCACGCGTTCGAACGCGCGCTCCGTCGACTCCCGTTCCTCGGGATGGACGAGGACGTCGAAGCGAACGCCGACCAGCTCCGCCGAGGACCACCCGAGGGTCACGGTCCAGGCCGGGTTCACTGCCCGGTACATGCCGTCGTAGCCGCAGACGACGAACAGGTCGCGGCTCGCGCGCCACAAGGTATCGCGTTCCTCGGTTCGTTCCCGGGCGGCCGAGGCTAGGTGGTCCTCCAGGTTGCGGCGGTCGGTGATGTCGTTGAACAGGATCGCGACTTGGCGCCGTGCGGATTCGCCGATGCGCAGGGCATGGACGTCGAACCACCGACCCAGTGCGACCGCGCCACTCTCGAATCGCCTCGACGCCCCCGTCATCGCGACCTCGCCGTAGGCGTCGAACCACGACCGTTCCAGGCCCGGCACGATCTCGCTGACCCAGCGTCCGGTCGCGTTCCTGATGCCGGTGTGCCGCTCGAATGCCGGGTTCACCTCGATGAAGCGGTAGTCGACCGCGCGGCCCTCGGCGTCGAACCGCATCTCGATCACGCAGAAGCCGGCATCGACGGCCTCGAACAAGGCCTGGTAGCGCGCCTCGCTCTCGGCGAGACGCTCCTCCTCGGTTCGGAAGCGCGTGACGTCGAGTTGACTGGCGAAGAAGTAACGCAGCTGACCGTCGGCATCGAAGACCGGGCTGATGTACAGCTCGTTCCGGAACGCCGTGCCGTCACGGTGGTAGTTCACGAGCTCGACCACGACATCGCGCCTAGCCGCGACGGCGTCCCGGATCTTGGCGACGTCCGCCGGGTCCGTACTGGAACCCTGCAGGAATCGACAGTTCCGCCCGAGCAATTCCTGTGCATCGTAGCCGCACATCTCCTGGAAGGCGCGGTTGGCGAAGACGATGGGGTTGTCCGGCAGATTGGGGTCGGTGATGATCTGCGGCATGCGGGTCTTCTCCGCCGCCGTGAACAAAAGGTCGGTCCCGGCCGCTGAGGTACGCTCCGCGCCGCTCGGCGCATGCACGTCCCGCTCGTTCCGCCGCCGTAGCCGCTCGATCTCCGCGTTCGCGTCTCGGAGAAGCCGCCGCAGTTCCTCGACCTCGCCTTCCATCGTTTCCCGTTCCCGGCCGAGGGCCACCGATCCTGGCCGCCGGTATTACAACGACGCCGGGAGCGCGCGGCTCCCGGGCCACGGCGCCACGGTCCCGGGGATGTCCGCCCTCAGGCCATCATTTGCAGCATCGTCGCCGTCACTTCGTCCCGCTTGTAGGGCTTCTGGAAGAAGACGCCCCGCTTCGGCAACTCCTCCGGAAGGGGGCGTCGCTTGCCCGAGACGATGATGAGCTCGATGGGGGGCCAGCGGTCACGGACGGCGGCCGCGAACTGCATCCCGTTCAGGCCACCCGGCATGTCGATGTCGGTGAACACCACGCGGATGTCCAGGCGGCTCTCAAGGATGAGGACCGCGTCCGCGGCGCTGGCCACGTGCAGGGCCTCGAAGCCGGCGTCCTCGACGAGGTCCACCGCCATCATGCGCTGCAGGGGCTCGTCCTCGACGACCAGGACGACCAAACTCGCCGGCGGCATCGCCTGACCCAAACCCACCTCCTCAGGAATGCTGTAACTGGACGAGGGGGGCGCGCATCGTCGCCTGGAACCCGGACGGGAGGTAACGGAGGTCCACGCCCCCCGTTCCGACGAGGCCGAGGCTGATCAGGCGCGAGCCGAACCCCTTGCGGCCGCCGGTGGCCGGAGGGGCCACGGGCGGGCCACCGCGCTCCGCCCAATCGAACGTGATCTCGGTCCCCTCGCTCTCGCCGTCGAGGCGCCAGTCGACCGCGACGCGGCCCTCCGGAACGGACAGCGCCCCGTACTTGGCCGCATTGGTCGCGAGCTCGTGCAGCAGGAGGGACAGGGACAGCGTGGCGCGGGGGCCGAGGTCGATCTCGGGGCCCGAAACCTCGATGCGGTCCGCGTGGCCGACGCCCGCGAGCACGGCCTTGACGACCTCCTTCGCAGGCGCGGCCGTCCAACTCTGGCGCAGGAGCACGTCATGGGCCGAGGAGAGGGCATGGATGCGCTTCTCGAACGCCTCGACGGGCGCCCGCTCGGGAACGCCGCGCAAGGTCTGCGTGGCAATGGAAAGCACCATGGCGAACGAGTTCTTGAGCCTGTGGGAAAGCTCCTCGTTCAGCACGCGTTGATCCGACTCGGCACGGACCCTGGCCACCGTCGTCTGTATCCGGTCGGCGACTGTGCGCACGAAGGCCATCTCATCCTGCGTGAAGGCGTGGGGCTCGGCGTAGTGGACGAACCCAAGCCCGACGATCTGCCCGCGCTCCATGATCGGCACGTTGACGAGGGCGCGCACCCCGATGGCCAGCAGCGCCGCGGCCGTTACCTTGCTTCGGGGGTCGCGCTCGACGTCCTCGACCGCGACGACCTCGCCGCGCTTCAACTCGTCGATGTAGCTCCCGTAGTCACGGAACTGGTGCAACCCCGCCACCGATACGACCCCCGGGGCGCACCAGTCGGTAGGGATCTCGACCGTTTCCTCTGCCGCGTCGACGAGTCCGTAGCCCGCCCGCGTGGTGCCGAGCGCGTCGGACATGATCTCGGCGGCGGCCTGCACGAGCGTCGGCACGTCGTCGGTCTCGCGCAGGCGCTCGCCCAGGGCGAGCAGCGCGTCGCGACGCGCGTCCGCCTCGACACGGGCCGTGACCTCCAGGAAGATGACGCCGAAGCGTTCGGGTCCGAGCGGGAACGCGCGGCCCTCGTACCAGCGCCCGAGCATTCCCGCTCGGCGGACGAAGGTGATGGGTTGGCCCGTTGCCACGACGGCCGCGAATTCTTCGACCCACTCGTCCTCGATGCCGGGGATGACCTCCCGAATCGTGCGTCCGACGACGGTTGCGGGTTCGATCCCGACCAGGGCGCCCCAGGCGGCGTTCACGTCGACGTAGCGCCAGTCGATGATGGCACCCCCGTCATCCCGGACGACCTCGCCCACGAGGAAGCCCTCGCTCAGGCGCTCGAACAAGCCGCGCCAGTGCTCCTCGCTCTCGCGCAGCGCTTCCTGGGCCGCACGCCGCTCCTCGATATCGAGCAGCACCCCCGGGAAGCTCAGTGGCGTCCCGTCCGGGCCGTGATCAACCCGCCCGTTGGCCTCGATCCAGTAGTAGCGTCCGTCCGCCCGCCGCACCCGGTACTGATGGGCGTAGGCGCCGCCGCGCAGGATGGCATGCTGGATCGCCGCTCCCAACCCGGCCTGGTCGTCGGGATGCACGGTCGCGACGATCCGGGCGAGCGGGATGCCCTCCCGGCCCAGCGCCGGGTCGAGGCCGAAACTCGATGCGAATCCCTCGTCGACGGTGAATCGGTCGGAGGGCAGGTCCCAGAACCAGGTCCCGATGATCGCGCCGGCGCCGAGCGCGAGCTGCACCCGCTCGACGTTCTGGCGGGCGACCGCCTCGCTGGCGCGCAAGCGTTCCTCCGCGTCCCGCCGGGCGGTGACGTCGTTGAAGAAGATCGCGATCCGCCGCTCCTCGGGCTCCCCGACGCGGACGGCGCGCACCTCGAACCAGCGCCCGAAACCCTCGGCGTAGTTCTCGAAGCTGGCGGCCTCACCGGTGCGCGCGACGCGGCCGTAGGTCTCGAACCAGAACCGCTCCAGGTCCGGGGCGAACTCCGTGACCCACTTGCCGCGCAGGTTGACCCCGGCCTGCCGCTCGAACGCCGGGTTGGCCTCGACGAAGCGGTAGTCCACCGGCCGGTCGTCAGCGTCGAACTTGACCTCGACGATGGCGAACGCCGTCTCGACGGTGTCCAGGATGGTCCTGAAGCGCGCGTCGCTCCGGCGCAGCGCATCCTGTGCCGCGTGGCGGTCGGTGACGTCCTGCACGGTGCCGAACATCTGGCTGACGGCACCGGTCCCGTCGCGGAGGAAATTGGCGCGCCGGGCGATCCAACGCAGCGCGCCGTCGTCGGCCCTGCGGATGCGGTACTCGACGTCGAGCGCGGCCGTCCCGGCCTGCCTGGTCCCGTCGTTCGACGGCACGGCGCGGTCCTCCGGCACGACCAGCGCCTCGAACCGCTCGACAGAGTACAGGCCGGTGGGCGGCACGCCGTACAACCGCGCGAACTCGCTGGAGACGTTGATCAGCCCTGTACCGATGTCGACCTCGAACGTTCCGACCTGGCCGGCCTCCTGCGCCAGGCGCGAGCGTCGGTCCCCCTCCCGCAGGGCAGCCTCGCCCGCGAGCCGGTCGCGGACCGCCGAGACGTACCGAGCCACGGTCTCGAAAAAGGCCAGGGCCTCGTCGTCGAAAGCGGGCTCCCGGGTCGAGCAGAACGACATCACCCCGACGACGTACCCGCGGCTCCTCACCGGGTAGCCGGCGAAGGCGTCGATGCCGACCTGCCGGGCCAAGCCGTAGCGCGGTTCCCGCGTCGCCTGGACGCCGGTGAGCACGAATGGTCGTTTGGTCTCGGCGACGATGCCGCATAGCGGCCCGTCGATGTCCACCTGACGCAGGGCGGTCTGGCTCTCCTCGCTCACCCCGATGGCATGGGTCAGTCGCAGGTGCCGCCCGCCCGGCGCGATGTCGTAGAGGTAGCATTGGTCGAAGCCGAGGCTCGCGGCACCGGCAGCCAGGATGGGCTCGACGGCGCGAGCCGGGTCGTCAGACGTCAGCAGGGCGGCCGACACCTGCGACAGCAGGTCGAGGCGTTGTTGGGCCCGTCGGCGTGCCGCTGCCTCCCCGGCCTCGGCGACCGCGGTCAGGCCGGCCGTCGCAGCCGCCGCGAACAACCGCGCCAGGTCGAGGTCGCGTTCCCGGAAAGCGCCGACCAGGCCGGACTGGAGCTTCAGCACGCCGACGGGAAGCCCCCCGCGCGAGATCGGCGCAAGCACGGCCGAGCGCATGGCAAGCTTGTCCGCGAGATGCGGCTTGACCTGCCCGTCGCGGAGCACGTCGTCCGCGAGCAGCGGCATGTCCGTCAGCGCGCATCGCCCGGCGAGGCTGTCGTGCAGCGGCACGCGCAACCCCCGGTACGGGTCCAGGTTGCCGGCGACCGCGCGATAATCGAGCTCATCGCCCACGATCAGCTCGACGACCGCGCCCTCCGCCGCGGGCACGGCCTGCATGACCCCTGCGGTCACCGCGTCGAGGATGCCGTCGAGGTCGCCGCCCACGGCTGCCACGGTCGCGTTGGTTCGCGCCAGGAGGTCGCGCTCGCGCCGTCCCGCCTCCTGCTCGGCGAGCAGTGCGTCGCGGGCCCCGAGGGCCCTGCGCATCTCCATGAGCCCGCTGACCTGACGCCCGAGGGCACGGAGGTCGTCGGACTGCTCCGGCGTCAGGCCTTCGGGACGCGGCACGGTGTCGATGACGCACAGCGAGCCGACGACCTGCCCGTCCGCGAGGCGTAGGGGCGCGCCGGCGTAGAAGCGGATGTGCGGTGCGCTTGTGACGAGCGGGTTGGCAGCCGTGCGGGGGTCCGCCGTCAGGTCGGGGACGATGAGGAGGTCCGGCTCGGCGAGCGCGAACTTGCAGACCGAACTGTCGAGATCGGTCTCGCAATGGGGGAAGCCGACCCGCGCCTTGAACCATTGCCGGTCGACGGCCACGAGGCTGACCAGGGCGACGGGCGTCGCGCACAGGCGGGTCGCCAGGCGCACGACGTCGTCGAAGCCCGCCTCGGGCGGGGAGTCCAGGATCGCGAGCCCGTCGAGTGCGGACAATCGTGCCGGGTCGATGACGACCGACGCCGATGGCGCAGCGGTCCCCGCGTAGCCGCGAACGATGCCGGGATCAGTTCCGGGTCGCATCGGTCCGGACCGGATGGCGCACGGTCCCCGGGACCGCCGCCGTGATGGGCGCGATCACGCCGGTGGTGATGGCGTAACCGGAGGCGATGGGATGGGTCGGGGCGACGCGACGGGTCATGACGTGTGATGCCGGGACTGCAACCGCCCCCCTGTAGCACAAGCCATCGCGCCCGAAACAAGACCGTCGGTTTCCCGCCCATTGGTAAGAATGACGCGGGGTTCGTCCCGCGGGCGGTGGTCAGATGCCGTTTTCCGTCAGCCGGGCCGGACGGGATCGAATCCGACGGGTTCTCCACAAGAGTAACCCGTCGCGCGCCTCGCCTCCGCGAGGAGGCGAGGCCTCGATGTGGCAGAAATCATCGTGGATACTGACCCCATGCTCGCCCGCGTGATGGCCAAGGCCCCCTACATGGAGTCCCTCCAGATCGACGGACGCCGCGAGGTGCTCCTGGACCTCCTAGGCGAATTGCCGTTCGAAATCCCGTCGAACCTTGGCGACTACGTACGCGATGATGCTGAAATCAGCGAACTCGTCCGTTTCGACGGTCGCTCATGAAATCCCCAGGTTCGTTCGAGACGCTGCTCGAAAAGGTCGGCCCTCTACCGGAATATGAGCAACCTCCGTCGAAGACGATGGACAGGTAGCCACGAGGAAGGCTCATGCCCTTCCCGAATAACCGATAGGGCGGGCGCTACGCACAGTGCCTTATAGAGGCCACGATAGGAATTGCGTGATAGCGGAACCGTGGTCATGCCCCCCACGCCAAGCAAGTCCTCAACTTGGGTGTTCACGGGCCTGCCGTGCCGGCATGCACATCTCGCCTGGTGCGACGCCTCCGACCTTACCCCGCTGCTCCCTACGAGGAGACCGGACCTCTGGGTCCACGGGCACGTCCACGGGCACGTCGATTATCGCGTCGGTCGAACCCTGATCGTGTGCGACGCCCGGGCCATGTCGAGGAAAAGACGGGGTTCCGGCCCGACCTCGCCTTCAACCCCTTTCCCTTGCCCGAGGCGTAACGCGTAGCGGGTGTCGTTACCCGTGATGCGTTACCTTCCGAGTCGCGCTCCCGGACACCCACGGGGCATCCCGGGTCCGAGATCATGGCCGCCAGCAACACGAAGGTGTGGAGGCTCGGCGGCTCCGACGTCGACGTCCCGTCGGATTGTATCTTCGGACAGGTAGGACGGAGCTACGGACCCGGGGCCGGGGAGAGGACGAGGTCGAGTTGCGCGCTCTCCGTGTCGCGTCCGCTTCGCCTGTCGAGGAACCGCAGCACCGGCGTCACCGTCACGCCGTGCAGCACGATGGACACCAGGACGGCGAGGCCGACCGTGGACCAGAGCAGGTCCGGCGCCTCGAACGGGGCGTGCCCAAGGGCGTAGGCGAGATAGTACACCGTACCGAGCCCACGGATGCCGAAGAAGGCGATCACGGCCCGTTCGTCGCCGGGCATACCGGATTTGGTCAAGCCGACCCATCCGCAGAGGGGACGCACGACGAGCAGGGCCAGCGCCACGAACACGGCGGCCGGCCACGTCAGTCCCGTCAGCAGGCCTCCACCGGCGAGGGCGAAGCCGAACCCGACGAGCAGGACCATCATCAGCAGCCGTTCGAGTTCCTCGGCGTAGTCGTGCATCTTGCGATGGTAGTCGTGGCCGTGGTTCGAGGCGCGAAGTGCGAGCGCCGCCGCGAAGACGCCGACGAAGCCGTAGCCGTCGACCGCCTGGACGATGCCGTAGGCGAGACAAGTGACGCCCAGCGCCACGAAGCCGTCGCCGGTGCGCGAGAGCTTCGAGACGTTCGGCAGGTGGAAGGTCAGCCAGCCGAGGGCCCGGCCGACGAGCGCGCCCAGGACCGCGCCGACCGACACCTTCCACAGGACGTCGACGGCGAGCCAATGGCCGAGGGACAGGTCCGCGGAGCCGCCCGCCGCGAGGGCGATGGCGAGGTTGACGAAAGGAAAGGCGAGGCCGTCGTTGAGGCCGGCCTCGGATGTGAGAGCGAACCGCATCTCGTCCTCCCGGCCCTCGGTCGGGTGCCCGACCTGCACGTCGGAGGCGAGCACCGGGTCGGTAGGGGCGAGCGACGCGCCCAGTAGCAGGGACGATGCGGCTCCGAGTCCGAGGAGGGTCGAGGCAAGTGCTGCGAGGGTGGCGATGGTGAGCGGCATGGCAAGCCCGAGCATCCGCCACGTCGTCGCCCAGCGCTTCCAGCCGATCAGCCGGTCGATCTTCAGCCCGGCGCCCATCAACGAGATGACAACGACGGCCTCGGTCGCGTGCTCGACCACGGGAAGGTGCTCGGCCGGGTATCGCGCCAGCCCAGCTAGGGGTGGGACGAAGGACAGCGCCGCGCCCGCCCCGACACAGCAGATGGGGAGGGACAGCGGCAACGCCCGCAGTACCATCGGCAACCACGCCGTGAATAGGACGAGTGCGCCGAAGCCGGCGACGACGAAGACGTACGGTTCCATCAGATGGCGAACCGGTCCTCGCCGGAACCGTTCCGCGGTAATCCGATGTCACCCGACGTAATGGTCGATTTCCTCGCCAAGTGGATTGGCAGGGCCGGGACCGCTTCGCATTATCAATTGGACCGGCGCGAAGGGTTTTCGGCGCGGTTGCCGGAAGACGGGCGACGTCCCTGTGCATGACCAGGAGGATGGGGCTCGGCCGCGCAACCCGTAGGCTCGACCGACGTTCGCTTGACGACCGTCCCGGTACCCTCCCGGGGCAATCAATCGGGCGTTGATCATGCAGGACGAACGTACCCATCTCGACATTCACGACCGGTCCAGCCGCGAGACCTACGCACGACAATTCGGAGTCAGCGAAGACCAGTTGCGCAAGGCCGTGCGGCTTGTCGGCAGTCGTATCAGCACGCTGCGTGGCCACCTCAAGCGGCCAGCTTGAACGCGGACCTCGGCATGCCTTCGGGGCCGCGGAGGGATCGGTCGTGGCGGCCGACCCCTCCGCATACGATGCCCAGTCGATCAGCTCGGTTGGCTCGCCCCGGATGTTGCGTCGTCGCCACGCCCCTGCGCATCGTTTGACCGGTGCGGAACGGCGGACATCGGTAACCTGTTACCCGGGCCATGGAACACTACCGGTCCACCCTGGGCACCGCCGCCATCGCCGCCATCGGCCTTTTCGTGGCCGCGCGCGTGCTGCACCCGGGCAACTTCGAGAAGCTGCCCCGGGCCGCACGACCGGTCGCGTCGCAGTCCGGGGCGGCGTCGACCTCCGTAACAGTGAGGGTCGAGCCGCCCTTCGGCATGTACATCCGGCCGAGCACCCTGTCGCCGGAGATTGCGGTGCTTGCCCCGCGTCTGACCGCGCCGCTGCCGCCCGGAATGACGATGATGCCGATCCTGTCAGCCGCGATGGCGAATGCCGTCGGTCAATCTCGGGACATCGAGGCGCGACGACAGCCGCGGGCCGCCGAGCGCGTGGTTCAATCGAAACCGCCAACGGTCTCGGGCTTGTGGACGACGCAGGCCCCGTCGAGGGGCACTCGGTCGACACAAGTCGAGACGCATGAAGTCGTGGGCCCCGAACTCCCCCGTGACGAAGATGGCTGACCCCCGGATCCGCCTACGCAATTAACCCAGGAGAAGACACATGAAGGCTCTGTTCAACGCCGGACTCGTCGCCGCCGGCCTCTTCACCGCCGTGCCTGCGCTGGCACAGAGCATCGACATCGGCCCCGGTGGCATCCGGGTCGATCCGCGTTCATCGCGCGAGCGCGAGTACGACGCCATCCGTCGGGAGGAGCGCCGGGAGGAATTCCGCGAGGAGCGCCGCGACGCCCTCCGGGACGACATCCGCCGGGAAGAACGCCGCCGCGACTTCGAGGAAGGCGTGCCGCCCCGTGACCGGTATTGAGGCCAGCGAGCGCCGACCATCCCTGAATGGCGGCAGGCATGGGTCTGCCGCGGGCGAAAGGACAACCCTTTGAAGCTTGCGAACTTGGCCCTCCTCACCACACTGGGCCTGATGGCGGCCGGCACGGCCGGGGCGCAACAGATCACGACGGGTGGCGCGGGCAACACCGGCGTAATTCCGCCCGCCCCGGTCGGCGGCGTCGGTCCCGGCGCCCGGGACCTCGGGCCCAGACCGATCACCCGGGGCAACGAGGCCAACCACAGCAACTCGTCGGTGCCCGGCACGACGCCGGACGTGAACATCGGCGGCACCCCGACAGGCTGACCACCCGGCACCGGCGGCACCTCCGGCGGCCCGTCCCTGGACGGACGTTGACCGTCGCGACCGACGCCCACCTCACGAGCCGATCAAGGATCAGAGCATGAACCTCGTCACCATCCTCCTCATCGTCCTGATCGTGCTGGCCCTCGGGGGTGGTGGCTACGGCTACTATGGCGGCGGCTACAACGGCATCGGCGGCATCGGCCTGGGCGGCGTCCTCCTCATCGTCCTGATCGTGCTGCTGGTGACCGGGCGACTCTGAACCCGGTCGCACCCGTCGCGCGGATGAACGAACCCGTCAGATCCCGGTCAGCCCCCCGGTGGCAACCTCCGAGTCATCCGGTCCGACATGGTCGGGCCGCCAACCATTGGGGATGCAGTCATGATGGGCTTGAAGGTGACGGGTCTCGCCGCGTTGATCGGCGCCGGCCTCGCCTCCTCGGCGGCGGTCGCTGCCCCGGTCGGATACGGGTTCGGGCCGCCCGGGCGCGAGGCGATCATCGAGCGGGTGGCCGGCGGCTGCGGTCCCGGCTTCCACCCCAACCCCTGGGGTCGCTGCCGCCCGAACGACTGGGGCCGGGGCGGTTGGGGCGGACCGCGCGGCGGTTACGGCTACGGGTATGGCTACCGCGGCCCGGACCGCGGCGGGTATGGCGGCTACGGACGCGGCCCGGATGGCTACGACGGCCCGCGGCGGTTCTACGGCGGGTACTGAGGCGCGCTTCCGCGACGGCATCGGAGCCCCCCGTCCAGTACGACTCCAAGTCCCCGCGTCGGCGTTAGCCGACGGGGGGACGTAGAGGCGGCTCCGGGTTCGGCCGCGTCGTCCGACCCGTAGTGTTCCGGCCGCTATTCGCGATGTCGCCCGGGCTCGGTCCCGGTGCCCTACGAGGGACCCGGGCGGAACCCGCCAAAGGTCGTACGGCTGGCCGCCCCAACCACCGCCCCAGTCGCCGCCAGGACACCGGGAAACCGAACCTGCCGCCTACGGCTTGGCCTTCGGCGCGACGAAAGGATTGGTCTCCGTCGCCGACCCGTTCTTCTGGTAACACGCCTCCAACCGGTCCAACCCCGCGGCGCTCTTATCGAGCGCCACCTTGATGGTCGCGCCCTCGCCCTTCACGTCCAGGCCATCCGCCAGCTTGAGCGACTTCAGGAACCGCTCGTCCTTGATCGGCAGGGACACCGTGTTGCCCGTGGCCGCGACCTCCGCCTGCAACGTCGAGGAACCGGCGGCCAATTCCACCGGGTAGCTCTTGCCACGCCCGAGCTTCCATTTCGGCGAGCTCATGCTCAGGTCGAGGCCGTCCCCGTCGCGGGTGAACTGGACGTCGACGCCGTCATCGGTCGTACGGGTCATCGTGCAACGCTCGAACTTCGGGCCCTTCGAGACTGCCTCGACCTTCCACGGCCCGATGGCTACCGCCTCCTCTTTCGGGGATTGGGCCATGGCCGGCATGGCGACGACGGATGAAGCGAGGACGAGGGTGGCGAGGCGCATACAATTCTCCGAGAAAGGTTCGGTTGGCCGGACCTGGCGGCTCCGTCGTCGAGTTGAGCAGCCCTGGAAACGACGTCAATCACGATTGGTGACATCCTGATGGGTCCGGCCGTCCACGGGCGAAAGAGGCAAGTCCGGCGCGAGCGGAGGGGTCGGACTTGTCGGGGGTCGGCAAGCCGTTGTCAGGAATCGCGGGCGGCACGCCCTCCGCGAGGTCGGGGTCATTGGGCATCCGTCCCTCCTTCTACGTCACGACCGACGAACGCATCGGGGTGCATCAACGCTCCCACGAACGGAAGGGCAGGCTACGCTGCACCTCTGCAGGTGTGGTTCACCGGCGATGAACGTTACCGCCAAACCGATTTGGTCGGATGATTGCGAAACTACATAGGCGCCAGTCATCGCCCCATCCGTTCGCATCGATCTGCGGCAAACTATCCGCTGGCGATGATGATTGTGTTCCCCCACTAAAGGCCAGTGATCTCGGCGTGGCCAATGATGTCCCACGGCCGATGAGCGTGAACTGATCTGGGTTATGTTTTAGACAGGGCCGATGATGGCTGAGCTTATGCTCGTAAGCGACGACATGGCCCGCGCCGAGCGACGCTTCAGGTCATTGGAAAGGATAAGCACGCTGACCGTGCTGGATCTCTACGAGCCATGTCAGCGGCTGGGTGGTACGGGCATCGTCGTAAGCGATGTCAGTGATCTGTCGGCCGATGCCGTATCACGCCTGCGAACCCTCCTCAGCCGGATACGGCCAACGAATGGCCCTTTCATCTTCATTGCGCACGTCAATGGCCCACGCGCGCTGGCCTATGCCGAGGCGCTCGGCGCGACGGCTGTCGTCTCAGCAACCGACACCGACAAGTTGACCGCCCTGGTCGAACGCCTCGTAGTTGAGGGAGGGAGCGTCCCCCTCTCCGCGAGGGTGCATGCGACGCGGGCCCGTGATTTCCTGCGGGAAACCTTCAGAACAGGCATCCTCACACCGGAGGAGGTTACTAACGGTGCCGACGCGGTCGCGTGGGCAATCGGATCTGGCGGCGTCTACGACTGGATTCGGACGGTTCGCGAATTCGACGATGCCACCCACCAGCATATCCTGCTCGTGGCCGGCATCGCGGCGGCATTCGCCGGGACGTTGGGCCTGTCGGCCATCGATAGGCACAAGGTCGTGAAGGCGGCGCTCCTACACGACGTGGGTAAGACGAGGATACCGACCGCGATCCTGAACAAACCTGGCAAGCTGGACGCGGCCGAGCTGGCCATCATGCGGACCCATGCCGTCGAAGGCCATGTGATGCTCGCCGCCCAGGGGTTCGAGGATGCCATTCTACGGGTCGCACGCTCGCACCACGAGATGCTCGACGGCTCGGGTTACCCGGACGGCTTGCATGGCGACGAGATTCCGGACCTCGTGCGCCTCATCACGGTCTGCGACATCTACGGGGCCCTTATCGAGCGCCGACCCTACCGGGCTCCGATGAGCAACGTCGCTGCCTTCGCGGTGTTGGACCGGATGGATGGTCGGTTGGATCCCGACTTGGTCCGGGCGTTCAAACCGGTCGTGACATCGCCGTCCGAGGCAAAGGGCTCCGATGCGGTCGCACGTGTCGGCGAGCGTCGGGGACCCACTTGATGCAAACCGTTCGGCGGGGCGCGGTAAGCGATTTCGATCTTTATGGGTCTTACCTGCGCCGCGACGAGACTTCGTTTCATAATCCTTGAACGGGCCCGTGATAGTCGGGAGCGGCAGAACGAAGGCCGTCGGGCATGATCGAGCAATTGCCGAGCGCGGGGACGGTCGAGGCGGCCCTGCTGCGTCCGCGGCATCGTCTCCGGATGGATGCCGACCTGGAGGCGCGCTTCGACCGATCCACCGTGCGCGCCCGCACGACGAGACTCCGGCATTTCCTGGCATTCGCCCTGTGCGCCGACATCCTGGCCATCGCGCTGGACACCTGGCACGGTGCGCTACCCCTCGGGGTCGCCGTCAGGCTGGGCGTCGTCGCCCCCGCGCTGTCGGTCGGCATGCTGCTGCTCAAGTCGGACCGCCCGTCCTGGCAACAGGGGCTACTGGCGGGTGTCCCGGTCCTTTGCGGACTCGTGAGCATCTCGCTGATCGGCCTGCTGCTCGGGGGGCGCTACGCCGAACTGTACCTGTCGGCTGCGGGCATGGCGGCCTTCTTCGTCAACGCCGCCATGCCGCTGCGTTTCTCGCACGCGGTCGTGCTCGCCGGCGCGAACGTCACGGCGACATTCGCATTCGCCGTGATGGTGAGCGCGCCTGGCGACCTCGTCGAGATCCTCGCCACCCTGGGCTTCAACGCCATCGTCATCGTACTCACGCTGCCGATGAACTTCGGGCGGGAAAGGGGCAATCGAGAGGTTTTCCTGCACGGGATGAGGGAGACACTGCAGGGCCGGGCCCTCGCCCGGGCGAACGCCGAACTCATGCGTCTGGCGACTACGGATCCGCTCACGGGACTGGCGAACAGACGGGCGTTCGATGCCCGGTTGGAGCGGGTCGCCCTGACTGCGCCGCAGGATCGGGCTTGGTTCGGCGTGCTGATGGTGGACATCGACCATTTCAAGGCCTTCAACGACAGCGCCGGGCACAGCGCCGGTGACGAGTGCCTGCGTGCGGTCGCCGGTACGCTCGCGGCGGAACCGAGCGTCACGGATGGCACGGTCGCGCGTCTGGGTGGAGAGGAATTCGCCATCCTGCTGCCCGGTGCCGACGGGGACGCCATCCTCGTGGCCGGCGAAGCCATCCGTCGAGCCGTCGAATGGCAGGCCATCCAGCATCCCGGCTTCGCGGACAGGCGTCACGTGACCGTCAGCGTCGGGGCTTCTGCCACGAGGGCCGACGGAAACGCCGCCACCGGCTCCCGGACACTCAAGCGGGCTGACGAGGCGCTCTACGCGGCGAAGGCCTCGGGGCGAAACGCGGTGTCGCTTGCCCGCGACATCGTCGAGGCCGCCCCTGCCGCCGCCATCGCGGCGGCGTGAAACTCGTGGCGATGGACGCGGGCAAACGATTGCTTCCCTAAGTTTCCGTCGTCGAGAACCACGTAAGGTAGCGTTGCCTCGGCCATGGCGACCTGAAGGTATCGTGTGCTGAATTTGCACCTAACGGCGCCAGTCTCCGAACAAACGGTTTCGTGATCGTCGAAAGGGGGAATCGGTCTAATTTGGTAATGCGTGGACTGCAGCCTGCTTCGGAGACCATCCGGCGGCCGTGCGCGCGGCGCCCTGCCGAGGTACACCCGCGCCGATCCGGTCCCATGCACCCGCACCTCACGCTGAGAACCACCCTGGCGGCCGCGTTCGGCTTCCTCGCGCTGATCTGCGTCGGCCAAGGAGGCCTATCGCTGGCGAAACTCTCCAACATCCGCCGCTCCGCGACGGAGGTTTCCACGAAGTGGCTGCCCTCCGTCATCGCTGTAACCAACATCCGCGCAAGTGCCTCGGAGGTTCGCATCAAGCAACTCCGTTCCCTGTCCCTCGCCGGGACCGCGGAGCAGCGCGCGAAGAACGCCGTCGACATGACGGAAGCACTCGACGCGTTGAATCGAGCGCGAAAGGGCTACGAGCCGATGATCTCATCCGTCGAGGAACGGGTTTCCTACGACGCGTTCGCCACGGCTTGGGACCGTTACGAGTCGGTCGGCCGGGACGCGCTGCGCCTGGCCGAGGGAGGCCGACCGGGCGACGGGCTCGCGTTGATGGGACGGCCGGAGAACATCGGCCTGTACAACGACGTTCGGCAAGCGCTGACACGCGATGTCGCCATGAACGAACGAGGGGCCCACGCGGATGCGGATGCCGTGGTAGCCGCCGCCGACGATGCCGCGACCGCGGTCTACGTCGCCGTCGCCTTCGCGCTGGTGGCCGCGGTTGCCGCCGCCACGCTCGGCCTGCTGCGGGTGTCGCGTCCGATCCAATCGATGACGGACACGATGGCCAGGCTGGCCGATGGCGATGCAGGCATCGAGGTTCCATACCGGTCGCGTGCAGACGAGGTCGGCGCGATGGCCGCCGCCGTGCAGGTATTCAAGGACAACCTGATACGCACCCGAGCGCTGGAAGCGGAGACCGCGCGGGCAAGGCACGCCGCCGAGGAACAGCGCAAGGCCGGCATGCGCCAGATGGCGGATGGCTTCGAGGGGGCCGTCGGTGGCATTATCGGCATGGTCTCGTCCTCGGCGACCGAGTTGCAGGCGACGGCCCAGTCGATGACCGCCACGGCGACGGAGACGGCCAACCAGTCGACCACGGTGGCGGCTGCCGCCGAGGAAGCCGCCTCGAACGTCAACACCGTGGCTGCCGCCGCCGAGCAGTTGGGGTCCTCCGTCCGGGAGATCGGTCGCCAGGTCAGCGGTTCGGCCGAGCTCGCGCGCCTTGCCGTGGGCGAGGCGGACCAGACCGGCATGCTGGTCAGGGAATTGAGCGCGGCCGTATCCCGTATCGGGGACGTCGTCGGCCTCATCTCGAACATCGCCGGTCAAACGAACCTCCTGGCCTTGAATGCCACCATCGAGGCCGCGCGCGCCGGTGCCGCCGGCAAGGGGTTCGCAGTCGTCGCGAGCGAGGTTAAGGCCTTGGCCGAGCAAACCGCGAAGGCCACCGGGGAGATCTCCGGGCAGATCGCGCAAGTGCAGTCCTCGACGGGAGAGGCCGTGGCGTCGATTGCCGGCATCACCGCGCGGATTCGCGAGATCAGCGGCGTCGCCACCTCGATTGCCGCCGCGGTCGAGCAACAGGGTGCGGCGACACAGGAGATCGTGCGCAACGTGAGCCAGGCTGCGATGGGTACGGGAGAGGTAACCGGCAACATCGCGGGTGTGGCTGGCGCCGCCGAGGAAACGGGGGTGGCGGCGAGCCAGGTTCTCGGCGCGGCCTCAGAGTTGTCCCGCCAGTCCGAGCATCTGACCGCCGAGGTCGGACGCTTCCTCGCGACCGTCCGTGCGGCCTGACATGTTCCTTCGCATGGCGTACCCGCCGGGCATTCCATCGGTCGCCCGACCCGGATGTGATCCCTCGTCCGGTGCCTACCCCTCGGCCGTCGTCGGTACCATCCGATGACGCCGGGACCGGGAACAATCGCACGCATCGTCGCGCTGGCGCTCGGCGTGGGCATTCCCGCCTTCGTCGGCGTTACCCTGCACCGTCAATACGAGGGGGAACTCGCCGAGGCGGGGACACGTGCCGCGAACACCGCACGCGCCATCGAGCAACACGCCGCCCGCACCTTCGAGATCATCGACACGTACCTCCGGGCCGTGGCGCCCCTGGTGGGACGGCGTGACGGTGGCTTGTCGACCGAGGCCATCCACGCGGCATTGCACGAGCAGATCGAAAGGTCGAGGCTCTACAACATCGTCATCGTCGACCGGGACGAACATGCGACGGTCGAGGGACAGACGTTTCCCGCCCGTACCCTCGACATCCATGACCGAGACTACTTCCGTGCGCTGCGCGACCGACCGACCGGGGGGCTGTTGATCGGCGACCCGGTCACCGGCCGTCTCAGCGGCAAGGTCCTGATCCCGGTCGCCCGTCGCATCGACGGGCCGGACGGGAGCTTCGCCGGCATCGTCCAGGCGACGGTCGACCCCGAGAGGTTCGAGTCGGTCTACGCCGGTATCGACAACGGCCCCGGGGCGGGTCTCAGCCTGTGGCGGTCGGACGGGACGCTCCTTGTGCGCTCCCCGCCACTTCCCGCCGTGATCGGCAAGAGCTTCGCCGACGGCGAGAACTACCGGCAGCACGTCCCGGTCAGGGATGACAAGCCGTTTTGGACGACCGCCATGACCGACGGCGTGGAGCGCGTGGTCGCCCTGGGCTTCCTCGACGATTATCCCCTGTACGTCGCTGCCGCGCTATCCCGCCAGGACGCGCTCGCCGGGTGGAGGCGTTCGGCGCTGGTGCAGGCCTCCGTGGCCGGTGGTCTCACGCTCGTGCTGGTCGCGGCGCTGCTGCAACTGGCGCGTGAGTTCGAAAGGCGACGCGTGGCCGATGCCCGGATACGGGCGAGCGAGGAGCGCTACCGCCTCCTGGCCGAGAACACGAACGACCTCATCGTGCTCAAGCCGTCGATACGTGAGCGGGCCTACGTGTCGCCGGCCGTAAGGTCGATCCTTGGATGGGGACCGGAGGAGTACGCCGCGCTGGCCCCCGAGGATCTCATCCATCCCGACGAGATGGCCGAGGTCACCGCCGTGTACGGTGCCTTGTCGCCGGACCGTCCCCAGGCATCCTACATCCATCGGCTGCGCCACAGGGACGGGCACTACGTCTGGATCGAGTCCGTCTTCAGGCTGGTAGGCCGCGTCCGGGGGGACCCGACCGTCGTCGTCTCCGGGCGGGACGTCACGGGCCGCATCGAGGCCGACCGGGCGCTGCGCGACAGCGAGGCGCGCCTGCGGCTGGTATCCGAGGCGGCGGCCGACATGATCACCCACATGGACCGGTCCGGGCGACGACTTTACGTCTCGCCCGCCAGCCGCGACCTTCTCGGCTACGAACCCCACGAGCTCGTCGGCTCATCCCCCAGGCAGATGATCCATGCGGAGGACGCCGCCGGCCTCGACCAAATCCTGTCGGACATGCTCGCCGGTACGCGGGATGGTGGCATCGTCGTCAACAGGCTGCGGCACAGGGACGGTCGCTGGGTCTGGGTCGAGTCCTCGCTCAAGCGGCTTCGGGACCCGTCCGGGGTGACGACCGGTTTCGTCTCGTCGGTACGGAACGTCGAGGCACGCAAGGCCGGCGAGGCCGCCCTGGTCGCCGCTCGGGAGGGGGCGGAGCGCGCGAGCGAGGCGAAGGGTGAGTTCCTGGCCGCCATGAGCCACGAGATCCGGACGCCGCTTAACAGCGTGATCGGCTACGGTGACCTCCTGCTCGGCGAGCCCGGCGTGCCGCCGCGGGCCCGTCTCCACGCCGAGCGCATCCGGGCGGCCAGGGCCGCCTTGCTAACCGTGGTGGACGACATCCTCGACTTCTCGAAGATCGAGGCGGGGCAGGTCGAGATCACGCCACGCCCCTTCGCGTTGCGCGACTTGGTCGACAATGCGTCGGAGATGGTCCGCGGGCCGGCCGAGGCCAAGGGATTGGCCCTCAGCTTATCGTTCGCGGAAGACCTGCCGAGTCACATGCTCGGGGACCCGGACAGATTGACGCAAATCCTGCTCAATTTGCTCGGCAACGCATGCAAATTTACCCATGCCGGTAGGGTGGACCTGGAGGTCCGTGCGGTCGGCGTCACGGATGGACGGGTGCGATTACTCTTCCGCGTTGACGACACCGGCGTGGGCGTCCCCGCGTCCCGGAAGGACAGGCTGTTCCGGAAGTTCTCCCAAGCGGACGGATCGATAAGCCGCGATTTCGGGGGGACGGGCCTCGGCCTGGCCATCTGCAAGGCGCTGGTGGAGGCGATGGGCGGAACCATCGGTTTCGAGAGCGAAGCCGGGATGGGCTCGACGTTCTGGTTCGAGGTCGCGCTTCCGCCCGCGCCGCGGGAGGTCGCGGAGCGGCAACCCGATGGCCCGACGACCGGGCGCGTCCCACGGCACTTGCTGCTTGCCGACGACGTCGAATTGAACCGCGAACTCGCGTACGAGATCCTGACCCGGGCCGGACATGTCGTCGATACGGAGGGGGGGACGGTGCCGCTGCGGTGGCGGCGGTCCGGACGAGGCCCTACGACCTCGTGCTCATGGACGTGCAGATGCCGGTGCTCGACGGTATCGCCGCGACGCGCCAGATACGGGCGTCGGAGGGTGGCTCGTCGCGCATACCGATAGTCGCGATGACCGCCAACGTTCTGTCCGACCAGGTCGCTTCCTTCCTCGCGGCCGGCATGGATGACCACGTCGGCAAGCCGTTCCAGGTGGACCGGTTGCTCGACGTCATCGACCGGTTGACCGTCGTCGACACCACCGCGGAGACCGTGCCACCCACAATCGACCCCGCAATCCAGCTCGAACTGACTGCGATGGTCGGTCAGGAGCGGTTCCATCGGATGCTTGCGATGCTGGCGGACGAACTCACGCAGCGTTTCCCGGACAAGACCGACACCGACCGCGTGCAACTGGCCTACGATGCGCACGCGATGGTCTCGGCAGCGGGAGCACTGGGTTTCCTCGAACTGGCAGGAGTCTGTCGGGATATCGAGAAGGCTTGCACCACGGGTACCGACTACACCTCGATGCTGCCGACCCTGGGGAACCTGCGGGACCGAACGCTCCATGAGATCACCACCCTACGTACCGCGGACGCCGCATAGGCGTGGCCCGCCCGTGGGCGGCGTCGTTCCTCGACTGCGACGAGCCCCGACAGGAGCGGGTTCAAACGGTGTCGTCCTGCAAAGGTGGCTCGCTGTGTGGTGAAGGGGCGAGAGCGAACGCTTTCCCTGGTCGAGAAGTCCCGCCCGGCCAAACCCTCTTCCGGGACGGGATACCCTTCCGACCTTTGAAAGGTCGCTGGACGTCATGCCGCAGGCTATTGAGCAAAAACGCATACGTAAGGCGGGGCGTTTCACGCGATGTTTCAGAGATCCTCAATAGGGTTTCTGCATTCCGGGAGACTAAACATGGCTGCGGAACACGCATGCCGTAAGGTTCAGGCCAGGGATGGAAAGACAACGACAGCCTCTCGTCCGGCGTGACTGCGGAGCCGTACTGGGGACGGTCGCGACCGCCGTACTTCTCGTCCTGTCTTGCGGCATAGCTCCGGTCGCCCTCGCGCTGGCGCCACGCCCCGGTGAAACGGTCATCGTGCTGACGCTCCGACCGGACGCCGCAATCCCGCGTCCGATCCTGGGGTCGAACGCCAGGATACTGACCGTCTCGCCGCAGGGTCACTTCGTGACCGTCCCCGATGCATCGCGTGACCTGGTGGCCGATCTCTACCGTAACGGCGCGACGCTCGTCCTAGCCGCCGCTCCACTCATTGGTTGCCTTCCCCGGGGCACCCTCTCCCCCTCATTTTGGACCGAACGACGCCCATGATCCCGGAAGATCGCCTACACAGGCTTCGCCGTGCCTTCCAGCCGGTCATGCTGACGACCCTGGTCTGCCTGGGCGCAATCGTCGTCACGACGGCATGGACGCTCGACTCGGCGCCATCCGGCGTCGCCCTGGTCGCCGGCATCATGGTCGTAGCCTCCTTCACCGCCGCCCGGCTTCATCCGGCTGCCCTCCTGACGCGTCACCTCACCTCGTCCGTGCTGATGGCGCTCGTCAGCCTGATGGTGTTCGCGGTCGCGGGTACGCACGTGCAGATCGACATGCACATGTTGTTCTTCGCCGCCCTCGCCATCACGGTCGGCTGGGCGTGCTGGTCATCGGTTCTCGTCGCGTCGGCAGTGATCGCAACCCATCATCTCGCATTGAACGTGGCCTACCCCATGGCCGTGTTCCCGAACGGAGCCGAGTTCTCCCGCGTCGTGTTGCATGCCGCGGTCGTTCTCGTGGAAGCCGGCGTCCTCATGCTGGCGGCACGACAGCTTACGGTCGCCCTTGCGGCATCGGAACAGGCGACCAGGCAGGCGCACGAGAGCGCGGCGGTTCAACGCCATGTCGAGCAGACGGCACAGCAGGAACGAGGACTGGAGGTGTTCCGGCAGCAGTCGCTCGCGGAGACCGTCGCGCGGTTCCGCACCGTGCTGGGCCGCATCGAGCGGAGCGTCCAGGAAGAGGCGGCGGGCATGGCGCGGACCGCGCGGGTGCTCAGCGGCGTCTCCGCGGACTCCCTGCGCCAAGCCGGCTTGGCGCAGGCGTCGGCGTCGAGCACGACGGACGCGGTCATCGCCATCTCGACCGGTGCGGAGGAACTGACGGCTTCGATGAACGAGATAGCCGCGAGCGCGGACCAGGCACTCCTGCGTGTCGGCAGCATGGGCGAGGCGGCCCGGGTGTCGCGTCGCGAGGTCGAAGGGCTGGCGGTCATCGCCGACCGCATCGGCACCGTGGTGGGCTTGATCAAGGCGGTCGCCGGTCAGACGAACTTGCTCGCGCTCAATGCGACCATAGAGGCGGCGCGGGCAGGCGAGGCCGGCAAGGGGTTCGCCGTGGTTGCGGCCGAGGTCAAGGCCCTCGCCGGGCAGACGGGGCGCGCCGCGGACGAGATCGTGGAGCAGATCGGCGCGATCCAGGGCGCGGCCGGCCAGACGGTTGGCTCCGTGCAAACCATCGCCAACGGTGTCGGCGAAATCGAGGAACTGGCCCAGGCCATCGCCGTCGCCGTCCGCCAGCAGCAAGCGGCGACCGCGGAGGTCTCCCGTACGATCATGCGCGTGGCCCGTGACAGCGCCCAGACCCGAGCGAGCGCCGTCGAGGTGACCGAGGCGACGCGCCAGACCCGGACACACGCCGATCACGCGCTCGCCGCCTCGCGAACGTTGGAAGATGTCGCAAGCTCGCTCACCCGGTCCGTGGCGGCATTCGCGGCCGACGTCACCGCGGACTTGATTGAGAGACGGACGGCACTCCGCGTCCGCGTGGACGAGAATGTCACAGCCGTGATCCGCGGCCGGCGGTGCGAGGTCCGCACCCTCGATGTTTCTGAGCGCGGCGCCTGCATCGCACTCGATGGCGGTTTGACCGTGGGCGAGAGCGTTGTGCTTGAGTGGCCGGGAGGCCGTCGCATCGAAGCGACGGTCGCGTGGACTTCTCCCAGGGCAGTGGGCCTGGAACTCGCCCGGTCCATCGAGCATCCCGCCTTGTCGTCAATCCGGCCGACTACGATGGTTGCGTAACGGACACCAACGCACGGGCTGGTTGCGGGCGTATAGCCTGTGCCACCAGTGCACGATCCCCAGCGACGAATGTTAATGACAATAATGGGACGCTACCATCGTGTCCGGGCACTCGTGTCCGGCACGTGGCTACCTCTACCAGTTTGCATGACTTCCGAAAGACCTGGTGGGACGGCGACCGGTATTCCAAGACGGGGTGATCACGAACGATCTCGTACCGCTGGCGGCCTTGGCGCGCGCCTTACCGGGCCTTGCACAACTCGACCGGGAGCACGGGGCGGCACTGATGGGCGCCCTCGACGCCTGCAACTGCCCGCTCGGGCGCGGGCCTGTCGTCCCGGGCGGCGACGGGTTCGCCCCGAAGGGGGAATGGTCGACTAAGTTCGACATGCGCTCGCAGCGGTACACCACTCGGGTCGACGAGGTGCCCGTGGTGATGGCGGCATGAACGGCCTACGGCCTTGCGGGGCCGACGCGTTGTGGATCCGCGTGTCCTCCCCTTGCCCGCGGTTGCGGGCCAGGACACCCTGGCTGAACCCTCGCCAAGGAACATGCGGATGATACGCGCGGACTCGCACCCGACCGATTGACCCCGGAGTGCCGCTGCGTGCCGAGCCTCCGCTTACCCGGAGGCCGACATGGCCCTTACCTTCTTCACCGCCGATCATCACATCGGGAATGCGGGCATCCTCTCGCCCAGGATGGACGCTCCCCGGCCATTCACGTCCATCGCCGAACACGACGAGACCCTTGTTGCCTGCTGGAACGCCGTCGTGCGCCCCGACGATACGGTCTGGCATCTCGGCGACTTCGCCTACAGGTGCCGGCATGGGCATGCACTGCGCGTCTTCCACCGGCTGAACGGGCGAAAGTTCCTCGTCCGTGGCAACCACGACAAGATCGGCGAGTCCCTACCGTGGGATGGCCCCGTGATGGGCGTCGCCCGCATCCACGTCCAGGATCCGGGCATGCTGTCCGCAGTCGGGTTGTGGCTGTCGCATTATGCCCACCGTACGTGGCCGCACAGGCACCGCGGCGACCTCCATCTGTACGGCCACAGCCACGGCAGCCTGCCGGCCATTCCGGCCAGCCTCGACGTGGGCGTCAACTGCTGGGGATGGACGCCCGTGACCGTGCCGCAGGTCCAGGCCCGGCTGGCCGAGCTGTTCCCCGACGCGGGAGACGAAGCGTGACGCGCCTCTGGGTCTTCTCCGACCTGCACCAGGACTGGCCTGTGAACGCTTGGGACCCAACCACGCACGCGACGGCCGGGGGCTTCGACGTGGCCGTCGTCGCCGGCGACGTGCACATGCCGCTGGTCCGGGCCCTCGACTGGCTCGGCGACCGCATGACCGGAGTCCCGGTCGTCTACGTGCCGGGCAACCACGACTTCTGGTGGGACCGCGGCGAGGAGCGGTACACCGTCCGGGACCAGATGGAGCGGGGTCTGGACCGCGCCGCCGCGCTCGGCATCCACCTGTTGACGGACAGCGAGGTGCTGGTCGACGGCACGCTGTTCATCGGCGGCACGCTCTGGACGGACTTCCGCCTCGGCTCCCGCTCGCTGACGCACGCCTTCCGCTCCGCCCAGGGCCGCGACGGCGCGGTCAACTACCGTCGCATCCGGACCGGGCCCCGGTCCCGCGACCGGATCGAGCCCGGCGACGTGCTCGCCATGCACCGGGCCACCCGCGCCTTCATCGACACGGGTCTCGCCCACCCGCACGGCGGCCCGACCGTGGTCGTCACCCACCACGCCCCGCACCCCGGCAGCCTGCCCTCCCGGCATGCCCATCTCGCCTGGTGCGACGCCTCCGACCTGACCCCGCTGCTCCATGCGAGGGGGCCGGATCTCTGGGTGCACGGGCACGTCCATCGGCACGCCGACTACCGCGTCGGGCGAACCCGGATCGTGTGCAACGCCAGGGGCCATGTCGAGGAGGAGACGGGGTTCCGGCCCGACCTCGTCGTCGACCCCTCTCCGTCGTCCGAAACGTAACGCGTAGCGGGTTTCGTTACCCGTGATGCGTTACCCTCCGAGTCGCGCTCCCGGACACCCCCGGGGCACCCCGGGTCCGAGGTCATGTTCTCCCCTGTCCACGTCATCCTGCCCTTCTCGGACGTCCCCCCGGCCGAGGCCACCCGCCGCACCTAGACCCGGACCTTCTTGTCGCCCCTCAACGCCCGCAGCTTGTCCGCGACGCGAAAGACCTCTGCCCTGTCCACCATGACCGCCGCCCCGAAACCGTTCAGGGCGTCTTGGACACGGGGCGTGAAGAAGCGGTCGCCGGTTCTCGCCCCGACACGAATGCCTCTATCTGATCGAAAGGCGGCCCCCTCCTGATAGAAAGCACGCCTGGCGATGCTCAGGCTCGACCGTTCGCCTCGAATCTGTCCACCACGTCAGGTTCACGCTCCTCCACGACACTCCACCGGGGCCGTCCCCCGCCAAGATGCAGTATGGTGATGACCTGCTCGATGGCGGTTGCATGCACCGTGTATTCCTCGACCTCCTCGTCGAACCAGACCCCGGAGGGATGGCTGATGCCCGCCCGGCACGCTTCCGCCAGATCCGGCCGCGTCGCGCCGGCGCCGGCGGGGATCTCGTGCGGGGCACCCGACGTCCTAATGAAACGACCGGACTTGAACGCCGGCTCGCTCGACCTCGCCCAGAGAGCATACCCCTCCGTCGAGACGACCATGAGCGACCGGCGCTCGGTGACTTCGAGCCACCTCAGCGTCGCTGCCGTCAGCGACACGCCGTACCGCTCGGCCAGCGCGCCGAGGTCGGCCAGGGTAGGCTTGGCAATGGGATCGATCTGTCGTCGCAGGTCGTGAAGGGGCATAAGAAGCGCGGCGGCGAAGCTGTCCGCCTCCTTCTCGATGTCCTTACCGGCACGGCGGCTGACGTCTTCCTCCTTGCAGTAGATGCCCTGGGGCGGAATGCGGTCGCGGTGGAGCAGGTAGTGCGCAACCTCGTGCGCGACCGTGAACCGGCGCCGGCCCGGCGACGCGGTGGAGTTGCTCACGACGAGCCAACCGCAGGGTTCCTCACGCACCGGCACCAGCGCGCCCTCGAACCCCCTCAGGGGCCGGCTGACAATCTCAAGCACCGGGTCGTCCGGCGAGATGACCCGGGAATATTCGAGGATCAGTTCCTCGACGTCGACCGGGTAACGGTCGGCCCCCTTCACAGCGTCGAGCATTTGGGTGAGCCGGTTGGCCCACCTCATCGGCGTCATCTCGGATGAGTCTGGCATTGACCGGAACCTGAATCCATGACGGTCCAGGCTCGCAGCCAAGCAAGCTCGGGGCAACGCCCGCGGGCGTTGCGGGACGACTATTTTCTGAAGGTCTCGGTGATCCGGCGGATCTGATCCTTCACGTCCGGATCGAGGCCTTTGTACTTCCGGAAGAAAGCCTCGTCCTCCGCGGTCATCAAGTCGGCCTTGGCGTCCATCAGGTAATCGGCGGTGACGCCGAGCGCCTTCGCGATCCGGTCGATCTTCTCGGCCGATGGCCTAGGCGGATTCTTGTTCTCCACCTCCCAAACGTACGACTTGCTGGAGCCTGTCATCTCGGCGAGCTGATCGAGCGTCAGGCCCGCCTTCTTCCTCAACTCCTTGATCTTCTCGCCGAACGTCGCCACCGCGGCCTGCCTCCCCTCACGAACCGGTCGAACCGAAAAGTTCGGCGTAGACTAACACCTGGGCCTTGCAAAGCGCTACAACGACACGCATGTTCGGTGTAGACATACTTTATGGTTCGCTACCACGGTGGCGTAGCGGGAGCACGCGATGCAGCCGGAGAATTGCCCGAAGCCTGGCCGCGAAGCCGACCCGACGTCCCGGGAGAACGGAACGGAACCGCCGGCCACGACCGTCTCGGACGCGACGTCGGCCGGCCAACCACCTGGGCTGCCGATCCGCTTGGCGCTCTCCGGCGGAGGCATACGCGCCGCGGCCTTCCATGCGGGGGTGCTGAAACGCCTTGCCGAGGAGGGCCTTCTGGAAAGGATCACGCACGTTTCGACCGTATCCGGCGGAAGCCTGCTCGTTTCGGCCCTCATGTCGTTCAACGAACATGCGTGGCCCGGCTCGGCAGCCTACCTTGAACGAACATACCCGTCCCTCCGCAACCTCCTGACGACCGTCGATCTCTTCACGGTGAGGGCGGTCGGATGGCGCGGTCTGTTCCGTTTCAACAGAAGAATACTGACGCACCGGGCCAGCGTGCTTGCGGATCTCCTGGCCGAACGCTGGGGCGTCACCGGCCGCGTGCGGGACTTGCCGGAGAAGCCCGCCTGGCTCATCAACACGACGTCCCTCCACAGCGGCAAGTGCTGGAGGTTCTCCGCTAGGGAAATGGGGGACTGGGTGTTCGGGCGTCATTACGCCCCCGACATCCGATTGGCGGATGCGGCCGCAGCATCGGCAGCCGTCCCCTACGTCCTGGGCGCCCTCTGGATCGACCTGCCCAAGGAGGGTTGGTTCCAGACCGATCCGGCGACGCGCAAACCGCTGAAGCGGACCCAACCTGACGTGGACAGGATCGGGCTTTGGGACGGGGGCGTCTACGAGAACCTTGGACTGGAAGCGATCTACAAGCCCGGAATAGCGCCGGACCCGGCGGCGTTCGTCATCTGCAGCGACGCTTCCGGTCCGGTCCCGGCGTACGGCTCGGCCTCCCCATTCGCCATCTTCAAGGGACGCCTCGCCGGTCCCCGACTCTTCGACATCGCGAGCGACCAGATCCGGGCCCTAAGGTCTAGGATGTTCATGAGGGACGTCGACGCCAAGGTCGTCACCGGCGCCCTCTTCAAGATGGGCGTGTCGATCCGGGACGTCGACATCAAGGAAGGTCGCTCGCGCGACGGGCGGGAATACGACGCTTTCCTGAACGACGCCGAGGTCCGCGCAGCTCTCGGCCATCCCACGGACCTTAAGGTTATGACGCCCGCCGCGTTCGAACGCATCGCACGGCACGGCTTCGAGGTGGCCGACACGGTCCTCACGACGCATTCGGCTGCCCTGTTCCCACGGACGCTTGAGTGGCGCCCGTAGACGAAATGCACGCCTGAACCCAAGGGAATGAGGAGCCTTCGAGATGACCGCCTACGCGACCTTCTATCCGCTCGGAAACGCCGACAGCACCTTGCTTGAGCTCGCCAACAAGCAGTTGCTGCTCATCGACTTCGGCAATCAGCACAATCCCGACGATCCGTACGAGAAGCGCTGCGATCTCGCCAAGGAGTTGAGGGCGGTCCTCCGCAAGGCGGGGCGGGACAACTTCGACGTGGTCTGCTTCACGCACCTCGACGACGACCACTGCCAGCGCATGGGCGAGTTCTTCTGGCTCCGGCACTCAACCGCGTACCAGGGAGAGGACCGCGTCGAGATCGACGAGCTGTGGGTGCCGGCCTGTGCGCTGACGGAAACCAATCTCGATGGCGATGCCCGCCTCATTCGACAGGAGGCGCGCCATCGCCTCCGCGAGGGGAAGGGGATTCGCATCTTCTCCCGCGCCGACCGCCTCAAGACGTGGATGGTAGCGGAGGGCATGGACTTCGAAAGCCGGAAGCACCTGTTCGTCGACGCGGGCAAGCTCGTGCCCGGTTTCGCCAAGGATGGCCCGGAGGCCGTCGAATTCTTCGTCCACAGCCCCTTCGCCTGGCGCCAGGACGAGACCGTGGTCCACGACCGCAACGGCGACAGCATCGTCTTACAGGCCGTCTTCGTGGACGGCGGGAAGGAATCGTATGCGTTGTTCGGCTCGGACGTCGACCATATGGTCCTGGCCGAGATCGTGAACATCACACGCGGCTACGGAAACGACGACCGCCTACGTTGGGACCTGCTGAAGCTGTTCCACCATTGCTCGTACCTGTCCCTGGGGCCGGATCGCGGTTTGACCGAGACCGTGGCGGCGCCCGAGGTGAAATGGCTCTTCGAGACCCAGGGGCAGAACCGCTGCACCATCGTGTCGCCGAGCAAGCCCATCCCGCTCCCCGGATCGCCTGAGGACAAGTCCACCCAGCCGCCCCACCGCCAAGCGGCCAATCACCATCGCCGCGTCGTCGGCGACAAGCTCGGGACGTTCATGGTAACCATGGACCAGACCGCAAACCCACCGAAGCCCCTGCGGTTCGAGATCGACCGCTACGGCATCGGCCTGGTGCTTGCAGCCCCGACCGTCGCGACCGCCGCCACCTCCAAGCCCGCCCGCCAGGGTTGAGCGCCATGGCCTGGATCGACGAGTGGGCCGTCATCGCCATCGACGACTTGGTTACGAGGCAGGCGAGGGCCATCGACGCCTACATGCGCACGGCCCCGGACATCGCCACCGTGGTCGAAGCGCGCCGACATCCCGCCGGGCCGGAGATGCTCCTCGTCGATATCAGGACCGGGGTGCCGCAGCGGCCCGTCGTACCTATCGAAAGGGTCGAGAGGATCGGCATCGCCCTTGGCGCCGAGGAAGCCATGCCCTTCGTGGTGATGCTTCGGGAGGACTTTCCGGACACGGAGCACCAACAGCTGGTGCCGGAGGGCTTTCCCTCCGCATTGTGCATCGACGACCGTCCCTGGGACGAGGCGCGCCTGACCTGGTCCCCGGCGGAACTGCTGCAGCGCGTCCACCTCTGGTTCCGGCGTGCCGCCCGAGGCGAATTGCACGACCCCCACCAACCCGTGGACCCCTTCTTAGGGCTCTCTCCCCTGAAGATCGTCGTGCCAACCTCTGTCCTGTCCGAGACGGACGGCGTGGAGCTAGTCGGTTTCAGAACCAGCGATGACGATCCCGACGTCCTCATGGTCATGCCTGTCAATTCCATGCCGAGGAGCGCGGACGCGAGCCGCATCATCCCGGTGGCCTACACCGTGCCCCCGGAGCGGATGACCCGCATGCGGCGGGCACCGCGCGATCTGGCAGCGCTCGCTGCGGTGCTTGTGGACCGCGGCGTCGCGATCATCCCTGACCTCCAGGAACGTGTGAGGCGTTGGGCCGGGTCCGAAGCAAAGGACCGGGCGCGCCTCAACGGGGCGCTGGCCCTGATCGTCGCAATGCCGGTCGTCGCTCCGAATGGCGACCTTCCGGGGCTGATCGACCTCCGGGTCTTCATCACGCAGAAGACGATCGGCGAGGTCGGGGTCGCCCTCGGCATCCTGCTCCCGGACCAGGATGAGAACGCGGCATCCGGTTTCGTCCGTGCAATCCCATCACGCGACGTCGACGGCTCGCAGTTGGCCGGATGCGTCGTGGAGATGGCGCAGGTCCATCGTGCGTTCGACGCGGGGTTGGCCGCCACCTTGGGTGGCCGGCAGGCGTCGGACGCGCGGAAGGTGGTCATGGTCGGGGCAGGCGCCATTGGCTCCCACGTCGCCGAAAGCCTTGTCCGGGAGGGACGATACGAATGGTGCATCGTCGACGACGACCGGCTGCTGCCCCACAACTTGGCACGTCACACGCTGGGGGCCATGCAGGTCGGGCAAGTTAAGGCGGCCGCGCTCGGCCATCACCTGAACGCCGTCTTCGAGCCCACGGCAGCCGGCTCGGTCACGAGGGTCATCGGCTGCAACGTCCTCCGTCCCGGGCCCCACGCCGACGACCTCGGCGATGCGCTCGCGCAGGCGGCGGTCATCATCGATGCCTCGGCCTCGGTCGCGGCGAGCCGACATCTCTCCGACCTCGCCGTGCCCGGCCGTCGTGCAAGCATCTTCTTCAACCCCTCCGCCGAAGCCACGGTGGTCCTCGTCGAGCCCGAGGATCGCTCGATCACGCTGCGCGACCTTGAGGCCCAGTATTATCGGTCCGTGCTGCTGATCCCCGCGCTGGAGCGACACCTTACGGCCACGGGCGAGAGGTTCGCTTACACGGGGGCGTGTCGGGCGGTGACGAACCGCGTCCCGGAATCTCGCGTCGCCCTTCTGTCGTCGCTGGCCGCCATGGGCCTCGCGCGGGCCCTGGATGCCCCCGGCCCCTCAATCGGCATCTGGACCCTCGCCGCGGATGGCGGCGTGTCCGTCACGGCGCCGGTTGTCGCCCCTGTCGAGCGCCACCGCCTCGTGGGATGGGAGATCACCATCGACGCCGAGGCGCGATCCGCGATGGTCGACATGCGGGAGGGCGCCTTACCTGCCGAGACCGGCGGCTCCGTCATCGGCGTGGTCGATGGCTCGGCGCGGAAGATCCATATCGTCGAACCCTTGCCGCCTCCGCCCGACAGCAGGGGGACGCCGGCCGCGTTCGAGAGGGGCATCGAGGGCCTCTCCGACGACGTGACCGGCAAGATGGCCAGGGTCATGGACATGGTCCGGTACGTTGGGGAGTGGCATTCGCACCCCTTCCGACATCCCGTGGACCCGAGTCCCACCGATATCGTCCAACTCTGCCACACGGCCATCGACACCGCCTTAGACGGCCTGCCCGGGCTGTCGCTGATCCTCGGCGACGACGGGCTGAACGTGGTGCTGGCCGAAATGGTCGGATGAGCGGCAGGAGCAATGCGACCGCTGCCGATCCAGCGAGGGGTCGAACCGAGCCTCGCCCACCCAGCGCAAACCGGATGAATGGGGTTCCGGATGGTGACGCGTTTCAGGGCTTACCTATTGGGTACGGAGGGGTCCTCCGTCTCGTACTTCGCCAACAGGCGCTTCACCGTCATCGAAGGTCGCTTGAACGTGTGCAACCGAAAAACCTTGCTTTCCGAGATGGAGATCTGCGGGGTCACCCACGCGAACGACCTGGATGTGACGAACTGGGACGCGGACCACTGTGCTGGCTCCGAGCTTGAGGCACTACTGGGCCTTGTGAGACCGTCGCGGATCCACTGCCCGGGATACGTTCCGCATACCGTCAACGGCGACACGTGCCTCGCCATCATCGAAGCCTACCGTCACGAGATGCGGTTCTCCAATCGGGGCGCCTCCGTTCGACAGATCACGCCGGCGTTCATCGCCAACCTCGATCATGCGCGCGACCTCGCGTTCCAGGAAACATACGACAGTACGTTAGCCGACATTTAAAGATATTCGACGCTTGTCCGGTAACGATCAGGGTCCGTTAGGTGCTCATGATCTTCCGTTACACAATCGGCGTGTAACGGGGCGCTGCCAGGGTTACGAATTGGGGGCCAACAGGGGGACTCGTGGATGCCCGTACGTACCGGCCATCCACAGGCCTGTAACGGACGGTAAGGCATGCCGACGGTTCCCCCTAGACAATGGAGCCGCGATGCCGCCCCCTGGCCGACTCGGACGAATGGAGACGGTCATGGCGACGGGCGAGCATTTTGGCGAGAACGCGGAGACCATCGCCTACGGCATCGCCGCACTCCTGGCCGACCGCGCCATCGAGATGCGTGCCCGTACGGCAGCCCGGATGACCGACGAACTGGCGGCCGCCATCATCCTGAAGCGTCGGCAGGCCAAGGCGACCATCGCCCGGAACGCCGAACTCGCCCGGGCCCGCGCAGACGGTGAGCGCCGGCGTCGCCTCATCCTCGCCGCCGCCGCGGGGCGGTAGCACCACGTGGTCACGCAGGCGCATCACGTGATGCTCACAGATGCTCACATGGAAAGAGTCCATCCCTAAAATGCACTGGACCCCATTTATCTCGGAGTGCTTCCGGACAGCGAAAAGCCCGCCCCGGTGACCGAGACGGCCTTCATCGTCTCTGGGATGGTGTCAGACGGCTAGCTTTTCGTCGAGGTCGTCCAGCAGGTCCTGGATAACGGCGAGGCTGAATGCCCTGTTGGCCTCCTCGACGTCCTCGGTCCGTTCGTGGTCCCGCAGGTCGAGTGCCAAGTTCAGTATCCTGGCCCCGTGCTGGGCCACGGTCGGGACCGGCGGAAGGCCGGGAATCGTGTCCCGGTGACACAAGAACCTGCCGATGTGGTCCGGGAATTTGCTGACCAGCTTCACGCGCTCGGTGACGGTGAGCCCCTTCACGTAGTGCTCCAGGTGAGACGGGAGCGGCTCTGACGGTCCCCCGCCGGCGAACGGGGCGAGCGTCGCCAGCACATCGAGGCCCAGCCTCTCGTGGGGTGTCATCTTCGCCGCGGGAGCCTCAGGGGCGGCAACCGGTGCCTCGATGGCGTCGGCCTCGGCCAGTGCCTCGGAGACGTCGGGCGAGGGCGCGCCGAGTATGGCCCTCGTCACGCGCCACGTCCACGACACCCCATCCCATACTAGGGCCCGGGCCATGGCCAGGGTCGCCATGATCAGTCTCATCAGCCTCCGCATCGGTATTCTCCCGTAGTCGAGGCCGTAATAGTGCTACTCCCCTACGCAAGGAACCAGCGCCGAAGCGTCCGCGCGATTTTTATTCGAAAACACTAAAAATAAAACGTCAGGACCTGCTCTTGCGGCGACGCGCCGACGCTACGATCAATACAGCACCGCCACGCGGTTCCCCTTTCACCCCGGTTTAGTAGAGCGTCTACTCGTGTCCATCCTGTGCCGCGAGCAAGTGCTCGCTAGGCTGGAGATGCGTGTGCGCGCAGCGGGAGGCCCCGTGGCCTTCGCGCGCCGCCATGCGCTGTCCCACGCATACGTCGGCGACGTCCTCGCCACCCGCCGCGGCCCCGGTCCCGGCATCCTCCGCGCCCTCGAGCTTCGGCCCGTGGAGACCTCGTACGAGAGGGTCGAGGATGCACCCCATGGCTGACGCCCCCGCGACCACCTCCCTGCACCCCGCCGACGATTTTTCATTCGTCCGGGGCGAGCCCGCCACGTGCATGTCCCGACAGTGGCTCCTCACCGTCCGCGAGGAATCCCTCACGGCCGCCTTCATAGCCACCGCGAGGCCTGCGTTGGAGATATTCACCACGCTGTCGTCACGCGGGTGCGGGGACTCGACGTCGTCGACCCCGGAGAGCCAGGCTCGCTCAGCGCATTCGCGACGCGCCTGAGCGTCGACCGTGATGACCGCGACGCCCGCCATTCCGCGGCAGGGGGTTGCCCGACTGTTGGCCGCGTGCCTGCCCGGCCTGCGGGATGCCCTCCGGCGGAAGATCGCGCGATGACCGAGCGCGAGGCCCTTGCCTACTGGGCCAACCTCAAGCCGAGGCAGCAGGCCGACCTCGGTTCGGAGCTCCTAGTCGCGGCCGAGGCGCACCTCGTGGCCGAGACCGCCCAGAACATGGGCTGCGAGGCGGACGTCATCCGCGACCTCACATGGCGCGCGGAGAACGCGGATTCCTACCTCGTCGTGGCGGTCAGGGGGGCGCTCGTCCTCACGGCCCACGTCGAAGTCGAACCCCCTCCCGGTGGCGGGGTCGATCCCGTCGCCGGCCCAACCATCCATCGGACCATCACGGGCCTGAGGGCTCGTTCGCCGACGCGCCGGGCGACAGCGGCCAACGACCCCCCCCAATCACCCGAGGACCGTACAATGCGCCAGACAATCTTCGACAGGGCTACGAGTGCCATCGAGACCCAGGCCGACGACGCCGAGCGCGTCATCTCCAGGGCCATCGCGGAGTCGTCGCGGTCCGACCTCCCCAACATGAGGGGACGCCGTGTCACGCAGGCCCTCGCGGCCGCGGGGTTCGAGATCCGGCTGGCCGGTGATGTCACCGACATCCTCGACCTCCGTGCCGGCCACTTCATCCAGGACGGAAGGGTCGACCAGTATGAGGAGTCGCTCGTGACGGACTGGATCGCCGTCATGGAGGAGCTCCCCCTCGACCCGGCGACGCATCCGACCGGGCAGGACGTCGCTATCGTCGCGCTGATGCCGGACGGGAGGCGTATCCCCATGACGCAGGACGAGTTCACGACGCGGGCGCAGCACCAGGTGTCGACCGCCGTCACCCCCACGGACCCGCGCGCTCAGGCCGTCATCGACATCGTCGAGGCCAAGAGGCTCATCGCCAGCGCCGAGGCCGTTATCGGAGAGGAGGCCGTCGACGAACTTTTGAATTAGCTGCCGGACGCCCCGGCCGAGATGGCCTGATGCGCCGCGTCCTTTCCCTGACCACCGGCGCCCCCGGCCGCCTGGTCGTCTCCGCCGCCTGACTCGCCACGGTTGTCGTCACGGCGGCCGGGTACTTTGCGGAGCTTGTGGGCAGTGCCGGTGTGTTGGTCATCTGGTCAACCATTTTCGCCGTAGCGTTGATGGCCCTGACCGTCGCCGCGAGCATGGCCGGGGTCTACGACGGGGGGGTAAGCCGCATGCGTGACAGGCCGGACGATCAAACCATCGCCCGCGTCATCGCCGCGTCGCCGTCCCTCGCGGCGGCGGGCGAGGCGCTGGGCTACCGCACGACATGGGCACGCCGGCAGGCCGAGCGCCTGGGCGTCCGGTCGCAGTACAGGCTCGTCGAGGAGGTTCTCCCCCTTGACGCCAGCCTGAAGGCCGCCTTGAGCGCCGGCCGCGGCCTCGCGGCCCTCTCGCGGGACCTCGGCGTCTCGCGGGAGGCCTTGGCCCGTAAGGCCGACGCGCTCGGGATCTGCGGCCGGAAGCCGGTCCGTGCAGGCCTGCCCGACGAGGAGACGCTCATCCGGGACATCTGCTCGGCGTCGTCCATGGCCGCCCTGGCGCGCCACTACGGCGTAGCCGACCACACGGTACGGAATCAGTCAAAGAGGCTCGGCGTGCGCCCCGGCGACCCAGTCCCGCCGCCCCGGCCGGCGAAGGAGGACCCCGAGGCGGTGGCCCGCAGGGCCGCCGAGAACCTGGCCCTCTTCGAGGCGGCCTCCGACGAGCTCGCACAGGTCGAGCGGCAGCGGGATGAACTCGCCGCCCGGGAACTCGTGCTACGGGCCGAGATCGAGCGCCTGCGGGCGCCGGCCCCGGCGGTCGAGGTCGTTCCTACCGATATCGACGGCATCCTCGCGGAAGCCCAGGCGACCGGTTCGCTCGTGATCCTACCAAAGGCGGTGAAGTCGGCCAGAAAGGCGACGTACGTCGATCTCGGTAAGCTGCGGACCATCCTGCTGCTCCTACGGGACGCCTGGGTTCCGATGATGCGCATGGACCCCGGGACGACGCACGAGGACGTGCAGGCCCGGTTCGGGCGAGAGGGCCTGGATGTCGGGCGACCGATGAGAAACCTCGCGAAGCTGAAGCACCTCGGATACACCGCCACCTGGAAGGGTAAGGAGATCCTGCTCGACCGCCGCGTGAAACACGGGGTGGACCCGGCCCGGCTGATTCGCGTGTACTTCCATTACGATGAAGACACCCAGGTCGCCGTCGTCGGTTGGCTGCCCACCCACCTTGCCATCACGAACTACGCGTGACGGCCATGCCATATTTCCCGAAAAGGGACCTACTACATTTCGCAGTATTAACCTGTTGTTTACCGTCCCACGAGGGTGTCGTTGCGCCATTGACCTCCTCATGTCAGGTTGTGAGCTCGGAGCGGTCTTAACCACCAAGGTGTTTAGGACTCGCAACAGGGCGGGTATTCTGGATTCCTCTGCGCATCGAGGCATTGGCCTCATCGTGGAGCACTCCAATGACCGATTGGTCCGCCATCGTCGCCACTGAACTCGTCGCCAAGGACCGCCAGCACATCGAGGCGTTCCTCAGGGAGTCCTCGCGGGATTCCACATCCGACGGTCACTGCGCGATGTACCAAGCCGGTGGGTCGCTACCGGATGTCGACCCCGATGGGCCGGTGGCGGCGGCTGACATCGCCCTCTTCCTCGAGATCCTCGCCGGGATGCGGCCCGGGATGAACCGCCGCCGGGAGTGGGATTACCTCCTCGACCTCATCATCCCTGACGCCCCCGAGGCGGTCATCGCCATCATCGAGCGGGAGACGGGCCTGACCGATGACCAGTCGTTCCCGCCCCATCTCGACCCGGAGAGGCCGCAAGGCCGGGCGGTCTGGGAGGCGGAGGAGGCCGCACACCGTGCCTGGAAGGTCCAGGAAGACGAGAAGCACAGGCTGCGGGTCGAGGCGGCGGCGGAGTACGCCGCTCGACGCGCCGCCGAGAAAGAGGCCCGTCTCGCCCGCCGACGTCGTATCCCGGTGCCGGTCGCCGACCCGACGAGGCAATTGGCGTTGGTATTCCCCGACGCACCGACTGACCCGACGCCGACGAAGTTGACGCGTCTCCCATCGGATACTCAGTTTAAGGTAACGCAGTTGATGCGGGCCTGGCTTGGTGACCAAGTCACGCCGATCAAGTCGTTCCTGGCGACGGGTACGCGCGGGCGGGACTTGTGGGCGCATGTCCGGTTGGTCGAGGGCAAGCGCGGCCTGATCATCTTCGAGAACGGCACCGGAAGGAACGGCACTCCTTTAGTCAGATACCGTGGTGGAGACCTGGTATACTATACCGACCTCGAAACCTGGGGGTACTCCGACTACGACTCCGCCGCGGACGAGAACACTCGCCCAGCGGGCTGGGTGCCTGCCGACGACGCCGGGGTGCCTGAAGAATGAGGTTTGTGGGTTGCGAGGGCGTGCGCTTCAATTCGGTCACGGGCAGGCGTTGCCGCCCGCAGCCGGAGTGCCGCAATGCTCTACGACCATCTCGCCCCCAAGAAGCCCCATCGCAGACCCAGGACCACCGAGCGCGTCAGCAAGCCGTCGCGCCCTCTGACGCGCCGTGAGCGCGAGGACATCGCCGATGCGCACGCCCTGAGGATAGTCGGCGGTCGCACGTTGGTGTTCCATATGTCCGTCGTCGACCCGTCGGATCTCGACACCGACTTGGAGGGCACGGGCCTCGACCTGGTTGTGGCCACTACGACGCCCTCCGCCGCCTATTCGGCCTGGGAGCGCCATGCCGAGGCGGTCGGCGCCGTCGGGGCGCATTGCGTGAAAATGACGTACACGCCGGTCGCGCCCGCGGGGAAGCCGGCGGGGAAGCGGGCAGCGAAGCGGCCGGAGGAGGTCGTCGTATGTCGGATGGTCGACTTGGATTGGCTGCAGCTATGCGACGACCTGGCCGTCCTCGACGACGAGGACCGGGCGCTCGGATTCCCGGTCTACCGGAGGGAGGGTCCGTGACACCGGAACTCCTGGCCCGGGCCGGGGAGGCTCTCCGTGCCGGTGACGATTGGATTCGCATCATTGCCGACGTCCTCGGGCCCCGGCATCCCACCGCGCCCAAGGATGCGCTCGACAGGCGAATGGTCCAGCGGTGGGCGACCGGGGTAATGGAAGTTCCGGCGTGGGTCGCCCCGGCGTTGGCGGAGGCGCTGCGGGAGGCGCGGGACCGTCTCCACGACGTCGCCCAGGAACTCGACGGTGTCGCAACATCCCCACCAGGGCTCATCCGATGAACGAAGGGCCCCGGCGGTAACGCGGGGCCCTTTTCTCATTCCTCGCCCCGCCGCTCCTCCGGGGCATCAGGGGAGGCCGCCATTCGGGCGAGGATCTCCGGTAGGGTCACGGGCCTGTACGACCAGACATCGACACCCACATCCGTCGACTGCTTGGTCCCCGCCAACGCCCCGTGGGTATGCCCGTGGAGGTGCAGCGATCCGTGGTAGGCCCGATCCCACGCCCGGAGCGGATAGTGGTCCAGCACGATTCGATGCCCGTCCAGGGCCACCGTCAGCCGTTCGTGGATACTCAGCCACGGCAAGGCGAACGTATCCCCGTGGTCGTGATTCCCGGCGATGAGGTGCTTCCGCCCATGGAGGGACCGGAACAGCGGTGCCATGCGGTCGGACCGCATCTTCCAGGCGAAGTCGCCGAGGTGGAACACCGTGTCGTCAGGGCCGACGGTGGCGTTCCACGCCTCGACCATGAGGCGGTCCATCTCGCCGACGTCGGCGAAGGGGCGGTCGGAGTGCCCGATGGCCCGGGCGTGGTTCCAGTGGGTATCGGCGGTGAAGAGCACGCGGCCGGTCAGATGGACGGCCTTGGGACGGGTGAACACGATGCAGCCTCCTGATGGGGCTGCGCACGGCGTCACGCCCCCGGATTACGGTCCTGTCGGTTGGGGGTGGCTATCGGTTTCACGGCGACCTCTCGTGTTCGAGTCCCTGGTCTGTCAGCTCGCCGGGACATCGGCAAGCGGCTGATTCCGGTGTGGTTTACGGTTCCCTGGCCGGTGTGGCCGCGAGGAGCCGGGCGGCCTCGGCCACGGTGATCCGGCCATCCTCGACGGCGACGGCGAGGTCATTTTCGAGGAGGAACCGGGCCCTGGCCGCATCCGGCTCCTCGTAGCCCATGTCGGCGAGGAAACATCCGCTGCCGCGCACGGGACGTTCGTATTCAGCGTCGGACGGGATCATTGACCACTCCTGTTTGTTCTATATCTGTTCTCACGTGAAGGAGGGACAGATGGGCTACGACGATGTGTCGATGGCGACCGCGGGCGAGGAGAGGGATGCCATCCTCCGCGCCCTTGCGGAGGATGTGCTGGGCGTCGGCTGCCGGGCCGGATTCGTGCGCGCCGACCGCCCCAAAGACGTAGCGCGCGCCCTCGGACGCGACCGCCGCCGTCAGGCCTTGAGGCGTGCCGCCTCCGCGGCGTAGGCCTCCAGGACGGCGTTGGTCCACGCCGACATACCCTCGGACTTGAGCTCCAGCCGTTGAGTGTGGAGATAATGCCGGAGAGTGATCGCCTGGGCCAGTTCTCGTTCCGCCTGTTCTCCGCGGGCGACCGGTGGCCGGTGTGCCAGGATGGCCGATGCCGCACCGCCGAGCCGCTCCAGGTCGAGGAACGCCGAGAGGGTCCTGCGGACGTCGTGCGGGGTCCACGGGCGGATGCCGTGCGATGCGAACAGGTCGCCCTCAGGCCTTAACGTGACGCCCCCCTGTTTCGCCGCCTTCAACTTCCCTTGCATCCGAGTGAGGTGCTGCGTGAGCCCGACGGCGGTCGTGGACTTGTTTGGCACGCGCGACGGGAACAGGAACGGCGATGCCGGGTCGGTGCGGAACCGCGCCAGCACCGCAAGGGCTTCGGGCGGCACCGGGATGGCGTGGGGTTTAGGCGCCTTGCCGCCTTTCATCTCGACGGCCGTCCACGTCCAAACCTCCCAGCCTGGACGGTCCGGCCAGGGACGCGTCGTGGCCCGTAGCGTGCCGGTCAGCGCACCGGCGCGCTGACCCGTCAGCACGACCGCCCACAAGGCCGCCAGCAGGCCGTCGGCGGTCTCCTTCCCGGTCCCGCCGAGCGCCCGATGCCTCTCCGCCAGAACAAGCGTCCGCGCGAGTTCTTCAAGGGTTGGGGTGTGCTCCCGGGGCGTCGATGACCAGGCCGTCGTCAGCCGTTCGCGCCACCACGGGAATGGCTGGTGCTGCAAGCCGGCCCGCGGTGCATGGTCCGTCCAAGCCCAGTCCAACGCGGCCCGGACGGCCTCGACGGTGTCGGCGGCAGCGGAGGCCGTCCGCTCCCTGGCCACGCGGTCGCGGACACGCACAAGGTCCTCCAAGGTCACCGCGGAGACCTGACGCCAAGCCAGGCCCTCCTCGGCCCGGCGCAGGTGACGCTCGAACTGCACCGCCCAACGCGACTTCAGGCGGGGCAGCTTGTAGGCCAGGAAAAGGTCGATCAAGTCGGCCCAATTCCAAGGACCGTCCCGCCGGCGGTCGCCGTCGGTCTGCTGCGGCAGCGGCTCGGGAAACGCCGCGTCGCGCGCATCCTCGGCCGAGAACCCCCGCCGGTGCGCCTCCTCCCAGGTTGCCAGGTCGACCGCCAAACCGCCGACTCGACCTTCGCGGACGGCGACCCGGGCGCGTTCCGCGGCCTCGCGGGCGGCCGAGACCGGTAGGGCATCCATGTCTGCCAACCGCACGGTGCCCGAGCGATGCTTGAGGAGCCAGGTACCCGACCGTCGCGTCACCCGCAGCAGCAGTCCGGGGGATTCGGTGTCAGCGAATTCGCAGCCACGGCCTGGGACGGCGCCGGCGGCGATGAGCCTGCGAGCCTTCTTCAAGTGGTCGGCGGTCAGCTTGGCGCGCTCGCGCTCGTACCCGCCTCGTGCCTCGCCCATGGAACGCCTCAGCCCCGGATGCCACAGGGATGTCACGCATGGTGCAAAACGTCAGGCAAGCCGCCCAGGCTGCGTAGGCGGCGGAAAACGCTGTAATATCAATGACGAGGTTAACGGTGGAATCACTCAGCCGTGGGTGCCGGAAAGGGCCGTATCAGCTTCCCAAGCTGAATGTCGTCGGTTCGATCCCGATCGCCCGCTCCACCTTTCCCCAAATCGTCAGTCCTCCTCAGAACCAGCGTTTGAGGGCGCGCGGCCGAACCGTTTGCGGTGGCCGCACAACCACAGATATACGCAATATGTCGCATCCGAAATGGGCGGATGTATTGCCCATCCCCAATATGGCGGCGCTTTGGGGTGTTCCATCCCCGGTCCCACCGTTCGACAGTACGGCAGTACTGGTGACTGGTTGGATTTGATTGGGCTCCGCGCTCGTCGTGAACGTAACCAGTGGTTGTATAATCGACAAAACGTAACTCAGTTTATTTTTCCGGCAAAACATTCTTTCGGCGGCATTAACCTACCTTGTGTCAGCTCCATTTGATTGGAAACAATTAAATCGTAAGCTAGAAGGTCGAAGTCATGTTCGCTATCTCCGATATTAAAATAACGACGAAGTTGACGACTGCCTTCCTATCCCTCGCTGCAGTCACGCTCGGAAGCAGTATTCTCGGTTACGGACGGCTTCAATCGATCGACGCCAACATCCGTATGACCGAACACACCTTCCAGGTGCTGCGGTCGCTCGAGGCGGCAACGACCGCGATGGTCAACCAGGAAACCGGTGTCCGTGGTTATCTGGTTTCCGGTGATGCCAAGTTCCTGGCGCCCTATCGCGCCGGTCAGACCGAATTCCGCGAGAGCTTCGAGCGGGTCAGGCAACTGACATCCGACAATCCCACGCAGCAGACCCGGCTCGTCAGCTTGAAGCAGGCTGCGGACGCGTGGTCGGACGGGGTGGCCGCCCGCGAAATCGCCAGCGCCGAAGCCGGACATCTCGACAAGGCCCGGGAGATCGAGGCGAGCGGAGCCGGCAAGTCGTCCATGGATGCGCTGCGCGCCCGCGCCGCCGAAATCGCACAGACCGAGCAAGACCTCCTCGCCCGCCGCTCTGCCGAGCAGCGGCAAGCGTTCGATACGGCGTACTTCACGAGCATCGCCAGCAGCGTCGCCAGCGTCCTGATCGCGCTGTTGCTCTCGGGCTTGGTGTTCGTCCTGATCGCCCGGCCCATGGGCCGCCTCGTGTCGGTGCTGCAGCGGATGGCGCAGGGCGAGACCGACGCGCCCATCGTCGAAGCCCAGCGTGGCGATGAGATTGGTGCGGTCGGCAAGGCCGTCGAAGGGATCAAGGCCATGGTCGCCAAGACGGCCTTGGCGCAGGCCGACCAGCAGCGAAGCGCCGACGCGGCGGCGGTGGCCGAGCGGCGCCGGACGATGATCGAACTCGCCGACAGCTTCGACCGCGCTGTCGGGGGCATCGTCGGCATGGTCTCGTCGTCGGCTACCGAGCTTCAGGCCACCGCACAATCGATGACGGCGACGGCCACGGAAACCGCCAACCAGTCCACGACCGTCGCGGCGGCGGCCGAGGAAGCGGCCTCGAACGTCAACACCGTGGCGGCGGCGGCGGAAGAACTGGGTTCGTCGGTGCAGGAAATCGGACGCCAGGTGAACGGATCGGCCGAACTCGCGCGGGCCGCCGTGGGCGAAGCCGATCAGGCCGGCATGCTCGTCCGCGAATTGAGTGCGTCGGTGGGTGAGATCGGCGATGTCGTCGGCCTAATTTCGAGCATCGCCAGCCAGACCAACCTCCTCGCGCTGAACGCGACCATCGAGGCGGCACGGGCGGGCGTCGCCGGCAAGGGCTTTGCCGTCGTCGCCTCCGAGGTGAAGGCGCTCGCCGAGCAAACCGCCAAGGCGACGCAGGAGATCTCCGGGCAGATCGCGAAGATCCAGACCTCGACGGGCCATGCCGTGTCGTCGATCGGTGGGATCACGGGGCGGATCCGCGAGATCAGCGGCGTCGCGACGTCGATTGCCGCCGCCGTCGAGGAGCAAGGCGCCGCGACGCAGGAGATCGTCCGCAACGTCAGCCAAGCTTCGGCGGGCACGGCCGAGGTCACGAGCAACATCAGCGGCGTCGCCGACGCCGCCGAGGAAACCGGCGCCGCCGCGAGTCAGGTTCTGAACGCGGCCTCGGAGTTGTCGCGGCAGTCCGAAAGCCTCAGCGCCGAGGTCGGACGCTTCCTCGCCTCGATCCGCACCGCCTGAACGATCATCACGGCATCGAGCGACACGCTGGCGCGGTCACGTCATCCGCGCCAGCGTGTCGTCCTTCCAGCGCAGCCTGTGCACCATCGCCATCGCCACGTGGCCGAGGACGACGATCATCAGCGTGAAGCCCAGCCAGTAATGAAAAAGGTCGGCGGGGATCATCATCCACGCGATCCTGTCGTCCCGCCCCGGCATCACCGGAATACCGTAAGGGGTGAACGGCTTGCCGGAGCCGTATTGGCGCAGCAACGCCAAGCTCGGGATGACGACCATCAGCGCGTAGATCAGCCCATGCCCGAACGTCGCGGCTCGCCCGAGACGGCCGTCGTGGATCGGGCGGCGCCGGATGTTCGCGAGCCCCCAGATCCCGCGAAACAGAACCAGCACGAAGAGCGTGAAGCCGAGGGTGAAATGGCTTCCGCCGACGAATCGCGTGATGGCCGTGTCGCCGATGGTGACGTAGAGCAGCGCCCCGGCGAATTGCCACGCGAAGAGCGCCGCCATGAGCCAATGGAAGGCGCGGCTGACGCGGCCGTAGCGCTGCGGGGTGTCGAGCCAGCCGGCCGTCGTCATGCGCGGTCCCCCGGATCGTTCACGAGCACGTCGAGGCGGTACGCGTCCGTCGCGCCATGGTGGATGGCGCGAAGAAACGGTCGGCCGGTCGCCATGAACAGCTCGGCAGCCTCGTCGCCGCTCAGCGGATAATGCGTCACCCCCGTCCAATGCACGAGGACGATGGTGCCGCCCGGCCGCAAACTGCCCTTCACCCGTTCGACCAGACGCTCCACGTCGATGGGATCGAGGAAGTAGACCACTTCGGACAGGACGATCAGGTCGAACGTCCCCTCCGGCCATTCGCCGGGCACCTGGGCGCGGGCAAAGCGCACATAGGTGAGATCCTTGTTGCGGTCCCGCGCCTGCTCCAGCGCCTTGTCCACCACATCGAGGCCGAGGACGGCATCGCAGCGCTCCGCCAGCGCCCGCGTCAGCACGCCGATGGAGCAGCCAACCTCGACGGCCGAGGCGAAGCGCGGGGCGGGCAGGGCGGCGAGGGTGGCCGCGTATTTCTCGCGCTCGTAGTCGCTGGTGGCCAGCTGCCAGGGGTCGGCACTGCCGGCATACTGGCCGTCGAAGTAGCTCGGCGGCAGTGAGGACGTGAAACGGCTCACGTGACGTCCCCGTCCCACAGGTCGCCGACGAGGCCGTCGGCCTTCAGGATCTCCGCCGCCGCGCCGACCAGGGCGCCATCGGGGGCGGGCTGGCGCAGGTAGGTCGCGAGATCGCGCGACAGGCGTTCCAGCGGATGACCGCGCAGGAAGCCCTGCAAGCCGACCGAACGCTGCGCCAGTTGCAGCACGTCGAGCCCCGCGCGCTCGACGGCGAGGCGGACGAGGTTGATCGTGGCGACGATCCGCGCGGGCGGTAGGATGGCGTCGGAGACGGTCTCGGCGCCGCGCTTCACCCAGTTGCGGGCGCCTTCGAGGGCGAGAGCCCCCTCGCCGAGCCGCGCGAGCTGGTGCGGGTCGCCGCCACGGCCGGTGCGGGTGAGATGGGCCCGCCACGCGTCGAACACAGCCTCGATGCCGCCGAGTTGGACGGCCGCGAAGCGCCACGCCCCGCCGGAGAAGGCCGGCTGTCGGGAGTAGGAGTCGGGCTCGCCGAGGATGTCCTCCTCGCGCACCGGCAGGCCGGTGAAGTCGAGGGTGCCGGTGGCCGAGGCGCGCATCCCCTGCGATTGCCACGCGGAAAGGTCGGCGCGGGTGCCGTGGTCGAGCGGCATCACCAGCATGAGCGTGCCCGGTACGCCGTCCCGCCGCGCGGTGACGAGGGCGCGGGTCACGTATCCCGCGCCGGAGGCGAAGGTCTTCACGCCGCCGAGTTGCAGGCCGTCTCCGGCCTCCCTCAGGACGAGGCCGTTATCCGGCGGCTCGGTGTTCCAGACCCCGAAGAGATGTCCTGCGCGGGCATCGGCGAAGAGCCGGGCGCGCTGGGCGGCATCGCCGTGCGTGGCGACGAGTTGCAGGGCGTTGACGTGGCCCTCGTAGAGCCGCCCAAGGGCAAGGCTGCCGTATCCGACGAGGCGCAACACCTCCGCGAGGGCGCAGGCTCCCGGCTCGTCGCCGAGGCCGGTGCCGCCGGCTGCGGCGGGGATGGGCGCGGCCAGGAGGCCGAGGCGGGCGAGGTCGGCGACGTCCTCGCTGGGGAAGCCGTCGTCGCGATCCTGCGCGGCGGCCCGGAACGGCGCCGTCGAGGCGACGAGACGCGCGGCCGCGACCGCATCGTAGGCGAGGTCGAGCGGTGTTCTCTGGTCCATCCGTCTCTCACCCCGGTCCGCAGCGGCAACGTCCGCAACATGCGGCCTTGTGCCGACAACCATACCGAGGCGGATTCTTTCACGGAAACGTTATGCGCCATCGCGGCGCATGGTCCGAACCGAAAGCTGGGGAGGACGCGGCGGCTTAGGCAGGCTCGATCCGCCGGCCCGAGGCCCGGTCGAAGACGTGAATCCTGTCGGCCGGAAAGGCCACGCGGATCGCCTCGCCCATCCCCGGCCCGCCCGAGGGCGGGTTCGGCGTGCGGAGGGTCAGCGTCGCCCCGCCGGGCCGGGTGGCATGGACCAGCATCTCCGATCCGAGCAGTTCCACCACCTCGACCGGCCACGCCATGCCGTCCGCCGCGAGGGCGACATGCTCCGGCCGGATGCCGAGGAACACCGGGTGGCCGTCCGGGAGCGCGTAGCGCTGCGGCCCGAGATCGAACTCGGTATCCTCGACCGTGATGGCGGTGCCGTTGCGGCGCATGAGGCCGGTCAGGAGGTTCATCGCGGGCGAGCCGATGAAGCCGGCGACGTAGGTGTCGGCCGGGCGCTCGAAGATCTCGGTCGGCGTGGCCAGCTGAACTGGCACGCCCTGGTGCATCACCAGCAGGCGGTCGCCCAGCGTCATCGCCTCGACCTGATCGTGGGTGACGTAGAGGCTCGTCACCTTCAACCGGCGCTGCAGGCGGCGGATCTCGCCGCGCATCTGCACGCGCAGCTTCGCGTCGAGGTTCGACAGCGGCTCATCGAACAGGAACAGCTTCGGGTCGCGGACGATGGCGCGGCCCATGGCGACGCGCTGGCGCTGCCCGCCGGAGAGTTGGCGCGGCTTACGGTCGAGGAGCGCTTCGAGGCCGAGGAGCGAGGAGGCGGCATCGACCTTGGCGCGGATCTCGGCCTTGCGCAGGCCACGGATCTTCAGCCCGTAGGCCATGTTCTCGTACACGCTCATGTGCGGGTAGAGCGCGTAGTTCTGGAACACCATCGCGATGTCACGGGCGGACGGATCGAGCTGCGTGACGTCGCGCCCGTCGATCAGGATGCGGCCGTCCGTCGGCGTCTCCAGCCCCGCCACGAGGCGCAGCAGGGTGGATTTCCCGCAGCCGGAGGCGCCGACGATCACCAGCATCTCGCCATCGGCGAGGGTGAGATCGACCCCCTTCAGGATCTCGTTGGCGCCGAAACTCTTGCGCAGGCCGTCGAGCGTCAGGCCCGCCATCACTTGTCCCCCTCGGTGAGGCCCTTCACGAACCAGCGCTGCATCAGGAGCACCACCGCCACGGGCGGGATCAGCGCCAGCACCGCCGTCGCCATGACCTTGTTCCACTCGGTCGCGGTGTCGACGCCGATCATCTTGACGATGCCGATCACCACCGTGTCGAGCTTCGGGTCCGTCGCGACGAGGAGCGGCCACAGATACTGGTTCCAGCCGTAGACGAACAGGATCACGAACAAGGCCGCGATGTTCGCGCCGGAGACCGGGATCACGATGTCCCGCAGGAAGCGCAGCGGCCCGGCCCCGTCCATCCGTGCCGCCTCGACCAGTTCGTCGGGGATGGCAAGGAAGGTCTGCCGGAACAGCAGCGTCGCCGTCGCGGAGGCGATGAGCGGAATCGTCAGGCCGGTGAAGCTGTTGATGAGATCGAGGGACGACATGACCTGGAAGGTCGGGATCAGCCTCACCTCGACCGGCAGCATCAGGGTGAGGAAGATCAGCCAGAAAGCCGTCATCCGGAAGGGGAAGCGGAAGAACGTCACCGCGTAGGCCGAGGGCAGGGACAGGGCGATCTTGCCGAAGGCGATGGCGAGCGCCATCCCGGCCGAGACGAGCAGCGCCCGCCACACCGGCCCGGCCCCCGCCGAACCGTCGAGCAGCACGTCGCGGTAGACGCTGAGCCCGTTGAGGTTCGGCACGAGGGAGACCTCCCCCCGCGCAATGGCGGCGGAGTCCTGCGTCGAGCCAGCGATGGCGATCCAGATCGGCAGGGCGAAGAGCAGGATCGCCAGGATCAGGACGGCGTGGGGAATGAGGTGGAGGGCGGAGCGGCGCATCAGGTCACGGCCTTCCGCCCGAGGAAGCGGAATTGCAGGGCGCAGAGCACGATGACGCCGACCATCAGCACCACCGATTGCGCGGAGGACGAGCCGACATTCGCGTTGACGATGCCGTCGAGATAGACCTTGAGCACCAGCGTCTGGGTCGATTGCCCCGGCCCGCCGGCATTCACCGCGTAGACCGTCGCGAAGGTCTCGAAGGCGGCGTAGACGAGATCGACCACAAGCAGGAAGTACACGGTCGGCATCAGCAGCGGCAGCACGATGGTGCGGAAGCGGCGGAAGCCTCGGGCGCCGTCGATCCGCGCCGCCTCGATGATCGTCTTCGGGATGGCCTGCAGCCCGGCCAGGAAGAAGATGAAGTTGTAGCTGATCTGCTTCCACGCGGCGGCCAGGATCACCAGCGCCATCGCCTGCGTGCCGTCGAGCTTGTAGTCCCAATCGATGCCGATCCGGTTCAGCCACGCCCCGACGAGGCCGATCTGCGGGTGGAACATCAGCACCCACAGCACCGCCGCCATGGCCGGCGCCACGGCGTAGGGCCAGATCAGCATCGTGCGGTAGAAGGCCCGCCCCCGGATCTCGGTATCGGCGAGGACGGCGAGCCCCAGCGCCACCCCCATCGAGAGGAGGGTGACGCAGCCGCAGAACAACGCCGTCCGCCCGATGGCCGCAACGTAGAGGGGATCGCCGAACAGATCGGCGAAGTTTTCGAGCCCGACGAATTCCGTGCTGGTGCCGAAGGCATCCTCACGCTCCAGGCTCGATTTGATGGCCTGGACCGCCGGCCACAGGAAGAAGACCAGCGTCAGCACGAGCTGAGGCAGGATCAGCAGCGCCGGCAGGAGCTTGCCGGGAAACAGCGTACGTCGTTCCATGGGTGGAGAGCGTCCAGATCCGCCGCGTCAGCCCCGGGCGGATTTCTGGAACTCGCGCAGCACGCGGTTGCCCCGCGCGACGGCGCTGTCCATGGCGGCCTGCGCACCCTGCTGGCCCTGGAGCGCCTTCTCGATCTCCTCGTAGAGGATCACCCGGATCTCCGGCAGGCGGCCGAGCCGCAGCCCCCGCGAGTTGGGGGTAAGCTCACCCCGCCCAAGCTGCTGCGCGGGCACGTCGGTGCCGGGGTTCTTCTCGAAATAGCCAGCCTGCTTCGTCGCCTCGTAGCCGGCGCTGGTCACGGGCACGTAGCCGGTGTGCTGCGCGTAGAGGGCGACCTGCTCGGGCTTCGAGATGAAGCCGTAGAAGGCGGCAACCGCCTTGTACTCGGCCTCGGTGCGCTTGGGCGCAGTCATGGCCCAGAGGCTCGCGCCGCCGATGATCGAGTTGTTGGGCTTCGGGTTCAGCGCCGGCTCGGTGGGCAGGAAGGCCTCGGCGTAGCGGAACTTTGCGTTCTTCACGATGTCGGCGCGGCCGGAGGACGAGCCGAAGCCGATGGCCGCCTGCCCCGAATAGAAGACGGCATCCGGCGCCGTATCGCGGCCGGCATATTTGAACGCACCGTCCTTCGACAGGTCCATGAAGCGCTGGAGCTGATCGACGAAGGGCTTCGTGTTGATGAGGAGTTGCGCGCCGAGCCCGTCATAGCCGTTGCCCTCGGTGGCGTAGGCCAGGTTCTGGATCGCGGCGTATTCCTCGAACTGGATCCACGTCATCCAGGCGGAAGTGCTGGCGATGGGCGTCGCCGCCTTCGACGCGAGCGTGCGGGCGGCCTTGGCGAAGTCGTCGTAGGTGGCCGGCGGCTTGTCCGGGTCGAGTCCGGCTTTCTCGAAGGCGTCGCGGTTGTACCACATCACCGCCGTCGAGGAGTTGAACGGCATCGAGGCGAGCTTGCCGTCCGGCAGGCTGTAATAGCCCCGCACGCCGGGGATGTAGGCCTTCGGATCGAGGGCGAGCCCGGTCTCCTCCGCGAGCTTCCAGGCCGGCTTGATGGCCGGTCCCGCCTGCAGCATCGTCCCCGTGCCGACCTCGAAAATCTGGACGATGTGCGGCGCCTTGCCGGCGCGGTAGGCGGCGATGGCCGCCGTCAGGGTCTCCGGGTAGGTACCCTTGAACACCGCTTCCAGTGTCACGTCCGATTGGCTGACGTTGAAGTCGCGCGCCAGGCGTTCGACCTCCTCGCCGTTGGCGCCCGACATGGCGTGCCACAGCACGATGGTCGTCTTGTCGCCCGCGGCGGCAGGGCCGGGTCGCAACGCGGTCCATGCGGCCACGGAGCCGACGCCCGTCAGCAGGACGCGACGATCCATTCAATGCCTCCCAAGCTTGGGCGCGCCCGCGCCGGGAGGCACCATGCACGGGCGCGATGACGGAATAAAGCGGCGCGTCAGTAGCCGTGGTGATGATGGTGGTGATGGTGTCCCCAATGGTGGGGACGGTGGTGGCCATGGTGGTGGTGCCGGCGGGGACCGTAGCCGTAGCCGTACCCATGTTCGTGGTGCGGGCGGTGATGGCCCCAGCCGTGGTGGCCGTGATGGTGACGCGGGCCGTGGTCATACCATTGCGCCGAGGCCGCGCCGGGGATCAGCAGGAGCGTGGCGGCGACGAGACCGACGAGACGTGCCTTCATGGGACTGCCCTTTCGTTTCACGATGAGGACAGTCTCGGGCCGGCGCGTTGAACCCATTCTGAAGCCGCTATGCAGTGTCCGTACAGGAACGCGGCGGGGCTATTCCTTCACGGCGCCGGTCAGCGCGGACACGTAATATTCCACGAAGAACGAGTAGAGGATCACCAGCGGCAGCGAGCCGAGCAGCGCGCCGGCCATCAGCGAGCCCCACTTGTAGACGTCGCCGTCCACGAACTCGCTCACCACGGCGATGGGCACCGTCTTGTTCTGCGTCGAGGACAGGAAGGTCAGGGCGTAGATGAACTCGTTCCAGCAGAGCGTCAGCGAAAAGATGCCGGCCGAGATCAGCCCGGGGAAGGCCAGCGGCAGGATGATCTTGGTAAGGATCTGCCAGCGGCTCGCGCCGTCCATGAGGGCGCATTCCTCCAACTCGTAGGGGATGGTCTTGAAGTAGCCCATCAGCAGCCACGTCGAAAACGGGATCAGGATCGTCGGATAGGCGAGGATCAGGGCGATGGGCGAGTCGAACAGGCCGTAGGCCTGGATGATCGTGGCGAGCGGAATGAACAGGATCGAAGGGGGCACGAGGTAGGCGAGGAAGATCGCCGCGCCGACCCAGCCCGCACCCCGGAAGCGGACCCGCACGCAGGCATAGGCCGCGAGCACGCTGGCGAAGAGCGACAGCATTGTCGCCAGAACCGACACGTACATCGTGTTCCAGAGCCAGCGGGGATATTGTGTCTCGAACAGCAGCTTGTGGATGTGCTTGAAGGTCGGGTCCACCACCCAGAACGGGTTGAACCGCTCCATGTCGATCAGCTGCTCGTCCGGTTTGATGGCGGTGAGCGCCATCCAGTAGAACGGGAACAGGAGCACCGCGAGGATGACGAGGAGCGGCAGGTAGGTTGTCACAAGCCGCCGGGGCAGGCGCTCCAGATAGGCCATGCCCTCCGAATTGTCGGTGATCCCCGCCGGCCTTGCCTCCATGACGGGGTTGAGGCGCGGGTCGGCATGGGCGGGCGGTGCGGGCGCGCTCATCGGTCGGTTTCCCCGGACTGCCAGGCCCTGCGCTGAAGGCCGAACCACGAGATGCCAATGGCGGCGAGCAGGAACGGCACCATGGCGGTGGCGATGGCCGCACCCTCGCCCAGCGTCCCGGAGAGGATGCCGCGCTGGTACGAGAGGGTGGCCATCAGGTGCGTGGCGTTCACCGGCCCGCCGCGCGTCATCGCCCAGATCAACTGGAAGTCGGTGAAGGTGAACAGCACCGAGAAGGTCATCACCACGGCGATGATCGGGGTGAGCAGCGGCAGGGTGATCCGCGAGAAGATCTGCCAGTTCGAGGCGCCATCGAGGGTCGCGGCCTCGTAGAGCGAGGGCGAGACGGTCTGCAATCCGGCGAGCAGCGTGATCGCGATGAAGGGCACGCCGCGCCAGATGTTGGCGAAGATCACGCAGGCGCGGGCCGTGTTGGGATCGCCGAGGAAGTCGATGTTGCCGTCGATGATCCCGAGATGCCGCAGCGACCACGAGATGATCGAGAACTGGCTGTCGAAGATCCACCAGAACGCGATGGCCGAGAGCACGGTCGGCACCACGAAGGGGATCAGCACGATCGAGCGGATGATCGACTTGAACGGCATGTTCTTGTTGAGCAGCAGGGCGAGATACAGCCCGACGCCGAACTTCACCACCGAGGCGACGGCGGTGTAGAGGCAGGTGTTGAACACCGACAGCCAGAACACGTCGTCGTCCCAGAGCCATTCGTAGTTCTCGAGACCGATGAACACGCCCTCGCGGCCGATCCGCGTGTTGGTGAAGGACAGCCAGATGCCCTTCAAAAGCGGATAGGCCAGGAACAGGCCGAGGATCAGCGCGGTCGGCAGCATGAACCAGAAGCCCGCCCAGCCCCGGCTCGCCCGAAGGCGGGTCCAGGCCGAGCGGGTCGGGACCGCGACCGGGGCGGGCCGTGTCAGGGCGGTGTGCGCCATGGTCTCGCCTCCGGCCCTTGGGCGTCAGGTGTTGCGGAAGATGCGCTGGGCCGCGCGCTCGGCGTTCTTGATCGCGGTCTTCACGTCCTCGCGGCCGGTGCAGTGGCTCGCGAACATGTCGACGACGACGAAATCCGCCAGCACCGCCGCGATCCGCTCGCTCACCGGGGCGAGGCCGCCCGCCGCCAAGGAGCGCCGCCCGGCCTCGGCGAAGACCGCATTCTTCGGGTCGTTCGTCCAGATCGGGTTCTTGGGGTAGTTCGACAGCGGCTCGCAGAGGTAACCCTGCGCCGCCTCCAGCCACGGCCCGTAATTGGCGGCCTCCATCATGAAACTGATGAAGGCCTTACAGGCGTTCGGCGCCTTCGAGTATTTGAAGGCCAGGATCGGGAAGGCGAGCTGGAATTCGGTCGGCTTGCCAACGGGGCCGATGGGCCACACCGCGTGGTCCATGTCCTCGGCGAGCTTCGGGTTGTCCTTCTTGGCGGCGGCGTAGATCGAGATGCCGTTGTTGGTGAGGTAAAGGTCGCCCGCCAGGAACGCCTTGTTGTTCGAGGAATCGTTCCACGACACCGTGCCCGGCACGAAGGTCTCGTACAGGTTCTTGACGTATTCGAGGGCCTTCGCCGTCTCCGGCGAGTTGATGACGATCTTCTCGTTGGCGTCCACGAGGTTGGCGCCGTGCGACCACAGCGCCCAATGGCACCATGTGTTGCCGTCGCCCGTGGCGTGGCCCAGCGCGAAGCCCGCGGGGGTGTTGTTCTTCTTCAGACCCCGGCACAGTTCGAGGAAGCCCCCCGTGTCGGTGGGGAACTTGTCGAACCCGGCCTTCTTCATCGCCGAGATGCGATAGTTCGGATAGCCGCCGTTGAACGCGACGGGGATGGCGATCCACTTGCCCTTCACCTTGCCGTAGGCTTCCGCCGAGGGGAAGAACGGGCCGTACTTCTTGGCGAGCGACTCCGCGACATCCTCCAACGGCAGGCACTTGTCGGGGAATAGGGCAGGGAAGGAGAACAGCCCCCACACGAGGTCCGGCCCCTGGCCCGTGTTGGCGGCGACCGACGCCTTGGGCTGGATGTCGTCGAAGGATTCGTTGGTGACGGTGACCTTCACCCCCGTCGCCTTGGTGAAGGCCTCCACCAGCTTCATGAAGGCCTCGTCCTCGGCCGGGACGAAGCGCTTCCAGCGCAGCAGCGACAGGCTCGCCCCCGGCTCGGGCTTCCATTCCGTGGTCTGCGCCCAGGCTTTGGCGAAGCCGAGCAGGTCGCTTCCGGCGGCGAGGCCGGTCGCGGCGGCGCCGGCGAGGAGGGAACGGCGGTCGAGAGCGGTCATCGTAGGGTCTCCCTCGGGGCTGATCAGCTCGGCAGGCGACGGCCGGTCCCGGCGTCGAAGAAGTGCACGCGGTTCGGGCGGAGCGAGACGATCTCGCCCGGCCGTTCGCTCACGCGCTCGCGCAGCACGCAGGTCATGTCCTGGCCGCCGGCCCGCACGGCCAGCATGGTCTCGGAGCCGGTGGGCTCCACCACCACCACCTCGGCGGCGAGACCATCGGGGGCGAGGTCGAAATGCTCCGGCCGGATGCCGAGGATCAGCGGCCGTCCCTCGCTTCCCGAGGGCGCGTCCTTCAGCGGGATCGTCAGCCCGCCCTCGGCGACGAAGGCGAGATGGCCGTTCGACCGGACTTGGCCGGGGATGAAGTTCATGGCCGGCGAGCCGATGAAGCCCGCGACGAACAGGTTGTCGGGCCGGTCGTAGAGGTCGAGCGGCGGCCCGATCTGCTCCACGATCCCGTCGTGCATCACCACGATCCGGTCGGCCATGGTCATGGCCTCGATCTGGTCGTGGGTGACGTAGATCGTCGTCGTCTTCAGCCGCTGATGAAGCTCCTTGATCTCGGTGCGCATGGCGACGCGCAGCTTCGCGTCGAGGTTCGACAGCGGCTCATCGAATAGGAAGACCTGCGGGTCGCGCACGATGGCCCGGCCCATGGCGACGCGCTGGCGCTGCCCGCCGGACAATTGGCGCGGGTAGCGGTCGAGGAGGGGCGCGAGCCCCAGGATCTGCGCGGCCCTGGCGACGCGCTGATCGATCTCCGACGCCGCCGCCTTCCGGATGCGCATCGAGAAGGCCATGTTCTCGCGCACCGTGAGGTGAGGGTAGAGCGCGTAGTTCTGGAACACCATCGCGATGTCCCGCTCCTTCGGCGGCACATCGTTCACGACCCGCTCACCGATTCGGATTTCGCCGCCGGAGATGTTCTCCAGCCCGGCGATCATGCGCAGAAGAGTCGACTTTCCGCAGCCGGACGGGCCGACGAGGATGACGAATTCGCCATCCCGAATGTCCACGGAGACACCGTGCAAGACATTCGTCGAACCGAAAGCCTTGCGAACCTCGCGGATTCCCACCGAGGCCATGCTTCCTCCCGTGCAAGGCCGCTCTGACGGCGGCTCTGTCGGGCCAGTACAAAGGAGGTGCCCGGGGAAAGCAAGCTCTTGTCTGTGTTATTCGCGCGATTTGCCTACGCCCTGTCACCGAGTGCAACGCAGCGAAGGTTATTTCTCGTTTTTGTGCTTTGCGGTGAGTCCGCCGTGGTTCAGACGACGCAGGGAAACCTGAAGTCGTGCTTCCGCCGCCTTGATCTCGTTGAGCGCGCTGTGGGTGTAGTGGATATGCGCCTCGGCGGCCTCGCCTGCCTTCTCGACATCGCCGGCCAGCACGCAGGCGGTGATCTCCCGGTGCTGGGCATAGAGCCGGTCGCGCGTCTCCGGGCGGGCGAACAGCGTCTCGCGATTCTCGATCACGCCCTGGCGCAGCATACCGGACAGGGCGCGCATCGTGTGCAGCACGACGAGGTTGTGGCTCGCCTCGTAGACCGCGATGTGCAGGGCGACATCGGCCTCGGCCTCCTCCCGGTCGTTCCCCTGCTCGTGCGCGCGGTCGATGCGCTCCATGCATGTCGCGAGGCGGTCCCGGTCCACCGCGCTCGCCCGTGCGGCGGCGAGTCGGGCGGCCATCCGCTCCGTTGTTGCCCGGAACTCCAGGTAATCGTCCACGACCTCCGCGTGGGAGGCGATCAGCGCGATCAGCGGGTCGGTGATCTCGCGGCCGAGCGGCGCCACCGAGCGGCCGGCGGGGGTCGAGACGATGAGCCCGTCCTTCTCCAGCATCTTGATTCCCTGCCGCAGGGTCGGCCGCGAGACGTGGAGTTGCAGGGCGAGGTCGCGCTCGGGAAGCAGCAGATCGCCGGGGCTCAGCGTCCCCTCGGCGATGAGGTCCTTCAGGTGGCGGGCCGTGCTTTCGGCCACGCTCTCGCCCTTGATGGGATCCTGCTCCATGCCCCACCCCAGCCTTCGGACCCCACGGACATCGCCGGATGAATCGCTTTGGGCAAATGCTATTTCCAATTGACGAGCTTGGTCAATTCATTTTACCAAGCCGCCGCCATCGGTCCAGCTAAGGTTAGCCGCATACACGCCACCTGCGGGAATGACGACCGGGGCCGCATCGCGACGATGCAAAAAGGGGAGGACAAGGCGTGACCTGGAACCAAGTCTACGATCCGTTGGCGAACACGTTCGGATCGACGGCGCTCGCGGCCCTGCCGATCATCGTCCTGCTCGGCGGCATCGGCCTCCTGCACATGAAGGCGCATACGGCGGCGCTGCTCGGTCTCGTCACCGCCCTCCTCGTGGCGATCATCGGTTTCGGGATGCCGGCGCAGATGGCCGGCGCCACCGCCGCCTACGGCGCGGCCTTCGGCCTGCTGCCCATCGGCTGGATCATCCTCAACGTCATCTTTCTCTATCGGCTCACCGAGCAGACGGGGCAGTTCGACATCCTGCGCGATTCCATCGCGGGCATCACGCCGGATCGCCGCCTGCAACTCCTCTTCATCGCCTTCTCGTTCGGCGCCTTCTTCGAGGGCGCGGCGGGCTTCGGCACGCCGGTCGCCGTCACCGCCGCGATGCTGATGGGCCTGGGCTTCACGCCGCTCGCCGCCGCCGGCCTTTCGCTCATCGCCAACACCGCGCCGGTCGCCTACGGAGCGCTGGGCGCACCGGTCATCGCCCTCTCGGCCGTCACCGGGCTCGATCTCCTCGAACTCTCGGCCATGATCGGGCGGCAATTGCCGTTCTTCTCGGTAATCGTGCCGTTCTGGCTGATCTGGGCCTTCGCCGGCCGCAAGGGCATGTGGGAAGTCTGGCCGGCGCTGCTCGTCGCGGGCGTCTCCTTCGCCGTCCCGCAATATCTCGTGTCGAACTTCCACGGCCCGTGGCTCGTGGACGTCATCGCCGCGATCTGCTCCATGGCGGCGCTCGCAAGCTTCCTGCGGGTGTGGAAGCCCGCCCGGATCTGGACCTCGACGGACACCGCGACCCCCGCCGGCGCAACCGCGGCCACCGCGCCCGTCGCCCCTGCCCGGACGCACAGCGCGGGCGCCGTGTTCCGCGCGTGGCTGCCCTGGCTGATCCTCTCGGTCTTCGTCTTCGCCTGGGGCACGCCGCAGTTCCGCGCCTGGCTCGACTCGCTCTTCATCTACAAGCTGCCGGTGCCGTACCTGCACAACCTCGTCTTCAAGGTGCCGCCGGTCGTCGCCAAGGCGCACAGCGAGGCGGCGGTCTATACCTTCAACATCCTCTCGGCGACGGGCACGGGCATCCTGTTCTCGTCCATCGTCGGCGGGCTGATCCTAGGCTTCAACCCGTTCAAGCTCGTGAAGGAATACGGGCGGACGGCCTACATCGTCCGGTACTCGCTCATCACCATCTCGGCGATGCTCGCGCTGGGCTACGTCACCCGCTACTCGGGCACCGACGCCACCCTCGGCCTCGCCTTCGCCCAGACGGGCTGGATCTACCCGTTCTTCGGGGCGATGCTCGGCTGGCTCGGTGTGGCGCTGACGGGATCGGACACGGCCTCGAACGTCCTGTTCGGCGGCCTGCAGAAGATCACGGCGGAACAGCTCGGCCTGTCGCCGATCCTCATGGCGGCCTCGAACTCCTCGGGCGGCGTGATGGGCAAGATGATCGACGCGCAGTCCATCGTCGTGGCCTCCACCGCGACCCAATGGTACGGCGGTGAATCGAAGATCCTGCGCTACGTGTTCTTCCATTCGATCGCGCTGGCGTGCCTCGTCGGACTGCTGGTGATGCTCCAGGCCTACGTGCCGCCCTTCACCGCCCTGGTTCCGCCCACGGTCGTCACCCCGGCGGTGGTCCACTGAGCCGAACCGGACAGGGGGCGCCCATGGCGTCCCCTGTCCCCGTCGCGGGGATCGCGAGCGCCTGCGGAGTTTGATGATGCGCCTTTCTCAGTGCCACTCGTTCCACGACTTCCGCCGCATGGCGAAGAGCCGCCTGCCCCGGCCGATCTTCGACTACATCGACGGCGCAGCCGACGACGAGGTCACGTACCGGCGCAACACCTCGTCCTTCGACAATTGCAGCCTCGTGCCCAACGTCCTGCGCGGCGTCGGCGACGTGGACATGTCGGTGACGGTGATGGGCCAGAAGCTCGCCATGCCGGTCTATTGCTCGCCGACCGCGCTGCAGCGCCTGTTCCACCACGATGGCGAGCGCGCCGTCGCGGCGGCGGCCGGCAAGTACGGCACGATGTTCGGCGTCTCGTCGCTGGGCACGGTGAGCCTGGAGGAGGCGCGACGGATCAGCGGCGGGCCGCAGGTCTACCAGTTCTACTTCCACAAGGATCGCGGCCTGAACCGCGAGATGATGGCCCGCGCCAAGCAGGCCGGCATCCAGGTGATGATGCTCACCGTGGACAGCATCACCGGCGGCAACCGCGAGCGCGACAAGCGCACCGGCTTCTCAATTCCCTTCCGCCTGACGCTCGGCGGGATGCTGCAATTCGCGATCCGGCCCGCCTGGGCGATCAACTACGCCACCCATGAGAGCTTCAAGCTTCCGCAACTCGACAACCACGTCGACATGGGCGGCGGCTCGCTCTCGATCAGCCGCTACTTCACCGAAATGCTCGACCCCAGCATGACCTGGGACGACGTCGCCCTCATGGTGCGGGAATGGGGCGGCCAGTTCTGCCTCAAGGGCATCATGTCGGTGGAGGACGCCAAGCGCGCGGTCGAGATCGGCTGCACCGGCATCGTGCTCTCGAACCACGGCGGCCGCCAGCTCGACGGCTCCACCACGGGCTTCGACCAGCTCGCCGAGATCGTGGACGCGGTCGGCGACCGCATCGACGTCATCATGGATGGCGGCGTCCAGCGCGGGACGCATGTGCTGAAGGCGCTCTCCCTCGGGGCGAAGGCGGTCGGCCTCGGCCGCTACTACCTGTTCCCGCTGGCTGCCGCGGGACGGCCGGGCGTCGAGAAGGCGCTCGGCCTGATGCACGCCGAGATCGAGCGCGACATGCGCCTGATGGGCTGCTCGTCCATCGCGGATCTGTCGCGGGACAACCTCCGCTTCACGAAGGATTGGGGCGTTCAGACGAGGCCGATGGCCTAGGCGCCACCTCGCTGCGTTCGACGAAGGGCAGGCGCAGGGTGAGCGTGTCGCCGTCCTCGCTCACCGCCTCGAAGCCGAGGCGGCGATAGAGGGCGAGCGCCGGGGCGCGGCGATTCACCTGAAGGCTCATCGTCCGCGCGCGCTGCCGCGCATGGGCGAGGGCTTCGGCGAGGAGCGATTGCGCGATCCCCCGGCGGGCGCGATCCGGCACGGTGCTGACGTTGCTCACGAAGGCGTCGCCGCCATTCTCCGGGCAGTAGATCGCCACCAACCCGACGAGGCGATCCGCCTCCCAGGCCTCGAACCGCTCGGCGCGCCGGGCGAGCTTTTCGGAATAGTCCGCGATGCCGACGCGGGTTTCGAGCGGCGGGACGAAGCTCGCGGAGCAGGCGGCGAGATGTTGGGCGATCTCCTCCGCATCCGAGCGGTTGCGGGTGATGCGCGGCGCGGGCCCGCTCACGCGGCCTCGGGCAGGCCGGCGGGGGCGGCCTCGTGGCGGGCGAGAAGATCGCATTCGCCGAGCATCGCGCGCGTGCCGTCGCGCCCATTGAACATGAGAACGTCGATGATCGACAGCCACGGCACGAATTCCGCGCCGAATTGCAGATAGGCGAGGGGCCTCGCCTTCAGGAAGCGCAGGGTGATGCCGCGCGCTTCGAATTCCTGCGGATCGTAGAGCGCGGTGCCGCCGATGGGGTTCACGTATGTCGTGGCCCCCAGGCGCTCGCACAGGCCGAGAACGCGATCCTGCTTGCGCAGGTCCGTGCGGCCCTCGATTTCGGAGGCGGTGAGGATCGGCGTGGCGATGCCGAGATGCGCGCAGGTGCGCGTCAGGCCCTCGCGGAGGTGGAGGAACAGGTTCTCCGCGCGGTGCCGCAGCACCGCCTCCACCAGGGGCATCGTCTCGGCGAAGAAGGGCGCACGGCGGTAGGCGCCCGCGATCTGCGCGCAGAGCTTGTCCGGGGCGAAATCGCCCGCGACCTGCCGCTCGGCGATGTCGAGTTCGTCCGCGCCCCTGGCCAGCGGCAGGGTGAAGGTGACGGCCTCGCCGTCCCGCAGGAAGCGGTTGCGGTTGATCCAGCCCTTCTTCGTGTACTTCACCGCATCGTAGATCACGAAGCGATCCACGGACGCGATCAATTGGAAGTAGCCGATATACGGGAACAGATACGGCTGCATGATCGCGACGCGCATGGCGGCTCAGGTCCGCAAGGGGTCGGCGATGCGGGCGACGGTCCTGGCGACCACCTCCGGTTCGAGGTCGGGGTAGATCGGCAGGCAGAGGATGCGGTCGGCGGCCCGTGCCGCGATGGGCAGCCCGGCGCGGCCGGCGCTCGGCAGGCCGGCATACATCGGATGGTCCGAGATCAGCGGGTGGAAGTAGCGGCGGGTGTGGATGCCCTCCCGCTTCAGGATCTCCCACAGGGCATCGCGGGCGATGGGGTAATCCGGCCCGACGAGGATCGGGAAATACGAGTAGTTGGCCCGCACCTCGCCCGCGCAATTGAGGCAGGCGATGCCGGGAATGCCGGCGAGCCCGGCCCGGTAGGCCGCATCGATGGCTCCGCGCCGGTCGATGACGGAATCGATGTAGTGCAATTGCAGCAGGCCGAGGGCGGCGTTGAACTCGCTCATCTTGCCGTTGAGGCCGACCTCGATCACGCTGGTCTCGCCGTCGTGGCCGAAGTTCTTGAGCTTATCGATCTGCTCCTTGCGCGCCGCGTCGGGGCAGACGATGGCGCCGCCCTCGAAGGTGTTGAACACCTTGGTGGCGTGGAAGCTCAGCACGGAGAGGTCGCCGTGCCGCAGCACCGAGCCGCCGGCATCGCGCACCCCGAAGGCATGGGCGGCGTCGTAGACGACCTTCAGCCCATGCCGCTCGGCGACCGCCGCGAGACCGTCGACGTCGCAAGGGTGGCCGTAGCAATGGACCGGCAGGATCGCGCGGGTTCGGGGCGTCACCGCCGCTTCGACCGCCTTCGGGTCGAGGTTCAGGGTCACGGGGTCGATGTCGGCGAAGACGGGTCTCAGCCCGGTCCACATCAGCGCGTGGGAGGTCGCCACGAAGGAGTAGGGGGTGGTGATGACCTCGCCCGACGACAGGCCCAGCGCGCGCAGGGCCATGATGAGGGCGGTCGTCGCGTTGTTGAACAGCGCGACATGCGCCACGCCGAGATGTTCGGCGAGTCGCGCCTCGAACTCGTGGTGGTACGGGCCGCCGTTGGTCAGGACCTTGCGGTCCCAGATCGCCCGCAGCATCGGCTCGAATTCGGCGTAGGGCGGGAGGAAGGGCTTGGTGACGTAGATCGGCCCGGCCGCCTGGGGCGCGGGCTCCGCGCGCAGCAGCGCGGGATCGCGGGCGGCGGCGGCGAGGCGTTCCGCCAGGGCGTCGTCGAGGAGTGGGGAGGGGCCGCCGGCCCCCTCCGCCTTTCGCTTGCGGCTGACGCCGCCCTCGGTCGGAGACTTCAGCCGCGCGCGCATGGCTCACCTGTCGCCCAACGGGTCCACATGGCCCGGAACGCCTTCCCGACCTCGCCGGCGAGGCGGGCGTGGTCCGTCATCGGGCCGGCGAAGAAACGCTCGCGCAGGCCCTCGCGGGTGCGGGCTAGGCGCTCCCGGTCGGTGGCGAGGGTGACGGCCGTCGCGACATACGCGTCCTGCGAGGTCGCCACGAGCTCATCGAGTTCCACCGAGCCGAGCACCACGGCGCCGGCCCGTTCGGGGGCGGTGGCGCCGCACAGGGTCACGAAGGGCACGCCCATGCTGAGCGTGTCACAGCTCGTCGTGCCGCCGTTATAGGGGAACGGATCGAGGGCGATGTCGATCTGGTGGTAGAGCTCGAAATAGCCGCTCGTCACGCGCGGTTGCAGGATCACCCGGTCGAGGTCGATCCCGGCGCGGCCCAGCCGCTCGTCCACCTGCTGGCGGACTTCCGGCGTGTTGACGTCGCCCACCACCATGAACAGCCGCGCATCGGGGATCGCGGCGAGGATGCGCCCCCAGGTCTGGAGCGCGGCATCGCTCACCTTCTCGAAGCGGTTCATCACGCCGAACGTGACGAAGCCGTTCTCCGCGCAAGGGGGCCGCTTGCGCACGGGCGGCGTGTCGTCGGCGAGGCGGTAGGTGGCCGATACGCGGGGCAGGCGCCACAGGGCCTCGGTGTGGAGGGCATCGCAGCCCTCGCCGTCCTGCACATCGTCGGTGAGGCGGTAATCGATGGCCGAGAGTCCGGTCGTGGCGGGATGGCCCATCCACGTCACCTGAACCGGGGCGGGCTTGCGGGCGAAGACCTGCAGGCGGTGTCCGGCGCTGTGGCCGGAGAGGTCCACGAGGATGTCGATCCGGTCGGCCTCGATCCGGTCGGCGGCCGCGTCGTCGGGGATGCCGGAGATGTTGAGCCACTGGTCGAACAGCGGCTTCATCCGCAGCGACAGCCCGTCCTCGGCCGCACGGGTCATGTAGGCGTACGTCTCGAACGCCTCGCGGTCGAAGCATTCGAGGAAGGGTTCGAGGAAGCGGGCCACCGCGTGGGCGCAGAGGTCGCCCGAGACGAAGCCCACCTTCAGCCGCCGGTTCGGGTCGCGGTCATGGGTGAAGGGGCGCTTGCGCAGCAAGGGGTCCGCGAAGAGCTTGCCGAAGGCCCGCGCGTCGGCAGCATATTCCGTGGCCGGGATGTCGCCCGCATAGAGCTTGGTGAAGAGCCGGTTCGAATGGGCATCGATGTCGCGCGGGGCGAGGGCGATCGCCGTATCCATGGCCGCGATGGAATCGTGCAGCCGCCCGAGGCTCTTCAGGATGAGCCCGCGGTTCACATGCGCCCCGGAACAAGTGGCGTCGATCGCCACGGCGCGGTCGGCGTGGTGCATCGCCTCGGCGTAGCTGGAGCGCTTGTGCAGGAACCCGGCGAGGTTCGAATGCGCGATGGCGAGGTTCGGATCGAGTTCGAGGGCCTTCTCCAGGGCGGAACGGGTGCCGCCCTCGTCCTCCATCAGCATCATCAGGGAGCCGAGGCCGGCGAAGTACAGGGCGCGGTCGGGGGTGCGGTAGATGGCGATGCTGATGAGATCGTACGCCATCTGCAGCCGGTTCGTCCGGGCGGCGACGGCGCCGGCCAGGAAGGTCGCGTCCGGGTGCGTGTCGTCGAGGGCGATGGCGAGGTCGAGATAGGCTTCGGCCCGCACGAAGTCCTGCTGATCGTAGCAGCTCCGGCCGAGGGCGACGGCCCGATCGACGAGCACGGCCACGGCCTTCGGCGACACGGACGCGAGGCCCGCCGCGCGGAACCGCTCGGCGATGGCCCTGGCCTCCGGCAGCCGCTGGGCTTCGAGGAGGGCGCCGATCAGGGCGAGCCAGCAGGCGGTGTTGGTCTGCGCGCCCTTCAGGGCGGCGGCGAAATGCGGGATCGCGGCGGAGGCACCCTCGGTGCGGCTGACGAGCAGGCCGAGTTCGTAGCGGGCGTTCGCATGGTCGGGGGCCATGTCGAGGACGCGGCCGATATTGCGGCGCGCCTTGTCGAGACGGCCCGCCTCGCGATGCGCCACGGCCTTTGACAGGAAGCGCTCGGCGGCTCCCGGCGCCCGGTCCTGACCGGCCAATCCGCCGCGATGTTCGAGCATGCCACGCCCCTCCCCACCGATGGGAGCGTGACCGTGGCCTTCCTAAAACACCGTTAAGATTTAATAGGCCTCAAGGCCTTACTGCATACGCAGCGGAATGGATTCCACTGTCACTTCATTGACGCCGCGGAGCGTGAGGCTGTCGCGCAGCGGCGCGGTCAGGCTGGTGCCGGCGGTGAAGGCCGCGAGCACGCCGTGCGTCTCGGCGCGGGAGCCCTGCCCGAGCAGTTGCACCACCCGCCGGGCGATGGCCGGGGCGGGGTCGATCCACGTCACCGGCCAGGGGGCGAGGGCGCGCAGGCGCGGCAGCAGCAGCGGATAATGGGTGCAGGCGAGGCAGACGACATCCGTCCGCCGCCCATCCTCGGCGCTCACGAAGCAGGGCGCGATTTCGGCGAGCAACGTCGCATCATCGACGGGCGTGCCCGCCATCTCGGCCTCGGCGAAGGCCGCGAGGTTGCGCGAGCCCACCAGGGTCACGGCGCAGGCGGACGCGTAGGTCGCGATGAGGTCGCGGGTGTAGGAGCGCGCCACCGTGCCGGGCGTCGCCAGCAGGGTGATGAGGCCGCTGCGGGTCGTCGCCGCCGCCGGCTTGATCGGCGGCACCACGCCGACGAAGGGCGTCGTGAAGCGCTGCCGCAAAGCGGGCAGGACCAGCGTCGAGGCGGTGTTGCAGGCGATGACCACGAGGTCGGGCCGATGCGCCGCGATGAGTTGGCCCATCACGTCGAGGACCCGCGCGACGAGGTCGGCTTCCGACAGGCGTCCGTAAGGGAAGGCCGCGTCGTCGGCGGCGTAGACGTAGCGCGCATCGGGGCGTGCCCGCCGCACGGCATCGAGCACGGTGAGCCCGCCGAGCCCGGAATCGAACACGAGGATCGTCGGCTCCGGCGCTACGCCGACCGGGGCGAGGGACAATCCGGCACCGGCCATCAGGTCGATCCACATCGCAAGGCTCACTGCTCCCCTCTGAACGGATACCGACCATCCGGTTCGGTGGTTAAAGCCGTCTCAAAACGGCGAGAGAAAGGCCCGCCATCCCGTCAATCCACCGGTTGCCATCGTCAAGCTGAACACAATCGCCGCGCTACCGTTGCACCGTCAGATTGCGGGACTATGTGCCCCGGCACGCCTCCGGGCGGGAAAACTCTCCTTCGGAACGTCACCGAGAGGGAAGGATCTGCATGGCTGCCACCGCCGCACTGCCCAGGGACGACCGGCAAGGCGCCCCCCGCCCGGCCTTCACGCCGCCGACTGTCGGCGCCCGGCCCATCGACCGGCAAGCCTGGATCGACGCCTACCGGACGGTGCGAGCGGAGACGGAGCGGCGGGCCGCGCCGCTCTCGCCGGAAGACCAGCAGATCCAGTCCATGGAGGATGCCAGCCCGACCAAGTGGCACCGGGCGCATGTGACGTGGTTCTTCGAGCAGTTCCTGCTCGCCGAGCATCTGCCGGGCTACGCGATCCACGATCCGCGCCTGCATTACCTGTTCAACTCATATTACGTGGCCGCCGGCCCGCGCCAGCCGCGCACCCAGCGCGGGCTCATCACCCGCCCGACCTGCGACGAGGTCGCGGGCTACCGGGCGCATGTGGACCGCGCCGTCGAGGCCTTGCTCGGCCAGGCGATGGAGAAGGCCCTCGCCGACATCCTGCCGATTTTGGAGATCGGCCTGTTCCACGAGCAGCAGCATCAGGAACTGCTCTGGACCGACATCCTCCATGCCTTCGCGCAGAACCCCCTCGATCCGGTCTACGATCCGTCGTGGCGCTTCCCCGACGCTGCGTCGGAGGCCGGCGCCGTGACCCTGGAGCACGGCATCACCGCCATCGGCCACGAGGGCGAGGGCTTCTCCTACGACAACGAATCGCCCCGGCACGAGAGCCTGATCCTACCCATGCGGATCGACAGGGCCTTGGTGAGCAACCGCGACTGGCTCGCCTTCATGGAAGACGGCGGCTATGCCCGCCAGGACCTCTGGTTGTCGGACGGGTGGTACGCCGGCCAAGCCCAGGGCTGGGAAGCCCCCGGCTACTGGCGTCGGCACGAGGGCGGCTGGGTCCAGGCCAGCCTCGCCGGGCCGAAGGCGGTCGATCCCGACGCCCCCGTCACCCATGTGAGCTACTACGAGGCGGACGCCTACGCCCGCTGGGCGGGCAGGGTCCTGCCGACCGAGTTCGAATGGGAGGTGGCCGCCCGCAACGGCGACCTGCCCGACGCCTACGGTCTCGTCTGGCAATGGACCCGCAGCGCCTACCTTGCCTATCCCGGCTACCGGCCGCTGCCGGGCGCGCTCGGTGAGTACAACGGCAAGTTCATGTCGAACCAGTTCGTGCTGCGCGGCTCGTCGGTTGCGACACCGCAGGGGCACGCGCGGCCCACCTATCGCAACTTCTTCTACCCCCACCAGCGTTGGCAGTTCACCGGCCTGCGTCTGGCCGAGCCGCTGTCCTGAACGGCGCGCCGCCCCTCGCGGCGGCGCCCGACCCTCCCGTTCGTGCCCCGGAGTTCGCCGTGACCGTCCATCCGACCTTCCCCGAGTCCGTCGCGGCCGACTCCGTCTTCCTGGCCGACGTCCACGCCGGCCTGTCGACGCCGCAGAAGACGCTCTCGCCCAAATACTTCTACGACGCCGCCGGCTCGGAGCTGTTCGAGCAGATTACCGCCCTGCCTGAATATTACCCGACCCGCACCGAAGTCGGCATCCTCGACGCCCGTGGCGACGAGATCGCCGCCTACCTGCCGAAGCAGGCCGCGCTCGTGGAGTTCGGTAGCGGCTCGACCGCGAAGCTCCGGCGGCTCCTGAACCACCTGCCCGACCTCGCAGCCTACGTGCCAGTGGATGTCTCCGGCGAGTTCCTGGCCGAGCAGGCGACGACGCTGCAAAAGGATTTTCCCGACCTGACGGTCGAACCCGTCGTGGCCGACTTCACCAAGCCGTTCGCCCTGCCGGAGACGACCGGCATGGCGCCCCGCGCCGGCTTCTTCCCCGGCTCGACGGTCGGGAATTTCGAGCCGGAGGAGGCCCGTGCCCTGCTTGACAGCTTCGGCGCGATCCTCGGGCCGGACGCGCTGCTGATCCTCGGCGTCGATCTCGTGAAGGATACGGCCCGTCTGGAAGCCGCCTATGACGACGCCGCCGGCGTGACCGCCGCGTTCAACATGAACCTGTTGAAGCGGATCAACCACGAGCTCGGCGGCGATTTCGACCTCGATGCGTTCCGCCACAAGGCCGTGTTCAACCCGAACGCCTCGCGGATCGAGATGCATCTCGAATCCCGCAAGGACCAGAACGTGCGGATCGGCGGCGAGACCTTCGCCTTCCGCGCGGGCGAGACGATCCACACCGAGAACAGTTACAAGTACACGCTCGACAGCTTCAAGGACCTCGCCGCCCGTGCCGGCTGGCAGTCGGTGACGGTCTGGACCGATCCCGAGGCTTTGTTCAGCGTCCACGTCCTGCGGCGGGACTGAAGCTCAGGCCGGGAGCCGCTTGAGGATGTCGCGGGCGACGCGCTCGCCATCGAGGGTCGCGCCGCCGACCGTCATGGAGCCGCCCCCGGCCAAGGCTTCGCCCGCGAAGTAGACGCGCTCGGCGACGGGCGCGTGCAAGGCATCGCGGGCGCCGGCATGGTCTGGTGCCGCGATGGAGTAGGAGCCGCGCGCGTAGGGGTCGGTCCACCATCCCGCGAGCCGGCCGCCCGTCACCGCCCCCGATGCATTGCTCCCGAGGATCGCCGCAAGGCGTTCGGTGGCGAGCGCCACGGCGGCCGTCTCGCCCGCGCGGCAGAGGTCGCGGGACAGGTCGCCGCCGAGATTGGCCACGGCCACGGGCCGCCCGAACGGCCCCATCTCGAAGTAGATCGTCGGCCCGTCGCGGGCGACGCTCACCGCATCGCCGACGGCCTTCGGATCGATCCGCTTGGGATCGAGGCGCAGGGCGACCTTCGAGTAAGCGCCCATCGAGAGGCCATCGAGGGCTGCTTGCGTCGGCGGGGGCAGGGCGGGGGTGAAGGCGATCCCGCCATCCTTCAGCACGCCGACCGGCACCGTGACGAGGGCCGCCGCCGCATCGAGGGTGCCCGATGCCGTCCGCAGGCGCACGCCCGCCCCCGACCAATCGATACCGAGGACCGCGCAGTTCAAGCGCACCGGCAGATGGGCGAAATGGGTCGCGACGAGATCGCCGTAGCCATCGACCCACAGGTCAGTGCCCGACCACAGACGGTCATAATCGGCAGCCGACACGCGCCCCGGATCCTCCCCGAGGGACAGGCGGCTCAAGCCGGAGGTCGCCGCCTCGGCGTCGGGGCCGGCGAGCTTCGCCTCGTCGGCGAGGGACATGTCCGCGCCCTTGGGGGCGAGGATGGCATCGAGCCCCGCGAAGCCGGCGCGGCGGCGGGCGCGCTCCGCCTCGGTCGCGGGCCGCCCGTCGATGAACAGGGTGCGCGCCCAGCCGTCCTCATCGTTGAACCGCGCGCCCTCCTGCCGGGCGATGGCCGCCCAGGGGTTCCGTTCGGCCCAGTGGATGTATTGCGCGCCCGCGTCGAACCGCGCTTCGGCGCCGAGCGTATGGTCGGTATGGGCGCGCCCACCGATCCGGTCGCGGGCTTCAAGGAGGATGAAGGCGCGTCCTGCCTGCCGCAGCGCTTCGGCGGCCGCAAGGCCCGCCGCGCCCGCGCCGACGATGGCGACCGGGCCGGAAGCCGCCCGCACGGTCGCGGGCAGGGCGGCGAGCAAGCCGAGGGTGGCGCGGCGCGTGATCATGGTGTCGGCTCCGGCCTCGGGCGGCGCGGGCCGAACCGCGTCAGGTGCGCCGCTTTTCCATCATCGCCTTGACCTGCATCAGCTGGTCCCAGACCTGGCCCGGCGAGGTTCCCATGAACTCGAACCCGGCCGTGACGCTCCAGTAGAGTCCGAAGCAGATCAGCGGCACCAGCACCCAGGCCAGCATCTCTTCGCCCCGGCGCCGACGACGGCGGCGCTGGCGACGTAATTCCCGGCCGGAAGGCTTTTGCTTCTGGGCAGGAGCAGTATGCGGCACCGTCGAGAGGGGGCCTTCCCGCAGGTCATCAGTCATCGGGCGCCTCCTCCCCGCGGCGCATGCGCGTCGCGGGGGTCATAGACCGGGTGATCGCCGACCGGAAGCCCGTGCCCTGGTCGGCCGATCATCACGCCCGAACGAGCGGCACTTTGGGCACGGTCTTCACGCCGCCACCCGAACCGCCGCCGCCGCCCTTGTTGTCCTTGGGCGACTTCTTCCGCGTCACCGACCGGGGCTTGGCGCGCTTGCGCTTGGCCGCGTTGGCGACGTCCTTCTCGGGCTTCGGCATGGCCGGACCCGCCGGGAACTCGAAGGTCAGCGAGTCCTTCTCGCCGGCCTTGGCCTCCTCGTCCTCCGGCTTGCGGACGACGACCTTCACGGCGCCGCCATCCTTCAGCCGGCCGAACAGCACCTCGTCGGCGAGCGGCGTCTTGATCGTGGACTGGATCAGGCGGGCCATGGGCCGGGCGCCCATCGCGTCGTCGTAGCCATGCTCCACGAGCCAGTCGCGAGCCTCGTCCGACAGCTCGATGGTGACGTTGCGGTCGGCGAGCTGGGCTTCGAGCTGAAGCACGAACTTGTCCACCACCTTGGCCACGACCTCCTTCGGCAGGTGGCCGAACGAGATGATCGCATCGAGACGGTTGCGGAATTCCGGCGCGAACAGGCGGTTGATCGCCTCCACGTCGTCACCCGTGCGCTTGCTCTGCGTAAAGCCATAGGCCGACTTCGCGAGATCCGAGGCGCCCGCGTTCGACGTCATGATGATGATGACGTTGCGGAAATCGACCTGCTTGCCGTTGTGGTCGGTCAGCTTGCCGTGGTCCATCACCTGCAACAGGATGTTGAACAGGTCCGGGTGGGCCTTCTCGATCTCATCGAGCAGCAGCACGCAATGCGGATGCTGGTCGATGCCATCGGTGAGCAGGCCGCCCTGATCGAAGCCGACATAGCCGGGAGGCGCACCGATCAGCCGCGAGACGGTGTGCCGCTCCATGTATTCCGACATGTCGAAGCGCAGCATCTCGACGCCGAGAGACGCCGCCAATTGCTTGGCCGCCTCGGTCTTGCCGACGCCGGTTGGACCCGCGAACAGGTACGAGCCGATGGGCTTGTCCGGATCGCGCAGGCCGGCACGGGCGAGCTTGATCGCCGAGGTCAGCGCGTCGATCGCACCGGTCTGGCCGTAGACGACCCGCTTCAGGCTCTCGGTCAGGTTCTGGAGAACCACCGCGTCGTCCTTGGAGACGGTCTTCGGCGGGATGCGGGCCATCGTGGCGATGGTCGCCTCGATCTCCTTGACGCCGATGGTCCGCTTGCGGCGGGCCTCCGGCACCAGCATCTGCGAGGCACCGGTCTCGTCGATCACGTCGATCGCCTTGTCCGGCAGCTTGCGGTCGTTGATGTAGCGGGCCGACAGCTCCACCGCCGCCTTTACGGCGTCGCTCGTGTACTTGAGCTTGTGGAACTCCTCGAAATACGGGCGCAGACCCTTCACGATCTCGATCGCGTCCGGGATCGACGGCTCGTTGACGTCGATCTTCTGGAAGCGGCGCACCAGGGCGCGGTCCTTCTCGAAGTACTGGCGGTACTCCTTGTAGGTGGTCGAGCCGATGCAGCGCAGCGTCCCCGAGGCCAGGGCCGGCTTCAGCAGGTTCGAGGCATCCATCGCGCCGCCGGAGGTCGCACCGGCGCCGATCACCGTGTGGATCTCGTCGATGAACATGATGGCGTTCGGGTGCGCCTCGATCTCCTTCATCACCTGCTTAAGGCGCTCCTCGAAGTCGCCCCGGTAGCGGGTGCCGGCGAGCAGCGTGCCCATATCGAGGGAGAACACCGTCGCCTCGGCCAGAACCTCCGGCACCTCGTGCTGGATGATCTTGCGAGCGAGGCCTTCCGCGATGGCGGTCTTGCCGACGCCGGGGTCGCCCACCAGCAGCGGGTTGTTCTTCTGGCGGCGGCAGAGAACCTGGATCGTCCGCTCCACCTCGGCGTGGCGGCCGATCAGCGGGTCGATCTTGCCGTCGCGGGCCTTCTTGTTGAGGTTGACGCAGTAGGCGTCCAGCGCGTCGCCCTTCTTCTTGGTGCCGCGCGGCTCGCCCTCGTCGCTCGGACGCTCGGCCGGACCTTCGTCCTCCGCCCCGCGCACCGGCTTCGAGTCGCTGGCGCCGGGGCGCTTGGCGATGCCGTGGCTGATGTAGTTGACCGCGTCGTAACGGGTCATGTCCTGCTCCTGCAGGAAGTAGGCGGCGTGGCTCTCGCGCTCGGCGAAGATCGCCACGAGCACGTTCGCGCCGGTCACTTCCTCGCGTCCCGACGATTGGACGTGGATCACCGCCCGCTGGATCACCCGCTGGAAGCCGGCCGTGGGCTTGGCGTCCTGGCGTCCGTCGCCGGTCAGGTTCGAGAGTTCGGTGTCGACGTATTCGACGAGGCTGCGCCGCAGCGTGTCGATCTCGACGTTGCAGGCCCGCATCACGGCGGCTGCGTCCTGGTCGTCCACCAGGGCGAGAAGCAGATGTTCGAGCGTCGCGTATTCGTGGCGGCGTTCGCCGGCCAGGGCGAGCGCCCGGTGAAGGGCTTGTTCTAGGCTGCGTGAGAAGCTTGGCAAAGCGGGCCTCTGTCCTTCGTGCCTACCGCGAGCGGCGCCTATTTCTTTTCCATAACGCACTGGAGAGGATGTTGGTGCTTGCGGGCAAAGTCCATGACCTGCGTCACCTTGGTCTCCGCGACCTCGTAGGTGAACACCCCGCACTCACCGACGCCGTTCTGGTGAACATGCATCATGATCCGGTACGCGTCTTCGTGGTTCTTGTTGAAGAACCGCTCCACGACGAGCACCACGAATTCCATCGGGGTGTAGTCGTCGTTGAGGAGAAGGACGCGGTAAAGGCTTGGCCGCTTCGTGCGCGGCTTGGTGCGGGTGATGATGGCGGTGTTCGAGCGGTCATCGCCCCCCGGCTCCCGTGAACCCGTGGCCGTGATCGCGAACGCCGTCCGCACTTGCTCCGTTCCCATCATCGGGACCCGTGTCATATCCGTCGAACCGATCCCTTGCGGCAGGCCAGACCGTCCCCCGAAGCTCTCCGGCGATCGGTGGAATCGGCGCTGTCCGACCGAACCTTCGTCGCGTGACATCCAATCTACAGACCGTGAGCCGACTTCGCCAGACGCCTGCGCGCTCGTGTCCGCAGATAGGGTCGTCCGTACCGGTGCGCAGGCCCTTGGGGTGCGGCGAAACACGTCCGCTGGCGGCGTCGGTGTCACGGGAGGCGCCGTGGCCCCGCCGGGCGCAGGAGATGGCCGAACAAGGCGGTGACCTGGTCGCTCAGCACCACCGAGCGGGCTAGCGCCCGTCCGGTCATGCGCTGGACGAGGTCTCCCTGCAGCGTCAGCGCCTCGCCGGGGTTGCGGCAGGCGGCCAGGCGCCCGGCCGTGGCCACCAAATCGTCGTAGCTCTGCTTGCCGAGATCGAGCCATTCCAGCCCGATGATCTGCGCCGTGCGGACCGCCGCCCCGGTGCCCCGCAGGGCGGTGGCGCCCACCGAGGGGGTGGCGAAGGGCTGCTGCATCGTGCGCCTCCTTCCGGCGAGCCGGCCACGGCGGCGTTCCTGTGCGTCGGGCGGCATTCGAGTTTGTGCGCCGCCCACGGCACCGTCAAGTCACCGGCAAGCGGCCCGGGGGCCTGCAAGAAAAGCGTTCACCGTCAATCCGATTAACCCGCCCGTAACCGCGCCGCCGCATGGTTCTGGGGATGCGGACGTACCACCACGACGGGCGTCCTTGAGAGGGGCGGGGGCCGGTGCGGAACCGGCACGGCAAGGGCGTTCGGGCGCATGCGTATGGTAGTAGTTCCCGGCCTGACGGCCCGCGCGGTTCCGGCCGCGCTGGTCGCGGTAGCGGTCCTGACGTCGCTCACCTCACCCGCCGACGCGCGGCGCGGCCGCCACCACCGGCACGCCGCCCATGCCAAGCACGCCACGGGCGGCGGATACAATCCGCCCTACGCGGCGATGGTCGTCGACGCCAAGACCGGCAAGACGCTCCATGCCGTCAACGAGGACGCGCTGCGCCATCCGGCCTCGATCACCAAGGTGATGACGCTCTACATGCTTTTCGAGCAGATGGAGCGTGGCAAGTACGCCCTCGATTCCGAACTGACCATGACGCCCCACGCGGCCGCCCAGGCGCCGTCGAAGCTCGGCCTGCGCCCCGGCCAGACGATCTCCGTCGAGGACGCGATCAAGGCGATCGTCACCAAGTCCGCGAACGACGTGGCCTGCGCCATCGGCGAGAACATCGCCGGCTCGGAGGAGCGCTTCGCCGAGATGATGACGGCGAAGGCCCATGCGCTCGGCATGAGCCGCACGCACTACGCCAACGCCTCCGGCCTGCCCGACCCGGACCAGCTCACCACCGCCCGCGACCTGACGATCCTCGCCCGTGCGATCCAGGACCGCTTCCCGCGCTACTACCGCTACTTCCAGACCCGCTCCTTTGCCTTCCGCGGCCGGGTCATCGGCAACCACAACCATCTGCTCGGCAACGTCGAGGGCGTGGACGGCATCAAGACCGGGTACACCCGCGATTCCGGCTTCAACCTGATGACGGCGGCGAAGTCCGACGGGCACCAGATCGTCGCCATCGTGCTCGGCGGCCGCTCCGGCGCCAGCCGCGACCAGATCATGGCCAAGCTCGTGCGTGCCAACCTGCCGGTGGCCTATGCCGGCGCCCGCACCGCGCCGCCGGTCGTGGAGGTCGCCGAACGCGCCCGCCCGGCCGTGGTCGCCGACGCCGTGTCGCGCACCCGCACCCAGATCGCCTCGGCCGAGGACGAGGACGTCGAGACCACGAATTCCACGGGCGAGCCGCTGGACATCTCCCCGTCCCGCACGACGACGCCCGGCGGCGGTCGCCTCCAGGCCCTGCCGAAGGCCGCCCAGGCCTATGCGGCGCAGGCCGCCCAGCCGGCCTTCCCGAACAGCGGCAAGATCGTCGCCCGCGTCGGCTCGAACGAGCGCGACGAGCCGCCGAAGCCCCTCGTCGGCCCCAAGGTGACGCCCAGCGCCTGGGTGATCCAGCTCGGCGCGATGGACGACGAGGACAAGGCACGCAGCATGCTCGCCCAGGCCCGCGCCAAGGTCGGCGGCAGCCTCTCGAAGGCGGCGCCCTACACGGTAAAGGTCGAGCATGGCGGCGCCACGCTCTACCGCGCCCGGTTCTCGGGCTTCGCCGAGCAGGAGACGGCGCAGGATGCCTGCGTGGCGCTCAAGCGCAGCGGCTTCAGTTGCTTCGCCACGCGTAGCTGATGGGCCCTCGGAAACGGCCCTTCAAGACATTTCGTTCAGCATCATTTCCGACGCAACGCTGGCTCCGTGAAGGGGCCGGGCCGTGTGACGCAACCTGGCAACGCGCGTGGAGTTCAGCGATGTCGGTTCAGCAATCGATCCCGGGCCGCGTTGAGCCGCGCCGCCCCCTCGGCGCTTCCCCCCTGGTCGGGGTGGGCGCGCTTCATCAGCGTCCGGTGGGCCGTCCGGATCTCCTGAGCGGGCGCCCCGCGCTCAAGCCCCAGGATCTGGTACGCCTCCTCCTGAGACATCGCCCCTGGCTTCGCCGGTCCGCCCGGCCCCGCGTCGCGATCACGCTCAGCGTCTACACGCCATCCGGGCGCCCGGCGGTCGAGATAAGCCTCTAGGATCGTCGCGCCCTCCGCGTCCTCCAGCTTGCAGAGGCGGAGGAGCCGCACCAGCGTCGTCAGATCGAGGGCGTCGAGCCGCGCCCCGCCGAGCGGGCCGGAGCGCACGCGCCCTCCGGCGAAGGTGCCGTCCGGGTAAACGACGATTGCGACGAGCCGGGTGCGGACGCTGCGCCCCGACGCCTGCCGTTTCGGGACGAGGGCGCGGAACCGCCGCCCGATCCCCTCCGGCCCTTCCAGGCTCCACAGGCCGGCGATCCCAAACAGGGCGGCGATCAACAGGTTGCCGTGGAGCATGAAGAAGCCGGCGGCGGCCAGCGCCGCCCAGCCCGCGAGGAGATGGCGCGGGAAGACGGCCAGTGCCGCGCCGAACCCGCCCTTCTGCTGCGAGAGCCACCAAAGCACGCCGCAGCCGATCAGTCCGAGCAACAGGAGCATCGGCGGCCTACACCGGGTCCGGCAAGGCGGAGATCATCGGGAGGGCGCGCATCATTGCCGGTTCTCCGCCACGTCCGTCGTGCCGACGCGGACCTGCCGCAGCCGGCCGTCTCGCAGGATGCCGAGTTCCACGCTCGCGCCGATACCGGCCTCGGCGATAGCGGCCGTGAGATCCGCCAGACGATGCACGTCGCGCCCGCCGGCCGAGACGATGACGTCGCCGACCGTGCCGGTCTGGGCATCGACGCCCCGGATGCCGGCCTGGGCGGCGGGCGAACCGCGCAGCACCCGCAGGACCACCACCCCGTCGATCCCGAGCCGCGCGGCGGTCGCCTCCTGCCCGGCGATGATGCCGATGCCGGGGTTGCGCACCCGGCCGGCGCGGATCAGCTCCGGCACGACCCGGTTCACGACATCGACCGGAATCGCGAAGCCGATCCCGGCGCTGGCGCCGGAGGGCGAGACGATGGCCGTGTTCACGCCGATCAGCCGCCCGGCCGAATCGAGCAACGGGCCGCCGGAATTGCCGGGGTTGATGGCGGCATCCGTCTGGATCACCCCCGAGACCTCGCGCCCCTCGCTCGTCGGCATCCGGCGGCGCACGGCGCTGATGACGCCGGTCGTGAGCGTGTGGTCCAGGCCAAACGGATTGCCGATGGCGAAGGTCGACTGGCCGACCTTCAGATCGGCCGAGGTGCCGATGGCCAACGGCGGCGGCAGGTGCGCGGTGCGCCCGAGCTGCAGCACGGCGAGGTCGTAGGACGGCGCCATGCCGACGAGGGTGGCGGGCACCACGTCGCCCGAACTGAGCCGCACCGACACCGAGCCGCCCGATTGCGCGGCGGCCTGCACCACATGGGTGTTGGTGACGACATGGCCCGCGCCGTCCCAGACGAAGCCGGTGCCGGTCTGCGTGCCGCCGCCCTGGCCCTCGTCCTCGTTCTCGATGTCGAGGAGCCCGCGATCCTGCGCGGCGGATTGGGCGAAGACGTGGACCACCGAGGGGCTCGCCCGCTCGAACAGGGCGATGGTCGTCTGCTCCGACCCGGCGAGGTCGCCCCGGGCCGCGATGAGGCGGGGCGTGCTGGCCGAGTACAGCAAAGGTGTGACGTAAGGTTGCACCACCGCCAGTCCGAGCAGCAGCAGGACCAGCGCGAGCACGAGGCGTCGGGTGCGGTCCGGCACGTATTTCTCCGAGGCGATGGACGAGGGAACGGCGGGTGAGCGCGGCCTTAAGTGGGCGTTCAGCTTCGAAGCGTCAACAAGTCCCCATGTGCCGATGCGGTTCGGCTACAGCCACCTCCGCCGCGTCGGGGCAGCTAACGGAATGGTCATGTTTCGGGTGTGACAATCATCATAAGTGCAGTGCAGTGAATTCGTCCCCAAATCCAGTCGCGGCCATCTAAAGCGGCCACATCTCCGCCGCGAAGGTGGAGCCGACCGGAAAAGCGGCGCGAATTGATCTCAAAGCTGCCTCACAGAAGCTTGTATCTGCCGCCATCATACTGCTGCTGGCCCGCCCGGGTCTACGGCGGGACAGCGTCCGACTCCGAAGTCGGCGTTTCTCGAAGGAAGAGTTCGTCACCATGGAAACCGAAGCTCTCGAACGCCCTGCCGATCTGACGATCTGGCGCACGGCTCCGGCGAGCGCTCCGCTCGCGCAACCCGAGCGGTACGGCACCCTGCGCGAGGCGATTGCCGCCGCTGCGGGCGCCCTGACCGATCCGGCCAAGCAGCCCTGGATCATCACCGAGGAGGGCGAGATTCTCTCCCCGAACTGGATTCGCACCTACCTGAACTGATCATCGGGGATTGCGGGGATGGCGAGACAGCCCACCCCGCACCCTCCCGGGCTATTCCGCGGCGTCCTGCCGGCGGAAGCCCTCGATCCCCCGGTGGTCGGGGTTGATCGCCTGAAGCGCCCGCCGCGCGGCCTCGAGCGGATGCTCGGATTCGATCCGGACGGCGGTGAGGTCCGGGCTCTTGTAGACCGTGACGATGGTGTCCATCACCTCGGTGAGGGTGGTGCGCTTGTCCTCCGGCGCCGCGATCAGCAATTGCAGCCCCCACGCCCGATAGAGATCGACCAGCGCCTGGGAATTGCGCACGTCGAGCTTCGAGAACGCCTCGTCCAGCAGGCAAAGGCCCAGCCCCGAATGCTCCGAGCCCGGCCGGTCGCCGGGGTAGTAGGCGCTCGCCAGCGACGCCGCGATGGCCACGTAGAACGGCGCCTGCGCCTCGCCGCCGGAGCCCCGCAGGGCGCGGGCCGACATCGTCGTCCGGTTGCCCGCCTTGTCCTTCATCCCGATCTCGTAGACGAAGTAGTTGCGGTAATCGGCGAGCCGGTTCGCATCCTCCTCGCCCGCGATCAGCGCCGTGATCTCCGCGAGCGCCGAGGCCATCGGCCCCTCGACTTCCCCCGTTAGCAGCGCTTGCGCCGCCTCCGGCGAGCGCGCGGCCTCCACCGCCAGGGCGTGGACCGCCGCATACCGCCGGTCCACCGCCGCCTCGAAGGCGTAGGTCTGGCCGGTGAAGGAGCGGGCGGACAGGCGCTCGTTCAGGGCCGCCAGCCGCGTATGGACGCGCTCGAACCGGTCCGCGAGGCGGGCCAGCAGATCCTCCGTCATCAGCCGGCGCATCTCGGCCTCGGCGCGGGCCGCCTGATCGCGGTAGCGGCGCAGCTCGTGGCCCTCCACCGCCTCATATTCCCGCCGCACCCAGGCGAACCCCTCGATGGCCGGCACGTCGCCGGCCCGCAGCGGATTCTCGATTCGCCATGTCGCGCAGGCCTCGGCGAGTTCGCGCTCGGCCACGCGACCATGGGAGCGCGCCGCCTCGGCCGCCTCGCGGGACCGGCTGCGCTCGGCTGCGGCGAGCGCCCCGGCGCTCTTCGGATCGAGCCCCGACAGTGCCTTGCGTGCGGCGGCGACGATGGTCGGGTCGAACACCTCCATCCGCGCCACGCGAACCCGCGCGGCATCGCCGCCCGCGCATTGCCGCAGCGCCCCGCGCCTTGCGGCGAAGGCGGCACGGGCCGCCTCGCGCATCGTGCCCACGCGGGCCTTCAGCGCAGCCTCGTCGGCGAGCATCCGGTCGAGCTTTGGCTCCAGATCCTCGGAGAGTTCGCGCAGGTAGGCCACGCGCTCCGCGTTCAGCGCCGCGATCTCCGCGTCGAGCCCGCCGGTGTCGCGCTTCACGATCTCGGCGCGCTCGGTCTGCAGGGACCGGCGGCGGCCGTCGAGCCCGTCGAGTTCCCCGCGCAGGGTGTCGATGTCGTCGAGGCCGCGCTCGATCCGCGCGCGGATCGCCGCCGCCGTGCGCGCCGCCTCGCGCAGCACCGCCGCCTCGCCGCGCAGGCGCCGCGCCGCGGCGACCGCGTTTTCATGGACGCGGCGGCTCTCCGGCGTCGGGCCGCGATGGCCGCGCGTCATCATCAGATCGACGCTGCGCGTCACCGAATAGGCCATTCCGGCCGTCGTGCGACCGCTCGGCGCCACGGCGCGGGAGAGCCGCGCCAACTCGGCGTCGTTGCGGGCGAGGTCGTAGCCGCCGATCCGCACGCCGAGGAAGGCGCGGGCATGGGGGTCGCTCGATTCGACGACCGACATGGCGCCATCGTCGTCGTATCGCGCGCGCTGGCGGGCCGTGTCGGTGGTCTTCACGAGGATGCAGCGGTGGAAACGGTCGCGTCCCGCCTGCAGGACGCCGAACGCCTCCTCCAGCCGGTCGGGCTCCACGATCAGCGCCTCGCGGGCGCGGCCGAGCAGCGCCTCGATGGCCGGGCCCCAGGTCGGGTCCACGATCTCGGCCCGCTCGCAGATCGCGACCGCTTCGATGCCCTTGCGCTCCAGTTCGGCGCGGAAGGCCAGCGTGTCCGAGGACAAGCGCGCGCCCGTGCCCGCGCCGGGACGCGGGGCGGTGCGCTCGGCCTCGGCCTCGGCGCTGCGGGCCTTGAGGGCGGCGTCCTCGGCAGCCCGTTCCAGCGCCTCGTCGAAGGGGGCGAGGCGTGCCAGGCCCTCGATCAGTTCGGCGAGGGGCCCGTCCGAGCGCAGGATCTCGTCCGGCGGGGTGTCCTTGCGCAGGCTCGCGCGGGCGCAGGCCTCGGCGAGGCGAGCCGCCTGCGGCGCCACCGGCCGCAGCACGGGCGCCACGGATTGCAGCCGCGCCATCTGCCCGGCGAGGGAGACGAGATCGCCGACGCGGCCGGCGAAGTCCTTGCGGTCGCGCTCCAGCATGGAGAGGCCGAGATCGGCGGCGGTGAGCCGCTCGCCCATCGCCTGTCCGGCCTTCAGCGCCTTCTTCTCCGCGATCTCGCGGTCGATGTCGCGCACGAAGCCGCGGCTGTCGGCGACGCGCTCGCGGGCGACGCGCAACGTGTCGGCGCCCTCGCGTAGCTTCTCGCGCACGGCGGTGAGGTCGAGGGTGCGACGGCGGAGTTCCGCCACCGCCGCCCGCAACTCGTGTTCGGCCGAGGCGACGACCGCCTCGCCCCACGCCTCGTACCGGTCGCGCAGGCGCTTCAGCCGGATCAGCCGCGCCTCCAACTCGCCCAAGGTATCGAGGAGCGACTTCCAGGTGGCGATGGACTGGCGGACCCGGTCGACGTTCAGGGGCTCGGGGTCGAGCACGAAGGCGCGGACGAAGGCGCTGGTGTCGAAGATCGGCTTGAACGCCACCGCGTTGGCGAAGCTGCGCAGAAAGTGGCGCGGCTCGGGCGCGGGCGCCCCCTCGCGCAGGGTCGCGAGGAGGTCGGCGGTGAAGCGCTCGCCGGAGGTGCGGTACTCGGTGAAGCTCTCGGCCTTGGCCTTCAGGTCGGCGGCGATCTCGGACCAGGGCGCCGTGAAGGTGCCGGCCTCGTTCGCGCGGGCGTAATCCGAGATGGCGAAGCGGTGCCCGACCGCGATGAAACGGGAGAGCACGCTCTCCTTCGACTCGTCCGCCCGCGCCGCCAGGGCGAGGCCGGCGGTGACGATCCGCCCGGAGGAGGGGTTCTCGAAGGTCAGGGCGAGGATCGTCTCGCAGGACTCCCGCGTTGGCCGCCCGCCCTCCGCGGGGTCACTGATCCAGCCGAGGCAATAGTCGCGCACCGTCCGCGCGCTGCGGCCCGAGGCCGAGGCGTTGAGGGCGAGGCGGCTCGCGTTGTTGCCGGCCAGCACCGTGCCCACGGCGTCGAAGATGGTCGACTTGCCCGCGCCGGTCGGCCCCACGAGGGCAGCCGCCCCCCGGATCCTGATCTGCTCCCGGCGGATCAGATACCAGTTGGAGATCGCGATATCGGTCAGGAGATACAAAGGATGGAGTCCGCCGGGCGGCTTGGGGAGCCGGACCAGTTGGCCGGAGTCGCGCCGAGACGCAAGGGATAGCATTCGGGGGAACCACTCGACATTTTGTCGTTTATGGACGACATTAGGGTGTGCTGACGATCCGCCGGACAGTTGCGTTCCAACGCTGGCTCGACGGGCTTCGCGATGTGCGGGCGCTCGCGCGGATCGCGATGCGTCTCGACCGGTTGGCGCTCGGCAATCCCGGCGACGTGAAGGCGGTCGGCAAGGGCGTGCGCGAGATGCGGATCGATTACGGGCCGGGCTACCGCGTCTATTTCGTCCAGCGCGGGAGCGAGGTGATCGTGCTCCTGTGCGGCGGGGACAAGTCCAGCCAGGAGCGGGACATCGCCCAGGCGAAAGACCTTGCGAGGGAGGTGTGACGATGCCGGTTGAAACGCACCCCTACGACAGCGCGGAACACCTGCGCACGCCGGAGCATATCGCGGCCTATCTCGATGCCGTGCTCGAAGAGAATGATCCCGCGCTCCTCGCCCATGCGCTTGGCGTGGTGGCGCGGGCGAAGGGCATGACGGAGGTGGCGGAAGCTGCCGGCCGGTCCCGCGCGCAACTGTACCGGTCCCTCTCGGAGGGCGGCAACCCGCAACTCGAAACGGTGATGAGCGTGCTGAACGCATTGGGGTTCCGGTTGAGCGTTCAGCCAGCCGAGCGAAGCGAGCCGGAAGCCGCCTGAGGCGACTCACCCACGCGCGTCGGCCCAGCCCCGCAAGCGCTCCATCCACGCGTCGGAGGCGATCACCGTCAGGCCGGGGAGGAGGGCGAGGGGCGTGACGCGCTCGATCCGGTCGCGCTCGCCGAGTTTCAGCCCGCCGCGCCGGGCGAACAGGCGCAGGATCTCGCCGAGGCGCCCCTCGTCGGGCGGGTCGTTGCGGGCGGCCGTGCGGATCTTCTCGACGATCTCGTCCGTGGTGCATTCGACGATGCCGTCTGTGCCGACCCGGGCATCGCGCAGGCCTTCCTCGTAGAGAAGGCGAAGCGCCAGCAGGACCAGCGTCTCGTCCTTGCGCAGGCGCTCCCCCGCGATGTCGTAACGGGGGGCATCCGCCGCCGGGCTGAGGGACACCATCTGGTCGCGGTGGGCGACCGTGAACGCGTAGCCGAGGCAGGCGAAATAGTCGGTGAAGAACGGTGCGTAGTGGCGCGCGAGTTCGTAGGCGCGGCCGATCCCCGGCGTGTCGGCGTAGATCACTTGCGCCTTCAGCATCACCTGAAGGGCGCGGATCAGCTCCTCGGCGTCGGGCGCGCGGGAGCCGGGGGGAGGGGGCTCGTCGCCGTCGATGATGGCGCGGAACGGCTCAAGCACGGGCGCCGCTCCGGTTGCGCCGCTCCACCACGAAGTCCGGGCAATCCAGCCAGCCGTTGGCCAGCCGTTCGGTGAGATGCGTCACGGCGTAGGTGTCGGCCAATTGCCCCTCGAACAGCAGGTCGATCTCCCGCAGGCGTTGGAACACGACGAAATCGTCTACGTCCGCGATGGTCAGGCCGGAGCCGCGCAGCGCCTTGCCGCGCGCCAGCCGGGCTTCCACGAAGGCGCGCATCCGCTCGGGCGTCACCGTCACCCGGCGGCGGAAATCGGCCTTGGCGGCGGCGAAGGCGTCCACCGCCGGGTCCACGTCAAGGTCGGGTAGAGCCTCAATGAAGATCTCGGCCCGCCGGGCGCGGGGCGATTGCAGATGCGCCTCGCCGATGGGCGGGCGCAGGAGCGAGAGATCGGCGGGCACGTCGGGCGCGTCGTCCTCCTCGCCCACCACCTGCAGAAGCGCGGCGATGCGCTCGACGGTGCCGGGGTCGGGCGCCTCGGCGTAGCGCAGGGTGGCGCCGATCCGGCGCTCCAGCCGCACCACCACCGCGTCCACGGCGTCGAGATGGCTGTCGACACCCTCGAACACGATGAGGATCTGCGCGAGGTCGGCGCGCACCGTCCGCTCGCCCGCCGTGAGGTCGGCCGCGCGGCCTTCGCGCACGGCGCCCTCAGCCAGGGCGCGCACGCCGAGCGCATCGCCCAACGCCCGGTGCGCGAGACGCACGACGCTCGCCCGGAAGCGGAACGGATTGTAGCGGGTGTGGAGCGTCCGGTAATCGCGGATCAGATGCCGCTCCACGAATTCCTCGAAGAACAGCCGGAACGAGGCCGCCCGATCGGGCTCGCGCAGGATGCGTTCCTCGACCTTGCGCATCCCCGCCGCGAGGCCGCGGACATGGGCGAGGAAGCCGTCCGCCGCGCGGGCGGCGTTAGCCAGGGATTCCGAGCGGTTCATCGGATCGGCCAGGGCGGATTCGAGTCCGCCGAGCACGTCGAGCACGGCGCCGCCATAGGAGCGCGTCTCGCCCCGTTCGAGGCGGGACAATTCTTCAAGGAGAAGGCGCGCCTCCGGGTCGAACTCGACCACGGGGACGTAGCGCTCGCGACGCTCGATCAGCCAGCCGGCATCGAGCAGGCGCCGATAGGGCACGGCCCGGCGCTCGACCGGATCCGGCGGCACGGACTCGTCGCCATGGACGTCGGGCTCGCTCCAGCCGGCGGTGAAATCACCGATCTCGGCCAGAAGCTCGGCCTTGCGCACCGGCTCGGCGCCGAGAACGCGTCGGTGCAGGTGGAGGAGCAAAGCCGCGTTGAAGGCGCGGCTCGGCAAGGCCAGGGGCCGGAAGAGGTCGTCGGACAGCTGCGCGAACAGCATTGAAACGCGTTCCCTACGCCCGCGCAGCCCTCACGCCTTACTTGGCGCCGAGCAGCTCGACGTCGAAGATCAGCGTGGCGTTCGGGGGGATGACACCGCCCGCGCCACGGGCGCCGTAGCCCAGCTCCGGCGGGATGATGAGGGTGCGCTTGCCGCCCGTCTTCATGGTCATCACGCCCTGGTCCCAGCCCTGGATCACCTGGCCGGCGCCGATGGTGAAGGAGAAGGGCTGGTTGCGGTCGCGGGAGGAATCGAACTTCTTCCCCTTCTTGCCGCCCTCGTCGAGCCAGCCCGTGTACTGCACGGTGACCTGCTGGCCGGCCTTCGGCTGCGGGCCGGTGCCCACGACCTCGTCCTGATACTTGAGACCGGTCGGCGTGGTGACGGTTTCGGCGGCGTTGGCTGATGCGGTCATGGCGATCACTGCGGCTCCGGCGACGAGGGACAGGCGGGTCATCGATCCTCCCTGGGCCGGTTGCGAACCACCGGCCTTCGGGGGGCTTCTAGAGCCGGGGGATGGCGCGACGCAATGCGGGCGACGAAATCCCCCCGGCCCGCACGGTTAACGCGACCTGGGGATAACCTTTCCGAAAGGATTCCCTTCAGCCGCCGTTCAACCGGCGGGGCGCAGCTTGACCGTGCGCTCCTGATGAAGCGCGTCCCACCGGATCACCACACGCCATGCTGGCCTTTCGGGCTCTTCCCGCCCTCGTCACCGCCGGCCCCACGCCGGACCGGCCGCGGCACTCGATCCTCACGAGCATTATGCCCGCGCTGGATACGGCCTTCGGGCTGGAACACCCGGTGCTCTTCCCCGACGCCATCGCAGTCCTGCTCGCGCAACTGACGGCGGCCCTCGACACGGAGCCGGCCGAAGCGGATTTCGTCTTCCTCGAAGCGGCCTGATCTCAGCGTCCTGCCCACTCCGCGAGGCGCGCCACCAGCCGGCGGGCGACCTCCTCCTTCGCGGCGCGCGGCCACGATTCGACGCCGCCGTCGCGCGAAATCAAATGGACGGCGTTCTCCGCGCCGCCCATCACCCCGCCCTCGGCCGAGACATCGTTGGCGACGATGAGATCGCAGCCCTTCCGGGCGATCTTCGCGCGGGCATGGTCGAGCACCAAGTCGGTCTCGGCCGCGAAGCCGACCACGAGGCCCGGCCGCCCCTCCCTCCGGTGGGCGATGGTGGCGAGGATGTCCGGGTTCTCCGCAAGCGCCAGGGGCGCGGGGCCGGAGCCGTCCTTCTTGATCTTCTTCGACGTCGCCTCGGTCTCAGGCCGCCAATCGGCCACGGCGGCGGCGAAGATCGCGATGTCGGCGGGGAGGGCGGTCTCCACGGCGGCCAGCATCTCCCGCGCGGTCTCGACGCGGACCACGTTCACCCCCGGCGGATCGGGGAGGGCGACGGGGCCGGAGACCAGCGTCACGGCCGCCCCCGCCTCGGCCGCCGCCGCCGCGATGGCATGGCCCTGCCGCCCGGAGGAGCGGTTCGCGATGTAGCGCACCGGGTCGATGGGCTCGTGCGTCGGGCCGGAGGTGATCAGAACCCGCTTGCCGGCGAGGGGGCGCGGCGCCGTAGGGCCGGGGCGCCCGGCGAGGAAGCCGAGGCCGGGTGTCTCGCCCGCCGCCGCGTCCAGCATCGCCACGACCGCGTCGGCGATCTCAGTGGGCTCGGCCATGCGGCCCGGCCCCGATTCGGGCTCGGCCATCGGGCCGGCATTGGGGCCGACCACCCGCACGCCGTCGCCCTGAAGAGTCGCGAGGTTCCGCTTGGTCGCGGGATGCGCCCACATCTTCACGTTCATTGCCGGGGCGATCAGGATCGGCAGGGTCGTGGCGAGGAGGATCGTGCAGGCGAGGTCGGGGGCGTGCCCCCCGGCCATCCGCGCCATCAGGTCGGCGGTGGCGGGCGCCACCACCACCGCATCCGCCTGCCGCGCGAGCTTGATATGGCCGATCTCGGCCTCGTTCGCGCGGTCGAACAGGTCCGTATGGGCCCGCTCGCCGGCCAGGGCGGCGGCGGCCAGCGGCGTCACGAATTCCTGCGCCCCCGCCGTCAGCACGGGGCACACGTTCGCCCCGCGCTCGCGCAGGCGGCGGATCAGGTCGAGGGATTTGTAGGCCGCGATGCCTCCCCCGATGACGAGGAGGATGCGGCGGCGGGCAAGCGGCAGGCTCATGGAAACAGCCTCTGCGCCTCACGCCGCCGACGTCAAGCGAGGCGGATCAGGCCGCCACGGGCACGCGCGCCGATTTCAGCCCGCCGAACCGCCGGTCCCGCTGCGCGAAGTCCTGCACGGCGAGGCTCAGATCCTCGGGGCCGAACTCGGGCCACATCCGCTCGGTGAAATGCAGTTCGGCATAGGCCGCCTCCCAGAGGAGGAAGTCGGACAGGCGCTTCTCGCCCCCCGTGCGGATGAGGAGATCGACCTCCACGGGCGAGCCATGCATCTCCCCGGCCACCATGGCGCCGAAGCTCTCGCGGGTCGCCTCGCCGCCTTCGAGGCGCCGCGCCGCCGCGATGATCGCGTCCCGCGCCGAGTAATCGACGCAGATCCGCAGGTGCAGCCGCTTGCCCTCCGCCGTGGCGGCCTCGGCCGAGGCGATGGCCTCGGGGATGCCGGCGGGGAGGCGGTCCCGGCGGCCGACGACGCTGAGGCGCGTGCCGGTGCGGGCGAGGCGCTGGGTCTCGTTGCGCAGGTAGCTGCGCAGCAGGCGCATCAGCCCCCCGACCTCGTCGGCCGGGCGCTGCCAGTTGTCGGCGGAGAAGGCATAGAGGGTCAGCGTGCCGATGCCGAGATCGGGGCAGGCCTCCGCCGTCCGACGGATCGCCTCGACGCCCCTCCGGTGCCCCGCGATGCGCGGCAGCCCGCGACCCGTCGCCCAGCGGCCATTGCCGTCCATGATGATCGCGGCGTGCAGGGCGCGGGGCTCCGCTTCGCTTTGCATCGTAAAGTCTCCGGACGAGTCGGCGGAAGGCGAGTGCATCGGATCCCGGTTAACGATTGCTGTTCGGTCTGGCGATGTCAGGCCGGTTTCGTGACCGAACCGAGGCCGTTTGTCCGGGCGGGGTCGGACGCACGCTCGGCGGCCCGGGCCGCATCGCGAACGACCTGCTCCAACACGGTTAGGTAGCCGAGGAACCGCTCGCGTCCGCTGATGGTGAGGCAGCAGATCGTCTGCGGTCTGTTACGGTAGACGCCCTTCTCCAGACTCACGAAATCCGCCTCGCTCAGAACGGACAAGTGCCGGCTGAGGTTGCCGTCGGTGAGCCCGCAAAGGCGCTTCAGGTCGGGGAAGGGCAGACCCTTCGGATGGGCGGCGAGCGAGGTCAGCACGCTGAGGCGCGCCTTCTCGTGGATGATGCGGTCCAGCCCCTCGTAGGAGAAGCGGCCGGCGGCGCGGTTAGCGGTCGGCATCGGCCCCTCCGGTACGCTGCACGATGAGGGCCAGCGTCGTCTGCCCGATCACGAAGGGCAAGCCCATGGTCCAGGGCGAGAGCGTCCTCGTCTCGGCCGCGATGGCGATGACCATCAGACCGGCGAGCAGGTACCACGCCCCGACACCCTGCACCGCGCGGGGCAGGATCCGGGCGGAGGCGAACAGGCCGAGGCCGACCAGCACCTGCCACAGGCCGGGCAGCAGCCAGAGCGAGTCGGGCGCGAAGCGGGCGATGACGAGGCCGAGGCAGGCGCCGGCCCCGGCGGAGGGGAGGAACACTTCGATGGCGCTCAACACCATCGCGTCGGCGAGGCCGGAATGAAGCTGGCGCGTGCGCCGCAGGGTCTCGAACCCGACCAGGGCCGAGGCCACCAGGGCGGCGGCGATCCAGAGGCTGAAGAATAGGCCGGGCCGGGTGGCGAGATCCCCCAGCCACAGGGCCTGCCCGGCCGCCGTCGCGAGGGCGATCACGCCCGTCGCGGCGAGCGTGGCGGAACCCAGGCCACGGAACGCCGTATCGCGGGCGATCTGGGTGCGGATCGCCACGATATCGGCCAGGGCCTTGTCGAGGTCCTGCACCTGCCCCACCCCCGTGCGTCGGTAGTATTGGGATTTGAAGTATCGCGCGGCCCGTCCGGTCGCAAGCGCGGTGGAAAACGGGATTTCGGAAATTGTCGCCCTTGGGAACGCAGGCGAGCGTCGTTCTCTGTGGGCGGACGCCTTTCTCCCGCCGCGTCGCAGGCCCATATTGTCCCCATGCCGACGCCGAGAAAGCCCCGCGCTGCCGCCGCCTCGTCCTCGAAGGCCGACAAGCCGGTTCTGCAACCGCTCGACAGCCATCTGGCCGAGCTGCTGAATCCCGCGCTCAACCGCACCCGGCCGAAATCGCCGGATGTCGGCGGCGCACGGCCGGGGAAGCCGGCCGCGCGGAAGAAGGGCGGCAAAGGTTTCGCGAAGGCGCCGCAGGCCGGCTTCACCGTGGGCGACGCGGCTGAGATCGACCCCAAGCTCGCTCAGGCCCTCGGCCTCGCGGCGCCGGAGGACGACCCGGTGCCGGCGGGCGCGGCCGATGGGGAGCCCGTCACCGACGGCGGCGCCTCGGCCACGATCACGGCGCTGGAGCGGCTGCTCACGGAGGGCAACCCGCTCTTCAAGAACGGTGAGACCTGGACGCCCCACCGCCCCGAGCGCCCGGCGAAGTCAGAGGGCGGCGTCAAGTTCGTCCTGAAGTCCGAATTCTCCCCGGCGGGCGACCAGCCCACCGCCATCGCCAGCCTCGTCCAGGGGGTGCGGGAGCACGAGCGCGATCAGGTCCTGCTCGGCGTCACCGGCTCGGGCAAGACCTTCACGATGGCGAAGATCATCGAGGAGACGCAGCGCCCCGCGCTGATCCTCGCGCCGAACAAGACCCTGGCGGCGCAGCTCTACGGCGAGTTCAAGGCGTTCTTCCCCGAGAACGCCGTGGAGTATTTCGTCTCGTACTACGATTACTATCAGCCCGAGGCCTATGTCCCGCGCTCGGATACGTTCATCGAGAAGGAATCCTCGATCAACGAACAGATCGACCGGATGCGCCACTCGGCCACCCGCGCCCTGCTGGAGCGGGACGACGTGATCATCGTCGCCTCGGTCTCGTGCATCTACGGTATCGGCTCGGTCGAGACCTACACCGCGATGTCGTTCACCGTATCGCTCGGCGAGCGCATCGAGCAGCGCCAACTGGTCGCCGACCTCGTGGCGCTCCAATACAAGCGCATCCAGTCCGATTTCGCCCGCGGCACCTTCCGGGTGCGCGGCGACGTGATCGAACTCTGGCCCGCCCACTTGGAGGATCGCGGCTGGCGGATCGGCCTGTTCGGCGACGAGATCGAATCCATCGTCGAGTTCGATCCCCTCACCGGCAAGAAGATCAGCGATCTGAAGTTCGTGAAGGTCTACGCGAACTCGCACTATGTGACGCCGCGCCCGACGCTGCAGCAGGCGATCAAGGGCATCAAGGCCGAGCTGAACGGCCGGATCGAAGAGTTGACCAAGATGGGTCGCCTGATCGAGGCCCAGCGCATCGACCAGCGCTGCACCTTCGACATCGAGATGATCGAGGCCACCGGCTCCTGCAACGGCATCGAGAACTACTCACGCTATCTCACCGGCCGGAAGCCTGGCGAGCCGCCGCCGACCCTGTTCGAGTACATGCCGGACAACGCCCTCGTCTTCACCGACGAGAGCCATGTGACTGTGCCGCAGATCGGCGGCATGTACCGGGGCGACTTCCGCCGGAAGGCGACGCTGGCCGAGTACGGCTTCCGCCTGCCTTCCTGCCTCGACAACCGCCCGCTGCGGTTCGAGGAATGGGATGCGATGCGCCCGCAATCGGTCCACGTCTCGGCGACGCCGGGCAAGTGGGAGATGGAGCAGACCGGCGGCGTCTTCGCGGAGCAGGTGATCCGCCCCACCGGTCTCGTGGACCCGGTGATCGAGATCCGCCCGGCCCGGTCCCAGGTCGACGACCTGCTCGGCGAGGTGAAGGCCGTCGCCCAGGCCGGCTACCGGACCCTGGTGACGACGCTGACCAAGCGCATGGCCGAGGACCTCACCGAGTACCTGCACGAGAACAGCGTGCGCGTCCGCTACATGCACTCGGACATCGAAACGCTGGAGCGCATCGAAATCATCCGCGACCTGCGTCTCGGCGCCTTCGACGTGCTGATCGGCATCAACCTGCTGCGCGAGGGCCTCGACATCCCGGAATGCGCCCTGGTGGCCATCCTCGACGCGGACAAGGAGGGCTTCCTGCGCTCCGAGACCTCACTGGTGCAGACCATCGGCCGCGCCGCCCGCAATGCGGACGCCCGCTGCATCCTCTACGCCGACAACATCACCGGCTCGATGGAGCGGGCGATGGCCGAGACGGAGCGCCGCCGCACGAAGCAGCTCGCCTATAACGAGGAGCACGGGATCACGCCGCAGAGCGTGAAGCGCGGCATCTCCGACATCCTCAACAGCGTCTACGAGCGCGACCACGTTCAGGTCGATACCGGGCTCGCCAAGGACGCGATCACCGTCGGCCACAACCTCAAGGCGGTGCTGGCCGACCTCGAGAAGCGGATGCGCGCCGCCGCCGCCGACCTCGACTTCGAGGAGGCCGCCCGCCTGCGCGACGAGCTCAAGCGCCTTCAGGCGACGGAGCTTCTGGTCTCGGACGACCCCATGGCCCGCCAGGGCGACGTGGAGCGAGAGGCCGGTCGCTACGGCAGCAAGGGTCCGCGCGGGGGCAGCCGGATCAGCAAGCCGGACCTCGACAACATGGGCCCCGGCACCGACCGGGAGTTGCCGGCGGACACGCCCCTTTGGCAGGAGCGCCCGAAGCCGCGCTCGACGCAAGGACTCGGCGGCCAGCGTCCGAAATACAAGGGTGGCGGCGGCCGCAAACGCGGCTGAGCCGCCGCTGGCCGGCGCCGGCGGATGCCCCATCTACCGGGCCGCAACCCTCTCGCGGACGATACGCGCGCGCCATGACCGATCAGAAGCCCGAACTCGATTCCGACACCCTCGCCTTCGTCGGCCGGGTCTTCCAGTTCGCGCGGATGGGCCACGCCGAGGAACTGGCCACCTTGTTCGGGCAGGGCCTGCCGGCCAACCTGCGCAACGACAAGGGCGACAGCCTGCTGATGCTCGCCGCCTATAACGGGCAGCACGAGGCGACGCGGGTGATCCTCGAAGCCGGGGGCGATCCCGAACTCGCCAACGACCGGGGCCAGACGCCCCTGGCCGGAGCTGCCTTCAAGGGCGATCTGGCGATGGCCGAACTCCTCCTCGCACACAGGGCACAGGTCGATGGGGTCGGCGACGGCACCCGCACGGCGCTGATGACGGCGGCCATGTTCGACCGCACGGAGATGGTCGATCTCCTCCTCGCCCACGGCGCGAACCCGGATTTGCGCGACGCCTCCGGCCAAAGCGCCGCCGACATGGCGCGGGCCATGGGCGCGAAGGCGACACCGGACCAGCTCGACCGGGCGGCGCGGAAGGCGGGTTGAACCCGCACTGAAACAACAACACAACAACGGGGAAACGCCGTGCCGAAAGCGATCAAACTGTCGGGCGCGCTGTTCGCCCTCGCCCTGCCCGCCCACGCCGCCGAGACGGACTGGCCAGCGTTCGGGCACGACCACAGCAACCGCAACTTCTCGGAACTGACGCAGATCGACCGGGGCAACGTCGCGACGCTGCGCCCCGCCTGGATGTTTCAGACCGGCGTGACCGGCTACTTCCAGGCGCAGCCCATCATGGTCGATGGCCTGCTCTATCTCTCGACCACGCAGAACAACGTCGCCGCCCTGGACGCCAAATCGGGCAAGGTAGCGTGGACCTATCTCCACAAGCCGCGCACCGACAAGATCTTCGGGCCGCCCTCGAACCGGGGCGTCGCCGTGGCGAACGGGCTCGTCTACGAGGCGACGATGGACGGGCGGCTCATCGCCCTCGACGCCAAGACCGGCAAGGTCGTGTGGGACAAGGAGGCGGTCCGCCCGGAGGAGGGCGAGACCGAGACGGCCTCCGGCCTGGCGGACAAGCTTGGCGGCAAGCCGGTGCAGGGGTCGAGCCGGCTCGGCTTCAAGATGCCGCCGCTGGTGGCCGACGGGCTGGTGATCGTCGGCGTGACCGGCGCGGGCTATGGCCTGCATGTCGAGGACCCGACGGGCGGGCTCGACGGTGGCGCGGTCGTGGGCATCGAGGGCGGCTACGGCCGCCGGGGATGGCTCGCCGCCTACGATGCCAAGACCGGTGAGGAGCGCTGGCGCTGGTACGTCACCCCCTCCGAGGGCTGGGAGGGCGGCTTCGTGGAGAAGACCGCCGACGGTGAGCCGCTGCACCGAGACATCGCCGCCGAGAAGGCGGCGGCGCCCGCCAACCGCGACGCGTGGCGGGTCGGCGGCGGCTCCCTCTGGATGACTCCGGCTTACGACCCCGCCCTCGGATTGCTGTTCCTCGGCACGGGCAACCCGGCGCCGCAGAATTTCGGCCTCACCCGGCCGGGCGACAACCTCTACACGATGTGCCTCGTCGCCCTCGACGTGCATACGGGGACGCTGCGCTGGTACTTCCAGCAGGTGCCGCACGACGAGTGGGGCTACGACGTCGCCGCGCCGCCCTTCCTGTTCGACGGGCCGAACGGCACCAAGGCCGTCGCCTCCGCCAGCAAGACCGGCTGGATCTATGTCCACGACCGGACGAACGGGAAGCTGATCGAACGCTCGGAGCCGCTGCTCAACCAGAAGAACCTGTTCGTCCCCCCGAGCCCGGAGGGCACCGTCGTGGCGCCGGGGCCGCTCGGGGCGGTCTCGTGGCCGCCCACCGCCTATGACGGGAACCTCGCCTACGTGCAGGTCCGCCATGGGGCGACGACCTACACGGTGAACGCGGTCCCCGCCGGGCCGGGGCGCCCGGAAATCCGCTTCACCGAGACGAGCGTCGCCAAGGGTGAGCCGTCGTTCAGCACCCTCACCGCCGTCGATCTCAACGGCGGCGGCAAGATCGCGTGGTCGGTGAAGTCCGGCAGCCGTCTGTCCGGCGGCACCCTCGCCACGGCGGGCGGGCTCGTCTTCTCCGGCGAGGAGGACGGCCATCTCGACGCGCACGATGCCGCCACCGGCCAGGTGCTGTGGCGCTTCCAGTGCGGCGCCGGCATCAGCGGCCCGGCCATGACCTACGCCATCGACGGACGGCAATACGTCGCCGTGGCGGCCGGCGGCGCGTCCTACACGCAATCGGCCGGGTTCGGCACGGGCGATGCCCTCGTGGTGTTCACTCTGCCGGAATAGAGCCTCACGCGCTGGCGCGCACCGCCGGGGCGGGCTGCGTGCGGAAGGGACGGGCGCCGCGCAGGATGCGGCGCCGGGCCGGCTCCTCCACCAGCAGATGGGCCAGCGTCGCCGCCACGAGGCTCGTGAGGCTGGCGAGGCCGATCCCGAACCAGGGATGGCCCGCGAGCCAGCCGTGCAGCACGACCTTGTCGGCAGTGTTCAGCATCGCGAAGACCGGGATGTGCAGCAGGTACAGGGCGAAGGAGATCTTGCCCAGGAACACCAGCGGCCGGGAGCAGAGCGGCCCCCGCCGCATCGCGGCGCAAGCCAGGATCAGCGGGGCCCAGGCGAGCATCGTGATGCCATTGTGCAGGATCGGGTTCGGAATGTAGCCGTTGCCGGCGACGATCAGCACCCCGAACCCGGCCGCCGCCGCGAGGAGGAGCGGGCTCGGCAGGCGCGCATGGCGCCACGCCACATAGAGCAGCAGCCCCGCGATGAATTCCGGCAGATGCAGGAGGGGGAAGTACTTCACGAACTCGGCCAGCAGCACCGGCCGCATGCCGCCGGCCTCCGGCGCGATCAACGAGACACCGCCGCTCGACGCCTGCCAGACCGAGGTCGCGAGCGCGGCGGAGGCGACCCAGAAGGCGAGGGTGGCGAGCGCGATGCGCTTCGGGTTGCGCAGCACCAGCGGCAGCAGGATCGGGAACAGGGCGTAGAAGAAGAACTCCACCGAGACGGACCAGCTCGGGCAATTGAGCGAGCAGGCCGCCCCCGGCACCCAGGCATGGAGGCCGAGGGGCGCGAGCACCGCGCCGGAGGCCATGAGCGCCTTCAACGGCATCGGCTGCTTGACCACCCACGCGAGGAACCACGGAACGTGGATCACGAGCGCCAGCAGGAAGAGCGGGTACACCCGCGCGAACCGTGCCCGGTAGAACAGCGCGCGGGCCTGCGGCTGGCCGAGATCCGCGTCGCGGTAATTGTAGGCGAGGATGAAACCCGAGAGCAGGAAGAAGAACGTGACGCCCGAATAGCCGAGCCCGATGAAGCCACCGCCACTCATGTCCGGGAAGTAGTACGGCGTATAGTGGAATGCCACGACATAGGCCGCCGCGAAGAAACGCAGGGCTGTAAGGGCAGGAAGCGCCTCAACCTTCGCGTGAATAGCGATGGCGGGTGTCGAGCGCGAATCGAACATGGCGGAATCGTCCGGATTGCGCCGCTGACCGGACGATTCCGTCCGCTGATCCCGGCACTTTAGCGAGCATAGCAAGTTGGCGCTACGCGTTGATCTAAAATCTCTCGCTAAAAGCCGCTAGCCACACTTATCGATAATTAGCCCTACCGGCGGGTGCTTACACGATCACCGGGCGGACGGTGAGCATCCGCAATCCGGCGATGGCCATGACGATCATGCCGAAGGCCGGCGTGTTCGGATTGAACAGGATCGTCTCCAACGACGCGGAGAGCAGCACCATCTGCCACAACCGCAGGAAGAGTTCGGCGGACGGATCGGTGGACCCCTGGGGGAGCCGGTAGAGGAAGTCCCGCGTCGGCAGGGCGATGAAGACGATCAGGGTCAGCACGAAGCCCGGCAGGCCCATGGCGAGGGCGGCGTCGAGGAAAGAATTGTGCGCCTGGGTCGCCATCTGCACCCAGTTCGAATCCGGGTTCACCACCGAGGCGTAGACGGTGCGCTCCGTGAGCCAGAAGGCGCCGAAGCCGAAGCCGGTCAGCGGCTTGTCGGCGATGTTGTCGATGGCGAAGGTCCAGATCTCGTTGCGCGCCGTGAAGGTCGCGTCGGGGAGAACGACGTCGAGGACGGCGCGCACCGGCGGCAGGACGATGGAGCCGATGGTGATGGTCATCAGCACCATGACCGGCCCGACGAGCAGCACCAAGCGTGCCATGCGGGACCGGAGGATTCCGCAGAGCCACGAGAGGCCGAGCACCATCACCAGGGTGATCATCGGCGTCTTCGATCCGCTGCCGATCAGGAAGATCCCGGCGGAGACGACCATGGTCCAGCCGAGCCAACGGCTGCGGACGGCGGCGATGAACAGGCCGAAGATGACGAGGATCGTCATCGCCATGCCGGCCTCGTTCTTGTGCGAGAAGATCCCGCGCCACAGGCCGTCATGGCCGATCTCGCCCGTCAGGTCGAAATGCGAGTGGATCGTCAGGCCGGGCACGAGCACGAGGCCGAGATAGCTGGAAATCAGCACCGTGAAACCGGCCATCGCGAAGGCGTCGGCCAGTTGTCGCGCCGAACGGGCGACGGCCAGAAGGCTCACCGCGAGGAAGGCGGCGATGACGTAGAGGGCGAGGCGGCGCAAGGACAGGAGCGGGTCGCTCGCGAGCAGCGAGGTCGTCAGCAGCCACGCCCCGAACAGGAGCACGGACTTCGTCGCCATCGGCCGCAGACGCTGGAGGCCGAGATGCCACACCAGCGGGATGCCGACGAGGATCATCGAGCCGAACAGGAGCTGCGTCGCGAGGCTCCCGCCCTCGACCTCGCCGAGGGGCGTCGGGGCGCTCAGGTCCGTGAACCACGCATGGTTCAGCAGGGCCACGAGCACGAAGACCATGTAGGACAGGCGCAGGACATCCGGCAGGTCGCGTGCGCGACTTGACGCCGGTTGGCTCGCGGAGAAGACGGTCTCGGTCGCCGTGCTCACAGGTCAGACTCGCCGATGCCGACGGGAGATTAATCCGACGGGAGGCTCATACCTTAGCGCGGCGGCCTATCAGCAAAAGCTAACGCCTTCGCGATCGACGCGATAATCTTTTGTTAGGGTTGAAGTTTTACGGCCCGGGCCGGATCGGTCATCGTATACTGCGTCCGCCCGGCCGCCTGCCGCATCAGGAACGACGACATCTCGGCCAATTCCGGCGCCTTCGAGCGGAAGGTGACGGAAAGGGCGAGCACCGTGTCCTTGTGGTCGAGGCCGCGATAGACCCGTTCCTGCACCGGAACGTTGGCGGCCCGCAGGCGCGCGGCCAGCGCCGCCGTGTGGCGCGGCTTGACGGTGGTGTCTTCGTCGCCCGTCGCGAGGAAGGTCGGCGGCGAGAGCGGGCCGGTGAAGGTCATTGGCTGGGTCTGGGCCAAGTCGGCGGCCTGCCCGAAGACCTTGCGGGTGGTGTCGGTGTCGAGGGGCAGGAAGTCGTAGGGACCGGACAGGCCGGCGACCGCGCGGATCACCTTCGGATCGACCCCGACGCCTTCGAGGTAGCGCGGGTCGAGGGCTAGCATCACCGCGTTGTAGGCGCCCGCCGAATGGCCGGCGAGGACGATCCGGCGCGGGTCGCCGCCATAGGTCGCGATGTTGTCGCGCACCCAGGCGATGGCGGCGGCGCCGTCGTTCAGGAAATCGGGGAAGCGTGCCTGCGGGTAGAGCCGGTAATCCGGCAGCACCGTCACGAAGCCCTGCGCGGCGAGCGCTTGGCCGACGAAGGCATAATCGTCCTTCGAGCCGCTGTCCCAGGAGCCGCCGTAGAAGAACACGAGGACCGGGGCGGATTCCGGCGCCGTCACGGGCACGTAGACGTCGAGCGTGTGGCGGGGGCCCTTGCCGAACTCCCTGTCCCGCGCCGCCAGCCGGCCGCCGGAATCGCGGGGGCCGATCGCGTCGAAAAGCGAGAGGGGGGATGCGTTGGAGAAGCCCAGGGCCGCGAGCCCCAGGCAGATCAGGCTGGCAAAGGCGGTGAGGAGTCGTGTCATATCCCGTCCGGTTGCGCCGTTCCCCGCGAAGAATCACCCGCCTCGGGGCAGATTGATGACGCAGGCGTGGCGCTGAGAAAATATTTCACGTCCGCAGCACGAAACAGGCGCCGCCCACGCGGCGGATCTTCCCGCACAGATTGTCCGCCGCCTGCCGCGTCTCGGCCGGGATCCGGATGCGGTAGAAGGCGCGCGTCCCCCGGTTGCGCAGGCGCGTGCCGATGATCATCGGGCGCACCTCGCCGATCACCCCGGCATAGGTGCTGCGCGCCCGCGAGAAGCTTTGCAGCGCCAGCGTCTTCGAGAAATTTCCCGCGAGCTGGATGCCCCAGGGCGCGGCCGGGCCCTCCGTGCCGCCCAGCGCGAAGCGGTCGCCACGGTTGGGCATCCGCAGGGCGGCGGTGACCTGCAGGCAGGTCTGCGGCTTCTCCGGCGCGGCCGTCGTGTCGGCGGGCTTCGGCGCCGGAGCGCCGCCCTCGGGGAACTCGATCTTGCCGCTCGATGGGGTGCGCCACTCCTCCGGCGGGCGGCCGGTGATGGACAGCACGTAGGCGCGGGTCTCGGCCGGAAGCCCGCCGCTGCCCGCTAGCCAGTTGCTCACCCGCGTCGGGCCGCCATTGTAGGCCGCCGCCGCGAGGCCGAGATTGCCGAATTGCCGCTTCAAGTCCGCGAGGAGATGCGCCGCGTGCGGGATGGCCTGTTCCGGGTCGAACGGATCGAGCAGCCCCCGCTCCTTCGCCGTGCCCGGCATGAATTGCGCGACGCCCTGCGCCCCAGCCGGGCTCACGACGCCGACGCGGAAGCTCGATTCCCGCCAGATCAGGCGGGTGAGGAAGGCCACGGGCAGATCCCGCGATTTCGCGGAGTCGTCGATCAGCCGGCAGAGCGCCTGCTCGACGGTCTCCGTCGCGCCCTCGGACGGGACGGCGGCCACGGGCAGGGCCGATCCCGGCAGGAGCAGGAGGGCCAAGCCGACACGGAGCGCCGGAGACACGGGGCGGGGCAGGGGAATCACGCTCTCCGACAGCATCCCGCGATCCGGGCGACGCCGCCGCAACTAGAGCCGGGATTCCCCCGATCAATGCAAGTCGGTCGCGGAGGCCGGCACTGTGACGCGGGAGCGTCCGCGCTATAAGGCCCCCATGCCGGATCCGCAGACGCCGCTCCTGTCCGTCGAGAACCTGTCGGTCGTCTTCCGTTCGCGGGACGGCGACACGAAGGCCGTCGACGGCATCGATTTCCACATCGCCCGGGGCGAGACCCTGGCGCTGGTGGGGGAGTCCGGCTCCGGCAAATCGGTCTCGGCGCTGGCGGTGCTGCGCCTCCTCGATCCGGCGGCGGTGCAGGGCGGGCGCATCCTGTTCAAGGGGCGCGACCTCGCCGCCCTGCCCGAGCGCGACATGCGCGAGGTGCGCGGCGCCGACATCACCATGGTCTTCCAGGAGCCCATGACCTCGCTGAACCCGCTCCACACGATCGAGCGGCAGATCGGCGAGGTGCTGGGCCTCCACACCCGTCTCACCGGCAAGGCGGCGAAGGCGCGGATCCTCGAACTGCTCGAACTCGTCGGCCTGCGGGATGCCGCGTCGCGGATGAGCGCCTATCCGCACGAGCTGTCCGGCGGCCAGCGCCAGCGGGTGATGATCGCCATGGCTCTCGCCTGCGAGCCCGACCTGTTGGTCGCCGACGAGCCGACCACCGCCCTCGACGTGACGGTCCAGGCGCAGATCCTCGCCCTCCTCGCCGACCTGCAGAAGAGGCTGGGCATGGCGATGCTGTTCATCACGCACGATCTCGGCATCGTGGAGCGCATCGCCGACCGGGTCTGCGTGATGCTCAAGGGGCGGATCGTGGAGGCGGGGGAGACCGGCGCGGTCTTCCGCGCCCCGCAGCACGAATACACGCAGCGCCTCATCGCCTCCGAGCCGAAGGGCCGGGCGAACCCCGTCCCGCCCAACGCGCCGATGCTCATGGAGGCGGGGCCGCTCAAGGTGTGGTTCCCGCTGAAATCCGGGTTCCTGCGGCGCATTGAGGGCTACGTGAAAGCGGTCGACGGCGTGTCCGTGAAGGTCCGCGCCGGGGAGACCGTGGGCGTGGTCGGCGAATCCGGATCCGGCAAGACGACGCTCGGTCTCGCGATCCTGCGGCTCACCGCCTCCGAGGGGCCGGTCGTGTTCCTCGGCCAGCGGATCGACGGCTATTCCGTGAGCCAGATGAGGCCCTTGCGGCGGGACATGCAAGTGGTCTTCCAGGATCCCTACGGCTCCCTCTCGCCGCGCATGTCGGTGGCCGACATCGTGGCCGAGGGGCTGGTGGTGCAAGGCGCCGTGCGCAACCGCGCCGAGCGACGCGCGGTGGTCGCGAAGGCGCTGCACGACGTCGGCCTTGATCCGGCGACCATGGACCGCTACCCGCACGAGTTCTCCGGCGGCCAGCGGCAGCGCATCGCCATCGCCCGCGCCATCGTGCTCGGGCCAAAATTCGTGGTGCTGGACGAGCCGACCTCCGCCCTCGACCGCTCCGTGCAGGCGCAGATCGTGACCCTGCTGCGGGACCTCCAGCGGGAGCGCGGCCTCGCCTACCTGTTCATCAGCCACGATCTGAAGGTGGTGCGCGCGCTCGCGAACCACGTGGTGGTGATGCAGAACGGGCAGGTGGTGGAGGAGGGCGCGGCCGAGGCGATCTTCGCCAACCCGCGCACGGAGTACACCCGCACCCTGTTCAAGGCCGCCTTCGCCCTCGACAGCGATGCGCCGACCGAGATGGAGCCCGCCTAGACCTTGGCGCGCGCCCTGCTCATCGTGCTCGACTCCGTCGGGATCGGCGGCGCCCCCGATGCCGCCGCCTATGGCGACACGGGCTCCGACACCCTCGGCCACATTGCGCAGGCCTGCGCGGCGGGGCGCGGCGACCGGCCGGGCCTGCGGGCCGGGCCGCTGCGGCTTCCCCATCTGGCCGCCCTCGGCCTCGGCCTCGCCGCGCGGGGCGCAACGGGCGCTGTGCCGCCGGGGCTCGCCCCCTCGGGCGAGCCGGAAGGGCTCTACGGCCACGGCGTCGAGACCGCCGCCGGGAAGGACACGCCCTCCGGCCATTGGGAGATCGCGGGCCTGCCCCTGCCGGAGCCCTGGGGCACCTTCCCCGATGCGAGGCCCGCCTTTCCGGCCGAACTGATCGACGCCCTCGTCACGCAGGGCGGCGTACCCGGCATCCTCGGCGATTGCCACGCCTCCGGCATCAGCATCGTCGAAGAGCTCGGCGCCGAGCATGTGCGGACCGGCAAGCCGATCTGCTACACCTCGGCCGACAGCGTGTTCCAGATCGCGGCGCACGAGGAGAGCTTCGGACTCGACCGGCTCTACGACCTCTGCCGCACGGCGCGGGCACTCTGCGATCCGTACCGGATCTGCCGGGTGATCGCCCGGCCCTTCGTAGGCTCGGCGGAGGCGGGCTTCCGCCGCACCGCCCACCGCAAGGACTTCGCCGTGACGCCCCCGGGCCCGACGCTCCTCGACCGGGCGGACGAAGCGGGCCGCGAGGTGGTGAGCGTCGGCAAGATCGGCGACATCTTCGCCCACCGCGCCACCGGCCGCGAGGTCAAGCCCGGCGCCAACGCCGCCTGCCTTGATGCCGGGCTCGTCGCCCTGCGGGACTTGGCCGAGGGCGGGCTCGTCTTCGTGAACCTCGTGGATTTCGACACCGAGCACGGCCACCGCCGGGACGTGCCGGGCTACGCCGCCGAACTCGAAGCCTTCGACGCCCGCGTGCCCGCGATCCGCGCCGCCCTTCGGCCGGGTGATGTGGCGATCATCACCGCCGACCACGGCAACGACCCGACTTGGACGGGTACCGACCACACCCGCGAACAGGTGCCGGTCCTCGCCTTCGGCCCCGGCCTCGCGGGCGGCGCCATCGGCCGGCGCGACAGCCTCTCCGACATTGCCGCCTCCCTCGCCCGCCATCTCGGCCTTCCAGCCGTCGGGGCGGGCAAGCCCTTCCTGTAGGAGCGTTTCATGTGGGACGACGACACGCCGCGCAAACCGCCGACGCACGAGATCGGCCAGCCCCTCGACACCCTCTCGCTGTCGGATCTCGATGAGCGGATCGCGCTGCTGCGCGCCGAGATCGCCCGCATCGAAGCGGTCCGGGCCGCCAAGGAGGCGGCGCAATCGTCGGCAGATTCCTTCTTCAAGCGGGGTTGAGATGGATCGCACGGCCACGTTGGCGGCCCTGCGCCGGGGCGACCTCGCGGACGCGCGGGAGGTCCGCCTTCCCGATGGGCTGACGGAGTTTCCGGCCGAACTGTTCGGGCTGGCCGACACGCTCGAAGTGCTCGATCTCGGGCGCGGCCGCTACGACCTGCCGGACGATATCGGCCGCTTCCGCGCCCTGCGGTCCCTGTTCTGCTCCGGCACGCCCTTCGCACGGCTGCCGCCGGCCCTCGGCGGCTGCGAGGCGCTGAGCCAGATGGGTTTTCGGAGTTGCGGCATCGCCGAGGTGCCGGCCGAAGCCCTGCCGCCGCAATTGCGCTGGCTGACCCTCACCGACAACCGCATCGCCACCCTGCCGGAGGAACTCGGGCGACGCCCACGCCTTCAGAAGCTGATGCTCTCAGGCAATGCCCTCGACCGCCTGCCGGAGGGTCTGGCCGGGCATCGGAACCTCGAACTCGTCCGCTTCGCCAGCAACCACTTCGAGGCTCTGCCGCCCTGGCTCGCCGCGATGCCGGCGCTGGCCTGGGTGTCCTATTCCGGCAACCCCGCCGAGCCGGCGAGCCTGCCCGCGGAGGCGCCCCTCGTCCCCTGGGCGGATCTCACCGTGGGGCCGCTCCTGGGGGAGGGCAGTTCCGGCTGGGTCCACCGCGCGACGTGGCACGGCGAGGTCGCGCTGAAGCTCTTCAAGGGCGCCATGGGCAGCGACGGCCTGCCCGAGCGGGAAGTCGCGGCCTGCCTCGCGGCGGGAGATCATCCGGCTGTGATCGGCGCCCTGGGCGGCGTCACCGGCCATCCGGAGGGGATACCGGGCTTGTTGCTGCGCCTCGTGCCGGCGGAATGGCCGGTGCTCGCCGGGCCGCCGAGCCTCGCGAGTTGCAGCCGCGACGTCTACGATCCGGCCCTCCGGCTCGGCGCGGACGCCGTGCGGCGGCTTGCAGGCGGCATCGCCTCGGCGCTGGCGCATCTGCACGGACGGCGGCTGATGCACGGGGACCTCTACGGCCACAACATCCTCTGGGATGGCCGCGACGGCGCGGCGGTTCTGGGCGATTTCGGCGCGGCCTCGACACTGCCCGAGGGCGAAGCCGGACGGGCCCTCGCCCGGATCGAGACCCGCGCCTTCGGCATTCTCCTCGACGAGCTTCTGGCCCTCTGCGCCGAGGCTTCCGACAGGCTGCGCGACCTCACGCGGGCCTGCACGCAGCCCGAGCCGGCCGCGCGGCCCGCCATGGCGGACGTCGCGGCGACCCTGCTGTGAAGGCGTCACGGGCTCATCCGGAAGGCTGGCCGAGCGAAAGGGACCGATGGCGGCGCGACGGACGATAGCGCTCTGGGGGATGTTCGGTGCGCTCGTCGCGACCGGCGGTCAGGCCCGCGCCCTCGAAGGGAGGACGGAACCCGTCGCCCCGGCAGCCAAGATCACGCTCGGGATGCTGAGCGTGAAGCCCCTTGGCGTCGATCGCCCCTGGGATCCGCGCATCTGCATCGGGTGCGAGCCCGTCCACGGCCCGGCGCAGGTTTGGCGCCCGCGGCACCGTCGCCGCTAGGCGCGCCGAACCCTACCGCGGGGGCGGGGCGTCGATGGCCGGCAATTCGCCCGGCGGCAGGGCGGGTCCACCGGCCTGGACCTGGATCGTCGTCCCCGTCCCACGGGCGCGGTTGGCCAGCGCCACGGTCAGGCGCTCGGCGGCCTCCGGCTGCATCACGGCCAGGATCTCGGCCATCTTGCGTGGGTTCATCGCCACCACGAGGGGCACGAGCACGTCGTGGCCGAGGCGGTCAAAGACCCGCGCGGCGTCCTTCGGCTTCATCGTCTCGTACATGGTGACGATGCTCTTGAGGCCCTGCTTCTCGGCCTCGTCCTTCGCCTTGGCGGCGGCATCGACCTTGTCCTCGGCCTTCTTAAGGTCGCCGATGCCGGTCTCGACCTTCTTCTCGGCGTCATCGAGCATCTTCTCGCGCAGGTCGAGTTCGTCGCTGCGCTGCTTGAGGGCGTTGCGGCGGGCGCCGAGCTTTTCGAGGAGCGCCTTCTCGCTGGGCGATGCCTGATCCTGCGTGGGCGCCGGCGCCTCGGGCGGCTCGGCGGCGGGCTTCGGCTCCTCCTTCTTCGGCTCGACGGAGCCGGTGGTCTCCGGGTCGGGGATCTCGTAGCCGGTGCGCGCCTTGGCGATGGCCCGCGCGAAGGCGGGCAGGCTCGCCTCCGGTATCCCGGCCTGCGAAAGCGTCAGCAGCTTCAGTACCAGCAGCGTCCCTGCCGCGATGGCGACGGCATCGATCAGGCGCAGCTTCAGCGGGCGCACCGGCTTCAGCCGCGAGCGCCGCAGGGCCGTCTGCGGCTTCGCCGCGACCTTGGCCGCGACCTTGGCGGCGACCTTGGTGCCGGCTTTCACCGGGACGGCCGGCTCCGGCGTGGTCTTGGTCGTGGGGCGCGGGCTCATCAGGCGGCGCGGGCACGGACGCGGGCGAGAGCCCGCTCGGTCATGGCGAGGGCGGCGGCGGCGGCGGCGCCCAGGCGCTCGCCGTTCGGGCCTTCCGCGACCGGGGTGGGACCGGGCCGGGCGGGCGCCTCGGCCTTCGGTTCGGCCCGCACCTCGACGGGGCGGGGGGCGGACGGCGCGTTGCGGGCGCCAGAGACGATGGCGGCGATGCGGCTCAGCACGGCCTCGCCCGCATCGACGCCGCCCGCCAGCGTCGCGGTGCAGGCCTGCGCCGCCTGGATACGGTCGGCGAGGGTGCGGTCGCACTCGTCCAGGGCGCTGCGCAGGCCGGTGATGGCGCGCTCGGCATTGTGGGTCGCGACCATCAGGTCACCGATGGTGGAGCGCAACGCCGACTCGTCGCCCTTCATCTGGCCGATCCGCCGGGACAGGCGCACGGAGGACACGATGGTGGCGGCCAGCAGCACGGCGACCAGCAGGTCGGCGAAGAGGGTGACGAAGAGACTCATGGCGGCCTACCCGTCCGTACGGTTGTTCATGGAGGCCTCGTAGGCCTGGAGCGTGGTGCGGGAGCGCCGCAGGGGGCGCGTCACCTGCACCGCGATGTTGCCGTCCACCCGGCCGATCCGCCCCTGAGTCAGGGCCCAGTCGCCGCAGCGCACGGTGACGAGGTCGGAGGGCTTGGCATCGAACATCAGCGTGTCGCCGACGCGCAGCCGCATCACCCGCTTCAGCGGCAGCATCATCTCGTGTAGCACCGCCTCCATGGCGACGTCCGCCTGCCAGATCTCGGTGGCGAGGTGGCCCTCCCACACCTGATCGCGGCCGAGCTTCTCGCCCATGAAGCTCTGGGTGAGAAGTTCGCGGATCGGCTCCAGCGTGGCGTAGGGGAACAGGATCTGCATCCGCCCGCCGCGCCCATCGACGTCGAGGCGCAGGCCGATGAGGATCGCCGCGTTGCCCGGCCGGGTGATCGTGGCGAAGCGCGGGTTGGTCTCGATCCGGTCGATGAGGAAGCTCACCGGCGAGAGCGGCTGGAAGGAGAGCTGCAGGTCCGCGAGGATGATCTCCACGAGGCGCCGCACCAGCGTCATCTCGATGGCGGTGAAGGGCCGCCCGTCGAGACGGCTCGACGAGCCGCCGCGCTTGCCGCCGAGCAGCAGGTCGAAGGTCGCGTAGGCGAGGTTGGTGTCGACGGTGACGAGGCCGGAATTCTCCCACGGGTCGGCTTTGAACACGCCGAGCAGGGTCGGCAGCGGGATGGCGTTCACGTAGTCGCCGAACCGCACCGACGTGATGTTGTCGAGCGTCACCTCGACGTTGTCTTGGAACAGGTTGCGCAGGGAGGTCGACAGCAACCGGATCATCCGGTCGAAGACGATCTCCAGCATCGGCAGGCGTTCGTACTGGACGACTCCCGAATCGACGATGGCGCGCACGCCCCCGGCCCCGGAGGCCGAGAGTTCGCGCATGGAGAAGCCCAGGACGCCGTCGATCTCTTCCTGGTTCAGGATGCGATCGTTGCCGGCGAGTTCGGGGAGGTTGTCGCTCTCCCCGTCCTCGATCATCGTCGCCCATTCGGCGGCGACGTCGCTGGCGTTGCGGGTGGTGCCCTGTTCGGCGAGGGCCGCGCCCCATTCCTCGGCGAGCGACGCGTCGCCGCCCTCGGCGCCCTGCTCAAGCAGCGCGGCCGACCAATCGTCCTCCTCGACCTGATCCTCCGGTTCCATCACCGCCTCACTGGATGATCAGATCCTTGAACAGAACCGCGTCGACCTTGGCCGGGTACACGGCGACGTTCACGCGCTTCAGAAGCTCCTCGCGCAGGCGATAGACGCCCACCGACCCGGCGAGGTCGCTGGCGCGGATCTCGCGCATGTACATCTGGAGCGTGTCCTCGATGCGCGGAGCGAGGGACTTCACCTCCTCTTCCAGCTTGGGATCCTTCATCTCCAAGCTCACGCGCAGCTTGGCGAACTTGCCCTTGTCCTGGCCGGCATCGGGGCTGAGGTTGATGATCATCTCGCGCAGCTCGATGAAGGCGATCTGCTTCTTCGCCTCGGCACCGCCGCCGCCGTGGCCGCCGCCGCCGTGCGAGGAGGCCTGCGCGGCGGTGTCGCCTGCCTTAGCCTCGCTGCTTCCGCCCTTCATCAGGAAGAAGCCAGCACCGCCGCCCACCACCACGAGCAGCGCGGCGGCCGCGATGATGATGAGCTTCTTCTTGCTCTTCGGGGCCGCGTCGGCGCCGCCTTCACCCGGTTCGGCGCTCGCCTTCTTGGGCTTCTTGGCCATGGGGCCGTCACTCGCGAAGCTGAATGGAGGATCGTCCCGGTCAGGTATCGGCAGATGCGGTTAACGCGCCGTTAAGGAGGCAATTTCTGCCGGGCCGGCTTTGCCGCCAGGACTGTTCATCATGCCGGTCCACCACGAACCGTGCTGAACAAGTGGTTGCGTTGACTGATCAAATTGCCCCGGCCAGGTCTGGCACGGGAGGTGCTGATTGTCCTGTCGCCCCGGTCGTTCGTGGGCGCCAGAGTTCACGATGCAGAATGCCCTCTTCGTCGGCGTGTCGAGCCAGGTCGCGCTTCAGCGCGAGCTCGACGTGATCGCCAACAACATGGCGAACGTCTCGACCACCGGCTTCAAGGGCCGCAGCACCCGCTTTCAGGAATACCTGATGCCGACGGCGCGGGCGGACAGCTTCACGCCGTCCGACCGGCGCATCTCCTACGTGATCGACCAGGGTACGACCCTCAACGTCGAACAGGGCCCGGTGGAGCAGACCGGCAACCCCCTCGACATCGCCGTGAAGGGCAACGCCTTCATTGCGGTGCAGACCCCCGCCGGCGAGCGCTACACCCGCAACGGCGCCCTCTCGGTCAACGCCCAGGGCCAGCTCGTGACGAGCGACGGCTTCGCGGTGGCGGGCGAGGGCGGGCCGATCGCCGTCAACGCGCAGGAGACGGGCCTCTCGATCGGCACGGACGGAACGGTCTCCACCAATCTCGGCATCCGGGGCCGGATCAAGCTCGTGACCTTCGCCAACCCCGGCAACCTCGTGAACGAGGGGGCGAACCTCTACTCGTCCACCGCCCCGGCCCGGCCCGCCGGCCTCGACGGGCGGCTCGAATCCGGCGCGCTGGAGCGCTCCAACGTCAGCCCCGTCCTCGAAATGACCCGGCTGATGGACGTGAACCGCTCCTACGCCCTCGTGACCAGCATGATCTCGCGCATGGACGAGCTTCGCGGCTCGGCCATCTCCAAGCTCGCCAACGTGGCCTGAGGTAGCATCCGATGCGCGCGCTTTACTCTGCCGCCACCGGCATGGCGGCCCAGGAACTCAACGTCCAGGTCATCTCCAACAACATCGCGAACCTGCGCACCACCGGCTACAAGCGCCAGCAGGTGCACTTCCAGGACCTGCTCTACCAGAACATCCGCCGGGCCGGCTCCTCGACCTCCGAGCAGAACACCCAGCTCCCCGCCGGCCTCGCCCTCGGCTCGGGCGTAAAGACCACCTCGACCGCCCGGGTGATGTCGCAGGGCACGCTCAGCTCCACGGAGAAGGATTACGACGTCGCGATCCGCGGGGAGGGCTTCTTCCGCGTCACCCTGCCGGACGGCCGCACCGCCTACAGCCGTGACGGCTCCTTCGACCTGTCGGCCTCGGGCCAGCTCGTCACCCGCGACGGCTACCTCGTGGACCCGGCGATCACGGTGCCGAACACCGCGACCTCGGTGACGATCAGCGCGACCGGCGCCGTGCAGGCGACCCTGCCGGGTCAGACCGCGCCGCAGGCTTTGGGGCAGTTCCAGCTGTCGCGTTTCGTCAACAAGGTCGGCCTCGAATCCATCGGCGACAACCTGTTCGTCGAGACCGCCGCCTCCGGCCCCGCGATCAGCGGACTGCCCGGCGCGGACGGCTTCGGCAACCTGCAGCAGAGCTATCTCGAAGAGGCGAACGTCAACGCCGTCACCGAGATCTCGTCGCTGATCGCGGCGCAGCGCGCCTACGAGATGAACTCGAAGGTCGTGACCGCCGCCGACCAGATGCTCTCCACCACGTCCCAGATGTTCCGCGGCTGATGGCCGGCACGGGATCCTTCGCCATGATCGACCAGCACTTCGCCTCCCACGACGACCTCGCCGAGGTGGCCCTCAGCCCGATCGCGCAGCCGCGCCGGCCGCGCGCGCCCTTGCCCGCACCGGGCATGCTGATCCGCGCCGCCCTCGCCCTCGTCCTCTTCGTGATCCTCGGCGCCGTGGCGGTGCCGGCCATGGCCGAGACCGCCGCCCCACGCCTGCGCGGCGACGTCACCGCCAAGACCGACATCCTGACGCTCGGCGACCTCGTGGAGAACGTGCCGCCGGCGCTCGCCGACCGCCCGCTTTTCCGCGCCCCGGCCCTGGGCTCGACGGGCACGATCCAATCGCGCCGCATCATGGAGGCCGCCTCCGGCCTCGGCCTCGGCCCGGTAGAGACCGGCGGCCGGCTGCAGATCGCCGTGCAACGCGCCGCGCGCCGCGTCGGCCCCGCCGAGATCGAGGTGGCGCTGAAGCGCGGCCTGGAAACCGGCTTCGGTCTCGAAACCAGCCTGATGACGATCCGCCTCGACGGCGAGGCGCCGTCCATGCTCGCCCCCCTCGACCTCGCCGGGCAGGCCACCGCCATCGACATGGTCTACGACCAGCGCTCGCACCGGGTCTCGGCCCTGGTGAGCCTCGGCGACCGGCAGGCCTCACTGCGGGTCTCCGGCGTGGTCGTGGAAATGCGGGAGGTGGCGGTGCTCGCCCGCGGCCTCAACCGTGGCGAGCCGATCCGCGAGGGCGACCTCGTGCTGGAGAAGCGCCCGCGCGACGGCGTCGGCACCGACGTGCAGTCCAGCGTCACCGCCGCCCTCGGCGAAGTGGCGCAGCGCAGCCTGCCCGCCGGCTACGTCCTGCGCGAGGGCGACACCGCCAAGCCCGATCTCGTGGCGCGCGGCGAGACCGTGACCATCGTCTACTCGACCCCCGGCATCAGCCTGTCGATGCGCGGCCTCTCCAACGACGCCGGCCGGATGGGCGCCGTCGTGAACGTGGTTAACGTTGCCTCAAAGAAGGTGCTGCAGGCTACGGTCATCGGCCCCGGCCGCGTGTCCGTCGGCCCCGGCGGCGGCCCGCAGCTTCAGGCCAGCGCCGCCACGACAGCCCTGCGCTGATCATCCCTTCCGCGTCGAGGAGTTCCGCCGATGCGCCTGATCGCCCGTCTCACCACGCTCGCGCTGCCGCTGGCGCTCGGCGCCTGCAACACGGCCGACCGCCTCGCCAATATCGGCGCGACCCCGGCCCTGTCCGCGATCCAGGACCCGACGGCCCAGCCCGGCTACAAGCCGGTGCGGATGCCCATGCCCGATGTGCAGCCGGTCTCCTACGCGCCGAACTCCCTGTGGCGCACGGGCTCGCGGGCCTTCTTCAAGGATCAGCGCGCGGCGAAGGTCGGCGACCTTCTGACGGTTAACGTCGTCGTGACCGACAAGGCGAACATCAGCAACGAGACCAAGCGCTCCCGCGCCAACACCGAGAGCTTCGGCCTGCCGAACGCGGTGGGCCTGGAGAACACGACCGTCGGCAAGGCGGCGGGCGTCGGCGGCAGCGCGCTCCTCAGCGCGACCTCCGCCACCGCCAACGACGGCGCGGGCTCGGTCCAGCGCGCCGAGACGGTGACGACCAACGTCGCGGCCGTGGTCACGCAGGTGCTGCCGAACGGCAACCTCGTGGTCGAGGGCAAGCAGGAGATCCGCATCAACTTCGAGGTGCGCGAACTCGTCGTGGCCGGCGTGGTGCGGCCGGAGGACATCGCCGCCGACAACACCATCGATTCCACCAAGATCGCCGAATCCCGCATTGCCTATGGCGGACGCGGCCAGATCACCGACGTGCAGCAGCCGCGCTACGGTCAGCAGCTCGTGGACATCATCCTGCCGTTCTGAGGCCGGACCCGCCTAGCCCGCCTCCTCCGGCTCCGGTCCCCGCGTGGCGTCGACGCCGCTGCCCGTGCCGGGGAGGGGGCCGGTCTTCACCGGGGCTCCGGTGCGGGCCGATTCGTAGATCGCCTCCATCAGGATCTGGTCCTGAAGCCCCTCCTCGCCGGGGGTGCGCGGCTTCAGGTTCTCCTGGATGCAGCGGGAGAAGTGGTCGATCTCCAGGGCGAACTGGTTCTTGTGCGCCAGGATCTTCTCGTCCCGCGCCTCGTTCTTGCCCTCGGCCCGGCCGACGAACAGCCTCTGCCCGCGATAGGCGAAGGCGTTCTGCAGGTCGAAGGCCCCGGCCTGCGTATGCACCGTCAGCGCGCGGGACTCGTGCACCCCGTAGCTCGCGATGCACTGGGCGATCGTGCCGGAGGGGAAGCGCAGCGTGAAGGTGATCGTCTCCTCCACCTCCTTGAACTTCGGATCGTCGGGCGGCGAATAGGCGATGGCCTGCACCCACTCGGGCTCCTCGCCGAGCAGCGCCCGCGTGCCGTTGAGGCAATAGAGCCCGATATCGGGGAGCGCGCCGCCGCCCGAGAGGACCTTCTTCAGGCGCCATTGCTCGGGCAGGCCCGTGGTCTGGCCGTTGAACGCCTGGATCAGCCGTGCCTTGCCGAGGCTTCCGCCGCGCACCGCCTTGGTGAGCGCCCGGTTGAACGGCTCGTACTGGCAGCGGTAGGCGATCATCAGCTTCATGCCGGCCTTGGCGCAGGCCTCAATCATCTCCCGGCATTCGGGGGACGAGACCGCCATCGGCTTCTCGCAGAGGACATGCTTGCCCGCGCCGGACGCCGCCACGACGTTGTCCCGGTGCACGGCGTTCGGCGTCACGACGTAGACCGCCTGCACCTGCTTGTTCTGCTTGAGACGGTCCCACTCGTCGTAGCCGTAGACCGCGTCCTCGTGCAGGCCGTGCTGGCGGGCCACGAGCTTCGCCTTCTCCGGGCTTCCCGACATCAGCGCCACGAGGCGCGAGCGCTTCGTCTCGCCGAAGGCCGGCAGGATCTCATCGAGGGAGAGACGCCCAAGGCCGACCACGCAATAGCCGATCCGCTGCTCCGGCGGCTGCGGCGCCGGGCTCGGCGGGGGCGTCGGGTCGCCGGAGCCGCGCCAGTTCGGGAAGAGGACGCGGTTGCCCTGCACAGCGCCGGTATCGGCGGGAACGGACGGGCCGGGGGTCGCCGCCTGGGCGTTGACACCGCCCAGCGCCGCGCCGGCCAGGGCGCCGCCTGCCGCGAGGAGGCTGCGCCGGGAAAAGCGTTCGTCGTCCGCCATGGGGCTCCGCTCGTCGGATCGGGCTTCGGGAACCCGGCCCGGCGAGGCGGGGTTCCGGCCCGCGACGGATGCCCTCAGTGCACCGCGTCGCCCGGCCCGATGACCAGGGCCGCCCGCAATTGTGCGATCTCGGCGTCGCGGGCCTTGAGCGCCTTTCCGGTCGCGAGGGTTCCGTCATCTGACTCGAACTGGACGCCGACCGCGTCGCCGTCCCGCCACACGATGCGGCCGAGGCGGCACTCGCCACGGATCGGCACCCGCAGCGTCACCCGGTCGGGCAGGATCGCCCCGGCGGCGAGGCGCAGCCGCGCACCGGTCAGCGAGACGTCGCGCACGGTGCAGGCGATCTCTGGCAGGAAAGCCGCCGTCTCGATCAAGCCGCCGAGCAGGACCCGGCGGCGGGCTTCGTCTCTCCGTTCCAACATCACCAGGCCCTCCTCACGAGTCCGTGAGCACTGGTAACGGTTTCTTCACGATCTGGCTGCGCCTTCCGGCGAACAACGTGAGGTCATGATTAATGCGAGGGCGGTCCCGTCGGCGGATCGTTGACCTCGACCTCGCCGCGCTGCTGCAATTGCAGGGCAACGAACCAGCACAAGGAGGCCCAGGCCGCCCCGACGCACCAGCCGGCCACGACATCGCTCGGCCAGTGCACGCCGAGATAGATCCGGCTGATCCCGACGAGCAGCGTGATGAACACGCCGAGGGACAGGACGAGGGCCTTCACCCGAGGGTTGCGATCCACCCGCGCCATCAGGATCGCCAGGGTGAGATAGGCGATGGCCGACATCATCGCGTGCCCGCTGGGGAAGCTCGCGGTGAAAACCTCCATCCCGTGCGGGACGAGATCGGGCCGGGGCCGGTGGTAGAACAGCTTCAGCACGGTCGAGACCAGCTCGCCGCTGCCCACCGCGCCGATGACGTAGAGGGCGATCCGCCGCCTGTTCGACAGGGCGAGGTAGGCCGCCACGGCGGCGGTGACGAACACCACCGTGAAGACGCTGCCGAGCCCGGTGATGTCGCGCATGGTCTCTTCGAGCCAGCGCGGCCCGATGGGATCGGACAGGTCGTTGGGGTTGCGCAGGGCCAGCAGGATGCGGCGGTCGAGGGCTTCGGTCGAACCCTCGCCGACCTCGTGGGCGAGGGCGAAGAAGCCGTAGCCGAGGGTGCTCAGGCACAGCAGCGCGACGAGCGGCCCGACCTCGTTGAGGCGCAGCCAGAACCACACGGCCGTGGCGCGGCCGGTGATCGGGTTCTGCGCCAGCGTCCTCGGCACCGTCATCTCCCGTGTCTCCCGCCGCCCATCACGCATTCTCCCCGAACGGGATGCGCGCCACCCTGTCCCACGGCCCGCCGAGGTAGCGCCAGAGCATCACGGCCGGCGCCGTGAACCGGAACGGCGCGAAGCCCGCTTCAAGGGCGGCGTGGAGGGCGCGGGCGGTCTCGGGCGAGACCTTGTTCTGCACGGTGACGTGCGACCGCCAGCCCTGCCGGTCCTGCGCGGTGAGCCAGGGTTCGAACTCGCGGGCGAGCCGCCCCCGGAACGTGTCCAGCGCCTCGGATTGCAGGACGTAGGCGACGCCCCGGCCGGTGAAGCGCAGGCCCGTCACCGCCACCTCCGGCGGCGGAACGGTGCGGGCGAGGGTGGTGATCGCCTCCAGCACGCCGCGCTCCCTGTCCCCCGGCAGATGGTGGAACAGGGTCGAGTGCGCGGGGATGTGATTCAACTTCTCCGGGAAATGGCGGCGGCGCTCGCCGTCGAACCGGGTGAAGGTGTCCTCGTCGAAGGCGAGGGTGAGGATGAGGGGAGGCGGCTCTTGCATCAGCCGCGAGATGGCGCGCCCGGTGCTCAGGTCCAGTAGAGAACCCGCGCGCCGGGCAGGGTGCGTGCGATCTCATCGGTGATCGCCGCACGCATCGCGTCCATCTGCGGCTTCGGCAGCACGTATTTCACCGTGCCGAACTTCGTGAACTTGCGCGTCCGTTCGGCCTCGTCCAGCGGCAGGTCCGAGCTGGGATACCAGCCCTGCAGAACCTCCTTCGAGCCGGGCGTGAACCGGTGGGTGATGAGCTCCGTGGTGAGGTCGAGGTCGGGCACGCCGGAAAGGGCGTCGGCCGCATTGCGGATCAGGCCGGCATAGGCCTCCTGCCAATCCGGGATCGGCAGGATCGGCGCGACGGTCAGCCCCACGGGATACCCGGCCAGGGCCACCTGCCGCAGGGCGTCGAGGCGGGCATCGAGGGGATCGGTCCCGCCCTCGTAGCGGGCGGCGCCGCGCGCGTTCACCGAGAAGCGGATGCGGGTGCGTCGGCCGTGGTCGAGGCCGAGCAGCGGCGCGACGGCGGCGAACTTCGTCGTGAAGCGCAACTGCACGGGCGCGTCCCAGGCACCGAACCGCTCGATCGCCGCCGAGAGCGAGCCCGTCAGGTGCTCGATGGCCAGGGGGTCGGTGTAGCAGGACGCCTCGAAGGTCGTGCCCTCGGCCGCCCGCGCCTCTGAGGCGGAGGTGACGTTGCCGCGCCCGAGATACGAATCGAGGTTCCCCAGGATGTCGCCGAGATTGGCATAGGCGCGCGTGACCGGCGGGCCGGACAGCGACCCGGCGAGGTAGCAATACTGGCAATGGGCCGGGCAGCCCTCCGCGAGATCGAAGCGCCAGTCGGCCGAGGGCGGGATCGGCTGCAAGCGCAGCTTGGTCGGCGGGGCGACGGTGATCGCGAGCGTCGTCTTCGCGTCGGTGTAGGCGCGACGCGGGTCGGCCTGACGCGGCAGGCTCAGCCGGTTGGCGGCGAGCCGTTCCACGGGCAGGCCCATCGCCTCGATCCGCGCGACCATCGCCCGGCCATGGGCGTGGTCGAGGGCGGCGGGCGTCACCACCACCCGGCGCGGACGCCACAGGCGCGGCGCGCGGGCGCGGCGTGCCTCGGGAAGGGGGGATGCGACGGCCATGTCCATGCGGTGCGAACGCCGCAACCGCTGGGCGAGGTCCGGCTTTCCGACGCCGGAACGTGCGGCTAAAGCTCCCCGCGATGGCCGAAACGGACAAGCCCCATGTGCATCTCGGCCGCGACGGCTGGCTCTTCCTCATCGGCGGCAGCAACCGCGTCATGGACCGCTATCGCGGGCCCCTCGCGCAATGGTGGCTGCTGCGCCGCTGGTCCCGGCTGATCGCCGCCCGCGCCGCGCGGGCCGAACGGCTCGGCATCCGCTGCCTGCACGTCTTCGTGCCGGAAAAGCTCTCGGTCTACGACAACAAGACCGATGGCCTGCGCTACGACCCCACCCATGCCTCGACGCGGCTCCTCGCGCGGCGGCTCGGCCGCAGCCATGCCTATCTCGACCTGCTCGCCCCGCTGCGGGCGGCCCGCGATGGCGAAGTCCCGCTCTACCTGCGCACCGACACCCATTGGTCGCTGGAAGGGTGCCTCCTCGCCTACCGCACCCTCATGCGGGCGCTCGGCGCCACGCCGCCCGCCGACATCGCCGCACGGCCGAGGGTCGAATGCCCGGAGGTGATGGATCTCGGCGAGAAGCTGGCCGAGCCGCCGGTCGAGGCGGTGGAGCGCATGGCGATCCTGCGGGACGCCGCGCGCGTCAAGACCGGCCCGCTGCTCGCCGCCTACGAGGCGGCGGGTCGGGCCGCCGATCTGCATACCGGCGCCCTTGTCGTCTACCGCAATGCAGCGGAGAGCGCCGACCCGCGCCGTCTGGTGCTGTTCGGCGATTCCTGCGCGCATTTCGCGCCGTTCATGCTCACGGGTCTACTTGCCGAGAGCTTCCGCGAGGTACACTTCGTCTGGTCGTCCAGCCTCGATTGGCACTACATCGAGGCGGTGAAGCCCGATATCCTGCTCTATGAACTGGCCGAGCGGTTCATCGCCCGCGTGCCGATTGACGATTACGACGTCGCCGCCGGCACCCGTCGCGGCGCGGCGGCGAGGCCGCTGCCCGGTCAGTAGATGGCCGGATCCATCATCACGAAATCACCGGACGAGGCCTGCGTGGCCGGCACGGGCGCGAAGGCGATTCCGAGCATCAGCACGAGGATCGTGGCGAAGCAGGCGAGGGTGGCCGTGACCGTGTCCGCGTGCCGCCGCAGCGCGTGAATCGCCATGCAGCCGAGCGTGAAAAGGGCCGCCTCCGCGACGGGCGCCAGCGCGGGGATCATCGGGGAACTCCTCAAGTCGTGAAGTATCGGTGGGGCGAGCGCCAAGCACCGGCCACGCCACGGACGATGCCGTGTTTTGCTGCGCCGCAACAGAGGTTTCGCCGCAAATCAGGTCTGCGCGGAGCGGGGCGAAGCTGCACTTTCTCTCGACGGCGGCACTCCAGCGCCTAGTTCATGGCAAAGGGGCAATGACCCTGCGGGAGGAACACGCAACGCCATGACGGCCACATTCCGCTTCGCCCTCGCCTGCGCCGCCCTGGCGGGGTTCGGTATCCACGGCGCCGCCGCCCAGACCGCCTTCAAGCTCGAAGGGGCCTGCGAATCGCTGGTGGTGGCGGGTCGCGACGTGAGCGCCCAATGCGCCCCGACGCTGACCAACGCGGTGAGCCGCAACCGCACCACCTTCGACTTCATGACGAAGGACGGTCAGGTCGTCAGCTTCTCCGGCAACGGCGCCCAACAGGAGGCGACGGAGGAGACCGACCCGCTTCAGCCGATCAACGTCGTCTCGGAAAGCAAGACCGGGAGCGAGGTCGGCGCGCCGGTCCTCGCCATCGGCGCCTGCCGGTTCTCGACGCCGGAGCCCGGCCGCACGGGCATCGCCTGCGAGGCCAAGACGGCGGACGGACGGGTCTATTCGGGAACGTTCGTGACCGCCGCCAAGACGGCGCCCGGAGCCCCGGCCCGCTGAGCCAAGCGCCAGCCGGGGGTGGACAACCGCGAACCATCCGCGCAGCGGACTGGTCAGAGGCGGCGTGAAGCCCCATCTACCGGCAATCACGAGAAAAGTTCCGAAGCGAGATCGATGCTCAACGACCTCAGCGCCGGCGGCGCTTCCGCCGACCTGATCAAGGACACCACGACGGCCTCCTTCCGGCAGGACGTCATCGCCGAATCCATGAACCGCCCGGTTCTCGTGGATTTCTGGGCGCCGTGGTGCGGGCCGTGCAAGCAGCTGACGCCTGTCTTGGAGAAGGTCGTCCAGGCTGCGGCCGGCAAGGTCGTGCTCGCCAAGATGAACATCGATGAGCACCCCTCCATCGCGGGGCAGCTCGGCATCCAGTCGATCCCGGCGGTCATCGCCTTCGACAAGGGTCGCCCGGTGGACGGCTTCATGGGCGCCGTGCCCGAGGGCCAGATCAAGGAATTGATCGACCGGCTCGCCGGCCCCGGCGGCCCGTCGCCGATCGAGGCGGCCCTGGAAGAGGCGGCCTCCCTGGTGGAGGCCGGCGACCTCGCGGGCGCGTCGGAGATCTATGCGGCGGTGCTCGAACAGGAGCCCGACAACGTCACGGCCCTGGCCGGCTTTGCCAAGCTGCAGCTCGATGCGGGCGAGATCGAGAACGCCAAGCGCGTCCTGGCCATGGTGCCGGAGGAGAAGGCGAACGACCCGGCCCTGGCCGGTGTCCGCGCCGCCCTCGAACTCGCGGAGCAGGCCGCCTCGCTCGGCGATCTCGCCGGGCTGCAGAAGGCCATCGACACGAACCCCGACGACCATCAGGCGCGCTACGATCTCGCGCTGGGCCTCGCGGGGCGCAACCAGCGTGAGCAAGCGGTCGATCACCTGATCGAGATCCGCAAGCGCGACAAGACCTGGAACGACGACGCGGCGCGCAAGCAGCTGCTTCAGTTCTTCGAGGCCTGGGGGGTCATGGACCCCGACACGATCCGTGGCCGGCGCAAGCTTTCGGCCCTGCTGTTCTCGTAACGCGCCGGCCCATCCCGGACGAAGTAGGCGCGTCCGGGAGCCGGGCCGGGAAATCGCGCCAGAGGAGGTGCGATGAGCACGCATTCCGGCTTACAGCGTCCGGCGGATTGCCCCGCCGTCATTCCCGTCTTCCCCTTGCCCGGCGCGCTGCTGCTGCCGAGGGGACAGATGCCGCTCAACATCTTCGAGCCGCGCTATCTCAAGATGGTGGACGACGCCCTGCGCGGCGACCGGCTGATCGGCATGATCCAGCCCGATCCGGACGGCGCCGCCGCTCACCCCAAGCTGTTCCGCGTGGGCTGTGCCGGGCGCATCACCCAATATGCCGAGACCGGCGACGGCCGCTATCTGATCTCCCTCACGGGCGTCAGCCGCTTCCGCATGGAGAGCGAGGTCGCCTCGGCCGAGCACTACCGCCTGTGCCAAGTGAGCTACGACGAGTTCGCGGTGGACTTCCAGGCGCGGGCGGGCGAGGAACAGGTCGACCGGGCGGGCGTCCTCAAGGCCCTGCGCGACTTCGTCGAATCGAACGATCTGAAGGTCGATTGGGCGGGGATCGACGAGGCCCCCAACGAGGCCCTCGTGAACGCGCTGTGCATGATGAGCCCGTTCGGGATCCGCGAGAAGCAGGCGATGCTCGAAGCGGCGGACCTCAAGACCCGCGCCGAGATCCTGATCGCGGTCACGCAGATGGAACTCATGCGGGGCTCCGGCCCCGAGCCGACAATGCAATAGGATTCCACCCCGTCATGGCCAACGACCTCACCGCCCCCGTCGAGGCGACCCGCGTCGATCCCAAGCTCCTCGAAATCCTCGTCTGCCCGCTGACCAAGGGCACGCTGGAATACGATTCCGCCAAGCAGGAACTGATCAGCCGTTCGGCCAAGCTCGCCTACCCGATCCGCGACGGTATTCCGATCATGCTGCCGGAAGAAGCCCGGCCGCTGCACGACTAAAATCGTCGTCGCCACGAACGTCGCGAAAGCTCGGCCGTATTGCCGAGCTTTCGCTCGGTTACGAAATAATACATATTTGTTGGGTCGCGGCCATATTCATGTCGCGCAATTTGGTTTACAACGACTCATCCCGCAACAACGCTGACGACCGGACGCGAAATCGCGCCGTGGCGTCGCTGTATTTGCAGAGAGCCGTTCCCAGGATGACCTTCACCGTTCCGACCGTCTTCGCCGCCGCTGCCCTGACCGCCGGTGCCATCAGCGCGCCCGCCGCAGCCGCGCCCGACCGGCTCAATGGCACCTGGGCGGTGGAACTCGTGACCGACAGCGGGCTGTGCAGCGCGCGCTACAGCTACAGCGTCGCCATCCGCGACGGTGAGGTGCGGCCTGCTACGACGACCGGCGCGCGGGTCAGCGGCCGAGTCTCGCCGGATGGCACGGTGGGCATCACCGTCGCCGGAGCCGGCGGGTCGGGGACCGGCACCGGGCGCCTCAGCGGCACGCAAGGGTCCGGCACATGGGCCGTGTCCTCGCTCTGCTCCGGCCGCTGGACGGCCCGGCGCGGCGACACGCGCACCGCCCAGGCCGAGTAGACGCCCTCAGGCGGCGGCGGAGAGCCAGGAGCGCGCCTCGGAAAGCCGCTCGCGCTCGAACACCTTGATCTTGTAGGGCGAGACGAAGGCGAAGGTCTCGGCCATCATCTTCAGCCACGGCGCGTCCGTGACGAGCGCCACATGGCTCACGCCCTTCATCATCGCGATGCCGAAGCGCGGATCCTTGAAGAAGGCCGCCGGCTCCATGCCCTGGAAACTGCGGATGTCCTCCAGGAGCTTGATGCGCTCGCCCTTGTCCAGGTCCGCCTTCATGGCGTTGATGGCCGCGTTCATCTCCTCGTCGGAGATCTTTCCGTCGACCACGATTTCGGCCACGTTCGAATCGGGCGTCTTGGTGTAGCTCAGCACTTGGTCGCTCTCCGTCCACGGCGTCGCAGCCGAAGCGCCCTGTCTCCTACAAAAAGCTCTGCGGGTCGACATCGATCGTGACCTTGAGGTTGCCGCGCGGCTTCGGGGCGCGGGCCAGCCACTCCCGCAGGTAGGCCTGCATGTCGACGTTGCGCTCGGTCTTCACGAGCAGCCGGAAGCGGTGGCGCCCCCGGATCAGCGCCAGCGGCGCCTCGGCCGGGCCGAGCACCATCACGCCGCCCGGCGGGTCCGCCTCGCGGGCCAGCGCCTGCCCATAAGCTTCGGCCACCGCCTTGTCGGTGGCGGAGACGATCAGAGCCGCGAGGCGGCCGAAGGGCGGCAGGCCCGCCGCCTCGCGGGCGGCGATCTCCTCCGCGTAGAACCGCTCCGCATCGCCCGACAGCAGCGCGGCGATCACCGGATGCTCCGGCTGGTAGGTCTGGACCAGCGCCCGGCCCGGCTTCTCCCCGCGCCCGGCCCGGCCCGTCACCTGTTGCAGCAACTGGAAGGTCCGCTCGGCGGCGCGCGGGTCGCCGGAGGTGAGGCCGATATCCGCATCGAGCACGCCGACCAGCGTCAGGCCGGGGAAGTTGTGCCCCTTGGCGACGAGCTGCGTGCCGATCACGAGGTCGCATTCCCCCGCCGCCACCGCTTCGAGTTCCTGGCGCAGCCGCTCGGCGCCGCCGGGAAAGTCGCTCGACAGCACGATGATGCGCTTGTCCGGGAACAGCCCGGCGGCCTCTTCGGCGATGCGCTCGACGCCGGGGCCGCAGGGGGTCAGGTGGTCGAAGGCACCACAATTCGTGCAGACCTCCGGCCGCCGCTCGGTGTAGCCGCATTGGTGGCACACCAGCGCCCGGCGGAAGCGATGTTCCACGAGCCAGGTCGAGCAGTTCTTGCATTGGTAGCGGTGGCCGCAGGCCCGGCACAGTGTGAGCGGCGCGTAGCCTCGCCGGTTCAGGAACAGCAGCGCCTGCTCGCCACGCTCCAGCGTATGCTTCACCGCGTTGATGAGGGGCGGGCTGATGAAGCTGCCTTTGGCCGGTGCATCGCGCCGCATGTCGATGGCGGCGATGTCGGGCAGGCGCCGTCCGCCGAACCGCTCGGGCAGGACGAGGTGGTCGTAGCGCCCCCGCGCCGCGTTCACCCGGCTCTCGATGGAGGGCGTCGCCGAGGCAAGCACCACCGGGCAGCCTTCGAGCCGCCCCCGCACCACCGCCATGTCGCGGGCGTGATAGTGGACGCCGTCCTCCTGTTTGTAGGCGGTCTCGTGCTCCTCATCGACCACGATCAGGCCGAGTTGCGCGAAGGGCAGGAACAGGGCCGAGCGGGCGCCGACCACGACCTTCGCCTCGCCCGATGCGACGGCGACCCGCAGCCGCTCCCGGCGCCGTCCGCCGATGCCGGAATGCCAGGCGGCCGGGCGGACGCCGAACCGTTCCGCGAACCGGTCGAGGAACTGCGCGGTGAGGGCGATTTCCGGCATCAGGATCAAGGCCTGCCGCCCCGCCCGGACGCAACTCGCCACCGCCTCGAAATAGACTTCCGTCTTGCCCGAACCGGTGACGCCTTCGAGCAGAACCGGCTTCGCCGTGCCGGCCTCGGCACTTGCGGCGATGATCGAATCGAGCGATGCCACCGCCTCGGCCTGTGCCTCGGAGAGGGGGACACGGGGGTGGTCCGGGTCGGGCTCGGGCGCCACCGGCTCCGGCGCGATGGCGAGCGCTTCGAGCGCCCCGTCATCGATGAGCCCATCCACCACCGACAGCGAGACGCCGGCCTCCTTGGCCAGGGCGCTCTTGCCGCGCAACTCCCCGTCGGCGGCAATGGCGAGCACCTTTGTGCGCGCAGGCGTCGGCCGGGACGGCGGCTTGCCGGAACTGCGCACCGCGACGCGGGCGATCTCCGCACCGGCCGCCTCGTCGGGCAGGCGCAGCACCATCGCCAGCGCCGAGCCCCGGGGAGCGAGGGTGTAGCGGGCGATCCAGTCCACCAGACCGCGCAGGGTGCCGCCAAGGCGGGGAACGTCGAGGATGCCGGTGACGGGCCGCAGGTTCGAGCCGCCGACGCTCTCGGCGACGTTCCACACCACCCCGACCGTCTCGCGCGGGCCGAGGGGAACCTGCACCACGTCGCCGGCCGTCACGGTCAGGCCATGCGGGACAACGTAGCTGTAGGGCGTATCGATCGCGAGGGGGATCTGGATTTCGGCGACGGTCGGCATGTTCTGCCTTTGTACCATAGCGGACGGGAATTGGCTCCTGCCCGCCCTCGTCGCCGAAGGGAAATTTACGAGTGGCGGCGCACGGCGTAGCGGTAGCGCCGTCCCTCCTCGTCAAGCAACTCGCTGTCGGAACTCTCCCGCCAGACGATCTCGTCGCCGGGGCCGGCGGCGTCGGTGAGCACGGTGCCGCGCACGATGTCGAGCGCGAGGCCCGCGCCGTAGCTCATGGCGGTCGCGTCCGTGATGGCGGCGCCGATGTCGCCCCCATCGGGAAGACAGGCGAACAGAACGCCGTCGGCGATGGCGAGGGTGTAGGTTTGCATGCGGCGGCTCCAACTCAAACGAGCAGCTCGGGAGGGGCGAACCTAGGAACCCCGGCCAGCAGGAGAAGTGCATTCTCCGAATTGCTGCAATGCAACAAAACGCCAGGGCACGGTCATGTGTTCCGGTTCGGGAGGTGGTCCGTGGTCGTGAGACCATCTCCCGACATGCTTCGCACGAGCGTTATGACACCTGAGCGACTTGGATCGTGCCGTCACACTCGTGTGAGCGGCGGGGTCTCCGGGGGCGAGACGACGACTGTCGTGGGCACGCTGTCCGCGTCTGAGAAGGCGGCGATGACCTGCGGCGTAAGGGCGTCGCCGTCCTCGCCGGAGTTCGGGACGAGACGCACCGTCTCCTCACGGGGCGGGGGTGCGTCGCTGCCGGCATGTTCGTCGGCGACGGCCGCGACCGCCTCCGGCGCGATCAGGCCGAGCCCGGCCGCGTGGCGGGCGATGGCGATGCTGTCGGCGGCGAGCACGAGGCTCGATCCGGTCGCCGCCACGGCGCCTGCGAGGCGCACCACCTCCTCCGTCCGCGCGGCATCCCGCGAGACGTTGCGGATGTAGACCGCCTTCACCCGTCCGGGATTGTCGGCCACGATCTGCGCGTAGACCTCCGGGTCGTGCTGGCCGCTGTCGCCGATCAGCACGAAGGGCCGGTCGTGGTAGAGGTCGAGCATGTGCCGGATCAGAGCCTGCTTGTGATCCTCGGCCCTGCGCGGGAGGGGGTGCGTCCAAGAGAGCCCCCATTCCCGCAGGAACAGCACCGGCCCCGCCGGGATGCCGTGGCGCTGGAAGAACTCCGTCAGCATCTCGTAGAGGCCCCAGGGCGCCCGCGAGACGTACAGCATCGGGTTGCCCTCGCCCCCGCTCGGGCCGGCATGGAGCGCCCGGTAGAGCGACGTCACGCCGGGGAAGGCGACGCGGCTCTCCGCATCCTCCACGAACAGCCGCCAGAGCATCTTCAGCTTGTTGGCGACACCCGTGCGCATGACCGTGTCGTCGATGTCGCTGACGACGACATAGCCGCATCCGGCGGGCGGGATGTAGACCTCGCCCATCGCCGGGATGGGCGGATCGGCCTCCAGGGTGAGCTGGACCTCGTGCCAGGGGCCCTCGACCGGGAGCAGGGATTGCGGGCGCAGATGCACCCGGAAATAGCCGTCGCTGTCCGTCACGACCCGCGTTTCGGCCCCGCCGAACCGGGCGAGGATTGAGGCATCCGCGACGATGCGCCGGGAGATGCGGCGGCGGACGTCGCGCCATTGCGCGCGCAGGGAGTCGGGATCCTCACCGGGTCTGTCCGGCGATTGGCGGAAGACCCGGCCGATCAGGAAGATCTCTTCGGCCGAGCCGTAGCCCCGATAGGGTTCGACTACGAGCCCGCCGCGCCCCTGCGCCCGCCGCACCGGGCGGGCGACGACGCGCAGCGCCTTCCGCGCGGCCCGGCCGGCTCGTGTCGACATGCCGCGAAAGGCCTCAGGCTTGCGGGAGATCGGGGGTGAGTCCGAGGGCATCGAGCCCTTCCTCGAGCAGGTCGCCGGCATCGGGCGAACCCAGCAGTTCCTTCACCGCGCCTTCGCCGACCGCCTCACGCTCGCGGGCGAACTTCACGGCGGCGTCCCACTCCTCCGGCTCCATGTCGCCACGGCCGATGTAGAGGAGCGCCAGAAGCTCGGCGCGGGAATCGTCGTCCATGCCGGCGATCATGCCGCGCACCTCGGATTCGGTGGCGTCGTCGGTGCCCGAGACGAGCACGTCGGTGGCGCCGTCATCGATGGGGTTCGAGCCGGAATCCGGATCGGTCGGGCCTTCCTTTACCTCGATCGCGCGGAGCCGGATGACGATGTCGGCGACGGTGTCGGGGGCGAGGTCCATCGATGTCTCCTGAGAACGCATGAAACAGCAGGGCATTCGCGCCCCTTGAGCCGCGACAACGGGCGAGGCGCGCGGCGGTTCGCTGCCTCGTGCGCGCCAAAGCGGGAGACTGCGTGGTCCTTGGCGTTGGGCGGAACGAAGCGGTGCCTTTCGGGCTTGCAGTTCGCCGATGACGAACGACCTCCCCGCCCGATCCGTGACACGCGCCGCGAGGCCTCCCGTCTGGGCGGCCATCCTCGCGAGCGCCGGCCTTTCATGGGGGCTGGCGTCATCCGCCGAGGCGCGGCCGAGCTACGACGGCAGCGCGCCGACCTGCTTCCTCACCGCAGGCGGCGCCCTCGAAATCTGCCGCGACGGCAGCGAGGCGGAGGGCGTCCTGGCGGCGCCGTCACCCTGCGCCTTCGCGCGGGGCATCCAGCTTCTCCGCCTGCCGAAGACCGGCGTGACGGCGGTGTTCCAGGGTGAGAGCCCGCTGGCGAAGACGCGCCGGGGCGAGGATTGCCCGGAGCGGAAGGCGACCGACGCGCGCGACGGCGGCGCGCTCCACACCGGCCGCAGCCCGGAGCAGCTCGCGACGATCCTGCCGCCCTCGCAATCGCGCTTCGGCGTCGCCTTGCCGGAGGAACGGCGGCGGAAGGGCGAGGCGCCGACCCTGGAAGGCATCGGCCCGCGCGACCCCATCGCCATCGCCGGCCGGGATTGGGCCGGCGAGGAATATTCCTACGTTTTCCTGCTCGGTCAGGAATCCACCGCCACCGACGCCGAGGTACCGGAGGACCAGCCCCGGCGCAGACGCGGGCGCCGCCGTCGCGAGGTATCCGAACCGGCGGTGCCGGCCGCCTTCAGGCGGATCCAGATCGAGGCCCGCACCCTCGACTTCGCGAGCTTCGAGATCCGCACCCGCGACGAGGACGGCAAGCTCGCCTGGGAGCCCGTGACGCCGGAGAAAAAGACGCGGCGGCGTGCCTCCGCCGCCCCGACACCCGTGGCGGTGCTGGACGAAGCGGGCAAGCCGCTGATGTCGGCCTGCCCGGCGCCGCCCTTCGCGACGCAGGGCCTCGCCGGTTCGATCAGCATCGTGGACCGCACGTATCACTACTTCTACACGGACGTGCTGCCCGAGGATTGCGGCCTGCCGCCGGAGCAGCGGCGCATGGGCCTGTACCTGCGCACCTCCACCGACCTCGCCGCCGACCGGGTGTGGTCGGCCGCGCGACGGCTCGGCGCGGCCCTGCCGCCGAACAGCCTCGTCCGGGTGGCCCGCGCCAAGGGCGCGACCCGCTGGGCGGTGTCCTACACCTGCAACCGCCCGGCGAACGCCCCTGGCGGCCCGGTGGCCGACATCTGCCTGCAATACACGGCCGACCTCGATCCGGCGGGGATCGGCGCCCTCACGCTCTACGCGGACCCGGTCGAGGCCGGGCGCTCGCCGACGTATCTCGGCCTGCGCTCCGGCGGGAACGGGGCCGGGCGCTTCGACCGCGCCAGCCATTTCTGGATGACCGACGCCTACGGCAACCTCGACCTGCCGACGACCTATGCCGGCAAGTCGGGACTCCTGACCTGGGTTGATCGCCTCTCGCCCGGTGCCGGGGGCTACGAGGGCTCGCGGGTTTACGGCCGCCCGGCCTTCTGGGCGACCTGGACGGTGCGTCGGACGGGCACGCCCTGACGGGAGGGACATGCACGTCGCTCACGGGGGCGTTATATGGCTCCTCCGGGCACCGGGCGGCGGTGCGTCAGATCTGACAGATGGGCACCGAAACAGACCTCTGGTTCGCCGCGAGCATCGTGGCGATCTCGCTCGTCCTCTCCGCCTTCTTCGCGGGTGCCGAGACCGCCTTCACCGCCGCCTCGCGGGCGCGCATGCACGCCCTGGAACAGAGCGGCGACCCCCGCGCCAGCATCGTCAACCGCATCCTCGCGATCCGCGAGCGGTTCATCGGCGCGATGCTCATCGGCTACAACATCGTCGCCATCGGGGCGTCGGCCTTCACGACGAGCGTGCTCACCGCCGTGTTCGGCAAGAGCGGCGTCATCTACGCGACCGTCGGCATGTCGGTGCTCGTCATCGTCTTCGCGGAGGTGCTGCCGAAGACGCTCGCCATCTCCAACCCCGACAAGATCGCCCTGCTGATCGCCCGGCCGGTCGCCTTCGCCGTCGCGCTGATGGGGCCGCCCGCGCTGGCCATCGAGCAGGTGGTGCGCCTGATGCTGAAGCCCTTCGGCGTCACCATCGGCGAGCACCAGTCGATCCTCACCGCCGCCGAGGAGATCCGGGGGCAGGTGGCGCTCCTGCACCGGGAGGGCGGTGTCGAACGAGCCGAGCGCGACATGCTCGGCGGCCTCCTCGACCTGTCGAACCTCTCCGTGTCCGATGTGATGGTCCACCGCACCAAGATGCGCGCCATCGACGCCGACATGACCTCGCAGGACATCGTCCGCGCGGTGCTGGCCTCGCCCTACACGCGCATGCCCCTGTGGCGGGGCACGCCGGAGAACATCGTCGGCGTGCTCCACGCCAAGGATCTGCTCCGCGCCCTCGACGCGGCGGGGGGCGACGCCTCCGGCCTCAAGGTCGAGGAACTGGCCCTGGAGACGTGGTTCGTGCCCGGCACCACCACCCTGCGGGCACAGCTCAAGGCGTTCCTCTCGAAGAAGACGCATTTCGCCCTCGTCGTGGACGAGTACGGGGAGGTAATGGGCCTCGTGACCCTCGAGGACATCCTGGAGGAGATCGTCGGCGACATCGCGGACGAGCACGACGTGACGGTTTCGGGCGTGCGCCTTCAGGTGGACGGCTCGGTGAACGTCGATGGCGGCGTGCCGATCCGCGACCTCAACCGCGCGATGGACTGGCACCTGCCCGATGACGAGGCCACCACCATCGCCGGCCTCGTGATCCACGAGGCCCGCACCATCCCGGACCAGGGCACCGCGTTCAACTTCCACGGCTTCCGCTTCCAGGTGCTGCGGAAGGCGAAGAATCGCATCACCACGCTGAAGATCACCCCGCTGTCGGGCGTGGTCCAGCCGCCGACCTTGGCCTTGGAGCATCGCGACACGGTGTGAGGGCCGACCGCCGCCCCGCCCCTCCACCATCGCCCCCGTCATTGCGAGCGAAGTGAAGCAATCCAGGGCAGCGGGACATGTCAGAACGTGGCGCGTCCCTGGATTGCTTCGCTTCGCTCGCAATGACGGGGGCGGGGTCGGATGAAACCCAAAAGAAAAGGGGCCGCCTCGCGGCGACCCCCTTCCCGTTTCGTCAGGTGGCGCGGACTTAGAAGTCCATGCCGCCCATGCCGCCGCCGCCCGGCATCGCGGGGGCGCCGCCGTCCTTCTTCGGGGCGTCGGCCACCATGGCCTCCGTCGTCACCAGCAGGCCGGCCACCGAGGCGGCGTCCTGAAGGGCGGTGCGGACGACCTTGGCCGGGTCCACGATACCGGCCTGGATCATGTCGACGTACTCTTCGGTCTGGGCGTTGAAGCCGAAGGTCTCGGAGTCCGTCTTGTCGGTGATCTTGCCGACCACGATCGAGCCCTCGACGCCCGCGTTCTGGGCGATCTGGCGGATCGGGGCCTCAAGGGCCTTGAGGACGATCTTGATGCCGGCCTGGACGTCCGGGATGTCGGACTTCAGCTCGGCAACCGCCTTCTTGGCGCGGAGCAGCGCGGTGCCGCCGCCGGGGACGATGCCCTCTTCCACCGCAGCGCGGGTGGCGTTGAGCGCGTCGTCGACGCGGTCCTTCTTCTCCTTCACCTCGACCTCGGTCGCGCCGCCGACGCGGATCACCGCGACGCCGCCCGCGAGCTTGGCCAGACGCTCCTGCAGCTTCTCACGGTCGTAGTCCGAGGTGGTCTCCTCGATCTGCGCCTTGATCTGGCTGATGCGACCCTCGATCTCGGACTTCTCGCCGACGCCGTCGATGATCGTGGTGTTCTCCTTCTCGATGCGGACGCGCTTGGCGCGGCCGAGCATCGGGAGGGTCACGTTCTCGAGCTTGATGCCGAGGTCTTCGGCGATCATCTGGCCCTTGGTCAGGATCGCGATGTCCTCGAGCATCGCCTTGCGACGATCACCGAAGCCCGGAGCCTTCACGGCCGCGACCTTCAGGCCGCCGCGCAGCTTGTTCACGACGAGCGTGGCGAGCGCCTCGCCCTCGATGTCCTCAGCGATGATGACGAGCGGCTTGCCGGTCTGCACCACGGCCTCGAGCACCGGCAGCATGGCCTGGAGCGACGAGAGCTTCTTCTCGTGGATGAGGATGTAGGGGTCCTCGAGCTCGGCGACCATCTTCTCCGCGTTCGTGATGAAGTACGGGGAGAGGTAGCCGCGGTCGAACTGCATGCCCTCGACGACGTCCAGCTCGGTCTCGGCGGTCTTGGCCTCCTCGACGGTGATGACGCCCTCGTTGCCCACCTTCTGCATGGCGTGGGCGATCATCTCGCCGATCTCCTTGTCGCCGTTGGCGGAGATCGTGCCGACCTGGGCGACCTCGTCGGAGGTCGAGACCTTCTTGGCGCGGGCGATGATGTCCTTCACCGCGGCGGCCGTGGCGAGGTCGATGCCGCGCTTCAGGTCCATCGGGTTGATGCCGGCGGCCACGTACTTGGCGCCCTCGCGAACGATGGCCTGGGCCAGCACGGTCGCGGTGGTGGTGCCGTCACCGGCGATGTCGTTGGTCTTCGAGGCCACTTCGCGCACCATCTGGGCGCCCATGTTCTCGAAGCGGTCGGCGAGCTCGATCTCCTTGGCGACCGTCACACCGTCCTTGGTGATGCGCGGGGCGCCGAAGCTCTTCTCGATCACGACGTTGCGGCCCTTGGGGCCGAGCGTCACCTTGACGGCGTCCGCGAGGATGTCGACGCCGCGAAGCATCTTGTCGCGGGCGTCGGCGGAGAAACGAACGTCTTTCGCTGCCATGTCCTAAGCTCTTTCGGTTCGAGGATGCCCCGAGGCCGGGTTCGGCCTCAAAGGGGCTTCAAAGCTGTCTGGGTCGGATGGGGGTCAGAGGTTGACCACGCCCATGATGTCCGACTCCTTCATGATGAGGAGGTCTTCGCCGTCGATCTTGACCTCGGTGCCCGACCACTTGCCGAACAGGACGCGGTCGCCGGCCTTGACGTCGAGGGGGTTCACCCGGCCGTTCTCGTCGCGGGCGCCCGGCCCGACGGCGATGATCTCGCCCTCTTGCGGCTTCTCCTTGGCGGAATCGGGAATGATGATCCCGCCCTTCGTCCTCTCTTCGCTCTCGATACGGCGGACGACCACTCGGTCGTGCAGCGGACGGAACTTCATGAGCTGCCCTCTTGCTTCAGGTCTGGAGATGGCGTTGATGCGGCCCGGCGGGTCGCCTCGACCCCATAGTTAGCACCCTTGTTAGCACTCTCGTTTGACGAGTGCCAACGTGGGGGCGAGATAGCCATCGCGGTGTTCCGAGTCAAGATGGTCGCACCCATCGGGGCCGCGTGACGGCCCATGCCTGCCAGGATCGCCACCCGCCATGCTGAAGAAACACGGGGCGGTCTGGATCGACCTGTTCGACCCGTCGGCCGAGGAGGTTGCGGCGGTGGAGAAGGAGACCGGGCTGCGCATCCCCACGCGCGCCGCGCTCTCCGAGGTGGAGACGTCGAGCCGCCTGCGCCGGCTGAAGGGCGGGCTTTCGCTCTCGACGCCGATGATCACCTTCGAGCAGGCGGATTCGCAGCTGAAGCCCCTCGGCTTCCTGCTGACGAAGGACCACCTCGTCACCGTCCGCTTCCACGATCTGCGCGCCTACGGCCACGCGGCCAAGCGCCTGTCGGAGGAGGAGGCGGGGGATCCGGCCGAGACCTTCATCGTCCTGCTGGAGGAGCTGGTCGACAGCCTCGCGGACGCGCTGGAGGAGATGGCCGGCGACCTCGACTCGCTGTCGAGCCGCATCTTCGACTTCGACGTGCGCGGCCCCTCCGCCCGGCGGATGGAAGAGCCGCCGCCCCGCCGCCGCGACCTCGCCCTCCGGCGCATCCTGCGGGCGATCAGCCGCCGGGGGAAAGTGCTCGGCAAGGTGCGCGCGAGCCTGCTCGGGCTGGAGCGCATCCTGCCCTTCGTGTCGAGCGCCTGCGACGGGCTCGAACTCAACGACGACGGGCGGTTCGAGACGATCCGCCGGGACATCGAATCGCTGGATGAGTTCGAGACGCGGCTCGCCGAGAACGTTCAGTTCCTGCTCGACGCGGCCCTGGGGCTCATCAACATCGAGCAGAACAACGTCTTCCGGGTGCTCACCGTCGTCTCGGTGGTGGGGGTGCCGCCGACGCTGATCGCGTCGATCTACGGCATGAACTTCAAGAACATGCCGGAGCTCGACTGGACCTACGGCTATCCCTACGCCCTGGGCCTGATCTTCCTCAGTGCGGTGATGCCGATCATCTACTTCCGCATCAGAGGCTGGTTCTGAGCGAGACCGTCGTCAGTCGCGCGCCAGTTGCGCCCGGCCGATGGCGAAGACGCGGCCGTCGCCGAGAAGGTAGGCCGTGAAGCCCTTCGGGAAGGCGGCGTCGAAGGCCTTGTCGCGCACGTTCAGGCCACCGGCGAAGGCGCCGAGCGCCGGCATGATGAGGCGCTGACCGTCGGTGACGAAGCAGCGGCGGCGCACGGCCCGGCCGCGGGCCGCCACCTTTCCGCAAGGGTGAAGGTGGCCGGCAATCTCACCGGAGGAGGGGGCAGGGCCCGGCTCGTGGCGCAGCACGAGGTTGCCAAGGGTCAGCGCCTCGGCGTAGCGCCCGCCGACGCCCTCCTGCACCGCCGCGTCGTGGTTGCCGGCGATCCAGACCCAGTCGCGCCCCTCCTGAAGGGCGGCGACCATCGCCCGGTCGCCGGGCTCCATGCGCTCGGGGCCGCGCGCATCGTGGAAGGAATCGCCCAGCGCGACGACGCGGGCGGGGTCGTGGCGCACGATGGCCTCGTGGAGGCAGGCCAGGGTCTCGCGGGTGTCGTAGGGCGGCAGGAACTGGCCCGACCGGGCAGCGAAGGCGGAGCCCTTCTCCAGATGGAGGTCGGAGACGATCAGCGTGCGGTGGGCTTCGAGCCAGATCCCGCCACAGAGATCGAGGGTGAGCACTTCGCCCGCAACGGTGATCGTCGGGTGCTTCTGTGTCTTCTCGAGTCGGAGTCCGGCCGCCACCAGGGCATCCTCTATCGCGTCGGGGGAGGGCGAACCGTCGTGCGGGCCTCGGCTCAAGCCAGGGCCTCCTGAAGAAGCTCCGCCTCCGCCTCGGCCAGAATCTCGTCCGCTCCCTCGCCGTAGACCCGCTCGCGGCCGATCTCCAGCATCACGGAGACGGACAGCGGCGACACCCGGTCGAGGGCGCGATGGATGATTCGCCCCTGGATACGCTCTAGCATCACGCCGAGCCGCCTGACGTCGAGGAGTCCGGTTGCCGCATCCTGCCGCGCGGCGGCGAGCAGCAGGTGGTCGGGCTCGTGCTTGCGCAGCACGTCGAAGATCAGGTCCGTCGAGATCGTGACCTGACGGCCGGTCTTCTTCTGGCCGGGGTGGTGGCGCTCGATCAGCCCGGCGATCACGGCGCATTGCCGGAAGGTGCGCTTCATCATCGCCGATTCATCGAGCCACGCTTCAAGGTCGTCGCCGAGCATGTCCTCGCCGAACAGCTCGCCGATGAAGTCGGGGTCGAACGCGGCCCGCTCCGAGATGTCCCGCGTCATCCAGATGGCGATGCCGTAATCGTTGGCCGCGAAGCCGAGGGGCCGGAGTCCCGCCCGTTCGAGGCGCCGGGTGAGCAACATGCCGAGCGTCTGGTGGGCGAGCCGCCCCTCGAAGGGGAAGGCGGTGAGGTAGTGGCGCTTGCCGCGCGGGAAGGTCTCGACGAGCAGGTCGCGCTCCCCCGGCAGAACCGAGCGGCGGCGCTGCTGCACGAGGTAATCGCCGATGGAGGTCGGAAGCCGGTCCCACTCGAACGGGTCGGCGATGATCGCCCGCACCCGCGCCGCCAGGAAGGTCGAGAGGGGGAACTTGGATCCGGCATAGGAGGGGATCGCCGGGTCGGTCCCCGGCGGGGCGCGGGTCACGAGGGCCTCGTCCTCGGCCAGCCCCTCGAAGCGCAGGGTCTCGCCCGCGAACAGGAAGGTGTCGCCAGGCGTCAGGGTGTCGGCGAACTCGTCCTCGATCTCCCCGAGCACGCGGCCGGTCTTCGGCAGCACCGTGCCGGGCTTGCCGCGCAGGCTCCGGCCGAGGCGCACCTTCACCCGCGCCGCCTCGACGATGGTGCCGACATTCATCCGGTAGTTTTGCGCCGTGCGGGCGTCGCGCACCCGCCACAGCCCGTCCGGCCCGCGCAGGATCTTGGCGAAGCGCTCGTAGGCCCGCAGGGCGTAGCCACCGGTCGCCACGTAGTCGATGACCTGCTCGAACCGCTCCCAGGTCAGCCCGGCATAGGGCGACGCCGAAACGATCTCGTCGTAGAGGGCGCTCGCGTCGAAGGCATCGGCGCAGGCCATGCCGAGGACGTGCTGAGCCAGCACATCGAGGGCGCCCACGCGGGCGTCGGGCGTGTCCTGGGCGGCCTCCTCGACGGCATCCAGCGCCGCCTGACATTCCAGCATCTCGAAGCGGTTGCCGGGGACGAGATAGGCCTTGGACGGCTCGTCCATCCGGTGGTTGGCCCGGCCGATCCGCTGCATGATCCGGCTCGCCCCCTTCGGCGCGCCGACATTCACGACGAGATCGACATCGCCCCAGTCGATGCCAAGGTCGAGGGTCGCGGTGCAGACGATGGCCCGCAGGCCCCCCGACGCCATCGCCGCCTCCACCCGCCGCCGCTGGGCGGCGTCGAGCGAGCCGTGGTGGATCGCGATGGGCAGCGTGTCCTCGTTGAGGCGCCACAATTCCTGGAAGGTGTACTCGGCCTGGAGCCTTGTGTTGACGAAGACGAGGGTCGTGCGGTGCTCCTTGATGAGGTCGTAGATCGCCTCCATCGAGTGCCACGCCGTGTGGCCGGAGATCGGCAGCGGGCGGCCGAGGTCGAGCATCCGCAGATCGGCGCGGGCCCCGCCCGCCACCACCACGAGGTCGGCGAGGGGCGCCGCCTCCGCGCGGCCCTGCGGCACGAGATAGCGCCGCAACTCATCCGGCTCGCGCACGGTGGCGGAGAGGCCGATCGAGACGAGGCCGGGGCTCAGCGTGTGCAGCCGCGCCATCGCGAGGGAGAGGAGGTCGCCCCGCTTCGAGGTGACGAGCGCGTGCAGCTCGTCGAGGATCACGCAGCGCAGGCCGGCGAACAGGTCGGCGGCCTCGCGGTGGGCGATCAGCAGCGACAATTGCTCCGGCGTCGTGAGCAGGATGTCGGGCGGGCGGCTGACCTGCCGGGCGCGTTTGTGGGACGGGGTATCGCCCGTGCGGGTCTCGACACGGACGGGCAGGTCCATCCCCTCGATGGGCGCGTCGAGGTTGCGGGCGATGTCGACAGCCAGCGCCTTCAGCGGCGAGACGTAGAGCGTGTGCAGGGCGGGCTTCTTCGCCTTGCCGCCGCCGCGCTCGGAGAGCGCAACGAGGCTCGGCAGGAAGCCGGCCAGCGTCTTGCCCGCGCCGGTCGGCGCCACGAGGAGCGCGGAGCGCCCCGCCCGCGCGAGGCGCAGCAGGTCGAGCTGATGGCTGCGGGGCTCCCAGCCCCGCGCGGCGAACCACGCCCGGAAGGCTGGGGGGAGATCGTCCGCCCGGCCGCTCAGGCGAGGGCCATGAGGAAACGATCGATCAGTTCGAGCGCGCGCTCGCTCATCGCGCCGGGATGGCGCACAAAGATGTGGCACCCCCCCGGATAGATCGCCGTGTGCCCGCCATTGCCCGCCGCCGCCCAGCGCGCGGACATGTAGAGCGTGTCGTCGATCAGCGGATCGCAGGTGCCGACCGTGAACAGGGCCGGCGGCAAGCCCTTGAGGTCGGCGTAGATCGGCGAGACGTCCGGCCGGCGCCGGTCGATCCCCTCGCGCACGTAGCCGTCCGCGAAGCGGGTCAGGTCCTCGGTGTTCACCACGAGGCGTTCCGACCCCCAGTTCCGCACGGACGGCGTAAGGCCGAGATCGAAGAAGCCGGCATTGAGGTTCGCCCCACGGAAGGCACGGCCGAGCCCGTGCTTGTCGCGCAGGCGCAGCATCACCATCACGGCGAGGTGGGCGCCCACCGATTCACCACCGATGGTGAGAGCCGAGACGCCGAACTCAGCCCGGCCCTTGCCGACGAGCCAGAGCGCCGCCGCCTCGCAATCGAGGAGGGCGGCCGGGTAGGGGTGTTCGGGGGCGAGCCGGTATTCCACCGAGAGCGTGACGAACCCGCAGGTGTCGGCGACCCGCTCCAACCAGGGGTCCTGCTCGTCGGCCGAACCCCAGATCCAGCCGCCGCGATGGATGTGCAGATAGGCACCGCGCACCTTCGCCCCCGGCTTCGGCCGGATGCAGCGCACGCGCAGCGGGCCGTCCGGCCCGTCGATGGTCAGCCATTCGGCCCGCGCGCTGCGCGGCATGGCCGGGGAGGCCTGGGTGCCGGCCCGGCGGCGGGCGCGCACCTCCGCAATCGGCAAAGTCCAGGGGTCCGGCTGCGCGGCATGGGCCGCGACGATCTCGGCATTCAGCCGTTTCGTCTCGGGATCGATCGTCGCCGGGTCGAACAGGGCGTGGTCGATCATTCTCTCGTCTCTGTCGGCCGGCGGGGCTCGGGCGGCATCCCGACCATCTTGGCGTGAGTCGCCATGCTTGCCATCTGGGGCGGGGCGGCGAAATCCGCCACTGTCGCGGATGTCACCGGCTTTCCCGCCGGTGTGGTGCGACGGCCACGGTTATGCCCGGTTCCGGGACGAAGTTAGGGCGCTCGAGCGAGACGAACGATGCTTCTCAACCACGATCGACACCAGACCGGCGCGCCGCCCCATTCCGCCTACCCGACGGGGCAACCCTCGACCCTGCGCCGGTTCCTCGGCGGATCGCCCGCCGGCGTGTTCCTGCGCCTGCTGTTCCTGTCGATCCTCGTCGGCGCCTTCATGTCGATGCTCGGCGTCACGCCGCGTCTGCTGTTCTGGCGCGCGGTCGATTCGATCCAGGACCTCATCCATCTCGCCACAACCCAATTGCACGACCTGACCGGCTGGGTCGTGGCCGGCGCCCTCGTCGTGGTGCCGCTCTGGCTCGTCGCCCGGCTGTTCGCCGTCTCGCGCTAGGAAAATCCCGGCGTCGCGTGCGCTGGCGCACGGACGCCCCCACCATCGCGGCGGGACGGCTTTGAGACCGTCCGTTCAGCGGGTCCCGCCGTGACCGCCTCCGCCGCCATCCCCGTCAATCACGCCCGCGTGCTGCGGCTCGCGCTGCCGATGACGCTCGCCAACGTGACGACGCCGCTGCTCGGCTTCGTCGGCGCAGCGGTGATCGGGCGGCTCGGGGATGCGGCCCTGCTCGGCGCCATCTCGCTGGGCGCCGTCATCTTCGATGCGATCTTCTGGTCCTTCGGCTCGCTGCGCATGGCGACGGCGGGGCTCACCGCCCAGGCGGTCGGCGCGGGGGACCGGTCAGAGGTGGACCGCACCCTCGCCCGCGCCCTCGCGGCCGGCGCGCTCGCGGGCCTCGCCATCGCGCTGCTGCAATGGCCCCTCGGGCAGGCGGCGTTCGCGGTGAGCGGCGCGAGCCCGGCGGTGGTCGCGGCCCTGTCGGCCTACTTCCACATCCGCATCCTCTCGGCGCCCTTCGTGCTGGCGAACTACGCCCTGCTCGGCTCGGTGCTCGGCCGGGGGCGGACCGATCTCGGCCTCGTGCTGCAGGTCGCGATCAACCTCATCAACATCGCGCTCACCCTCGCCCTGGTGCTCGTGGCCGATCTCGGTATCGCGGGGGCGGGTCTGGCGGCGCTCGGTGCGGAGGCCGCAGGGCTGGTGCTCGGGCTGTTCGTGGTCTCGCGGCTAGGCTCGCGACCGTTCCGGGTGCCGCTGGCGGAAATCCGCGACGCGGCGGCGCTGAAGCGGACGCTGGCCGTGAACATCGACGTCATCCTGCGGACGCTCGCGATCATCGCGGCCATCGTTACCTTCTCGGCGCTCGGGGCACGGCAGGGTGACGTGATCCTCGCCGCCAACGCCGTCCTGTGGAATCTCGTGCTGATCGGCGGCTTCTTCCTCGACGGCTTCGCCACCGCCGCCGAGACCCTGTGCGGGCAATCGGTCGGCGCACGCGACGCGGCCTCCTTCCGCAAAGCCGCCTCGCTCAGCCTGCGCTGGTGCCTCGGGTTCGGACTCGCGGTGAGCCTGCTGGCGCTGACCGGCGGGGGCGCCTTCATCGATTTCGTGACGACGAACGGCCCCGTCCGCGAGGCGGCGCGGAGCTACCTACCTCTGGCCGGGCTCGCGCCCGTCGCGGCGGCCTCGGCCTTCGCCTACGACGGCATCTTCATCGGCGCGACATGGACCCGGGCGATGCGCAACCTCATGCTCATCGCCCTGGCCGTCTTCACCGTCACCGTCGCGCTGGTGCAGGCCCTGGGCCTCGGGAATACGGGGCTCTGGATCGCCCTCATCGTGTTCCTCGCCGCGCGGGGCATCGGCCAGCGGATCGCCTATCCCGGTCTCCTGCGGCGCACCTTCGCCTGAGCGAGGCTCAGCGCGGATCCTTCCACGTCGTGGCCGTCGCCACCGTCGCCGGGCGGGGGACCGTCGCCTCGGCCCGGCGCTGCGGCGCCCGGCGCGCAGAGGCCACGCGACGGCTGCGGCAGACATGGCGGCGCCCGCCGCGCTCCGACGAGTTGCCGATCACGCCGCCGATCACGGCCCCCGCCACGGCGCCGATGGGGCCGCCGACGAGGGCGCCCGCCACGGCGCCGGAGCCGACGCCGATGGTCGTGCGGCTCTGCGCCGAGGCCGCCTGCGGCGTGGCGAGGAGGCCGGCGAGCGCCAGCATCAGGAAAGTCCGTCTCATCAATAAGTCCAAGATTGCAGTGCGTTCGGCGGGCTTAGAATTGCCGACAGTGACGAAAGCACGGCCGTCGTCTGTTCTCGGGCGGGTGTCAAACCGTCCGGGCCCTCAATCGCCGATGCAAAACACCGATGCCCTGCGCGCCGCCGTCGTTTAGTGTGCGGCGCAACGCGACCACACCGGAACGGGCCACCGGCCGGGCGAAGGGTCGACCGATGAACAGCCGCGGCCGGAGGGCCGCGAGGGAAGGATGGTGCCGATGGCCACGCTGACCGATCTCCGCCTGCGCCGCAGTGTGCTCTACATGCCGGGCTCGAATCAGCGGGCGCTGGAGAAGGCCAAGTCGCTCCCCTGCGATTCCATCATTCTCGACCTGGAGGATGCGGTCGGCCCCGACGAGAAGGAGACGGCGCGCGAACAGGTCTGCGCGGCGGTGAAGAACGGCGGCTACGGCGAGCGCGAGCTGATCATCCGCGTCAACGCGCCGCAGACGCCCTGGGGTGAGGCGGATCTGCACGCCGCCATCGAGGCCAAGCCCGACGCGATCCTGATGCCCAAGGTGTCGTCTCCCGCCGTGTTGGAGAACATCGCCGACCGGCTCGAATCCCTCGACGCGCCGGATGATATCCGCATCTGGGCGATGATCGAGACGCCGGCCTCGATCCTCAACATCCACGACATCGCCAAGGCCCGGCGCGACCACCGCAACCGGCTCGCCTGCTTCGTGCTCGGCACCAACGACCTTTCCAAGGACACCTGGGCCAAGATCGTGCCCGGCCGCGCGCCGTTCATGCCGTGGATGATGACCGTCCTGGCCGCCGCCCGCTCGGAGGGCCTGACCATCCTCGACGGCGTGTTCAACGACATCTCGGACGTGGAGGGCTGCCGCGACGAGTGCCGTCAGGCGCGCGATCTCGGCTTCGACGGCAAGACACTGATCCATCCGAGCCAGTTGGAGCCCGCCAACACCTCCTTCGCCCCCACGGAGGAGGAGGTGCGCCGGGCCAAGATGGTGATTGAGGCCTTCGAGAAGCCGGAATACGCCAAGCGCGGCGTCATCAAGCTCGAAGGCCGGCTCTACGAGCGCCAGCACCTCGCCATGAACCGCCGCGCCGTGAACTGGGCGGAGGCGATCCAGGCCAAGGGGTTCTAGGCGTCCGCCAGAGCCCGCGCGTCGCGGCCGACGAAGGCGGCGATCGACGTGCCGCCCTCGGCGCGGACCCGCTCGGCGAGGCCGCGCTTGATCCGCCCGACCAGACCCGGCCCCTCGTAGACCAGGGATGAGTAGAGTTGCACGAGGCTCGCCCCGGCGCGGATCTTCGTCCAGGCGGTCTCGGCGGAATCGACCCCGCCGACCCCGACGAGGGGGATCGCGTGGCCGACCCGCTGCCACGCCTGCGCCAGCATCCGCGTCGCCGGGACGAAGAGGGGACGGCCGGACAGGCCGCCGGTCTCACGGGCGAGCGCGCCCTCGCGTAGGCTCGCGGGCCGGTCCACGGTGGTGTTCGAGACGACGAGCGCCTGAACACCCCGCCGCAGGGCGGTGGCGCAGACGGCGTCGAGGGCATCGAGCGCCATGTCCGGGGCGATCTTGAGCAGGATCGCCGCCCCGGCGCCGGCCGCATCGCGGGCCGCGACGACGCGGGCCAAAAGCTCGTCGAGGAAGGCTTCGCCCTGCAGGTCGCGCAGGCCCGGCGTATTCGGTGAGGACACGTTCACGGTGACGAAGGCGACATGCGGCACCAGCGCCGCCGTGCAGGCGGCGTAGTCGGCGAGGCGGTCGGTCGAGTCCTTGTTCGCTCCGATGTTGACCCCGACGAGACCCGCTCGCCCGGCCCGCGCCTTCAGCCGCGCGGCCACCACGTCCAGCCCCTCGCTGTTGAGGCCGAAGCGGTTGATTACCGCCCGGTCGGCGGGCAGCCGGAAGACGCGGGGCTTCGGATTGCCCGGCTGCGGCCGGGGCACGACGCCGCCGACCTCCACGAAGCCGAAGCCGAGGCCGAGCAGGGCATCCGGCACCCGCGCGCCCTTATCGAAGCCGGCGGCGAGGCCGACCGGGTTCGGGAAGCGCCGGCCGAGGACATCGACCGCGAGGCAGGGATCGTCGGGGGCGGGCGAGGCCGCCGGCAGCGCCGCGAGGGCGCGGATCGTCAAGTCGTGGGCGCGCTCGGCGTCGAGCCGATGCAGCAGGGGCCGCACCAGGGGAAAGGCCGCGTCGATCATTGCGGGGGGATCCCCTCCGGGAAGCTGTGGCGCCCATCCGGGCCGAGGGGCATCTCCTCGACCGAGACCACCGCCGAGAGCGGCAGGTCGCCGTAGAGATGCGGGAACAGGTCGCCGCCGCGCGAAGCTTCGTAGCGCAGGGCCTCGCCCAGCCGGTCGCCCTCGACGGCGACGAGGAGCAGGTCGTCCTGCCCGGCGAAGTGGCGGGCGGCGGTCTCGGCCACCTGCGCGGCGGTGGAGAAATGGATGAACCCGTCCGCGACATCCACCGGCGCGCCCGTGAAGCGGCCCTGGCGCTCGGCGTCCCGCCACAGGCTACGCGGACAGATCTTGTAGATGAGCGGCATGGTCAGGTCCCTCGTGCGGGTCGGATAGAGCGAGGCCCGTTCCGCGGCAACAGCCGAAAGCACGGAATCCAGTCTTTCTGAACGGTCACTTGAGTCTCGATTGCAATCGGCGCGGTATAGTTCTAGTTTCCTAGAATTAGGCTGCGCGTCTCAGCCATGCCGGCTATCGGATTGTATCCGGCGCGGAACAGGCGGGCCGAGGTCTCCGGACCGTTTTGACCAGACTCGGCGGGTCGCATGCTGTCGCACGAACAGATTTGGAACGCCATCGACCGCCTCGCCGAGCGCCATGGCTATTCCGCCTCCGGCCTCGCCCGCAAGGCCGGGCTCGATGCCACGAGCTTCAACCGCTCGAAGCGGGTCGGCGCGGACGGGCGCAAACGCTGGCCCTCCACCGAATCGATCTCGAAGGTTCTAGCCGCCACCGGGGCGAGCCTGGATGAATTCCTTCGGCTCATCGAGGCCCGCGCCGTACCCGCCCGGACCATGGTCCCGCTGATCGGGCTTACGCAGGCGGGCTCGGGCCGGGTCTTCACCGACGACGGCATGCCGACCGGCGGGCCGGGCTGGGAGGAGATCGAGTTCCCCGACCTCGGCGAGGAGCGCGCCTTCGCCCTGGAGGTGCAGGGCGATTCGATGAATCCCCTGTTCCGCGACGGCGATGTGCTCATCGTTTCGCCCACCGCGAGCGTGCGCAAGGGCGACCGGGTCGTCGTACGGCTGCATGGCGGCGAGGTCCTGGCGAAGGAGCTGCGGCGGCGCACCGCGCGAACCGTCGAACTCGCGTCTCTGAACCCGGAGCATGCCGACCGGGTGCTCAACATCGGCGAGATCGCCTGGATGGCCCGCGTCATGTGGGTCCGCCAGTAAGGACCGCCCGCTCTTGGCCGGGCCGGCGGCAGCGGCTATCGCTCCGGCAGGCGAGGACATTTGGCGAAGGCGGGGATGGCGCAGCGCGACACGGATCCCGGCGAGGCCGCACGCACGGTACTCGCCGCCCTGCCGACCCCGAGCCTCACCCTCGCTGCGGACGGCACGATCCTGTGGACCAACCCGGCCTTCGACGCTCTCACCGGGCACGGGCCGTCGGCGCTTGCGGGCCAGGGGCTGGAGGCGCTCGCCTGCCCCGGCAACGCCGCCGCCGACGCCGCCCTCGACGCGCCGCAGGAATTCCTGGCCCGCCGCGCGGACGGCGCGACCTTCTGGGCGAATCTGACCCTGGCGCCCTTCGCGGAGGACGGGCAGAAGATCGGCCAGATCCTCGACGTGACGGCCCGGCACGAGGCCGAGGCGGCCCTCGCCCTCTCCCGCCAGCGCGAGGCCCTGGGGCTCCTGACGAACAGCGTCGCCCACGAGTTCAACAACTTCCTGCAGATCCTGATCGGCTACATCGACGGGTTGAAGCGCCGCCTCGGCGACCGGCAGGAGCCGTTCATCCAGCGGGCGATCTCCCGCTCGGCCGACGCCACCGAGCGGGCCGCGATCCTCACCCGGCAATTGCTGGCCTATTCCCGCCGCATCGCGCCCGATGTCCGCCCCGTGGACCTCGACGCGCTCATGGCCGATCTCGGCGGGCGGCTGGCGGGCGACCTGCCGCCGGGGATCCGCCTTGCCATCGAGCAGACGCCCGGGCTGCCGCGGGCGATCACCAACCCGACGCAGATCGAGTTCGCCCTGCGGCACCTCGTGGCCAATGCCTGCGAGGCCATGCCGGACGGGGGCACGCTGACGCTCTCGACCTTCCGCATCGAACCCGGCGACCGCTCGCTGCAATATCCCGGCGCCGGCGCGGTGGGGATCGTGGTGGGCGATACGGGGCAGGGCATGTCGCCGGAAATGCTGGCGCGGGCGCTCGCCCCGTTCCAGACCAGCCGGGAAGCGGGGAGGGGCGCGGGCCTCGCCATCGTCCACGGTTTGATGAAGCGCCAGAACGGCACCATCTCCCTCGACAGCGAACCCGGCGGGGGCACGCGCGTGCGCCTCGTCCTGCCGGCGGCCCCGGAACGGACCCTGCACTGACGCGGTGAACTGCGCAGCTTGCGGGATGACGGACTAAAATCCCCGCCCATCCGTTCCCATATGATCACTGGCGGCTTCGTCGCCGGTTCGTCTTCAGAGGCGTTTCATGTCGACCATCCAATCGCGCAGCCGGCGCAAGGCGGCCCTCCTGGCGCTCGCCGCAGCGCTGACCGTCGCGGCCCCGATCGCCGAGGCTCGGCCCGGCGGCGGCGGATCCATGGGTTCGCGCGGCTCGCGCACCTACACCGCGCCCTCGGCCACCCCGACCGCCCCCGGCGGCGGCATGACCATGCAGCGTAGCCAGACCTCGCCCTCGCCGGGCATGACCAATCCCGGCATGGCCAATCCCGGCATGCAGCCCTCAGGGCGGCGGTTCGGCGGCGGCTTCTTCGCGGGCCTGCTCGGCGCCGGCCTGCTGGGCGCGTTGCTCGGCGGCGGCTTCTTCGGTGGCCTCGGCGGTCTCGCTTCCATGATCGGCCTGCTGTTCCAGGTCGGCCTGCTCGTGGTCGTCGTGATGCTGGCGATGCGGTTCTTCCGCCGCCGCAACGGCGAGCCGGCCGCCGCCAGCTACGCCCGCACCGGCCCGAACCCTGGCAACGGCGGCCCGATGGGCGGCATGGGCGCTGGCCCGATGGGCGGCACGCCGCGCCAGCCTCAGATGCGTCAGGTGCAGATCGGCCCGAACGACTTCCAGGCGTTCGAGCGGCTGCTCGGCGACATCCAGGACGCGTATTCCCGCGAGGACCGCGTGACCCTGTCGAACCTCGCGACCCCCGAGATGGTCGGCTACTTCGATGAGGAGTTGCAGGGCAACGCCTCGCGCGGTGTCGTGAACCGCATCTCGGACGTGAAGCTCCTGCAGGGCGACCTCGCGGAGAGCTGGGGCGAGGACCGCACCGACTACGCCACCGTCGCCATGCGCTACGCCCTGAAGGACGTGACTATGGAGCGGGGCAGCGGCCGGATCGTCGCCAACGGCGACCCGGAGGCGACCGAGCTCTGGACGTTCCAGCGCCAGCCCGGCCGGGGTTGGATCCTCTCGGCGATCCAGCAGACCACCCGCTAAGGCCTCCACAGGCCGGCGCCCCTCAGGCGCCGGTCTTTTTTCTGTCCGCGTCCCAGGCGTTGGCCAGGGCGACGAAGCCCTCCACCGGGATCTCCTCCGCCCGCGCCGTTTCCACGATGCCCACCGCGCCGAGCAGGGGCGACGGATCGGGGATGAGCGCCTTGAGGCTCTGGCGCAGCATCTTGCGCCGCTGGCCGAACGCCGCCCGCGTCACCGCTTCCAGCGCACCCGCCCGGCAGGGCAGGGGCGCGGCGCGGGGCACCAGCCGCACCACGCTCGACGTCACCTTGGGCGGCGGCACGAAGGCGGAGGGCGCGACGTCGAACAGGATCGACGCCTCCGTCCGCCAGCCGCACAGCACCCCGAGCCGCCCGTAATCCGCCCGCTCCTCCGGCGTGGCGACGATGCGCTCGGCCACCTCCCGCTGGAACATCAGCACCGCGCTGTCCCACCACGCGGGCCACGCCTCGCCGGTGACCCAGCCGGTGAGCAGCGCCGTGCCGACATTGTAGGGAAGGTTCGCGACGATCCGCGCCTTGCCGTCGCCGACGACGGGCCGAGGATCGAAGGCGAGGGCGTCGGCGTCGATCACGTCGAGCCGTCCGGGATAATGCGCGGCGATCTCGGCCAGCGCTGGCAGGGCTCGCGGATCGCGCTCGATCGCCACGACCCGCTCCGCCCCCTCGGCCAAGAGGGCGCGGGTGAGCCCGCCGGGACCGGGGCCGACCTCCACCACCGTCACCCCGTCGAGGGGCCCGGCGGCGCGGGCGATGCGCCCGGTGAGGTTGAGGTCGTAGAGGAAGTTCTGGCCGAGCGCCTTCTTCGGTTCGAGGCCGTGGCGCGCCACCACCTCCCGCAGAGGCGGCAGCCCGTCGGATGCGCTCACAATTCGTCCTCGGGATCGAAATGGTTGGTGCCCGGCGGACGCTGCCGCCCGGCATAGACGCTCATGGGATTGGCCGAGTCCCGCTCGAACCGGGGGACGGTGCCGGCCAGCCGCTTGGCGAGCCGAATCGCGGCGATCAGGCTGTCCGGCCGGGCGATGCCCTGCCCGGCGATATCGAAGGCGGTGCCGTGGTCGGGCGAGGTCCGCACGAAGGGCAGGCCGAGGGTCACGTTCACCCCGTCATCGAAGGCAATGGTCTTGATGGGGATGAGAGCCTGATCGTGGGTCGGGGCGAGGGCGACGTCGTAGGTCGCCCGCGCGCGGGCATGGAACAGCGTGTCGGCCGGCAGCGGCCCCCGGATGTCGATGCCCTCGGCGCGCAACCGCGCGACGGCGGGCGCCAACACGTCCCGGTCCTCGTGGCCCATCGTGCCGGCCTCCCCGGCATGGGGGTTCAGCCCGGCGAGGACGAGGCGCGGCTCGGGCAGACCGAACCGCTCACGCAGGTCGCGGGCGACGATGCGCGCAGTCTCGTCCACGAGGTCCTGGGTGAGCAGATCGGGCACGTCGCGCAAGGGGACGTGGATCGTCACCGGCACGACGGCCAGCGTCTCGCTCCAGATCATCATCACCGGCCGGGGCGGGGCGACGCCCGGCGGCACCGCGAGCGCCGCCAGGAACTCCGTGTGGCCGGGATGGGCGAAGCCCGCGCGGGTGAGGACGTGCTTGGCGATGGGGTTCGTCACCACCGCCGAGGCGCGACCGGCCTTCACCAACCCCACGGCGGCGCTGATCGATTCGATCACCGCGCCCGCATAGCCGGAATCGGGCAGGCCGGGGGTCGCCTCCACCGTGGCGCCGCTCGGCAGCGGGACGACGGGCAGGGCGCGGGGGAACACCTCGGTCGCGGTCTCGGGATCGACTTCCGCCACGGGAACGAGGCTGCCGAGGCGCGAGGCGAGGCGTTCGAGGAAGGCAGGATCGCCGAGCACGAAGAACGGCGGCAGCGGGTTCGGGCCGCCGCGTTCGAGCCACGCGGCGAGCGCCAGTTCCGGACCGATCCCGGCGGGATCGCCGAGGGTGAGGGCGAGGGAAGCCATGGCGCTCTATACCGCGCCCCGCGCCGCCCGCGCCATCACCGCGCCGAGGCGATACCGTCCGCCGTGGTCGCGATGCCGACGTTCTGGCGCAGGTCTGCCTCGCCCAGCGTCTTCAACTCGACCCGGAGCAGCACCGTCTGGTTGCGCTCGCGGACACCGGTCGCCGTGGCGATGGGCGAGTTGATGTAGTTGAGCGTGACGGTGGTGCACTCGTCCTGATAGCCGCCGCCGAAGCTCGCCCCGGCGAAGTAGAACCGGCCGGGATTCTCGTAGAGCGGCGCCGCGCCGATCGGGTTGGCGAGGTAGCCCGCCAGGGCGTCGGTGTAGGTGTTGCGCACGTCGAGGTAGTGGGTCAGGTCGAGGAGCATCGAGCCCGAGACGAACCAGTTCGGCGTGATGTTGTAGGTGGCCGAGGCCGTCACGCCCTCGCGGTAGTGGCTGTAGCCCAGCAGCGGCTGCGCCTCGTAATACGAGTAGAACAGCGAGGTCGTGAGCGGCACGAACGGGGCGAAGCGGGCCGTGACGCCCGTCTCGAACCGCGCGACGTGGAAGTCCGACTGGTTGAACCGCGCCCGCGTGATGAACGTGATGTTCTGGTTCGGCGAGACCTGGAAGCGGCCGACATAATCCGAGAGCGTCTTGTCGAGGCCGGATTCGAGGCCGGTGTTGGCGAGGTCGCCCCGGCGGAACGAGTTCACGCCGGCGAGCTGGATCGACTCGCCGAACATCACGTTCGCGTACCAGCCCGAGGGCGTGACGACGGAGTACTGGCCGCCGAGATTGGTGCGGATGCCGCCCTCGACGCGGTCGTAGCCGGAGAACTTGTCCCACTCAAACAGCGACGTGTCGTCGAAGACGAGGCTCTGCGCGTCCTCGTTCGGCAGGCGGCCGATCTTGGTTTCGGACGGGCGCAGCAGAAGCTGGCCGATGGGCTCCAGGGTGTGGACGCCGAACCCGCCGAAATTCGCGACGAACGGATAGCGGTAATCGAGGCCGACCGTCGGCATCACCCGGCCGGACAGGCCGTCATCGATGCGCGCCACCGAGGGGGCGAGGTCGTTCTGGTAGCCCGACAGGTTTGGATTCACGAAGAACGCATCCGCCCGCAGCGAGGCGAAGGGCGTGAACTTCTGCCCGTAATCGTCGATGAAGCTGCGCCGCCACGTCAGCTGCGCCGAGGCGCGGGTGTCCTGCCCGGCCAGCCCCTGGATCAGGCAGGCGCCGCGCACGAACACCGCGCAGGTCTGGTAAAGCGGGAAGCTGATGCCGTTGATGCTCGGCGAGAACTGATAGGTCGTGGTGCGCGGCAGGCCCTGGTACTGGGTCACGTCGCGGTCGAGGCTGGTGATGTTCGCCTGGAAGCGCAACTCGCCGCCGATCTCGGACGGGCCGTTGATGCGCTTATCGTAGTCGATGACCGGCGCGACGATGGGCTGCTGCTTCTGCCAGTCGAAGCTCGACAGGCCTTTGAAGTAGTAGCCGCGCGCGTCGAAATACGAGCGGTCGCCCTGGCCGGTCAGGTAGGCCGTGGACACCGCCTCGCGGAAGAAGTCCGTGGTGATGGACTGGTTGCGGATGCGGTAGTTGTCGAGGAACCACTTGTCGGTGACGCCGACGACATCCCAACCCGTGCGCCAGCGCTCGTTGATGTAGAACCGGCCCTGGCTCTCGATGGAGCCCCGGAAGTCGCGCTCGCCCGCGCCGAGGGGGCTCGGCAGGAAGGCCGAGGGCGTCGTCTGCGAGATGCCCGACAGGCGCAGGGAGTAGAAGCCGTTGTCGAGGCGGTGGCGGAACTCGGCCTGCCCGAGCACGCCCTGGCGGCTCAGAAGGGTCGGCGTCAGCGTCAGGTCGTAGTTCGGCGCGAAATTGATGAAGTACGGCAGGGACACGCCCTTGCCGAGCGCCGTGGTCGAGATGAAGCGCGGCGTCAGGAAGCCGGTCTTGCGCCGCTCGCTCGGGTCCGGGGCCTCGAAATAGGGCAGGTAGACCACCGGGATGCCCGCGATCTCGAGGGTCGATTCCTCGAAATAGATCGTGTGCGTCTCGTTGTTGTGGATGATCTTCTGCGCCTTGATCTGCCACAGCGGCGGCTTCTCGGGCGCGTTCTTGCACGGCTCGCAGGCGGTGTAGCTGCCGTTGTCGAAAGAAGTCTGCTCGCCGTCCACCCGCTCGCCGCGCGGCGCCGAGAAGCGCACCCGCACGGTCTCGTTCTTCCGCTCGACGGATTGCTGCACCCGGAGCGAGTCCACGAAGCCGGTCTTGAAATCGTCGGTGAGCTCCATGCGCTCGCCGGTCACGACGCCGCCATCGGACTCGGTGAGGCGGACGTTGCCCTCGGCGAAGACGCGGCCGGTGCCCCGGTCGTAGCGCACGCGGTCGGCCTGCAGGGTCCGCGGGCCGTAATGCAACTCCGCGTTGCCGCGGGCGGTCACGGTGTTGTGGTCGTTGTCGTAGACGAGCTCGTTCGCCTCGACGAGGAGCTTCTCGCCCGGCTTGCCTTTGGGCGCGGGAATGCTTTGGGCGTGCCCGCTCGATACGGGCAGCACCGCGACCGTCAGAGCCACCGCGAGACCGGCGCTCCGCAGGATGTCGGCGACCTTACGCAACGCCAGTCCCAACTCCTGTGACGACTTCCGCCACGACACTCACACTCGTCTCCCGACCCAAGGGGCCGCAGGCTTCAGCCGTCCTCTTGGTACAGAAGCGCGAGCGTACCGAGAAGACTTCCTACCACCGCCGGGAACCAGGCAGCCACAGGTGTTGCAACCAAACCCGAGGCGCCGAGCCCTTCCATGATCTGGCGCACCACGTACAGGGTGAACCCCGCCGCGACGCCCCCGAGGACGAGTTTTCCAACGCCACCAAAGCGGAAGAACCGTAACGAAACGGTTGCGGCGACGAGAACCATCGCCACGAACAGAATCGGCCTCGCCCACAGGACATCGTACTGCAGCCGGTACCGGGTCGCATCCAGCCCCGCCCGCTCGGTCTGTGCGATGGTGGCGGGCAGTTGCCAGAAGGGCACAGATTCCGGGCTGGTGAAGCGCTGCCGCACCCGCTCCGGCTGGAGGTTCGAGGCGATGAGGTAGGTGCCGAAGCTTTCCGGCGGCGCGTCCGGCCGCATGATGCGGGCGTCGGTCAGCTCCCAGAATCCGTCGTGCAGAATCGCACGCGCCGCGACGATCTGCGAGGTGAACTCGCCGTGATCGTCGAAGTTGAACACCCCGACCCCCGCCAGCGTGGTGGTGCCCTCGATCGCCGTCTCGGCGCGGATGATGGCCTCGCCGTCGATGCTCTTCTGGCGCAGCCACAGGTCCTTGCCCGAGGACGCCTTGGTGGATTTGGCGAAGATCTTGGCCTCGATCTCGGTGGAGCGCTGCTTCAGCATGGCCGAGACGGGGTTGTAGACCCCCACCGCCACCGCCCCGAGGGCGAGGGCGACGAACAGGCCCGGTTGCAGGAACTGCCACGCGGAGATGCCGGCGGCGCGGGCCACCACCAGTTCCAGCTTGCGCGACAGTTGCAGCATCGCCGCCATGGAGCCGAACAGCACGGCGAAGGGCAGCACGCCCTCCGCTACGGTGGGCGTGCGGTACAGCGACAGTTGCGCCATCAGCCCCGGCGAGGCCCCCTGCGCCTCGCCCGCCCGGCGCAGAAGCTCCACGAAGTCGAGGGTGTAGACCAGGGCGAAGACGGTGATGAACACGCCGAGCACCGTGCGGGCGAAGCGCGCAGCGAAGTAGCGTCCGAGGGTGGGGCCGATCAGCATCGCGGGACGCTACTGCGCGGGGGCGAGGCGGGGAGGGCGCAGCCGCCCCCGCACGAACCGGGCCAGGCCGGCGTTGAAGGCCCGCACCCGTGGCCCCTGGAAGATCACGAGGCTCGACAGGAGGATCGCGAGGAGCGGCACGCCATAGATTGCCACCACTGCGCCGGTGCTGCGCGCGGCCGCGCTGACGGCGGCGAACCCGCCGATGCGCAGGGCCACCACCGCGACGATGGCCCCGGCGATGGCGAGCCCCCGGCCCTGGCGGGTGGTGCGCGGGTCGCCGAGGGCGGCGAAGGCGATGAAGACCAGGGCCAGCGGATAGAGCGCCGCCGAGAGCCGGTCGTGCAGCTCGGCCCGAAAGCGGCCCTTCTGCAATTGGTAATAGGCCTCGCTTCGGTCGGGGAACACGAGCTGCGCCGTCGAGCGCTCGCGCGGCTTGTAGATCGTGTCCGAGTCCGGCGGCGCGAAGGCGGCGAGGTCGATCGTGTAGCGGTCGAACTTCAGGATCGAGGAATCGCGGCTGTTCTTCTGCTGCTGCAGCACGGTGCCGTGTTCGAGGATCAGGTAGCTCTGCCCGTCGATGTCGACGGCGTTGCCCTTGTCCGCGAGGTAGACCTTGGTCTTGCCCGCCTCGCGCTTGTCCTGGATGAACAGCCCTTCGAGCACGCCCCCCGGCCCGCGCTGGCGGAAGTGGAAGGTGATGCCGTTGTCGAGCTGGGTGAACTGGCCCTCCTTCACCACGTTGGCGATGAAGTCGCCGCGCACCCGGGTGATGACGTCGCGCAGTTCCTGGAAGCTCGCGGGCATTACCACGATCACCACCACGCCGACGAGGAAGCTGACGCTGAGCGCGAGCGTCACAAAGGGCCGCAGCAGGGCCCGCGGCGGCATCCCGGCGGCCGACATCACGATCAGCTCGGAATCGCCGTTCAGCTTGTTCAGGGCGTAGATCGTCCCGATGAACAGGGCGACGGGCGCGATCACCACGACCAGCGTCGGCAGCGACAACGCGGTCACGAACAGGAAGACGAGCAGCGTCTGCCCCTTGGCCGTCACGAGGTCGAGCTCGCGCAAGGCCTGGGTGACCCAGATCGTCCCGGTCAGGCCCAGCAGGCAGGCCAGCGTGCCGCCTGCCGCGATCCGGAAGATGTAGCGTTCGACCTGCCTCATCGTCTGAGAGGCCTACTCCCTGGTTCGCTCCCCTGCCAGCGGCATGACGGGATAAGTGGGGCGATTCCAGGGCTCTCGCGCCGCGTTGCGTTCTGCGTCTCAACGGCTACACAGGTGAGATTGCGCATCGCGGCCGGCGTTTCACGGCCGAGGCGGCGGGATGGCTCCAAGCATGACGGACAAGATCGACATCGCCTTCGGGTCCCTCGGCCAGGGTGGCCAGGGCGACCTCGTGGTGTTCGTAGGCGACGACCTCGCTCTGGGAGGCCCGGCGCGGGACGCCCTCGGCGGGTCCGGCGCGGATCTCGTGGCCAAGGCGGCGGCTTCCGAGAAGTTCAAGGGCCGCTCCCTCTCGGCGCTCATGCTGCCGGCCCCGGCGGGCGTCTCCGCCGACCGGCTCGTGGTGGTCGGCATCGGCAGCGAGGCGGATCGCGGCAAGCTCGATTGGCCGGCGCTCGGCGGGTTCACCGCCGCGAAGGTGTCCGGCCGCACGGCGCGGATCGTCTTCGACCTGCCGGGCGTCGCGACGGGGCCAGAACAGGCCGCCGCCTTCGCCCTCGGGGCGCGGCTGCGCAACTACACCTTCGACCGCTACAAGACGAAGAAGAAGCCCGACGCCGAGGACAAGGCCGGCACGAGCCTGACCATCCTCGTCGCCGACCAAGCTGCCGCCACCCGCGAGGCCGAGACGGCGCGCGGCCTCGCCGACAGCGTCATCCTCGCCCGCGACCTCGTGAACGAGCCGCCGAACGTCCTCTTCCCCGAGGAATTCGCCAAGCGCGCCAGCGAATTGAGCAAGCTCGGCGTCGAGATCGAAGTCCTCGACCTCACCCGCCTGCGCGAGATCGGCATGGGCGCCCTCCTCGCCGTGGCCCAGGGCTCGGTGCGCGAGCCGCGCGTGGTCATCATGCGCTGGAACGGCGGCACCTCCGGCGAGGCGCCCGTCGCCTTCATCGGCAAGGGCGTCGTGTTCGATTCGGGCGGCGTCTCGATCAAGCCGGGCGCCGGCATGGAGGACATGAAGGGCGACATGGGCGGCGCCGCCGCCGTGGTCGGCGCGATGCACGCGCTCGCCTCCCGCAAGGCCCGGTGCAACGTCATCGGCGCCATCGGCCTCGTGGAGAACATGCCTGACGGCGGCGCCTACCGCCCGTCCGACATCCTCACCTCCCTGTCCGGCCAGACCATCGAGGTCATCAACACCGACGCCGAGGGGCGCCTCGTGCTTGCCGACGTGATCACGCACATCGTCCGCACCGCCAAGCCGAAGGCGATGATCGATCTCGCGACGCTGACGGGCGCCATCATCGTGGCGCTGGGCCAGGACATCGCCGGGATGTTCTCGAACGACGACACGCTCGCCCAGAACATCCACGCGGCGGGCGAGGCGACCGGCGAGGCCGTGTGGCGGATGCCGCTCATCCCCGCCTACGACAAGGCCATCGACTCGAAGTTCGCGGACATGAAGAACACCGGCGGGCGCCACGGCGGCGCGGCGACGGCGGCTTCCTTCATCAAGCGCTACGTCGAGGACACGCCCTGGGCGCATCTCGATATCGCGGGCGTGGCCATGTCCTCGACCTCGAACGAGATCAACAAGAGCTGGGGTGCGGGCTGGGGCGTGCGCCTGCTCGACCGGCTGATCCGCGACCATTACGAGGCGCGCTGACCGGCTGGGAGGGGCTTCCGTGGCGGGCGATGCCTTCCTCGACGTGGTCGGATCGGGTTTCGCGCCCGTCCGGTCGCCCGCCCCACGCCACGCGGCCCCGCGCCGGATCTGGGCGGGGCAGAGCCTCGTGGCCGCCGTGCCAGTCGCGGCGGCGCTCCTCGCTCTGGCCCTCGTTGCCGCAAGCGGCCTGAGCCGCCGCTCCGGCCTGCCGGAGGCGCTGGAACCCTACGCCTACGGCTACTTCCTCGACCGCTATCCGCTCTTCGCCTTCGCCCTGGTCTACGGCGCGGCGCGGATCGTCGCCGCCGCCGCTGGGCCGGGAATGGCCGGGCCGGTGCGGCGGGTCGTCTTCGCCCTGCTGGGGCTCGTGGCGCTGGGCGCGGCGGGGCTCTACCCGACCTTCGGCGGCTTGACCCTGCGGGGCGGCTACGCCACCGGCAGCATGGCCTTCCTCACCGGGCAGCCCCTCTGGCTCGCCTATGCCCTCGGTGCCGCGGTGGCGGCCTCGATGGTCGGCGGGATCGTCGGCGTCGCCGTCATCGCCGCGAGCCGTCCCCTCCGCCCGAGCTGGCGCCGGATCGGCTGGGGCGCCCTGTCGTTCGTGAGCCTGGGGTTCGGTGCCGGGGTCGTCGGCCTCGCGAAGACGTTCGGCTTCGGCCCCTGGCCGGCAAGGGCCATGACGGCGAGCGAAGCCGGGCTCGCGGCCGGGCTGCTGCTCGTGGCGATGGCACCGCACAGCCTGCTCGTCGGGTTACGCCGCCGCCGCGCTGTCGCCTGAGGCCAGCTTGCGCGCGTCTTCCGCTTCGCCCACAGTTCCGGGTGAGGGGGCGGGATTGACGGCCGCAAGAGCCGCACCTGCGGGAGAAACGCCATGAATGCCAGCGTGACCATGAACCGCGATGCGGTCGGCGCGCCGGGCGGGTCGGCCATGCGGCCGTGGCTCGCCGCCTATCCGCCGGGCATGCCGGCCGAGATCGACGTCGCCAGCCTGAAGACGCTGCCGGAGCTGTTCGCGCACAGCATCGCCACCTTCCCCGACAGGCCGGCGGCGACGTGCTTCGGCTCGGACCTGACCTATGCCGAACTCGGCCGGCAGGCGCGGGCGCTCGCCGCCTACCTTCAGGCCGATGGCGTCGCCAAGGGCGACCGGGTGGCGATCATGCTGCCGAACGTGCCGACCTACGTGGTCGCCATCGTTGCGGTGCATCTCGCCGGGGCGGTCGTCGTCAACATCAACCCGCTCTACACGAGCCGCGAGATGGCGGCGCAGGTGTCCGATTCCGGCGCCCGCGTGCTGATCGTGCTGGAGAACTTCGCCCACACCGTCGCGGGCGCCCTCGACGAGATCGATTTGCGCCGGGTGATCGTCGCCGGCCCCGGCGATGGGCTCGGGCTGAAGGGGCAGGCGATCAACCTCGCCAGCCGCCACCTGCGCAAGGCGGTGCCGGCCTTCACGCTGCCCGCTGGGATGGCCGTGCGCTACGCCGTCGCCCAGAAGACCCGGGCCACCCTGCGCCCGGTGCCCGTCGCCCCGGACGACCTCGCCTTCCTGCAATATACCGGCGGCACGACCGGCGTCGCCAAGGGGGCGATGCTCACGCACCGCAACGTCTCGGCCAATGTCGAGCAATGCGTGACGTGGTTCCAATCGACCGATACGAGCCGGCTTCGGGTCACGGTCACGGCCTTGCCGCTCTACCACATCTTTGCGCTGACGGCCTGTTTCCTGTTCGCCGTGCGAACCGGCGGCAGCTGCCTGCTGATCCCGAACCCCCGCGACTGCGACGGCTTCGTGAAGACGCTTTCGCGCACGCGCTTCACCGGGCTCGCCGGGGTGAACACCCTGTTCAACATGCTGGTGAACCACCCGAAGATCGGGACGGTGGATTTCTCCCACCTCGATTTCGTCATCGGAGGCGGCACCGCCGTGCAGAGCGCCGTCGCCGCGCAGTGGAAGGCGCTGACGGGCAAGGCGATCGTGGAGGGCTACGGCCTGTCGGAGACCTCCCCCGTCCTCTGCGCCAATCCCTACGCGCTGCAGGATTTCAGCGGCACCATCGGCTACCCGCTGCCCTCGACGGACGTCTCGATCCGCGACGGGGACGGCGAGCCGGTGCCCCCCGGCGAACGCGGCGAACTCTGCGCGCAAGGTCCGCAGGTGATGAGCGGCTACTGGAACCGGCCGGACGAGACCGACCGGGTGATGACCCAGGACGGCTATTTCCGCACGGGCGACATCGCGGTGATGGACGAGGGCGGCCAAGTCCGCATCGTGGACCGGCTCAAGGACATGATCCTCGTCTCGGGCTTCAACGTCTATCCGAACGAGGTCGAGGACGTGATGGCCTCGCACCCGGCCGTGCTCGAATGCGCCGTCGTCGGAACGCCCTACGCCGAGACCGGCGAGATGGTGGTGGCTCACGTCGTCCTGAAGGACCCGACCGTCACGAAAGATGCCCTGCGCGCCTACGCCCGCACGCAGCTCACCGGCTACAAGGTGCCGCGCACGGTGGTGCTGCACGATGCCCTGCCGAAGACCAATGTCGGCAAGGTGCTGCGGCGGGTCCTGCGCGACGAGACGCCGCCGGGACCGGACGCGACGTAACCTCGCGGGCCTCCTCGCCGAATGGTGAGGTGGGCCGGCTTGTCCGGCCCGCGTTCCGGCCCGATCTCCCGTTACGAGATCGCGGCACGAGGCAGGGAGAGAACCATGTTGATCAGGCGCCATCGCGGGTGGGAGATCCCCGAATCCCAAGCCACGCCTGAGACGATATTCCTCAACCGGCGCAGCCTGATCGGTAGCGCGGCGGGTCTGGCGGCGGGTTCGCTCATCGGCGGACGGGCCTTCGCGGCGGGCGACGCCGGTGCCTACCCGGCCCCGCGCAACGACGCCTACACGCTCGACCGCGCGGTGACGCCCGAGCGGTTCAGCGGCGACTACAACAACTTCTACGAATTCAGCATGTCCAAGACGGTCCTTCCGGCCGCCAACGCGCTGAAGACCTCGCCCTGGACGGTGAAGATCGACGGCCTCGTGGAGAAGCCGTTCGAGATCGGCGTCGATGACCTGATCAAGAAGATCGGGCTCGAAGAGCGGCTGTATCGCCACCGCTGCGTCGAGGCGTGGTCGATGGCCGTGCCGTGGACCGGCTTCCCGCTCTCGAAGCTCGTGGCCTTGGCCAAGCCGACCTCCGGCGCGAAATACGTGCGCTTCGAGACCTTCATGGACAAGTCGGTCGCGCCGGGCCAGCGGGTCTTCTACTACCCCTGGCCCTATATCGAGGGCCTGACCATGGCCGAGGCCGGCAACGACCTGCCCTTCGTCGTCACCGGCATCTACGGCAAGCCCCTGCCGAACCAGTTCGGCGCACCAATCCGCATCGCGGTGCCGTGGAAGTACGGCTTCAAGTCCGCGAAATCGATCGTGAAGATGTCCTTCACCGCCGACCGGCCCAAGACCTTCTGGGAGGGGCTGCAGGCCTCGGAATATGGCTTCTGGGCCAACGTGAACCCGGCCGTGCCGCATCCCCGGTGGAGCCAGGCAAGCGAGCGGGTGCTCGGCACCGACCAGCGCGTCCCCACGCTGATCTACAACGGCTACGGCGAGCAGGTGGCGGGGCTCTACAAGGGCATGGAGGGCGAGCGGCTGTTCGTCTAGCCGCCCGCCTCCGGGCTCACATCTCCAGGCAGATTTTCCCGAAGTGGCGGTTGCTCTCCTGGTGCTTGAACGCCTCGACTAGGGCGTCGAGGGGGTAGCGGCTGTCGATGACCGGCCTCATGCCGTTGGCATCGATGGCCCTCACCATATCCTGCTGCTGCCGGCGGCTGCCGACGAGCACGCCCTGGAGGCGCAATTGCCGGATCAGGGCGGGCACAACCTGCAACGAGCCGGCGACGCCGGTGAGGATGCCGATCACCGAGATGTGGCCGCCCGTCCGGGTGGCCTCCATCGATTGCTCCAGGGTGCCGGGGCCGCCCACTTCGATGACGTGGTCGACGCCCCGGCCGCCGGTGATCTTCCGCGCGGTCTCGCCCCAGGCGGCGTCCTGCTTGTAATTGATGAGGTGGTCGGCCCCGAGCGCCTGGAGCCGCGAGAGCTTCTCGTCCGATGAGGAGGTCGCGATCACCGTCGCCCCGGCCATCTTGGCGAATTGCAGGGCGAAGACCGACACGCCCCCCGACCCCTGCACCAGCACCGTGTCCCCCGCCTTCACCCTCCCGTCGTCGTGGAGCGCCCGCCACGCGGTCAGGCCGGCGGTGGTGAGCGTCGCCGCCTCGGCATGGTCCCAGCCGGCCGGGGCATGGGTGAAGGCCGTCGCCGGGGCGGTGATCGCCTCGCGGGCATAGCCGTCGACCCCGTCGCCCGGAACGGTCGCGAAGCCGACGACCTCGGGCCGCCCATCCAGCCAGGTCGGGAAGAAGGTGCTGACCACATGGTCGCCGAGGGCGAAGTCCGCGACGCCCGGCCCGACCGCCGTGACCTCGCCCGCCCCGTCGGACATCGGGATGCGCTCCTCCGGCGGGCCCCACATGCCGCTGACCACGGCGAAGTCGTGGTAGTTCAGCGAACTCGCCCGCAGCCGCACCGTGACCTCGCCGAAGCCGGGCTCCGGCACCGGGCGCTCCGTCACGCTCACCCGCTCGAACCCGCCGCCGGCCCCGACGACGAGCGCCTTCGTCATCTCACCCATACTCACCTCCCGGTTGCATCCGCGACCGGGACATAGCGCAGCCTCCCCGCCAGGGGATGCCGGCGGGACCGCCAATCGAAGAGGGCTCGGCAACGCCAAGTTGCGATTGGTATGGTTAACCAACCGAGGGTTGCAGCTTCCGCAAAATTCCCCGCGGTTTTGCGTTCAATAGGTCCAGCGTTGGGCTTTCTGGACGAGGAAGTCGCGGAACGCCTGCACCCTGGCCACGGAGCGCATCTCCTCGGCATAGACGAGGTAGCTCTCCAGCGTCGGCATGTCGGTTTCCCGCAGCACCTGCACGAGGTTGTCGTCCCCATCGACGGCGTAGTCGGGCAGGATGCCGATGCCGGCACCGGCCTCCATCGCCCGCTGCAGGGCGCCGATGTTGTTCACCGTCAGGTGGACCGGCCGCCGCTCACGCCCGTCGCGCCCGGCATCGGCCAGCCAATGCGCCGCCAGCAGGTAGGACGGCTCGTTGCCGCCGAAGGAGACGATGCGGTGCTCGTCGAGCTCCTGCACGGTCTTCGGCTCACCGAACCGCTTGACGTAATCCTGGCTCGCGAAGGCGTGGTAATGCACCGTGAACAGCCGCCGCTGGATTAGGTCCGGCTGGGCGGGACGGCGCATGCGGATCGCCACGTCGGCCTCGCGCATCGCGAGGTCCAACTCCTCGTTGGTGAGGATCATCTCGATCCGTACATCCGGGTAGAGGTCGAGGAATTCGCCCACCCGCTGGGACAGCCACGACACGCCGAGGCCGACCGTCGTGGTCACCTTGAGATCGCCGGTCGGGCGCTCCGATGTCTCGACGAGGCGCGCCCGGGTGTTCTCCAGGCGCAGCTTCATGTCCTTGGCGGCGCGGAACAGCAGATCGCCCTGCTCGGTGAGGATCAGCCCGCGGGCATGCCGGTGGAACAGCGGCGCCTTCAGCTCCCGCTCGAGGGCGCTGATCTGGCGGCTCACCGCCGATTGGCTCAGCCCGATATCGTCCCCGGCCTTCGTGAAGCTGCCCGCCTCGGCGACGTTCAGGAAGATACGAATCTTGTCCCAGTCCAACGCGAGAACTCCCGGTCGTGCTGCGCCGCGGAGCCCGATGACCCGCTTCGGCTGGGCGGAAGCTGCCTCCATGCCCTCGACCGACAACGCCGCTGGGCCGACATCAACGCCACCGTGCCATGCGATATACGCATTCCTGCGCGGAGAACAGACCTATGCGTTCGGCGCGGGCCTCCGAGACCCGACGACCGGTGCATAATCCCGGGAAAAGCGGGGATGGCGTCGATTATTCCGCCGCCGCGCGGGCCGGGCTCTCCCCGATCTCGAGATTGGCGAGGTACTTCTCGGCCTCCAGCGCCGCCATGCAGCCCATGCCGGCGGCGGTGATCGCCTGACGGTATACGTCGTCGGTGACGTCGCCCGCCGCGAACACGCCGGGAATCTCGGTCTCGGCGGTGCCCGGCTTCACGGTGAGGTAGCCGCCATCCCGCAGGGGCAGTTGGCCGTCGAAGATCGCCGTGGCGGGCTGGTGGCCGATGGCCACGAACACACCATCGGTCTTCACCTCGCTGATGTCGCCGTTGCGCGTGTCCTTCAGGCGGACGTGGGTGACGCTCGGCGCGGGCTTCTCGACGCCGCAAATCTCATCGATCTGCTTGTGCCAGAGCACCTCAACGTTCGGGTGCTTGAACAGGCGCTCCTGCAAGATGCGCTCGGCGCGGAACTGGTCGCGACGGTGTACGACCGTGACCTTCTTGGCGATGTTGGCGAGATACAGCGCTTCCTCGACGGCGGTGTTGCCGCCACCGACCACCACGACCTCGCGGCCCCGGAAGAAGAAGCCGTCACAGGTGGCGCAGGCGGAGACGCCGCCGCCCTGGAACTTCGCCTCGGAGGGCAGCCCGAGCCACTTGGCCTGGGCGCCGGTCGCGACGATGAGCGCGTCGCAGGAATAGGTCTCGCCGGAATCGGCTTCCAGCCGGAACGGCCGGGTCTTGAGATCGACCTTGGTGATGTATTCGGAAAGGATCTCGGTGCCGACATGCTCGGCCTGGGCGCGCATCTGCTCCATCAGCCACGGGCCCTGGATCGCCTCCGCGAAGCCGGGATAATTCTCGACATCGGTGGTGATCATCAGCTGTCCACCGGGCTGGAAGCCGGAGATCAACAGCGGCTTCACCATGGCGCGGGCAGCGTAGATCGCGGCGGTGTATCCGGCCGGGCCGGAGCCGACGATGATGAGCTTTGTGTGCGTGTGGGCCATCAGTTTCGAACTCTTCGTCTTGCCGCAGGGGCGTCAATCTCGGCCACGGCGACGCGCAATATAGGCATCCGCGAGCGCCTGCGCGATCACCGGCGTCGCGTCGATGGGGGTATACCGCAGATCCGTGAGTCGTCCGTCAAAGTGCACGAGCGCGCCGGCACGCGCCAATGCCGCATACATCGCCCGGTGGCGGGGCGGCGTCCCCTCGATCTCGCAGAGCAGGACCGGCGCGCCCGTCGCCACGGCCTCGCTGACCATGTTTACCGAATCGGAGGTGACGACGATCGCCTCGGCCAGCGCCAGCATGGCGAGGTACGGGTTCTCGCCGGTCCCGTCCCAGAAGTATCCGCCGGTCTCGGCCGCGAGGCGGCGAGCCGGTTCGCGTAGCCGCTCGGGTGTGCGGCGCGAGGCTGTGACCATTAGCGAACAACTCATCGTCGTGAGCTGGCGCAGTTGAGCGAGCAGCCGCGCGATCACATCTTCCGAGAACCGGAGGTGTCGGCTGTCTCCGCCGAGCAGCACCGCGACGCGCTGTCCCGCGAGGGGCGCTAGGCGCGGATCGGGCGCCGCTCGTGCTGCGTCCAGCCTCGCTGCGGAAACGCGGTGCGGGGAGGTGATCGTGCAGAGCGCGTTGGAGCCGCGCAGCGAATCGTGCTCCGGCACCCAGATGAAGTCGGCGGTACCGGCGCCCGTGCGAGGGTCCTTGAGGAAGGCCGTGAAGCCGACGCCGAGCCGCCGGCAGGCGCGCAGGTACGGCACCGCCCGACGCCCGGAGGCGATGACCAAATCGGGGAGGGGACCGTGCAGGGCGCCGCCGGGCCGGCGCGGTCCCTGTCGCGGATCGGTGGGCCCCCAGGGCGCAAACCACCCGAACGGGCCTGATGCCGGGATCCGGCGCAGTTCCGCATCGAGGCCCAGGCACTCAGCGAGGCCGAGGCACTGATTCTCGTCGCCGGCCTTGCCGTCCGTGACGATCCAGGCGCGCAGGCCGGCGAGGCCGGGCATTGCTAGTCCCGCGGCAGGTCGCGGGCGAGCCACTGGGCGTAGATGTCGGCGATCACCGCAACGCGCCGACGCTCGTTGGCGGGGTCGTACCACGCTCCGCCATAGCTCGACGGTGTCGCAGTCAATTGGTGGTGCCGGCCCAACACCTCACCCCGGCGCCCGACCAGGAGAGCGTCGCCCTCCAGATAGTCGTTCTGCGTCCCGCCGAGGCCGAGCCGTCCGCCGCCATTGCCGACATAGTCGCGCAGCGACAGGCCGGTGAGCACGACGACGAGGCTGGGTCCGCGCCCGCCGATACGATCCGCAAGGTTCTTCCGCAGGGCCGCCGTCAGGTCGGCCGCCATCGCCTCGGCCGGCAATCCACCGCTCTTGGCGAGCAGTGGCCGCGCATCGACACGCACGTCGGAGAAGAGCGGCGTCGGCGGGAAATCACCTGCCAACGCCGAACCACAAAGGGCAGCGAGGGCCGCGAGACCGGCGGCCAGCCGAAAGCGACGCGCCATCGGCTCAGCCGCCAAACCGGATCTCGACCACTTCGTAGGACTTGCCGCCGCCCGGCGTCGTCACTTCGACGGTGTCGCCCACGGCCTTGCCGATCAGCGCGCGGGCGATGGGCGAACCGATGGACACGCGGCCGGAGCGCACATCCGCTTCAGGCTCGCCGACGATCTGGTAGGTCTTCTCTTCCTCCGTGTCCTCGTCCACGAGTTTCACGGTGGCGCCGAAGATGATCTTGGAGCCGGACAGCTTGGCGACGTCGATTACCTCGGCACGGGCGATCATGCTCTCGAGTTCCATCACCCGGCCCTCGTTATGGGACTGGGCTTCCTTGGCAGCGTGATACTCGGCGTTCTCGGACAGGTCGCCCAGGGCGCGCGCTTCCGCAATCGCCTGGATGATCCGCTGCCGCTCGACCTGCTGGCGATGCTTCAGCTCTTCTTCCAGGGCTGCATAGCCGCGGGTCGTGATCGGAACCTTGTCTATGCTCATTGTCTCGCGCCGTAATGAAGAAGCCCGGCCGGGAGCGGGTCACTCCCTCCGGGCCCTGATAGTGTTACCGGGGCCTGCAACTTCAGGCCGCGAAATATTCCTGCAACGCGCGTACCTTGAGATCGCCTTCGAGATAGGCCTTGATCCCCTCGGCCGCCGCCATCGCGCCGGCTAGAGTGGTGTAGTACGGCACCTTATGCAAGAGGGCCGCGCGGCGGAGCGAGCGCGAGTCCGACAGGGCGCCGGCCCCCTCCGTGGTGTTGAACACCAGCTGGATGTCGCCGTTCTTGATGGCGTCGACCACGTGCGGCCGCCCCTCCAGAACCTTGTTGATGCGCTCGGACTTGAGGCCCTGCTCCACGAGGTAGCGCTGCGTCCCGCCGGTGGCGAGGATGGTGAAGCCGAGATCGGCCAGGAGCTTCATGGCGGGCAGGATGCGTGCCTTGTCGTCGTCCCGCACCGACACGAACACCGCGCCCGAACGCGGCACCTGATTGCCCGCGCCGAGCTGGCTCTTGGCAAAGGCGACTCCGAAGCCGGCATCGAGGCCGATGACCTCGCCGGTCGAGCGCATTTCCGGCCCGAGCAGCACATCGACGCCGGGGAACCGCGCGAAGGGGAACACCGCCTCCTTCACCGCGATATGCGGCAGGGTCTTCTTCACGAGGCCGAAGGTCGACAGCTTCTCCCCCGCCATGACACGGGCGGCGATCTTGGCGATCGGTTCGCCGATCACCTTCGCCACGAAGGGTACCGTCCGCGAGGCGCGGGGGTTCACTTCGAGCACGTAGATCATGCCGTCCTTGATGGCATACTGCACGTTCATCAGGCCGCCGACCTTGAGGGCCAGCGCCATGGAGGTGGTCTGCCGCTCCAGCTCGGCGATGGTTTCGGTTGAGAGCGAGCGCGGCGGCAGCGAGCAGGCCGAGTCGCCCGAGTGGATGCCCGCCTCCTCGATGTGCTCCATGATGCCGGCGATGAACACGGTCTCGCCGTCGCAGACCGCGTCAACGTCCACCTCGACCGCGTCCGACAGGTAGCGGTCGAACAGGAGTGGGTTCTTACCGAGCACCGTGTTGATCTGCCCCGTCTTGTCGTTGGGGTAGCGCGCCTTGACGTCGGACGGGATCAGGCTCGGCAGGGTGTCGAGGAGGTAATCGGCGAACTGCGCCTCATCGCGGATGATCGCCATGGCCCGGCCGCCGAGCACGTAAGACGGGCGCACGACGAAGGGCAGGCCGAGATCGGCCGCCACCAGCCGGCTCTGCTCGACGGAATAGGCGATCCCGTTCTTCGGCTGCTTCATCGCCAGCTTGTCGAGCAGGCGCTTGAACTGGTCGCGGTCCTCGGCAAGGTCGATGGCGTCCGGCGAGGTGCCGAGGATCGGAATGCCGGCGGCTTCGAGGGCGCGGGCGAGCTTCAGGGGCGTCTGCCCGCCGAACTGCACGATGACGCCGTGCAGCGTGCCCGCCTGCTTCTCTGTTTCGAGGATTTCGAGCACGTCCTCGGCGGTCAGGGGCTCGAAATAGAGGCGGTCCGAGGTGTCGTAGTCGGTCGAAACCGTCTCCGGATTGCAGTTGACCATGATGGTCTCGTAGCCCGCATCACTGAGCGCGAAGCAGGCGTGACAGCAGCAATAGTCGAACTCAATGCCCTGGCCGATCCGGTTCGGGCCGCCGCCGAGGATGACGACCTTCTTGGCGTCGGTCGGCGCGGCCTCGTCCACCACGGTGCCCGCGAAGGGCGCCACGTAGGTCGAGTACATGTAGGCGGTGGGCGACTTGAACTCCGCCGCACAGGTGTCGATGCGCTTGAACACCGGGCGCACGGCGAGCGCACGGCGCTTCTCGCGCACCTCGCTCTCTTCCATCTTGGCGAGAACGGCGAGGCGGGCATCGGAGAAACCCGCCGCCTTGAGCTGCCGGAAGGCGCCCGGCGTGGTCGGCAGGCCGTGGGCCTTCACGCGCTGCTCAAGGTCCACGATGGCCTGAAGCTGCTCCAGGAACCACGGGTCGATCTTGCAGGAGGCATGGACCTCCTCATGGCTCACGCCGAGGCGCAGGGCCTGCGCAACCTGAAGCAGGCGGTCGGGCGTCGGGGTGCCGAGCGCCGCCTTGATGGCGTTGCGGTCATCGCCCTTGCCGAGGCCCTCGATCTCGATCTCGTCGAGGCCGGTCAGCCCGGTCTCCAGCGACCGCAGGGCCTTCTGGAGGGATTCCGCGAAGCAGCGGCCGATGGCCATCGCCTCGCCCACCGACTTCATGGCGGTGGTCAGCGTCGGCTCGGCGCCGGGGAACTTCTCGAAGGCGAAGCGCGGGATCTTCGTGACGACGTAATCGATGGTTGGCTCGAAGGAGGCCGGGGTCGCACCGCCCGTGATGTCGTTGGCGATCTCGTCCAGTGTGTAACCCACGGCGAGCTTGGCCGCGACCTTCGCGATGGGGAAGCCGGTCGCCTTCGAGGCGAGCGCCGAGGAGCGCGACACGCGCGGGTTCATCTCGATCACGATCATCCGCCCGTTCTCGGGATTGATCGCGAACTGCACGTTCGAGCCGCCGGTCTCGACGCCGATCTCGCGGAGCACCGCCAGCGATGCGTCGCGCATCACCTGATACTCTTTGTCGGTGAGCGTCAGGGCCGGGGCGACGGTAATCGAATCGCCCGTATGGACGCCCATCGGGTCGATGTTTTCGATGGAGCAGACGATGATGCAGTTGTCGTTCCTGTCGCGGACGACCTCCATCTCGTACTCTTTCCAGCCGAGCACGCTCTCCTCGATCAGCACCTCGTTGGTGGGCGAGGCGTCGATGCCGCGCTCCACGATGTCGAGAAATTCCTCGCGGTTGTAGGCGATGCCGCCTCCGGTGCCGCCCATGGTGAAGGACGGGCGGATGATCGCGGGCAGCCCGACTTCGGCCAGCGCGATCAGCGCCTGCCCGAGGGCATGCTCGCCGTAGCGCTTGCGCCGTTCGGACTCGCCCGCGTGCCACTTCTTCTCGAAGGCGGCGAGGGCGTCGGCGCGGGCCTGCTCGTCGGTGTGGGCGGCCTCGATACGGGCGATCTCGGCCTGATACTTCGCCCGGTCGGCCTTCTTGACCGCCGAGGCGTTAGCCAGCGCCGATTTCGGCGTGTCGAGGCCGATCTTGGTCATCGCGTCGCGGAACAGCGAGCGGTCCTCGGCCTTGTCGATGGCCTCGGCGGTGGCGCCGATCATCTGCACGCCGTACTTGGCGAGCACGCCCATCTTCTGGAGCGACAGGGCGCAGTTCAGCGCCGTCTGGCCGCCCATGGTCGGCAGGATCGCGTCGGGGCGCTCCTTCTCGATGATCTTGGCGACGATCTCCGGTGTGATCGGCTCGACATAGGTCGCGTCGGCCATGTCCGGATCGGTCATGATCGTGGCGGGGTTCGAGTTCACGAGCACGATGCGGTAGCCCTCCTCGCGGAGGGCCTTGCACGCCTGGGTGCCGGAATAGTCGAACTCGCAGGCCTGTCCGATGATGATCGGCCCCGCCCCGACGATCAGGATCGAAGAGATATCGGTGCGTTTGGGCATCGGACGCCTTGATACAGGCACGCGCGCCCCGTCGTCGGGCATAACCCCACGACCGGACGCACGGCGGGATTGTCGTTGAGCCCTGCGTTTACACGGGGCTTCGCACCGGAGACAAGGGTGCGCGACCGCTCAACGCAAGGAGGATGCCGGCCTATCCACTCAGACGGCGGCGAAAAGCGCCGCGATGGCGCGATCGATGGCGAGATAGAACACACCGAAGGCCACGACGGCGGCGGCGGCGAACTCCACGGCCACGTTCGGCAGGGTCTGTGCCCGGCGCAGGCTCTCGCGCCCGGCCACAATGGAGACCCAGGCAAGCGCCAGCACGGCCGGCATGGCGAAAATGTAGGAGAAAGTGCTCTCGACTCTATCGAGGCCGGCCACGGGGTCGATCAGCGCGCGGATGTTGCGCACCCACGGCGCGTAGGCCGCCGCGTAGAGGGCGGTGAGCCAAGCCAGGCCCGTCGCCACCCCGAGGTGGAAGCTGAAGGCACGGTGCAGACGCGAGAAGTCGTCGCTTGCCTGTCTGGCAATCATTGGGATCATCCCCCGCCGCGGCCGGCGCGATCGCGATGGCGTCGCCGTCTCAAGCCGTTGGCGGGGGATAAGCCTTCCGAATTCGGGGTTTTTGTGACCCCGATGGGGCAGTCTCGGGATCAGGCCTGCGGGGCCGATTCCGGTTTGCCCGAGCGCATCAGCGCCACGAACCGCTCGAACAGATAGTGGCTGTCGCGCGGGCCGGGCGAGGCCTCCGGGTGGTGCTGCACCGAGAAGGCCGGGCGGTCGGTGAGCGACAGGCCGCAATTCGAGCCGTCGAACAGCGAGACATGGGTCTCGACCGCCGAGGCCGGCAGGCTGGCCGGGTCCACCGCGAAACCGTGGTTCATGGACACGATCTCGACCTTGCCGGTCGTCTTGTCCTTCACCGGATGGTTCGCGCCGTGATGGCCCTGGCCCATCTTCACGGTGCGGCCGCCGAGCGCCAGACCCATGAGCTGATGCCCGAGGCAGATGCCGAAGGTCGGCACCTTCTCATCAAGCAGCTTGCGGATCACCGGAACGGCGTACTCGCCGGTCGCGGCCGGGTCGCCGGGGCCGTTCGAGAGGAACACGCCGTCCGGCTTCATGGCCAGGATCTCCTCGGCCTTGGTGGTGGCCGGCACGACGGTGACGTCGCATCCCGCTTCCGCCAGCAGCCGCAGGATGTTGCGCTTCACGCCGTAATCGATGGCCACGACCTTGAGGCCCGTGCCCGGCGCCCGCTTGCCATAACCGTTGCCGAGCGCCCAGACGGTCTCCGACCATTCGGAGGTCTCACGGCTCGTGACCGGCGGTACGAGGTCCAGCCCCTCCATCGGGGCGAGGGCGGCGGCGCGCGCCTTGAGGGCCTCGCGGTCGAACTGTCCGTTGGGGTCGTTCGCGATGACGGCGTTCGGCATGCCCTTGTCGCGGATGAGCGCGGTGAGCGCCCGGGTGTCGACTCCGGTGATGCCGACGATGCCGCGCGCCCGCAGCCAGCCGTCGAGATGCGACGACGAGCGCCAGCTCGAGGGCTTCGTCACGGCCGAGGCGATCACGGCGCCGCGCACGCCGGAGGCCGGCGCCGCATCGAGGCTTTCGAGATCCTCGTCGTTGGTGCCGACATTGCCGATATGCGGGAAGGTGAAGGTCACGATCTGCCCGGCATAGGACGGGTCGGTCAGGATCTCCTGATAGCCCGTCATGGCGGTGTTGAAGCAGACCTCACCATCGGCCACGCCGGTCTGGCCGATGCCGAATCCTTCGAGGATCGTGCCGTCAGCCAGCACCAGAAGAGCGGTGGCGACGGGCTCGGACCAGGGCGCGGGCTCGGCCGTGGGGTGCGCGGACGCGCCGTCGTCTTGCAGCATCGGGACCTTCTCGCTTATCTCGTCGGCATCCGGCGCCTTGCGGCGCGCGCGGAACCCTCCGGCGCGTCTTAAAGACTGCGGCATGTGATGTGGTCAATGTGGCTGCAACTCGCGTGCCGTTCAACGCCCGTCGTCGCGTGGCAGCCGCCCGCTTTTCACACCCTCTAAAGGACTTCGAGATGCAGTTGCGCGAGCGTTTCACCGCCGAGATGAAAGAGGCCATGAAGGCCGGCGACAAGGGCCGCCTCGCCACCGTGCGGATGATGCAGGCCGCCCTGAAGGACAAGGACATCGAGGCGCGCGGCCTCGGTAAGGACCCGGCCTCGGACGAGGACATCCTCTCGCTGCTGCAGAAGATGATCAAGCAGCGCACCGAATCGGCCACCGTCTACGAGCAGGCCGGACGCCCCGAACTCGCCGAGAACGAGCGCGCGGAGATCGCGGTGATCGAGAGCTTCCTGCCGAAGCAGATGGACGAGACCGAGGTGAAGGCCGCCGTCGAGGCCGCCATCCTCGAGACCGGCGCGGCCGGGCCGAAGGACATGGGCCGGGTGATCGGCGCCCTGAAGGGCACCTTCGCCGGCCGCATGGACTTCGCCAAGGCGAGCGGCCTCGTGAAGGAAGCCCTCGCCGCGAAGGCGTGAGAGCCAGAACAACGCAACAGCGCGGCTCTGCCCGCAATCCCCCGGCGGGGCGGCGGGCGGGCCGGGACTCGGTGGGGTGGAACGCGCTATACTCGCCGGTCCCGCCCTCTGCCCCGCGATACCCTTGCGCTATCCGCCGCACATTCTGGAAGAAATCCGCGCCCGGCTTCCGGCCTCGGCCGTGGTCGGCCGCCGGGTCCAGCTGAAGAAGGCGGGACGCGAATGGCGCGGGCTGTCGCCGTTCAATGCCGAGAAGACGCCGAGCTTCTATGTGAACGACCAGAAGCAGTTCTACCACTGCTTCTCGTCCGGCAAGCACGGCGACGTCTTCACCTTCCTGATGGAAACGGAGGGCCTGAGCTTCCCAGAGGCCGTCGAACGGCTGGCGGGCGAGGCGGGCGTTCCGCTGCCGGCGCCGACCGTCGAATCGCGGGAGAGCGAGAAGAAGCGCGCCACCGCCATCGACGTGATGGAGATGGCCGCCGCGTGGTTCGAGGAGCGCCTGCGCTCGTCCAAGGGTGCGGACGCCCGCGCCTATCTCGACCGGCGCGGCCTCGGCGACGAGGTGAGGGCCCGGTTCCGCCTCGGCTACGCGCCGAACGAGCGCTACGCCCTGCGGGATCATCTCGCCGGCAAAGGCGTCGAGCGCGACACGATGGTCGAGCTCGGCCTGCTCGCGGGCGGCGAGGACGTCGCCGTTCCTTACGATTATTTCCGCGACCGGGTGATGTTCCCCATCACCGACCTGCGCGGTCGGGTCGTGGCCTTCGGGGGCCGCGCGCTCTCGAAGGACGTGCGGGCCAAGTACCTGAACTCGCCGGAGACGCCGCTCTTCCACAAGGGGCGGATACTCTACAACCTGCACAACGCTAGAAAGGCTGCGCACGAGCGCAGCTCGATCATCGCCGTCGAGGGCTACGTCGACGTCATCGCGATGACGCTCGCGGGCCATGGGGAAACGGTGGCGCCGCTGGGCACCGCCCTCACCGAGGACCAGTTAGCCCTCCTGTGGCGGCATGCCGACGAGCCGGTGCTGTGCTTTGACGGCGATGGTGCGGGCGTGCGGGCCGCACACCGCGCCATCGATGTCGCCCTGCCTTTGCTGGAGCCGGGCAAGAGCCTGCGCATCGCCCTGCTGCCGGCTGGGCAGGATCCAGACGATCTCCTGCGCTCGGGCGGTCCCGCCGCTATCGACCGTGTGCTCGAAGCGGCCATCCCCCTGTCGGAACTGCTCTGGCGCCGGGCGGTCGAGGCACAGCCCGTCGACACGCCGGAGCGCCGCGCCGGGTTCGCCCGCGCCCTGCGCGCCACGATCACGACGATCCGCGACGAGACGGTGCGGCGCTATTACCGCGACGACATCGAGGAGAGGCTGCGCGGGCTGTCGCCCCAGCCCGTGCGCAACGCGCCGCAGAACCGCGAGCGCGGCCGGCGGCAGCCCGAGCCGGTTTCGCCGCGCCTGCGGGCGGCGCCCAGCGCCTCCGTCACCGCCTCGGCGGGGTTCAGCGGTGCCGCGCCCGTGCGGGAATCGATGATCGCCGCCACCTTCCTCGTTCACCCGGCGATGGTCTCGACCTTCGGCGACGAATTGGCGGAACTGGACTTCGCTGATTCGGACTGCCGTGCGGTCGTCTCGGTCCTGCTGGCCTGCGCCACCGAACACACGCTACCTGACGCGACTCTGTTGCAGGAACGCCTCACTCGCACGGGACTGGCCGAGGCCGCAGAGCGCGTGCTGGGTCTGGCCCGTTCGCGGGAGCGGGCGCAACTCGATCCGCAGGGCGATCCTGCACAGTGCGCGGACGCCTTGCGCCAAGCGATGATCTTGCACCGGCAGGCCGGAGCGCTACATAGCGAACTTCACGAGGCCCGGCAGGCGTTTGAGGCCGATCCGACGGACGCCGGCTGGACTTGGGTCTGCGACGTGAAAGAGAGGCTGGCAATCGTGCTGTCTGCGGAGTCGGAGGCTGATCTGCCGGCGACGGATGCGCGAAGCGCGCCGTGACTTCCCTGGGGCGCTGGCGCTATAGGCGGCTACCGGCTGTGGCCGCTCCGCGCTGGCAGCCTTAGTTAACACAAGGTCAAGCGTCAGGCTTGCATACGAAGATGGGTCGCGCGGTCATCCGTCGCGACTCGCACCAGTTTTTGCATCGCGGCGTCGAAGGCGTGGACAGGCTCCCGATGCCTCCGCAATCCGCCGCAACGGGACAACAATAGGCTCATCATGGCGACGAAGGCAACGGAACGGGACGAGGCGGACGCTGCACCCGAGCAGCAGACCGACGGGCCGCTCCTCGACCTGTCTGATGCCGCAGTGAAGCGGATGATCAAGCTTGCGAAGAAGCGCGGCTACGTGACCTATGAAGAGGTCAACGAGGTGCTTCCCGAGGGCCAGTCCGACCCGGACCAGCTTGAGGACGTGCTGTCCCAGCTGTCCGAGATGGGCATCAACGTCGTCGAGGCCGAGGAGACCGAAGAGGCCGCCGCCGGCGAGAAGGCGGCGACCGGCGAGGCCGACGAGGAGGAGGCCGAGGGCGGCGAAGTCGCGGAGGTCACCTCGACCCGCGCCGTCGCCGTGGCCACCACCACCAAGGAGCCGACCGACCGCACCGACGATCCGGTGCGCATGTACTTGCGCGAGATGGGCTCTGTGGAGCTTCTCTCCCGCGAGGGCGAAATCGCCATCGCCAAGCGGATCGAAGCTGGGCGCGAGGCGATGATCGCCGGCCTGTGCGAGAGCCCGCTGACCTTCCAGGCCATCATCATCTGGCGCGATGAGTTGGTGGAGGGCAAGGTCCTCCTGCGCGACATCATCGATCTCGAAGCGACCTATGCCGGGCCGGACGGGCGCAACGCGCCGCAGATGGCCGAGGGCGAGGCCGACGAGGATGCCGACGCGCCGACGCCCCCCGACGGGGGCGACGAGGAGGACGACCTCGAGAACAACGTCTCGCTCGCCGCGATGGAAGCGGAGATCAAGCCGCGCGTCCTCGAAACCTTCGACGCGATCGCCCAGAACTACCACAAGCTGCGCAAGGCACAGACGGAGACCGCGTCCGTCGCCGTGGCCGACAAGACGTCGGCACAGACCAAGAAGCAGGGCGACCTGAAGGACATCGTCGTCGCCGACGTGAAGTCCCTGTCGCTCAACAACAACCGCATCGAGGCGCTGGTCGGCCAGCTCTATGCGATCAACAAGCAGCTCATCGGCCACGAGGGCCGGCTGATGCGCTACGCGGAGAGCCACGGCGTCGCCCGCGACGAGTTCCTGCGCCATTACCAGGGCTACGAGCTCGACGCGGCCTGGATGGATCGCGTCGGCACGCTCGGCGGCAAGGGCTGGAAGAACCTCGTCGAGAAGGGCCAGAAGCAGGTCAAGGAACTGCGCGCGCAGATCCTCGATCTCGCCTCGGAGACCGGCCTTGAGATCGGCGAATTCCGCCGCATCGTGAACATGGTCCAGAAGGGCGAGCGCGAAGCCCGGCAGGCCAAGAAGGAGATGATCGAGGCGAACCTGCGCCTCGTGATCTCCATCGCCAAGAAGTACACGAACCGTGGCCTGCAGTTCCTGGACCTGATCCAGGAGGGCAACATCGGCCTGATGAAGGCCGTGGACAAGTTCGAGTACCGCCGGGGCTACAAGTTCTCGACCTACGCGACGTGGTGGATCCGGCAGGCGATCACCCGCTCGATCGCCGATCAGGCGCGGACCATCCGCATCCCGGTCCACATGATCGAGACGATCAACAAGATCGTCCGCACCTCGCGCCAGATGCTGCACGAGATCGGCCGCGAGCCGACCCCGGAGGAGCTGGCCGAGAAGCTGGCGATGCCGCTCGAAAAGGTCCGCAAGGTCCTGAAGATCGCCAAGGAGCCGATCTCCCTCGAAACGCCCATCGGCGACGAGGAAGACAGCCACCTCGGCGACTTCATCGAGGACAAGAACGTCGTCCTGCCGATCGATGCGGCGATCCAATCGAACCTGCGCGAGACCACGACGCGAGTGCTCGCGTCACTGACCCCCCGCGAGGAACGCGTGCTGCGCATGCGCTTCGGCATCGGCATGAACACCGACCACACCCTTGAAGAGGTCGGGCAGCAATTCTCCGTGACCCGCGAGCGCATTCGTCAGATCGAGGCGAAGGCGCTGCGCAAGCTCAAGCATCCGAGCCGCAGCCGGAAGCTCAGGAGCTTCCTCGACAACTGAGTCGGCGGCGCGTGCCGCCGGCTCACGGCAAAGCCTTGCTTTGCCGTTACGGAATCCCACCTTGGCGCCATGCTCGAACGACGTCCGCCACTGCCCGGAACACCGACGGCCGATGCGGACGGCTCCGAGACCAGCGACGTGCCGTTCGGCGCGCTGGAGCCCTCGGTCGGCATCCGCGACTGGCTGCTCGGTGAGGGCGCCCGCATCGACAAGGCCGAGCGGATGCTCGAAGGCTTGGCCGAGCGGCTGATCGACATCGGTGTTCCAGTCGATCGCGCCTCCACCGCCATCGACACGCTCCACTCGGAATATGCCGGCGTCGGGAGGGTCTGGACGCGCAACGGCGGCGTCACGGTGCGGCTCTTCCCGCACGGCAGCCGCTCGCAGGAAGCCTATCTCCGCAGTCCCTTCGCGGAGGTCCACCGGACCGGCCGGTGGCTGATCCTCGACCTCTCCGAGACGCCGGACGACTCCTACGCCATTGTGCCGGACCTCAAGGCGGAGGGGTTCACGCACTACGTCGTCGCGCCGCTGTTCTTCACGAACGGCACGCAGAACGGCATCACCTTCGCCACCAAGTGCCCGACGGGGTTCGAGCGCGAGCACATCGCGATCCTGCGCTTCATCATGCCCGCGCTCGCGGCGGTGATGGAGATGCGGGTGCTGAACAAGCAGCTCGACCACGTGCTGCGGGTCTATGTCGGCGACGAGCCGCACCGGGCGATCCTGTCCGGCGACATCCGGCGCGGGCAGGTGACGCGCATCCGCTCAGCGATCCTGTTCGCCGATATGCGCGACTACACGCGCATCTCCGCCGACATGACGCCGGAGGAGGCGGTGGCCCTCCTCAACGTGTTCTTCGATTGTCTCGTCCCGCCCATCGAGGGCGAGGGCGGCGAGGTGCTGAAGTATCTGGGCGACGGGCTGCTCGCGATCTTTCGCGAGAGCGGCGACGACCTCGGCGGCGCGGCCAAGGGCGCCCTGACGGCGGCCCAGCACATCCTGGCAGCCATCGACGAGGCCAATGCCCTGCACCAGTTCCCGGTGCCGATCCAGGCGGGCATCGCCCTCCACCACGGCGAGGCGGCTTACGGCAATGTCGGCTCGGGCTCGCGCCTCGACTTCACGGTGATCGGCCGCGACGTGAACCTCGCGAGCCGGCTCGCCAAGCTCAACCGGGGGCTCGGCGAGGAGCTTCTGATGTCGAAGCCCTTCGTGGATTTCCTGTGGGGCGACCCGGTCCCGGTCGGCGTCCACACGCTCCACGGGTTCGAGGAACCGATGGCGGTGTTCAAGCCGAAGTTCCTGCGGCCGCGCAAACGGGATTGACCCCGGCGGCGCGAGGGCCCACATCTGCCTCTGTTCCAGGGAGATCCCCGGCAAGGGGCTGAGAAACCGATGGCACGCCCTTGATGGGGCCTGCGGCGCGGAAATCCTTCGAACCTGATCCGGTTCACACCGGCGTAGGGATTGGACCGCGGCCGTCGTCCTGACAGGCCATCGCTTTTCACGAAGCACCCGGCCCCATCCCTCCGCCCGATATGCGGAGTGTCGCCATGGGGCTTCCGAGGCCCGTTTCACCCATCGGACAGCGCCGGGATCCGGGGCTCGACGCCCGGACCACGAGCCTGCCCACGCGCGCGGATGTCGCCGTCATCGGCGGCGGGCTGATCGGCCTGGCCAGCGCGTGGCGCCTCGCGTCCCGGGGTGTTTCCGTCACGGTGATCGAGCGGGGAAGCGTCGGCTCCGGCGCGAGCCTCGCCGCCACGGGAATGCTGGCGCCGGCCGCCGAGCACGAGCCGGGCTCCGATCCGCTCCTGCCCCTCGCCATGGACTCGCTCGCCCGCTGGCCCGGCTTCCGCGACGAGCTCGAAGCCGCCTCCGGCCTCCCCATCGATTACCGGCCGGACGGCACGCTGGTCCTCGCCGTCGGCCGCGACGAGGTCGAGCGCCTGCGCTTCCGCTACGATCTGCAGCGCCGCTCCGGCCTCGACGCGACATGGCTGAACGGCACCGAGATCCGCCGGCTTGAGCCCGTCTTGCGTCCCTCGGTGACTGCGGGCGTGCAATGCCCCCTCGACCATCAGGTCGATCCGCGCCTCGTCATGGCGGCACTGGTCCGCGCCTGCGAGGCGGTGGGCGTGACGATCATCGAGCGCATGGCCGTCACCGGCCTCGACTGGTCGGGCGGGCGCGTGACCGGCGTGCTGACGGAAGCCGGGCGCCTCTCCGCCGAGACGATCGTGCTCGCGGCCGGCGCCTGGAGCGGGGAGGGCGGGCTCCTGCCCGACAGTCTCGCCTTGCCGGTGCGCCCCCTGAAGGGGCAGGCCCTGGCCCTGCGGACTACACGCCAGACCGGCACCCTGTCCCACATGGTCTGGACCGAGCAGGTCCACATGGCCCCGAAGAGCGACGGCCACCTTATCGTCGGCGCGACGGTAGAGGATTGCGGGTTTCGCGCGGGCGTCACGGCGGGCGGGCTCTACGCCCTGCTCGAAGGCGCGCGGCGGGTCCTGCCGGGCATCGAGGAAATGGAGGTCGAGGCCGTGTGGAGCGGCTACCGCCCGACCTCCGACGACGACGCGCCGATCATCGATGCCATCGCACCGGGGCTGGTCGTCGCCACCGGCCACCATCGCAACGGCTATCTGCTGGCGCCCGTCACCGCCGATGCGGTGGCCGACCTCGTGGCCTTAGGCGAGATGCCGGCCGTGGCCCGCGCCTTCACCCTGGCGCGCTTCGCGCGACCGGAGCCGAGGAGGGCCGCACGGTGAAGCTCTTCGTCAACGGCGAGCCCCGCGAGAGCGAGGTCGCCACCGTCGAGGCCCTGTTCACCGCCGAGGCGGAAGAGGCCGGGATCGAGGGGCCGCAGGGCATCGCCATCGCCCTCAACGGCCGCGTCCTGCGCCGGAAGGACTGGGCGGACACCACCATCACGCCGGGCGACCGCATCGAGATCGTCCGCGCCATGCAGGGAGGCTAGAGCATGGACAGCATCGTCGCGCCGCTGCGCCCCGAAGAGGACGACGCCCTGGTCATCGCCGGGGTGCGCCTGGGCTCGCGCCTGTTCCTCGGCACCGCCGGCTACCCAACCCAGGCGATCATGCGCGACGCAGTCGAGGCGTCCGACGCGGAGGTCGTCACCGCATCGATCCGCCGGGTCTCCCTGCGCGGGCACGGGTCGGACACGGTGAGCCTGCTGAAGGGGCGCCGCTTCCTGCCGAACACCGCCGGCTGCGAGACCGCCCGCGACGCGATCATGACGGCCGAACTCGCCCGCGAGGCGCTGGACACCACCTGGATCAAGGTCGAGGTGATCGGCGACCGCGAGACCCTGTACCCGGACGTCGCCGAACTGATCGATGCCTGCCGCCACCTCGTGGACGAGGGCTTTACCGTCCTGCCCTATTGCAACGACGATCCCATCGTCTGCCGCCGGCTAGAAGACATCGGCTGCGCCGCCGTGATGCCCATGGGCTCGCTGATCGGCTCCGGCATGGGCGTCGCCAACCCGGCCAACATCGAGTTGATCTGCCGCCGGGCGGGTGTGCCGGTCATCGTCGATGCCGGGATCGGCACGGCGTCCGATGCGGTGATCGCCATGGAACTCGGCGCCGCCGCCTGCCTCGTGAACACCGCCGTCGCCAAGGCGGACGATCCCGTTCGGATGGCCCGCGCCATGGCCCGCGCCGTCCAAGCGGGCCGCGATGCCTATCTCGCCGGGCGCATCCCGCGCCGGGGCCGGGCCGATCCGTCGAGCCCGCAACTCGGCCTCGTCGGCTCGTGAGCCTGCCGTCGTCGCTGCTCGCGGTGACGGACCGGCACGGCCATGCCCGCCCCCTCGCCGAGACGGTGCGGGCGGTGCTGGCCGGGGGAGGGCGCTGGATCTGGTTCCGCGACCGCGATCTGCCGGCGGACGAACGGCGCGATCTCGGGGAGGCGGTGGCGGGGGCGGTGCGCGCGGCCGGGGGATTCCTGAGCGTCGGCGGGGATCTCGACCTCGCTCATGCGCTCCGCGCAGACGGCGTTCACCTGCCGATGTCCGCCCTACCCGGCTTGCAAGAGCGGGCAGGGCCTAAGTTGCTGGTCGGCCTCTCCGCGCATTCGGTGGGCGATGTCGCGGCGGCGGCCGAGGCGGGCGCCGATTACGTGACGCTCAGCCCGATCTTTCCCACCGCCAGCAAGCCCGGTTACGGACCGTCCCTCATGCCGGAGGCGATCACTGCCGCGCGACGCCTTAGCCTGCCCGTCGTCGCCCTCGGGGGACTCGCGGAGGACACGCTCGGCCCCTGCCGCGCGGCAGGGGCGACGGGGTTCGCCGTCATGGGCGGGTTGATGCGGGCCCCTGACCCGACTGACGCGACGCGCCGCCTCCTGGCCGCGTGGTCCGCTCAGCCCTGCGGCGAGGGTCCGTAGGGCGGGCGCGGGATGGCCCGGTGGGCCGCGCGCAGGGCGGCGGACCAGCGCTCACGCAGGTCGTGGAAATAGCCCTCGCCCGCCTCGATCCGGTGGTTCACTTCGAGGGTCAGCACCCCGCGCCGGGCCACGGCGATGTCGATCGGCAGGCCGACGCCGAGGTTCGAGCGCATGGTCGAATCCATTGAGACGAGGCCCACCTTGAGGGCGTCGTAGAGATCGGTCTCGAACTTCACCGCGCGGTCGAGGATTGGCTTGCCGTATTTGTGCTCGCCGATCTGCAGGAACGGCGCGTCGGTGCTGCACTCGATGAAATTGCCGGCCGAGTAGATCAGGAACAGCCGCATCGGCTCGTTGCCGATCTGGCCGCCGAACAGCAGCGAGATCGAAAACCGGATGCTCGCCGCCTCGAAGCCCTTCTGCTCAATGGTCCGCACCTTGCGGATCGCCCGGCCGACCAGCTGGGCTGCCTGGAACATGGTCGGCGCGTCGATCAGACGTTGGGCGGGCTCGCCCTCCTCGCCCGGAACCCCCTCCTGCAACATGCTCAGCACCGACTGGGTGATCGAGAGGTTGCCGGCCGAGGCCAGCATCATCACGCGCTCGCCCGGCACGTTGAAATGGTGCAGCTTGCGGTAGGTCGAGATGTCGTCGAGCCCCGCATTGGTGCGGGTATCGGCGACCATCACGAGGCCCTCCTCGACGAGGACACCGACGCAGTAGGTCATGGGTTCAGGGTTCCGGCGTGGGATGCGTCAGCATTGGACGGCAGACCTGCCTTGCTCGACGCGAAGCTTCACGTCCAGCGTCTCGGTGCCGCCACCCATGCGGCTGCCGCGGATCGGGGCCGCGCCGAGATAGTCCAGTCCCATGGCGAGGCGGATATACTGCTCGGACGGGCTGATCTTGTGGACCGCATCGAAGGCGACCCATCCGAGATTCGGCACCAGCGCTTCGGCCCAGCCATGCGGGGCCTCGACTTCGGCCTCGCCGTCGTCGCGCGCCCGGTAGCCCGCCACGTAGCGCGCCGGGATGTTCAGGTGCCGCGCGCCCGCGATGAAGACGTGGGCGATGTCCTGCGAGTTGCCGCTGCCCGCCGCCAGGGCCTTGGCCGCCGGAACGGCGGCGTTCGCCGGGCCCGATTCGAACGTCACCGCGTCGTGCACCGTCTCCATGAGCCGGTGAAGCACGGCGAGCGGGTCTTCGGCGCCGCGCGCGGCTCCTTCCGCGAGGTCGTGCAGTTCGGGGCTCGTGACGCAGAACTCCGTGTCACGCAGGTAGAACAGGTCGGGCAGCCGCTCGACCGAGCCGCGTACGACGCCGTGCGTGTCGTCGGTATCGGCCTCGCCGGTCACGCGGATCATCAGGGCGTCGGCCGCCTCGTCCGGGGTGAACCAGTGGACGATGTTGCCGAACCCGTCCTCGCGGGCGGTCAGGCGACCGTCCACGGAGGTGTCGATGCGCCAGCGGCGGATGTATTGCCCGTCATGGTCGCGCGGCGTCAGGCGCAGGATCTGGATAAGACCCCGTGCCGGCTGCTCGTAGGTGTAGCTGGTCTCGTGGACCACGCGGATGCGCATGCGCCTTTCCCGCCTGTGATGATCGTCGGATGCCCGGCCCCCGGCCGGACTCAGCCGACGAGATACTGCTTGGCGATCGCTTCGCCCACCCCGTTGTTCTCGACGATGAACGCTTCCACGAACTCGTGGAGGCCGGCGTTGAAGATGCGGTCGATGTTGTCGCTCTCCAGCTTGGCGAGCAGGTTGCCCGCCAGACGCTGGCTCGGCCCGCGCCGTCCGTAGGCGTCGGCGATGAGGTCGAGGTACTCCACGATCACGCCGTAGCAATTGGCGAAGGAGCGCGGCATCTGCTTGTTGAGCATCAGCAGGTCCGCCACCAGCAGGGGCTTCACGCTCTCGCGGTAGACCCAGTGGTAGGCCGTCAAGGCCGAGACTTCGCGCAGGATCGTGGTCCACTGGAAGTAGTCGAGGCTGCCGCCGATCTTCTCGTCGTGCGGCAGGAGGATCTGGTACTTCACGTCGAGGATGCGGGCGGTGTTGTCGGCGCGCTCGATCGCCGTGCCCAGCCGCGTGAACCAGAAGGCGTCGTTGCGCAGCATCGTGCGGAACGCCGAGCCGTCATAGGTGAGCGAGACGGTCTTCACCCAATCGAGGAAGCGGCCGAACTCGTCGCGGTTCAGGTCGCGCCCGGCATAGGAGCGCAGTTCGAGCCACGCGCCGTTGATCGCGTCCCACATCTCGGTGGTGAGGGCGGTGCGCACGGAACGGGCATTCTCCCGGGCCGCCTCGATGCAGGAGCGGATCGAGGACGGGTTGTGGGGGCTGAATGCGAGGAAGTCGCACACCGTGTCGGCGTTCACGACGCTGTAATGCGGCTTGAACAGCTCCGGGTCGCCGGCCGAGGCCAGGGCCGATTCCCACTCGTTGCTCTCCCCATAGCTGGAGGGGAGGGCGGCGAGGCGGTGAGCGGCGTCGAGGATGCGCGCGACGAAGTCGGCGCGTTCGACGTAGCGCGAGAGCCAGTAGAGGTTGTCGGCAGTCCTGGAGAGCATGGTGCGGCTCGATCGTCCCGGCCCTGAGGGGCTTACGCGGTCTTGAACGGGTTCAGGCGGTCAGGCGTCGAGTACCCAGGTGTCCTTCGTGCCTCCGCCCTGGCTCGAATTCACCACGAGGGATCCTTCCTTGAGGGCGACGCGCGTCAGACCGCCCGGCACGATACGAATCTCGTCCGCCCCGCATAGCACGAAGGGCCTCAGGTCGACGTGGCGCGGGGCGATGCCGGAGGCGACGAAGGTCGGGCAGGTGGAAAGCGAGAGGGTCGGCTGGGCGATGAACCCGTCCGGCGCGTGGCGCAGCTTCTTCGCGAAATCGTCGATCTCGCGCTTGCTGGCATGGGGGCCGACGAGCATCCCGTAGCCGCCCGAACCGTTCACTTCCTTCACCACCAGTTCGGACAGGTTTTCCATCACGTAGGAGAAGGCCTCCTTCTCGCGACAGCGATAGGTCGGCACGTTGTGCAGGATCGGCTCCTCGCCCGTGAAGAACTTCACGATCTCCGGCATGTAGCTGTAGACCGCCTTATCGTCCGAAATGCCGGTGCCGACCGCGTTGGCGAGCGTCACCGAGCCCCGCTCGTAGGCGTTCATGATGCCCGGCACGCCGAGCACCGAATCCGGCCGGAACACCAGCGGATCGAGGAAGTCGTCGTCGAGGCGACGGTAGATCACGTCGACCTTCCGCGGCCCCTCGGTGGTGCGCATGTAGACGACATCGTCCTTGGTGAAGAGGTCGGACGCCTCCACCAGTTCGACGCCGAGTTTGTCGGCCAGGAACGAGTGCTCGTAGAAGGCCGAATTGAAGCGGCCGGGGGTGAGCAGAACGACGGTCGGGTCGCGGGTGGCCGAGGTCGGGGCGAGGCTGCGCAACGTCGCGAGGAGGGCGTCGGGATAGTTCTCGACCGGGGCGACGCGATGCTTCGAAAACAGGTCCGGGAACAGACGGAGCATCACCTCCCGGTTCTCCAGCATGTAGGAGACGCCGGAGGGGATCCGGGCGTTGTCCTCCAGCACGAAGAAGTCCTTCTCGCCGGTGCGGACGATGTCGATGCCGGCGACATGCACGTAGAGATCGTGCGGCACCCGGAAGTTGCGCATCTCCATCCGGTAATGGGCGTTCCGGTAGACGAGGTCGGCGGGAATGATGCCGGCCTTGATGCATTCCTGCGCGCCGTAGACGTCCTTCAGGAACATGTTCAGCGCCGTGACGCGCTGCTTCAGCCCCCGTTCCAGAAAGTCCCATTCCGGCCGGGTGATGACCCGGGGAATGATGTCGAAGGGGATCAGGCGTTCGGTCGATTCGGTATCGCCGTAGACCGCGAAGGTGATGCCGATGCGCCGGAACAGCAATTCGGCCTGGGAGCGGCGGGTGTTGAAATGGTCGGCGGGCGTCGAATCGAGCCAAGCCTTCAACCGACCATAGGCCTCGCGGAGGGTGCTCGGATCGGCGGAGCCGCCCAGGCCGGTCATTTCGTCGAAGGCTGCGGCAGCCATGCTGTGCTCTCTCCCAAGCGCTCAAGCTCAAGAGGCAAGAGGCGCGCCATGGCCGTTAGCGTAGCGGTCCCGAGCCGGCTTGCCAGGGGGCACCACTTCTAGATGAGCTTGAGCCCTTTCAGGCTCGCATGACCGTTACGGGCCATGATGACGTGATCGTGCACCACGATGTTCAGCGGCGCCAGGACTGAAACGATCTCGCGGGTCATGCTGACGTCCGCCGCCGAAGGTTTGGGATCACCCGACGGGTGGTTGTGCGCGAGGATGATCGCCGTCGCCGAGAGTTCGAGCGCCCGCCGTGCAACCTCGCGGGGATAGACGGGGGTGTGGTCCACCGTACCCCGCCCCTGAACCTCGTCGGCGATCAGATGGTTGCGCTTATCGAGGAAGAGGATGCGGAATTCCTCGCGCGGGGCGAACGCCATGGTCGCCCGCAGATATTCGGAGAGGGCGCTCCACGAGGTGAGGACGTCGCGCTCGCGGATCGCGCCCCGGGCGAGGCGGCGGCCGGCGGCCTCCACGAGCTTCAGATCGGTGACGACGCCCGGCCCGATCCCCTCGACTTCGAGGAGCCGGGCGCGCTCGGCGCCCAGCACCTCCGCGAGGCTGCCGAAGCGGCGGATCAGCGCCTTGGCCAGCGGCTTCACGTCCCGGCGGGGAATCGCGCGGAACAGCAGCAATTCGAGGAGTTCGTAATCGGGTAGGGCGTCGCCCCCGGCCTCCGCAAACTTGTCGCGCAGGCGATCCCGATGGCCGAGATAATGGGGCTCTTCCGCAGGGGGAGCCGGCGGCGGCGCGGACTCCACGCCCGTCCTCAGGCCGCCGGGTTGACCGGCTGGTGGAGGCCCTTGGGTGAGATCGTGAAGATCTCGACGCCCGTTTCGGTCACGGCGACCGTGTGCTCGAACTGCGCCGAGAGGGAGCGGTCACGGGTCACGGCGGTCCAGCCGTCGCCCAGCACCTTCACCGCCGGGCGGCCGAGATTGATCATCGGCTCGATGGTAAAGAACTGGCCGGGCTTGAGCGGCACGTCGTAGCTCGCCTCGACATAGTGCAGGATGGTCGGCGCATCGTGGTAGCTGCGCCCGAGGCCGTGGCCGCAGAAGTCGCGCACCACCGAGCAGCGCTCGGACTCGGCGAAACTCTGGATCGCCCGGCCGATGTCGTTGGTGGAGCCGCCGGGCTTCACCGCCGCGATGCCGCGCATCAGCGCCTCGTAGGTGATCTCGCACAGGCGCTGCGCCTTGCGCGGCACCTCCCCGACGAAGGCCATGCGGCTCGAATCGCCGTGCCACCCGTCGAGGATGAGGCAGATGTCGAGGTTGATGATGTCGCCCTCGCGCAACGGCTTGTCGTTGGGGATGCCGTGGCAGACGACGTGGTTGATCGAGGTGCAGATCGACTTCGGATAGCCGCGATAGAACAGCGAGGCCGGATAGGCCTTGTTGTCCATGGCGAATTCGAAGGCGAGCTTGTCGAGGGCGTCGGTCGTCACGCCGGGCTGGGTCGCCTCCATCAGGAGGTCGAGGGCCTGGGCGGTGAGGTGCCCCGCCCGGCGCATGCCCGCGAAATCCTCCGGGCCGTGGATCGGCGGCTCCGGCGCCCGGCGCGCCTGGGCGCTCGCCTGTTCCTGCATCATGATCAGCGGTTTCTGATAGGATCGTCTTACTGGCGTCGGTGTCTATGTACGGCGCGCCAGCCGGCAGGCCAAGCGCCCCGCGCGACGGGCGATGCGCAAACGGCATGTCCTGTCCGCGAGGCTCGCGTGCCGCCTCCCTTGCGCGGGCAGGGGCCGGGGCGGCATAAGCGCAGGCGGACATGCCCCACGGGCGGGGCAGGCGAGGGCCGGATGGCAGGCAAGTCGGTACCGCACTTCCACAACGAACCCGGCGTCCCGGCCATTGCGGTCGGCGCGAAGGAGTTCATGTGCATCGGCGCGCTGCCGCCGTTCGACCACCCGCACGTGTTCCTCGACATGGGCGCGGACAACGAGATCATCTGCCAGTATTGCTCGACGCTCTACCGCTACCAGCCGTCGCTGGGTGCCGGCGCGGCCGACCCGGCCGAGTGCGTCTGGCACGACGATTCGGCGGCGGTGGCGGCCTGAAAGGGCGCCCGAGAGCGGTGTCGCCCGAACCGACCCCTCCCGCCACCCAACTCGACATCGGGATCGTCGGCGCCGGCATCGGCGGCCTGACGGCGGCGCTCGCCCTGTCGGATGCGGGCCACGCGGTCACGCTGATCGAGCGGCGCACCGGATTCAGCGAAGTCGGGGCGGGTATCCAGGTCTCCCCCAATGCCAGCCGGGTGCTGGCCGGGCTCGGCCTGTCCGCCGCCCTGCGCCGGGCGGCGAGCGAGCCGCCGGGGGTCGAGGTGCGCGCCCTCGAAAGCGGCCGGCGGATCGGCGGCGTCGCCCTCGGTGCGGGCGCGCGTGAGAGCTTCGGCGCGCCCTATTACGTGATCCACCGTGCCGACCTGCAGACCCTGCTGCTCGACGCGGTGCGGGCGCGGCCCCGCATCCGCCTGTTGATGGGCCGCTCGGCTGCGCAGGCGCGGGAGGGGTCGGAGCGGGTCCAGCTCACCGTTGAGACCGGCACGGGCACGCAGGACTTGGACTTCGATCTCCTGATCGGAGCAGACGGGCTGCGTTCGGTCCTGCGCCAGCATTTCGACGATGCGCCCCTGCGGCCGGGCCGGGCGGCGGCGTGGCGTGCCCTCATACCGCGCGAGGCAGTGCCGGACTCCCTCCAGGGGGAGGCAACGGGTCTGTGGCTCGGACGCGGCCGGCACGTGGTGCATTACCCGGTGAGGGGCGGAAGCCTGCTGAACGTCGTGGCCATCGTCCCCGAGGCGGTGGGCGAGAAGGGTTGGGGTCGGCTCGGCGAGCCGGCCGTGCTGCGCTCCCATTTTCGCCGCTGCGCCGAGCCCCTGCGGGAGGTTCTGGCCCTGCCCGATTCGTGGCTCGTCTGGTCCCTGGCCGACCGCCAGGCGCCGCGCCCCCTGGCACGGGGGCGGATCGCCCTGCTCGGCGATGCGGGGCATCCGGTCCTGCCCTATCTCGCGCAGGGCGCGGCGCTGGCCATCGAGGACGCCGCCGTGCTGACACGCTGCCTCGCGGAAGCGCCGGCCGTCCCGGCGGCCCTCGACGCCTATGCCCAGGCCCGCGAGGCGCGCGTACGGCAGGTGCAGCGGGCGGCCCGCGCCAACGGGCGCACCTACCATGCCGGCGGCGTGGTCGGCCTCGTCCGCGATGCCGTGATACGGCGCCTTGGGCCGACAGGCATGCGCGACCGTTACGCCTGGGTCTATGGATGGACGCCCCCGGCTTGATCCCGGCGAGCGCGGCGGCTACCGCTGCGCTTCGAGCGGACGTGGCGGAACCGGTAGACGCACGAGACTTAAAATCTTGCGGCCGAAAGGCCGTGCGGGTTCGAGTCCCGCCGTCCGCACCACATCACCTGCATCGTCGTCACCGGCCCAGCCTCACGCCGCGCGAACCGTCGTCACGAAGCGGGTCATCTCGGCCTGGAGCCGCTCGGAATGGCGGGACAGTTCGGACGCTGCGTCGAGCACCTGGCTCGCCGCCGCGCCGGTCTCCTCGGCCGCACCCGCCACATCGGCGATGGTGTTCGTGACCTCGCCCGTACCCGTCGCCGCCTGAGCGACGTTGCGGACGATCTCCTGCGTCGCCGCGCCCTGCTCCTCCACCGCCGCCGCAATGGCCGTCGCCACGCCGCTGATCTCGCGGATGCGCCCGCCGATCGAATCGATGGCGCGCACCGCTTGGCCGGTCGAGGCCTGGATCCGGGCGATCTGGGTCGCGATGTCCTCGGTCGCCCGCGCCGTCTGACCGGCGAGTTCCTTCACCTCGGAAGCCACCACGGCGAAGCCCCGTCCCGCCTCTCCGGCGCGGGCGGCCTCGATGGTTGCGTTCAGGGCGAGCAGGTTGGTCTGCCCGGCGATGTGGGCGATCATCGTCACCACGTCGCCGATCCGCGCGACGGCCTCGTTCAGCTCCTGAACGGAGGACGCGGTCTCGCCGGCCTCGTCCACGGCCCGGCGCGCCAGATCGGCCGAACCCGCAACCTGTCGGCCGATCTCCTGCACCGACGAGCCCAATTCCTCGGCGGAAGCCGCCACCGTCGTGACGTTCACCGCCGCCTCCTCCGCCGCGATGGCGACGGTGGTGGATTGCGCGGCGGTGCGGGAGGCCGTGCCGGACATCGCCTGGGCCGTCGCCTGCAACTGCGTCGCCGAGGACGAGACCAGCGCGGCGATGCCGCCGATGGCGGCCTCGAACCCGTCGGCCATCTGGCGCATAGCGCTCTGGCGCTGCTCCTCGGCCGAAAGGCGGGCGACGCGGGTCTCCTCCTCGAGCTGCTGTTCGCGGAGGAGGTTGTCGCGGAACACCTGCACGGTCGCGGCCATGGCGCCGATCTCGTCCCGGCGGCCCGCGCCGGGGATGGCGACGGTGGTGTCGCCCCCCGCAAGCTTTTCCATCGCGCCGGTCATGCGCTGGATCGGCCGCGAGATGCGCAGGAAGCTGAACAGGGCCGCCAGCAGCGACAACACCACCACGAAGCCGGCGGCGAGGCTCGCCGTGCGGATCGACGCTTCGGCATCTGCGATGGTGCCGCTCACCGCGACCTCGGCGGCCTGCTTGTTGACCGCGACGTTCTTCTTCAGCGTGTCGGAGGCGTTGGTCGCCAGTTGCAGCAGGTCAGGCCCGAGCAGGATCGCCAGAGCTTCGCTCCGATGGCCCGCAGCCAGGGTGTCGATCACCGTCGCCTGCTGCGTAAGATACGTGGCCCACAGGGTCGAAAACCGCTCGTAGAGGGCGCGCTCCTCGGCGGTCTTGTCCATGGCTTCGTAGTCGTGGCGCAGGGTGTCGATGGTTTTGCCGACGCCATCGACCGACTTCCGGTTCTCCGCGAGATTCTCTGCCGTCTCCGACGACAGCACCAGCCTGTAGAGCTTCACCCGGTGGTCGCGGATCGCGGTGTTGATCTGGTTGACGACGTTGACTGCTGGAAGCTTCACGCGGCCGATCTCGCCGACGTTCTGCTTCATCTCGGACAGGCTTCGGACGGCGACGTAACCTTGCCCCGCCGCGACCAGGGCCGCCAAGCCGAACATGCCCCCGAGGGCCGCCTTGATGGAGACATGCATGAGAGACGGCCAGTCAAAAGAACACTGCCGTCATGCATAAAAATACAACTTGAAGATTGTATAAACATCGTCCAATCGCTGCCTAATTTCACGACAGCGATATCTTTCCGCACCCCGCAGCGATGGTTGTATCGCTGCGGGGTGCGGGGGCAATCACCAGCCGCCGTAGCCGTAGGGCCGGTCGCAATGGCGGCGGTGGCTATAGCCGTAACCGGCGTAGCGGTAGCCGTCGTCGGGATCGACGTCGTAGCGCCGCACGACCCGCTCGGTGCGGTAGACCGGGACTTCGTCGACCTCGTAGGCGCGAACGCGCGGGGCCGGAGCATAACCGTAGCCGTAGGCCGGAGCGGGCCGGGCGTAGCCGTACCCGTAGGCCGGCTCGGCATGGGCCTCGGAGATGGCGGCGCCGAGGAGGGCGCCCGCCGCGAGGCCGCCGATCACGCCGGCGGCGACCGCGCCACCACCCCGGGCCTGCGCCTGCGGAGCGCCGAGGGACCCGACCATGACCAGGGTGGCGGCGGCCAGGGTAGCGAACGTCTTCATGGCCCAACCCTCTCGATGTGTTCGGCCGGCTGTTCCGGCCATGGAGAGAGAATGCCGTGCGCCGCCTGCATCGGCCCTGAAGCCGTCTGGCAGCAATCGTTCAGCTTGCGGTGGCGTCAGGCTGAGCGGGATTCCGCCGGCCCCGCATAGGCCCGCAGCCGCCGGGCCGCTGCGATGCCGGGGATGGCCAGGGCGGCGAGGACACAGGCCGCCACGACGAGGAGCGCGGTGCCCATCACTTGAAACAGGACCACGCCGAGGATGCCGCCGCCGAGGAAGGCCGCCACGGTCACGAGGTGGAGGCGCAGCTTGTCACGGTCGACGCCGGGGTGGCGTTCGAGGAGGTTGGCGAGCCCGATCCCGATATCCGTCACCATGCCGGTGACGTGGGTGGTGCGCACCCGCGCGTTGGTGATCTGCGTCACGGTGGCGTTCTGCAACCCGAGGAGGAAGCTGAGTCCCAATGCCAACACCGCGCCCCGCGCGTCTTCCGGCAGGAACGGGGCGGCGCAGCCCAGCACCAGCAGCATCGCCGCTTCGCCGAGGATGCCGTAGGCGTAGACCCCCGGCAGATGCCGCGTGCGCCCGGCATCGATGAGCAGGGTCGCGGCCATCGCCCCCGCGACGAAGGCCAGCACGAGGAGCAGGCCGAACAGCGCCATCCGCACCTCGCCGAGACCGAGATGGTCGGCGAGCGCCGAGACGTTGCCGGTCATGTTCGAGGAGAAGGTGCCGAAGGCGTAGAAGCCGGCGACGTTCAGGGCCCCCGCGATGGCGGCGAAGGTCCAGCCGAGGCGTTCATCGATCCGGTACGTCCGGGTGGACCCTTCATGGACAAGCATGGCGGCGGCGGTCTGGTCAGAAGCGAAAGATCGAGCGCGGCCGGATGATACCGGCCGGACGTTACCGAGCTACAGCCCCAGCGCCCCGCCATCGGAGCGCGGATCGTGCGTGGCGGCGATGCGCCCGTCGCGGGAATGGCGCACCAGCATCCCGGCATGGCCGAGGGTATCGCTGTAGGCCTGGCCCACCGGCTCGATCTCGTGGCCCATCCGCTCCAGGGCGGAAAGGCAGGCGGGATCGAAGCGATCCTCGACCTTCACGCTGAGCGACGGCGCACCCCAGGTACGGCCGTAGAGCAGGCGCGGAGCATCGACGGCCTCGGCCACCGACATCCCGTAATCGGCGTAGCGCGCGAAGATCTGCGCCTGGAATTGCGGCTGCCCGTCCCCGCCCATCGAGCCGTAGGCCATCACGCGGCCGTCGTCGAAGCAGGCGAGCGCCGGGATCAGGGTGTGGAACGGACGCCGCCCCGGCTCCAGTGGGTTCACCGAGGCCGGATCGAGGGAGAACGACACGCCGCGATTGAGCCACGCGAGGCCGGTTCGCGGCAGCACCGTGCCGGAGCCGTATTCCCAATAGACCGACTGGATGTAGGAGACGGCGAGCCCGTCCTTATCGATCACGCCCATCCACACCGTGTCGCCGCTATGCGAGACGATTGGGATCGAGGCGGCCCGCTTCATCTCGATCCGCGCCGCCTCGGCGGCGAGGCGCTGCGCGTCGAGAAAGGTCGCGGGATCGTGGCGCAGGCGGGAGAAGTCCGTCACCACCCGGTCGCGGATGGCGAAGGCGCGCTTCGTCGCCTCGATCATCCCGTGATAATGCGCGGCTGTCTCCGGCTCCGCAATGTTGAGACGGTCGTAGAGGCCGAGGATGATGAGCGCCGCGAGCCCCTGGGTGGGCGGCGGGAAGTTGTACAGCGTCGCGTCCCGGCGGCGCAGGGTGAGGGGCGCCCGCTCCGCCGCCCGGTAGGCCTTGAGGTCGGCGCGGGAGACCGGGGCGCCGAGCTTTTCGAGATCGACGCCGATCTCCCGGCCGATATCGCCCCGGTAGAAATCGTCCAAGCCGGCATGGCTCAGCTGTTCGAGCGTTCCGGCGAGCGCCGGCAGACGGCGCGTCTCGCCCGCCGGATAGGGCTTGCCGTCCTTCAGGAAGGTCGCCGCGAAGTTCGGCGCCTCGTGCAGGGTGTCGCCCGGCTGCGGCGTGTAGCGCGCCTCGCTCGCCGAGACCGGTACGCCCTCGCGGGCCTGACGCGTGGCGTCGGCCAGCAGCGTTTCGAGGGGAAGCCGCCCGCCCAGCGCCTTGGAGAGTTCGAGGGCGAGCGACCAGCCGCCGACCGCGCCGGCCACCGTCACCATCGCCTCCGGGCCACGGGGCGGGATCGCGTCGTAGCCCTTCTCGCGGTAGCGGGCGATGGTGGCCTCGCGGCCCGCCGGCCCGCAGGCCTCGATGCCGCGCACCCGTCCGCCGCGCTCGCGGACCAGCCAGAAGCCGTCCCCGCCGAGGCCGTTCATGTGCGGGTAGACCACCGCGATAGAGGCTGCCATGGCGACCATCGCCTCGATGGCGTTGCCGCCCTGCGCCAGGACGGTGAGGCCCGCCTGCGCCGCGAGGCTGTGCGGCGCGGCGACGGCGGCGGACGAGAAGATCGGTGTCTCGGGCATGGCGTGTCCGGCGGGTCTTGCTGTCGAATAGGCGAGGGCGGCGGGCAACGCAAAGCTTATACCCGGCGCGAGACCCATCGCGCCCTATGTCTGGGTCATGTTGATTTTCGAATGGACCGTCGCCGTCCTGCTCGGCGCGGTCGTCCTGACGGGGCTCGCCGCACGGCTCGGCGCGCCGTATCCGGCGTTCCTCGCCATCGGCGGCATCGGCCTCGCGTTCGTGCCCGGCGTGCCGAACCTGCGCCTCGATCCCGAACTGGCGCTCGCCCTGTTCCTCGCCCCCGTCCTGCTCGATGCCGGATTCGACGCGTCCCTCCGTGACCTGCGGGTGAGTTGGCAGCCGGTGCTCGGCCTCGCCGTGGGTGCCGTGGTGGTGACAAGCCTCGCGGTTGCGGTCGTGGCGAAGGTGATCGTGCCCGACATGCCGATCTCGGCCTGTCTCGCGCTGGGCGCCATCGTCGCGCCTCCCGATGCGGTCGCAGCGATGGCGGTGCTTCGGCATGCGCCGATGCCCCACAGGCTCGCGACCATCCTCAAGGGCGAGAGCCTGCTCAACGATGCGGCATCGCTGCTGCTCTACCGTCTCGCCGTCGGTGCCGCGATGGCGGGCAGCTTCTCGATGCAGGAGGCCCTACCGGGCTTCGTGCTCGGCGTCGCCGCGAGTTTCGTCGTCGGCCCGCTTCTCGGGATCGCCTTCGTCGCCCTGCGCAAGCGGATCAGCGATCCGCCGACGGCCATCGTGCTGCAATTCGTCGCCGCCTTCGGCCTATGGCTCGCCGCCGAGAAGGTGGAGATGTCGGGCGTCCTCGTCGTCGTGACCTTCGCGATGACCGTGGCCAGGAAGGCGCCGGGCGTCACCGCCCCGCGGGCGCGGATCGTCTCCTACGCGGTGTGGGACACGGCGGTGTTCGTCATCAACGTCCTGGCCTTCGTCCTCATCGGCATCCAGATCGATCCGATCCTGGAACGGCTGAACCCCACCGATCAATGGCAGGCAATCCTGTTGTCGGGCTTCGTCTTCCTGACGGTCGTCGCGGCGCGGCTCGCCTGGGTGCTGCCGACGAGCGGCCTGCGCGGTTTCGGCCTCGGCCGCCACGGCGACCGGGCCCGCCTCGGCGCCGGGGTCGCGGTCGCCTGGGCGGGGATGCGCGGGATCGTAACCGTGGCGGCGGCGCTCGCCCTGCCGCAGGACTTCCCGCACCGCGACCTCGTGGTGTTCACGGCCTTCTTCACCGTGCTCGGGACGCTGGTGCTGCAGGGGCTCACCCTGAGTCCGCTGCTCAGACGGCTAAAGCTCCCCGACGACGACCCCGTGGGGCAGGAGGTCGGGCGCGGGCGGGCCGCCGCCTATGGCGCGGCGCTCAAGAGCCTCGAAGCGCGCGAGGATTGCGCCGCCACGGACGCCTTGCGCGCGGAGTTCCGCTCCGCCCTCGCCGAGGCCGAGGCGCATGAGGAAGGGCGCGCGCCCGAGAGCCTTCCCGCCGACGCCGCGCGCCTCAACGCCATCCTCGCCGCCCGCGACAAGGTGATGGAGATGCGCCGCAAGGGCGAGATCGGCGACGACGCCTACTTCCTGCTGGAAGAGGAGTTCGATTGGGCCGAACTCAGCGCGACCCCGCGCGCCGACCTGTGAGAATCAGCCCGCCTTGCGCGCGGCGATCCGGGTCTCGATGGCATCCCACACGGTGACGGCGAGGTTCGGCCCGCCGAGGCGTTCGATGGCGCGGATGCCGGTGGGGGAGGTGACGTTGATTTCGGTCAGATGGCCGTCGATCACGTCGATGCCCACGAGGATCAGGCCGCGCCGCGCCAGCTCCGGGCCGATCGTCGCGCAGATCTCACGCTCGCGCTCGGTGAGTTCGGAGGCCGAGGCCGCGCCGCCGCGCACCATGTTCGAGCGGATGTCGCCCGCCGCCGGCACGCGGTTCACCGCGCCCATGGCGACGCCGTCCACGAGGATGATGCGCTTGTCGCCCTCGGTCACGCGATCGAGGTAGCGCTGCGTCACCCAGGCTTCCTTGAAGGTCGTGGCGAAGAGATCGAACATCGAACCGAAGTTCGGGTCCTTCTCCGTCACCTTGAACACCGCTGCGCCGCCATGGCCGTGCAGCGGCTTCATCGCCACCGTGCCGTGCTCCAGGCGGAACGCCTCGATCTCCGCGCGATCACGGCTAATCAGCGTCGGCGGCATCAACTCGGGGAAGTCGAGGACGAAGAGTTTTTCCGGGGCGTTGCGCACCTCGGACGGGTCGTTGACGACCAGCGTCTTCGGGTGGATCCGCTCCAGCATGTGGGTCGCCGTGACATAGGCCATGTCGAACGGCGGATCCTGGCGCATCAGCACCGCGTCGCACTCGGCGAGGTCCATCCGCTCCGGTGGCGCGAGGGTGAAGTGATCACCCTGCACGTCCTGAACGGTCAGGGCCTCGACCCGCGCCGTCACCCGCCGGCCCTGCATGGAGAGCCGGTCGGGGGTGTAGTGGAAGAGCCGGTGCCCCCGGCGCTGGGCTTCGAGCAGCAGCGCGAAGGTCGTATCGCCCGCGATCCGGATGTTCTGGATCGGGTCCATCTGGACCGCAACGGTCAGGCTCATGGTGGCTTTCCCATGCGCGGGTGACGCGGCTGTCAGTTGTTCTGCATCGACTTACCGCCGGTGCGGCGATCATAGTCGCCGATGGCCGCGCGGCACTTCTGAGACAGCTTGGCACGGTTGCGCTGCATGCAGCGGTCCGCGTCGGGGCTGTTCGGATCGACGCCGATGCAGAGGCGGAAATAGTCGTCGGCGCAGCCGAGCTGCAGGCCCTGATCTTCGCGCTGCGCGAAAGCCGGAGCGGCCGAGAGCGTCAGAAACGTCAGTGCTGCGAGCGCGACGGCACGCGGCGAACGAAGGGAATTGTCCGGAACCAGTCGCATCCAGCCTTGTCCTCAAACAACGATTGCGGGGCGGCGGACCGGCCCGCGTTGCGTCCGCATATCGGGCCAGCCGGGCGGTAGGCAAGCGCCCCGGCCACCACTTGTGTCGCACGTTGCAGAAATACGGCGGCCGGCTCCCGGCGAGAAAACGGCCCCGCCCGCATCCGGGCAGGGCCAGTTAAAGGGAGGAAACGCCCGCCATGGGCCACGCTGTTCAAGCAAGGCGCAGGCCAATCGAATCCGGCCGCACCGCAACCCCGGCAAGCATCTGTTAACCATCCCGTGATGATCTGATCAGGCAGCACGAGACCAGAATTCAGGCCCTTCCACCTAACGCCCCTTGCCGACGCCCATTGCCGGGCCTGGGCAAAAGCCCGGATCGCCGACAGGAGCCAGATCATGAACCGCCACCGGAAAATCGAACGCAGCGCCGTGTCCTCTCCGGCATCGGACGAGCCCGCCGGCACCGGCATCGTCGTTGCCTTCCCGTCGCGGGGCACGCGGCCGAGCCGCCCGGCGCCCGTCTCGGGCGAGGCGCGCGGCCAGATCCTGCTCTTCCTCGGCGTGCGCTACGAACGCCTCGCCTCCTGAGCGACCCCTCGCCCCGCCCGGGCCCCTTCCCGGCACAGTGACGCGTCCGGCGCGGCCGGCGGATGCGACCGCACGCCCGCAGCCCCGTTCAGCGCCATGCCCCAGACACTCAGCCTCCCGCATGCGGGCGCGATGCGCAGGCGCCGCGCCCTCCGCACGCTGCCCTTCGGCCTCGCCCTCGGCCTTCTGGTCTCCTGCGCCCAGCAGGGGGATTTCGGGCGGCCCCAGGCCGGCGTCTGGAACAGCCTGATCGACGCTACCGGCAGCGTGGCGGCGGGCGAGCGCGGCGGCCCGGCCTCGGCCTCGCCGCTCACCGACGACGAGCAGGACCTGCGCGCCCGCGCCTGGCGCTTCCTGATGCCCGCGACGACGCGGGAGGCCTTCCTCGACATCCTGGCCAACCTGACCCGCGCACGGGTGCTGCCGCCCTCCTGGCGGCCCCACGATCCGGCGCGCTACCATGACGCGATCCTGGCGGAGGGGCTGCGCTCCCCGGTCTCGCGCTACCGCCGCCTCACCGACGACGCCGTGGCCGATGCGCGGCTGATCCCGCCCTTCGCGTCGCTCGCGATGCGGGTGGCCGACGCCGACGCGCGGCGGCTGAAGAGCCTCCCCTTCGCCAAGACCCTCGACGATTGGGACGTACGGCAGGCGGCCATGCGGGTGGCGGAAAACCGCTGCCTCGTGGCCTGGGTGCGGATGGAGACGGGCGAGCGCCTGGAGGCGTATCGCTACGCCTTGGAACACCTGTTCGCCGAGGCACCGGACCCCGCCGCCGCCGAATCCGAACGCGCCCTGGCGATGCTCTCCGGCCGGCGCCCCCTGCTCGATCCGGTGCTGCCCTCGGATGCGGCAATCCGCTGCGGGCTCGTTCCCGCTCCGGACGTCGCCGTCACAGCGCCGCTCGTCGTGAAAGACTGACGCGGCGCTAGCGCTTGGCCGAATCGTCGGCGGCGGCGTCGGTGGTGCAGTTTACCGCGTGCACGGCGGCGTTGGCCGCCTCGCGCTGGCTCGGCAAACCGGCGATCACCCGCACCACGACGAAGCCACGCCCCTCGGGGGCGACGATGCGCACATCGCGGCTCGGCTCGTTCTCGTCGTCGTCGGCGAGTGCCTGATCGTATTGCGCGCGGGTGAGGATCACGAGGTCGAGGGCCCCGCGCACCGCCGCCTGATCGGTCACGGCGTAGAACGCGCCCTGCCGCCCATGGGCTGCGAGGGACAACGCCAGCGGACCCGTCCGGGCCGAGACGCGCATCGGCCCGTCCGTCAGGTCGAAGGCGCAGACGCCCACCGCCACGGCCGGGTCGGGGATCGGCAGCCACACCTCCTGCGGCGCGGGCGTCTCGCCCGTCGAAAGGGCGTAGATCACCTGCGGATGGTCCAGGCTCTCGCTGGTGCGGGCGCGGGTCACCGCATCCGTCTCCGCGAGGCGCGGGATGGCCAGCACCGCCGCGATGTGGACGATGCCCGCCAGGACGAGCCCCGCGAGGGTGGCGTAGGCAAGGCGCAATCTCACGGGGCGCAGCCCTTCCGGGTGATGGAGGGCACGACGCTCCGGTCGAGGGAGCCGACGCCGGCGGCGGCCGGCGTGTCGTAGAGGCGCAGCGCCAAGCGCATCGGCCCGGTCGCGCGCGGGCTCGGGAGCCAGTTGCCGGGTTCGGCCTCCGGCGAGAGGGTGATCACGAAGCGCCCGTCCTGCCGGCGCAGGATCTCGGTGGAGGTGAACCCGTCACGGATATGCGGACGGTCCGGGTCGCGGGCGCCGCGCCCGGCGACGGTCAGCGTCCAGGCGCGGGCGGGGGGCACGACGCCGCCGATGGCGTAGGTGCAGGAGGCATCGAGGGCGCGGCCCTCGTCGTCCTCGGCCGCCGTGAGGAGCAGGCCCTCGCCCACCGCGAGGGGGACCTCGCCCCGGCGAGCGTTCACGGCGCGGGTATAGGGGTCGGCGCCGGTCGCCCCGGCGCGGGGCCACGCCATCCAGGGGCCGATGTGGACGCCGCCGAACGGATAACCGCCCCGCGTCGCCCAATCGGCGCTGGCGAGGCCGAGTACCGCCCCGAGGGCGAGGGCGTAAAGCACCAGAAGCGGCGTGCCGCTCTTGCGGACGAAGCGGGCGACGAGCCCCCCGGCCGCCCCGGCGGACGCGGGCAGGCGGGCGGCCTGACCGGACAACGCGACCTTCATGGCCTCATGCCTCACGGCAGGGCGATGCGGCCGCCCACGGCGCGCGCGCCCTCGGCGACCTCGCGAGCGGGCGCGGCGGACGCGCGGTCATCCGAACCCGGCCGGCCATTGGCGCGGGGGCGCTCGGCGGCGCGGAACAGCCCGTTCAGCCCGCCGATCACCTCGAAGGAACGGCGGGAGAGCTTGCCGAAGGCGCTGGCGTTCGGATCGACCGGCGCCGTCGCCCCGCCCGCCGCCGCCTGCGCGGCGGCCTTCGCGCTGTCTTTCAGGCCGGGCAGGCCCTTGATCTCGATGCCCTGGTGGGCCGGTTCCATCACGTCGTGCCAGGTCTGGGCGGGCAGGGAGCCGCCGGTCAGCTTGTTGGTGGAGGTGTGGTCGTCGTTCCCGTACCAGACGGCGGCGACGTAATTCCCCGTGTAGCCCACGAACCACGCATCGCGGTAGGCGTTCGTGGTGCCCGACTTGCCGGCGACCTTGATGCCTTCGAGCTGCGCCCGCTTGCCGGTGCCTTCCTCGACCACCTTGTTGAGCATGAAGTTCATGTCGGCCACGACCTGCGGCGACAGGATGCGCTCCGGTGCCTCGTCGGCGTGGCGGTAGATGACCTCGCCGGAGGAATTGCGGATCTCGGTGGCGGCATAGGGCTTCGCCTTGAAGCCGCCGTTGGCGAACACGGCGTAGCCCGCGGCCTGATCGATCACCGTCACCTCGTCCGAGCCGATGGGGAGCGACACCGTGTCGATGAGCGGCGCCGTGACACCCATGCTGTGGGCCATGGCGATGATCTTGGCGCGGCCCGCCTTGGCGGCCTTCGCCTCATGGGAGATGCCCATCGCCTTGCCGAGCGCGATGGAGATCTTGATCGGGATCGTGTTGATCGACTTCGCCACGGCGAGCCACATCGGCACCCGGCCTGTATAGGAGCGCCCATAATTCTGCGGGCACCAGTTGCCGATGCAGACGGGACTGTCGACCACCGTCGTGTCCGGCTTGAACTGACCGGAGGCGAGGGCCGCCGCGTAGACGTAGGGTTTGAACGACGAACCGGGCTGGCGCATCGCGTCGGTGGCGCGGTTGAACTGGCTCTCGCCGTAATCGGCGCCGCCGACCATGGCGCGCAGGGCACCGTCGGGATCGAGGATCACCATCGCCGCCTCATCGACGTCGTAGGCGTCGCCGGACTTGCGCAGGATGTCGGCCACCACCTCGTCGGCGCGCTTCTGCACGGCGAGGTCGAGGGGCGTCTTCACCGTCAGCACCCGGTCGCGGATCTTGCCGCTGTCGGCCATGGCCTTCACCTGACCGAACGCCCAGTCGAGGTAGTAATCGGCCGTGATGTCGCGCGTGCGGGTGACGGGCGTGGCGGGGTTGCGCAGGGCCGTCTGGATCTGGCCCTCGGTGACGAAGCCGGCCTCGACCATGTTGTGCAGCACGTCGGCCGCGCGGGCGCGGGCGGCCGGCAGGTTCACGTGGGGCGCGTATTTCGTCGGTGCCTTGAACAGGCCCGCCAGCATCGCGGCCTCCGCGAGGCTGATGTCCTTGAGCGGCTTGCCGAAATAGTAATCCGCCGCCGCCACCGCGCCGAAGGTGCCGCCGCCCATGTAGGCGCGGTCGAGGTAGAGTTTCAGGATCTCGTTCTTGGTGAGGTGGCTTTCCAGCCAGAAGGCCAGGAAAGCCTCGTTCACCTTGCGCTCCAGGGAGCGCTCGTTCGTCAGGAACAGGTTCTTGGCGAGCTGCTGGGTGATCGAGGAACCACCCTGCGTGTTGCCGTTGCCGCGCGAGTTCGCGACCAGGGCGCGCAGCGTCCCGATCGGATCGATGCCGTAATGCTCGTAGAAGCGCCGGTCCTCCGTGGAGATCAGCGCCTTGATCATGATGTCGGGAAACTGGTCGAGCGACAGCGAATCGTCGTGCTTGATGCCGCGCCGCCCGACCTCGGTGCCGTAACGATCGAGGAACGTGACGGCGAGGTCCTGCTGCTTCAGCCAGTTGTCGCTGGTGAGCTGGAAGGCCGGCTGCGCCAGGGCGAGCATCGCCAGGATGCCGCCCACGCCGAGCGTCAGCGCCTCGCTGGTGAGGTCAAGGAAGATCCGCTTCCACCCGCGCACGGCGAAGCGGCTCATGAAGCGCTGGAAGCGCTCGTAGGCCTCGCCGGTCGAGCGGCCGCTGTCGTAGAGCGAGGCGTTGACCCACGCGTCGAAGGCGAGGGCCGCGCGCTCGATACGAGTCTTGATCGCGTTCAATCTGGGCAGGCGCACGGTGTTCGGATCCGGTGTTCGGGCGCCCTCTCGGCTACCCTTTCCTTATCAGGGTTGCATCGCGGCGGCGAGGCGGCGCGATGCGCAGGTTAACGCGTGGGCCCCTCCGCGGGCCCTTTCCCCAGGGGCGGGATCGTCATCGCGGTTAACGCGGCGATTGCAGCGGGCGCGGGACGGCGGCTTGCCTCCGGCGGGCGCCTCGGGCAGACGGTCGGGGCCGATGTCCCGATCCCCATTCAAACCCGAGCCGCCTGCGGACGCGCCGTTCTGGCGCACGAAGTCCCTCGAAGAGATGTCTCCCACCGAGTGGGAGAGCCTGTGCGACGGCTGTGGCCGTTGCTGCCTCATCAAGCTCGAGGACGAGGATACCGGCGAGGTGCTGCACACCGATATCGGCTGCACGCTCCTAGACGGCTACGCCTGCCGCTGCCGGGATTATCCCAGGCGCCAGAAGAAGGTGCCCGATTGCGTGCGCCTGACCCCCGAGGCGGTGCGCGCGATCCCGTGGCTGCCGCCGACCTGCGCCTATCGCCTGGTCCGCGACGGGCAGCCGCTCTATTCCTGGCACCACCTCGTCTCGGGCAGCCGCACCACGATCCACGAGGCCGGCATATCGGTGCGCGGGCGCATCGCCGGCGCCGAGGAGGAGTTCGGCGAGGACGAGTATCCCGAGCGCATCGTGGACTGGCCGGCGCTCTCGCCCGAAGACGAGGCGTAGCGTCGCGCCCTCAGGCGGGCGCCTTCGAGAGCAGCCGCCCCCCGGCCAGGGCGTTCAGCCCGATCACCCCCGCCACGACCACGGCGTGGACGAGGATATCGGACGCGGTGGCCTCCGCCGGATGGAACGGCACGAGGAGCGTCGCGGCGGCGCCCGCGACGGCGAGGCCGGCGAGCGCCGCCGTCAGGTTCGGCCGCAGGGGACAGGCCCGGCGCAGCATCCCGACGATCAGCAGCGACAGCGGCACCGAGACGCAGACGAGGAAGCTGAAGCACCTCACCGGCTCGTGCGCGTCGCTGAGGTCGAGGGGCGGGGCGACCCACGCCCGCAGGCAACCGAGGCCGCTCGCGCCGATCCAGAGGGCGGCGGCCGGCACGGGCAGCAGCGCCCAAGCCGGCGAGCGGCCCGGCACGCTTGTGGCGAAGGCCGCGTAGGCGGCGGTGATCGCGGTGAGGGCCCCGCCCGCCGCCGCGAGCCACAGATCGACCCGGCCGGCGCGGTGGTCGAGCCCGATCATCGCGAGTTTCGAGGCGAGCAACGTTCCGATGACGACGGCCGCGCCGATCCACAGCGCCGCCCGCAGTGCGGGGCGGGGCAGGGGCCGTACGGGTTCGAGGCGGCCGGCGAGATCCTCGACCAGCCGGTCGTGGCGCGTGTCCATCATTCGCCCCCCGGCGTGAGACTGGCCCGGAGCGCCTTCAGGGCCCGATGCAGGTTGACCTTCAGGGCGTTCTTGCTGCGCCCGGTGAGGGCGGCGGTCTCGTCGAGGCTCAGTTCGCGCAAACCCAGATGCTCCACCGCCTGCCGCTGCCCCTCCGGCAGCGCCGCCACCGCCCGCGCCAGGGCGGCACCGCGCTCGCGCGCCTCGATGCCCGCGCCGGGGGCGGGAAGGGGATCCACCTCCGCCTCGTAGGAGAGGGGATCGAACACCTCCTGCGGCCGGCGCGCGGCCCGGCGCAGCCGGTCGATGGCCCGGCGCTGGGTGATGGCCCGCAGCCACGGCATGAAGGGGCGGGCGGGATCGTAGCTCGCCCGCGCGGCGTGCAGGGTCATCAGCGTGTCCTGCACCACGTCGTCCACCGCGTCGCCACGCACGCCCTGCGCGCGTGCGAAGCCGGCGATGACGGGCAGGCAGGCGCGCAGCAGCGCGCGGTAGGAGGCCGCATCGCCCCGCTGCGCCGCCGCCATCAGGCCCGCCAATTCGCCTTCGAGCGCCATTCCGCTTCCGGCCCGTGCCTCTCCGCGTGCGCTTTCTAGCGCAGCCGGCCGAAATGCGCGACCGACCGGGGTGAACCCGCCGGCTCCGAAGGCGAACGAGGCGGCCATGGCTAACCTCCCGTCCGCGCGGCGCCGATCACGTGGCCTGCTCCGTCCTGCACGATCACGGCGGCGGCCTCGCCCGCCGGCCAGGGCAGGGTCCATTCCCGTGCTGCGCCGGTCCAGCGGCCGATCTCGGCGACGGAGCGGACGACGTTCGCCTGCTTGATGGTGCGCCCGGCATTCTCGCCACGGGCGACGGATGTCACGTGGCTTGGATCGAACCCGACGAGGGTGACGGTGCCGGAGCCCGTCCCGGCGCCGAGGCGCACCCGGAGGCCGCCCTCGCGCGCGAGGCTCACCGGCACGGCCTCGCCGCCCCCCGCTTTCGCCGCCGCGATGGCCGCGCGGACGGCGGCCTCCTGCGAGCCCACGAGGCCTGTCTGCCCGTCAATCACGGCCTGGGGGGTGTAGACCTGCCCGTCCAACCGCTTCGCATAGGCGTTCTGCCGCTCGGTCGCCGCGGGCAGGGAGTAGGTGTCTCGCCAGTCGAGATGGTTCCAGTAGGTCACGTGGTAGGCGAGGGGCAGAACGTCGCCGCCCTCGCGGGCCAGGGCGCCGATCAGCGCCTCGGCGGGCGGGCAGGACGAGCAGCTCTGCGACGTGAACAGCTCCACCACCACCGGTCGGGCGGCGGCGGGCGCGAGGCCGGCAAGCAGCGCCAGGGCAGCGGCCGGGAGGAGGCGAATGGAAGGCTTCTGTCTCATGGAAGGCTCCGGCGGGTCGCGAACCGCGCCCCTGCCCGCTTGTTCGGCGGAGGGAGCGTTCCGGTTACGCCGACGGGCTTCCGAAGCGGGCGACATCGCGCAGAAGGTCCACGAAGACCCTCGCCCCATGGTCGAGCAGGCGCTCTCCCGCCTCCGCGCTGCCGAGCCGGGCATCGCCGACGGCGCCGGCCGGGTTGAGATCTCCGGCCTTCCAGGCGAGCGCCGCCGGGCGGCCGGTGCGCAGCACGGTGTGGGTACGGGCGATCTCGGCCCCGCGCGAGGGGTAATCGGCAATCTTGTCCCGGCGCACGAGATCGGGGCGCAGGGCCAGCATCAGCGCCGTCTCGATCCCGCCGGCATGGATACCGTGGGTGATCTCGTCGGCCGGGAACAGGCCGTCCGGGTAGCCGAGCCGGCTCCACGAGGTCGTGACCGCGACCATGCCGAGCCGGTTGCGCAAATCCCCGGCCACGAGGTCGATCAGGGCCGAATTGCCGCCGTGACTCGTGACGAGGACGAGGCGCTTGCAACCCGCGCGGGCGATGCCGGTGCCGATCTCGGTCCAGGCGGCGAGCGCCGTCGTGGTGGTGAGGGTGAGCGTGCCGGGGAAGTCGTCGTGCTCATCGGACTTGCCGATGGTCTGGATCGGCAGGATCAGCGCGTCGATGTCGTCCGGCGTCAGCGCGACGACCCGGTCGAGATAGCCCCGCGCGATGTCGGTGTCCGTCGAGAGCGGCAGGTGCGGCCCGTGCTGCTCGGTGGCGGCGACGGGCAGGACGGCGACCGTCCGCGCCATGTCGCAGGCGGCGAATTCCTCGGTCGTCAGGTCGGACCAGTAACGCGCCGCCATTCCCTTACACCGTCCGAACCCGGCCCGGTAACGGTGTAACCGTCTCCCGGCGCCGGAGTCGACCGTCAGGCGAAGAGGGCGTCGATGTCGTCCTGGCTGGTGGCGATCTCCTCCGCCTGCGGCCCGTTGAGCATCAGCTCGGCGGCCCGCTCGCGACGGGCGCGCTCGGCCGGGTCGGAGATGGCGGCATCCCGCGCCCGGACGGCGCCGATGAAGCGGTCGAGCCGCTGCTCGAAGCTCTGCAGCGCGCTCACCACCTTGGAGATGCGCTGGCCGGTGATGTCCTGAAAGGCACAGGCCTCGAAGATCGTCCCGACATGCTCCTCGAGGTCGGGGCGCGCCGCGGGACCGTCCGGCAGGTTCAGGATCGACTCGGCGGCGGCCATGATCCGGTTGGTGGCGCCCGCCGTGGCGGCGAGGACGCTGCCCAGCTCCTCATGCGCCATGGGGATCCGGTCGCGGGTCATCTCATTGGCACGCAGGGCCGCGATCTCCTCGCGCATATGCGTGATGTATTCGGCGATCTGGATCAGTTCGGAGACCACGGCGGTCGATTCGAACTCTCGGATATCGGCGGATTGTCTCCACAGCGCGTCAGACATCTGATCTACCTCGAGTGCCGGACCACCTTCTGTGACCCGCCCGTCCCCCCCGCAGTCTTGCCGGGGGCACGCGGCGGATCCGCCGTCGCACCCCGGCGGGGCCGTCAGCTGCCGCAGACGGCTTCGATCTTCGACTTCAGCGTGGCCGCGTTGAACGGCTTCACGATGTAGTTGTTCACGCCCGCCTTCTTGGCGGCGATGACGTTCTCGGTCTTCGACTCGGCGGTGACCATGATGAACGGCGTCGTGCGCAGCGCCTCGTCGGCGCGGACATGGCGCAGGAGCTCGTAGCCGGTCATCGGCTCCATGTTCCAGTCCGAGATGACGAGACCGTACTTACGGCCTTTCATCCGGGCGAGGGCGGCCGTCCCGTCGGAGGCGTCGTCCACCTCTTCGAAGCCGAGCTGCTTCAGCAGGTTGCGGATAATGCGGACCATCGTCTGATAATCATCGACGACGAGGATCGGCATGCTCAGGTCGAGAGCCATGAACCAAATGCTCCGAAGTCACCCGGGAAATTGAAATCCCGGATCGTTGGATTGTCGTGTCCGCCGGAAGGACCGTGCGGAACCTGTTGTGACCCTAGCTCCGACCGCGTTGCAAAGGCGTTAAAGCGGTCGATGAGAGCTCGCTTGACCGGCTCGGCCCGTTTCGGCAGGGTCCGGCCGCGTCGGGGCCCGGGCGGGCGCCCCGGCCTTCCCGCGCTCTCGCGAGTTTCGATCCCAGATCCGATGGCCTCAGGCGACGATACGACCGCGCGGCCCTTCCACCTTTGCCGTGTGGACGAGCCCGTGCCGGCCGCCCTGCGCGGAGCCGTGGCGGCGATCGGCAATTTCGACGGCGTACACCGTGGCCACAGGGCGTTGGCGGCTGCCGTGCGCGAGGAGGCGAGGGCGGGGGACCACCCCGCCGTGGCCCTCACCTTCGAGCCGCATCCCCGTGCCTTCTTCCGCCCCGAGGCGCCGATGTTCCGGCTGACCGGGGAGCACGCGAAGGAGATCCTCTTCGCCCACAGCGGCCTCGATGGGCTGATCGTCCGGCGCTTCGACGCCGATCTGGCGGGGACGAGCGCTCGCGCCTTCGTGATGGATTTTTTGCGCGACGGGCTCGGCCTGTCGGGCGTGGTGGTGGGTCACGACTTCCATTTCGGCCGCGCGCGCGAGGGCACGCCGTCCCTGCTGCGCGATCTGTGCCGCGAGGCGGGGCTCACCTGCCGCCTCGTGGATCCCGTGGCCCTGTTGGGGGAGGAGGAGCCGGTGTCGTCCAGCAAGATCCGCAATGCGCTCGCCGACGGGGACGTGGCGCGGGCGAACGCGCTGCTCGGCTACCGCTGGTTCGTGACGGCCGAGGTCCGCCACGGCGACAAGCGCGGGCGCGTCCTGGGCTACCCCACCGCGAACCTGATGCTCGCCGATTGCGCCCTTGCGCACGGCATCTACGCCGTGCGCATCAAGCTGCCGGACGGCGCGATCAAGGACGGGGTGGCGAGCTACGGCCGACGGCCGACCTTCGATGACGGTGCGCCGCTTCTCGAAGTGAATCTGTTCGACTTCGCGGGCGACCTTTACGGCCAGGAACTGGCCGTGGAGTTCGTCGCCTACATCCGGGGCGAGGAGCGCTTCGCCAGCGCCGACGACCTCATCGCGCGGATGCATCTCGACGCTGCCGAAGCGAAGCGGCTCCTCGCGGCGGATGCCGTGCCGTCCATGCTCGCCTGAACGGGCGGGACGGGTATAGAAAGGCGCGAATTGTCGTCGGAGGCGTGACGTGCTGGGCCGTTTGGATCGGGGAAATTCGGGTGAGGCGGTCGTCTCCTACGGCGACGGCACGATGCGGGTGGTGAAGCCCGGCGCCTTCGTGCGCTGCGCGGTGACAGGGGACGCGATCCCCCTCGACAATCTCCGCTATTGGAGCGTCGCGAAGCAGGAGGCCTACGCCACGCCCGAGGCGCTCATGCAGCGCTTGAAGGAATACGGGCGTCCGTAAGCTGCGCCAACGGGTTGCACCAGAAACTCAACGACCAACTTTAACGGGGTTTCGGCGACGCTGACAGCGCGGCGGCCAGCTGCTGCCGCAGTGGTTCGGGCTCGGCGAAGACGAGCCTGACCGCCAGCACAGCGACCCGCGCCAGGACATCCTTCGGGAGGCGGACGGCGTCCTTCTCCGTCGTGATGAGCCGCGCGCCGAGGCGATCCGCGTCCGCCGCCAGCCGCGCAAGGTCGCTGTCGCGATAAGGGTGATGGTCCGGGAAGGCGCGGGTCTCAGCCAGCACGGCGCCCTGCTCCCGAAGCGTCGCGAAGAATTTCTCCGGCCGCCCGATCCCGGCAAAGGCCAGCCAGCGCCCGCCCGCGAGGTCGGCCCGCTCCGGCACGAGCCGCGCCCGGTGGACGGGCAGCCCCCGCGCCTTCGCCTGCGCGGTCACGGCCTCACCCGCCGCACCCTCGCCGATGAGGATCACCCCGCCGACATGCGCCCATTGCCGCTCCAATGGCACGCGCAAGGGGCCTGCGGGGAACACGCGGCCGTTGCCGATCCCGGCGGCGGCATCGACCACGGCGAAGGAAAGGTCCTTCGCGAGGCTCGGATTCTGCAACCCATCGTCCATCACGATGGCGGTGGCGCCGAGGCTACGGCACAGGGCGGCCCCGGCCGGGCGGTCGCGGGCGATCACGGCGGGCGCGGCCCGGGCGAGAAGGAGCGGTTCGTCGCCCACGTCGGCGGCCCGGTGCACGGCGGGCGCGACCCGAACGGGGCCGGGGAGGCGTCCGCCATAGCCCCGGCTGAGGAAGGCGGGCGAGGCGCCGAGGTCGCGCAGGATCGCCGCCACAGCCAGCGCCGAGGGTGTCTTGCCAGCCCCGCCGAGGGTGAAGTTGCCGAGGCATATGACGGGGCAGGGGGCGTGTGCGCCCGGCCTGTCCATGCGGCGGGCGCCGGCCGCGCCGTAAAGCGCGCCGAGGGGCGCGAGAAGCCGCGCCATCGGATGGCGAGGCCCGGCCTGCCAGAAGCCGGGCGGGCGCATCAGGCCCGGCCGCGCGCCGCCGGGTGCAGCCCCTGCAGCTTCATCTGCGCCACGAACGGATCGAGTACCGCCAGGGTGCGCGCCACCGCGCCCTCGAAGGGCTGCAGGGCGGCGTGTCCCGCCTCGGCCATCGTCGCGAGGCGCGCCGGATCGTCGAGCAGCCGCCCGACGGAATCGGCGAGTTCGGCGCCGTTGGCGACGAGGGCCGCGCCGCCCGCCCGGTCGAGGGCATCGTAGACCTGCGCGAAATTGCCCGTATGCGGCCCGTGCAGCACCGCCGCGTCGAGGCGCACGGGCTCGATGGGGTTCTGTCCGCCGCGCGGCACCAGCGATCCGCCGACGAAGACGAGGGGGCTGAGCCGGTAGAACAGACCGAGTTCGCCGATCGTGTCCGCGACGTAGAGGTCGACGCCCGGATGCGGGCGCCCCCCCGCCGAGCGCCGGGCGCTGCGCAGGCCGGCGGCGGTGGCGCAGGCGGCGGCCTCGGCGCCCCGGCCGGGATGGCGGGGGGCGAGCACCGTCAGGAGGTTCGGGAAGCGGTTCTTCAGCTCCGCATGGGCGTGGGCGATGGCCGCCTCCTCGCCGGGATGCGTGCTCGCCGCCAGCCAGACCGGACGCCCGGTCAGCATCGGCCGAAGGTAGTTCAGTTGCTGCGGGTCCACGGGCGGGACCGGCGCGTCGAACTTCAGGTTCCCGGCGATGGAGACGCGCGGGGCGCCGAGCTGAGCGAAGCGGGCACCGTCCTCCTCCGTCTGCGCGAGGCAGACGGCGATCCGCGACAGCAGCGCCGCCGCCGTGCGCTTGGCGCGCTCCCAGCCTCGGAAGGAGCGTTCCGACATCCGCCCGTTCACGAGGATCAGCGGGATGTCGCGCTCGTCCAGGGCGACGATGGTGTTCGGCCAGATCTCCGATTCGGCAACCACGGCGATGTCGGGCTGCCAATGGTCGAGGAAGCGCTCGATCCAGCGGGGCGCGTCGAGGGGCATGTATTGATGCACCGCGCCGGGCGGCAGGCGCGCGCCGATCAGGTCGGCGGCGGTGCGGGTGCCGGTGGTGACGAGCACCGAGTAGCGGCGGGCGATCATGCCCTCCACCAGGGCGACGAGGGACAGGACCTCGCCAACGCTCGCGCCGTGCATCCACACGAGCGGGCCGACCGGACGGGCCCGGCCCGGCAGGCCGCGCCGCTCACCCAGCCGGCGCGGATCCTCCTTCCCGCGACGGGCGCGCCACGCGAGCAGTCCCGCCACGGCCGGCTCGCCGACGCGCAGGCCGGTGCGGTAGAGCCGCAGGGGCAATGTCAGCGGGGCCGGCCTCATACGGCGACCTCCGGCATGGCCGCCGCCGGGGCGACGCTGTGCCCGTAATAGGCAGCGCGGTCAGGCCGCCCGACCAGGGCGTAGGCGCGGGCGTGGACCCGGTCCATTTCCGTCTCGACGAGGAGGCGCAGGCGCTCGAACGCCTCGCCCTCGCACTCGCGGGGCACGAAGACCGGATCGCCCAGCACGATCGCCGCCCGGCCGAAGGGCAGGGCGAGGCAGGCGCGATCCCAGGAGCCGAAGCGGATATGGCGGCTCATCACCACCGCCGAGGGCACGATGGGCCGCCCCGAGAACCGCGCCAGGGTGAGGATGCCGGCATCGCAGCGCCGCGTCACCTTCGGCACGTCGGCGCTGAAGGCGACGCATTCCCCGGCCTTCAGGGCCTTGAGCATGGCGCGCAGACCCTCCGCCCCGCCCTTGGAGCGGGCATCGGCCGTCCGCCGCCGGCCACGGGCCCCGGAGGCGCGCATCACCCGCACGCCCAGGCGTTCGAGGGCGATGGTGTTGATGTCCCCGTCCGGGTTGCGGGAGATGATCGTCGCGACGCGGTCGGTGGCGCGCATCATCAGCGGCATCTGGATGTGCTGGCCGTGCCACATGCCGAAGATGGCGGGCAATTGCGCGTCGAGCCACGCATTCGCGGCCGGCAAGTCGCCCGCGAACCCCGCGCCCGTCTCCATGGTGAAGCGGTTGGTGGCGCGGACGAGGCGCAGATAGCCGGCGGCGAGACGCCCAAGCGCCCGCTTCACGAGCGGCTGTCGAAGGAGGCGCTTGAAGAAACTCATCACGGCCCGCGTGTCAGGCCCGGCGGCATAGCCCCGCGAGCCGGCTCGGTTCAAGCCGCCCAAGCCAGACAATCGCTCATCCCGAGAGGCAAGAGCCATCGCGCACACGACTCACAAAGGCGTGTCATGGCTTGTTTTGAACGATTACAAACTGGAGATTGGAACCGTTCCAGGGAAAGGACGGCGATGGCGATGGTGGTGGACGATACGATGACGGCACTGGCCGAGGCGCGGCGCGATCTCGTGCTGCGCTATGTCCAACCCGGCCTCGCGGGGCTGATCGACGGATCGGTCTCCACCCTGGCGCCGATCTTCGCCGCCGCCTTCGCCACGGGCCACAATTGGTCGACCTTCCTCGTCGGGCTCGCGGCCTCGGTGGGGGCGGGAATCAGCATGGGCTTCACGGAAGCCCTCTCAGACGACGGCAGCGTGACCGGGCGGGGCAGCCCATTGATGCGCGGCCTCGTCTGCGGGGTGATGACGACGCTGGGCGGCCTCGGCCACACCTTGCCCTACGCGATCCCCGACGCCCTGCCGCCGGGCTGGCCGAACGCCTTCGTCCTCGCCACCAGCCTCGCGGTGGCGGTCGTGGTGGTCGAGCTGGCGGTGATCGCAGGCATCCGCACCCGCTACATGGCCACGCCGTTCTGGCGGGCAGCCCTGCAGGTGATGCTGGGCGGCGTGCTCGTCCTCGTGACCGGGATCCTGATCGGCAGCGCTTGACGGCGCCGCCCCGCGCCGCGATGCCGGGGGCGAAGTCCGGAGCGCCCCCTCGCCTTGATCTTCCGCCTCGCGCATCTCAGCGACCCGCATGTCGGCCCCCTGGGTCGGCCGCGCCTCCGCCAGTTGTTCGGCAAGCGCGCCACCGGCTACGCCAACTGGCGCCGGGGCCGTTCGCGCAGCCACGACATGGCGACCCTGTCGCTCCTCGTCACGGACCTGCGGGCGCAGGGGGCGGGGCACATCGCCTGCACGGGCGACCTCTGCAACATCGGCCTGCCGAGCGAATGGGAGACCGCCCACTCTTTCATGGAAGCGCTCGGTCCACCCGATGACGTGAGCCTCGTGCCCGGCAACCACGACGCCTATGTGCGCGGCTCGCTGGAGGGGCTGCTCGACGCCTGCGGCGCCTACACGGCGGACGATTCGGGCACGCAGGCCCACTTCCCCTACCTCAGGCGGCGAGGTCCCCTGGCGCTGATCGGCCTGTCGAGCGCCATTCCGACGAAGCCCTTCGTCGCGAGCGGGCGCCTCGGCCCACCGCAACTCGCGGCGGCGGAAACCCTGCTGCGGGCGCTGGCCACCGAGCCGGGGCGGCCCTGCCGGGTGGTGATGATCCACCATCCGCCCCATCCGGGCGGTGCCTCGCCGGGGCGTGAACTGAAGGACGCCGCCGCCTTCACGGCGATGATCGGCCGTGTCGGCGCGGACCTGATCCTGCACGGCCACAACCACATCGCGAGCCTCGCTCGAGTCGCCGGGCCGGGCCGGCGCATGGTCCCGGTGGTGGGCGTGCCCTCCGCCTCGGCCCTGCCGGACGGGCATGGCGCGGTGCCGGCTCGCCGGGCGGGCTACATGCTCTACGACATCGCGCGGGTGAACGACGGCTACGCCATCGCGGCCCGGCGGCGCGGCCTCGACGCCGCCGGGGCCATGGGTGACCTCGGCCCCCTCGATCTGGGGCCGGGCGCGACCCTGTCGGTTTGAGGTTCAGCCGGCGCTGGCGAGGACCGGGGCCTGCATCCGGGTGATGCTGGCCTCGTAGCGTTCGGCCTGGGCGCGGGTGAGCCCGCTGACCAGGGCGAGGTTGCCGCGATAGACCGTGTAGGTGCCGTCGTGGGTCGGCTTGACGCGAATGGCTTCGGACATGGAAACCTGCCTCTTGCTGGAGAAAGCTGCCGCAGGGGTCATGGGATGCCGAACCCGTTCTGGGCCGACGCCCAGGTCGGACGCGCATCTAAGCCGAGGTTAGGCATGCGCCGCTTGGACGCAAGACCGGCCTGTGGTGAAGTACGGATGGCAGGGAATGTGCAGTGCGGGAAAACGTTGAGCGGTCTCGCAATCCTGCCGATGCCTAAAATGACGGCAGCATCAATGCATTTTGTATAAGTCGGTCGGAGGCTGATTTAGCCGGTTCAACGAACCCCGAATCACGCAAGTTTAAGTCAATCGAGGACGATTCATGGAACTCTGGCGCCTGTCCGCGACGGACCTCGCGAATCGCATCCGAGCCGGCGACGTGTCCGCGCGGGAGGTGGCCGCCGACGCCCTGGATCGCCTCGCGGCGGTCAACGGCGCGCTGAACGCCGTGGTGGATCACCGGCCGGAGGAGGTTCTGGCCGAGGCGGAGGCGGTGGATGCCGCCCGCGCGCGAGGCGAGGCGCTGGGGCCGCTCGCCGGGGTGCCGGTGACGACCAAGGTCAACGCCGACCAGCGGGGCTTTGCCACCACCAACGGCCTGCGTTTGCAGAAGGACCTCGTCGCAAAGGACGACAGCCCCGTCGTCGCCAACCTCCGGCGGGCGGGGGCGGTGCTGCTCGGGCGCACCAACACGCCGGCCTTCTCGCTGCGCTGGTTCACTACTAACAGCCTGCACGGCGAGACCAAGAACCCGCGCGATCCCGGCCTGACGCCGGGCGGCTCCTCCGGCGGGGCGGGGTCGGCCGTCGCGGCGGGCATCGGCGCCATCGCCCACGGCACCGACATCGCCGGCTCGGTGCGCTACCCGGCCTATGCCTGCGGCGTCCACGGTCTGCGCCCGAGCTTCGGCCGCATCCCCGCCTGGAACGCCTCCTCGCCCGAACGTGGGATCGGCCCGCAGCTCATGGCGGTTTCGGGTCCGCTCGCGCGCAGCATCGCCGATATCCGTCTCGGCCTCGCCGCCATGGCCGCGCCCGATCCGCGCGATCCGTGGTGGGTGCCCGCGCCCCTCGAAGGCCCGCCCGCGCCGCGCAAGGTCGCCCTGTGCCTGCGGCCGGGGGGCCTCGCCATCGTGCCGGAGGTCGAGGCGGCTTTGCGAGACGCAGCCCGGCGCCTCCAAGCCGCCGGCTGGCAGGTCGAGGAGATCGCCGACACGCCGCCGCTGCGCGAGGCGAACGACATCCAGTTGACCCTCTGGCTTGGGGACGGCTTCGCCGCCGTCCGCGCGGCAGCCGAGCGCGAGGGCGATCCGGCGGCGATCGGCCTCCTCGATGCCTTCCGCGCGCGGGCCGAGGCCCTGGGGCCCGACGCGATCACCCAGGCGCTGACCCGCCGGGCGACGCTCGCGCGGCAATGGTCACTGTTCCTGGCCGAGAACCCGGTGCTGCTCGTGCCCGTGTCGGGCGAATTGCCGTTCCCGGACGGGCTCGACCGCACGCCGGAGGGCATCGCCCGCGCCTTCGAGGCGCAGTTGCTTCAGGTCGCCCTGGCGCCGCTCGGCATCCCCGCCCTCACGGTGACGACCGGGCTCGTCGGCCGGAGTCCGGTCGGCGTGCAGGTGGTCGCCGGCCGCTTCCGGGAGGATCTGTGCCTCGCGGCGGGCGAGGCCATCGAAGCCGGGGGCGTCCCGCCGATGCCGGTGGACCCGGCGGGCGCCTGAGCCTCAGGCGCCGAGGCGCATCAGCAGGCCGGCGAAGAGCGCCGCCCGGCTCGGCAGGGAGTCGATGAGGACGTGCTCGTCCAGCGTGTGATAGCCGTGGCCGAGCACGCCGAGCCCGTCGAGGGTCGGGATGCCCATGGCCCCGGTGAAGTTGCCGTCCGAGCCGCCGCCCGCGCTGCAATGGGTGAGCACAACGCCGGCCTCGGCCGCGAGGTCCTTCGCCAGGGCGTAGAGGGCGAGCGTCCCGGCATCCGGCTCCCAGACCGGCCGCGTGACGCCCCGGCTGACGGTGAAGCGCACGCCGTCCTCCTCGCCGGAGAGGGCGAGCATCCGCTCGACCACCCGGTCGAGGTCCGCTTGGCGCTTCGCCATGCTGAGCGCCTGCCCACGGCACAGGGTCGGCACGCAATTCACCCACATCCCGCCGGAGACGATACCCGTCGAGACCGTGCAATCGGCGTCCGACAGGGCGTCGATGGCCAGCACCTTGCGGGCCAAGGCGCGGATGGCGGAGCGCCCCTCGCCCGGCGATGACCCCGCATGACTCGGACGGCCGACCGCCTCCAGGTCGAACCGGGCGATGGCGTAGCGGCCTGTCACCACCCCGTCGCCGGGCTGGCCGGGCTCCGGCACGAGCACGTGGGAATGCCGTGACGCCTCGGCCTCGATCAGGTCGCGGGTGGCGGGGCTGCCGATCTCCTCGTCGCTGGTGAACAGCACCGTCACCGGCAGGGGCGTCTGCGCCCCGGCGGCGATCAGGGCGCGGAGCGCAGCCACCGCGATGACGTTGCCGCCCTTCATGTCGAGGATGCCCGGCCCGTAGGCGCGGTTGCCCTCCACCCGCCAGGGCAGGCGCGCGAGAGTGCCGACGGGATGGACTGTATCCAGATGGCCGAGGACGAGGATGCCCTTCTCGTTGCCCTTCGGGTGCGGGAAGCGCGCCCGCACGCAATCGCCGAGTCCCATCCGGCCGGGGATCGTCTCCACCTGCGCGCCGATCAGCGCGAGGTCGCGGGCGGCCAGCGCCATCATGCGGTTGACGGCGAGCGCGTCGTAGGTCGGGCTTTCGCATTCGACCCAGGCGCGCAGTTGCGCGAGCAGGGCCTCGGGGGCGAAGTGCAGGTCACGGGTCATCGGGCAGCCTCCGGGGCCGGGCCGGCAAAGGGGTCGTCCACGCGCGGCCAGAAATTCGGGTCGCGCTTCGTGTAGGGAATCGCCCCGTAATCGGGCGGCACCGCGCCCGGCGCCGCGACGTAGCGCACGGCGGAGGCGATGGGGACGAAGCCGGCATAGAAGTGCTGCATCGACTTCACGACGACGATGCGCTTGTCGTCGAGGGTCAGGCCGAGGCCGGTGAAGGCGTCCGGCGCGAAGGGCTGCTGCCGCTTGTGGGTGAGGACGAGGTGGATGCCGTCCGCCTCGACCCAGGCGGCCGGGCCGAGCGTGGCCCGCCCGCCGCTCAACCCGCCTTGGCTGTGATCGTCCGAGAGGCCGCGCACGGTGACGCGCAGGTCCACCGGATCGCCCGAGGTGACGCCGCACTTTCCCCCGACTCGCAGGTCGAAGGTCGCGCCGAGCCCGGCCTCGTGGCAGATGCCGACCGCGCCGGGGTCCCAGATCATGCCGAGCGCCGCGCCCTTCACCTGGCGGGCGACGAGCCGGGCGAGGATCGCCGTGTTGTCGGAGGGCGCGCCGGCGCCCGCATTGTCGGCGGTGTCGGCCAGCACCATCGGCCGGGGATCGTCGGAGGCCAGCGCCGCGTCGAGGGCGGCGTCGATGCTGTCGAAGGCGGTCGAGGCTTCCACGCGCATCGCCCAGATCTCGGCGGCGAGTTTGTCGGCGAGCGCCTGGGCCTTCGCTATGTCGCCATCGGCCACGACGAGCATCTTCGCCCCGACATCGGCCACATCGGCGTAAGGAAAGCCGTGGCCGAAGGAGACGGAGAGGATGCCGTCGCGGCCCTCCAGGTCGAGCATCCGGCGCACGAAGCCGGCGATGGGCTCGCGGGTGGTCTTCCACATGCTGACCATCCGGCAATCCGCATAGGCCATGACCGGGCGGATGCGCTTCTCGACGGTGCCGACGACCAGCGGGTAGAGGTCGCGGGCGCGGTCCACGATGTCGGTGTGGGGATATTCCTTGTAGATCACCACCACGTCGGCCTTGCGGCGCAGCGTCTCCGTGAGGTGGCAATGCAGATCGAGCTCGACGCCGATGGTCACGTCCGGCCCGACCAGGGCGCGGACCCGCTCCACCGTGTCGCCCTCGCAATCGTCGTAGCCCTCGGCCACCATCGCCCCGTGCATGAAGAGCAGCACGGCCTGGACCGGCATCGCGGCGCGGAGGTCATCGAGCAGGGTGTCGCGCAACTCCTCATAGACGTCGCGCAGGGTGATCCCGCCGGGCTGGGCGAAGGTTGAGATGCTCTCAGCGACCTCGTGGCCGTCGGCCTCGGCCATCTCGCGCCACGCCTTCAGGCCGATATTGCTGAGGGAGGGCGGGGCGCGGGTGCCGTCGCGGCGGGAGTAATCGGCCAGGAACGCCGCGCGGCCGGTCGGCAGCGGGGCAAAGGTGTTGGTCTCGGTCGCAAGCCCGGCAATGAAGATCTTCAAGACTTATCCTTCGTCAACATTCTTGCAGGGTGTCAAACCCTCGACCCGTCATTGCGAGCGCGGCCACGCTAGAGCCGCACCCGAACGCGTTGGTTCAGCCAGCCTTCTCCAGAACTTCTCCTCATCCTGAGGTGCGGCGCAGCCGCCTCGAAGGAGAACTCCAGGGATCGCGCAGCAGGCTGGACCATTCCTTCGAGGCCCGCTGACGCGGGCATTTCAGGATGAGGTGAGTGCGTGGGGGCCGCCTCACCATGATCAGTCGCTGCGCTAGCAAGTCACGCGCCTTCCTCCGGCGTGAGGAGGATCACCGTCCGCGTCGCCGCCGCGACAGCCTCCGGCGAGTACGGCATCGGCGCGTAGCCCTGCCGGGCCCAGACCTCTCCGAGGTCGCGGTAATGGGGATCGCGCGGGTCGCCCGATTGGCCGGGCACGTTCACGAAGACCGACGCGTCCCAGGCGCCGACATCCACCACCATGCGGAACGAGGCGCCGTTGGTGACGCGGAACGAATCCGTACGGTACTCGGCGTGCATCACGCAGGCGCCTGCGCCGCCGAGGGGAAACGGCCCGACATCCCATCCCTCGTCCCCCCCGAGGGCCGATAGGGGATGGGCGAACAACGCTTGGTGGAGGCGGCCCCAGGCCCAGGTGGAGGCATCCGCGCCCATCAGCTTGCCACAGGTTGCCCACGCGGCGGCGAGCGCCGTTTCGAGGAGCGCTCCGGGCCGGTCCATCGCCTCGAGCCGGTCGAGCAGGCTCTCCGTGTCGCCCGGTGGGATGAGCGCGCGGACCTTCGCATCGGGCACCAGTTCCGCGATCAGCGCCGGCCTCAGATGGCGGACCCAGAGCACTTCCACCAGGGCGGCGGCGGCGCTGTCGGGGCCAAGCCGGCCGTCGAAGCCCCGCAGCAGGTCCTGCGCGTGCCGGGCCTCGGCGCTCCCGGCCGGGACGGCGCAGGCGACCCGCGCGATGCGCAGGGCCGGCTCCGAGACGACATCGGCCTGCAACGCCTGCGAATCGGCCAGCGAATGCCTGTCCTGCGAACCCAGCACCGCGCGCAGACGCGTGGCCCGCCACGGCTCGTGCCACTCGAAGCCGACCTTTTTGTCCTCCGCCGGGTAGCCCGGCGGAAGGTTCATCTCGTTGGCGGTGGCGAACCAGCCCTCGGCGGGATCGATGGCGCGGGGCAACTCGTCCGCGTTTAGGAAGCCCGCCCAGTCGAACCGTCCGTCGCCCGGCACCGGCAGGAGACCGTCATGGCCCGGCCGGCGCGGCGCCTTGCCGGCCATGAACCACGCGATCCGCCCATCCCGGTCGGCATAGAGCTGGTTCACCGACGGCGCCGACCAGTGCCGCAGCGCCTGCCCGAAGGCCTCGGGGGTCTTCGCGTCGAGATAGGCGAGGCTGCCGAGATAGGCCGCCGAGCCCGGCGCAGACCAGACCGTGGCCAGCGCGAAGGCCCGGCGCGCATCCTCCGCGATCACCGGCCCATGGCGGGTGAAGGCGAGCGAGACGATCTCGTCCGGCCCGCCCCGCACGGGGATCGCTTCATCAACGCGCGCGATCCGCTCCCAGCCCTCGCCGTGGCGGATCAGGTCAGGATCGTCCGCGTGCTTCCCGCAGACGAACAGATCCTCCTGATCCATCGGCGCGATGGTCAGGCTGAAGGCGGCGTGGCCGTTATGGCCGATGGAAATGCCAGGCAGCGCCGGCTCGCCCGCGCCGATCACGTCGAGGCCCGGCGCCGTGAGGTGGACGGCGTAGCGCAGCGACGGGTTCAGATAGATCCGGTGCGGATCGCTCGCGAGGATCGGCCGCCCGGTGGCGGTGCGGCCGGGGCCGATGACCCAATTGTTCGAGCCCTCGCTCGGCTCCGGCGGCGGGGCGCTTCGCCGCCCGACGGTGCCCTGCGCATCGACCTTCGACCACGCCCAGGCCTCCTCGCGGCTGGCCTCCAACCGCGCGGGGCTGAACTGCACCTGCGCGGTGGCGAGGCGGAACAGGTCGAGGAGGTCGTCGGGCCAGTCCGAGGCGTCGAGGCCGTCCAGCACGATGGGATCATGCGGCGGGTACAGGCGCTTGCGCAGGTCGTCGGTGGCGTGGTCGCCGCCGAGGGCGAGCACCTTCGCGCGGGCGACCTCGGAGAGGACGTTGCGCACGAGGCCGTGGCTGCGGATGCGCACCACGTCCTCCGGCGCCCAGCGGGCGGGGCGCGTGCCCATCCGGCCGAACTCGGGCGGCAGGCGCTCCGGCCTCGCCTCGGTCAAGGCGATGTAGGCGTTGAGCCCGCCGACGAAGGCCGTGACGATGGCTTTCGTGTCCTGCGGGCCGTAGGCGGCCCATTCGGCGGCCATGTCGCCCCGATAGAGGAACAGGCGCGCGGCCCTGTCCTGCGCGAGGTAGCCCGGCCCGAAATCCGCCGCGAGCAATCCCAGGCCGCGCTTGCGCCACAGGTCGAGTTGCCACAGCCGGTCGCGGGCGGCGGTGAAGCCCTGGACGCGGTAGGCGTCGAGGGCGCTTCCCGCCCGGATATGGGCGAGGCCCGATGCGTCGATCCGGATCTCCGCCGGCCCGGTGAGGCCGGGCAGGGCGAAGGCTTGGCTCACAAGACCACCTCGATGAGGTACGGCCCCTTCTCCGCGAGACCGTGCTTCAGGGCGTCGATGAACTCCGGCAGGGTCTCGACCCGCCGCCCGTCGACGCCGAAGCCGCGCCCGAGCGAGACCCAATCGATGGCCGGATCGTCGAGGCTCAGCATCCCGATGGCCTTCGGCCCGGGATTGTGCGCGCCGACATTGGCGAGTTCGCCGCGCAGGATCGCGTAGGCGCGGTTCGACCAGACGATGGTCACGACATCGAGGCGCTCGCGGGCCTGCGTCCACAGCGCCTGGACCGTGTAGAGGCCGCTGCCATCCGCCTGAAGGTTGATGACCTTGCGGCCCGGCGCACCGATGGCGGCGCCGGTCGCCATCGGGATGCCGACGCCGATGGCGCCGCCGCTGAGTTGCAGCCAGGAATGCGGGGCGCTCGCCTTGGTCAGCCCGAAGAAGTTGCGCCCCGTGGTCAGCGACTCGTCGCAGATCACCGCACCCTCGGGGATCAGCGCGCCGAGGACGGCGCCGATGGCGTCTTGCTCCAAGCGCTCGGAGGTGGGGATCTCCGGCCGGCGTCCGAGATCGGGGAGGGCGCTCTCGGGCGCGTTCACCGCCTCGGCCAGCCGTTCGAGGGCGTCGATCTGGTCCTGCTCCGGCGTCGCCAGCGTCAGGGTCGTGCAGCCCTCGGGGGCGAGCAGGCTCGGCTTGCCGGGATAGGCGAAGAAGCCGACCGGCTGGGTCGCGCCGATCAGGATGACGTGGCGGAAGCCCTTCAACGCGTCGATGGCCTGATCGATCGGGTAGGGCAGACGCTCGATCGGCACGGTGCCGACGCCCCGGTCGATGCGGGCATTCGAGGTCATGGCCAACAGCTTCGCGCCGGTCTTGCGGGCGATGTGGTCGGCGATCACCCGGCCCTCCTTGCGCACCGCCTGGTCGCCGAGGTGGAGCAGCACCGGCTCACCGCTCGCGAGCAGCTTCGCCGCCTCGCGGATCGCCTCGTCCTCGGCGCGGGCGCGCTCGGGGATCGGCGGCACGGGGGCGATTCCGGTGCCGGGATCCCAAGCCGTGTTGGCGGGCAGGATCAGAGTCGCGACCTGCCCCGGCGCGGTACGGGCGGCGGCGATGGCGTCGGCGCCGTCGCGGCCGATCTCCTCCGCGCTCATCCCCGTGCGCACCCAGGCCGACATCGGCCGGGCCAGCCCCTCGATGTCCGAGGTGAGCGGGGCATCGTATTGCCGGTGGTAGGTGGCGTGCTCGCCGACGATGTTGACGAGCGGCGAGCGCGCCCGCCTTGCATTGTGCAGGTTGGCGAGGCCGTTCGCGAGGCCGGGGCCGAGATGCAGCAGCGTCGAGGCCGGCTTGTCGGCCATGCGGGCATAGCCGTCCGCCGCGCCCGTGGCGCCGCCCTCGAACAGGCAGAGCACGCAGCGCATCCCCTCGACTCGGTCGAGGGCGGCGACGAAGTGCATTTCCGATGTACCGGGATTGGTGAAGCAGACCTCCACCCCACCCGCCACCAGGGTGCGCACCAGACTTTCGGCGCCGTTCATCGGCGCAGCCGCCGCCTCATTCGTCGGTTCAGCCACGCCAATCCTCCCAGCACGCCTCAATTCCACTCATCGTGGCACGGTGGAGCGGCGGCGCAAGGCCCCTTGGACGCAGGATGGACAAGCATCGCCCTGCGGCGTCACCGCCTGTTCTGGCGCGGGACTTGCCGGGGGCGCGGCGTCAGCCACGGTATCCGGACACCCGATGACGTTCCCCCGACGCACCGCCTTCGCGCTCACCGCCAGCCTCGCCCTCGTGGCCCAAGCCCAGGCCGACAGCGTGCTGCGCATCGCCATGACGGCGACCGACGTGCCCACGGCCACCGGCCTTCCGAACAACGGCTTCGAGGGCATGCGCTTCATGGGTTACCCGATCTTCGAAGCCCTCACGCAATGGGACCTAACGCAGACGGACAGGCCCTCGGGCATCAAGCCGGCCCTTGCGCAGAGTTACGAGCAGGACCCCGCCGACGGCCACATCTGGACCTTCCACCTGCGCCAGGGAGTCAAGTTCCACGACGGCACGCCCTTCGACGCGAACGCCGTGGTCTGGAACCTCGACCGGTTCTTCAAGAACGACAGCCCGCAATTCGAGCCGCAGGCGGCGGGCATCTCGCGGGCGCGGGCACCCATCGTCGCGAGCTACCGCAAGATCGACGACGCCACGGTGCAGATCACGACCACGCAGGTGGCGTCGTACTTCCCCTACATGGTGGTGTACCTGCTGTTCACGTCGCCCCAATCCTTCGAGAAGGCAGGCCGTGACTGGACCAAGGTGCCCGCCCTGCCGGCGGCCGGGACCGGGCCGTTCAAGATCGTGAAGGTCTCGCCACGCGAATCCGTCGATCTCGCCCGCAACCCCGACTATTGGGATGCCGGCCGCATGGCGAAGGTCGACCGCATCCGCCTGATGCCGATCCCGGAGGCGAATGCCCGCGTCGCCGCCCTGCGCTCGGGGCAGGTGGACTGGATCGAGGTGCCGGCCCCGGACGCGATCCCCTCGCTGAAACAGGCCGGCTTCACGATCACGACGGGCTCGTACCCGCATGTCTGGCCTTGGATCTACAACATCGCCGGCACGAACAGCCCCCTGAAGGACGTGCGCGTGCGTCAGGCGTTGAATTACTGTGTCGACCGCGAGGGCATCGTCGCCCTGCTGAACGGCACCGCTGAACCCGCCTCCGGGTGGCTCAACGACAAGGATCCAAACTTCGGCAAGCCGCAGAACCACTACGTCTCGGATCCAGAGAAGGGCAAGAAGCTCCTGGCCGAGGCCGGCTACGGGCCGAGCAAGCCCCTCAGCCTGAAGGTGATGGTGTCGTCGTCGGGCTCCGGCCAAATGCTGCCCATGCCGATGAACGAGTACCTTCAGGAGAACTTGAAGCAGTCCTGCAATGTGGACGTGTCGTTCAACGTGGTCGAATGGCAGGTGCTGCTCAACGCGAGCCGGCTCCTGCCCGATTCGGGCAACCTGCAGGGCTCGAACGTGCTGAACGTCTCCTCGCCGTCTTCCGACGCGGCGGTGATGGAGCGGTACTTCTCCTCGTCCCGGTTCCCGCCGGGCGGCTTCAACTTCCCGAACTGGAAGGACGACCAGTTCGACGCGGCCCTCAAGGCGCTCGCGGAGACGAAGGACCAGAAGGTGATCGACTCGCAGACGCAGATCGCCCACGAACGCCTCGTGGACAATCCGCCCTGGCTGTACGTGGTCCACGATCTCAACCCGCGTGCCATGTCGAAATCGGTGAAGGGCTTCGTCTCGCCGCAATCCTGGTTCGTCGATCTCACCCGTGTCAGTGTTCAGTGAGCGGCCGGAGCCAGTCATGACCGAACTCCACACCCTCCCGGCCGCCGCCCTCGCCCGGGACATCGCCGCGCGGAAGCTCTCGCCGGTCGATTGCGTCGAGGCTCTGCTCGGCCGGATCGAACGGCTGGAACCGCAGCTTCAGGCCTTCACGGAGGTCTTCGCGCAGGATGCGCGCCTCGCCGCCGAAGGCGCGGACAAGGCGATCCGCTCGGGCCACGCGGTCGGCCCGCTCCACGGCGTCCCCGTCGTGCTGAAGGACCTGATCGACCTGGAGGGCCGGATCACCATGGGCGGCTCGGCCGCCCACCGGACGCGCCGGGCCGCGCGTACGGCGACCGTGGCGCGCAAGCTCATCGCGCAGGGCATGATCGTGCTGGGCAAGACCCACACGGTCGAGTTCGCCTATGGCGGCTGGGGCACGAACCAGCATCTCGGGACCCCCTGGAACCCCTGGGACATGCAGGTGCAGCGCGTGCCGGGGGGATCGTCCAGCGGCACGAGCGTCACCGTCGCCGCGCGGCTCGCCCCCTGGGGCATCGGCACCGATACCGGCGGCTCGGTGCGCCTGCCGGCCTCGTTCTGTGGGCTCACCGGGCTCAAGGTCACGGTCGGGCGGGTCTCGACCCACGGGATCGTGCCGCTCTCCGCGACCCTCGACACGCCCGGCCCCCTGGCCCGCACCGTCGAGGACGTGGCCCTGCTCTACGAGGCGATCTCCGGTCCCGATCCCCTCGATCCGGTGACGAAAGGCGTCGTCCCGGCGGATCCGTGGACGACGCTGCACCGGGGCGTGCGGGGCCTGCGCCTGGCGCGGATGCCGGCGGCCGAGCGGGATGGCGTCGCGCCGGACATGCTCGCCGCCTACGACGCGGCGCTCGATACGCTGGCGGGGGAGGGCGCCGAGATCGTGGACATCGCCCTGCCGTTCCGCTTCGCGGACTTCCTGGCGATGAGCGACATCACCAACGCGGAGGCCTATTTCGAGAACGGGGCGCTGGCGGAGGATGCGGCCTCGCCGCTGGGCGACGCGGTGCGGGGGCGCATCCTGGCCGGCGCCGCCGTGTCCGCGCAGACCTACCTGCACACGCAGCGCCGCCGGGCGGCGATGAAGGTGCAGTTCGCGGCGGCGATGGAGGGAATCGATGCCCTGCTGACCCCCACGACGGAATGCGCGGCGATTCCCGTGTCCGAGGTGGACGAGGCCTATGCACCCTCGCGCTTCACCCGCTTCGGCAACCTGCTGGACCTCTGCGCCCTCAGCCTGCCGTCAGGCTACACGGCGGGCGGCCTGCCGCTGTCGCTCCAAATCGCCTGCCGGGGCTACGACGAGGCCATGGCCCTGCGAATCGGGCAGGGCTTCCAGCGCACTACCGAATGGCACCTTCGCCAGCCGATGCCTTGAGGATGCCGAGCCCCGCGAGCAGCGTCGCGCGGGCCCGGCTCACCCGGCTCTTCACCGTGCCGACCTGACACCCGATCCGGTCCGCCGCCTCCTCGTAGGTGAAGCCCTCGGCCCCGACGAGGAGCAGCGCCTCACGCTGGGCGGCAGGCAGGAGGTTCAGGTGCTCGCGGACGGTGTTGAGGGTGCTCGCATCCTCCTGGTCGGACAGGGCGATCATCCGCTCGGCATGGACGCCGTCGGCATCCTCGACCTCGCGCTTGGCCTTGCGCAGGTCCGAGTAGAACAGGTTGCGCAGGATCGTGAACAGCCACGCGGTGAAGTTCGTGCCGGGCCGGAAGCGATGCTGGTTCGCCCAGGCGCGGGCGAAGGCCTCCTGCACGAGGTCGTCGGCGCGCACCGCATCCCCGCAGAGGGAGAGGGCGAAGGTCCGCAGCGCCGGCAGGGCATTGATGATGTCCGCGCGGAAATCGAAGGCCAGCGCGGCGTCGGCACCCGCAAACAGGGCTTCGAGCCGGGTCACGAGTCCCGACAGCCGCTCGGGCAGCGCGTCGTTCGTCGTGAGAGCGAAGTAATCCTTGAGAGGCGCGGCCAGATGGCGCCCGATATCGCTGGCGCCGTGAGTCGGCCCCGCCTCGGTTACTCCTTCCGGCAGATCGGCGATCATCCCGCCTCCCTCGACAGATTGAATATTGGAATTTGTCTAAGGTCTCGTACAAGCCGCCGCATGAACCGCTGCTAAACAACCGCGGACGGATTTGCGGGATTGTCCGAAAGTCCAAGCCGGTGGCGTTTCGGGGTTGGCATCGCGGGGACGCGGGGTGCATCCTCCCGGCCCGAGGATCAGCCATGACGCACGACCATCACCACCACGATCACGACCATCCGCACGGCAGCGATCTCACGCCCGTCGAGGCGCGGGTGCGGGCACTGGAATCGCTCCTCGTCGAGAAGGGCTACGTGCAGCCCGCCGCCCTCGATGCGCTGGTCGAGATGTACGAGACCAAGGTCGGCCCCCATCTCGGCGCCCGCGTCGTCGCCCGCGCCTGGACCGATCCCGCCTATCGCGACCGCCTGCTGGAGGACGCCACGCCGACCATCGCCGAACTCGGCATCGGCGGGCGGGGCGGCGAGCACATGGTCGTCGTCGAGAACACGCCCGAGGTGCACAACATGGTCGTGTGTACCCTGTGCTCCTGTTACCCGTGGCCCGTCCTCGGCCTGCCGCCGGTCTGGTACAAGGCCCCGGCCTATCGCGCCCGCGCCGTGATCGATCCGCGCGGCGTGCTGACCGATTTCGGCGTCGGCCTCCCCGAGACGACGCGGATCACGGTGTGGGATTCCACCGCCGAGACCCGCTTCATGGTGCTGCCGATGCGGCCCGCTGGCACGGAGGGTTTTTCCGAGGAGGCGCTGGCCGCCCTCGTCACCCGCGACGCGATGATCGGCACCGGCCTGCCGCTCTCGCCCGGCGCGGAGATCCAGCCATGAACGGCGCGCAGGATCTCGGCGGCGCGCACGGGTTCGGGCCCGTCCGCCCGGAGCCGAACGAGCCCGTCTTCCACGCAGACTGGGAGAAGCGCGTCTTCGCCATGGCAATGGCGATGGGCTTCACCGGAAGCTGGAACCTCGACGGGAGCCGCGCCACGCGGGAATCGCTGCCGCCCGCGCAATATCTGGCGTCGAGCTACTACGACATCTGGCTCGAAGCGCTGGAAGCGCAGATCCTCGCGAACGGGCTCGCCACGCGGGAGGAGATCGCTACTGGCCGCGCGGCCGAGCCACCCAAGCCCGTCGCCCGCGTGCTCACCGCCGACATCCTCGAACCGCGCTTCCGGGTGGGCTTTCCAAGCGACCGGGAGCCCGAAGGGCCCGCCCGCTTCGCCATCGGCGAGACCGTCGTCGCGAAGGTGATGAACCCGGTCGGGCATACCCGCCTGCCGCGCTACGTCCGGGGCCGGCGGGGCGTGGTCGAGGCGATCCACGGGGCCTTCGTCTTCCCCGACACCAATGCCTACAAGCGAGGCGAGAACCCGGCCTGGCTCTACACGGTCGCCTTCACGGCGTCCGAGTTGTGGGGGCCGGAGGCCGATCCCGGCGGGCGCGTCACCATCGCGGCCTTCGAGCCCTATTTCGACCCGGCATGAGCGCGCCACGCCCGCAGGGGCCCTTCGCCGCGCCGTGGGAGGCGCAGGTCTTCGCCATGGTCGTCTCCCTGCAGGAGGCGGGCCTGTTCACCTGGGGTGAATGGGCCGAAGCACTCGGCCGCACGATGCGGCCCGACGGGGCGGGCGAGCAGGCGGCCGATTACGGTCGCTGGCTGGAGACGCTGGAACGCCTCCTCGCCGAGCGCGGCGTGGCGGATGGGGCAAGCGTCGAAGCCCGCACCGCCGCGTGGCTGCGCGCGGCGCATGCCACGCCCCATGGCGAGCCGATCGTGCTGGGGAACGACCCGGAATTGGCCAAGCGCGGGTAGCTACTTCCGCAACTCGTCCAGCGGCACCGGATAGGCGTGCGGCCGGGTGGAAAGCATCGCGTCGATCAGCGCCAGCACCTCGGCGCGGCCACAATTGGCGGCCGGTTCGAAGGGCGTCCAGGTCTGGGTGAAGTCGAGCCGCGCGAACACGTCACGGTAGTGGCGCAACTCGTTGATCGTCAGCGGAACGCCGCGCACGAAGGCCTTGTGCGCCGAGATCGTCCGAGCCCGGCGGAAATCCTGCGGGTCGAGTTCGAATTTCAGGGCGTCGCCGCAGAAGCAGATCTTCCGCTTGCGGTCGAACAGCACGGCGTGCCCGTCGAAATGCCCGGCCGTGCGGTGGAGTTCGAGGCCCGGCAGCGGTTCGACGAAATCGTCGTAGGGCCAGCTCACCTGAAGGGCGGCGCTCCATGTAAAGTCCGCCGCCGGCAGGCAGAGTTCCGGGTCGAACCGGTCCTGCAACTGGACCAGCGCCCCGTAGGAATGTGGGTGCGAGGCCGAGAGGATCGTCATCCCGCCGAGGCGGGCGATCTGGTCGAGCGCCGCCTCGCTGAAGACCGGGCAGCCCTCGAATCCCATGTTTCCGGCCTCGGTCTGGATCAGGTAGGCTGAGGGGCCGATGCCGGAGACCGGCTCGTTCCAGAACCGCCAGACGCCCGGCTCCAATTCCTGCCAGTGGCAGGGGAAGGCCTCCTGTGCCTCGGTGGTGGTGCGGAAGCGCCAGCCGTCCTGCGGCACCACATGGCGCGCGTCGAGGCACATCGGGCAGGCGGCGGGCGTCTCGAAATGCCGCTGCCAGAACCCGCAATTGTCACACGTGTAGGCAGGCAGATTCAGGGCGCCCGCGAAGGGCAGGTAACCGGGCATCGTCTCGCGTCCTCCGCCCTCACGCAGCGGTGAAAGCACCGCCTGAAACTGTCCCCGGACGCCATGGTTTCCAGGCCATGCCGCGACATCGCCGTCCTTCATCGCCGCTCGACGCGGGCGACGATCCGGGACACACTACGCGCTCGGTGCGGATGGGAGACCCCCGCCCATGACGACAGCACGCTCGATTCGGCGCCCGTTCGACCGCTGGCCCATCGATCCCTGGCCCCGCGCCTCCCTCGGGGAGCGGACGGCAGTGGGCTCGGTGCTGATCCTCCTCCTCGCCCTTCCGTGCATGGCGGCCGCTTTGGCCCTGGCGCTCCTCGTCATCCTCGTGCAGCACGCCTCCCGCTCCTACGATGCGGGCGCGATGCTGCGGGCGAGACTCGTCCGCCACTGAGGAAAAACAGGTCCGGCTCACGCAGGATTTGACCTCGGCGCCGCGCCTGGGTCAGTCATGGCGCGAGGCCGGAGACCGACATGTTCCGTTCGTTGATGACCGCGCGGCGCTTCGCGCCATTGTTCTGGTGCCAGTTCTTCTCGGCCTTCAACGACAATTTCCTCAAGAACGCGCTCGCTTTCCTGATCCTGTTCGGCATCGACGGGCATGGCGGCGCGCCTGGGGACGGCCATGCCGGCGTGCTGGTGACGCTGGCGAGCGCCGTGTTCATCGGCCCGTTCTTCATCCTGTCGGGGCTCGGCGGCCAATGGGCTGACCGCTACGACAAGGCGCTGATGGCGCGCCGCCTCAAGTTCGCGGAGATCTTCGCGGCCGGCTGCGCGGTGATCGGCTTCCTGCTGCACTCGGTGCCGGTGCTCTTCGTGGCGCTCGGCCTGTTCGGGACAATCGCGGCGCTGTTCGGCCCGATCAAATACGGCATCCTGCCCGACCACCTGCGGCGGGAGGAGTTGCCCGCCGGCAACGCGCTGGTCGAGGCCGCGACGTTCCTCGCCATCCTGCTCGGCACCATCGCGGCGGGCACCGCCTCGGCGATGGGCGGCTCGGGCGCCCTGTTCGCCGCCCTCGTCATGGCCTTCGCCGTGCTGTGCTGGCTCTCCGCCCGGATGATCCCCGCGACGGGGGAGGGCGCGCCGGATTTGAAGGTCGACCGCAACATCGCCCGCTCCACCGCCAGCCTGCTGCGCGACCTCTGGGTCGATACGCGGCTGTGGCGCGGCTCGCTCATCGTGAGCTGGTTCTGGCTGGTTGGCGTGGTGGTGCTGTCGCTGCTGCCGGTGTTGGTGCGCAACGCCTTCAATGGCACCGAGACGGTCATCACCCTGCTGCTCGCGACCTTCTCCATCGGCATCGCCCTGGGATCGGGCCTCGCCTCCTGGCTCGCCAGCGGACGCATCGTGCTGCTGCCGACGCCGGTCGGCGCGGTGCTGATGGCGCTGTTCGGCTTCGACCTCGCATGGACGATCTCGCATCTACCGCCGGTCCCGGCGGAGGCCATCGGACCCGTCGCGTTCCTGCGCAGCCAGCACGGCCTGCGCACGGTGATCGACTTCCTCGGCCTCGCCATGGCGGGGGGCCTCTACATCGTGCCCTCCTTCGCGGCGGTGCAGGCCTGGGCCGACAAGGCGATGCGTGCCCGCATCATCGGCGCGGTCAACGTCATCACCGCCGCCTTCATGGTCGGCGGCACGCTGGCTCTGGCGGCACTTCAGGCGGCGGGCCTGTCGATGGCGAGCCTGCTCGCCCTCGTGGCGGTGTTGAACCTCGTGGTCGGCGCGGTGGTGCTCGCCACCCTGCCGACGAGCCCGTTCCGGGACGCGATCTCGATCCTGTTCCGGGCCTTCTACCGCCTGGAGGTGCGCGGCCTCGACAACATCGAGAAGGCCGGGCCGAACTGCATCGTGGCCCTCAACCACGTCTCGTTCCTCGACGCGCCGCTGGCCCTGTCGCTCCTCGATCAGGAGCCGGTCTTCGCCATCGACAGCGGCATCGCCAAGCGCTGGTGGGTGAAGCCCTTCCTCAGGATGACGAAGGCGATGCCCCTCGATCCGACGCGGCCGCTCGCCACCCGCACGCTCATCAACGCCGTGCGCTCCGGCGAGACGCTGATCATCTTCCCCGAGGGGCGGCTCACCGTCACCGGCAGCCTGATGAAGGTCTATGACGGGGCCGGGCTCATCGCGGACAAGTCCGGCGCCATGGTGGTGCCGGTGAAGATCGACGGCCTGGAGCAGACCGTCTTCTCGCGCCTGTCCCGGCGGCAGGTGCGCCGCCGCTGGTGGCCGAAGGTGATTGTCACCGTCATGCCACCTCTGCGGCTTAGCGTCGATCCGGCGCTGAAGGGCAAGTCCCGGCGGCAGGCGGCGGGCGCGGAACTCTACGACGCGATGTCGGAACTGCTCTTCCGAACCACCGAGATCGACCGCGGGCTGATGGCCGCCCTGATCGACGCGGGCGACAACCACGGCTGGCGCCGCAACGCTCTGGAGGATCCCGTCACCGGGCGGCTGACCTACGGGCGGCTCGTGATGGCGGCCAACATCCTCGGCCGGAAGCTGATGGCCTACGCCCCCGAGGGGGGACGCATCGGCCTGATGCTGCCCAACGCCAACGGCACGGTGGTGACGTTCTTCGCCCTGGCCTCGGCGGGGCGGGTGCCGGCGATGATTAACTTCTCGGCGGGGCCGAAGAACGTGCTCTCGGCCTGCGCCACGGCGGAGGTATCCACGGTGCTGACCTCCCGCGCCTTCATCGAGAAGGGCCGCCTCGGCGCCCTCGTGGAGGCGATGAAGGACAAGGTGAAGCTCGTCTACCTCGAAGACCTGCGCGCCACGATCACGACGGCGGACAAGATCCGCGGCTTCCTCGCCCCCCGCAAGCCGCTGGTGAAACGCGGCGGCGAGGATCCGGCGGCGGTGCTGTTCACCTCCGGCAGCGAGGGCACGCCGAAGGGCGTCGTGCTCGCCAACCGCTGCATGCTCGCCAACGTGGCACAGGTGGCGGCGCGGATCGATTTCGGGCCGATGGACAAGGTGTTCAACGTGCTGCCGGTGTTCCACGCTTTCGGCCTCACCGCCGGCACGGTGTTGCCCCTGGTCTCCGGCGTACCGGTCTACCTCTATCCGTCGCCGCTGCATTACCGGATCGTGCCGGAGCTCATCTACGGCTCGAACAGCACAGTTCTGTTCGGGACGGACACGTTCCTCACCGGCTACGCCCGCGCGGCCCATTCCTACGATCTGCGCTCCCTGCGCTACGTCGTGGCCGGCGCCGAGGCGGTGAAGGACACGACCCGCCGGACATGGCTCGAGAAGTTCGGCCTGCGCATCCTCGAAGGCTACGGCGTCACCGAGTGCGGGCCGGTCGTCGCCCTCAACACGCCGATGTTCAACCGCTTCGGCACGGTGGGCCGCATCCTCCCCGGCATCGAGACCCGGCTCGATCCCGTGCCGGGCATCGACGAGGGCGGGCGCCTCGTCCTGCGCGGGCCCAACATCATGCTGGGCTACCTGAAATCCGATCAGCCCGGCCGCTTGCAGCCGCCACCCGAGGGTTGGCACGATACCGGCGACATCGTCACCATCGATGCGGAGGGGTTCGTGACCATCCGGGGCCGGGCCAAGCGCTTCGCCAAGGTCGCGGGCGAGATGGTCTCCCTGGCCGCCGTCGAGGCGCTGGCCTCGGAACTCTGGCCCGACCGCCTGAGCGCCGTCTCCGCCGTGCCGGATGCGCGCAAGGGCGAGCGACTGGTGCTGTTCACCCAGGCGAAGGAGGCGACCCGCGCTGCCTTTCAGAGCTTCGCCAAGGGCAAGGGCGCCTCGGATGTCTCGATCCCCGCCGAGGTGGTGGTGCGCGAGGACATCCCCCTGCTCGGCGCCGGCAAGATCGATCTCTTCGCCCTCGACAAGCTGGCCCGGGAGCGCGCCGACGCCCCCGAGGCCGCCTGACCGGGGCGGGGGCCAGGGTATGGGCAGGCTGCGGCTCCCCATCCTGGCCCTCGGCCTCGCGGCGCTTATCGCCTATGCCCTATCCCTGCCGCCCCTCGACCTGAGTGCCGCGCGGGCGCGCTCGGTGGTGGTGCTCGACAGGGCAGGGGACCTGTTGCGCCCCTTCGCGACGGCGGATGGCCGCTGGCGCCTTCCGGTGGGCGCCGGGTCGGTCGATCCACGCTATCTCGCGATGCTGCGCGCCTACGAAGACAGGCGCTTCGACCACCATGCCGGCATCGACCCCGCCGCCGTGCTGCGGGCGGCGCTCCAGGGCCTGCGCCACGGGCGCATCGTCTCCGGGGGCTCGACCCTATCGATGCAGGTCGCCCGGCTCGTGGAACCGCGGGCGCAGCGCTCGGTGGCCGCGAAGCTGCGGCAGGCGGTGCGGGCGGTGAGCCTGGAACGCCGGCTCGGCAAGGCACCGGTGCTCGACCTCTACCTCGCCCTCGCGCCGTTCGGCGGCGCGCTCGAAGGCGTGCGGGCGGCGAGCCTCGCCTATTTCGGCCGCGAGCCCGCCCGGCTCACCGTGGCGCAGGCGGCCCTGCTCGTGGCCCTGCCGCAATCGCCCGAGACCCGCCGACCCGACCGCTTCCCCGAACGGGCCAGGGCGGCGCGCGACCGGGTGATCGGCATCGCCCAGGCGCGCGGGCTCCTCACCGCCGACGAGGCGGCGCAGGCGCGAGCTGAGCCGGTCCCGCATGGCCGCCGCCCCTTCCCGATGATCGCCGCCCACGCCGCCGAGGAGGCGGTCGCCGCCGACCCGGCAAACCCGGTGGTCCGCCTGAGCCTCGACGGGCGGCTGCAGGCAAGCCTCGAAGCGCTGGCCACGGAGCGGGCCGCCTCGGCGGGGCCGGTGCTGTCGGCGGCTATCGTGGTGCTCGACAACCGCGACGGACGCCTCCTCGCGCAGGTGGGCAGCGCCGGCTACCTCGACGCGAGCCGGCGCGGGGCCATCGACATGACCCGCGCCATCCGCTCGCCCGGCTCGGCGCTGAAGCCCTTCGTCTACGCCATGGCGTTCGACGCCGGGCTCGCCCATCCCGAGACACTGATTGAGGACCGCCCGTCGCGCTTCTCCGCGAGCTACGCGCCGGAGAATTTCGACCTCACGTTCCAGGGCACGGTCAGCGCCCGGCGGGCGCTGCAACTCTCCCTCAACGTGCCGGCCGTCGCGCTGATGGAGGCGGTGGGGCCGGCGCGCTTCGTGGCGCATCTGCGCGCGGCGGGGGCCGATCTGCGCCTGCCGCGTGAGGCCGCCCCCGGCCTGCCGGTCGCCCTGGGCGGGCTCGGCCTCACCCTCACCGACCTCGCCCAGCTCTATGCCGGCCTCGCCCGCGAAGGGCGGATGCCGCCCCCGATGGACGCCAAGCGGATCGCGGGGGATGTGGCCGCGTGGTACGTCGCCGACATCCTGCGCGGGACGCCGCCGCCGGACAACGCCCTGCCGAACCGCATCGCCTACAAGACCGGCACCTCCTTCGGCTACCGGGATGCCTGGGCGGTCGGGTTCGACCGGCGCGTCACCATCGCCGTGTGGGTCGGGCGGGCAGACGGAGCCGCCGTCCCGGGCCTCGTCGGACGGATCGTCGCGGCGCCGATCCTGTTCGATGCCTTCGCCCGCTTCGGCGGCGAACCGGCCTTCGGCCCGCGCCCGGCCGAGGCCCTGGTCGCCGCCAATTCCGCCCTGCCGCCGCCCCTGCGCCGCCTCGCCCACGACGAGGCGCAGGAGGGCGCGCCCGCTCTGAAGATCGCCTATCCGCCGGACGGGGCGCGGGTCGATCTCGGCCTCGCCGGGCCCGGCGGCAGGGCGGGGGAGGGCGTGATCCTGAAGGCGTCGGGCGGCGTACCACCCCTGACTTGGATGATCGACGGGATGCCCGTCGATCGCACGATCCGTCGTCAATCGACCTGGGTGCCGGATGGTGCAGGCTTCGCCCGTATCTCTGTTCTCGACGCAAACGGCGCGACCGACAGCGTCGCGGTACGAATTGAGTGATTTGCGGGCATTGGCGTCAAGCAAGCTTTACTATGGCGTTGTTGGGTCAATTCACGAATTCTCAACCGAACCACGCATAACTCATGCGATGATGTGGTCTCAGCTGAGGACATATTGCGCTGCCGCGGTGGCGCTCGCTGCGCTCGCTGCGCTCGCAGCCGCGACGGGTCCCGCCGGGACCACGGAAGATGACCGCCGCGCCGTGTGGCGGGCCGCCTACCGCCCGCCCTCGGTCATCCCCTTCCCCGAGACCAACCCCTACTCCCCCGCCAAGGCGGATCTCGGCCGCCGGCTGTTCTTCGATCCCATCCTGTCCGGGAACAACGACCGCGCCTGCGTCTCCTGCCACCGTCCGGACCTCGCATGGTCCGACGGGCGGGCGCGCGCCTCCACCCTCGTGGGCGGCGACATGGACCTGCGCACGCCGACGCTCCTGAACGTCGCGTGGCAGGACGGGCCGCTCGGGTGGGACGGCAAGTTCCACAGCCTGGAACTCGTGGCGCGGGCGCCGATCACCGGCATCGGCAACATGAACTCCACGATCCCCGATGCGGTGAAGCGCGTCTCGGCGGACGACAGCTACCGCGAGGCCTTCGCCGCCGCCTTTGGCGATCCCGTGGTGAGCGCCGAGCGGCTGGACGCGGCATTGGCCACGTTCCAGCGCCTGATCGTGGCCGGCGAGGCGCCGTTCGACCGCTGGATCTCCGGCGACGAGACGGCGATCCCCGATGCGGCGAAGCGCGGCTTCGATCTGTTCAACGGCCGCGCCGGCTGTGCGAGCTGCCATTCCGGCTGGTCGTTCACCGACAACTCGTTCCACGACATCGGCACCGCCACGGGCAGCGATATCGGCCGGGGCCGGTTCATGCCGAATTCGGTCGCCCTGCGCTACGCCTTCAAGACGCCGACTCTGCGCGAGGTCGGCAAGCGCGCACCCTTCATGCACGACGGCTCGATCCCGACGCTCGAAGCGGTGATCGACCTCTACGACAAGGGCGGGATCGAGCGGCCGAGCCGCTCCCGGCAGATCAAGCCGCTGAACCTCACGGCCGAAGAGAAGGCCGACCTTCTCGCCTTCCTCGGCACGCTCACCGCCGATGGCGACCGGGACGAGACCTCGGCGGTCTTCCCGCCCCAGGCGCCGACGCCCTGAGGGCGCCGCAGGCTCCCCTCGCGGGGCCTAGTGGAAGACCGGCAGGCCGGAGCCGAGCAGAACCAGCCCCGATACGAGGAACACGCCGCCCGAGGTCTCGAAGGCTTCGGCGCGCAGGCCTGCGGACGGCGCGTGAGCCGCGAGGGCGACGCCGAGGCAGAGGCTGAGAGCGCTCGCCAATCCCACCATGAACGACTTCTCCGCAAGGCTCTCCGGGTGCCCCGGCGCGACCGCTACGGCCACGCTAGGCGCCAAGCCTTAACCGCATGCTTCCAGCGGCCGTTCCTCGGAGGCTGGGGACAGTGCGTGCTCTGAGACACACAGAATCCACAGCGTTAACCTTTTGGGTAGACATGTTAACAAAGGCTTAGCGTCCGGAGGCGGAATCGATTTAAATTCATTTCATAAAGCACGGCCGATCAGGGCGAGGGTCTTATGCAGTCCCCCAGGAATTTGTTTTCTGGTCTTCTTTCGCCCTTCGCCGCCGCGGTCCCGTTGAGCTTAGCCTTGTCAGGCGAAGCCAGCGCGCATGTGAAGTGGTTCTGCGCCTACGATGTATCGGGCCAGCCGCGCGGTCTTGAGAACGTGCTCTGTCTCAATTTCGAATGGTTGGTCGCGCTGGCCCTGGCCTGCCTGATGTTCGGCTGCCTTGCCGAGGGCACGCCGCTCGGCACCGCGCTGCTCAACGCCCTCGACCGCGTGACGACCCGCATCCGCACCGACACCGAGCTTCTGGTGCGCGCCACGGTCGGCTTCTTCTTCGTCTCGCTCTGGGGCCTCGGCGGCGTCATCCTGACGCCCGAACTCAAGACCGACGTCGCCTGGATCCCGTGGTTCCAGCTGGCCCTCGCCGGATGCCTGATCTGGCGCAGGACGATGCCGATCACCGGCCTCGGGATCGTGTTCCTGTTCTCATACGCCACCGCGCAGTACGGCCTGTTCCACCTCGCGGACTACCCGGTGTTCCTGGGCGTCGCCACATACTTGATCCTGCGCGGCCTCGACGTGTCGCCCTACGGCATCCGCCCCCTCGACATCGTCCGCTGGACCGCCGCGATCACCCTGATGTGGGCCTCCGTCGAGAAGTGGGCCTACCCGCAATGGACGGATCCGCTGATCGCAGCCAAGCCGTCCATGACGATGGGCGCGAGCCCCGAGCTCTTCATGCAGGCGGCCGGCGTCATCGAGTTCACCCTCGCCTTCGCCCTGATCTGGACCCCGCTGGTGCGCCGCACCTCCGCCCTGATCCTGGCCGGCGTGTTCATCTCGGCCATCTTCGAGTTCGGCAAGATCGACGCCATCGGCCATTCCGGCATCATCGTGGTCCTGCTCGGCATCGCCGCCGACGACGTGCGGGCCAAGGTCCGGGTCCGCGACACGGTCCTCGCCCCGGCGTGGTACGCCGCCTCCCTCGCCGGCTTCCTGCTGCTCTACTATCTCGGCCACGCCGCGATGTATGGCGGGTTCTCGGAACTGCCGGTGATCTAAGCCCCCTCAGCGCGACCGGCCGAACGACGGGAAGGCGTCGTTCAGGCCGGTCAGCAAGATCTGGGTGCCGACGCAGAGGAGCAGGAAGGCGAAGAGCCGCCCCAGCACCCGCGCCCGCGCCGGCCCGATCAGGGCGACCACCCGGTCCGCCGAGCCGTAGACCAGGGCGACGAGCAGGGCGACGCCGAGCGCAGCCAGTGAGACCCCGGTGTAGAACCCGATCCGGTCGGCCAGCACCTCGGGCCGGCTCGCCCCCAGCGTGATCGCCACCGCGATGGTGCCGGGGCCGGTGGTGAAGGGGAGGGTGAGGGGGAAGAAGGCGATCTCGGCGAGGTTGCCGGAGGGCGCCTCCACCGGCAGGTCCTGGGCCCGCCTGTCCCGCGAGCCCGACGCCTCGGCCTGCTTGCGGGCCTCCCGCGCCTCCGGCCGGTTGAGCTGCGTCCAGGCCGAGGACATCACCACGAGCCCCCCGGCGATGCGCAGGGCCGCGAGGCTGACCCCGAAGAAGTTCAGGATCGGCGTACCCGCCCACAGGGCGCCGAGCATGATCATCGCCGCGTAGACGCCGATCCGCCGCGAGAGCAGGACCCGCTCGGCATGGCTGAAGCCGCCCGCGACCTGCGCGAAGATGAGCGAGCCGCCGATCGGGTTGACGATGGCGATCAGGCCCGAAAAGGCCAGCAGGAAGTGCTGGATCGTGGAATCGACGTTCACCCGGCTCCGTCCTCCGTTCGGAGCATGGTCTAGCCGGGTGCGGGCGCCGGGACGAGTACGCGGGCGGGCGCAAGGCGACGGGCGCGGCGCACCTGTGCCACGGCGATCGGGCGATAGAGCTGCTTCGTCGCGTCGATGACGTGGAGCCCGGCGAAGGGCATGGCCAGCGACGTGCCACAGGCCTCCCAGATCGGCCCCGTCCGCAGCAGCACCCGCGAGCGCACGGGGGGCATGTACAGGATCTCGGCCCAGCCCTCCGGCGAGAATAGAGTGTCGCGCATCAGTCGCCCGAGCTGCGAGCGGCTGTAGGGCTGGCCGTGGCCGAAGGGCGTCGCCTCGCGTCTTGCCCAGATGCCGCGCCGGTTCGGCACCACCAGCACCATGCGCCCGCCCGGCGTGAGGGTTCGCCAGACCTCCTGGAGCAGTTCGGTCGGGCTCTCGACCGATTCCAGCGCGTGGACGAGGATCACCCGGTCGATGGCCGCCTCGGGCAGGGGCATCATGGTCGGGTCGGTGAGGGCAGTGCAGGAGCGGCCGGAGCCCGGCCAGTTCACCACCCCCTGCGAGGCCGGCATGAAGGCGAGCGTCCGCTCCGCGATGCAATGGACGGGGGCGAGGTAGGGGGTCGCGTAGCCGATCCCCAGGACGCGGAGGCCCGAGACCGACCCGAGGAAGCCATGCACCGAACGGCCGACGACCCTCAGGGTCGTGGCGCCGAGGGGCGTGGCATAGAAGGCCCTCAGGCCGTTGACGTCGAGGCGCATGACCGTTCTACGCGCTTCTGCAGGCTGCCGCTGATCCCGGCGGGGCGTGCGCCCCGCGTCCAGGGCCATCAATGGTGGCGGGAAAGGCCCGCGGCAAGGCGTGGCGGAACCTCGCCGCGCGAAAGCCGCTTTTTCCAACCGGAGCCTTGGCCGGGATCGGTCGCGAGGCAGCAGGGAGAGACGCGGACGTGTCAGCGCAGGTCAAGACGTTCCTCTGCCGCTCGGACAATATCGGCGTCCTGATCCACGATTCGGAGACCGGCGCCTGCGCCGCCATCGACGTGCCGGAAGCGGGGCCCGTCCTCCGAGCCCTCGACGAGACCGGCTGGCGCCTCACCGACATCCTCGTCACCCACCGCCACGGCGACCACATCGCCGGCATCCCGGAGGTGAAGGAGAAGACCGGCGCCCGCGTCACCGCTCCGCGCAAGGCGGGTCGCGAAATCCCCGGCGTCGATGTCACGGTAGGCGAGGGTGATACGGTCTCCGTCGGGTCGCTCACGGCGCAGGTCTGGGAGACGCCCGGCCATTGCAGCGACCACATCACCTATTGGTTCGAGCAGGCGGGGCTCGTCTGCGCGGGGGACACGCTGTTCACCCTCGGCTGCGGCCGCGTCCTCGAAGGGCCGCCGGAAGTGTTGTGGCGCTCGCTTCAACGGTTTTCGTCGCTGCCGGACGAGACGCAAGTCTTCAGCGGGCATGACTACGTACTGTCGAATGGCAAGTTTGCCCTCGCCGCCGACCCGAACAACGAGGCCCTGCGCGCCCGTGTCGCGGAGGCCGAGCAGGCCAAGCGCGAGGGCCGCTTCCTGATCCCTTCGACTCTCGCTCACGAGCGCCGCACCAATCCCTTTCTGAGGAGTGAAAGCCCAGAACTGGCACAGGGCGTCGATCTGCCAGCAGGTACGAGCGCGGAGAAGGTGTTCGTCACTCTAAGGTCGTGGAAGGATCGGTTCTGAGCGTGTTGAGACGGGAAAAATTTGTTGCGTTCTCAAATCATTTTGAACATACGACACATAAGCGGCAGCGAAGCTGCATGAGCACGCGGGCTCCCGGGGGGACACCGCAGAGTCAACTGGAAGCGCCCCGGCGCTTCTTTCGGAACGATGGGGGTCCGCCTCGCCCTACCACCTGTCCTCTTCCCGCCTTCCACTTCCGTTCCTCAGGTCGGATGTCGAATCCTCGAAGGATGACGAGCCCGGCCTCAAGGTAAGCCTCCCGGGAATCGACGGTCTTCCGCCTGCCGCGTCGCGTGATGGCGCCGAGGCCACGGGGCCCACCAAGGCCCGGGCTCCCGTTTCAGCCGATATCCGCCTTCTGGGCATCGCCACCGAGCATCTCGCGCGGCTCGGTCCCAAACGGGTGACGGTGGTCGCCGTGGCCGCCGAGGCGGGCATGACGCACGCCAACGTCTACCGGTACTTCCCCTCGAAGGACGCGCTGCTCGACGCCGTGGCGGGGCGCTGGCTGCGGGATGTGGAAACGCGGCTCGCCGGCATCGCCGACGCCCCCGATCCGGCCGACGACAAGATCGAGCGCCTGCTCGTCGCCCTCGCGGCCCTGCAGCGGGACGCGCTCGCCAACGAACCGAACCTGTTCGCGGTCCATCTCGACGCCACCGTCGCGGCCCGCCCCATCGCCCGGCGCCACCGGGTGCGCCTGCGCAGCCTCGTGGAGCGGGTGGTCGAGGAGGGAATCACCTCCGGCATCTTCTCGGCGCGGGACCGGGAACGGGCCATCGCCTACATCTTCGACGCGAGCTACCGCTTCACGCATCCCCTCGCGATCCAGCACGACGCGGACGTGCCGCGAGACCTGATCGAGGCGCGGTTCGGCGCCGTGATCCACGCCATCCAGCGAGTCTTACGCGCTGGGGTGCTCTGAAAGACCAGGGCGGGGTTCGCGGCAGACGCGACCCCGCCCTTCTCGTTTTCGGGCCGCGAGTTGCGCCAAGGCGCCCCCTCGAAAATGTGAAACTGACAGGTTCGGCAATCTGTCATTGCGACCTTCCGGCTCGCTGCACCGCACCTAAAACCTTTGCAGCACAGCGATTTCCGCGCTGGTCCTGCGCGTGCCCGGACGGCCTTCCGGCGCGATCCGGCCTTTTGGCCAAGCCGCATCGGGTTGAAGCCACGGTGCTTTTCGGCCACACAGCCGCGCAGAATTTCGGACGCGAACGAGCCTGCGCAACGCACGCTGGTGCGAGCCCCTCGCGCTACGAACGCACAGTTTCAAAGGAGGCAGAACCGACATGGCACGCAGCAAGATCGCCCTCATCGGTGCCGGCCAGATCGGCGGAACCCTGGCCCTTCTCGCCGGCCTCAAGGAACTGGGCGACATCGTGCTGTTCGACATCGTCGACGGCGTACCCCAGGGCAAGGCGCTGGACATCGCCGAGGCCGCCCCCGTCGAGGGCTTCGACGCGAAGCTCGCGGGCGCCAGCGACTACTCGGCGATCGCCGGGGCCGACGTGGTGATCGTCACCGCCGGCGTGCCGCGCAAGCCCGGCATGAGCCGCGACGACCTGATCGGCATCAACCTCAAGGTCATGCAGGCGGTGGGCGAGGGCATCAAGGCCCACGCGCCGGACGCCTTCGTGATCTGCATCACCAACCCGCTCGACGCGATGGTGTGGGCGCTCCAGAAGTTCTCCGGCCTGCCGAAGAACAAGATCGTCGGCATGGCCGGCGTGCTCGACTCGGCCCGCTTCCGCCACTTCCTGGCCGAAGAGTTCAACGTCTCGGTCGAGGACGTCACCGCCTTCGTGCTCGGCGGCCACGGCGACGACATGGTGCCGCTGGTCCGCTACTCGACCATCGCGGGCGTGCCGCTCCCCGACATGATCAAGCTCGGCTGGTCCACCCAGGAGAAGCTCGACGCCATGGTCGAGCGGACCCGCAAGGGCGGGGGCGAGATCGTCAACCTGCTCAAGACCGGCTCGGCCTTCTACGCCCCGGCCTCCTCCGCCATCTCGATGGCCGAGAGCTACCTGCGCGACAAGCGCCGCGTGCTGCCCTGCGCCGCCCATCTCGACGGCCAGTACGGCATTGATGGCCTGTTCATCGGCGTGCCGGTGGTGATCGGCGCGGGCGGCGTCGAGAAGGTCCTCGAAGTCGAGTTCAACGGCGACGAGAAGGCGATGTTCGAGAAGTCGGTCAACTCGGTGAAGGGCCTCATCGAGGCCTGCAAGACCGTCGATGGCTCGCTGGCCTAAGCCACTCGCCCTTCCCTCTTCGCTCCTCTGAAAGAGGCTCCGATGAACATTCACGAATACCAGGCCAAGGCGGTCCTGCGGGAGTTCGGCCTGCCGGTCTCCCGCGGCGTGGCGATCTTCAACCCCTCCGAGGCCGAGGCGGCCGCCAAGGAACTCGGCGGTCCGGTTTGGGTCGTGAAGAGCCAGATCCATGCCGGCGGTCGCGGCAAGGGCACGTTCGTCGGGGCCCCGCAGGGCGCCAAGGGCGGTGTGCGCGTCACCAAGTCCATCGACGAGGTGAAGCAGTATGCCGGCGAAATGCTCGGCCAGACCTTGGTCACGATTCAGACCGGCCCGGCCGGCAAGCAGGTGAACCGCCTCTATATCGAGGAAGGCGCGCAGATCGCCGCCGAGTTCTACCTGTCGATGCTGGTGGACCGCGAGACCGGCGGCGTCGCCTTCGTGGTCTCCACCGAGGGCGGCATGGACATCGAGGCGGTCGCCCACGATACCCCTGAGAAGATCCACACCATCCCGGTCGATCCGGCCACGGGCGTCATGCCCCATCACGGCCGCGCGGTCGCCAAGGCGCTGGGGCTCACGGGCGCCCAGGCCAAGGAGGCGGCCGACGTCACCGACAAGCTCTACAAGGCCTTCGTGTCGAAGGACATGAGCCTCCTGGAGATCAATCCGCTGGTCCTGACCGGCGACGGGCACCTGAAGTGCCTGGACGCCAAGATGGCCTTCGATTCGAACGCCCTCTACCGGCACCCGGACATCGTGGCGCTGCGCGACGAGACCGAGGAGGACGCCAAGGAGATCGAGGCGTCGAAGTACGACCTCGCCTACATCGCGCTCGACGGCACGATCGGCTGCATGGTGAACGGCGCGGGTCTGGCCATGGCCACCCTCGACATCATCAAGCTCTACGGCGAGAGCCCGGCGAACTTCCTCGACGTGGGCGGCGGCGCCTCCGAGGAGAAGGTTACGGCGGCGTTCAAGATCATCACCGCCGACCCGAACGTGAAGGGCATCCTCGTCAACATCTTCGGCGGGATCATGAAGTGCGACGTGATCGCCAACGGCGTGATCGCGGCGGTGAAGGCGGTGGGGCTGCAGGTCCCGCTGGTGGTGCGCCTGGAAGGCACCAACGTCGAGCAGGGCAAGGAAATCATCCGCGCCTCCGGCCTCAACGTGATCCCGGCCGACGACCTGGATGACGCCGCCCAGAAGATCGTCGCCGCCGTGAAGGGAGCCTGATCATGTCGGTGATGATCGACGCCAATACCAAGGTCATCTGCCAGGGCTTCACCGGCAAGAACGGGACCTTCCACTCCGAGCAGGCGCTCAGCTACGGCACCAAGATGGTCGGCGGCACGTCCCCCGGGAAGGGCGGCTCGACCCATCTCGGCCTGCCGGTGTTCGACACCGTCGCCGAGGCCCGCGAGGCCACGGGCGCCGACGCCTCCGTCGTCTACGTGCCGCCGCCCGGCGCGGCGGACGCAATCTGCGAGGCCATCGCGGCCGAGATCCCGCTGATCGTGTGCATCACGGAAGGGATTCCGGTGCTCGACATGGTGCGCGTGAAGCGCGCCCTGGTGGGCTCCAAGTCCCGCCTCGTCGGCCCGAACTGCCCCGGCATCGTCACGGCGGGCCAGTCGAAGATCGGTATCATGCCGGCCAACATCTTCCGTCAGGGCTCGGTCGGCATCGTCTCGCGCTCCGGCACGTTGACCTACGAGGCCGTGTTCCAGACCACGACGGCGGGCCTCGGCCAGACCACGGCGGTCGGCATCGGCGGCGATCCGGTGAAGGGCACCGAGTTCATCGACGTGCTCGAACTGTTCCTGGCCGACGACAAGACCGAGTCGATCGTGATGATCGGCGAGATCGGTGGCTCGGCCGAGGAAGAGGCGGCGCAGTTCCTGCGCGACGAGGCCAAGCGCGGCCGCAGCAAGCCGATGGTCGGCTTCATCGCCGGCCGCACGGCGCCCCCCGGCCGCCGCATGGGCCATGCCGGCGCGATCATCTCGGGCGGCAAGGGCGGCGCCGAGGACAAGATCGCGGCGATGGAGGCGGCGGGCATCCGCGTCTCCCCGTCTCCGGCCCGCCTCGGCTCGACCCTGGTCGAAGTCCTGAAGGGCTGACGATCGTTCCGGCGGCCCCTCTGCGGCCGCCCGGCATAAGGCAATCGGGTGAGGGGCGCGCGGCGCCCTTCACCGCTTTCTAGAGCCGGCGACGTTCCGGCACCGCGATGCGGGTGGCTCCGCCGCCCGCCCGAGCGACAGGATGGACGGACCATGGCACGCCAGGACGTGAACGAAGCGCTCCTCGAAACCTCGTTCCTCTACGGCGCGAACGCTGCCTACATCGAGGAATTGCAGGCGGCTTACGCGCGCAACCCGCATTCCGTCGATCCCGAGTGGCAGAACTTCTTCAAGGCCCTCGGTGAAGACGAAACCCTCGTCGAGAAGAACGCCGCTGGCGCTTCCTGGGAGAAGCCGAACTGGCCGGTGCCGCTGAACGGCGAGCTGGTCTCGGCCATGGACGGCAACTGGGCCGCCCTGGAGAAGGCCATCGGCGACAAGATCGTCGCCAAGGAGAAGAAGGGCGAGGCCCTGCCGGGCAAGCCGGTCGATGCCGCGGCCGGCGGCGTCCTGGCCACCACCGGCGTCTCCGTCGAGCAGGCGACGAAGGATTCGGTGCGGGCGATCATGCTGATCCGCTCCTACCGCATGCGCGGCCACCTCCACGCCAAGCTCGACCCGCTGGGGCTGGCCCCGCGCGGCGACCACGAGGAGCTGCACCCACAGCATTACGGCTTCACCGAAGCCGATTACGACCGCCCGATCTTCCTCGACAACGTGCTCGGGCTGCAATTCGGGACGATCCGCGAGATCGTGGACATCCTGGAGCGGACCTACTGCCAGACGCTCGGCGTCGAGTTCATGCACATCTCGGATCCCGCCGAGAAGGCGTGGATCCAGGAGCGCATCGAGGGCAAGGACAAGGAAATCTCCTTCACCCCCGAGGGCCGGCGCGCGATCCTCAACAAGCTGATCGAGGCCGAGGGCTTCGAGAAGTTCCTCGACCTCAAGTACACCGGCACCAAGCGCTTCGGCCTCGACGGCAGCGAGGCGATGATCCCGGCGCTGGAGCAGATTATCAAGCGCGGCGGCGCGCTGGGCGTCCGTGAGATCGTGTTCGGCATGGCCCATCGCGGCCGTCTGAACACCCTCACCACCGTGATGGCCAAGCCCTTCCGGGCGGTGTTCCACGAGTTCAAGGGCGGCTCGGCCTCCCCGGCGGAAGTCGAGGGCTCGGGCGACGTGAAGTATCACCTCGGCGCCTCGTCCGACCGGGCGTTCGACGGGAACAATGTCCACCTCTCGCTCACCGCCAACCCGTCCCACCTCGAGATCGTGGATCCGGTGGTGCTCGGGAAGGTCCGCGCCAAGCAGGATCAGTGGGCGAAGCCGAACGTCGAGCGCCGCACCGTGCTGCCGCTGCTCATCCACGGCGACGCCGCCTTCGCCGGCCAGGGCGTGGTGGCCGAGTGCTTCGGCCTGTCGGGCCTGAAGGGCCACCGCACCGGCGGCTCGGTGCATTTCATCATCAACAACCAGATCGGCTTCACCACCGATCCGCGCTTCTCGCGCTCCTCGCCCTATCCGTCGGACGTGGCGAAGATGGTCGAGGCGCCGATCTTCCACTGCAACGGCGACGACCCGGAGGCCGTGACCTTCGCGGCGAAGATCGCGGTCGAGTACCGTCAGAAGTTCGGCAAGCCGGTTGTCATCGACATGCTGTGCTACCGCCGCTTCGGGCACAACGAGGGTGACGAGCCGGCCTTCACCCAGCCGAAGATGTACCAGCGGATCCGCAAGCATCCGACCGTGCTGGAGACCTACGGCCGCAAGCTCGTGGACAACGCCACCCTCTCGCAGGAGGCGCTGGACGCCCGCAAGGCCGAGTTCCGGTCGATGCTCGACAGCGAGTTCGAGATCGCCACGAACTACAAGGCCAACAAGGCGGACTGGCTCGACGGGCGCTGGTCGAACATGAAGGCCGTCCACGAGGACGTGGACGATCCGCGCCGGGGCCGCACCGCCGTGCCGGCCGAGACGATCCAGGAGATCGCCCGCAAGATCACGCAGGCGCCCCCCGGTTTCCATCTGCACCGCACGATCCAGCGCTTCATGGACAACCGCGCCAAGGCGGTCGAGACCGGCGCCGGCATCGACTGGGCGACGGCCGAGGCCCTGGCCTTCGGCGCGACGCTCCTCGACGGCAACCGGGTCCGGCTGTCCGGCCAGGATGTCGAGCGCGGCACCTTCTCCCAGCGCCACGCGGTGGTGATCGACCAGGAGAACGAGCAGCGCTTCACGCCGCTCAACAACATCCGAGACGGGCAAGCGCAGATCGAGATCATCAACTCGATGCTCTCGGAAGAGGCGGTGCTCGGCTTCGAGTACGGCTATTCGCTGGCCGAGCCGAACGCCCTCGTCCTGTGGGAAGCGCAGTTCGGCGACTTCGCCAACGGCGCGCAGGTGGTGTTCGACCAGTTCATCGCGTCGGGCGAGCGCAAGTGGCTGCGCATGTCGGGCCTCGTGCTGCTGCTGCCGCACGGCTACGAGGGGCAGGGGCCCGAGCACTCCTCGGCCCGCCTGGAGCGGTATCTCCAGGCCTGCGCCGAGGACAACATCCAGGTCGCCAACTGCACGACGCCCGCGAACTACTTCCACATCCTGCGCCGGCAGCTGAAGCGCGACTTCCGCAAGCCGCTCATCCTGATGACGCCGAAGTCGCTGCTGCGCCACAAGCGCGCCGTGTCGACGCTCAGCGACATCGCCGAGGGCTCGACCTTCCACCGCGTCCTCTGGGACGAGGCGGAGAGCGAGGGCAGCGAGTACAAGCTGGTCCGCGACGACAAGATCCGCCGCGTCGTGCTGTGCTCGGGCAAGGTCTACTACGACCTGCTGGAAGAGCGCGAGAAGCGGGGCATCACGGACGTCTACCTGATGCGCGTGGAACAGCTCTACCCGTTCCCGCTGAAGGCGCTGGCCAACGAGATGGCCCGCTTCCGCAACGCGGACGTGGTGTGGTGCCAGGAAGAGCCCAAGAACATGGGCGCGTGGTCCTTCGTCGAGCCCTATCTCGAATGGGTGCTGGGCCAGGCCAACTCCCCCGTGTCGCGCGCTCGCTACGTCGGCCGCCCGGCCTCGGCCTCCACGGCGGTGGGCCTGATGTCGAAGCACCAGGCGCAGTTGCAGGCGTTCCTCAACGAGGCGCTGGCCGTCTGATTTCTCGAAATGTCGGCGGTCGCGCCCCGCGACCGCCGGACCGATCCTGGGTCGCTTGGCTGACCCGCCGACCTGACAGAGCGAGACCATGGCAACCGACATCCTCGTCCCGACCCTTGGGGAATCCGTGAGCGAGGCCACGATCGGCCGCTGGTTCAAGAAGCCCGGCGATGCGGTGGCGGCCGACGAGCCCTTGGTGGAACTCGAGACCGACAAGGTCACCCTCGAGGTCAACGCCCCGGCGGCGGGTGAACTCGGCGAAATCCTCGTCAAGGACGGCGAGACCGTCGAGCCGGGCGCGATCCTCGGCTCCATCGTCGAGGGTTCGGGCGCGCCCAAGAAGCCAGAGCCGAAGGCCGCTGCCAAGGAAGCCCCGAAGCAGACCGCCGAGACGAAGGCCGAGAGCCGCAGCGAGGAGCCGAAGCCCGCCGAGGCGAAGGCCCCCGAAGGTGGCGCCGGCTACGGCAACCACGACGCGGGCGCCCCGGCCCAGCAGCGCCCGGTGGGCGACAACGGCCCGGCCGTCGCCAAGCTCGCCCGCGAGTCCGGCGTCGATCCGTCCGGCGTCAACGGCTCCGGCAAGGACGGCCGCGTGACCAAGGGCGACATGCTCGGCGCCATCGCCAAGGGGCCGAGCAGCCCGGCCCCGGCCAAGGAAGCCCGCCCGAGCATGCCGCGCGCCCCGTCCGCCCCGGACGACGCCTCCCGCGAGGAGCGCGTGCGCATGACGAAGCTCCGCCAGACCATCGCGCGCCGCCTGAAGGACGCGCAGGACACGGCGGCGATGCTGACGACTTTCAACGACGTCGACATGTCCGCCGTGATGGCGATGCGCAGCCAGTACAAGGATATCTTCGAGAAGAAGCACGGCACGAAGCTCGGCTTCATGGGCTTCTTCACAAAGGCGGTGATCGGCGCCCTCAAGGATGTGCCGGCGGTGAACGCCGAGATCGACGGGCAGGACCTCGTCTACAAGAACTACTACCACATCGGCATCGCGGTCGGGACCGATAAGGGCCTCGTCGTGCCGGTTGTGCGCGACGCGGACGACCTGTCCATCGCCGGCATCGAGAAGAAGATCTCCGGCTTCGGCAAGAAGGCCCGCGACGGCAAGCTCTCCATTGAGGACATGCAGGGCGGCACCTTCACCATCACCAACGGCGGCATCTACGGCTCGCTGATGTCGACGCCGATCCTCAACGCCCCGCAATCGGGCATCCTCGGGATGCACCGGATCGAGGAGCGCCCGGTGGTCCGCGCCGGCAAGATCGAGGCGCGGCCGATGATGTACCTCGCCCTGTCCTACGATCACCGCATCGTGGACGGCAAGGAGGCCGTCACCTTCCTCGTGCGCGTGAAGGAAGCCCTGGAGGATCCGGCCCGGCTCGTGCTGGATCTCTGAGGATCCCATTGAACCCATGAGGAGCGGAGACGTGAGCGGACAAACCACCCCCGTCGCCGTCGTCACGGGCGGCAGCCGCGGCATCGGCCGCTCCGTGGCGCTGATGCTGGCGGATCGCGGCTACGCGGTCTGCCTGAGCTACGTCTCCGATGCGGGGGCGGCCCAGGCGGTGGTCGATGCGATCACCGCCAAGGGCGGGAAGGCCGTGGCCGTCCGCAGCGACGTCGGCGTCGAGGCCGACGTGCTCGCCCTGTTCGAGGCCGCCGACCGACTCGGGACGTTGAAGGCGCTCGTCAACAACGCGGGCGTGGTCGATGTCGCCGGCCGCGTCGATGAAATGAGCGCCGCGCGGCTTCAGCGGATGATGACGACGAACATCGTTGGCAGCTTCCTCTGCGCCCGCGAGGCGGTACGGCGGATGTCCACGAAACACGGCGGGCAGGGCGGCGGCATCGTCAACCTGTCCTCGGTCGCGGCCCGCCTCGGCGGCCCCGGCCAGTACGTGGACTACGCCGCCTCGAAGGGCGCCATCGACACCTTCACCACCGGCCTCGCCCGCGAGGTCGCGGCGGAGGGCATCCGTGTCAACGCGGTGTCACCGGGCATCATCGACACGGAGATCCACGCCAGCGGCGGGCAGCCCGACAGGGTCGCGCGGCTGGGGCCGGACCAGCCGATGGGCCGGGCCGGCACGGCGGAAGAGGTGGCGGCTCCCATCGTGTGGCTCCTGTCCGAGGAAGCCGCCTACACGACCGGCGCCAACATCCTCGTCTCCGGCGGCCGCTGACGTCCCATCGCCTTACGGAACAACCCGTCCGGCCCCTCAAGCCGGAGAAGGAAACGAACGATCATGTCCTACGATCTCGTCGTCATCGGCACCGGCCCCGGCGGTTACGTCTGCGCGATCCGCGCGGCGCAACTCGGTCTGCGGACGGCCGTCGTCGAGAAACGCGCGACCCACGGCGGCACCTGCCTCAACATCGGTTGCATCCCGTCGAAGGCGCTGCTCCACGCCTCTGAGGCCTTCGAGGAGGCGAACAAGCATTTTGGCGACCTCGGCATCGATGTCGGCACGCCGAAGCTCGACCTGAAGAAGATGATGAGCTTCAAGGCCGAGGGCGTCGCGGGCAACACCAAGGGCGTCGAGTTCCTGCTGAAGAAGAACAAGGTCGAGACCTTCCACGGCACCGGCCGCATCGCCGGGGCGGGCCGCGTCGAGGTGCTGTCCGAGGACGGCGGCAACCAGATGCTGGAGACGAAGAACATCGTCATCGCCACGGGCTCGGACGTAGCGAACCTACCCGGCATCACCGTGGACGAGAAGGTCGTCGTCTCCTCGACCGGCGCCCTGGAGCTCGACCGCGTGCCGAAGAAGCTCCTCGTCATCGGCGCGGGCGTCATCGGCCTGGAACTCGGCTCGGTCTGGCGGCGCCTTGGCGCCGAGGTGACGGTGGTCGAATACCTCGACCGGATCCTGCCGGGGATGGACGGCGAGGTCGGCAAGCAGTTCCAGCGCATCCTCGGCAAGCAGGGGATGGAGTTCAAGCTCTCCACGAAGGTCACGGGCGTCGAGGTCGGCAAGAAGGGCGCGGCCGTCACGGTGCAGCCCGCCGCCGGCGGCGAGGCCGAGTCCCTGCAGGCGGACGTGGTGCTCGTCTGCATCGGCCGCGTGCCCTACACCGAGGGCCTGGGGCTGGAGAATGCCGGCGTCCAGAGGGACGACAAGGGCCGCATCCACGTCGACTCGCATTTCGCGACCAACGTCACCGGCATCTACGCCATCGGCGACGTGATCGCCGGGCCGATGCTCGCCCACAAGGCCGAGGACGAGGGTGTCGCCGTGGCCGAGATCCTGGCGGGCCAGTCGGGCCACGTGAATTACGCGGTGATCCCGAACGTCGTCTACACCTTCCCCGAAGTGGCCTCGGTTGGCCGCACCGAGGAAGAGTTGAAGAAGGACGGCATCGCCTACAACGCGGGCAAGTTCCCCTTCACCGCCAACGGCCGCGCGAAGGCGAACGGCACCACGGACGGGTTCGTGAAGGTGCTGGCCGACGCGCAGTCGGACCGCGTGCTCGGCGTGCACATCGTCGGCGCGGATGCGGGCAACCTCATCGCCGAGGTGGCGGTGGCCATGGAATTCGGCGCCTCCTCCGAGGACATCGCCCGCACCTGCCACGCCCACCCGACCCTCACCGAGGCGGTGAAGGAAGCCGCGCTCGCAGTGAACAAGCGCGCCATCCACGTCTAAGGGGTCAGGCGCGCATCCGCGCCCGGGGATGGGCCGCCTCGTAGGCGCTCATCAGCCGGGCGGCATCGACCTGCGTGTAGAGCTGCGTCGTCGAGAGCGAGGCGTGGCCGAGCAGTTCCTGGATCGCCCGCAATTCGCCCTGCCGGGCGAGGAGGTGGGTCGCGAAGGAATGGCGGAGCGCATGCGGCGTCGCCTCGTCGGGCAGCCCGAGGGCGCCGCGCAGCCGCGCCACCGCGTATTGGATGATCCGGGGCGAGAGCGGCCCGCCCCGGGCACCGACGAAGAGAGGCCCCTCCGGCGGCAGCGGGAACGGGCAGGCGGCGAGATAGGCCGAGACCGCCTCCGCGACCACCGGCAGCACCGGCACCATCCGCTCCTTGCCACCCTTGCCGAGCACCGTCACCTGATCGACCCCCGGCACGGGGGCATCGGCGCGGCGCAGGCCGAGCGCCTCTGAGATGCGCAGGCCTGCCCCGTAGAGGAGGGCGAGCACCGCCGCGTCGCGGGCAAAGATCCAGGGCTCGCGGTCCTCCCCCGCGCGGATGCCGACATCGGTCAGCGCCACCGCCGCGTTCACCGGCAGCGGACGCGGCAGGCGCCGGGGCACCTTGGGCGAGCGCACCCCGCCCAGCGCCGAGATCGCGCCGTGGCCCTCGCGCTCCAGGTATCGCCCGAAGGAGCGCAGGCCGGCGAGCATCCGCATCAGCGAGCGACCGGAGATGTCGTCCGCCCGCCGGGCCGCCATGAAGGCGCGGATGTCCCGCACCTTCAGGTCGATGAGCGTCGCGATGGTGGGCGCGCCGCGCCGGCTTTCGAGATGGACAAGGAACTGCCGCAGGTCGCGGTCATAGGCCTCGACCGTGTTGGCCGACATCCGCCGCTCGCGGGCGAGGGCATCGGTCCAGCCCGCGACGGCCGCCCGCAGCGGGCCGTCCCCCGGCGGGAGAAGGATTTCGGCGGAAGCGTCGGAAGCGGACGATGGGGGCATGCCCCCATCAGAGCGCGACGGCGTTAACGCACCGCTTCAGCGGGTGTAATCGTTGTCCGAGACCTGTTCGAGCCAGACGACCGGCGAGCCGTAGAAGGCTTCCTGCACGGCGATGTGGCTCATGGACGACGTGGCGCTCGCCCCATGCCAATGCTTCTCGTCGGGAGCAAACCACACCACGTCCCCGGCCTGGACCTCCTCTACCGGGCCGCCGAGCGTTTGCACCCATCCGGTGCCATCGGTCACAATCAGCGCCTGTCCGAGCGGATGGGTGTGCCAGGCCGTCCGCGCGCCGGGCTGGAACGTGACCCAGGCCCCACCGGCGCGGGAGGAATCCGTCGGGCCGAACAAGGGATCGATGGTGACGCTGCCCGTGAACCACTCCGCCGGGCCTTCCTTGCAGGGCCGCGTACCGATCCGCCTGATCTCCACGAGACCCACCCCTTCGTTCGCAATGGTTCCGGCAAAGATGCATGAAATGGGATTTGTTTGGCAAGTCGCCCGTCCGACGATTCTATATCCTCCTAGAAGCGCCAGAAATACTATCTCGTGAGCAACATTGTATATTGCTGCGCGGCGCTCGCCGAGATCGCGGGGTGCTACGCCTTTTGGATGTGGCTGCGGCTCAGCCTTTCCGCGTGGTGGGCGGTCCCGGGCGTCGCATCGCTCATGACCTTCGCCGGCCTGCTGACCCTCGTCGAGAGCGAGGCGGCGGGCCGCGCCTTCGCGGCCTATGGCGGCGTCTACATCGCCGCGTCGCTGATTTGGATGTGGTTCGTGGAGGGCGAGCGCCCGGACCTGCGCGACGGGCTCGGCGCTACGTTGTGTCTGCTCGGCGCCGGGATCATCCTGTACGGGCGCGGCCGGTAGGGGCGCTCACGCCCGGCCCATCCCGAAGAACTCGGCGTTCGGCCGTAGGTCCGTGGCGCTGGCGAGGCGGTTCGACAGGGCGAACAAGCCGGTGATCGCGGCGATGTCCCAGATGTCGTCCTGCGAGAAGCTCTGCTCCTCCAGGATCGCGTGGTCCTCCGCGCCGACCGCGCCCGGATCGAGGGCGAGCTTCACGGCGAAGTCGAGCATCGCCTTCTGGCGCCACGTGATGGCGGCCTTGGCGTAGTTGGTGGCGATCTCGTCGGCCAGCAGCGGATCCTTCGCGCGGATCCGCAGGATCGCCCCGTGGGCGACGACGCAATAGAGGCAGTGGTTCGCGGCGCTCGTCGCCACCACGATCATCTCCCGTTCCGCCTTGGTGAGGCCACCGGGCCGGTCCATCAGCGCGTCGTGATAGGCGAAGAAGGCGCGGAACTCCTCCGGCCTGTGGGCGAGCGCCAGGAAGATGTTGGGCACGAAGCCCGCCTTCTCCTGCACCTGCTCGATACGCTGCCGCAGGTCGGCCGGCATCTCCGCCAGCGACGGCACCGGGAAGCGGCTGATCGGTGTGTCGTGGCGCATCCTCGTCCTCGTCTGGTGAGAGGCCCGGCTTCACGGTACGGGTGGGGCAGCCGGCCTGCGTCCTGAAATCGGGCTCACGAGCCCCCGAGCGAGCATGATGAGCACCGCCATGACAACCGGCACAAACGCTCCGGTCCGTATCCTCGGGATCGATCCGGGCCTGCGCCGAACCGGCTGGGGCCTGATCACCGCCCGAGGGACCAGCCTGACCTACCACGATTGCGGCGTCATCACCTCCGATGGCGAGCTGCCGCTGGCGCTGCGCCTGCGCGAGCTGTTCGAGGGGCTGACCCGGATCTGCCAGACGCTCCAGCCCGACGAAGTCGCCGTGGAGGAGACCTTCGTGAACAAGGATGCGCAGGCGACCCTGAAGCTCGGCCATGCCCGTGCAGTAGCGTTGCTCGTGCCGGCGCTGGCCGGGCACCCGGTGTTCGAATACGCCGCCAACCTCATCAAGAAGACGGTGGCGGGCTCCGGCCATGCCGACAAGGCGCAGATCCAGGCGATGGTGCGCTTCCTACTGCCGAAGGCGGAGTTCCGCGTGGCCGACGCGGCGGACGCGCTCGCCATCGCCGTCACCCATGCGAGCCACCGGGATTCCCACGCCCTGCGGGCGCGCCACCTCACCGGCCGGGCGCCGCGCAGCCTGTCGGGCGTCGCACAGGCGGGCCAGACGCTCGAAGGCAAGGGCTATTCCGCCGCCGCCGCGGCCCGCATCGAGGCCGCCCTGGCGAAATCGCGCTGATGGTGTGGGTGAGGATCTTGGTGGGGGAAGTAGGACTCGAACCTACGAAGCTTACGCAGCGGATTTACAGTCCGCCCCCTTTGCCGCTCGGGACATTCCCCCAAGGTCGGTAAGGCCCGCCTGGGGCCGTCCCGCGCCGCCCTTATGGTGGGGGGGTGGCGCCGTGTCAACGCTTCCCTGGCGCAACCTGCGCAGTTAAACCCCGCCTCCCGCGCGGGCGGGCGAATGATGCATCCATCATACAATGACGGCACAACCAGGTCGTGCGCAAGGATTGCTCCGAGCCCGCAACCGTGGCCGTAAGCAGGCCCGGTGCCGGAGCGCGTCACTCAGCGATCGCTCCACGATCAGGGACAAACATAAAGCAGATTTGTACTGGGCGCTCCGTCCATTTGCCTGTCTCAGGCGCTGGAAGCGATCACACTTTGGGTTGGCAGGCGTAACAACCAGCGGTCGAGTATTGACCTCAACAATCTGTGATCGGATTCATCTCACCATCTCGAATATTGCGTATAAATACGTGACTTAGCCGAACGTATCTTCGCACGATGCGCTTCTGCGATTATGGATGCGGCCTGTCATCGAGTCTCGCAATAGAAGCTCTCTTGATCGTGATCTGTCTCGGAAGCCTTCTGAGCGGCGTGATTCTCGCTGCGCTGTCGGTTCGGGATCCCTCGCGCGCCGGTTTCCTCGAGCGCTGGAGCGGGATCTGCCTGATCGTCGGCCTGTGCCTCCTCGGGGTCAGCCTACGTATTTCCCGCTGAGGCAGCCGCCAGTGGAACGTCACATCGATGCGACATGTTGTCGGTGCATCGCGCCACGACGGTCGCGGCGTAGGACGGAGTAGACCCATGAGCCTTCTCGGCAACATCGTCAGCAAGATCCTCCACCCGTTCGGTGGCGGACAGGCAGAGGCGGCCCCCTCCTCCACGACATCGAGCTCCGGCCAGACCAGCACGCCCGCTCCCACGGGTAGCGCAGGTGGCAGCAGCGGCGATCCGGTGGATGTCGAAGCCGTCCTCACCGGCATGGCGGAGAAGAACCCGCAGAAGCTCGATTGGCGCCACTCGATCGTGGACCTGATGAAGCTCCTCGACCTCGATTCGGGCCTCGCGTCGCGCAAGCAGCTCGCCGACGAACTGCACTACACCGGCGACAAGGAGGACTCTGCCTCCATGAACATCTGGCTTCACAAGCAGGTGATGCAGAAGCTCGCCGAGAACGGCGGCAAGGTGCCGGACGACCTCAAGCACTAGTCCCGCGGCCCTCCCGTGATCCCAGGATCACGGGAGGGCGCTTCGGTTCAGCGCCCCGTGCGGACGCGCGTCCAGAGCCGCGTGACGAAGCGCTGGGTGCGCTCGTCCCAGGCCGTGTTCACCGAGAGGCGCTGCATCGTCGCCTCGTCCGGGTAGATGCCGGGATTGTTCAGGATCTCCGGCTTCACATGGGCCTTCGCCGCGAGGTTGCCGCTGGCGTAGGACACGAAGTTCGTGTTGGCCGCCGCCACCTCCGGCCGCATCATGTAGTCGAGGAAGGCCAGGGCCTCGTCCGGGTGCGGCGCGTCCTTCGGGATGGCGAAGGAATCGAACCACATCAGCGATCCCTCCTTGGGGACCACGTAGGCGACCTCGACGCCGTTGTTGGCCTCGTCCGCCCGCTTCTTGGCCTGCAGCACGTCCCCCGAATAGCCGACGGCCATGCAGATGTCGCCGTTGGCCAGCGCCTGGATGTATTCGGACGAGTGGAATTTCCGCACGCTGCCGCGCACCTTGTAGAGGGCGTCGGTGACGAGGGTCATGTCGTCCCAGCGCTTGCTGTCGGCCTTGGCGCCGAAGAACGGCAGCATGCTTGGGATCAGGTCCTCGGGGCTATCGAGCATCATCAGCCCGCATTCCTTCAGCTTGGCGGCCGAGGACGGGTTGAGCACGACGCCCCACGAATTGACCGGCACGTTCGGCCCGAGCTTCTCGCGGACCAGGGCGACGTTGTAGCCGATGCCGGTGGTGCCCCACATGTAGTCGATGGCGTAGACGTTACCGGGGTCGTAGCCCGCGAGCCGGCTCATGATGTCCGGCCAGAGGTTGCCGAGGTTCTTCAGCTTCGCCTTTTCGAGGGGCCGGAAGGCGCCGGCCCGGATCAGGCGCTGGAGATAGGGCCCCGACGGCACGACGATGTCGTAGCCCGAGCGGCCGGCGAGCAGCCGCGTCTCCAGGATCTCGTTGTTGTCGTAGGTGTCGTAGACGACCTTGATGCCCGTCTCCCGGGTGAAGGCATCGAGCACCTGCGGGTCGATATAGTCCGACCAATTGTAGATGTTGACGACCTTCTCGTTCGCCGGACGCGCGGCGCCGGCGAACAGGGCGGTGCCGAGCGACGCCGCGAGGCAGGCGCCGAGGGCGGCGAGCCGCCCCCGCCTCGGAAGACGGAGCGCCACGTTCAGGCCGCCCGCGCGGCGACGACGACGATCTCGACGAGGTATTCCGGCGCGGCGAGCTTCGCCTCGACGGTGGCGCGGGTCGGTGGGTTCTCCTTCGACACCCAGGCGTCCCAGGCGGCGTTCATCTCGGCG
>NZ_JAKSXZ010000053.1 GCF_022829465.1 Methylobacterium sp. J-067
CAACACCCGCATGGCGATCCGCAAGGTTCGCGGCGGGCGCTGTGGCTACGAGATACCCTACTCTCTGGACGTCGTGACCGTTGGCGAGACCTACGACCGCGAGCCGATCACGACCTGCATTGTCAATTGGCAGACAGATCGCACCTCGGCAGCGGCAGTTGCGGCAGCCAAAGAGCGGTGGCCAACCTCGCTGAAGGTTTTCAGGGAGGCGCTGCTTGCCAGCCTCGCCGACCACGGTATCCGCGCTTGGCCTCACGGAGCCGATCAGGGTGAGGTTCGCGCCGTCCCCCTGCAAACCGTTCGTGCCGGCTTCAGCGACATTTACCCGGCAGATGGCGACGACGATGCCAAACGCGCCGAAGCTAAACGAAAGGCATTCAAGCGTGCCGTCGATACTTGCCTTGGCCGCAGCCTAATCGGCTCGGTCGCGCTCGGAGGCATCGACCACCTCTGGCTGAAACCGGACACGGACTGACCGGACATCCGAGACCGGACAGACAGGACACTCCCTAGTGTCCTTGTCCTGTCCGTCCGGAAACGGACACGCGGACATCCGGGACATTTGTCCGTTTTGTCCGGTTTGTCCGGTGTTTTGAGAGGGGCTTTGCGGGAAAGATATTCGCGCTCGACGGATCTGGTTTTTGGGCCAAGAATTTCTGCGGCAGCCCGTAGTCGCTTTAGCAAGGCGAAAGAATGTTCGTCTCTGTTCTGTGATAGACAAACACATACAATGACTTAGCGCAGACGGCGTACTATCTTTGTCCAACAGATGTCCGATAAGTCTGGTGGAACGGTGGCGGATAGCTTGATCATAGCGCCGGGTAAGCAAGTCCATCGCAGTCGCGTCACGAACGGGACGGCACTGCTCGCGAACGTGGACGGCCGCTCGACGTGGGCCCGCCGCATGCGCGACCTCATGGAACTGCACATTTCCGACCTCGGCGGTGATGCTGCGGTGTCTGCTGCCGAGCGCTCCATCGTCCGCCGGGTCGCCACCCTCACCGTCGAGTTGGAGCGGATGGAGGAGCGCTTCGCCAACGACGGCGAGGCCGACGCCGAGGCCCTGGACCTCTACTCGCGGACGAGCGGAAATTTGCGTCGGTTGCTTGAGGCCATCGGCCTGCGCCGTCGCCCCCGCGACGTCACGCCCGACCTGCGCGACTACATCGACGCGAGACCGGCGGCATGAACCTCCTACAGGCCATGTCCGACCCGAAGCTATTCGGGCCCTGGTTTAAGGATGCGGACACCTGGGCCGCGTGGAAGGCGTTCGTGGGCGCCCTGTTCGGCCTGCCGTTGTCCAAGGCCGAGGCTGCTACTTATCGCGCCTGTACGGCCCGCTCTGAGGCTCCTGAGACTGCCTGCGCCGAGGCGTGGCTCATCTGTGGGCGCCGAGCCGGTAAGAGCTTCATGCTGGCCCTCATCGCTGTCTTCCTTGCCTGCTTCCGCGACTACCGCCAGCATCTCGCCCCCGGTGAGCGGGCGACCATCCTGATCATCGCCACGGACCGCCGGCAGGCCCGGACGATCTTCCGATACATTCGTGGCCTGCTGACCGAAGTGCCGATGTTGGCCCGCATGGTTGAGCGCGAGACGGCCGACGAATTCGACCTCACGAACCGCGTCACCATCGAGGTCGGCACCTCGTCCTATCGTGCCGTTCGCGGGCGCACTCTGGCTGCCGCGCTTTGCGACGAACTGGCGTTCTGGCCCTCCGACACCTCGACGAGCCCCGACTACGAGATTTTGGACGCGCTACGTCCTGCGATGGCGACGATCCCGAACGGGATGATGCTGTGCGCCAGCAGCCCCTACGCCCGGCGGGGCGCCCTCTACGACGCCTTCCAGCGCTATCACGGCAAGGACGATGCTCCCGCGCTGGTGTGGCGTGCCGCGACCCGCACGATGAACCCTAGCGTCCCGCAGCGGGTGATCGATGAGGCGTTGGAGCGGGACCTCCCGAGCGCGTCGGCCGAATACCTTGCGGAGTTCCGCTCGGACGTCGAGACCTTCGTCTCCCGAGAAGTGGTTGAGGCCGCGATCCCGCGTGGTGTCGTTGAACGGGCTCCTCTGCCCGGTCTGGCCTACTACGGCTTTACCGACCCGAGCGGTGGCGCGTCGGACTCGATGACGTTGGCGATCAGCCATCAAGAAGATGGGTGCGCTGTTCTCGATGCTGTTCGAGAGCGCAAGGCGCCGTTCAGCCCCGAGACGGTGGTGGCCGAGTTCTCGGACCTGCTGAAGCGCTACAGCCTCGGCAAGGTTGTCGGTGATCGTTACGGCGGTGAATGGCCTCGCGAGAGCTTCCAGCGCCACGGCATCACCTATGAGCCGTCCGAGAAGACCAAGAGCCAGATTTACACGGACCTGCTGCCGCGCTTGAATTCGGGTGAGGTGGATCTGCTCGATGTGCCGGTGCTGACGGGGCAGCTCATCACTCTGGAGCGTCGCACGGCTCGCGGCGGTCGGGACAGCATCGATCACGCCCCTGGCGCCCATGACGATGTGGCGAATGCGGTGGCGGGGTCTCTGCTGCTCTCATCCAAGCCATCAATCCTCGAACTCTACGCACGTTTGGCCGGCTAGGAGGCTGAAAACATGATCGACACCGTTCGCACCTACGGCACCTTGAACGATATGCCATTGGCGCTCGTCCGTGAACGGGCACGCGGCGTTCCTGGCGCCCCCGGTACGCATCTCGGCCTGTACCTCACGCAGGGTGCGGATCAGCGCTACGTCGCCGACTTCCCCGATAATTCATCCGGTATTGCTTCGGCCAGCGTGGTTGCAACCGCAATCCTAAATGCGTCCGCTGTCGCGGGCGTCACCATCAAACTCGGATAGGTGAACCCAACGCCATGACCACTGATCGAAACGCTGTGAAGCGTCTCATCGAAACCCAAGGCCCAGCGGTGGCTCGCATGACGTTCAGCGACGCCATCGTCACGGACGTGATCGTCAACGGGGTGCGCGCCTATACCAAGGATTGCGGCGACGCGCCCTGTAGCTGCGGCGGACACGGCCATGTCCACCCGGCGCACACCAACGACCGCGAGGCCCGCCGAGCCGCCCGCCGGGCCGCCTTTGCGGCTGCGGCGCGGGCTGGCGTGGCTCAAGCAATGGCGACCCACGAACAGGCCACGCGCACCCGCGCCTTTCTGCAATCCGGCCGGAGGGCGCACTGATGGCCTATCTTGACCGCATGGGGCGCGAAGGCGTCCGCGAGCTAGTCAGTGATGGCGAGGTTGCGACCCCTGAGCAACTGGCCGAGCGACGCGCCCGATTGGATGAGCGGCGCCGGCAGAATGCTCCGGTCCTGCGTCCCGTCCCGAACGAGAGCGACATCTCCAACGAGGGCGAACTGCGCGACGCGCTGCGGCAGGCCATCGCGGAACGCGACGCGGCCGACGAAGCGCACCGACATGCGGACTCGGCGCTCGTGCGGGGCAACGAGGCGGCCGGCAACGCGCGACGGGAAGCCGATAGCGCGACGGCCGAAGTGGAGCGGATCGGCGCTGACCTTGCTTCACGCTATGCCGCGTGGGTCGCGAGCGGCGGGGAGGGGGCGGAGCCCTCGTCGCGGGAAGCCGGCCCTGCCGCCGCAAAACAGGCCGCGTTGGAGGCTCGCGCCGTCGCCATCGAGCGCGCCGCCGGATCGCTCGCAAGCACCGAGGGCGCGGCCCGTGCGGCCAGAGCGACCGCCATCATGCGGGTGCAACAGGCCGTTCACCGGGTGGCGATGCGCGACGCGGAGGTGATGGCGCGGCGCGTCGAGGCGCTGCGCGCGGAAGCCGACGCCCTGGCCGCTGGCATTGGCCAGATCGGGTTGCACTTCGGGCCGCAGGCCATGGCGGGTGCCGTGCATCACACCGCGACGGCACGCCTTGCCGGTGGGATGGTGATGGCGCCGCGTGTCGTGGGGCTGGAAAGCGCGGCGTCTCGGCAGATGCGGGAGGCGTGGGGCGAATACATTGCCGCCCTCACGCACGATGCGGACGCGCGGCTTATCCCGCCCGATCCGCCGGAGGCTTTGCAGAGCGACATGGTGCGGCCGGTTCCGGCCCCGCTCGCTCTCTGAAAACCGGGTTGAGTGCGCGGTGATGGTAGGCGCGCACCTCTCCGGCCTCGTGGGATGACCATACCGCGAGACGCCTAGTCGTGAGTGGCGTCAGTAACCGCGACAGGGAAGCGGGGTGCTCCATCCTCCGGCAATTCCCAAACCAAGGCCCCCGGCGCGCTCGTGCCGGGGGCGCTATGGAGATGACGCTATGCCGATGCGAACCCGCATCCATAAGAAGCCGACAAAGACGCTCGACCCGTTATCGCGCGAGTTTCTGCGCGCTGTAGAGAAGCGCGTCCTGATTGGCATTCCCGCCGAGAGTATGCACCCCGGCGAAAAGGGCGAGAAACCGATAAATAACGCGGCTCTTGGCTACCTGTTTGAATATGGCCAGCCGGAGAAGAACTTGCCGGCGCGCCCGCATCTCTTTCCGGGTGTAGAG
>NZ_JAKSXZ010000123.1 GCF_022829465.1 Methylobacterium sp. J-067
TGGTGCCGGTGGTGTACCGGATCGACATGCGCGACCCCAACAGCCTGTTCACGGCGCAGGCGTTCCGGATGCGCAACCGCGACCTGATCTACGTCTCGAACGCGCCGTTCACCGAGATCCAGAAGGTGCTGGGCGTCTTCTCCAGCGTCACCGGCCCCGTCGCCTCGGCGGCCGCCGTGTACACCTACGCGAAGTAGCCCAACCGGCCACGAAAAAGGGGCGCGGACCTCACGGTCCGCGCCCCTTTTTCGTCAGGTCGAAAGCGCCTCAGCGCTTGGCGAGAAGCTGCTCGATCAGCGAGCCGCCCTTGTCGATGGCGGCCATCTCCTCGGCGACGGCGTTGACCGTGTCCGTGATCTGCTCCGGCGTGTGCTCGGAAGTCAGGAAGAAGCGCAGGCGAGAGCCGCGCTCCGGCACCGCCGGGTGGATGATCGGCTGCACGTTGATGCCGCGCTTGAACAGCCGGTCGGACAGCGTCACCGCCTTGAGGGAATCGCCCACGATAACCGGGATCACCGCGAGGCCGAGGCTGGTCCCCGTATCGAGGCCGAGCTTGCGCGCGGTGGCGAGGAACAGGTTTCCGTTGCGGCGAAGACGCTCGACGCGCTCCGGCTCGGCCTGCATCACCTCGAGCGCGGCCTCGGCGGCCGCCGCGATCGGCGGCGACATGCCCACGCTGTAGACGAAGCCACCGGCCGAATGCTTCAGGTACTCGATGAGCGCGATGGGGCCGCAGATGTAGCCGCCGCAGCCCGAGAGGGTCTTCGACAGGGTGCCCATCCAGATGTCGACCTCCTTCGGGTCGACACCGCAATGCTCAAACAGGCCCGCGCCCGTGCGGCCGGTGACGCCGAGGCCGTGGGCCTCGTCCACCATCAGCCACGCATCGTAGCGCTTCTTCAGGGCGACGAAGCCGGCGAGGTCCGGCGCGTCGCCGTCCATGCTGTAAAGGCCCTCGATCACGATCAGCGCCCGGCGGTGCTCGTGGCGCGTCGCCTGGAGCACGTTCTCCAGCGCGTCGAGGTCGTTGTGGGCGAAGGAGCGGCGCTGCGCCCCCGAGAGCTGCACGCCCGTGACGATACTGTTGTGCGAGAGGGCATCGTGGAACACCACGTCGCCGGCTTCCAGCAGGGCGCCGATGGTCGTGACGTTGGTGGCGTGCCCGCTCACCATCACCACGCAGCCCTCGGTGCGGTAATGGGCAGCGAGCGCCTGTTCCAGGCTGATATGGCCCGGACGCTCCCCCGCCACCACGCGGCTCGCGGAGGCCGAGGTGCCGTAGGCCTCGATGGCCTCGCGGGCGGCGCCGCTGACCTTCGGGTGCCCGTTCAGCCCGAGATAATCGTAGGACGAGAAGTTCGTGAAGGTCTTCTGGTCGATCCGCGTCGTGGCGCCGGCCTTGGCGTCGTGGACGCGGAAGAACGGGTTGCCGAGGCCGATCAGTTCGGCCGCCGAGCGCTGGAGCTTAAGCTCCCGGTAGCCCGGCAGGTTCTCGAAGTTCTGGGCCGCGCTCACGCGCGATGCCTCAGGCGCCTTGGCCTGGGCGGGCCGGGGGGTCGCACGCCCGAGGCGGTTCGTCACGAAGCCGGCCAGGGCCGCACGCCCACCGTCGGGCCGCGCAGATTGCGTCATCGCTGGGTCTCTTTGCTCTCGTTCTCGCGCGCCTCGATCAGGTCGCGCAGAGGGGCCATGACGCTCGCACTCACCTCACCGCCGATATGCTTGGCCATGAGGCTCATCGCGACGCCCGCCGTGTCGTCCATGGGCGCGGAAACCGCCTGAATTAAGGAATCCGACAGCTCGTTGACGGTCATGCCCGCCGAAAGCCCCGCAGGCGGTGACTCGAGGCCGAACCGCTCCTGAAGGCTCGCACCGAGTTCCACGCCCATCAGCGAGTCGAGGCCGATCTCCGAGAGCTGGCGCACGCGGCTGATGTCGTCCTTCGGCAGGCGCAGGATGCGGGCGATGTCGTCCACGATCGCGTCCGACACGGTCTTGCGCACCGTGTCGATGTCGGAGCCCTTGAGCAGCGAGGCGATGTTGATCGTCTGGACCGCGCCGGCCTCCGCCTGCTGGTCGGACCCGAGTTCGGCGTAGCTCGGCGAGCGCATGGTGGCGAGCCGCTCGCGCGCCTTGCCCCAATGCATCGCCGCGATGGCGATCACCGCCTCGTCCGGGGCGGTGCCCTGGTTCGACAGGGCGTCGGCCATCAGGTCGAGGCAGCGGCGGGCTTCCATCGGCGTCACGCCGACGCGACCGGCCAGGGTCTCCATCACGGCCTTGTTGCGCGCGAGCATGCCCACGTCGCCGATGGCACCCCAGGCGACGGCCAGAGCCGGAAGGCCCCGGCGGCGGCGCTGGCGGGCGAGGCCTTCCATGAAGCCGTTGGCGGCGACATAGGAGCCCTGGCCCGGATTGCCGATGAAGGTCGTGGCCGAAGAGAACAGCACGAAGTAGTCGAGCGGCCGGTCGCGGGTGGCCGCGTCGAGGTGCTGGGCGCCGATCACCTTCGGGCCGATCACCGCGTCGAGCGCCGAGACGTCGATGTTGGCGATCAGACCGTCCTGCAGGACCGCCGCCGCGTGGATCACGCCCGCGAGCTTGGCGCCGCCGCGCTCGATCTCGGCGAGCATCCGGTCCACCGCCGAGCGGCTGGTGATGTCGACCGCCTTGACCTCGACCTTCACGCCGCGTCCGGTCAGCTCGGCGAGCAGGGCCTTGGCTTCGTCGGTCGTCGCGCCCTTGCGGCCGGAGAGGACGATGTGCCGGGCGCCGCGATCCGCGAGCCAGCGCGCCGCCTCCAGGCCGAAGCCGCCGAGACCGCCGGTGACGAGGTGCACGCCCTCGCCCGAGACGGTGAAGGGCTTGGCCACATCCTTGAGGACCGTGCCGGCCTTGGGCGGGCTGATCACGATCTTCCCGATATGCCCGGATTGCTGCATCAGCCGGAACGCGTCCGAGGTCTCGGCCGCCGTGAAGGGCTGATAGGGCAGGGGCTTCAGGCCGCCGTCGTTGAACAGCGCCATCACCTCGCGGAACATCCGCGCGCCGTCGTCGCCCTGGTGCTGGATCACCTGATCGAGGTCGACGCCGAAATAGCTGAGGTTCCGGCGGAACGGCCGCAGGCCGATATGGGTGTTGGCGACGTAGTCGCGCTTGCCCAACTCCACGAAGCGCCCGAAGGGCCGGAGCGCGTTGAGGGAGCGCTCCATCGCCTCGCCGAACAGGCTGTTCAGCACGATGTCTACGCCCTCGCCCGTGATCGCCCGTACGTCGTCCACGAAGGCGAGCGAGCGGGAATCGAGGACGTGCTCGGCGCCGAGCGCCTTCACCAGGGCGCGCTTCTCGCGCGAGCCCGCCGTCGCGATGACGCGAGCGCCCTTGAGCTTGGCGATCTGAAGCGCGGCGAGGCCGACGCCGCCCGCGCCGCCATGGACCAGCACCCACTCCCCGCGCCGCATCCGGGCGCAGGAGACGAGGGCGTAGTAGGCGGTGAGGAAGGCCACCGGCACCGTCGCCGCCGCCATCGGATCGACGCCCTGCGGCATCGGCGCGACGACGAGGTCGGGCACCACGATATGCGTGGAGAAGCCGGATTGGGCGAAGGCGACGACGGCGTCGCCCACCTTGAAGCCCTTCACCCCCGGCCCGACCGCCGTGACGCGGCCGGCGCATTCGAGACCCAGGCGCGGGCCGGCGAAGCCGTCCTCCAGGATTTCTTCCGGGAGCATCGAAAGCGCCCAGAGAACGTCGCGGAAGTTGAGGCCGGTCGCCTCGACGGCGATCTCGAGTTCGCCGCGACCGGGCGCGACGCGCTCGGCCGGACCCCAGACCATCTCGTTGAGGCCGCCCGTGTTGCTGCGCTCCAGCCGCGCGGCCGGGGCGGGGACGGTGTCGGCCGGGTCGCGGTGGCGCGGCCGACCGGCATGGAAGCGCACGACCTGCGTGCTCTCGTCGTCCAGCACGATCTCCGTCTCCGGCGTGCCGGAGAGGATGAGGTCGCGCAGGCGCTCGGAGGCGCGCTTCGAGGACATCTCGGGCGAGAGATCGATGCGGCGGATGTCGAGGTTCGGCACCTCGTTCGCCAGGGTGCGGGTGAACGCCCAGACGCCGGATTCGACGTTCGTGGCCTGGCCGCCGCGATCACGGGTGGCGCCGGGCGACACGACCCAAAGGCAGGTCTGGCGGGCGCCGAGATGCTCGACGCAGCGCTTCAGGCTCAGGCAACGGTCGCGCAGGCGCTCGGCCGCCTCGCCGCCGCGCATGAAGGCGCCGGCCAGGAAGACCACCGTGTCCGGCGTCTCCTTCTCCAGCTCCATCAGCGAGGTCTCGGAATCGAGGATGATCGAGACATGGACGCCGCCCGCGACGAGCAGCGTCGCGAGGGAGGAGGCGGTCTCGGCGGCGAAATCGTCGTCCGAGCCGATGATGAAGGCGAAGCTCTGCGCGGCGGCCGGGACCGGCCGGGCCGGTGCCTCGGCCACGAGAAGCAGGTCGTCGCCGTTGCCGGAGATCGCACGATCGACGGAGACCGAAACGAGGCCCGCCGCGCTCAGGATGCGCTGCCAGCCGCCGACATCGTCGAGCCGGCCCACGGGCAGGCCGCCCATCCCGTCCTCGAACCAATCGGGGGTGAGCCCGAAGACGAGGTCGCGGAACAGGGAGATGCCGGGCTCCACGGCGACCATCAGGCCGCCCGTCGCCAGGGCCGTCGAGAGGTTGCCGATGAGGCCGCGCTCGCCCCGGTGGAGGCTGCCGGCGCCGATGATCAGGTCGAACCCGCCGGCCGTGAGTTCGTCGGCCGACTCGATCAAAGTCGCGGCGCGGCCGAAGGAGAGACGCGCCCGCTCGGCGAGCCGCCGGTCGGTCTCGAAAATGGTGAAGCGCGCTTCGGCCGAGGTGGCGAAGGCGGCGGCCTGGGCCGAGAGCGGGCCGTAGCCCACCTGCAGCACCCGCAGCGCCCGCTCCTTTGGAAGATGCCCGAGGGCGCCGTCGAACAGGCTCGCCAGGGCGTTGGCCGAATGGCGGGACGTGGCCGAGCGCAGGATGAAGGCATCCACCGCGCTCTGCGGCAGGTTCGGCAGGTCGGTGACGTCATTCGCCAGAATGCGGTCCACCGTGGCGCCGACATCCGCGATCAGGACCAGTTCGGCCGAGAGGTCGGGATGATCCGCCGCGATCCAGCGCATGATCTCGTCGGGCGCGGGCAGGGCCGAGCCGTCATTGAGACGCCACGCGTCGGTCTCGTGCTCGGCGAGGCCGCTGCTTTCGAGGGCGTAGAGGGCGTTGACGAGCCAGGGCCGCAGCGCCGCCGGCAGGCGGGGATCGCTCAGGGCCACCTGACCGGATTGCTCCGCCAAACCCTTGGCGAGGCGGAAGGCGAGCGAGGTCGCCCAGCCTTCGAGGAGCAGGTGCCCCGGCGACAGGCTGGCGTCGGCCGAACCCTTCACCGGCTGCGTCAGCGGGCGCAGGCGCGCCGCGACGCTCGGGCGACGCTCCATCGGGATCGCCGTCGGCTCGGTGGCGAGTTCCGCCCGCTGGGTGATCGCGTAGGCCGCGAGCTCGTCGCCGCCCTTGGTGCGCAGGGCCTGGAACCGGCCCTCGCGGATCGTGGCGATGACCTCGCCCTCCGCGTCGAGCAGGGTGAAGTCGGCGAGGATCGAGCGCTCGTTGGCGCGGCGGGTGCGGATCACCGACCGCGCGATGACGGCGCCCGGCCGCACGAGGCGGATCTCGCCGAAGCGCACGGGGATGTAGGCCTTGCCCGCGCCGTCTCCGAGGAGGTCGGCGAAGAGCAGGATCAGACCGTGGAAGCAGGCGTCGAGCCGCGAGGGCACGAGGGCGAAGCGCGAATCAGCCTCGGCGGGCTTCAGGTCGGCGACGATCGTCGCCTCGTCGAGGCGCGCCGCCATGGCGACCTGCCGGAAGCTCGGGCCAAAGCCGAGACCCGCCGCCTCGGCGCGGCCGTACAGGGCCTCGCCGGAGAGGACGTGATCGCCCGCCGTGTCGAAGTCGAACCCGTCGAGGTCCGGCTTGCGCGGCGGCGAGAACTCACCCTCGACGATCTTCGCCTGGGCGTGGAGCTGCCAGGGCGTCTGGGTCAGGCGCGGGCGGCTCAGCACCTGGATGCCGTTGCCGGAGCCGGCGAGACGCACCGTCACCTCGCGCAGGGCGTCCTCCGCGAAGATCATCGGCGCGACGATCTCGAACTCGGAGAGCACCACGGAATCGTCGCGCAGCGCGGTCTGGGCGGCCGCGAGGGCCATTTCCACGAAGCCCGCGCCGGGCATGATGACCTGCCCCTCGACGCGGTGATCTTCCAACTCGGGCAGCGTCTCGGGATCGACGTAGCCGTGCCATTCTAGGCCATCCGCCTCGGCGCGCGAGCCGATCAGCGGGTGGTAGGGGCGGGGGCTCAGGGCACCGACGCTCTCGGTCGTGTCGTTCAGGCGGAAGGGGCGGCGCTGCCAGGGGTAGGTCGGCAGGCGCACGTCGCCGCGCGGCGCGGAGCCGAACAGCTTGTCGTCATCGACGGCGGCGCCGAGCACGAGGGCCGCGTTCACTGCCTTGGCGATGGGGTCGCTGCCGGACGCCTTGCGGTGCATGACGCCGACGGTGGCGATCTCGATGCCGAGCGGCTCCACCGCGTCGCCGACATGCGACATGAGGGTCGCGCGGGGGCCGACTTCCACGAACACGCGGGCGCCCTGGCGGGTCGCCTCCTGCACGGCGTCGCTGAAGCGCACCGGCTCGCGGATGTTGCGCCACCAGTAGGTCGGGCCGACGGTCGAGCCGTCGAGCCTCGCGCCGGTCACGGTGGACATCATCGCCGTGGTGCCCGCCTGCGGGCGCAGGCCGGCGAGGTCGCGCAGCAGCGGCTTCTCGGTCGGGTCCATCAGCCTGCCGTGGAAGGCGTAGGCGAGGTCGAGCTTCCGGCCCCGGCGGCGCTTGCGCGACAGCGCCTTGAGCGCGGCGTCGATGTCCGCCACCGGCCCGGCCACCGTCACGGCCTTCGGGCTGTTGGTCGCCGCGAGGTCGAGGCTCGGGAAGTCCTTGAGGAAGGCCGGGACTTCTTCCACCGGCATCAAAAGCACCGCCATGGTGCCCTGGCCGTGCGTCGTCTCCTGATGGTGGCTGCGGTAGTAGATGACCTTGACCGCATCCTCGAGGGTGAGGATCCCGGCCGCTTCCGCCGCCGCGATCTCGCCCACGCTGTGGCCGAGCACGTAGGCCGGCACGAGGCCCTTGGCGCGCAGGGAGGTGGTCGAGGCGCTCTCGATGGCGAAGATCAGCGGCTGCGAGACGCTGGTCAAGACGAGCCGCTCGTCGAGGTCGTCGGCGTAGAGGGCGTCCTTGAGCGACCAGTCGGCGTAGGCCTGGAACAGCGTGTCGATCTTGTCGAAGGCCTCGCGGAAGACCGCGTTCAGTTCGTAGGCCTCGCGGCCCATGCCGGCCCACTGGCTGCCGTTGCCGGAATAGACGAAGGCCACCTCGGCGGCGCGGTCCACGGCGGTGCCCGTGTGGGCCACCTCGGAATCCTCGCCCTCGCCCACGGCGCGCAGGGCCGAGGCCACGTCGGCCGGGCCATCCAGCGAGACGGCGAGGCGCGCGGGCATCCGCTCGCGGCGATGCGCGATGGCGGCGGCGACTTCGGTCACGGCCTCCGGCTCGGCCTCGAAGCGCTCGGCGTAATCGAGGGCCAACTCGTTGAGGGCGGCGCGGCTCTGCGCCGAGATCATCAGCACCTGCGGCGCGCGGGACGCCTCGGCCGACACGGCTGGGACCGGGTCGGCGTCGGTGATGACGACGTGGGCGTTGGTGCCGCCGAATCCGAAGGAGTTCACGCCCGCGAAGCGCTGGCGGCTGCCACGGGTGATCGGCAGCGCCTGCCGCACGACGTGCAGGTTCAGGTCGCCGAAGGGAATTTCGGGGTTCAGTTCGGCGGCGTGCAGCGAGGGCGGCACGAGATTGTGTTCGAGGGCGAGCGTCGCCTTCATCAGGCCGGCGAGACCCGAGACCGGCTCGGTGTGGCCGATATTGGTCTTGATCGAGCCAATGGGCAGCGGGATGCCGCGCCCCTTGCCGAGCTTGGTGCCGATGGCCGACGCCTCGATGGGGTCGCCGACCGGCGTGCCGGTGCCGTGCGCCTCCATGAAGGCGAGGTCATCGACGGCGATTTCGGCCTCGCGATAGACCTGCTCCAGCAGCGCCGCCTGGGCGTAGCCGGAGGGCAGGGAGATGCCGGTGGTGCGACCGTCGGAGTTCACGCCGGAGGCAGCCACGACCGCGCGCACGGTGGAGCCGGCGCGGCGCGCCGCCTCGGCCGAGCGAAGGACCAGCACCACGCCGCCCTCGGAGCGCACGTAGCCGTCCGCGTTCTTGGAGAACGCCTGGCACAGGCCGGTGCGCGAGAGCATCTGCGCGGCGGAGAAGCAGATGAAGTTGAACGGGCTCGCCAGCACGTTCACGCCCGCCACGATGGCGGTGTCGATCCGGCCGGAGCGAATCGCCTGGACGGCGTTGTCGAAGGCGACGAGGGAGGACGAGCAGGCCGTGTCGACGGTGAAGCTCGGACCCTTCAGGTCGTAGATGTAGGAGATACGGTTCGAGAGAATCGAGAGCGTGTTGCCGGTGGCGGTGTAGGCGTCGCCCGAGGGCGCATCCATGATGCGCAGATTGCCGTGATCCAGCGACGAGGCACCGACGAACACGCCGATCTGGCTGCCCGCGACGGCCGAGGGCCGCAGCCCGGCATCTTCCAGGGCTTCCCAGGTCAGCTCCAGCAGCATCCGCTGCTGCGGGTCCATCTGCTCGGCCTCGCGGGGGGAGATGCCGAACACGGTGGGATCGAACGACCAGACGTCCTCGAGCGCGCCCGCCGCGAAGGTGTAGCTCTTGCCGCGCTCATGGGCGCGAGGATGCAGAAACCGTTCGAGGGAGAAGCGGTCCGGGGGCAGGGTGGTGACCGCGCAGCGGCCCTCCGAAAGCAGCTGCCACAGGCCCTCGACGCTCGGCGCCCCGGGGAGTCGGCAGGCGCGTCCGACGATCGCGATATCTGTGCGTTGTGTCACGTTCGGTTCGCGGGCGCTCGTGAAGGTAAGGTGGCTCGGCTCTCGACGAGTGAGGACCATCTGGTCCCTTAGTATGGCGTCAATGCGGTGTCCAACCTCGCGCCGGGATAGGACTTCCACCTAGAGAGAAATTGCGCCGCGATGTGACATGTATTCATCAGCGCTATCCACAATCGCTGCCGCATAAAAGCCAATTTCGAATCCAGGGCAGCGCTACCGTGATGATTGATTCATCATCCGAACCCGCTACTGCTCTGCTTGGAAGCATTGTGCTGCGACAGTCTATCCGTTGACGCGCGGCAAATCACGGCCGCGCCGGCCCACGGTCATCGCCAGTATCGCCCCGTCGTTCGACGGTGCGATTCACTCAAGCTTCGGATGTCGAGGCCGTCCCGGCGCTACGGCCGACGCCCTGATAGGCAAATCCATGCTGCGCTGCGATAGCGGGGTCGTAGATGTTGCGCAGATCGACCAGAACCGGCGTGCGCATCGCCATATGAAGACGCTTGAGATCGAGGGCGCGGAAGGCGTTCCACTCGGTGACGATCACCACCGCGTCGGCCCCTTCTGCACAGGAATAGGCATCTTCCGCGAAGGAGACGGCCGGCAGGAGCGGGCGCGCCTGCTCGATCCCCTCGGGATCGTAGGCCCGCACCTTGGCCCCGCCGTCCTGGAGCCCGGCGGCGATGGCGAGCGAGGGCGCCTCGCGCATGTCGTCCGTATCCGGCTTGAAGGTGAGGCCGAGGAGGGCGATGGTCTTGCCGCGCACCGAACCGCCGCAGGCGCGGATCACCTTGCGCGCCATCGCGCGCTTGCGCTGGTCGTTGACGGCGACCACCGTCTCCACGATGCGCAGGGGCATCCCGTGGTCCTGCGCCGTCTTGGCCAAGGCCAGCGTGTCCTTGGGGAAGCACGAGCCGCCATAGCCCGGCCCGGCATGGAGGAACTTCGTGCCGATGCGGCCATCGAGGCCGATGCCGCGCGCCACCTGCTGCACGTCGGCGCCGACCGCCTCGCACAGGTCGGCCATCTCGTTGATGAAGGTGATCTTGGCCGCCAGGAACGCGTTGGCCGCGTACTTGGTGAGTTCGGCCGTGCGGCGTCCCGTCACGAGGATCGGCGAGGCGTTCAGGTAGAGCGGGCGGTAGACCTCCCGCATCACCGCCTCGGCGCGGGGATCCTCTGTGCCGACGACGATCCGGTCGGGGCGCTTGAAGTCGCCGATGGCGGCGCCCTCGCGCAGGAATTCCGGGTTCGACACCACGGCGAACTCGGCCTGCGGGACCGTCTCGCGAATGATACGCTCCACCTCGTCGCCCGTGCCCACCGGCACAGTCGATTTGGTCACGACCACCGTGTAGCCCGACAGGGCCCCGGCGATCTCGCGTGCCGCGTCGTGGACGAAGGACAGGTCCGCGAAGCCGTCGCCCCGGCGGGAGGGCGTGCCCACCGCGATGAACACGGCGTCGGCGCCGGCCACCGCCTCGCGCAGTTCCGTGCGGAACGAGAGCCGGCCCTGACGCACGTTGTCGGCAACGAGGGATTCGAGCCCCGGCTCGTAGATCGGCATCCGGCCCTGTTCGAGGGCGGCGATCTTGGCCGGATCGCGGTCGATGCAGACGACGTCGTGGCCGAAATCCGCGAGACAGGCGCCGGATACCAGTCCGACATACCCCGCCCCGATCATCGCGATACGCATGCCAATCTCCCGGCAGCCGACCGGGCGGCGTGCCGCATCGCAGCATGTGCCGCAGACGGCGTCGGCGCAACCGGGCCGCCTTCGCGCGGCCCGATCTGTAGCCACGCAGCAACACCGCGAAATCACGACGGTTTTTTGACAGCGCCGGAATGCTCGCCACGCGCCGATCGCGGCTTCAACGGCCCGGACAAGTCCTGTAGAAGCACACCGCCCTGAGACCCGAGCCCCCGCCGAACCCGGGTGGGAAAGCTGGCAAAGGACCGCGATGACCGAACTGCCGAACGTGCACGTGCGCGCCGAGATCCTCGCCCAGGCGCTGCCGCACATGCAGCGCTACGATCAGGAGATCGTGCTCATCAAGTACGGCGGCCACGCGATGGGCGATGCGGAGGCGGCGCAGACCTTCGCGCAGGACGTGGTCCTCCTCGAACAGTCCGGCCTGAAGCCCCTCGTGGTCCATGGCGGCGGGCCGCAGATCGGCCGGATGCTCGACCGGCTGGGCATCCAGTCCGAATTCCGGGGCGGCCTGCGCGTCACCGATGCCGCCACCGTCGAGGTGGTGGAGATGGTGCTCGCCGGCTCCATCAATAAGCAGATCGTCGGCTGGATCTCGGGGCAGGGCGGCCGGGCCATCGGCCTGTGCGGCAAGGACGGCAACATGGTCCGCGCCAAGCGCGCCATGAAGACGTTCCGCGATCCCGAGAGCAACGAGGAGCAGGTGCTCGACCTCGGCCTCGTCGGCGAGCCCGAGCATGTCGAGCGCGGCGTCCTCGACGCGGTGCTGAAGGCGGAGCTGATCCCGGTCCTGGCCCCCGTGGCCTACGGCGCCGACGGGCAGACCTACAACGTCAACGCCGACACCTTCGCGGGTGCCATCGCCGGTGCGCTGCGGGCCAAGCGCCTGCTGCTCCTGACCGACGTGCCGGGCGTGCTCGACAAGGACAAGAAGCTCATTCCCGAACTCACCGTCGAGGATTGCCGCCGCCTCATCGCGGACGGCACCATCACCGGCGGCATGATCCCGAAGATCGAAACCTGCATGTACGCCCTCGACCGGGGCGTGGAGGCTGTGGTCATCCTCGACGGGAAGGTGAACCACGCGGTTCTGCTGGAGCTTTTCACGAATTACGGCGCCGGAACGCTGATTCGGCGGGGCTAGCAACCTCGGCCGTCTCCGCGCATTGTCGTCGCCCGGCCTCAGGCCGCCCCTCTTTCCTGCGACGGATTCCTTGTATCAGCCGACGCAAGACCACTTCACCGCCCCGGGCGCCCGGGGCTTCGGCGATGTCGACACCTGGGTGTTCGATCTCGACAACACGCTCTATCCGAGCGACGCGCGGGTCTGGCCGCAGGTGGACGAGCGCATCACCCTCTACGTGATGCGCCTCTACGGGCTCGACGCCATCTCGGCGCGGGCCCTGCAGAAGTACTTCTACCACCGCTACGGGACGACCCTGAAGGCGCTGATGGTCGAGGAGGGCGTGGACCCGCACGACTTCCTCGACTTCGCCCACGACATCGACCACTCCACGATCAAGCTCGACGCCCCCCTCGGCGCGGCGATCGAGAAGCTGCCCGGCCGCAAGCTGATTCTCACCAACGGCTCCCGCCGCCACGCGGAGAACGTCGCGGCCAAGCTCGGCATCCTCGACCATTTCGAGGACGTGTTCGACATCGCGGCGGCCGACTTCGTACCGAAGCCCGAGCGCGTCACCTACGAGCGCTTCCTGAAGGCGCATGGCGTCGAGCCGACGCGCTCGGCCTTGTTCGAGGACATCGCCCGCAACCTCGCCGTGCCACACGACCTCGGCATGGCGACGGTGCTCGTGGTGCCCCGGATCGTCGACCCCTATCGCGAGGCGTTCGAGCAGGAGGCGGTGCAGGAGCCGCATATCGACCACATCACCGACGACCTCGCGGGCTTCCTCACCACCTGCGTGCAGCCGGTGGTCGGCACGGCATGAGCGGCCTCGCGGGACTGCGGGCGCCGGACCTCGCCGAGATCGAGGCCCTGGCGCACGACGCCTTCGCCGCCCTGCCGCTGGCCTTCCGCACCCGCTGCGCGGGCGTGACGATCCATGTCGAGGATTTCCCCGACGAGCAGACGCTCGACGAGATGAACTGCGAGAGCGAGTTCGACATCCTCGGCCTGTTCCGGGGCGTCGGGCTCGCGCAGTCCGGCGAAGTCGAGACGGGGCGGATGCCGAACGCCGTGTGGCTCTACCGCCGGCCGATCCTCGATTACTGGGCCGAGCACGACGAGTCGCTGGGCGACCTCATCACCCATGTGCTGGTCCACGAGATCGGCCACCATTTCGGCCTCTCCGACGAGGACATGGACCGCATCGAAGCCGCCGCCAACGAGGTCTGACGGGCGCGGATCCGATCGCCCTACTCGATGATCTGCTCGTCACCCGCCAAGGCGAGGGTGCGAAGCTGCCCGAGAGCCCTGGCGAGGTCGTCGCGGCTCGGCGAGGCGAGGGCGATCCGAACCGCGTTCTGCGCATGGCCCGGCGTCACCGCGAAGGCCGAGGCAGGGATGATCGCCATGCCGCGCCGGAACGCGGCGTTCGTGTAGGCCTCCGCGCGCCACTGGTCGGGCAGCCGAAACCACAGGTGATAGGCGCGGGGATCCCCGACGATCTCAAGATCGGCCAGCACCCGTCGCGCGATGGCCTGCCGCTCCGCGGCGTCCTTGCGCTTGATGGCGGCGAGACGTTCGGCGTCGCCGCCGCTCATCCAGTGGACGCCTGCCGCGAGGGAGAAGCCGGTCGCCGACCAGCCCCCCTGGCGCAGGGACACACCGAGCCGCTCGCCCAATCCCGGAGGGGCCACGAGCATTCCGATCGTCAGCCCCGGCGCCACCCGCTTCGAGAGGCTGTCGATCAGGATCACGTTCTCCGGCGCGAGCGCCGCCAGCGGCTTCGTATCGGCGAGGAAGCCATAAACGGCGTCCTCGATGGCGACGATGCCGGTTCTCCGCAGGACGGCAGCGAGAGCCGCCCGGCGCTGCGCGCCCATCGTCGTGCCGAGGGGGTTCTGCAAGCTCGGCTGAAGGTAGAGGCCGCTCAACGGCGTGACACGGTGCGTCTGTAAGACGGCGTCCGGGCACAGGCCTTCGTCATCCATGGCGAGGGGGATGAGGGCGATCCCGAGGCGCGATGCGATTCCCTTCACTACCGGGTAGGTAAGCGGCTCGCACCCGACCCGCTCGCCCGGCGAGGCGAGGGCCGCCAGGGCGGCGGCGATACCTTGCCGGCCATTGCCCGCGAAGCGGATGTCGGCCGGCGCCGGCGCGTAGCCCTCCGCCGCGAGGAACGACGCCGCCACCGCCTGCGCATGTGGCGTGCCGGTGGGGCCATGCTGCTGGAGCGCCGCCTCGATTGCGCCGCTGCGTCCGAGCTTGGCCAGCGTCTCGGCGAGAACCGCTTCCTGCTCGGGCAGGTACGTCATGGTTCGCTGCAGGTCGACCGCGCTGGGCGGCGGCTCGGGGGGGACCGCCCGCGACGTGCCGAGGTCCGAGCGGACATAAGTCCCGCGCCCGACCTCTCCGATCACCAGCCCCCGGCGCGCCAGTTCGGCATAGACGCGGCTCGCGGTCGAGACCGCGATGCCCCGCGCGTAGGCGAACTCCCGCTGAGGAGGCAACCGGTCGCCCGGCCGGAGCCTACCCGCCGCCATGTCGGCGGCGACCTCATCGGCAACACCCCGGAAGTCCGTCGACGGCATAATTGCTCCGAGCACAATGTTCCGATTGATCCGATGCAATTAGCGGGGCACATCGGAGCATGCAATCCCGGCCGGACTGCTTCCTCACCATCGGATCAGTCATCATGTCCGCGCACTTCGTGATCTCCGCCCGCCCGGTCTCGCTGACGCCGCCGAAGGACGGCATCGCATGGCCGAGCCTGTGGCTGCGCCGCCTCCAGAACCGGCGCGCCCTCGCCTGCCTTGACCCGGATCAGATCCGGGAAGTGGGTCTCGATCCGTTCGTCATCCGCGACGAGATCCTGAAGCCGCTCTGGCGGCCGTGAAGCCGAACACCAGACGGTCGACAAGCGACGCGCGCTGGTGTAGGAGCCCGGCCAACTCACAACAGGATCGCCGAAATCCTGGTGCTCGCCACCCTCGGGGCGGTTGGGCGCAACGGCTGGAGCATTATCATGAACATCATCGAGCAGCTGGAGCGCGAGGAAGTCGCGCGCCTCGCCAAGACCATTCCCGATTTCGAGCCGGGCGACACGGTCATCGTCAACGTTCGCGTGAAGGAAGGCGAGCGGACCCGCGTCCAGGCCTACGAGGGCGTCTGCATCGCCCGTTCCGGCGGCGGCCTCAACGAGAGCTTCACCGTCCGCAAGATCTCCTACGGCGAGGGCGTCGAGCGCGTCTTCCCGGTCCACTCCCCGATGATCGATTCGATCAAGGTGGTCCGTCGCGGTAAGGTGCGTCGCGCCAAGCTGTACTACCTGCGTGACCGTCGCGGGAAGTCGGCCCGTATCGTCGAGCGCAGCGACCGCGCCGCGAAGCCCGCCAAGGGCGCTCCGGCCTCGGCTCCCGCCGCCGCCGAGTAAGTCTTCGGCGCCAAGGCCGACACAAAATAGCCCGCCCGGCTTGGCCGAGGCGGGCTTTTTCGTGGGGCCGGCGCCGTCTCAGCGGCGCAGGGCTTCGAGCACCTTGCCGCCGGGACGGCCGGTCGCCGGCATGCCGAGCTTGCGCTCGATGTCCTTGATCGCGTCGCGGGTCTTCTGGCCGACCTTCCCGTCCGGCTCGCCGACATCGTAGCCCATGCTGGTGAGGCGCACCTGCAGGTCGCGGCGCTCGGCCCGCGACAGCGGCGGATCGTCGGTCGGCCACGCTACCTGCACCCCCGGCCGCCCACGCAGGCGGTCGGACAGGACGGCGATGGCGAGGCCGTAGGATTCGGCGGCGTTGTAGGAATAGATCGCGTCGAAGTTCCGGGTCACGAGGAAGGCCGGGCCGCCGGCACCGGCCGGGGCGATGATGCCCGCCGCGCCCTCGCCCGAGAGGGGGCGCCCGTCGACGCGGGTGACGCCGAGCGACGCCCAGTGCGAGACCGGCTTCTTGTTCTTCCGGCCGGCGGCGGGCACGTTGAAGCCCGCGGGCAGGCGCACCTCATAGCCCCAGGGCTGCCCGTTCTGCCACTTGGCGACGTGCAGGAAGTTCGCCGTCGAGGCGACGGCATCCGCCACCGAATCGACCACGTCGCGGCGCCCGTCCCCGTCGCCGTCGACGGCGAGGCGCTGGTAGGTGGTCGGCATGAACTGGGTCTGGCCGAAGGCCCCGGCCCAGGAGCCGGTCAGCCGCTCCGGCGCGATGTCACCCCGGTCGATGATTTTCAGGGTGGCCATCAGCTCGCCCCGGAAGAAGTCCCGGCGGCGGTTGCCGGAGCAGGCGAGGGTGGCGAGCGACTGCACCAGCGGCATCTTGCCGAGGTTCTTGCCGAAGTTCGATTCCACGCCCCACACGGCGGCGATGGTGTAGCGGTCCACGCCGTAGCGGGCCTCGGCGCGGGCGAGGGCGTCGGCGTGCTGGCGCATGGCGGCGCGCCCATCCTCGACCCGCTCGTCGTCCACGAGGGCGGCCATGTAATCCCAGATCGGCGTCTTGAACTCGGGCTGGGCCTGCGAGAGCTCGATCACCTTGTCGTCGTAGGTGATGCCGGCGGTGGCGGCCTCGAACGCCCGGCCCGAGAAGCCGGCGGCGGAGGCCTGGGCGCGCAGGCCCGCGAGACACCCGTCGAAATCGGCGCGGGCCGGCGCCGCCGAGAGGCCGGCGAGAAGGCTCAGCGCCACGGCGAGCCCCTGTCCGTTGGTCGGCTTCGGCATGGCGGGAACCCTCATGTCGGCAGGCGGAATCTGGGCGCGGATTCAGGCGGCATGAGGGTTAACGAAGGGTGACGGAACGCCCGTCACCCCCTGTCGCCCGAGGCCTCAGGCCCATTCACGCGCGGCGAGCTTCTGCTCGTAGGCGTCGATGGTTGAGCCTCGCTCCAGCGTCGTCCCGATCTCGTCCAGCCCGTTCAGCAGGTTGTGCTTCCGGCCGGGCTCGATGTCGAAATGCAGGGTGCCGCCATCGGGGCCACGGATCGTCTGGGTTTCGAGGTCGACCGTCAGCGTGGCGTTGGCGCCGCGCTCGGCATCCTCGAACAGCTTCTCCAGATCCTCCGGCGCGACGCGGATCGCCAGGATGCCGTTCTTCGCGCAGTTGTTGAAGAAGATGTCGGCGAAGCTCGTGGAGATCACGCAGCGGATGCCGAAATCGGCCAGCGCCCAGGGCGCGTGCTCGCGGGACGAGCCACAGCCGAAGTTGTCGCCGACCACGAGGATCTTGGACTGGCGGTAGGCGGGCTGGTTCAGGATGAAGTCCGGGTTCTCGGAGCCGTCCTCGCGGTAGCGCATCTCCGCGAACAGGCTCTTGCCGAGGCCGGTGCGCTTGATCGTCTTGAGATACTTGGCCGGGATGATCCGGTCGGTATCGACGTTGATCGTCCGCATGGGCGCCGCGACGCCCTCCAGAGTCGTGAACTTGTCCATCGTCTTTTTGGTGCCGGTCGGGTTTCTGGAATCGCTCCGGTGTAGCAGCCTCTTGGCCGGGCCGGAAGTTCAGGCGTGCTCCCGCCGCAGGGTGCCGTCGTGGAGGGCCGAGGCGATGAGGGCGCCCGCGATGCCCGCCGCCGCCAGCGCCCGCAGGTCCTCCGGCCCCCGCACCCCGCCCGCCGCATAGACGCGGCGGCTCGGCGCCCGCGCGCGGATTGCTTGCAGGGCGGGGAGGTCGGGACCGGACCCGGCGCCGACGCTCGCCAGCGTCATGGCGATGACGTCGGCGGGCCAGAGGGTGGCGTCCTCGTGCAGGCTGTCGGGCCCCATCCGCTCGCCGCCGCGCGTGTCGAGGGACAGCACCGCCCGGTCGCCGAGGGCCGTCACGAGGGCGGCGTCCCCCTGGCTCTCGGTGCCGATCACCGGGCGTCCCAGTCCCTCGGCCAGGAACGCCTCCACCCCATCGGCCCGCGCGAATCCGGCATCGACCCACAGGCTGGTGCCGGGGCAGGCGGCGATGATGGCGCGCAGCGCTGCGAGGTCCGGCGCGGCCCCGTCGATGATGGCATCGAGATCGGCCACGTAGAGGCACCGCGCCGGCCATGCCCGCAGCAGGCCGGACGCCACGGCGGCGGGGTCGGATCCCTTTGCCAAGGGCGTCTCGATCGGGGCATAGGTGGCGCGCTCGCCCCGGCGCGCCCGGACCACGCGGCCCCCGCGCAGGTCCAGCACCGGAATCACCGCGAAGCCGGGAGCCCCGGCCGCGTCCCCCACTCTCTCGAAGCTCGTCATCCGCGCATGTCGATTGCCAGCACCATCGTCGGGTGGGACCTCGGCGGGGTCCACGTCAAGGCCTCGCTGATTCGCGACGGGCGCGTGCAGGCCGCCGTGCAGGCGCCGTGTCCCCTGTGGCAGGGCCTCACGGCGCTCGATGCGACCCTGGCGACGCTGCCCGACTGGACACGGCAACAGGCGCACCACGCCGTCACCATGACGGGCGAGCTCACCGATTGCTTCGCCGACCGGACGGAGGGCGTCGCGGCGCTCGCCGGCTGGGCCGCCGAACGGCTCGCAGGTCCGGTGCGGATCTTCGCCGGCCGCGCCGGCTTCGTCGCGCCGGAGGAGGCGGCCGCCGCGTCCTTCGAGATCGCCTCGGCCAATTGGTACGCCACCGCCGCCCTTGTCGGACGGCTCGCCCCCGATGCCTTCGTCGTGGATATCGGCTCGACCACCGCCGACCTCATCCCGGTGATCGGCGGGCGCCCGGCCGCCACCGGCTACAGCGACGCCGAACGGCTGGAGACCGGCGAACTCGTCTATACCGGCGTGGTGCGCACGCCCCTCATCGGCCTGACGGACCATGCCCCGTTCCTGGGGCGCCGCACCCGGCTGATGACCGAGACCTTCGCCCACGCGGCGGATGTCTACCGCATCCTCGGCGACCTGCCGCCGGAAGCCGACCAGCAGGGCACGGGCGACCGCAAGGGCAAGTCGGTGGCGGAGAGCGAGACGCGCCTCGCCCGCATCGTCGGCCGCGACCGGGGGGAGGGCGATGCCCCGGCCTGGGCCGCCCTCGCGGGCCATTTCGCTGAGTCGCAGCTGCGCCTGCTGCACGATGCGGCGGCGACCCTGCTCTCGCGGCCCGACCTGCCGGCGGGCGCCCCCCTCGTGACCTGCGGCGCCGGAGCCTTCGTCGGCGACCGGCTCGCGGTTCGGCTCGGGCGTTCGCGCACGGGCCTCGCCGACCTCCTCGCCGCGCGGGCGGGGGAGGCGGCGTCCACCTGGATTTCGACCTGTGGCCCGGCCGTGGCGGTCGGCCTTATCGCGGAGGACCTGACTCGATGAGCGCCATCAAGATACTCGCGCGGATGCTGGCGGTACGCGTCGGGCCGCATATCGAGCTGGCCGTCGAGGCCGAGACCGGCGAAGTGCTGAAGGTGCTCGCCACCGAGGATCAGATCGACCGGCTCATCGACGAGTTGGAGGATCTGCTCAACTCGCCCGCCGCGCCGGGCGACGACGAACCGCCGGAAGCGGCATGAAAAAAGGGCCGTCGCGGGTGCACCGCGACGGCCCTTCTCTTTCGCTCGGCAAGGCGCCTCAGGCGGCGGTGCGCTTGCGGGCTTCCTGCTTGGTGTCCACGCCCGAGGCTTTGATCTCGGACAGCTTCTGCGCGACGTTGCGCGAGAACACGAACTCGGCCGGGCGCTGGTTGGCGAGGCTGACGTCGGGGGCCATGTCGCCCTCGGTCTTGATGCCGCGCAGCATCTGCACCACCGGCTTCCACGGCTTGCGGACGGAATCGACCACCGAAGAGGCCTCGTAGCCCGAGTGGACCATGCAGTCGGCGCACTTCTCGTAGTTGCCGGTGCCGTAGGAATCCCAATCGGTGCTGTCCATCAGCTCCTTGAAGGTTGCCGCGTAGCCCTCGCCGAGCAGGTAGCAGGGCTTCTGCCAGCCGAACACGGTGCGGGTCGGGTTGCCCCACGGGGTGCAATGGTAGGTCTGGTTGCCGGCCAGGAAGTCGAGGAACAGGCCCGACTGCTGGAAGGTCCACTTCTCGCGGCCCTTCTCCTTGCCGTGCCGGAACACGCCGCGGAACAGGTCCTTCGTCGCCTTGCGGTTCAGGAAGTGCTGCTGATCGGGGGCGCGCTCGTAGGCGTAGCCGGGGGAGACGGTGATGCCGTCGATGCCCATCCGGGTCACGCTGTCGAAGAAGTCGGCGATCTTCTCCGGCTTCGAGTTGTTGAAGAAGGTGCAGTTGATGGTGACGCGGAAGCCCATCTCCTTGGCTTTCGCGATCGCCGCCACGGCCTTGTCGTAGACGCCGCGCTGGCACACCGACTGATCGTGCATCTCCTTGTCGCCATCGAGATGGATCGACCAAGTGAAGTACGGGCTCGGCTTGTACTCCTTGATCTTCTTCTCGAGGAGCAGCGCGTTCGTGCACACGATCGCGAACTTCTTCTGCGCGATGATGCCTTCGACGATCTGCGGCAGATCCTTGTGGAGAAGCGGCTCGCCACCCGCGATCACCACCACCGGGGCGCCGCACTCGCGCACCGATTCAAGCGCCTCGTCCACCGGCAGGCGCTTGTTGAGGATCTCCTCGGGATAGTCGATCTTGCCGCAGCCCGCGCAGGCCAGATTGCAGCGGAAGAGGGGCTCCATCATCATCACGAGCGGGTAGCGTTTGCGACCCGTCAAATGCTGCTTGAGGATGTAGCCGCCGATCTTCGCGACGTACCGGAGGGGGATACCCAAGTTGCGGCTCCTTAGTTGCGTCGGCCCCGGACAGGCGGGGTGCATAGCGTGGAAAGTTCTCGATTTCCAGCAACGTAGCTTGGAACGACTCTCAAACTACGGTGTAGAGGACTTGCAGGAACTCATTAGTCCGAGGCTGACGCATCGGCGCCACAGGCAGACGCATGGCTGATGCCAGTCGCTGCCAACCCGGCGGCCTCATCCCCGGACGGTGCACGACTTCCACGCGCACAATGCGACCGCATTACGGCCATTCCGTCCGCTTGCGCAAACCTCGTCGCGGTTACGGTGCGGCAACGCACGCCTGTGGCCGGAAGGTGACGCGGGCCCGCCTCGCGTTGCAATCCTGAGCCCGCCTCTTTACTGAGCCAAGCGACTGCGCCGCAAGACGGCGCCGGGCGCGGGGGGAACTCCGCACCGGTTGCAGGCTTGCCCCGCGCGTAGTCCCTCGACGACCACGGGTCCGGCGGTTCTCAGAGCCGTTCGGCCCGGCAAGCGTTTCCGGAACGGGCGGGATCTCCCCCTTCGGTCCGGACGAACTGGCAGGATACTCGTGATCGAAGGTCTCGTCGCGTCTTCCGTCCGCTTCCGCTGGACCGTCATCGCCCTCATTGCGGTGATGACAGTCGCGAGCCTCGGTGTCGCCGCCCACCTGTTCCGGATCAACACCGATGTGGAACGGCTCATCGACCCGAAGGAGCCCTGGCGGCAGGACGAGATTGCCTTCGAGAAGGCCTTCCCGCAGCGCTCGAACCTGATCGTCGCCGTCATCGACGGGCAGACGCCGGAGGAGACCGAAGAGGCCGCCGCCTCGCTCACCCGCGCCCTCTCCGAGCGCAAGAACCTCATCGAGACCGTCTACCGGCCCGATGGCGGCCCGTTCTTCGACAAGAACGGCCTCCTGCTCATGCCGCAGGCCGAACTCGACAAGACCCTCGACCAGTTGACCCAGCAGCAGGGCCTGCTCGGCCCGCTCGCCGCCGACCCATCGCTGCGCGGCATCATGCGCGTGCTCACCCTCGGCGCCCGAGGGGTGAAGTCGGGCGACGCGACGCTGCAAGACCTCGACAAGCCGATGGCGCAGATCGACGCCACGCTCCAGAAGGTCCTGAAGGGCGAGCCGGCACGCCTGTCCTGGCAGACGCTGCTCGCCAACGGCGAGACCCGCGTCACCGACAAGCTGAAATTCGTGATGATCCAGCCGGTGCTGGACTTCAACGCTCTGGAGCCTGGCTACGAGGCGACGAAGATGATCCGCGAGGTCGCCCGCGACCTCAAGATCGACGCCGCCAACGGCCTGCGGATGCGCCTCACCGGCCCCGTCGCCGTGGCAGACGAGGAATTCGCAACACTCTCCGAAGATGCGCTGCTGAATAACAGCATCATCGTCGGCGCCATCGTGCTGTTCCTGTGGCTCGCCCTGCGCTCGGGGCCGCTGGTCATCGCCGTCATCATAACGACCTTCGCCGGCCTGATCGTGACGGCGGCCCTGGGGCTGGTGCTCGTCGGGGAGTTGAACCCGATTTCCGTGGCCTTCGCCGCCCTGTTCGTGGGGCTCGGCATCGATTTCGGCATCCAGTTCTCGGTGCGCTACCGCGCCGACCGCTACGAACAGCCGACCCTGCAGGCCGCGATCCGCGCCGCCGCACGGGGCGTCGGCTGGTCGCTGACGCTGGCGGCGGTGTCACTGCTCGCCGGCTTCTTTGCCTTCCTGCCGACCGCCTTCCGGGGCGTGTCCGAACTCGGCCTGATCGCCGGCGTCGGCATGATCGTGGCCTACCTCTTCTCCCTGACCCTGCTGCCGGCCCTCATCGCCGTGTTCCGGCCGAAGGGCGAGAAGGTCGCCGTCGAGACCAAGTGGCTGGTCGGCGTCGATCCGTGGATCATCCGCAACCGCAAGCCGATCCTGATCGCCGTCGGGTTGGTGACGCTTGCCGGCATGCCGCTGCTGTGGTCGCTGCCGTTCGATTCGAACCCGATGCACCTGCGCAGCCCGAAGGTCGAGTCGATCGCCACCTATCTCGACCTCATCAAGAATCCCGAGACGAGCCCCAACGTCATCGACGTGCTGGCCCCGAACGTCGCGGCGATTCCCGAGGTTTCGAAGAAGCTCGAGTCCCTGCCGGCCGCCGACTTCGTGACGAGCATCAACACCTTCGTCCCGCCGGACCAGGATAAGAAACTCGCGCAAGTCGCTGACACGGCACAGCTTCTCGATCCCGTTCTCAACCCGGCCCGCAAGCCGCCGCCGCCCACCGACGCCGACAACGTGAAGGCGCTGAAGGACGCGGCGACCGCCCTGAAGGGCGTCGCGGACGAGGCGAAGGCTGGCACGCCCGGCGCCGGTACGGCCAAGCACCTCGCGGGCACCTTCGACACCCTCGCGGACGGCCCTGTCCAGAAGCGCGAAGCGGCCTCCGTGGCGCTGACGAAGGATCTCGGGCCGCTGCTGTCGCGCCTGCGCGACCTGCTCCACCCGGAAAAGATCACCCTGGAGAACATGCCGCCGCAGTTGAAGGCCGACTGGGTTGCCGCCGACGGCCGCGCTCGCGTGGAGGTTCACCCGAAGGGAGATTCGAACAACGACAAGGTCTTGCGCAACTTCGCTGACGAAGTGCTCAAGGTCGCCCCGCACGCGACGGGCGCGCCGGTCTCGACCACCCGGTCGAGCTACACGATCCTCGGCGCCTTCGTGCAGGCCGCCGTCACCGCGCTGGTGCTGATCTTCGTCATCCTCTCGGTCGCCCTGCGCAAGCCGTGGGACGTGGCGATGACCCTGGGCCCGCTGGTGATCGCGACCCTGTGGACGCTGATGGCGATGCGGATCATCGGCATGCCGCTGAATTTCGCCAACATCATCGCCCTGCCATTGATGCTCGCGGTGGGTGTGGCCTTCCACATCTACTACGTGATCGCGTGGCGGGCGGGCGTGACCGACATGCTGGCTTCCAGCCTGACGCGGGCGATCTTCTTCTCCGCGATGACCACGGGCAGCGCCTTCGGCTCGCTGGTGCTGTCGAGCCATCCGGGCACGGCGAGCATGGGTGAGTTGCTGGCCCTGTCGCTGTTCTTCACGCTGCTGGCCGCGTTCTTCGTGGTCCCGGCGACGCTGGGCGAGCCCCCGGCCCAGCCCGATCGCAAGCGCCCCGAAGGCGACGCGGCCGGCAAAAGCCCGATCCTCGGCAAGCGCCGCGCGGAGCCGATGCCGGCGAAGTAGCCGGCGGGCTGGACGCCAACTTTGGCGACGCCTACCTTCCGGATCATGGAATCGGTGGCGCTCGATAAAGCGGATCTCGACCTCGCGGACCTCATCGCCCGCGCGGAGAGGGGCGAGCATATCGTCCTCACCCGCGATGGCGCGCCCGTGGCCGACCTCGTCCCACACCCACAGGCGGCGCGCCGAATCGATCTGGCGGCGGGCGCCGCCTTCCTTCGCTCGCTGGGAGTCGACAAGCCTTTCGCATTCATCGCGGACGATTTCGACGATCCGCTTCCCGAAGATTTTCTGCTGCGGCCCTCGCCTGGGTCGTGAGGCTGCTCCTCGACACCCATATCCTGCTAGGACTTTTGAAGGAGACGCTGGAAGCGACGGCCCCTTCGGTCGCTGCAGCGATGGCTCGGCCGGATATTGATGCCTGCGTGAGCGCAGCCAGTCTCTGGGAGATCGCGATCAAGACCCGCCTCGGGAAACTGGAGCCGGGCATGCATCTCGGTCTTCTTCCTCAGGCGGTCACGGCGATGGGTTTCACGATGCTACCGATCACGGCATCGCATGCACTCGCGGAGATCTCGCCGCTCCCCGCCACGCGAGACCCGTTCGACCGGCTTTTGCTGGCGCAATGCATCGTAGAGGATCGGCGGCTCGTGACGCTCGATCACGCTCTCGCGGATCATCCGTTCGCGGCGCGCCTCACGCCGATCATCGAATGAAGTCCGAGAACCCGCCCCGGACGGCGCCGGACGCCTGCGCCGCGGCGAGCGTGGCAGGCGCGATCAGCGCATCGCGCTCCTGCGCGTAGAGGTAGCCCGGCGCCTCGCAAGGGAACCCACCTCCGGTGGCCGGGTGCGTGTAGAGCTCCGTCAGACCATCCGGCAGATGCGCGAGAAGCCCGGCCACGCGCGGCGGCGTCATGGCGCCAGACCACGCGAGGCCGAGGGTTCGGTCGGGGATCAGCAAGCCGGCCTGACGGGCACGTACGGCGAGCAGGGCGGCCCAGGGGGCGCTGTCGAGGGCGGCGTGGGGTTTGGCGCCCGGCTCGGCGCGGCGCAGGATCTCGCGCGGCTCGCGGGGCACCCGGATGGCGCGCATGCCATAGCGGCGGCCAATGCGTAGCACGGCGCCCGCGATCAGCGGGTGGACGTGGAAATGCTTATGGGCGTTGACATGATCGAGGGGCAACCCGGTCGCCCGGTAGGCCTCGAACTGCGCTTCGATCTCGGCGGCGAGCTGGCGTCGCGCGGCGGGACGGCGGGCGAAATCGAGCCCGAGCTTGGCCATGTCGGCCCGTAGCAGGCCATCCGGCCCGGCAAGATCGGGAAGCGCGGCGGGCGGCAGCGTCGGCCACGCCTCGACCAGCACGAGATGCAGCCCGACCTTCAGCGAGGGCAGACGCTTGGCCCGCGCCACCGCATCGGCGGCGGCGGGGGCGGAGACCATGAGGCTGGCGGCCGTGAGGATCCCCTCGCGGTGCGCCTGTTCGACGGCCTCGTTGACCGCGAGGCTCAGCCCAAAATCATCAGCCGTAACGACGAGACGCTTCACAATGACCTCGTAACGGGTGTCGAGAGGGCGAGCCCTCTCGCGGGTCCAGGGCGGAGCCCTGGGATAGGCGGGGCACCGCCCCGCACGCCCCGCCGGGGCCTGAGGCCCCGGACCCCCGATACTTACGCGGCCTTGGCGGTGCCCTGACGCTCCTTGAGGAAGCGGTAGAACTCCACGCCCTCGCGGAGGCGGCGCTTCATCATGTCGGGAGACCGCACCATCTCGCTGACGATGGAGGCGATCTTCGGAGCCCGGAAGTAGAACTTCTTGTAGAACTCCTCCACCGAGGTGAAGATCTCGGTGTGCGACAAGTGCGGGTAGTGCAGCGGGGCGACCTGCACGCCGTTCTCATCAACGAGCTCGGCGTTCTCGATGTCGAGCCAGCCGTTCTCCACCGCCTGCTTGTACAGGAAGGTGCCCGGGTAGGGCGCCGCCAGGGAGACCTGGATCGTGTGCGGGTTGATCCGCTTGGCGAAGGCGATCGTCTCCTGGATCGTCTCCTTCGTCTCGCCCGGCAGGCCGAGGATGAAGGTGCCGTGGATGGCGATGCCGAGGTCGTGGCAATCCTGGGTGAACTTCTCGGCCACCTCGACGCGCATGCCCTTCTTGATGTTGTGAAGGATCTGCTGGTTGCCGGACTCGTAGCCGACGAGGAGGAGGCGCAGGCCGTTCTCCTTGAGGACCTTCAGGGTCTCACGCGGCACGTTCGCCTTGGCGTTGCACGACCACGTGACGCCGAGCTTGCCGAGTTCGCGGGCGATCTCCTCGGCGCGCGGCAGGTTGTCGGTGAAGGTGTCGTCGTCGAAGAAGAACTCCTTGGTCTGGGGGAACTCCTTCAGGCAGTACTTGATCTCCTCGATCACGTGCGCGACCGAGCGGGTGCGGTAGGTGTGCCCGCCGACCGTCTGCGGCCACAGGCAGAACGTGCAGCGGCTCTTGCAGCCCCGGCCCGAGTAGAACGAGATGTAGGGGTGCTTCAGGTACCCGATGAAGTACTTCTCCATCTCCAGGTCGCGCTTGTAGACGCTGGTGACGAAGGGCAGCTGGTCCATATCGGTCATGATCTCGCGGTCCTCGTTATGGACCACGGTGCCATTGGCATCGCGATAGGACAGACCCTTGATCTGCGCCATCGGCACGCCGTCGGCGACCTCCTTGACCGTGAAGTCGAACTCGTTGCGGGCGCAGAAATCGACCACCGGGGCCTGGGCCATGGCGCCGGCGGCATCCACGGCCACCTTGGCGCCGATCAGGCCGGCGATCAGCTTCGGGTTGGCGGCCTTCAGTGCCTCGATCGTCTTCACGTCGGACTTGAAGGACGGGACCGAGGTGTGGAGCACCACGAGGTCGAAATCGTTGGCCTGGGCCACGATCTCGGACAGCTTGATGTTGTGCGGCGGGGCGTCGATCAGCTTCGAGTTCGGCACGAGGGCGGCCGGCTGGGCGAGCCAGGTCGGGTACCAGAACGATTTGATCTCGCGCTTGGCTTGGTAGCGGGAGCCCGCGCCGCCATCGAACCCGTCGAAGGTGGGGGCCTGGAGGAAAAGCGTGCGCATGGGGTTCAAGGCCTCAATGCTGGGCATGGGGTCGGGTTCGGGCGGATCAGGCGGTCGGAGCCCCGGCATCGCGGCCGAGGTCTGCGTCGGGGATCAGCGTACCGTCCGCAACCACGTGATAATCGTGACCTTTCCATGTCACCGACCCCGAGAGGAAGGCACAGGAGAAGTTCATGAAGGAGAGGATGTCGCGAATCGGCAACAGCCAGTAGGCGTGCGGCGGCAGGCGGAAGGCCCGCTCGACCTGCCGGCAGAGCAGGATGCGGCTGGCGAGCGCGCTCGCGGCGACGGCCAGCGACAGGGTGCCCGCGCCCGGCAGGACGGAGCCGATCAACGCCAGCGGGAAGGCGTGCGTCACGACCGAGCCGGCATAGCCCGCCGGATCCACGGTGCGGATCGTGCGGTTCCAGCGCAGCTCGTGCTTCCACATGCCGTGAAGCTCGGTGTCGACGCAGGTATGGCCGATGGTGAAGGTCGGGATCGTCACCCGGCCGCCGAGGCCGCGCAGGGCGGCGCCGATGGCGTAATCGTCCGCGAGGTCGTTGCGGAAGCGGCGGAAGCCGCCGACCGCGTCCAGACTCTCGCGGGTGAACGCGACGGTGGAGCCGAAGCACGGCTTGGCGAGGCCGAGGCTCACCCCCATCACGACGTTCGGCAGGAACTGCACGTCGATGGCCAGCGCCGAGAGCTGCCCCATCGAGCCGGGGAAGGCCGGCACGCCGTGATAGAGGCAGGTGACGCCCGTCACCCCCGGCTGGGACAGTTCGGCGACGATGCGCTCGAGGTAATCCGGCGCGACCACCATGTCGCTATCGGCCAGCACGATCACCGGGTGGGCGATCTCTTCGGCCATGTTGATGAGGTTCGAGACCTTGCGGTTGGACCCGTGCTGCCGCGCATCGATCACGAGGTCGATCCGCTTGTCGGGGTAAGCCTCGCGCAACGCCCGGACGACGCCGATGGCGGGGTCGCCCGCGTTCTGCACGCCGAAGACGACCTGCACCGCGCCGGCATAATCCTGGCGCAGCACCGTTTCGAGGTTCTCGTAGAGGTTCGGCTCCAGCCCGCAGAGGGGCTTCAGCACCGTCACCGCCGGCCGGGCGTCACCGGGGAGGGCGGGGATGCGGCGAGCGCCGTAGCGGCCGACGAAGAACGATGCCGCGAGGCCGTAGAGGCACCCCGCCCCGGCGAGGAGCAGGCAGAGCGGCGACAGCCAGAGCAGCGCCTGCGACGCCAGGGAAGTCAGATCCATCCGTTGGGTCCGTGAATGTCCGGCCGCCGGCTGCGGCGTTGCGGGCGGCGACTACTGAGCGGCCTTGGCGGGGGCGGGCTTGGAAGCGGGCTTCGCGGCGAGCATGCCGTTGGCCCGCTCGTTGAGGAACTTGACGGCCCCGTCCGCGCCGCCGCTCGCCAGCGGCTTCGACAGCAGGGTGCGCTGCGCCGCCAACTCGCTCACGTCGCCGTTCAGGAGCACGTCCTGCACCCTATCGTCCGCATTGACGACGAAGTCGACCTCGGAATCGTCGCCGCCGACCGTCGTGACCTTGGTCGGAACGACGCGCTGCGCGCCGCGCATCTCGATCTTCGGCATGACCTCGAATTGGCCGCCCGCCGCCTGACTGAGGCGGTTCGCGTAGGTCACGGTGAGGCTGCGCTTGAGCGCCTTGGTCAGCGCCTGCTGCTGCTCGGGGGTAAAGCCCGACCACTTGGAGCCGACCGCGAGGCGGGCCATGGCGGGGAAATCGAACGCCTTGTCGATCGCCGGGGTCACGGCCTCGACGCGGGCGGGCAGGGGGCCCGCACCGTCCTTCACCGCGCCGGAGAAGGCGGCGTAGAGGTCCCGCACGGTCTGGATCGCCGCCTCGTCACCCGCCTGGGCGGGGGCGGCGAGGGGCAGGGCCAGGATCGCGGCGGCGGCGAAGCGGCGGATCAAGCGCACTTCTTCAGGTCCTTCTCGTCCAGCCGGGCGCCCATGCGCGGCGGGGCATAGCTGTAGAACGGACCGAGGGTCGCCGCATGGGTCGTCGGCTTGGGCCGGCGGGAGAAGCGGATCGCCCCATCCGGGTCGGCTTCGGCTTCGGCCTCCTCCGTCTCATCCTCGCCCTTGGCGCGGATCGCGGCCTCGGTGCGGTGCCAGAGGAGCAGGCTCGGCAGGCCCACGCCGAGGTCGGCGAAGCGCTTCACCAGGGAGAGGGCGAGCGCCGCCTCGGCGGGGATGTCGAACAGGCCGCACAGGGCGATCAGGCCGCCCTCCTGCGCGCCGAGGGCGCCGGGCACGGCGAAGGCCGCGCCGCGCACCGCCTGCGCAAGGCTTTCGATGACGAGCGCCTGCATGAAGTCCACGGGGTAGCCCATGAAGTGCAGGCACAGATAGACTTCGAGGGTGCCGATGATCCAGCCGCCGAAATGCACGACGATGGCCGCGAAGACCCGGCCCGGCGCGCCGTAAAGCCGGCGCAGGCCGTCATAGAGCTGGTCCACGGCGCCGAGCGCCCGCCACTCGCGCCCGGAGGCGAAGCGGTTGAGGAGGGCCTGGATCACCCGGTGACCGGCCCGACGCTGGATCAGGTAGAAGGCGGCCAGCGCCGGCACGGCCAGGGCGACACCGCCCGACACGGTGCGGGCGACGGGGCCGTCCCCGACGAGCCAGATCAGCAATCCGAGGCCGAGCACGGTGAAGATAAGCTGCGTCACCGCCTGGGTCATCAGGTCGACGAACATGCTCGCGCCGGCCAGGGCACCGCTGACGCCGCGCTTGGCGAGCAGGCGCGCGCCGACGAAGTCGCCGCCCACCGTCGCCACCGGCAACAGCGTGTTGATGCCCTCGCGCACGAAGCGCAGGGAGATGCAGTCGCGCAGGAGGGGCGTCGGCGCCTTCGGGAAGACGACGTACCAGCCGAGTCCCGCCCAGGCGACGGCGACGATCCTCGCGAGCACGACGAGGAGGGCGCCCCATCCGGCGCTCGCAACGGCGGCCGACACGTCCTCAAGTCCCGAGGACGCGAACAGGCCCACGACCGTGCAGAGACCGGCAATCGAGGCCAGTGTCGTGAGACGCTTCATCTTCGTCTTTCAAGCTCGCAAGTGGCTTGATGCGGGAAATCGGTCACGGTCGCGGCGGAAATAGGTCCGAGCGGCCCCAACAAGCTATTCCGCCACGTTGCAGCATGGATGAGCCCTGTCTATCACCCGTTTGCTACACCGAGGGGCAAAGCGGCGAACGGGCCTGACGTCCCGGACATGAGACCGCGAAACGTCGCAGAAGGGGCACACGTCATGGACCGCGAATCACCCATCACGGCCGCCGAGGCCGTGGATGAATCTGCGCGCGTCGAGGGTTACACGACCCACTCGCGGGAGCCTTCCACGCCCGCGCCGCACTCGCCCGTGATGGCGTGGAACGAGTGGGATCCGCTGGAGGAGGTCATCGTCGGCTCCCTCGACGGGGCGACGATCCCCACCCACCATCTCACGGTCATCTTCAACCTGCCGCGGGCGGCCCAGCCCTTCTACCGGCTGGCTTCGGGCTGGAAGTATCCGAAGTTCATGAAGAAGCTCGCCCAGGCCGAGCTCGACAACTTCATCACCATCCTCGCGGGCGAAGGCGTGAAGGTGCGCCGTCCCGACACGGTGGATTTCTCCCGCAAGTTCAAGGCGCCGCGCTGGTCCTCGCGCGGGTTCTGCGTGGCCTGCCCGCGCGATCCGTACCTCGTCATCGGCGACGAGATCATCGAGAGCCCGATGTGCTGGCGCTCCCGTTACTTCGAGGGCGACGCCTACCGCTCGCTGTTCAAGGAATACTTCCGCAACGGCGCCCGCTGGACCTCGGCCCCGCGCCCGCAGCTGACGGACGACCTCTACAACTACGACTACCGGGTGCCGAACCTGAAGGCCGGCGAGCCCATGCAGTTCACAGTGAACGAGTTCGAGCCGGTCTTCGACGCCGCCGACTTCGTGCGCTGTGGCCGCGACCTGTTCGTGACCCGCTCCAACGTCACGAACTTGATGGGCATCGAGTGGCTGCGCCGCCACCTCGGCTCGGGCTTCCGCATCCACGAGATCGAGAGCCGCTGCCCGCAGCCGATGCACATCGACTCGTCGTTCATGCCGCTGGCGCCGGGCAAGGTGCTGGTGAACCCGGATTACGTGGACATCGAGCGGCTGCCGGCCGTGCTCAAGAAGTGGGACGTCCTCGTCGCCCCGCGCCCCGACCCGGTCGAGGGCTTCATGAGCAAGATCTCGATGTGCTCGCCCTGGACCTCGATCAACGTGCTGGCGATCACCGAGAAGAAGATCGTCGTGGACCAGAGCCAGCCGACGCTCATCAAGGCGCTGAAGGATTGGGGCTTCGACCCGATCCCCGCGCCGTTCCTGAGCTACGGCCCGTTCGGCGGCTCGTTCCACTGCGCCACGCTCGACGTGCGCCGCCGGGGCACGCTACAATCGTACTTCTAGTCGCCGATCCCCTGGATCAGCGCCCGGTTGAAGGCCTCCGGCTCGGTCATCTGAGGCGCGTGGCCGGACTCGGGAAACTCAATAAGGCGGGCGCCGGGGATAGCCTTGGCGGCCGCGCGGCCGAGTTCGGGGTAATGCCCGAGCGTCGGCCGCACCTCCGGCGGGGCGAGGTCCTTGCCGATGGCGGTGGTGTCCTTCTGGCCGATCATCAGCAGCGTCGGCACCGCGATCTGCGGGAAGCGATAGACCACCGGCTGCGTGACGATCATGTCGTAGAGCAGGGCTGAATCCCAGGCGACGGCCTCCTTGCCGGGGCCCGCATAGAGCCCGGCCAGCATCTGCACCCAGGGCTCGTAGCGCTCCTCCCAATGGCCTGAGTAGTACGTCGCGGTCTCATACTTGCGGATCGAGTCGGCGCTCGTCTTTAGTTCGCGCTCGTACCAGCGGGCGATGGAGATGGGGGGCAGGCCCTTGGCGCTCCAGTCCTCCAGGCCGACCGGATTGACCATCACCAGCCGCGCGACCTCCTTCGGGTAGAGCAGGGCGTAGTGGGCGGCGAGCATCCCGCCCGTGGAATGCCCGACGACGATGGGCGTCTGGATGCCGAGCTTGTCGAGCAGGGCGTGGGTGTTCTCGGCGAGCTGCCGGAAGGTGAATTGGTAGGCGCCCGGCTTGCTCGACTTGCAGAAGCCGATCTGGTCCGGCGCGACCACCCGGTAGCCGGCCGCGGTGAGCGCCTGGATCTGCCCCTCCCAGGTCGCGGCGCAGAAGTTCTTGCCATGGAGCAGCACCACCGTGCGCCCGTTCGGCTTGTCCGGCTTCACGTCGAGATAGGCCATCTGCAGGGGTTGGCGCTGTGAGGTGAAGGTGAAGCGCTCGACCGGGAAGGGATAGTCGAACCCTTCAAGCTCCGGCCCGTAGGCCGTCTCCGCCCGGCAGGGCAGGGCGGCGAGGCTCAACGCGAGGAGGGCCGGGGCGAGGGCGAGACGGGGCATGAGCACTCCGGATGGGACTGGCCCATCACATCGCCCTATAAGAGCGGGAGGAAAGCCCCCTCCGGACAAACCCGATGCTCCGTTTTCTCATGATCGCCGGCCTCCTCGCCGCCACGCCGGCCGCGGCGGCCGATGCCTGCGATGTCCTCACGGCGAAGGTCATCCGCGTGACCGGCGCCTCGCTCGCCGGCCGTACCGGCGAATACGCGGTGTTCCGGGCGCAGGATGCCGAGCGCATGAGCCTCGATTGCCGGAGCCCGGCGCGGATCACCCTCGCCTCCCTCGATCGCGAGCCGGACAAGGCGTATTTCGCCCTCGTCGGCCTCGCCGCGCGGGCGCTGACCGGCGCCGACGCCGAGCGCGCCGAGGTGCTGGCGCTCAACCTCCATCAGGACAGCCTGCTCGCCGACGCCCCCCGCCGGGGCGCCACCGGCCGGGCGCTGATGCTGTGCGAGACCGGCCCCCGCCAGGATGCGCCCGCCGGGGACCTCACCGTCTGCCGGATCGCCCCCGCCGCTCTTTCCCGTCGGCGCCATGCCGGCTAGACCCGCGTCATGTCGAACGTTCTGACCGGCCCCGTCGTCCGCGCCCGCGACGCCGCCTTCGCCAACCACCTGCCCCTGTCGCTGATCGCGGGGCCCTGCCAGCTCGAAAGCCGCCAGCACGGCCTGGAGATTGCCGCCGCCCTCAAGGAGCTGGCGGCGCGGCTCGGGATCGGCCTCGTATTCAAGGCTTCCTTCGACAAGGCGAACCGCACCTCCGGCGGCGCCGCGCGCGGGATGGGGCTGGACGGCGCCCTGCCGGTCTTCGCTGAGATCCGCGAGACCCTGGGACTGCCGGTCCTCACCGATGTGCACGATGCCACCCAATGCGCCCCTGTGGCCGAGGCGGTCGACATCCTGCAGATCCCGGCCTTCCTCTGCCGCCAGACCGACCTTCTCCTCACGGCCGCCGCCACGGGGCGGGTGGTGAACGTGAAGAAGGGCCAGTTCCTCGCCCCCTGGGACATGAAGCACGTCGCCGCCAAGATCACCCAGGCCGGCAACCCGAACGTCATCGTGACGGAGCGGGGCGCCTCCTTCGGCTACAACACCCTCGTCTCGGACATGCGCAGCCTGCCGATCATGGCGGAGGTCACGGGCGGCGCGCCGGTGGTGTTCGACGCCACCCATTCCGTGCAGCAGCCGGGCGGCCAAGGCGGCAGCTCCGGCGGGCAGCGGGAATTCGTGGCCGTGCTCGCCCGCGCGGCGGTGGCGGTCGGCGTAGCGGGCGTCTTCATCGAGACCCACCCCGACCCCGACCGCGCGCCCTCGGACGGGCCCAACATGGTCGCCCTGAAGGACATGCCGGCCCTGCTCGAACAGCTCATCGCCTTCGACCGTCTCGCGAAGGGTCTCTGACCTAGCTCCTCGGCAGAAGCACGTGGATCCGCAGGGGCTGGACGAGGGCGAAGCGCCCGTCCTCGCCCCTGACGGCGGCGCCTGAGAAGGCCGCCTCGACCACATCACGCCGCTCGCGGATCGCCCTGGCCCGGTCGGGGTCCACGGCGGTCACGCGGGTGAAGAACGCCTCGCTGTCCGCGAAGGATTCCCACCGCTCGACGGTGAGGTCGCGCTCGCAAGCGAAGGCGTCCTTCGCGACGGCGTGCGCGATGGCCGCCTGCGCCGCCGCACGGATCGCGGTCTCGTCCTCGATGGGCTTCAGCGCGTCGAAGAACGTGCCCGAGGCGAGCGGTTCGATCACCACCAGACGTCCCCCCGGCCGCAGCACCCGCGCCGCCTCGGCGAGCGCCTTGGCCGGATCGGGGACGTGATGCAGTGAATTCAGCATCACCGCTCCGTCGAACTGCCCGTCTCCGAACGGCAGAACCTCGGCGGAGGCCGCCTCGAACCGCGCAGAGGGGACGAGAGTGCGCGCCTTGGCGAGGGCCTCCGCACCGGGATCGATGCCGGTCACGGCCGCGCCGTCCTCGGTCAGGGCGCGGGCGAGGGTGCCCGTACCGCAGCCGATGTCGAGGATCGCTTTCCCCGCGAGCGGCGCGAAGACTTCACGGATGAGCGTAAGGGCGTCCATCGAACCAGGGCTCCGACACGCCGCGTTTTGGCGTCTCTTCTCTATGCGCCGGTTCCCGCCCTGGCGCATCCCGGCTCACGGCGTCGCGCACTTTCGCGTCGGCGGGGCGACGGCGCAGTTCAGAACGCATTGCTGCCGTTCGGAGCAGAACCACGACAGCGTTCCGCTCTTCAGGCACTCCCCGCCACAATGGCGATACGGCCCGCCGTAGAGCGGCCGGACATAGACCGCATCGGTGAGCACATGCGCGGTGGGGGATGGACAGCTCAGGGCCTGAGCCGAGGCGGACAATCCGGCGAAGAACACGAGCAGACAGGTCAGGACGGATCGCATGGTCGGGATCGGGGCGCCACGGGCCTCGATCAAATGGCCGTGTGGAGGGATCCGTCGATTAAATTGCGTGTCAGCAATAGTCGGCGCAGCCCACCCGTCGGCAAGTTCCCGATGCGAACGGCATAGCTTCCTACGGCCACAGAGCAGGCAACCGAGCCCGAATTCTGAGGCCATCGCCTGATGAACAGGCGTTCACGAACCCGGATCATCGAAAAACGCGATGTGAATCCTTTGGAACCCAGGCGGTGGCCCCACGTTATTGGGACATGATCGATCAGTGATCGAGAAAGGATATCATGCGCAAGTTTGCTCTCATCACCGCCGCCGCCGCTCTGACTGTCGGCAGCATCGCCGCCACCACCGGCGCCGAGGCGCGCCCCTACGGCTTCCACGGCGGTTACGGGCATCATGGCTACTACGGTGGCCGTCGCGGTATCGGGACCGGCGCGGCTGTCGGCCTCGGCATCGCTGGCCTCGCGGCCGGTGCGATCGCCGCCGGTGCGGCCCGTGACGCCTACGGCTACGGCTACGGCCGTCCGGCCTATGGCTACGGCTATGGCGCCCCGGCTTACGGCTATGGCTACGGTGCGCCGGCCTACGGCTACGGCTACTAAGTCTTAGCAGTTAAAGTAAAAGGGGGCGGTCGGCGCGAGCCGGCCGCCCTTTTTCATTCGTGACGTCAGCGCCCGCGATAGGGCGCGACGCCTGTCTCCGGGAGCCAGATCGTGGCAGGCGGCGTGCCGGTCTGCCAGAACACGTCGATGGGGATGCCGCCGCGCGGGTACCAATAGCCGCCGATCCGCAGGTAGCGCGGCGCGAGCAGCTCCACGAGGCGCTTCCCGATGGTGACGGTGCAATCCTCATGGAAGGCGCCGTGGTTGCGGAATGAGCCCAGATAGAGCTTCAGCGACTTCGATTCGACGAGCCATTCGCCCGGCACGTAGTCGATCACAAGGATCGCGAAGTCGGGCTGGCCGGTCACCGGGCAGATCGAGGTGAATTCCGGCGCGGTGAAGCGGGCGACGTAATCCGTGTCCGCATGGGGATTCGGCACCCGGTCGAGCCGGGCTTCCTCGGGAGTCTGGGGAAGGGGGGTCGCCTGCCCCAGCTGAAGGTCGGATGTGCTGGTCATGGCCCCCTATACCGTGGCGACCGGCTTTGGAAAGCCTTGAGCGGCATTCGCAAAGATTTCGCCGGGAAGCGGGGCCGCGCCGGGTTGCCGGGGGGCCGAGCATGGCGGATAAGCCGCCCGCGACGCGTGGCCGTTGGGCCGACGCGACGAACGGCCCGCGGCCCTCGGGGAGACAACCATGACCGCGATCACCAATATCAGCGCCCGTGAAATCCTCGACAGCCGCGGCAATCCGACCGTCGAGGTCGATGTGCTGCTGGAGGACGGCTCCTTCGGCCGCGCGGCGGTTCCCTCCGGCGCCTCGACCGGCGCCCACGAGGCGGTCGAGCTGCGCGACGGCGACAAGTCCCGCTTCCTCGGCAAGGGCGTCCTGAAGGCGGTCGAGGCCGCGCAGACCGAAATCCTCGACGCCATCGGCGGCATGGATGCGGAGGATCAGGTCGCCGTCGATGAGGCGATGATCGAACTCGACGGCACCGCCAACAAGAGCCGGCTCGGTGCTAACGCCATCCTCGGCGTGTCGCTCGCGGTCGCCAAGGCGGCGGCGGAAGCCTCCGGCCTGCCGCTCTACCGCTATGTCGGCGGCGTCCAGGGCCGCGTCCTGCCGGTGCCGATGATGAACATCATCAACGGCGGCGCCCATGCGGACAACCCGATCGACTTCCAGGAATTCATGATCATGCCGGTCGGCGCCGACTCGATCGCCGAGGCGGTGCGGATGGGCTCCGAGGTGTTCCACACCCTGAAGGGCGCCCTCAAGAAGGCCGGGCACAACACCAATGTCGGCGACGAGGGCGGCTTCGCCCCGAACCTCCCCTCCGCCGAGGCTGCGCTGGACTTCGTGATGGAGGCGATTCAGGCCGCCGGCTTCAAGCCGGGCTCCGAGATCGCCCTGGCGCTCGATTGCGCCGCCACCGAGTTCTTCAAGAACGGCGCCTACCTCTACGAGGGCGAGGGCAAGACCCGCGACATCGCCGCCCAGGTCGATTACCTCGCCGAACTCGTCGGCAAGTACCCGATCGTCTCCATCGAGGACGGCATGTCCGAGGACGATTGGGAGGGCTGGAAGTTGCTCACCGACAAGGTCGGCACCCGCTGCCAGCTGGTGGGCGACGACCTGTTCGTGACCAATGTCGAGCGCCTGTCGCGCGGCATCGCCAACCACACCGCGAACTCGATCCTCATCAAGGTGAACCAGATCGGCTCCCTCACCGAGACGCTGGCCGCCGTCGATATGGCCCAGCGCGCCGGCTACACGGCGGTGATGTCCCACCGCTCGGGCGAGACCGAGGATTCGACCATCGCCGACCTCGCGGTCGCGACGAATTGCGGGCAGATCAAGACCGGCTCGCTGGCCCGCTCGGACAGACTGGCCAAGTACAACCAGCTCATCCGCATCGAGGAGGGCCTCGGCCCGCAGGCGCTCTATGCCGGGCGCGGCGCGATCAAGCAGATCGCGCAGGGCTGATCGCTCCCTCGGCCGAACAGAGGCCCCCGGCGTCCACGCGGCGCCGGGGGCCTCTTCGTTTGGGGCGGACGGCAACCAGCCGTTAACCTTCCCGCGCCAGTGTTCCCGCATGGTTGTCCGCCGCCGCGTCAGAATGATCGTGCTGCCGCTGGGTCTCTGGACCCTGTCGGCCCTGGTATGCGGCTACTTCATCGTCCAGGCGGAGAGCGGCAACCGCGGCCTCGAAGCCAAACGGGCGCTGAAGATCCGGGCCTTCGGCCTCAACCAGGAACTGGCCACGGTGAAGGCCGAGCGCGCCGTGTGGGAGCATCGCGTCGCCCTGCTCAAGAGCGACCAGATCGACCGCGACCTGCTGGAGGAACGGGCGCGGATCGTGCTGGGCCGGGTCCACGCCAACGACGTGGTCATCATCGATCCTTGAGAGTTCTTGCCGCACGTGCGGCTGTAGCCGGCAATCCGCTACAGACCTGTGGATTTGCTGCGCCACGCTCTGACATCGGCGCTTGCCTGTCAGAGGGGCGGGCCTCGCTTTCGGTCTGTTCCTAGCCTACACCCGCCTCACGACAGCGAGAGTGCGGGAGAGACGACATGGAAGCTGGCAAGACGACCGAGCCCGCTGCCGGCCCGTCGTCGGCCTCGGCGGCCGAGGCCCACAAGCCGGCTCCGAACATGCCGCAATTCACCCGCGAGCAAGACCTCCACGCCTACCACGAGATGCTGCTGATCCGCCGCTTCGAGGAGAAGGCGGGCCAGCTCTACGGCATGGGTCTGATCGGCGGGTTCTGCCACCTCTACATCGGCCAGGAGGCCGTGGTGGTCGGGATGCAGATGGCGTCCGAGGACGGCGATCAGGTCATCACCGGCTACCGCGACCACGGCCACATGCTGGCCACCGGCATGGAGCCGAAGGGCGTGATGGCCGAGCTGACCGGCCGGCGCGGCGGTTACAGCCGCGGCAAGGGCGGCTCGATGCACATGTTCAGCCGCGAGAAGCAGTTCTTCGGCGGCCACGGCATCGTCGGCGCGCAGGTTTCGCTGGGCACCGGCCTCGGCTTCGCGGACCATTACCGGGGCAACGGCAAGGTGAGCCTCACCTACATGGGAGACGGCGCCGCCAACCAGGGCCAGGTCTACGAGAGCTTCAATATGGCGGCGCTCTGGAAGCTGCCGGTCGTCTACGTGATCGAGAACAACCGCTACGCGATGGGCACCTCCGTCGCCCGCGCCTCGGCGCAGACCGACTTCTCGAAGCGCGGCCTGTCCTTCGGCATCCCCGGCGAGTCGGTGGACGGCATGGATGTCCGCACGGTGCACGAGGCCGCCAGCCGCGCCATCGAGCACGCCCGCTCGGGCAAGGGCCCCTTCATCCTCGAGATGCAGACCTACCGCTATCGCGGCCACTCCATGTCCGACCCGGCCAAGTACCGGACGAAGGACGAGGTCTCGAAGATGCGGGACGAGCACGACCCGATCGAGATGGTGCGCAAGCGCCTGCTCGAACTGCACGGCGTGCCGGAGGCCAACATCAAGGCGACGGACGCCAAGGTCCGCGAGACGGTGAACGCGGCGGCCGAGTTCGCCACCAACGATCCCGAGCCGGATCCCTCCGAGCTGTGGACCGACATCCTGCTCGAAGTCGGCGCCTGACCGCGCCGCCGAACCCCTAGGCCGCCCCCGTACGAGAGCGACGCGAAGAACTCACCATGGCGACCGATATCCTCATGCCCGCCCTGTCTCCGACCATGGAGGAGGGCAAGCTCTCGAAATGGCTCAAGAAGGTCGGCGACCCGATCAAGTCCGGCGACGTGCTGGCCGAGATCGAGACCGACAAGGCGACCATGGAGGTCGAGGCGGTGGACGAGGGCGTCCTCGCCAAGATCCTCGTGGACGAGGGCACCGAGGGTGTCGCCGTGAACACCCCCATCGCGATCATCGCGGACGAGGGTGAGGACGTGGAATCGGCCGCCTCGTCGGGCGGGAAGCCGCCGGCCGAGGCGCCGAAGGCGAACGGCCACGACACCTCCGTCGAGCAGGGCGGCGACAAGCCGGCCACGATCGCCAAGACCGAGGACGACGCCCCCCGCGCTCCCGCCGCTCCGGCCAAGATCACCGCCAAGGCGAACGATCCGGTGATGGAGGAATTCCCCACCGGCACCGAGATGGTCACGATGACCGTCCGCGAGGCCCTGCGGGACGCCATGGCCGAGGAGATGCGGCGCGACGGCGATGTCTTCGTGATGGGCGAGGAGGTCGCCGAATATCAGGGCGCCTACAAGATCACCCAGGGCCTCCTGCAGGAGTTCGGCGCCAAGCGCGTGGTCGACACCCCGATCACCGAGCACGGCTTCGCCGGCATCGGCGTCGGCGCGGCCCTGGCCGGGCTGAAGCCCATCGTGGAGTTCATGACCTTCAACTTCGCCATGCAGGCGATCGACCAGATCATCAACTCGGCGGCCAAGACCCTCTACATGTCCGGCGGCCAGCTCGGTTGCCCCATCGTGTTCCGCGGTCCCAACGGCGCGGCGGCCCGCGTCGCCGCCCAGCACAGCCACGATTACGCCGCGTGGTACTCCAACGTGCCGGGCCTGAAGGTCATCGCGCCCTACACCGCCGCCGACGCCAAGGGCCTGCTCAAGGCCGCGATCCGCGACCCGAACCCGGTGATCTTCCTCGAGAACGAGATCCTTTACGGGCAGTCCTTCCCGGTGCCGAAGCTGGATGACTTCCAGTTGCCGATCGGCAAGGCGCGGGTGCACCGCCAGGGGTCGGACGTGACCATCGTCTCGTTCTCCATCGGCATGACCTACGCCCTGAAGGCCGCGCAGGCACTGGCCGAGCAGGGCATCGAGGCCGAGGTCATCGACCTGCGCACCATCCGCCCGATGGACACGGACACGGTGCTCGAATCGGTGAAGAAGACCGGCCGCTGCGTGACCGTCGAGGAAGGCTTCCCGCAATCCGGCGTCGGCGCCGAGATCTCGGCGCGGCTGATGGTCGATGCCTTCGACTACCTCGACGCCCCCGTCCTGCGGGTGACCGGCAAGGACGTGCCGATGCCCTACGCCGCCAACCTCGAGAAGCTCGCCCTGCCGAACGTGGCCGAGGTGATCGAGGCGGCCAAGGCCGTCTGCTACAAGTCGTAGGGCTCGGCTCGCCGTCACCCCGTCCTCCCGCCCCGCCGGCGGGACAACGCAACCCGGTCCCGTCCGATGAGCGCGAACTTCGCCGAACTCGCCGCACCGCCCGACGCCCTCGAACAGGGCGGCGTCGAGGTGCTGCGCGCGGCGGTGGTGGACGGCGCGGTGAGTGTCGCCCTGCGCCGCTCCTTCGACGATCCGGCGACCTGGGGCCGGCTGCTGGTCGATCTCGCCCGGCAGGCGGCGCACGCCTACGCGGTCGATACCGACATGTCGGTGGACGAGGCGTTCGAGCGGATCCGCGCCGCGATCGAGGCGGAATGCCTCGCTCCGGGCGAGTTCAACTGACGGGGGCCCGCATGGCCCAGGCGGCTCCGCGCCTCGCCACCTACGCCGACCTCGAAGCGGTGCTTCCGCATCTCGTCGCCGAGATCGTGGATGGAACGCTGGAGACGCATCCGCGCCCGAGGCCGAGGCACGCGTCGGTGTCGCTGAAGCTCGGCGGCGAGCTGGACTTTCCGTTCGGCCGTGGCCGTGGCGGGCCAGGCGGCTGGGTCTTCATGGCCGAGCCGGAACTGCATCTCGGTCCGCATGTCGTGGTCCCGGACCTAGCCGGGTGGCGCCGGGAGCGGATGCCCACCGAGCCGGAGGGCGCGTTCATCACGACCCCGCCGGACTGGGCCTGCGAGATCCTGTCGCCCTCGACGTTCCGGCTCGACCGTGGGCCGAAGCGCCGGATCTATGCCGAGGCCGGCATCGGCCATCTCTGGCTGCTCGACCCCGACCAGCGCACCCTCGAAGGGTTCGCGCTGACCGGCGGCCGGTGGCTCCTGCTCGGAACGGTGGTCGGCGGCGAGCCCGTTTCGCTGGCGCCCTTCGACGCCGTGTCATTCCCCTTCGACGATCTCTTCCCCTTCGCCGATCCGGCCACGCCCGAGACCTGACCATGCCGATCAACGTCCTGATGCCCGCCCTGTCCCCGACGATGGAGAAGGGCAACCTCGCCAAGTGGCTGAAGAAGGAAGGCGACTCGATCAAGTCCGGCGACGTGCTGGCCGAGATCGAGACCGACAAGGCGACCATGGAGGTCGAGGCCGTCGATGAGGGCGTCCTCGCAAAGATCATCGTGCCCGAGGGCACGGCCGACGTGCCGGTGAACGACCTCATCGCCCTCATCGCAGGCGAGGGCGAAGATCCGGGCAGCGTCCAGGCCCCCGGCGGCGGCGCCAAGGCCGAGGCCCCGAAGGCGTCCCCCGCCGAGGCGCCGAAGGCCGACGCCAAGACGTCCGACAACGCCCAGATGTCCTACGCGCGCTCGAACGAGGCGCCCGACGCCGCCAAGGCGGTGAACCCGGCCGCCGGCCAGCCCGCCGCGTCGCCGGCTTCAGGCGGGGAGGGGGGACGCGTGTTCTCCTCGCCCCTCGCCCGGCGCCTCGCCAAGATGGACGGCATCGACCTCGGCGCCATCCAGGGGACCGGTCCCCATGGCCGCGTGATCGCCCGCGACGTGCAGGCGGCGAAGGCCGGCGGCGGGCTGAAGGCCCCCGCATCCCAGGCCGCCGCCGAGGCCCCGAAGGCCGCCGACGCGCCGAAGGCGGCGTCCCCCGCCCCGAAGGCGGCTCCCGCAGGCGGCGCGCCCGCCGGGCTTACGACCGATCAGGTCAAGGGCTTCTACGCCAAGGACGCCTACGAGGAGGTGCCCCTTGACGGCATGCGCAAGACCATCGCCAAGCGCCTCACCGAGGCGATGCAGGTGGCGCCGCACTTCTACCTGACCGTCGATTGCGAACTCGATGCGCTGATGACGCTGCGCGAGACGCTGAACGGCTCCGCCGGCAAGGACAAGGACGGCAAGCCCGCCTTCAAGCTCTCGGTGAACGACTTCGTCATCAAGGCGATGGGCCTCGCCCTCACCCGCGTCCCGGCCGCCAACGCGGTCTGGGCCGAGGACCGGATCCTGCGCTTCAAGCACGCCGAGGTCGGCGTCGCGGTGGCCATCGACGGCGGCCTGTTCACCCCGGTAATCCGCCGCGCCGACGAGAAGACGCTCTCGACCATCTCGAAGGAGATGAAGGATTTCGCGGCCCGCGCGCGCGCCAAGAAGCTGAAGCCCGAGGAGTATCAGGGCGGCGTCACCTCGGTGTCGAACCTCGGCATGTTCGGCATCAAGCACTTCACGGCGGTGATCAACCCGCCGCAATCGAGCATCCTGGCGGTGGGCGCGGGCGAGAAGCGCGTCGTCGTGAAGGACGGGGCGCCGGCCGTCGTGCAGGTGATGACCTGCACCCTCTCCTGCGACCATCGCGTCCTCGACGGGGCGCTCGGCGCGGAGTTGGTCTCGGCCTTCAAGGGGCTGATCGAGAACCCGATGGGAATGCTCGTCTGAGGAGAGCCCTTCATGTCTGAGACCTACGACGTCCTCATCATCGGGGCCGGACCCGGCGGCTACGTCACCGCTATCCGCGCCGCGCAGCTCGGCTTCAAGACCGCCGTGGTGGACCGGGAGCACCTGGGCGGCATCTGCCTGAACTGGGGCTGCATCCCCACCAAGGCGCTGCTGCGCTCGGCCGAGATCTTCCACTACTTCCAGCATCCGGGCGAATACGGCCTCACGGCGGAGAAAGTCGGGTTCGACACCGCCGCCATCGTGAAGCGCTCGCGCGGCGTCTCGGCCCGCCTCAACGGCGGCGTCGGGATGCTGCTGAAGAAGAACAAGGTCGATGTGATCTGGGGCGAGGCCACGGTCGAGTCCGTCGCCAAGGGCAACCAGCCCGGTCAGGTCACGGTGAAGGAGAGCAAGCGCGCCGAGCCGCCGAAGGGCGCCAAGGGCGCGGGCTCCTATCAGGCCAAGCACATCATCGTCGCGACGGGCGCCCGGCCCCGCGCCCTGCCGGGCATCGAGCCCGACAAGAAGCAGATCTGGACCTATTACGAGGCCATGGTCCCCGAGACGATGCCCAAGAGCCTGCTGGTGATGGGCTCCGGCGCCATCGGCATCGAGTTCGCCTCGTTCTACAGGACGATGGGCGCCGAGGTGACGGTGGTCGAGGTCCTGCCGCAGATCCTGCCGGTGGAGGATGCCGAGATCGCCGCGATGGCGCGCAAGCGGTTCGAGAAGCAGGGCATCAAGATCCTCACCGGCGCCAAGGTGACGAAGGTCGAGAAGGCGTCCGACTCGATCACCGCCACCATCGAGGGCGGGGACGGCAAGCCTCAGCAGATCAAGGCCGAGAAGATGATCTCGGCGGTGGGCGTCGTCGGCAATATCGAGAATCTCGGGCTGGAGAAGCTCGGGGTGAAGACCGACCGGGGCTGCATCGTCACGGATGGGCTCGGGCGGACCAACGTGCCGGGCCTCTACGCCATCGGCGACGTCGCCGGCCCGCCGATGCTCGCCCACAAGGCCGAGCACGAGGGCGTCATCTGCATCGAGACCATCAAGGGCCTGCACACCCACCCGATGGACAAGGGCAAGATCCCCGGCTGCACCTATTGCCAGCCGCAGATCGCCAGCGTCGGACTCACCGAGGCCAAGGCGAAGGAGCAGGGCTTCCAGGTGAAGGTCGGTCGCTTCCCCTTCGCGGGCAACGGCAAGGCTATCGCGCTCGGCGAGCCGGACGGGATGATCAAGACCGTCTTCGACGCCAAGACCGGCCAGCTCCTCGGCGCGCACATGGTCGGGGCCGAGGTCACGGAGCTGATCCAGGGCTACGTGGTCGCCATGAACCTCGAGAGCACCGAGGAAGAGCTGATGCACACGGTGTTCCCGCACCCCACGCTCAGCGAAATGATGCACGAGAGCGTCCTCGACGCCTACGGCAAGGTGATCCACACCTGATCGCCGCAAACGGAAACGGCCGCCCCGAGGGGCGGCCGTTTCTTCGTCCAGAGCCGAAAGATCAGCGGCCGGTGGCGCCCTGGCCGCCGTTGAAGCCGGAGGCGTTCGGCGAGCCCTGCATCTTGCCGTCGTTCGTCATCTCATGGCCCGGCGCGACGCTCGACGCACCCGTGGTGCTGCCGGTGGTCTCGCCTTTGCCGAAGCCGGCGGCGTTCGGCGAACCCTGCATCCGGGTGACGGCGTTGCCGGTGGTGCTCTGGGTGCTCGGGCCGCTCTCGGCCGCGAACGCGCTGGTGCCGAGGGCGAGCAGGCCGGCGGCGGCGAGGAGGGTGGTGGTCTTCATGGCTGCGTCTCCGTGATGTTGTTCTGGTCCCTCGAGGGAGGGCTCAGGGGTCGTAACGCCTCCGACGCGCGGCCGTTCATTTCCGCGCGGGGTCCTCGTCCTTCTCGGACGGGACGTAGGCGCACCATTCGCAGATCCCCCGCTCGGCACCGCGCGCCGCGTTGCGCTGCGAGCAGAGGGGGCAGACGAGGACCAGGAGCCGCGCGCCGAGGCGCAGCCCGAGCCCCCGGCCCCGGAAGGTGACGGGCGTACCGGACAGACGGGTGTCGTCCCGCGTCATGCCGGCATCCGTGCGAATGCCTGCTTTCGTTCGAGCCGTGCCATTGTGTGCTCCCCCATACGGGAGATAATCCCCGGCGACGCTAATGGCTCCGCTCGGGTTCCCACGGCGGCCAAGCGGTCCACGAGAGTCTCACCATGCCCGTCCCGGCCTCGGATACGCCCGCCCTGCCGACCTTCGCGGATGTGAAGCGCGCCGCCAGCCGCATCGCGGGCACGGCCCACCGCACCCCCGTGCTCACCTCCCGCACCGCCGACGCGATGAGCGGGGCAAGCCTGTTCTTCAAGGCGGAGAACCTGCAGCGGGGCGGGGCCTTCAAGTTCCGGGGGGCCTACAACGCGATCAGCGCCCTGCCGAAGGAGGTTCGCCGTCGCGGCGTCATCGCCTTCTCGTCAGGGAACCACGCCCAGGCCATCGCCCTCGCGAGCCGCCTACTCGGCGTACCGGCGGTGATCGTGATGCCGGAGGACGCCCCGCAGGTGAAGGTCGAGGCGACGCGCGGCTACGGCGCCGAGGTGGTCGCCTACGACCGCTACAGCCAGGACCGCGAGGTGCTGGGCCGGGAGATCGCGCAGGCGCGGGGCTTGACCCTGATCCCGCCCTACGACCATCCCGACGTCATCGCGGGGCAGGGGACCCTGGCCCTCGAACTCATCGAGGAGACCGGGCCCCTCGACATGCTGGTCGCCTGCCTCGGCGGAGGAGGGCAATTGGCCGGCTGTGCCCTGGCAGCGGCGGAACTCTCCCCCGGCATCGCGATCTACGGCGTCGAGCCGGAGGCGGGTGACGACGGGCGCCGCTCATTCCACGAAGGCAAGGTGGTGACGATTCCCGTGCCGCGCACCATCGCGGACGGAGCGCAGACGACCTATCTCGGCGCCCTCACCTTCCCAATCATCCGCGAGCGCGTCACCGAAATCGTCACCGTCAGCGACGACGAACTCGTCGAGACGATGCGCTTCTTCGCCGCCCGGATGAAGCTCGTGGCCGAGCCCACCGGATGTCTGGCGGCGGCGGCGGTGCTGCACGGCAAGCTCGACGTGGCGGGCAAGCGGGTTGGTGTCGTCATCAGCGGCGGCAATGTCGACATCGCGTCCTTCGCGCGTCTCGTCTCGCCGGCCGCCTGAGCATGCGGATCGTGTGGACCCGGACGGCCGGGATGCTTATCTTGAACGGACACGACACCCCACGTCCCACGGGCCTTGAACCCGTTCGGGCCGGAGAGAGACGATGATTGCGAACTTCAAGGTCCTCTCGCTGACCGATCGCGCCGCCGATCAGATCAAGGCGATCATGGCCCAGGCCGAGAAGCCGATGGCGGGCCTGCGCGTCGGCGTGCGCAACGGCGGCTGCGCCGGCATGACCTACACGATGGAATATGCCGAGGAGCGCAAGCCCGGCGAGGATGTGGTCGAGGACCGGGGCGTGCAGGTCTTCATCGACCCGAAGGCCGTGCTGTTCCTGCTCGGCACCGAGATGGACTTCACCACCACGAAGCTCGCGTCGCAGTTCGTGTTCAACAACCCGAACCAGACCTCGGCCTGCGGCTGCGGCGAGTCCGTGGCCATCACGCCCGTCTCGCCCGAGTTGGTGCCGGCCTCAGCCTGAGGGGCGGGACCGCCCTCAGGCGGCCTGTGACGGCGCCGAGATCGAGGCGTCGTCCACCACCCGGTTGCGGCCGCCGCGCTTGGCGGCGAACATGCACAGGTCGGCCCGCTCCAGCAGCGAGGCCGGCGTGTCGCCGGAGCGATGCTCGGCCACGCCGAGCGACACCGTCACCTTGCCGAGGGACTCGCCCGTCGAGCGCTTCACGAGTTCCCGGCCGATCATGCTCAGCCGGATCGTCTCGGCGATCTGCACGGCATCGAGGCGGTTGGCACCGGGCAGGATGATGCCGAATTCCTCGCCGCCGAAGCGGGCCAGATGGGCATTGGCCTGCACGCTCTCGCGCATCACCACGGCCACCAGGCGCAGCACCTGATCGCCGGTCAAGTGGCCGAACTGGTCGTTGAAGCGCTTGAAGTAATCGATATCGACGACGATCACGCTCAGGCGCCCGCCAGCCCGCACCGCGGCCACGGCCGTGTGCATCATCTCCTCGAAATGCTTGCGGTTGGAGAGGCCGCTCAGCGGATCGGTCAGGCTCTCGGTGCGGGTGGCTTCGAGCTTCTCGCGGAGGCTCTCGACCTCGTCCCGGCTCTCGCGGATGCGCGCTTCGAGGACGCGGTTGTCGGCCACCACCTCCCGCGTCGCCGCCGCCAGCGAGGCCACCATCTCAGTGAGGCGGGCGCGGCTGAGCTGCGCCTGCGCGAGGTCGTGCGTCAGGGTCGAGAGGGATTCGCCGTATTGCTGCGTCGAGCCGAGGGAGAGGTCCAGCACCTCGCTCACCGCCGCCAACTCGGCCAGCACCGTCTTGCTGACGACGCTCGCATCGATCGCCCGGCGCTGCCCGTCGAGGTAACTCTCGTGCAAGTGATCGACGTCGATCTCGGTAAGATGGCCCTTCTCGGCCGTCATCCGTTTGACGGCGTCGTTGAGCAGCGGCACCTCGCCCGAGACGTAGGCGTACCATACGGCATAGGCTCTCGGCGTGGCCGAGGGCCCGTAGTCCCGCATGAGCTCGTTCGTTCGCTTCGCCAAGGCGAAGGACCGGTCACGATCAGGGAAAGCGTCCTGGCTCATCCTCAACCCACATCGGGGCGAGCTTGCCCGCTCGGGCATCGCCTCATGAGCCAGGGTTGTAGCTAAACTTTGTACACGCGCAGTTAAAGGCGCAGGGGCTGGACCGGCTTTGATCGAGCCCTAGCGATTTAGCGCCCTGGACTGATCCGGGCGCTGAAAAGCACAATTTCGCCAACCGCCAAAACAATCACGGCGGATGCCACTTACCTCAGCGCTCGCGCTTCATGCTCGGCGCGCGGCGGAGGAAGGCCGGCACGTGCGAGCCGAGCCCGACCGGCGTGTCGCCGTCGTTCTCCTCGCGGGGGGTGCGCCGGTTCTCCCGGCGGGGAGCCTCACGACGGGTCTGTTCGGGCTTCGGCGTGGGGGTCGCCTCGGCACGGGGAGCGGCGCGCTCGCGGGGCTCCGACCGGGACTCACGCGCGACCCGCGGCTCACGCGGCTCGCGAGTTTCCTTGCGCTCGCGATCCTCACGGCCGCCGCGCTCACCGCCACGGCTCCGGCGGCCCTCGCTCGAGCGACCGCGATGGCGGCTACGCGGCTCTGAATCGGACGGGGTAATGGTCGTCAGGTCGCCGTCGAACCACGGGATCGGCTGGCCGATCAGCGCCTCGATGGCGCCGAGCGACCGGTCGTCCTCGGGGCTCACCAGGGTGAAGGCGGCGCCCGCCCGTCCCGCGCGACCGGTGCGGCCGATGCGGTGGACGTAATCCTCCGGGTGGCGGGGGATGTCGAAGTTGAAGACGTGGCTCACGGCCGGGATGTCGAGGCCGCGCGCGGCCACGTCGCTGGCCACGAGCAAGGCCGTCTCGCCGTTGCGGAACGCGTCGAGGGCGGCGGTGCGGGAGCGCTGGTCCATGTCGCCATGGAGGGCGGCGGCATCGAAGCCGTGGCTGACCAGGGATTTCTGCAGGATCGCGACATCGCGCTTCCGGTTACAGAAGATGATGCCGTTGGTCAGCCCGTCCTCGGCACGGATCAGGCGGCGGAGACGGTCGCGCTTGGCGTGGTCCTCGCCGGAGGTGGCGACGAGGCGTTGGGTGATGGTGGTGGCCGTGGAGGAGGCGCGCGCCACCTCGACCCGCTGCGGCGTATGGAGGAACATGTCCGCCAGCCGCTCGATCTCCGGCGGCATGGTCGCCGAGAAGAAGAGCGTCTGCCGGGTGAACGGCACCATCTTCACGATGCGCTCGATATCCGGGATGAAGCCCATGTCGAGCATCCGGTCGGCCTCGTCGATGACGAGGAGTTCGACGCCGGTGAGCAGGAGCTTGCCGCGCTCGAAATGGTCGAGCAGGCGGCCGGGCGTGGCGATGAGCACATCGGTGCCGCGCGTCAGCTTCGCATCCTGATCGGCGAAGGACACGCCGCCGATGATCAGCGCGACGTTGAGCTTGTGGTTGGTGCCGTAGCGCTCGAAGCTCTCCTCCACCTGGGCCGCGAGTTCGCGGGTCGGTTCGAGGATGAGCGTGCGCGGCATCCGGGCGCGGGCGCGGCCGGTCTCCAGCAAGGTGAGCATCGGCAGCGTGAACGCCGCCGTCTTGCCGGTGCCGGTCTGGGCGATGCCCAGGACGTCGCGGCGCGCCAGCACATGGGGAATGGCCTGCGCCTGGATCGGCGTCGGCTCGGTGTAACCGGCCGATGTAACGGCCTGCAGGACTTTCTCACTCAGTCCCAGATCGGAGAACGGCATTTCGTGTCGGCAACATTCACGCACCCGGCCGGCGCGATGGACATCGTCGCGGCAACGATCCGGGATTGAGCGGACGCACGGGCACAACCGCGGCCGCCGAGCGATTACTGCTTCACCTAGAGCCTTGCGTCGACTTGTCAATCTTGCGGGCTTCGGAAGAGCGGGATGACGGGGGATGGGTCGCCCGTTTCCCCTGTAGAAGCGTGGCAATACGCCATCGCGGCGGACGACGCTTCTGGGGTTAAGCAAATGCTAGCACCGCGCGCGAGGCAGCCTGCTGCAGCGTCCTAAAATAAAACGCGGCGACCGCGGTGCTGCGCGGCGGCCAGATTAAATGTTCGCTAAGGCCCGCCGCGGTTTCGCCTCAATTTCAATTGGGACGGAACGATAGTTCAAGCGCCATCACTTCGAGTGGTACCGCTGTGCGGCAGAGCACATCGGTCCGCGGTCACTGTTACGTCATCATAACCTTCACCTTTCGTTGACCCGACATGGCTAATCTGACCCTGCTTGTTGCAGGAAAGCGACAGACCCGTTCGCCGCAAGCGCCTAGAAGGCCGCTGGCCTAAGCCAACCCAGGATTTGGTACCCCGATGAAAAAGCTGCTCCTTGCATCGACCGTTCTCGCCGGCATGACCGTGGCCGCCTCGGCCGCCGACCTTCCGCGCCGCGCTGCGCCGCCGCCGGTGTTCACGCCGGTGCCGGTCTTCACCTGGACGGGCTTCTACGCCGGTTTCAACGCCGGTTACGGCTTCGACGCCTCCTCCAGCCGCGCCCCGACCGTCGTCGGCGTCTCCCCCGGTAACGCCATCTTCGCGACCGGCAACACCCTCCAGAGCGGCGTGCTCGCCTTCTCGAACTCCAACAACAACGAAGGCTTCGTCGGCGGCGGCCAGATCGGCTACAACTACCAGTTCACCCCGGGTTCGGGCGTGGTCGTCGGTATCGAAGCCGACGCCCAGTACGCCGACTTCGGCCGCCAGCGGAACCGCTTCTCCGCCGTCGGCGCCAACGGCTCGGCCATCATCCCGGGCACCCTGGTGTTCAACCCGAACGGCCTGTCGGGTCTCGACTACTTCGGCACCGTGCGCGGCCGCCTCGGCTACGCCTTCGACCGCACCCTCGTGTACGCCACGGGCGGCTTCGCCTACGGCTCGGGCGGCGGCCGTCAGTTCGGCACCGGCGTCAACTCCGATGACTTCCAGACCGGCTATGCCGTCGGCGGCGGTGTCGAGTACGCTCTCCCGACCGACTCGTTCCTGAACTTCTTCCGCTCCTCGGCCGTGACGCTGAAGGTCGAAGGCCTGTACGTGAACCTCGAGCAGAACCGCCGCACCGCCGGCTCGTTCGCCCAGAACATCGGCGGCGCCCTCGTCTCCACCACCACCCCCGGCGTCACCCTCGTCTCCGGCCCGGCCAACACCCGCCGCGACACCGAGTTCGCCGTCGTCCGCGCCGGCGTGAACTACAAGTTCGGCTCATACTAAGATCTTTCGTTCGGATTTGGCCCCAAAGTCAGCCCGATCGAACTGATTTCATCGGCCAAGCAGCGCCCCAGGAGTGTCACAACTCCTGGGGCGTTTGTGCTTTACTCGGCAGCTTCGGCGCTGGCGTCGTCCTCGTCCAGGATCACTTCGAGATCCCCGACGAGCGCGTCGAGCTGTTCGGGCGTGCCCTTCAGCTTCAGCTTGGTCCCGTCCTCGGCTTCGACCGCGATCTCGATGTGATTGCCGACCTTGGCGGCCATGGCCTGCTTCACGGTGTAGGTGGTCACGTCTGCCTTGCCGGACATGCCTGTCTCCTTGATGGGCTTCAGGCAACGGGGCGGACGGGTCATCGTCGCTGCGGCAGAACCCCGCGCAGGCCGTTCGTTCGCGGGCGGCGGACGGCCCGACGCGCGGGCAGCGGTGCGAAAATGCACCTACCCGGCTCAATGATCGCGAAACGGCGCGACACCCGCCTCGGCGGGCTTGTGTGGTGCAATGCAAAATCTTATAAACGCAGTGCAGGACAGCGATGGCGTCGCCGTCCGGCTGCCCTTCTTGGGCGTTTCCTCCCTAGACTTACAGCCGCTCCTTGTGGGCGGCTTTTTCTTGTCCGGGACACCGGCCGTAGCCGAGAGCGCGCGGCCATACAAGCAGGATTGCGCTACAAAAGCAGCGCGATGGCAATTTATTGCAGCGATCCGCCCTTATGCCGTGGATCGTCCCCCGCCAGCCGCGACGGTGACCCGATGACTCTCCCGATCCTTCCCGCCTCCGCCTTCAAGGCCCCGACGGTCCTGCTCTCAGGGGCCGTCGACTACGCGATGTACAAGGATTTCCGGCAGCAGTTCGAACCGGCCCACGAGCAGGACCTCGTGGTGATCGAGTTGTCGACCCTCGGCGGCGATCCGGAGGTCGCCCGGATGATGGGCGAGGACGTGCGCTACCATAGCGAGATGAACCCGGAGAAGCGGTACGTCTTCCTCGGCAAGGCGGCGATCTACTCCGCCGGCACGACCTTCATGAGCTTCTTCGCGAAGTCCAACCGCTACCTGACGCGGGGGACGCGGTTGATGATCCACGAGCGCAAGATGGACAAGCACCTGCACGTCCAGGGGCCCCTCACCACCTGCGTGGCGGCGGTGAAGGCGACGCTGCACGAGATCGAGACGTCGATCGCCATCCAGAACGAGGGCTTCGCGAACCTGATCCTCGGCTCGTCCGTGACGATGGAGGACGTCCTGCAGCGGGCGCCGGCGAACTGGTACCTGGAAGCGGAGGAGGCCCGGGGGCTCGGTCTGATCGAGGCGGTGCTCTGAGTCCAAGCCCGCCCTCCGGCGGGGAACGAGCCCGTCGCTTGCGTCATTGGCCCCCAACCTGACGGAGGTTGTGGCGTATGAGCCTCGTGGCTGATTTTCTCACCCGTGTCGCCCGCGCGGTGACGGCCTATGCCGGCGACGAGACGCTGATTCAGGGCGCCGTGTCCGCGGCCGCCAACGTGATGGTGGCGGACGGCGAGGTGGCGAGCGAGGAATTCGAGACCGCGCTGACCGGCGTGCTGGCCAGCCCCATCCTCGAGAAGGGCTACGATGCCCTGATGGTGGAGGAAGCGCTCTACGAGGCCATAGGCCGGGCGCGCACGCGGGCCGGCCGGGCGGACAACCTCCGCCGCATCTCGGCGATGGCCGGCCGGCCGGGCGATCAGCGCGAGAGCGTGTTCCTGCTCGCGGCGGATGTCGCCGACCATGACGGCATCGCCGAGATCGAGCACGCCGCGCTCACGGAGATCGCGGCGGCTCTTATCGTCGACAGGGATCGCCTGCTCGACGCGGTGGCGGCCAAGCCGACACGTTAGCGGGCGACGGCCTCGGCGACGACGCGCGACTTCGCCGGAGCGGCCGGCACGAGGCGCGGCGTCGTGGTCAGCTCGGACGCCGGCCGCACCGAGGCGGTGACGCGAGCCTGATCGCGGTACAGCGTGGGGGTGAGGTTGATGCGCTCATCCGCCAGGGCCGGCCCCGCGAGAGCGACGGCGGCCAGAGCGGCGAGCGTGACGGAACGAACGGTCATTGTGATTGTCCCTCAAGTGCTTGGAGGCCGGTGCCTCCTGTCGAGGGTGAATGTGTACCGCGCCGCACCATCATTCAAACAAATGAGATCGATAGCCGAAATCGATGTGATCGATGCTCTTTGGCCGAGGAGCACGACAAAAAAGGCGGGGCTCTCGCCCCGCCGTCGATCGTTCGTGATCCCTCGTCACAGGGCCATCAGCACGCCGGCCGAGCCGACGACGGTCATCACAAGGCCACCGACGAAGATGGCCGCCATGGCGTAGGAGAACACTTTCAGCATCGCACTGTCCTTGTGAGCTTAGCAGCGGTTGCCGCCAGCGGTCTGGCCGTACTGCTTCACCGGGAAGTTCTGCTGATTGGCGTTGCCTTCAGCGGCCGAACTCATCGGACAGGTCGCGGGGTTGCGGTCGTACCGGCTCCCCGAGAAGTCGAGCGAGCCTGTCGTCTCGACCTCGTAAGGGGTGAGACCGGTCCAGGTGGACCGCTCGAAGGCCATGGCCGACGAGATCGGAGCGACGCCAAGCACGAGCGCGGTGACGACGGCGGCGATACGGGTCTTCATGGCTTTTTCTAAACTCCTTTACGCAGATCAGTCCGAGTTATTCGGTCTATTTCTCCTTGCGTGATCCTGAGATGGTGATTGTTTTGCCGGCATGACGTGCCTCCGCGCACGCGGCGCGGGGGATTAAGATTGGCGGAGATGTTTCGCGGAAAGCGCGCGGGCGCCCGGAGATCAGACGATCAGGCGAACCGCCATCCCGAGCAGCACAGCGGCCCCCAGGCAGCGTCGCCACGGGTTGACCCCACGGAGCACCTCGTCAGCCGCCCACACCGCCAGGGCGATCCAGGACGCGAGTTCCGCCCAACGCCCGATGGCGTTCGCCTCCCCGGCGATCCAGGCGACGGCCTGCGCGAGGCCGAACAGCCAGAGCGGAAGGTTCGGCCATTGGCCGATGACGATGCGCCCACTGGTGCGATCGCGGAAGAACCAGTCGAAGGCCGCGTTCAATGGCTGATCAATCGTGAATGCCGACCACCTGAAGGCCCGCGCAGGAAGCGCGAAGGCCTTTGGTGGAGCTGAGGGGATTCGAACCCCTGACCTCCGCAGTGCGATTGCGGCGCTCTCCCATCTGAGCTACAGCCCCGTCGAGGCGCCGGCCTTGTAGGCGCGGGTGCCTCAGCCTGTCAATTCCCGTCTCGCATGTCCGGGTCGCTTTCGCGGCCGCGGCACGCGAAATCCGCTCCCCGAGGACATCGCGCGCGCGCATGAACGCCCTGATCTGGCTCTTCGACACGGTCGTCCAACTCTTCATCTACGTGCTCATCGCGAGCGCGGTGCTGAGCTGGCTCGTCGCCTTCAACGTCGTCAACGTGCGCAACCCCGTCGTCGCGCAGATCGGCGAGGTGCTCTACCGGATCACCGAACCGGCCCTGAGGCCGATCCGCAACCTGCTCCCCAACCTCGGCGGCGTCGACATCTCGCCGATCATCCTCATCCTGCTGCTGCTGTTCATCAGCCGCCTGCTGCACGAGTTCGCCGTCCCGGCGGCCTATGTCTACACCCGTTGAGGAGCGGCGCCCCGTGAAGACCAATCCCGGCCGGTTCTTCGAGGATTTCCGCCTCGGCGAGACCATCCGCCATGCCACCCCGCGGACGGTGACGACCGGGGACGTGGCCCTCTACACGGGGCTCTACGGCCCGCGCTTCGCCGTGCAGTCCTCGGACGCCTTCGCCCGCGCCCTGGGCTACCCCAGAAGCCCCCTGGACGACCTGCTCACCTTCCACGTGGTGTTCGGCAAGACTGTGCCGGACGTGTCCCTGAACGCGCTCGCCAACCTCGGCTATGCCGAGGGCGGCTTCCGCCGGCCGGTCTATCCCGGCGAGACGCTGTCCACCGTCTCCGAGGTCATCGGCCTGAAGGAGAGCTCCAACCGGCAGACCGGCGTCGTCTACGTCCGCTCGGTGGGCTCGGACGAGCACGGCGAGACCGTGCTGAGCTATTGCCGCTGGGTGCTGGTGCGCAAGCGCGACCCCGAGGCGGTGATCGCCGAGGAGCACGTGCCCACGCTCGCCAAGGCCGTCGATCCGAAGGACCTCGCGGGCGCCCTGCCCCCGTTGAACCCCGCCGCCTACGACGTGGCGCTGGCCGGCAGCCCGCACCGCTTCGGCGATTATCAGGCGGGCGAGCGCATCGACCACGTCGACGGCATGACCGTCGAGGAGGCCGAGCACCAGATCGCCACGCGCCTGTTCCAGAACACGGCCAAGGTGCATTTCGACGGACTCGCCGCCAAGGACACCCGCTTCGGCCGCCGGCTGATCTATGGCGGGCACGTGATCTCGCTGGCCCGGGCGCTGAGCTACAACGGGCTGGGCAACGCCTTCGCCCTCGCAGGCATCAATGCCGGCCGGCATGTCGGCCCGCTCTTCGCGGGCGACACGGTCTATGCGTGGAGCGAGGTGGTCGAGACCGCCGACGTGGGGCGCGAGGATGTCGGCCTGCTGCGCCTGCGCACGGTGGCCACCAAGAACCAGCCCTGCGCCGCCTTCCCCGACAAGTTCAACGACGGCTACGATCCGGCGGTGATCCTCGACCTCGATTACTGGGCCTTCGTGCCGAAATAGGACGAGGCCGGGCCTCCGGAGGGCGACACGCCGCCGGAGGCCCGCGATCCGGCGTCAGTCCCGCACGACCACCTTCGTGCCGACCTTCACCCGGTCGTAGAGATCGACCACGTCCTTGTTGGTCATGCGGATGCAGCCCGAGGAGACCGCCGCGCCCATCGTCTCGGGCTCGTTCGAGCCGTGGATGCGGTAGAGCGACGAGCCGAGATACATGGCGCGGGCGCCGAGGGGGTTGTCCTGGCCGCCGGCCATGTAGCGGGGCAGGTCGGGGCGGCGGGCCAGCATCTGCTGCGGCGGGCGCCAATCCGGCCATTCCTTCTTCATGGAGACGGTCTTCACCCCCGACCACGAGAAGCCCTCGCGGCCGACGCCGACGCCGTAGCGGATCGCCTCGCCGCCGCCGAGCACGTAGAAGAGCCGCCGCTGGCGGGTGGAGACCACCACCGTGCCGGGCTTCTCCTTGCCCGACCACGCCACCGTCTCCCGCGGAATCGCCTGGGTGCGGAAGCCGTTGAGGAAATCGGCGATCGGCCCCCGGTCGAAGAGATCGGCCTTGGCGGGAACGGCTCCGAGGGGCACGGCCCCGAGCATCAATCCCGCGATCGCCAGCGTCGCGATGCGTCCCGACATGCGCTATCCTTACGTCCATCACAAAAGGCGGACCCGTAGGTCCTCAACCGGAACGGGCATCGGCATCGCGGCAGGGATGAGGCCGCCGGCCGGAACGGGGGCGGGTTTGCGCGGGGGTGTGCGATTGCCGCCACACACGCTGCGGCACCGGTTGCGATTGCATCCGCGAGGGGCCGCGCTTATCTCAGCGACGTGATCAGCCCGCCTGCCCCCTCGGCCCGCCTCGATGCGGAGCCCGTGGCCCTCCGGCCCGGCACGCGGCCCGCGGCGTTCGCCACGGGTCTGGGGCTGCTCGTGCTGGGCCTCGTCGCCCTCGCCTTCGTCGCTTTCGGACAGGGCAAAATGGAAACGTCCGTCCCCGGGATGGCGTTCCGGCCGATCCTCACCGTGATGGCCCCGCACACGGCCCCTGCCCCGGCGCCGCTGATGCACCGGCTCGACTGGGACGCCCCCGCCGTCGCCGCCGCCGATGGCGAGATGACGGCCGACCCGGCCCTGCCCTCCCCCGTGGCGCAATCCGTGCCCGTGCCCGGCTTCGTGCCGGCGCCCTTCCGCGAGGGGAGCGCGACCCTGCCCTCGCCCGAGCCCGTCGCCTCGCCCCTGCGCCCTCCCCGCGCGGCCTGAGCCTCGCCCTTTCGGATTTTGGACACGGAGCGGGGGCATGATGCCCTGGAGCCCGGACCTGCCGAGAGCGCCGCCTTGAGCCTTTAGGTCTGCCCACACGATTGCCGTCCGCATTCGCGAGACGCCAGTCAGGAGCGTCGCAACCCGTGATCCGCCTGCCCTTCCTTCCCGCCCGCGCCCTCGTGCTGCTGCCCGTCGCGGCGCTCGGCCTGTCGCTCGCCGCCTGCAACCCGCGCGAGGCCGCCGCCCCGACGCCCCCCGTCCCGGAGGTCGGGTTCGTCACCGTCCACGCCCAGGCGATTCCCTATGTCCGCGACCTGCCCGGCCGCGTGGCGCCGATGCGCATCGCCGAGGTGCGCTCCCGCGTCTCCGGCCTCGTGGTGAAGCGGCTGTTCGAGCAGGGCAGCCAGGTCAAGGAAGGCGACATCCTCTACAAGATCGACCCCGCCCCCTACGAGGTCGAGCTCGCCAGCGCCGAGGCGGCGCTGGCCCGCCAGGAGGCCGCGCAGGTCCTCGCCCGGCAGCAGGCGGACCGGCTGGAGCAGTTGCTCTCGCGGGCGACCGCCAGCCAGGCGCAGTACGATGCCGCCTTCGCCGGGAAGAAGCAGGCCGAGGCCGAGGTGGCCGGCGCCAAGGCGACCCGCGACCGGGCGCAACTGAACCTCTCCTGGACCGATGTCCGCGCCCCGATCACCGGGCGCATCGGCCGGGCGCTCCTAACCGAAGGCACGCTCATCGAGCCGGGCCAGACGGGGGCGCTCGCCACGATCCAGCAGCTCGACCCGATCTACGTCGACATCACCCAGTCGGTGGGCGAGCTGAACCGCCTGCGCCGGGACCTCGCCAGCGGTGAGCTGGCGCGGCTGGAGGAGAATTCCGCCAACGTCCACCTCATCATGGACGACGGCAGCCTCTACCCGCTCGCCGGCCGTCTCCTCTTCTCGGACGTGACCGCCGACCCGAGCACGGGCCAGGTGACGCTGCGCGTGCAGTTCCCGAACCCGCACGACGAGCTGTTCCCCGGCATGTATGTCCGCGCCCGCATCAAGCAGGGCATCGATTCGGACGCCATCGCCGTGCCACAGCAGGCGATCCAGCGCACCGAGGACGGCCGCGCCGAGGTCTGGCTGATCCGCGAGGACCAGACCGTGATGCGCCAGCCGGTGGAGGTCGGGCCCGTCGTCGGCGGAGACTGGCTGATCCGCTCCGGCCTGAAGGCCGGGGAGCGCGTCGTGGTGGACGGCTTCCAGAAGGTCACGGTGGGGATGAAAGTGAAGCCCATCGACCAGACCCCGCCCCATGCCGAGGCGGCGCAGCAGACCGACGCCGACGAGGCGAGCGAGAAGGCCGACACGCAGCAGCGGGCGCAAGCCGCCGCGCAGCGTCGCTGAGGGAGGCGCTTCATGGCCCGCTTCTTCATCGACCGCCCGGTCTTCGCCTGGGTCGTCGCGCTGTTCATCCTGCTCGGCGGCGCGCTGGCGATCCCGAACCTGCCGGTGGCGCAGTATCCGGTGATCGCGCCGCCCTCCATCGCCCTCTCGACCGCCTTCCCCGGCGCCTCGGTGGAGAGCCTCTACACGGGCACGACCCGGCTCATCGAGGATGAGCTGAACGGCGCGGCCAACATCATGAGCTTCGAGTCGACCACCGACTCGTTCGGCTCCGTGAACATCACCGCCACCTTCCGGCCCGGCACCGACCCGTCGCTCGCCTCGGTGGAGGTGCAGAACCGCCTCAAGCGCGTGGAGGCCCGCCTTCCCCTGGAGGTGCGCCAGAACGGCATCCTCGTGGAGGAGGCCTCCGCCGCGACGCTCAACATCATCACCCTCGTCTCCACCGATGGCGGTATGGACGAGGTCGGCCTCGGCGACTTCCTGATCCGCAACGTCATCAACGAGATCCGCCGCATCCCGGGCGTCGGGCGCGCGACGCTCTACTCGACGGAACGCTCCCTCCGGGTCTGGGTCGATCCCGACAAGCTGCGCGGCCTGTCGCTGACGCCCGGCGACGTCAGCGACGCGATCCGCAACCAGAACATCCAGATCGCCTCCGGCGCGGTCGGCGCGCAGCCGAGCCCGTCCGCCAACGCGCTCACCGCGCCCATCGTCGTGAAGGGCCAGCTCTCCACGGTGGAGGATTTCGGGGCCATCGTCCTGCGGGCGAATTCGGACGGCTCGAACGTGCGCCTGCGCGACGTCGCCCGGATCGAACTCGGCGGCGACGCCTACCAGTTCTCGACCCGCCTCAACGGCGGGCAGGCGGCCGGCATCTCGGTGACTCTCGCCCCCGACGGCAACGCCCTGGAGACCGCCAAGGCCATCCGCGCCAAGATGGAGGAGCTGTCGCAGTTCTTCCCGCCGGGGCTGAAATGGGACATCCCCTACGACATCACCCCGGCCGTGAAGGCCTCGATCGAGAAGGTGCTGCACACCCTCGTGGAGGCGGTGATCCTCGTCTTCCTCGTGATGTTCCTGTTCCTGCAGAACATCCGCTACACGCTGATCCCGACCATCGTCGTGCCCATCGCCCTGATGGGCACGGTGACGGTGATGTGGCTTTCGGGCTTCTCCGTGAACGTGCTCACCATGTTCGGCATGGTGCTCGCCATCGGCATCCTCGTGGACGACGCCATCGTCGTGGTCGAGAACGTCGAGCGCATCATGAACGAGGAGGGGCTGCTCCCGAAGGAGGCCACCAAGAAGGCCATGGACCAGATCACCGGGGCGATCATCGGCATCACCCTGGTGCTGATGGCGGTGTTCGTGCCGATGGCGTTCTTCCCCGGCTCGGTGGGCATCATCTACCGGCAGTTCTCCATCGCGATGGTCACGTCCATCGCCTTCTCGGCGCTGCTCGCCCTGTCGCTGACGCCCGCGCTCTGCGCCACCTTCCTGAAGCCCATCGAGAAGGGTCACGGCCACGCCAAGGGCGGCGTGTTCGGGATGTTCAACCGGTTCGTGGACCGGGAGACCGCCCGCTACGGGCGCGGCACAGCGTGGTTCATCCGAAAGTCCGGCCGGGTGATGCTGGTCTACCTCGCCCTGGTCGCGGGCACGGCCTACGCCTTCGTGCAATTGCCGGAGGGCTTCCTGCCGGTGGAGGACCAGGGCTTCTTCACCGTCGACGTGCAGACGCCCCCCGGCGCCTCGTTCAACCGAACCATGACGGCGGTGCGCAAGGTGGAGGAGCATCTCCTCGCCCAGCCCGGCGTCGCCACGGTGACGATCCTCAACGGCTTCTCGTTCTCGGGCCAGGGGCCGAACACCAGCCAGGCCTTCGTGACCCTGAAGCCCTGGGACGAGCGCGACGCGAGCAGTTCCGCCGCCGCCCTGGTGAAGGGCACCAACGACGCCCTTGGGAACTACCGGGATGCGATGATCGACGCGCAGGAACCGCCGCCGGTCGACAACCTCGGCAACGCGTCGGGCTTCTCGTTCCGCCTGCAGGACCGGGCGCAGCGGGGCTACGCGGCCCTCACCGCCGCGCAGGCGCAACTCCTGGCCATCGCCCGGCGCAGCCCCGTCCTGAAGAACGTGAAGATCGAGGGCCTGCCCGCCACGCCCCAGGCCGAGCTCATCATCGACCGCGAGAAGGCGGCGGCGCTCGGCGTGAAGTTCGAGGACATCAACGACGTCATCCAGGTGAACCTCGGCTCGGTCTACACCAACGACTTCCCGAACCGGGGCAAGATGCAGCGCGTCTACGTCCAGGCCGAGCAGCTGCAGCGGCTCAACGCGGCGGACATCCTCAACTACGCGGTGAAGAACAGCACGGGCACCATGGTGCCGATGTCCTCCTTCGCCGAACTGAAATGGGGGGTGGGGCCGAGCCAGATCGTCGGCTTCAACGGCTACCAATCGGTGCGCTTCACCGGCGAACCCCGGGCGGGTTTCACCACCGGCGATGCGATCACCGAGATGGAGCAACTGATGCTCCAGCTGCCCAAGGGCTTCGGCTATGCCTGGACCGGCCAGTCCGAGCAGGAGAAGCTGGCGGGCAGCCAGGCGACGCTGCTGCTCGCCCTCTCGGTGCTGATCGTCTTCCTGTGCCTCGCCGCCCTCTACGAGAGCTGGGCGATTCCCGTCTCGGTGCTCCTCGTCATCCCGCTGGGGGTGATCGGGTCCGTGGCGGCGGTGATGCTGCGGGGCATGCCCAACGACGTGTATTTCAAGATCGGGCTCATCACGATCATCGGCCTCTCGGCCAAGAACGCGATCCTGATCGTGGAATTTGCCAAGGACCTGTGGAAGCCCGGCACCTCCGTGGTGAAGGCGGCCATCGACGCGGCGACGCTCCGCTTCCGGCCCATCGTGATGACCTCGCTCGCCTTCATCTTCGGCGTGGTGCCGCTGGCCATCGCCACCGGCGCCGCCTCGAAGAGCCAGCAGGCCATCGGCACGGGCGTGATGGGCGGCATGATCACGGCGACCGTGCTCGCGGTGTTCTTCGTGCCGGTCTTCTTCGTGGTGGTGATGCGCGTCTTCCGCCGGAAGGCGGTGCGGGAGGGCGAGCAGGCCGCCGCGCCGGAGAGCCCTACGCCCCGCATCCACGCGAGCGCCGCTGAGTGAGGCGGCGCTCCCCTTCTTCCCCCGGGGCGACGAAAAAAGCCGCCCCGAGGGGCGGCTGAACGAGTCATCAGGGAGGCATCAAACAGAGTGGACGAAACCGGGTCGCACTCGACATCCAGAAAACTGGATGCCTCCTTCATGAAGTGAAAACCTTAACGCCGCATTAAATGCAGTCCGCCGGGCACGGCGAAGACTGACCGAAATCAGTCTATCCGTGCCCCACCCTGTTCCCGAAAGAGAACTGCCTCAGGCCGCGAGGCTCTCGAACAGGCCGCGCCCATCCGTGCCGCCGATCAGGCCTTCGACGAAGTTCTCCGGGTGGGGCATCATCCCGAGGACGTTGGCCTTCTCCGAATAGATCCCGGCGATGCTGTTCAGCGAGCCGTTGCGGTTGGCGGCGATTGTGGTCTGCCCCGCCTCGTCGCAGTAGCGGAAGGCCACGCGGCCCTCGCCCTCGATCCGGGCGATGGTGTCGGGATCGGCGAAGTAATTGCCCTCGCCATGGGCGACGCAGACGTCGATCACCTGCCCCGCCGTGTAGGCGCGGGCGAAGCGCGTGTCGGTGCGCTCGACCCGCAGGGTCTGCCGGTGGCAGATGAACCGGCGGTCGACGTTGCGCATCAGGACGCCGGGCAGCAGGCCCGATTCGCACAGGATCTGGAAGCCGTTGCAGATGCCGAGCACGAGGCCGCCCCGGGCCGCGTGGGCGCGCACCGCATCCATGGCCGCTGCCCGGCCCGCGATGGCGCCGCAGCGCAGGTAATCGCCATAGGAGAAGCCGCCGGGCAGGACGGCGAGGTCGGTGCCGGCGGGCAGCGCCGTGTCGGCGTGCCACACCATCGAGACCTTCGCCCCCGAGAGCCGCAGCGCCCGCGCGACATCCGCCTCGCGGTTCGACCCGGGGAAGACGACGATGGCCGCGTGCATCAGGCGATCTCGATCGCGTAATTCTCGACGACGGTGTTGGCGAGAAGCTTCTCGCAGGCCGCCTTCAAGGTCTCCTGGGCCGACGCGGAATCGGCGGCGGCGACCTCGAGATCGAAGACCTTGCCCTGCCGGACACCCTCGATGCCGGCGATCCCGAGCGACTTCAGGGCCGCCTCGATCGCCTTGCCCTGGGGATCCAGCACGCCGGTCTTCAGGGTGACGGTGATTCGGGCTTTCATCGCTGTTTAACTCACCGGTTGCCGAGCGCGCACCGCGCCGGCGACATCGAAAACGTGATCGGCGATCCTTAGATCAGCCCGCTCACCTTGTCGAACGTTGAGAAAGGTCCGCCACCCTGCACGGCACGCAGGATTCAGGACCGTCTGGCTTGGGTGATCGGCTCGATGCTCGTGGCGCGGCGCCAGAGCTGGAGCATGATCCAGGCGGCGAACAGGCTGAAGAGCCCCATCAGGACATGGCCGACCCGGTCTCCGAGGTCGAACAGACCCGCCAGCGCCCAGCCGGCCGCGATCGCCACGGCGAACACCTCCGTGCCCACCAGGACCATCATGCTCAGGATGGTGACCGCATTGCGTGCGTTCACGAGTTCAGCCCTTCCCGCCGCCCGTCGACCGGGCTCGCAAGGCGTCCTGCTACCTCAGGGCGGGCAGGCGGCGCAAGCAGCGCCGCCCGGGTCGCGCCCGCTCAGCGCGGGGCGCGCTTGGCCAGGATGCGCTGGAGCGTCCGGCGGTGCATGTTCAGGCGGCGCGCCGTCTCGCTGACATTGCGACCGCAGAGTTCATACACCCGCTGAATGTGCTCCCACCGCACCCGGTCGGCGGACATCGGGTTCTCCGGCGGATCCGCGCGCTCGCCCGGCTGGGCCATGAGCGTGCCGTGGATCTCGTCGGCGTCGGCGGGCTTGGCGAGGTAGTCGAACGCGCCGAGCTTCACGGCCGTCACCGCCGTGGCAATGTTGCCGTAGCCGGTGAGGATGACGCCGCGCGCCTCCGGCCGGCGCTCCTTGAGCCGGGCGATGACATCGAGGCCGTTGCCGTCGCCGAGGCGCATGTCGATCACCGCGAAGGCGGGGGCATGGGACTCGACGGCGGACACGCCCTCGGCGACGCTTTCGGCCACCTGGACATGGTAGCCACGGCTTTCCATCGCCCGCGCGAGACGGGTGGAGAAGGGCTTGTCGTCATCCACGATCAGCAGGCTGCGATCGGTGAAGGCGGCAAGCGGATCGGAATCGCTCAAGATCGCGGCATCGGTCGCCGCGGAGGTCCCGGATTGCGTGAGCATCGGGGGTCCCTTTCGAAGATGTCTCTGTTGAAACCTTTATATAGGCACGATGTCGCGCGGCGGCAGGGGCGCGGAACCACTTATCTCCGGAGAATGGCGCGGAACGGCTCCTCTTTCGAAGATATGCCGCGCCCACGAAACCCGGACGATGGCACCATGGGCATTGGCCGCGGCCGCGTTCGACAGGCTGATCTGCGCGCCGGACCGCTCGATCAACGTCTTGGCGATGAACAGGCCGAGGCCGAGACCGACCGTCGCGCTGCCGCCGTCCTGCGATTGCTCGACGCTGCGGGTGGTCACGTAGGGCTCGCCCGCGCGCAGCAGCACCTCCGCCGAGAAGCCCGGCCCGTCGTCGCGGATCTCGATCCAGACCCGGTCGTGGTTCCACTGGCCGGTGATGGCGACCCGCGTGCTGGCGAAGTCGACCGCGTTGTCGAGGATGTTGCCCAGGCCGAACATCACGCCGGGGTTGCGGCGGCAGGAGGGCTCCGGCCCCTCGCCATGGCAGGAGGCGTCGATGACGACGCCGAGCGCCCGCTGCGGCGCCACCAGTTCCTCCACGAGGTGGCTGAACGTGACGGTGGTGAGGAAGTCGCCCTCGCCCTCGCCGTCGAGGGAGGTGAGCTTGCCGAGGATGCCGCGGCAGCGGTCGACCTGCTCGCGCAGGAGGGCGAGGTCTTCCGCCACCGCCGGGGAGGCATCCGGCCCCAGCTGGCGGATCAGTTCCTTCGAGACGACCATGATCGTGCCGAGCGGCGTGCCGAGTTCGTGCGCCGCCGCCGCCGCGAGCCCGTCGAGCTGCGACAGGTGCTGCTCGCGGGCCAGGACGAGTTCGGTGGCGGCGAGCGCCTGGGCGAGCTGGCGCGCCTCCTCCGCCACCCGCCACGCGTAGACGCCGGTGAAGGCGGTGCCGAGGAGGATCGCGGTCCAGACCCCCGAGACGTAGAGGAACGGCAGTTCGATCTTGCCGTCCGCGAACCAGGGCAGCGGCCGGTGGACCAGGGCGAGCAGCGTCGCGAGGCCGATGGCCAGCAGCCCCAGCGCCAGGGTGCGCTCCGGCGGCAGGGCGGTGGCCGAGATGAGGACCGGGGCAAGGAAGAGGAGCGAGAACGGGTTCTGCAACCCGCCCGTGAGGAACAGGAGCGCGGCCAGCTGCACGATGTCGAAGGCCAGCAGCAGGGCCGCCGAATCGGCGTTCAGCCGGTAGCTCGCCGGGAAGCGGATGCGCAGGGCGAGGTTCAGCCACGACGAGGCGGCGATGACGAGGAAGCACCAGCCGAAGGGTAGGTTCAGGCCCAGCCCGAACTGAGCCCCGACCACGGCCGCGCTCTGCCCGGTGATGGCGAGCCAGCGGAGCCTGACGAAGGTATCGAGCCGAAGCTGCCGCGCCCTGCCGTCGAGTCCGGTCAGTCGCTCCTGGATCGTATGCATCCCAGGAAACTAGGGTGCTCCGGCCAGAACCCACATCGATCGCGGCAGAAAGCCCGGACAATCCCGGTTTCACCCTCGGGTGGGGCGAGGCGCCGCGCCGTTACGGCCCCATTCAGGGGGAACCTTCATCTTGAGCATGGGGTTGCCGCTTTCCAGACGGGGCGAGCCCCGTTGCCGAGGGATCCCCCATGCTGCTGGCCTATGGACTGTTCGAAGGCGCGCGGATGATGATGGCTCCGGCGCGCCTCGCAGCCGACCTCACCCGCTACAGCATCAAGAGCCCGGCCAACCCCCTCGCCTACTCGCCCTACGCCCGCTCCATCGCGGCGGGCTGCGAGATGTTCGAGCGGGTGACGCGGCGCTACGGCAAGCCCGCCTTCGGCTTCACCGAGACCGTCGTCGAGGGCCAGACGGTGCCCGTGACCGAGCGCGTCGTCTCGGAGCGTCCGTTCTGCCGGCTGATCGCCTTCGACCGCGCCGTCCGCACCCCACCCGCCGAGCCGCAGCCTAAGCTCCTCATCGTCGCGCCGATGTCGGGCCACTACGCCACCCTGCTGCGCGGCACCGTCGAGGCGATGCTGCCGAACCATCAGGTGTTCATCACCGATTGGACCGACGCGCGGATGGTGCCGCTGCTCGCCGGGCCCTTCGACCTCGACACCTACATCGACTACCTGCGCGACATCTTCGCCGAACTCGGGCCGGACCTGCACGTCATGGCCGTGTGCCAGCCGGCCGTCCCGGTGATGGCCGCGGTGGCGCTGATGGAGGCCGAGGACGAGCCGCACGTCCCCGTCTCGATGACGCTGATGGGCGGCCCCATCGACACCCGCCGCTCGCCCACCGCCGTGAACTGCCTCGCCCAGGAGCGCGGGCAGGAGTGGTTCGAGCAGAACACGATCAGCCTCGTGCCGCCGATCTATCCGGGGGCCTTCCGGCGGGTCTATCCCGGCTTCCTGCAATTGTCGGGCTTCATGGCGATGAACCTCGACCGGCACGTCACCGCCCACATCGACATGTTCGACCATCTGGTGCGGGGTGACGGCGATTCGGCCGAGAAGCACCGGGACTTCTACGACGAGTACCTCGCGGTGATGGATCTCACCGCCGAGTACTACCTGCAGACCGTGCAGACCGTGTTCGTGAACCAAGCCCTGCCGAAGGGGGAGATGGTCTCGCGCGGGGTGCCGGTGGACCCGGCCGCCATCCGCCGCTGCGCCATCCTGGCCGTCGAGGGCGAGAACGACGACATCTCCGGCGTCGGCCAGACCAAGGCCGCCCTGGACATGACGCCGAACCTGCCCGCCTCCCGCAAGGCGTACCACCTGCAGGAGGGCGTCGGGCATTACGGCGTGTTCAACGGCTCGCGCTACCGCTCGATCATCGCGCCGCGCATCGCGTCCTTCATCCGCGAGATGGCCGCCGAATCCACCCGGCGGCCGGTCTATCTGCGCAGCGTCGGCTGAGACGCGGGCGGCTCAGGCCGCCTTCGCCGCCGGCTGCGCGGCGGGGCGCGGGCCGAACAGGGTCCGGTAGAGGGTGCCCGGCGTCACGGAGCGCCCGTCGCCGTCGATGATCGCCACCTCCGCGAGGCCGGCGGCCGACAGGCTCATGGCCTGGTCGAGGGCCGCCAGGAGCGAGGCATGGCGATGGTCCCGGCGGCCGACGGCGCAGCGGGCAGTGACGGTGTAGTTCACGGGGCGGAATCCTCGGCGGGCGGGCGCCGCGTCTCTCGCGGTCGCCATCGCCTCCGTCATCCGCAATAACGGCAAGACGTTGCCTTAAGGTTGTCCAGCCGCCGATATCGAACAAAATCGCGCAGATGTGTTTAGTGCGCGATTAACCGTTGTGTCCGCGCAGAGCCGGCAGGCCGATGCCGGTGGCCTCGAAGCCGCCATCGACGGCCACGACCTGCCCCGTCACGTAGGACGCCTTCTCCGAGCACAGGAACACGATGACGTTCGCCAACTCGCTCTCAAGCCCGTAGCGGGCGAGCGGCACCGCGTCGTGGTAGGCGGCGCGGATCTCGGGGCTGTGGACCGCCTTGGCCATGGCGGTGTCCACGGGGCCGGGGGCGACGGCGTTCACGCGGATGCCATGCTGGGCGAGTTCGACCGCCTGCTGCTTGGTGAGCTGGGCGAGCCCGGCCTTGCTGGTCCCGTAGGCGACCCGCAGCGTCGAGGCGCGCAGGCCCGAGATCGAGGTGATGTTCACCACCGCCCCGCCGCCATGGGCGGCCATGAGGGGCGCCGCCGCCTGGGTGCAGAGGAACGGCCCCGACAGGTTCACGGCGAGCACCTTCGACCAATCCTCGAAGGTCGTCTCCAGGAGCGGCTTGAAGATCGCGATGCCGGCGTTGTTGACGAGGGCGTCGAGCCGGCCGAACCGCTCCTCCACCTGCCGGACCGCCGCATTCACCTGCGCCGGATCGGAGACGTCGGCCACGATGGCCAGCGTCGCGTCGGGCTTGGCGAGGCGGCCCATCGCGGCCTCCAGGTTGCCGCCGTCGATGTCGAGGAGGGCGACCTTCCAGCCCTCCGCGAGGAAGCGCTCGACGCTGGCGAGGCCGATGCCCCGCGCCGCCCCCGTCACGAGGGCGATGCGGCCTTCGGCCGACCTTGGGGTTTCCTGCATGGTGCGATCTCCGTCGCGGGGTGGGCCCGGCGGCCCTTGAACTTACGGAATCCGGGTGCTGGCCCGGACTCGCTCCTCGGCGGCGCGGATCGCCTCCGGGGTGCCGACATGCAGCCATTGCCCGTCGAGGCGCATGCCGAAGAGCCGCTCCGAGGCGATGGCCTTGTCGAACAGCCGGTTGAGGGAGAAGGCACCCTCCGGCGTGTCCGCGAACAGGGCGGGCTTCAGGATCGCGACGCCCGCGTAGATGAAGGGGGCGACCTTGCGCTCGCCGCGCCGTTCCAGGCGCCCGTCCGCCGCCATCAGGAAGTCGCCCGCGCCCTCGTAGCCGAGGCTCGTCGTGGTGGGCGCCACGAGGAGGAGCGCATCCATGCGCGCGCCGTCCCACGCGGCGATGAGGCGCGACAGGTTCGGCACCGGGCCTTCGAGCCAGAAGGAATCGGAGTTCAGCACCACGAAGGGCGCCGCGCCCATCAGCGGCAGCGCCTTGCGGATGCCGCCGCCGGTCTCCAGCAGCGCCTCGCGCTCATCCGAGACGGTGAGGCGCGGCGGCCCCGTCCGGCGGGCGAGATGCGCCTCGATCTGCTCCGCGAGCCAGTGGACGTTCACCACCGCGTCCGTCAGCCCCGCCTCGGCCGCCCGGTCGAGGGCGTGGTCGAGGAGCGGCTTGCCCGCCACCGCCACCAGGGGTTTCGGCAGGGTGTCCGTCACCGGCCGCATCCGCGTGCCGAGGCCGGCGGCCAGCACGAAGGCGCGGGTGATCGGGGTCTCGGGGGCGTCGCTCATGGAAGTCATCCTGGCCGTCGCGCGGAATCAGGCCTCTTAGCTGTCGGCCTCTTGGCTATCGGCGACGGTGCCGGGCAGGTGCCGCGCGTGCCAGTCCCGCACGGCCGCCAGCGCCGGATGGGCGAGGTTGCGGGCGAGGTAGCCCTCGATCCGCGGCAGGTGGGCGAGGTAGCCGGGCTTGCCGTCCCGCCGGTCGAGCCGGGCGAAGATGCCGAGGATCTTCGTCGCCCGCTGCGCCGCCAGCAGCGCGTAGGCGGTGGCGAAGGCGCCCATGTCGAAGTTCGGATCGCGGGCGCGGCGCTCGCGGACATAGAGGCCGAGCAGGCGCAATTCGAAGTCGGCGCTGGCGTCGACGCGGGCATCCTGCAGCAGGGAGGCGACGTCGTAGGCCGGATGGCCCATCACCGCGTCCTGGAAGTCGATGACGCCGACCCGCTCCAGACCCTCCCGGTTCGGCAGCCAGATCAGGTTGGGGGAATGGTAGTCGCGCAGGGTCCAGGTCGGGCGGGCGGGGATGGCCCCGTCCAGCGCCTCGCGCCACAGGGCGACGAACTCGTCACGGACTTCCTGCGTGAGGCTCACGCCCCGGATGGCGGGGGCGTACCATTCCGGCAGAAGCTCCGCCTCGAAGAGCAGCGCCTCCTTGTCGTAGGGCGGGATGACGTGGTCGATCCCCTCCGCCACCGGCAACACGGCGGGCAGGTCGGTGGCGTGGAGCTTGGCGAGCAGCCGCACCGCCTCCGCGTAGCGCTCCGGCCGGGGGGCGCCGTTCTCGATCACCGGCTCGCTGCCGAGGTCTTCGAGGATCAGCAGCCCCTCGGTCAGGTCCTCGCCGTAGACCTTGGGCGCCGAGAAGCCGAGCGCCCGCAGGCCCCGGTCGAGGGCGACGAAGGCGTGGACGCTCTCCGCGAGGTGGACGATGGCCGAATAGGGCTTGCCGTCGCGCACGGGCGGGCCGTCCGCCCGGGCCGGGGAGATCATCAGCACCGCCGTGGTGCCGTCGGGCTTGCGCAGGCGCTCGTAGGCGCGGGACGAGGCATCGCCCTGCATCAGGATGCGCTCGGCATCGTCCCAGCCGGCGCGGGCCAGGAGCTTGCGCACCGCCCGCGCCCGGTCGATGCGGGCCTGCATGCCGCCGAAGCCCTCGATCCGGGCGAAGCGCGAGCCCTCGCCGAATTCCGGCCGGAGGGCCAGGGTGACGGAGAGGAGGGGCCCGCCCTGGGCCGGCATCTTCTCCGGCCACTCGACCAGGGTGATCGCCCCCTCGGCCATCTCCTCGAAGCCGAGTTCGACCAGCTCGTCCGGGTCGCGCAGCCGGTAGAGGTCGGCATGGACGATGGAGCGCCCGTCGCGGGCCGCGTAGGGCTGCACGAGGGTAAAGGTCGGGCTCGGCACTTCGAGGGCGGGATCGCCCGTCAACTCGCGGATGATGGCGCGGGCGAGCGTCGTCTTGCCGTCCCCGAGGCCGCCCGAGAGCGCCACCCGGTCCCCCGGCAGCAGGAACTCGCACAGGAACAGGCCGAGGTCCTCGGTCGCCATCTCGTCGGGCAACACGAATTCCCAGGCGGATCCCGCCTCGCCGCCTTCCTCGCGCACGTCCTGATCGTCGCCGCCCAAAACCACCTCCGCGAGCTTGCACGCATGGTCCGTAAAGCAGGGACCGATGCAAGCCCAATCCCGCCGCCGCGCTGGTAACGCGACGGGGCGGTGCAGGGAAAGCACGGCCGCAACTCCCGGTCCAGGCTGGCACGGGGCTTGCCACGGCGGAACGCCGTGACACCAACGAAGGCACGTCACGGTGCGGAGGACAGGATGAAGCGCGAAGACCTCACCGAGAAGCTGCTCGATATCAAGCGGGAAAAAGGCTGGAGCTGGAAGTACATCCACGAGCAGATCGGCGGCCTGTCGCCCTTCCTGATCACCGCCGCCTGCATGGGCCAGATGAAGCTGCCCAAGGCGCAGGCGAAGCGTGCCGCCGAATTGTTCAGCCTCACCGAGGCCGAGGAGCGCATGATCAACGAGGCGCCCTATCGCGGCTCGATCCCCTCCATGCCGCCGACCGATCCGCTGATCTACCGCTTCTACGAGCTGGTGATGGTCTACGGCACGACCTTCAAGGAACTGATCCAGGAGGAGTTCGGCGACGGCATCATGTCGGCCATCGACTTCAACATGGACATGGCGCGCGAGGCCAACAACAAGGGCGACCGCGTGAAGCTGACGATGTCGGGCAAGTTCCTGCCCTACAAGTATTACGGCAACGACGAGGGCACGCCGGAATACGGGTTCAAGGAGGGCTGAGCCCGTCTACCGGGACGCCGTCACGCTGAGCATCGGCAGGGTGACGCTCAAGGTCGCCTCGGGCTCCTTCGGGGGTCCGAGGCTCGCCAGGGCGGCGAGGCCGAGCGCCAGCGTCAGGGCGAGGAGCGACGTTTCGAAGCCGCGATAGACCCATTCCATCGTCACCTCCCGCGTTGAGATCCGAGGATCGGCGGGAAAGGTTACGATCCGGCTTACCAGCCGGACGCGACGAGGGCGGCGCCGGCCGCGATCAGCACGACGCCGGCCCAGGCCGCCGCGCTCAGGGTCTCGCCCAGCACGCTCGCGCCGAGGATCGCCACCAGCACCACGCTGAGCTTGTCGATGGGCGCGACGCGGGCCGCCTCCCCCAGGGACAAGGCGCGGAAGTAGCAGAGCCACGAGGCCCCCGTGGCGAGGCCGGACAGGATCAGGAACAGCAGGCTGCGCCCGGAGATCGTTCCCAGCGCGGCCCCCTGCCCCGTCGCCACGACGATGGCGGCGGCGAACAGCAGGATCACCACCGTGCGGACCAAGGTCGCCACGTCGGAGGGGACGCCCGAGACGCCGACCTTGGCGAGGATGGCGGTCATCGCCGCGAACACCGCCGACAGGATCGCCCAGAAGCGCCAGGATTGCAGAAGTACGCTCAAAGGTAGGCCCTCCGGCGGGTCCCCCCGCCCAGGCCAGCGATACCACGCCCTGCGGGAGCGCCGCCCACCACACCGTCGGCCATCATTCCCTCTCCCCGCAGGCGGGGAGAGGGGGTCAACGACGCTTACAGCAGCTTCTCGATGGTGATCGGCAGGTCGCGGACGCGCTTGCCGGTGGCGTGGTGCACCGCGTTGGCGATGGCCGCCGCCGTGCCGACGATGCCGATCTCGCCCACGCCCTTCACACCCAGCGGGTTCGCCTTGTCCTCCTCGTCCACGAAGATCACGTCGAGGTCGTGGATGTCGGCATGGGCCGGCACATGGTACTCGCCGAGGTTGCGGTTCATCCAGCGGCCGAGGGTGTGGTCGAGCATCGACTCCTCGTGCAGCGCCGAGCCGATCCCCATCACGGTGGCGCCGATGATCTGGCTCCGGGCCGTCTTGGGGTTGAGGATCTTGCCCGCCGCGATGGCCGAGACCACCCGCGTGACGCGGACCTGACCCAGCTCCTCATCGACCTTCACCTCGACGAACACCGCCTGGTGGGTGAAGCACTCGAACTCCTTGGCGAAGTCCGAATCCGGCCCGGCCTCGCCCACGACCTCGATCCGGTCGAAGCCGCCGGCCTTCATCGCGTCCACGATGGCCACCGAGCGGGACGGATCGTCGGCCAGCGCGATGCGCCCCTTTGAGAAGACCACCCGCTCGAAATCGGCGTTGGCGAGGGGCGAATCGTCCATCTGCCGGGCGAGCACGAAGACCTGGGCCGCGATCTCGCGGCAGGCCTTCATCGCCGCCGTGCCGGAGGAGGCCGCCGTCCACGAGCCGCCCGCGACCGGAGCCTCGGCGAGCGACGTGTCGCCGAGCTTCGTCGTCACGTCCTCCATCGACAGGCCCAGCGTGTCGGCGCCGATCTGCGTGAGGATCGTGTAGGTGCCGGTGCCGATGTCGCCGGTGGAGTTGCCGAGTTCGAGCTTCCCGTCGCCGGTCAGCACCGCGCGGCACTTGGAGGGCATCATCAGCGCCTCCCAGATGCCGGAGGCAACGCCCCAGCCGACGAGCTCGCGCCCGTCGCGCATGGAGCGGGGCTCAGGGGTCCGCTTGGCCCAGCCGAACCGCTCGGCACCCTGTGTGAAGCAGGACTTCAGCGCCTTCGAGCCGAAGGGCTTGTCCTCGATGGGCTCCCGGTCGGTGTAGTTAATGAGCCGCAGCTCGATCGGATCCTTGCCCAGCTCCTGCGCCAGCTCGTCCATGGCGCTCTCGAGGGCGAACAGGCCGGAGACCGCGCCGGGCGCGCGCATGTCGCCGGGGGTCGCCGTGTCGATCTTGGCGAGCTTGTAGGTGAGCTTGACGTTGTCGCAGGCGTAGAGCGTACCCGACCAGTTGACGATGTTCTCCTGGTAATCCTCGTAACGCGAGGTGCCATGCACCGCATCGTGCTTGAGGGCCTGGAGGGCGCCGTCCTGGCCCGCGCCGAGGGAGACGGTCTGCACCGCCTCGGCCCGGTAGGTGAAGCTCCACATCTGCTCGCGGGTGAGCACGATCCGCACCGAGCGGTCGAGGTCGCGGGCCGCGAGCATCGCCAGGAAGGCCTGGAATTGCGGGCGCAGGCCCGATCCGAAGCCGCCGCCGAGATAGGGGTTGAGCACCCGCACCTGCTCCGGCTTCAGGCCGAACGCGCCGGTCAGGTATTGCTGCGTGTTCGCGACGCCCTGGACCTTGTCGTAGACCGTGAAGCTGCCGCCCGGCTCCACCACCACCGTCGTGGCGTGGGGCTCCATCGGGTTATGGTGCTCGTTGGCCATCCGGTACTGCTGGTTGACCCGGATCGGCGCCTTGGCGAAGGCCCCGTCCGCATCGCCCCACGGCTCCGGCGGCGGCTTGATGCCGTCGCGCTTCTTCGGCGGGTCGTAGGCCTCGCCGACGAGGGTATCGATGTCCGTCTTGGGCGTCTCAGCCTTGTAGGTGACCTTGACGAGGGAGGCGGCGTAGCGCGCCGTCTCGAAATCCTCGGCGAGCACCACCGCCACCGGCTGGCCGGAGAACAGGATGTTCGCGTCGAAGAGCGGGCGGTAGGGCACGCCGGGGGGGCCGACCATGTCCTGGTAGGACTTCGGGTCCGCGGACATGTCCGGGCGGTTCTCGTGGGTGAGCACCTTCACGACGCCCGGAACGGCCTCGGCCTTGGCGGTGTCGAGGCCGGTGATCGTGCCACGGGCGATGGTGCTCGTGACGACGTAGCCGTGGACGAGATTCTCGGCGGTGAACTCGGCGGCGTATTTGGCGAGGCCGGTGACCTTGGCGGGGCCGTCGACGCGGCTGCGCGGGCTGCCGACATGCCGGTCATTGCCGGCGGCGGGGCTGATCTGAATGGTCATCGGGACCTCACTGAATGCGCTTGTCGCTGAGCGACTGGGGCGTGCCGGCGGCGGCCTGTTCGAGGCCGCGCACGATGGCCCGCCGGGCGAGTTCGATCTTGAAGCCGTTCTCGGACTGAGGCTTCGCCTCGGCCACGATCATCTCGGCGACGCGTGTGAAGGTCTCCCGCGTGGCGGGCTTGCCGGCGAGTTCGGCCTCGGCCTGCCTGTTGCGCCAGGGCTTGTGGGCGACGCCGCCGAGCGCCAGCCGGGCGGTCTTGATCGTGTCGCCGTCGAGATCGAGGGCGGCCGCCACCGAGACCAGGGCGAAGGCGTAGGAGAGCCGGTCACGCAGCTTCAGGTAGGTGTAGTTCTGCGCGAAACCCTGCTCCGGCAGATCGACGGCGACGACGATCTCGCCGGGCTTCAGGTTCGTGTCCTTTTGCGGCTCGTTCCCCGGCAGGCGGTGGAACTCGGCGAAGGGGATCGTCCGCTCGCCCTCAGGCCCGCTCACCTGCACCGTCGCCTCCAGGGCAGCGAGCGCGATGCACATGTCGGACGGGTGCGTGGCGATGCACTGGTCGCTGGTGCCGAAGATCGCGTGGATGCGGTTCACGCCGCCGATGGCCGGGCAGCCGGAGCCCGGCTCGCGCTTGTTGCAGGGCGTGCCGGCATCGTAAAAGTAGTAGCAGCGGGTGCGCTGGAGCAGGTTGCCGCCGGTCGTCGCGGCGTTGCGCAGCTGCGCCGAGGCGCCGGCCAGGATCGCGTTGCGCAGGAGCGGGTAGCGCTCGGCCACGCGGGAATCGTAGGCGACGTTCGCGTTGGTGGCGAGCGCCCCGAGGCGCAGGCCGCCGTCCTTCTCCTCGATGCCCTTGAGGGGCAGGTGGGTGATGTCGATGAGCCGGCCGGGCTTCTCGACCTCGTACTTCATCAGGTCGAGGAGGTTGGTGCCGCCGGCGATGAAGCGGGAACCCGCTCCGAAGGCGCCGACCGCCTCCGCCACCGTGCCGGCGCGGACGTATTCGAAGCGGTTCATCGTGCGCCCCCCTGGTGCATCACATCCTCAATGGCATCGACGATGTTGGTGTAGGCGCCGCAGCGGCAGATGTTGCCGCTCATGGCCTCGCGGATTTCCTCGCGGCTATGGGCGTGGCCCTCTTCCATCATGCCCACCGCCGAGCAGAGCTGGCCGGGGGTGCAGTAGCCGCACTGGAAGGCGTCGTGCTCGATGAAGGCTTCCTGGATCGGGTGCAGGGCGTTGCTGCCCTTGCGCTCGCCGAGGCTCGCCAGACCCTCGACGGTGGTGATCTCGGCCCCGTCCTTCATCACCGCGAGGGTGAGGCAGGAATTCACGCGGGTGCCGTTCACCAGCACGGTGCAGGCGCCGCACTGGCCGTGATCGCAGCCCTTCTTAGTGCCGGTGAGGTCCAGCCGCTCGCGCAGGAGGTCGAGGAGGGTGGTCCAGGGCGTGACCTGCAACTCCCGGCGCTGGCCGTTGATGGTGAGCGTGATGCCGATGGGCGTGTCCGCCGAGACCGGCGGACTCTGTTCGAGCTGCATGGCGTCGTCCGCGAAAAGGGCCGGCGGAGCCGGCGGGAAAGACGAAGGTTCGGCGGCGGGGCGCATCGCGATGGCCCCTGCACGACCGGTTCCGTCGATAACCATTCCAAACTGAGCCTGTTCCGAAGAGGGAGCCCCTGCGACGGAAGGGCATTGCCGCCCGGCGCCGGCCTCGGCTAACCCTGCGCCTGTCCCCGACACGGCGGAGAGAGCGATGGCCGGACTCGACGCGATCCTGAACGACATCGACACGGATCTCGACAACGCGCTCGAACGGCTCTTCGCCTTCCTGGGCATCCCGTCGATCTCGACCGACCCAGCCTATGCCGGGCAGTGCCGCGAGGCCGCCGCGTGGCTGGCCGCCGACCTGACGGCGCTGGGCTTCGCGACCAGCGTGGAGGAGACCTCCCTCCACCCGGTGGTGCTGGCCCACAAGCCGAAGCCCGGCGCGCCGCATGTCCTGTTCTACGGCCATTACGACGTGCAGCCGGTCGACCCGCTCGACCTCTGGACGCATCCGCCCTTCGAGCCGCGCCTCGCCAACGACGGTGGCCGCAAGCGAATCGTCGCCCGGGGCGCCTCGGACGACAAGGGGCAGGTGATGACCTTCGTGGAAGCCTGCCGGGCGCATCTCGCCATGAGCGGCGAACTCCCATGCGGCGTCACCATTCTCATCGAGGGCGCCGAGGAGAGCGGCTCGCAGGGGCTGCCGGAATGGGTCGCGGCCAACCGCGACCGGCTCGGCTGCGACGTGGTCCTCGTCTGCGACACGGGGATGTGGGATCCGCGGACGCCGCAGATCACCTCGTCGCTGCGCGGCCTGTGCTACTTCGAGGTGAAGGTCACCTGCGCCGACCGCGACCTGCATTCGGGTTTCTTCGGCGGCGCCGCACGCAACCCGATCCACGTGCTGTCGCGCATCGTCGCCGACCTGCACGACGCGGACGGCCGGGTGACGGTCCCCGGCTTCTACGAGGGCGTCCACGAGCGCCCGGCCGAGGTGATCGCGCAATGGCGCGGCCTCGGCATGACCGCCGAGTCGCTCCTCGGCCCCATCGGCCTCAAGGAGCCGGCCGGCGAGAAGGGGCGCCTGCCGCTGGAACTCGTGCAGTCGCGCCCGGCTTGCGACGTGAACGGCATCTGGGGCGGCTACACCGCCGAGGGCACCAAGACGGTGATCGCCTCCACCGCCTCGGCCAAGGTCTCCTTCCGCCTCGTGGACGACCAGGACCCAGCGGCGCTCGCCACAAGCTTCGAGGCCTTCGTGCGCGAGCGGGTGCCGGCCGATTGCTCGGTCGAGATCGTCACCTACAAGGGCTCGCGGGCCATCAGCCTGCCCTTCGACATGCCGGAACTCGCCACCGCCAAGGCGGCCCTGGAAGCCGAATGGGGCGTGCCGGCGGTGACGGTGGGTGCGGGCGGCTCGATCCCCATCGTCGGCGACTTCAAGCGGCTGCTCGGCAAGGACACGCTGCTCATCGGCTTCGGCCTCGACGACGACCGCATCCACTCGCCGAACGAGAAGTACGACCTAACGAGCTTCCACAAGGGCACACGGTCCTGGGCGCGGATCCTCGCCGCGTTGGGCGAAAGGGGCTGAGCCGCCCCGTGCCATAGGACACGCCGCCGGCTCGTTCCCCCGCCCCGGCCGGATGAATCCGCGAAGCGTAGCCGTCTCATCGAACAGGGACGGGACGCGGAGGCGTGGATGCGGACGAGGGCGAAGCGGGCCACGGCGCTCGGGCTAGGGCTGGGCGTGGCCCTGGCGGGAAGCGCGGCGCAGGCGGGCTCGGCGGCCCAGCCGGGCCAGACCATCGGCCTGCCGACCGGCGCGCAATTGCCGGTCGGCCTGTATTTCGTGAACCTGTCGAGCTTCGGCGTGCGCGACACCGCCCCGGCCTCGTCGGACTCGAACGTCAACCTGCCGACGCTCGCCCTCGCGACGCCCTGGACGGTGCTCGGCGCGCGGGTCCAGTTCTTCTTCACGCAGCCGGTGGCGGCGGCGAGCCCGCGCGGCGGATCCTACCAAAGCGGCATCGGCCAGCCGCTGCTCGCCGGGCAGCTCGCCTGGGACCTCGGCAACGATTTCGGTGTGAGCTACCTGTTCGGCGGCTACCTGCCGATCGACACCCGCTTCCTCACCCAGGAAGCCTCGCTCTCGCACCGCTTCGCGGCGAGCTACACCGGCAACGGGTTCAACCTGACAGCGAACCTGCTCTACGGCACGTTCCTGAACGAGCGCTCGCCCTTCGGCGTGCTCTACCCGGACTATCTGAACCTCGACCTCACCGCGACGAAGAGGTTCGGCAAGTTCGAGATCGGCCCGGTGGCCTTTGGCTCCACCGACCTGCCGACGGCCGTCGCCGGCTACCGGCGGCAGGGGCAGATCGCGGTGGGCGCCCTCGTCGGCTACAATTTCGGGCCGGTGAACCTGCAGGCCTACGTCACCCGCGACGTGATCGAGCGCAACTACGGCGGCTACGAGACCCGCGGCTGGCTGCGCGCCATCGTCCCCCTCTACCAGGACAAGAAGGACGTCGCGCCCAACCGCACCCTCGTGACGCGGGAACAGGGCGGATAACCGCCCCTTCTTCGGTCTTGGTCTTCGCTTACTCCAATAAAAAACCCCCGCGATCCTCGGATCGCGGGGGTTCTTCCGGTCAGGTGGCGTTAGCGGCGGGGCGCGGTGCCCGAGGCCCAGTGCGGGGCGATTACGACGCCGCGGCTGACCGTGGCGCGGTGCCCGTCGTGGAACATCGGCGCGCCGGCGATCTGGCCCGTGCCCATCCGCTGGGAATGGAGCGACTTCGGGTTGTGGTACGGGTCGCTGATGTAGCTGCTCATGTGGCCACCGCCGGCCGCCTGGCGGCTGCCGTCGCCGCCTTCGGCATGGGCCAGGGACGGCAGGGCGAGAGCGGTGACGGCCAGGCCCAGGATCGCAAAGCGCTTCATGTCAATAACCCCTTCGAGGTGTCTTCGCGCCGGACCCTCTGTCCTGCGCCGATGAGAAGAACATAGCGCCTATTTTCGAATGTATAAGTGCGCATGCGCACAGTATATCCAGCTGTCATTTAATCCTTTTATTGTCGTTGTTGGGTGCGCTCACACACATAGAAAGAGAACAAGCGGACTAATTCCCCGCCCCGGCCGTCAGGGCCGGGCGATGCGCCGGTCGATCCAGGACCAGAGGGCGCGGATCTCGGACGCCGCGTAGCCGGCCGGCGCGTGCTCCGTGACGCCCCGGCCCAGGGCGATGGCATCCTGATGATCGACGCGCTGGAGCAGGGCGGGCTCGGCCATCATCCCGAGGCCGGCGAGTTGCTGCGCGTAGAGCCCCGTGCGCGGCGAGGGCGGCGGCGGGCACTGGTTGAGGACGAGGGCGAGGCGGTCGCCGAGCCCCTGCCCGGCCAGGAGTTCGATGGTCGGCAGGGCCGCCATCAGGTCGAGCCGCGAGGGGCGGATCGGGATGATCACGAGGTCGGCGAGCCGCAGGATCGCCGCGACGCCGCCGATGGAGGAGCCCGGCGTGTCGATGATCGCGAGGGTGCGCCCCTGCTCGGCCTGCTCGTCGAGGATCGGCTGGAACTGCGCGAATTCCCAGGGCCGCAGCCGGTCGACCACCGGCTCGGGTCCCCCCCGGAGGGTGCCCCAGGCGCAGAGCGAGCCCTGCGGGTCGGCGTCGAAGGCCGTCACCCGCTCGCCGGCCTGGGTCGCCGCGACGGCGAGGGAGGCGGAGAGCGTGGTCTTGCCGGTGCCGCCCTTCTGGACGGCGACCGCGACCACGCGGGGGCGGGGGTTGGGGTTGGGGTTGGGACTGGTGTGGGGGGCCGTGTGGCGGGGATCCATCGCGCGATTCCGTCCCCGGTCACGGACGGGGAGCCGCCTGATTCCGGGCGGTGCAGGCTTACGGCAGGCGCGGCCCGCGGAAAACCGCAGGCCGCGCCTCGCCCACAACCGGCGGCGGGTCGTGTCAGTGGATCGCGTCGATGATCTTCGCCTTGGGGCTTGCATCCGGCGCGGGCGAGGAGCCGGCGACGAGGGTGCTGCCCGGCTTCGCCACGGTGAGCGCGATGGCGATGAGGGCCAGGATCGCCGCGAGGCTGGCGGGGAACAGGAAGGCCATCTCGCCGAAGCGGTAATCGAGCAGGCCGCCGAGCACGGCGCCGGTGCTGAGGCCCGCCCAGAGCGGCGCCTGGATCCAGAAGGAGGGCGCCACGGTGCCCATCAGCAGGTTGGCGCAGCCGGTGCCGAACCGAACCACGGCGCCGGTCACGTAGGTGAGGGCCAGGGAGCGGCCGCCCTCGTCCTGAAGGGTGGCGTTCTGCAGGCCGAGCGCCAGCACGATCGGGTAGGCATGGAGCGGATAGGCGAAGGTGCCCCAGGGCATGAGCAGGCCGGCGGCGAGCAGGGCCGCCTGCATCGTCAACAGCACCGAGAGCCGCCAGCGGCCCACCGCCGCCGCGATCAGCGTGCCGAGGAAGGCGCCGAAGCAGAACACCGCGATGGTGCTCGCCACGCGGGTAACGTTGTCCCAGTCGCCGTTCGCCACCGCCACGCCGAAGCGGGTGGTGTTGCCCGACATGAACGACATGAAGAGCTGCGAGAATTCGAGGAAGCCGATGGAATCGGCGGTCCCGGCGAGCATCGCCAGGGCGATGGCGAAGAACAGGCGGGACCGTGGATCGGCGGGGAACGACTTGTCCTCCGGGGCTCTGGACTTGTCCTTCTCGATCCGCTCGTTGACCATGCGTCACCCCCCGTGACTAAGGCCGCCCCATGGCGGCCGACCTTTAATGGACGGAGCCGGCCGAGGTTTCATCCAAGCACGGGTTGCAGGGCGGCAATGCGACCGGGCACCGGCCTTCCCCCCTCGAACCGGACCGTCGCCTCGCGTAGCACCCGCACCGCGAGACCGGCCGCCCCGGCCGCCGCGAGCACGTGAGCATCCGCATGGGCGTAGCGTCCGTCCGTGCCGAGGCGCACCGGAGGGTCCGCCTCGCCCTCCGGCGGCGACTGGATCGTGAAGGCCGCCCATCCGCCCGGCCGGAGCACGCGGGCGATGCCGGCGAGGATCGGCGCGAGGTCGGCACAGTAGATGAACACGTCCGCCGCGAGGCAGAGATCGGCTGATTCCGCCGGCTCGTCCCTCAGGAACGCCCCGAGTTCGGCCGCGACGAGCCTGTCGTAGCAGCCCTTGGCGCAGGCCTGCGCCAGCATGGCCGGCGACAGGTCGACGCCCGTGAGGCGCCCGGTCCGATGGGCGAGGGCCGCCCCGGCGAGGCCGGTGCCGCAGCCGAGATCGAGGGCGGCTTCGAAGCGCGCCGGCGCGGCGGGCAGCACCTCCGCCACGAGGGCCGGCCCGACATAGCGCAACCCCTCCACGAGGTGGCGCTCGAAGCGCGGCGCGTAACCGTCGAACAGGGCGCGGACATAGGCGGGGGTGAGGGCGGCCCCCTCCCCCATCCCGAGCCGGGCGAGATGCAGCCCGGCGCCGATCCGATCCTCCGGGTCGAGGCCGCGCGCCGTCCCGTAGGCCGCGAGCGCGGCCTCCCGCTCGGCGGCCTCACGGGTGGCGGCGAACAGCGCCTCCCGCGCCCGCCCGAGGAGCAGCCATGCCGGGGCGTAGCGTGGGGCGATCTCCACCGCCTGGGCAGCGAGGTCGGCGCAGGCGGCCGCGTCGCCCTCCGCGAGGCAGGCCTCGGCGTAGCGATAACGGCGGTCGGCGAGGAGATCGCCGGAACTCTGGGGGACGTACATGCGTCGAACAGGGTTTCAGAAGGACTCGCCCTTTTGCGGGCGCGGGGCGGAGCCCCGCAAGGTGTCTGATCGAGGGTCGATGTCCACACGCGCGAGCGATCTGCTCACCCTCACCCGCGAGGGGCTCTACTGCCCCCTCGGGCAATTCCACGTCGACCCGACCTGGCCGGCGGCGCGGGCGCTCATCACCCACGGCCATGCCGACCATGCCCGCGCCGGCCACGCCCATGTGATGGCCACCCCCGAGACCCTGCGGATCATGGCCGTGCGCTACGGCGAGGACTTTTGCGGCTCCTCGCAGGAGGCCAAGCTCGGGGAGACCCTGCGCGTCGGCGACGTTTCCGTGCGCTTCGTGCCGGCGGGGCACGTCCTCGGCTCGGCGCAGATCGTCATCGAGCATGAGGGCGTGCGGGTCGTCGTCTCGGGCGACTACAAGCGCGCCCCGGACCCGACCTGCCTGCCCTTCGAGGTCGTGCCCTGCGACGTGTTCATCACCGAGGCGACCTTCGGCCTGCCGGTCTTCACCCATCCCGACACGCGGGGCGAAGTGCGCAAGCTCATCGCGTCCCAGAGGCTCTTCCCCGAGCGCGCCCACATCGTCGGCGCCTATGCCCTCGGCAAGGCGCAGCGGGTGATGGCGCTCCTGCGCGAGGAGGGCTGGGACGGGCCGATCCATCTCCACGGGGCGATGGAGAAGCTGACCGACCTCTACAAGCGCGAGGGCATTCCGCTGGGCGAGACGCGCAAGGTGGTGGCCGCCGAGCGCAAGGACCTGGCGGGCGCCATCGTGATCTGCCCGCCCTCCTCCATCCAGGACGTGTGGTCGCGCAAGTTCCCCGACCCGGTCACCTGCTTCGCCTCCGGCTGGATGCGGGTGCGCGCCCGCGCCCGGCAGAAGGGCGTGGAACTGCCCCTCGTGATCTCCGACCACGCCGACTGGCCGGACCTGTGCCGGACCATCCGCGAGACCGGGGCGGGCGAGGTCTGGGTGACGCATGGGCAGGAGGACGCCCTGGTCCATTGGTGCGGCAGCGTGGGCATCCGGGCCAAGCCCCTGCATCTCCTCGGCTACGGCGACGACGGCGAGGCCGAGCCCGTGGCGGCCGGCACGGAGGAGGCGGCGTGAACGACTTCGCCCACCTCCTCGACCGCCTCGGCTACGAGCCCCGCCGCAACGCCAAGCTGCGGCTGCTGCAGGATTACTTCGCCCGGACGCCCGACCCGGAGCGCGGCTATGCCCTCGGCGCCATGACCGGCTCGCTGAGCTTCCGCGAGGCCAAGCCGGCGCTGATCCGGGGGCTGGTGGAGGCACGCATCGACCCGGTGCTGTTCCGCCTGTCGCACAATTACGTCGGCGACCTCGCCGAGACGACGGCCTTGATCTGGCCCGCGCCGGCCGAGGCTGACGGGGCCGGCATCGGCCACAACAATCCCCCTCCCCCGAGCCTCGCGGAGGTGGTGGAGACCCTGGCCAGTACGGCGAAGAAGGACCTGCCCGGCCATCTCGCCACTTGGCTCGACGCGCTGGACGAGACCGGGCGCTGGGCGCTCCTGAAGCTCGTCACGGGCAACCTCCGCGTCGGCGTCTCGGCGCGGCTCGCCAAGACGGCGGTCGGGGCGCTGGGCGGGCACGAAGCGGATGCCGTCGAGGAGGTGTGGCACGGGCTGGAGCCGCCCTTCGCCAGCCTGTTCGCCTGGGTCGAGGGACGGGCCGAGCGCCCCGAGACCCTGAACCCGGCCCCCTTCCGGCCGCCGATGCTCTCGCACCCGATCGAGGAGCGGGACGACCTCGACAAGCTCGAGCCGGAGGCCTTCTCCGCCGAGTGGAAATGGGACGGCATCCGCGTGCAGCTCGTCGGCGGGCGCGACCGCGAGGGCGTGCAGGTGGGACGGGTCTATTCCCGTACCGGCGAGGACATCACCGGGGCCTTCCCCGACCTCGCGGAGGCGATCACCTTCGAAGGGGCGCTGGACGGCGAGTTGCTGATCCTGCGCGAGGGCCGGGTGCAGAGCTTCAACGTGCTGCAGCAGCGGCTCAACCGGAAATCCGTGACGGGCAAGCTGCTGGAGGAGTTCCCGGCGCATGTGCGCGCCTACGACCTGCTCGCGAGCGAGGGCGAGGATCTGCGGCCCGAGCCGTTCTCGGCGAGGCGGGAGCGGCTGGAGGCGGTGATCCGCCGCCTCGACCACGCCCGCATCGACATCTCGCCCCTCGTGCCCTTCGCGGATTGGGACGCGCTGGCCGCCGCCCGAGCCGACCCGGCCTCCGTGGGCGCCGGGGAGGATGCGGACGCGATCGAGGGCGTGATGCTCAAGCGCCGCAACAGCGTCTACCTGCCCGGCCGCCCCAAGGGCCCGTGGTGGAAGTGGAAGCGCGAGCCGCATATCGTGGACGCGGTGATGATGTATGCCCAGCGCGGGCACGGGAAGCGCTCGTCCTTCTACTCGGACTACACGTTCGGCGTGTGGCGCGAAGCGCCGGAGGGCGGCGACGAGCTGGTGCCGGTGGGCAAGGCCTATCACGGCTTCACCGACGCGGAACTCGCCAAGCTCGACCGCTACGTCCGCAACCACACGACCAAGCGCTTCGGCCCGGTGCGGGAGGTCGCCTACGGGCCCGAGGCCGGGCTGGTGCTGGAAATCGCCTTCGAGGGTGTGCAACGCTCCACCCGCCACAAGTCGGGGGTGGCGATGCGCTTCCCCCGCGTCAGCCGCATCCGCTGGGACAAGCCCCCGGCGGAGGCGGACCGGATCGACGTGCTGGAGCGCATCCTCGCCCGGGGCGAGACGGAGATCGCCCCCGGCGCCAGCCTGCAGGAGGACGCATGAGGAGCGGTCGATTCGGACGGGTCGAGGCGTTGTCCTCCGGGCCGGTGACGCAGCAGGCGAGCGGCCGGCTCATCGTCGCCACGCCCGGCCAGGGCTTCACCGACATCACCGCCGCCATCGCCGGCTTCGTGCACGAGAGCGGCATCGGGAACGGCCTCGCCAGCGTGTTCTGCCGGCACACCTCGGCCTCCCTCACCATCCAGGAGAACGCCGACCCGGACGTGCAGACCGACCTCCTCACCGCCCTCGACGGCCTCGCCCCCCGGCACGATGCCTATGTCCACGGTTCGGAGGGACCGGACGACATGCCCGCCCATATCCGCACCATGGTCACGGATTCGGGCCTCGTGGTCCCGGTCGTCGGCGGCCGGCTCGCCCTCGGCACGTGGCAGGGGATCTACCTGATCGAGCACCGCGACCGCCCGCACCGCCGGGAGGTGCTGCTGACGGCGATGGGCGGGTAGGCTCGAAACATTCAGGAACACACCCCGCCTTAACGGTCTCGAAACCATAAACGGCGGGCCGGCACCCGCCCCGATCCGCGCGGGACGTCCGGGCAGGACGACGACGCCATGAGCCTCCTCGACGCGGTCTCGAATTCCACCAGCGGCCTCTCCGCCCAGGCCTTCGCCCTCAACAACATCTCCGGCAACATCGCCAATTCCTCGACGGCGGGGTTCAAGAGCACGGAGACGCATTTCGCCGATCTCCTCGCCGAGACGGAGGCCGGCTCGCAGCCGGCGGGGGGCGTCTCCCTCAGTTCCCGCTCCAGCCTACAATTGCAGGGTACCATCGCCTCCACCGGGGTCTCGACCAACCTCGCGATCTCCGGCGACGGCTACTTCATCGTGAAGGCCAACACCGGCTCCACCGCCACGCCGAGCTTCGGCGGCGAGACGGGCTACACCCGCCGCGGCGACTTTTCGGCGGATGCCAACGGCTATCTCGTGAACGGGGCGGGCTATTACCTGTTCGCCGGCCCCTCGGCGAGCGCGCCGGTCCAGGTCGCCACGGGCAGCGCCGCGCCGGCCAGCCTCGCGATCTCAGCGGCCGGCTCGATCACCGCCACCAACGCCGACGGCAGCACCAAGAGCCTCGGCACGATGACGCTCGCCCAGTTCGACAGCCCGGAGACCCTCGCCCCCCTCGACGGCGGCACCTACCTCGCCACCGACACGTCGGGCACCCCGAGCTACGGCCTCGCCGGGTCGAGCGTCACCGCCGGCTCCATCGAGCAGTCGAATGCCAGCATCTCGGACCAGTTCGCCAAGATGATCGAGACGCAGCAGGCCTACAGCGCCAACACAAAGGTGCTGAACGCTGCCAACGAGATGCTGCAGGACGCCCTCACCATGTACGTGTGAGGCGTCTTACAGGAACTTCAGCGGGTCCGTCTCCGGCGGCGCGGGGGCGACGTCGTTGCGGTTCCACCAGCCGCCGCCCAGCGCCACGAACAGGGCCGCCGTGTCGGCATATTGCGTGGCGCGGGCCGAGGCCGAGGTGACCAGCGCCGAGAGATAGCCCTGCTGCGCGATCAGCACCTGCGACGAGTTCACGGCGCCCGCCGTGTATTGCTTGCGGATCAGCTCCAGGCTCTGGCCCGTCGCCTTCTCGGCGGCCTGGGCGGCGGCCACCGCCCTGGCGTCGGCCTGGAGGGCGCGCAGCGCGTCGGCGACGTTCTGGAAGGCGGTGATCACGATCGCCTTGTACTGCGCCTGGGCCTGGTTCAGGCTCTCCTCCGAGGCCCGCTGGCGGCGGAACAGGGTGCCCGCGTCGAAGATCGGCGCCGTCGTCTGGCCGATGATCGTGAAGAAGGCTGCGCCGGGATTCGTCACGTTGGCGAGACGCACCGCGCTCGATCCGCCGGTCACCCCGATGTTGAATTGCGGCAGGCGGTTGGCCACCGCCACGCCGACATTCGCGGAGGCCTGCTGCACCAGCGCCTCGGCCGCCTTCACGTCCGGCCGCTGCTGCACGAGGCGCGAGGGCAGGCTGACGGGCAGCTTCGTCGGCAGGCGCAGCGACGCCAGGGCGAAGGTCTCCGACACCTCGTCCGAGGGCAGGCGCCCGGCCAGCGCCGTCAGCAGGTCGCGCTGGATCGCGAGCTGCTTCTCCAGGGGCGGCAGCAATTGCTGCGACAGCGCCAGCGCCGCCTGCTGCTGCACTACGTCCGCCCCGGCGATCTGCCCGAGGGACAATTGCTTGTTGTAGAGCCCCAGCACCTCGGTCTGGGCCTGGATCACCTTCTTGGTGGCGTCGATCTGCGCCCGCAGGGCCGCCTCCTGGATCGCCGCCGCCACCACGTTGGCCGTCAGGCTGAGATAGGCGGCCTCCAGCTGGAACCGCTGGTTCTCGGCCGTCGCCTCCAGGGATTCGATCTGCCGCCGGTCGGCCCCGAACACGTCGGGGTTGTAGGAGACCACCGCCTGCGGGGTGAAGAGCGAGTAGAGATACCGCGCCTGGTTGTTGAGCGGCGATTGCAGCTGCAGGCCCGGCGCCAGGGCTTCCTGCGCCTGGGGCGTGGCGGTGAGGGTCGGGTAGAGGGTGCCCTTCTGGGCCAGCACGTTCTGCTGCGCCACCCGCAACCCGGCCTGCGCGGCCTCTAGGTTCGGGTTGTTGGCGAACGCTTGCTCCACGAGGCGGTTGAGCGCCTTCGAGTGGAACAGGGTCCACCATTGCCCGGGGATGTCGGCGCCGGAGACGAAGCTCTGGTCCGCCGAGCCGCCCTGGCGGGTGCGCACCGTGTCGGCGGCGGAAGGGTTGGCCAGGGGCTCCTTGGTGTAGCGCGTGACCGGCGGCGCCTCGGGCGGGACGAAGTTTGGCCCCACGGCGCAGGCCGACAGCCACGCCGCCGCCAGCGATCCGGCGACGACGCCGCGCGTCGTCCGGGCCGCCGCGACCCGCCCGGCACCGTTCCGGCCCCTCCTCGTCATCATGCCCCCGCCGCGGTCCGACACCCGCTCCGCTCCTCGGGAAAAGGGCCGCCGGGACGGCCGGAGTCAATGCGGACCCCGCCCCGCCGGCCGAGTCGGCCCCACGCCTGTGGCCCGCCGGCCACGGCGTCGCGCGCAAGGCCCGCCATCACGCCGCCATCCGGTGTTCGCGCAGCGCCCGCGCGTCGGGGTTGGTCTTCCGCCGGGAGAACAGGGAGATCAGGATCGGCACGATCACCAGGATCAGGTTCGGCGCCAGGATGATGCCGCCGACCACCACGAGGGCGAGGGGCTTCTGCACCTGCGAGCCGATGCCGGTGGAGATCGCCGCCGGCAGCAGGCCGACGCAGGCCGCGACGCAGGTCATCATCACCGGGCGCATGCGCACCACGGCGGCGTTCCAGATCGCCTCCGACCGCTCCCAGCCCTCGTCGAGGAGCTGGTTGTAGTAGGCGAGCAGGATCACGCCCTCCATGGTCGAGATGCCGAACAGGGCAATGAAGCCGATCGCCGCCGAGATCGAGAAGGGCGTGCCCGTCGCGAACAGGGCGAAGATGCCGCCGATCATCGCCATCGGGATCACCGAGAGGGTGAGCAGCATGTCGGTGACGGAGGAGAAGTTCACGAACAGGAGCAGCGCGATCAGCAGCAGGGTGATCGGCACGACGAGGCTGAGCCGCGTCGCCGCCTCGGTGAGGTTCGTGAACTGGCCGACCCATTCCGCGTGGTAGCCGGAGGGCATGTCGACCTCCTGCTCCACCCGGCGCTGCGCCTCGAGCACCGTCGAGCCGAGGTCGCGCCCGCGCACGGAGAACTTCACCGGGATGTAGCGCTCCTGGTCCTCGCGGTAGATGAACGAGGCGCCGGAGACGAGATCGACGTCGGCGATCTCGGAGAGGGGCACCTGGATCACCCCGCCATTGGGGTTCTGCGCGCCGACCGCGATGTTGCGGATCGTGGCCAGCGACGAGCGGTACTCCTTGGCGAGCCGCACCCGCATGGGGAAGTGCCGGTCCGAGCCGTATTCGTAGAGGTCGCCCACCGTCTGGCCGCCGACCGCCGCCTGGATCGTGGTGTTCACGTCGCTGATCGAGAGGCCGTAGCGGGCCGCCTTGTGCCGGTCGACGTCGATCCGCACCGTCGGCTGGCCGAGGGATTCGAACACCGACAGGTCGGTGATGCCCGGAACGGTCGAGAGCACCGCCTTCACCTGGTTGGCGGTCTTCGTCAGCTGCGCGAGGTCGGTGCCGTAGATCTTGACCGAGTTCTCGCCCTTCACGCCCGAGGCCGCCTCCTGGACGTTGTCCTCGATATACTGGGAGAAGTTGAACTCGATACCGGGGAATTCCTGTTCGAGCCGGGCGTTGAGGTCGTGGATCAGGGTGTCCTTGTCCAGGCCCTTGCGCCACTGGTCGATGGGCTTCAGGGGTGCCAGGATCTCGACGTTGAAGAAGCCGGTGGCGTCGGTCCCGTCGTTCGGCCGCCCCTGGTGCGAGATGACCGTGATCACCTCCGGCACCTCCTGGAAGATTTTACGCAGGCGCTGCACGTAGGCGTTGCCGGCCTCCAGGGAGATCGAGGAGGGCATGGTGCCGCGCACGTAGAGGTTGCCCTCCTCCAATTTCGGCAGGAATTCGAGGCCGAGATGCCGGGCGGCCAGTCCCGAGCCAAGCAACACCGCCAGCATCACGGCGACGGTCAGCACGCGGTTGCGCAGGCCGAAGCGCAGGGCGGTCTCGTGGCCGACGCGCAGCACCCGCACGATGAGTGTGTCGCGCTCCTCGACCTTCTTCGGCAGCATGAGCGCCGAGAGGGCGGGCGAGACGGTGAAGGTGGCGACCAGACCGCCGACCAGGGCGTAGGCGTAGGTCTTGGCCATCGGCCCGAAGATATGGCCCTCGACGCCCGACATGGTGAAGAGCGGCAGGAAGCCGACGATGATGATGGTGGCCGAGAAGAAGATCGCCCGGTTCACCTCGGCGCCCGCGATGGCGATGGTGCCGAGCCGCCCCTTCAGCCCCCCCGGTGCCGGCTGCCCCTCGGAATGCTCCGGCTCGGCGAGGTGCCGAAACACATTCTCGACCATGATCACCGTCGCATCGACGATCAGGCCGAAATCGATGGCGCCGAGCGAGAGGAGGTTCGCTGAATCGCCCCGGATCACGAGGATCAGGATGGCGAAGCCCAGCGCGAAGGGGATCGTCGCCGCCACGATGATCGCGCTGGTGAGTGAGCCGAGGAACAGCCACTGCACCACGAAGACCAGCACCACGCCGAAGACGAGGTTGTGCATCACCGTGTGCGTGGTGGTGTGGATCAGGCCCGAGCGGTCGTAGATCCGCTCGATCTTCACGTCCGGCGGCAGGACGGTGGAGGAGTTGATCTTGTCGATCTCGGCCTCGACCCGCTCCAGGGTCGGCAGGCTCTCGCCGCCGCGGGTCATCAGCACGATGCCCTCGACCACGTCCGGCTGGTTGTCGTGGCCGACGATGCCCAGCCGTGGGGCGTTCGAGACGCGCACGTCCGCCACGTCCCGCACCAGCACCGGCACGCCGTTGACGAGGCTGATGAGCGTGTCCTTGATGTCGTCCATGTCGCGGATCAGGCCGACGCCGCGCACCACCGCCGATTGCTGGCCGACATTGAGGGTCTGGCCGCCGACATTGATCGAGGCGTTGTTCAAGGCGTTCGTTAGCTGCACCAGGGTCAGGCCCTGTGCCTGGAGCCGGTTCAGGTCGACGGCGACCTCGAATTCCTTGGCCTTGCCGCCGAAGGCGGTGACGTCCACCACGCCCGGAATCGCCTTGAAGCGGCGCTGCAGCACCCAATCCTGCAGGGTCTTCATGTCCATCGGCGAGTAGCCCGCCGGGCCGACGAGCTTGTAGCGCATGATCTCGCCGACCGGGCTCGTCGGCGAGATGGAGGGCTGGGCGCCGTTCGGCAGTTGCGGCGCCTGCGACAGGCGGTTGAGCACCCGCTGGAGCGCCTCCTCGTAAGTGTAATTGTAGTTGAACTGCACCTTCACGTCGGAGAGGCCGAACAGCGAGATCGTCCGCACCACCTGGGCGTTGGGAATGCCCGCCAGGGCCACCTCGAGCGGGATGGTGATGTAGCGCTCGATCTCGTCCGCCGACTGGCCGGGATTCTGGGTGATGACGTCGACGAGCGGCGGCACCGGGTCCGGATAGGCCTCGATGTTGAGCTTGGTGTAGGCGGCGTAGCCGATGCCGAGCATCAGCACGAAGAGCAGGCAAACGAGGACGCGCTGCCTCAGCGCGAAGACGATCAGAGCGTTCATCGCGCCCGCCTCACGACGCCTTGTCGCCCGTGGCCGCCCTGTCGATGAACAGGGCGCCGCGGGTCACGATCTGCTCGCCGGCCTGCAGGCCGGAGACGACCTGGGCGTTGTCGCCGTTGATCAGCCCCAGTTGCAGGTCGCGGGCCTCCACCGCCCCGTCCGGCCGCGCCACCCAGACATGGGTGCGCCCGCCCTCGTAGACGACGGCGGAGAGGGGCACGCTCGGGCTCGGCTCGCCCTTGCCGGTGACGATCGTGTAGGTGGCGAACATCTCCGGCCGGAGCAGCCGGTCGGGATTGTCGACCTCGCTGCGCACGGCGAGGCGGCGCGTCGCCGGGTCGAGGCTCGCGGCCATGTAGTTCACCCGCGCCTTGAACACGCGGGCGCCGAACCCCGCCACCTTCGCCTCGACCTCCTGGCCGATGCGGATCTTCGGGATCTCGCTCTCGCGCACGTTGGCGATGAGCCAGACGGTGGAGAGGTCGCCGATCACGAATTGCGGATCGCCGGAGGCGGTGATGTACTGGCCGATGCCGACCTTGCGCTGGACGATGGTGCCGGGGATGGGCGCGCGGATCTTCGTCTCCGGGCTCATCGTGCCGTTCTTCTCGTAGGCCGCGATCTCCGTATCGGTCTTGCCGAGCAGCCGCAGGCGGTTCTTCACCGCGTCGAGGGCGGCCTCGGCGGTCTTCAGGTCGCTCTGCGCTGCGATCACGTCGTTTTGTGCGGATTGGTAGTCCTTCAGGGCCACCGCCTTGGCCTGGAACAGCTCTTGCTGCCGGGTGGCGATGGTCTGGTCTAGCTTCAGCAGCGCCTGCTGCTTCTGCAGGGTGTTGAGCGCGGCCTGGTAATCGTTCTGCGCCTGGACCATGTCGGTGGCCTCGACCACGAACAGCACGTCCCCGGCCTTCACGTCGTCGCCCGCCCGGACCAATACCTTGGTGACGCGGCCGGAATAGGGGGAGACCACCGGCACGTTGTCGTCGTCGTTGAGGGCGATTCGGCCCTCCGCCGCGCCCTCGGGCCGGAAGACCTGGGTCGCCACGGGCAGGATCTCGAAGGAGGCGCGCTGCTCCTTGCTCGGGCGGAACACCCGCTCCACCGGGGCGGCCTTGGTCGCGTCGATCCCGGCATCCTGGTCGTCCGAGGCGAACAACCCCTTGACCGCCGCGATCACCCGCTCGCCGAGGTCGCGCGCCTCGTGCGGGCGCAGGGCCGCGAAGGCGCCGATGCCGCCCAGGACGACGAGCAGGACGAGGAGAACGCGGCCCCGCCGCCGCCGAGCGGGCCGCGTCGGGGAGAGGCCTGCCTGATCCGGATGGAGGGGGTTGCGGGCGTCCATGGGCGTCGTTTCAGCCGGGCGGTGAGATGTCAGCCGCGATTCGCGCCTGCCTTGGGAGCAAGCGTTGAACCCGAGGTTGGCGCTTTTCCAAGGCAATGACGCAAAATCAGTCGCGCCACCGTCTCGGGATGGGGGTTAGAACCTCGGCCGCCGCGCGGCAAACGACGGTTTCGTGAGGGGCTGTCTCCGTCTGTGATCGACCCGCATGACGGACCTGTGACGGGCTGGGGACGGGGCCCCTTCCGTTGGCGAGGTCGCGTGACAATGTTACAGCCGCAACCCCGACGACCCTTCGCGAACACGGCAGGCCGCTATGGCACATTCCCCCCAGACGGACGGCAAGATCCCGGTCACGGTGCTCACCGGCTATCTCGGCGCGGGCAAGACGACCCTGCTCAACCGCATCCTCACCGAGAATCACGGGCGCCGCTACGCGGTCATCGTCAACGAGTTCGGCGAGATCGGCATCGACAACGACCTCGTCGTCGGCGCGGACGAGGAAGTGTTCGAGATGAACAACGGCTGCGTCTGCTGCACCGTGCGCGGCGACCTGATCCGCATCATGGACGGGCTGGTGAAGCGCCGGGGCAAGTTCGACGCGATCATCGTCGAGACGACCGGCCTCGCCGACCCGGCCCCCGTGGCCCAGACCTTCTTCGTGGACCAGGATGTCGGCGACGCCGCCCGCCTCGACGCGGTGGTGACGGTGGCCGACGCCAAGTGGCTGACCGACCGCCTGAAGGACGCCCCCGAGGCGAAGAACCAGATCGCCTTCGCGGACGTGATCCTGCTCAACAAGTCGGACCTCGTCTCGCCCGCCGACCTCGACCGGGTGGAGGGCGAGATCCGCGCCATCAACCCCCTGGCGCAATTGCACCGCACGACGAATTGCGCCGTGCCCCTCGACGCAGTGCTGGAGCGCAACGCCTTCGACCTCGACCGCATCCTCGACGTGGAGCCCGACTTCCTGGAGGAGGGCCACCACCATCACCACGATTCGGAGATCCGCTCGATCTCCGCGAAGATCGAGGGCGAGGTGGACCCGGAGAGGTTCATGCCGTGGATCTCGAACCTCACGCAGGTCCAGGGCCCGGACATCCTGCGCTGCAAGGGCATCGTCGCCTTCCCGAACGAGCCGAAGCGCTTCGTCTTCCAGGGCGTGCACATGATCCTCGACGGGGACGTGCAGGGCGATTGGGGGAAGGACGAGGCGCGCGTCAGCCGCGTGGTCTTCATCGGCCGCAACCTCGACGAGGCGACGATCCGCGAGGGCTTCGAGGCGTGCCGGGCCTGAGGCCCTACACCACCACGGTGATCGCCTGCGCCGCCCGCGTCAGCCCGGTGTAGAGCCACCGGGCCCGGTGCTCGCGGAAGGCGTAGGATTCATCGAACAGGGTCACGCGGTCCCACTGCGAGCCCTGCGCCTTGTGCACGGTGAGCGCGTAGCCGTAGGTGAACTCGTCGGTCTCCCGGCGCTGGTAGAGGGGGATCTCCTCGTCGGTGCCGGCGATCATCGCCCGCAGCACCTTGATGTCGGTGGGGCGGCGGCGCAGCGCCGGGTCGTCCTCCGGCACGATGTCGAGGCGGACCATGTCCGGCCGGGGCGGCGCGCGGAGCGCATGGACCGTCCAGGTCGAGCCGTTGAGCAGGCCCTTCACCCGATCGTTGCGCAGGCAGACCAGCTTCTCCCCCACCGCCGGCATCGGATCGGTGTGGCCGGCGATCTCCCGCAGGCGGTTGTTGTAGAGCCGCCGCGTCTTGTTGAGCCCGACCAGCACCTGATCGCACTCCATGACCTGCGCGGGGTCGAGGTCCCGGCGGGAGACGACGCGGCTCGCCCCGAACTCCCCCCGCTCCAGCCGGCCGCCCTCGCGCACGGTCATGGCCATGCGCACGATCGGGTCGTCCTTGGCCTGCCGGTGGACATCGGTGAGCATCACGTCGGGCTCGGCCTCGGTGAAGAAGCCGCCGCCGCGCACCGGCGGCAACTGGGCCGGATCGCCCAGGACCAGCACCGGCTTGTCGAAGGACAGGAGGTCGTTGCCGAGGTCGGAATCGACCATCGAGCACTCGTCGATGACGATGAGGTCCGCCTTGGCCACCGGGCCGGAGCGGTTGAGAGTGAAGGTCGGGCCGCCGCCCTCCTCCGCCTCCTTGGTGCGGTAGATCAGCGAGTGGATCGTCGCCGCGTCGTGGCAGCCCTTCTGGCGCATCACCGAGGCGGCCTTGCCCGTGAAGGCGCCGAACACCACGGACCCGTCGACATCCTCCGCGATGCGGCGGGCGAGCGTCGTCTTGCCGGTGCCGGCATAACCGAAGAGGCGGAACACCTGCGCGCCGCCGTCGCGGCGCCACGCATCGATCGCCTTCAGGGCCGCATCCTGCTGCGGCGCGTAGGCATCGGTCATCGCGGGCGCGACCTCACGGCCAGCGCACGGTCGGCGGCATGGAGGACAGGATGGAGGCGACGTTGCCGCCGGTCTTCAGCCCGAAGATCGTGCCCCGGTCGTAGAGCAGGTTGAACTCCACGTAGCGCCCGCGCCGGATCTGCTGCTCCGTCCGATCCTCCTCCGTCCAGGCCTTGCGCATGTTCCCACGCATGATCGGCGGATAGGCGTCGAGGAAGGCGAGGCCGACCGACTTGGTGAAGGCGAGGTCCGCCTGGGGCTCCTCGCTCCAGCGGTAATCGTAGAAGATGCCGCCGATGCCCCTCGGCTCGTTCCGGTGCTTGAGGTGGAAATACTCGTCGCACCACGCCTTGTAGGCCGCGTGATCCACCCCGTGGGCCTCGCAGGCCTTCTGCAGGCAGGCATGGAAGTGCCGGCTGTCCGGGTCGTCCTGAGTCCGCCGCCGCTCCAGCACGGGGGTCAGGTCGGCGCCGCCGCCGAACCACGCCTTGGTCGTCGCTACGAACCGCGTGTTCATGTGCACGGTGGGCGCATGCGGGTTCCAGGGATGGGCGATCAGTGAGATGCCGGTCGCGAAGAAGCGCGGATCCTCCGCCGCGCCGGGCATCTGCGCTCGGAACTCGGGGGCGAATTCGCCATGCACGGTCGAGATGTGGACTCCGGCCTTCTCGAAGGCCCGGCCCCTGAGCATCGCCATCACCCCGCCGCCGCCCGGCACGCCGCTGTGGTCGGTGCGCTGCCACGGTGTCAGGACGAAGCGGCCGGGCTCGCGCGGGGCGTCCGGGTGGAGGGGGTCCTCCGCCTCGTCCTCGATCGCCTCGAAGGCGGCCACGATCCGGTCCCGCAGGGTGGCGAACCACGACGCGGCCTCCGCCTTCATGGCGGCGACGTCGGCCTCCTTGACCGGCAGGCCGAGGGCGGCGCGGGGATCGGCGGGCATGCTCATGCCCATGGCTTTCCCACCCCGCCGGGCGGGCGTCAATCGGCGGGCGCCAATCGGGGGCGGCGCCCCGCCGGGGCGTGTATAAGGGCCTCCCGCGAGACCCGTCCTCGCCTCCCGAAACCCCGCCCGCTCCATGACCGCCCGTCAGGCCGTCTTCACCGTGTCCCGTGGCGTGCCGTTCCTGCCGGCCGTGGCCGACGCCCTGCTGTCCGGGCAGCTGGTCGGGCCGGTGGCGCGGGACCCGCTGGCGCTGGCCTCCGTCTCGATCTACCTGCCGACCCGCCGGGCCGCCCGCGCCCTCTCGGCGATCCTGGCCGCGCGCCTGGGCGACGCGGCGCTGCTGCCGCGCACCGTGCCGCTGGGCGAGGCGGACGAGGCCGAACTCGACCTCGCCGCCGATCCGCTGCTCGGCGCCGCCCCGGCCCGGCCGCCCATCGCGCCGCTGGAACGGCGGCTGATCCTCGCCCGCCTCGTCCGCGCCTGGGCGCAGACCGTCGACCGCTCGCTCCTGCCCCTGCAGGACGAGGTGCCGTTCCTCGTGCCCTCCTCCCCCGCCGACGCGGTGGGGCTGGCGGGCGACCTCGAAGGGCTGATGGACGCGCTCACCGTCGAGGGCCTGCCCTGGTCGGAGATCGCCGGGGCGGTGGAGGCGGAGTATTCCCGCTACTTCGGCCTGACCCTCGACTTCGTGAAGATCGCCGCCGAGAACTGGCCGAAGCTCCTCGACGCGCGCCAGCTCGCCGACCCCGTCGCCCGCGCCCGCAGCCTGATCCTCGCGGAGGGCGAGCGCCTCGCCAAGGCGCCGGACGATCCGGTGATCGTCGCGGGCTCCCTCGGCTCGGTGCCCGCCACCGCCAAGCTCATCACCGCCGTGGCGAGGCTGCCGCGCGGCGCGGTGGTGCTGCCGGGGCTCGATCTCGACCTCGACGAGGCCGGCTGGGACGGGATCGAGACCGGTGAGGGCTTCACCCGCACCATCGCCCACGGCCATCCGCAGGCGATCCTGCACCGGCTGCTCGGGCCGGGCGGCCTCGCCATGAACCGGACGGAGATCGTCGCGCTCGGCACCCCCGACGCCGCCGGGACGGCCCGCACCCGGATGCTCTCCCAGGCGCTCCGGCCCGCCGACACCACCGATGCATGGTCGATCCTCGACCCGGCCGAGCGCGAGGCCACCGCGCGGCTCGGCCTCGACGGGCTCGCCCTGGTGGAGGCCGCCGACGAGCGCGAGGAGGCGCTGGTCGCCGCGCTGGCGCTGCGCGAGACCCTGGAGACGCCCGGCGCGACGGCCTTCCTCGTCACCCCCGACCGGGGGCTCGCGGGCCGGGTCGCCGTCGAGCTGCTGCGCTGGGGGATCGTCGCGGAGGATTCCGCCGGGCTGGCGCTCGCCGCCGCCCCGGCCGGGCGCCTCGCCCGCCTCGCGGCGGAATTCGCCGCCGACCTCGCCCGCGAACAGGCCGACTCCCTCCCCGCCCGGCTCATCGCCCTGTTGTCGCACCCGATGGTGCGGCTCGGCCTCGCCCGCACGGATCTGGTGCGCGGCGCCGCCGCCCTGGAGATCGGCCTGCTGCGCGGCCCCGCCCCCGCCCCGACCCTGGCGGGCCTGCGCCGGGCGCTCGCCGCGCGGCGGACGGGGGAGGACCCGGACCGCCGCCCGCCCCGGGCCGAGCGGCGCCTGACGGAGATCGACTGGGAGCTGGCCGCCTCGATCCTCGACCGGCTGGACGGCGCCTTCGCCGCGTTCCCCGGCCCGGACGGCAGGGGCACCCACGACCTCGTCGCCCTCGCCGCCGGACACCGGAAAGCCTGCGAGGCCCTGCTCTCCGGCCCGGAAGGGGACGAGGCAACGGAGGCCGAGGCTTCGCTCGCCTGCCTCGACACCCTGTTCGACGACCTCGACATGGCCGAGCCCGGCGGGATGGAGGGCGAGTTCGCCGACTATCCGAGCTTCTTCACCACCCTGACGCGGGAGCGGAAGGTCGGCTGCGCGGGGCCCTCGCCGCATCCGCGCCTGCGCATCCTCGGGCTGATCGAGGCGCGCCTGCTCCAGGCCGACCGCATCGTGATCGGCGGCCTGGACGAGGGCGTCTGGCCGGTGCGCACCGTGACCGACGCCTTCCTGAACCGCCCGATGCGCGAGCGGATCGGCCTCGACCCGCCGGAGCGGCGGATCGGCCAGATGGCCCACGATTTCACCGAGGCCCTGGGCTGCCACGACGTGGTGATCACCCGCGCCCTCAAGCGCGACGGTTCGCCCACCGTCCCCTCGCGGCTGATCCAGCGGATGCGCGCCTTCGCGGGCGAGGAGGCCTGGGGCACGGCGCTGAACGCCGGGCGGCGCCTGTCGGGCCTCGCCGACGCCCTCGATGCCGCGCCCGCCCAGCCGCGCCTGAAGCGGCCCGCGCCCAAGCCCGACCCGGCCCTGTTCCCCCGCAGCCTCAGCGTCACCGAGATCGAGACCCTGGTGCGCGACCCCTACGCGATCTTCGCGCGGCACGTCCTCGGCCTCGATCCCCTGGAACCGCTGGCCGCACAGCCCGGCGCGGGCGAGCGCGGCACCCTGGTCCACCGCATCTTTTCGGAGTTCGCCACCGCGTATCCGCAGGCGCTGCCGGCCGCGGCCGACCAGCGCCTCGCCCAGATCGCCGCCGACGCCTTCGGGCCGATCAACGACGCCTATCCGAGCCTCTACGCGGAATGGTGGCCGCGCTACGCCCGCATGGCCCTGTCCTACCTGCCCTGGGAGGCCGAGCGGCGGCCCGGCCTCACCCGCGTTCACGCCGAGATGTTCGGCCGCTGGACGATTCCGCTCGGCCGCGAGACCTTCACCCTGCGCGCCCGCGCCGACCGGATCGAACTCCGGCCGGACGGCACCGCCTGCATCGTGGACTTCAAGACCGGCACCGTGCCGAGCGCGAAGGAGATCTTCGCCGGCTTCTCGCCGCAGCTGACGCTGGAGGCGGCGATGCTGATGCACGGCGCCTTCAAGGACCTGCCGCGCACCGCGCAGACGCCGGACCTGCTCTACGTCCAGGCCTCGGGCGGGCGGAAGGCCTTCGTGCCGATCCCCGTGAAGCCGCCGCGCGGCGACGAGCGCAGCGTCGAGGCGATCGTCGCCGACCACATGCAGCGCCTGCGCGGCCTGATCGCCCGCTTCCTCACCGGGGAGGCGGCCTTCACCTCACGACCCTACCCGCAATACGCCAAGGGCACGGGGGCCTACGACCACCTCGCGCGGGTCAAGGAATGGTCGCTGGGCGGCGAGGGCGGCGAGGAGGAGTAGGGCCTCTAAAGGGCGCCGGGCCGCTTCAGCTCGATCTCGATGAAGGCGATCGGATGATCCGCGCCGTTCATCACATCGTGACGGATGCCGGCCGGGCGGGTGTAGGTGTCCCCGGCCTTCAGGGTGGTCTCGCTCACCGCCTGTCCGTCATGGACCCGCAGGATGCCGTCGGCGAGCATCACCACGACATAGGGCCAGCCATGCTCGTGCCAGCCGGTGACGGCGCCGGGGGTAAAATCCCAGCGCGTGACGCGCACGGAGGCGTCGTCCTGCTGCACCGTCGGCACGGCAGGGATCGTGCAGGCGAAGCCCGGCATCAATGGCAGCCGCAGGAGCCCGAGCCGCACCCGCCGGACTTGGCGGGTGCCACCGTGTCTCGGTCGAGCCCCCGCTCGGCGAGTTCGCCGAGATAGGTCTCCCACCGCCGCACGTAGTTGCGGCCGAGTTCGTGCAGGTAGCCCCAGCCGTACAGGCCGGTGTCATGCATGTCGTCGAAGGTGAGCTTCACCGCGTAGTTGCCGACCGGCTCCACGCCGAGGATCGCGACGTTGCGCTTGCCGCCGAGCACCTTCCGCTCGGCGGGGGAATGGCCCTGCACCTCGGCGGACGGGCTCGACACCCGCAGGTATTCGGCCGGCAGGGCGAAGCGCGTGCCGTCCTCGAAGGCGACGTTGAGGATCCGCTTGTCCGGGGACAGGCGCAGCTCGGTCGGCCAGAAATCCTGGCTTTGGTCCTGGGTCTGGACAGGGTTCACGGGTCACACCGTTGGGGCAATTGGGGGTTGCGCTCACTGGGCACGCTTGCCCGGGAGCGTTCCGGCCATCATATCCCTTGCAATGGCCGATGACATCTCCCTCCCTTCGACGGTCCTGCCGGCCGGCGCGAGGCCCGCGCCGCTGATCGACCCGTTCCAGCGGGCGATCACGTACCTGCGCATCTCGGTGACGGATCGCTGCGACCTGCGCTGCGCCTACTGCATGTCCGAGAACATGCAGTTCCTGCCCAAGCGCGACCTCCTGAGCCTGGAAGAACTCGACCGGCTCTGCGGCGTGTTCATCGCGCGCGGCGTGCGCAAGCTGCGCATCACCGGGGGCGAGCCCCTGGTGCGCCGGGACATCATGCACCTGTTCCGCCGGCTCTCGCGCCATCTCGAGTCCGGCGCGCTGCAGGAGCTGACCCTCACCACCAACGGCACCCAGCTCGCGCGCTTCGCGCCGGAACTGGCGGCCCTCGGGGTGAAGCGCGTCAACGTCTCCCTCGACACCCTGGACGCGGCCAAGTTCAAGGACATCACCCGCCGGGGCGACCTGCCGGTGGTGCTCGGCGGCATCGAGGCCGCGCGCAAGGCCGGAATGCAGGTGAAGATCAACGCCGTGGCCCTGCGCGACGTCAACGGCGACGAGATCCCCGACATGATCGCCTGGGCCCACGGCCTCGGCATGGACATGACACTGATCGAGGTGATGCCGCTCGGCGAGATCGAGGCCGACCGTACCGACCAGTTCCTGCCGCTCTCGGTGGCGCGCCAGCGCCTGGAGAGCCGCTACACCCTCACGCCGCTGCCCGACCGCACGGGCGGCCCGGCCCGCTACGTCCGCGTGGAGGAGACCGGCGGACGGCTCGGCTTCATCACGCCGCTGACCCACAATTTCTGCGAGAGCTGCAACCGGGTGCGCCTGACCTGCACCGGCCAGCTCTATCTCTGCCTCGGCCAGGAGGATTCGGCGGATCTGCGCGCCGTGCTCCGCGCCACGCAGGACGACGCCGTGCTGGCGCGGGCGGTGGAGGAGGCGATCTCCCGCAAGCCCAAGGGCCACGACTTCGTCATCGAGCGCCAGCGCCCGGCGGCCGTGCCCCGGCACATGAGCGTGACGGGCGGCTGAGGAGTCCCCCTCCCCGCAGCCGGGGAGAGGGACAGGACCGATCCTAGAACGGGATGTCGTCGTCGAGGTCGTAACCGCCCCGGCCACCGCCGGCGCCGCCACCCGTGGACGGAGCTGGGCGACGCTCGCCGCCCTGGGCGCGGCCACCGCCGAAATCGCCACCCCGGCCACCGCCGCCGCTACCGAAATCGCCGCCACGGCTGATCTGGCCGCCGCCTTCCTCCTCGGACGCGAACTCGCCGCCACCGCCGCCGCGCCCGTCGAGGATCGTCAGCTCGCCGCGGAAGCGCTGCAGCACCACCTCGGTCGTGTACTTCTCGACGCCCGACTGGTCGGCCCACTTCCGGGTCTGGAGCTGGCCCTCGATGTAGACCTTCGAACCCTTGCGCAGGTACTGCTCGGCCACCCGCGACAGGTTCTCGTTATAGATCACAACCGAGTGCCACTCGGTCTTCTCCTTGCGCTCGCCGGAGGCCTTGTCCTTCCACGATTCCGAGGTCGCGATCCGCAGGTTGCAGACCGGATCGCCCGAACCGAGGCGACGGATCTCGGGATCGCGCCCGAGGTTGCCCACCAGAATCACCTTGTTGACGCTGCCCGCCATCGATCTCTCCTTGCGTTCCGCATCTCACGGGGCTGCCGTTACGGCCTACACATGCGCCCCTCGCCGCCCGTCGGCAATGCCGCGCGGCAAGGCACCCACAGCGCTTCTGTTCTACTTATGTTCCATCGGGGCGACAAGCGTCACTCCTCGCGGAGGATGTGCAGGGAGCGCACGGTCAACTCGTCGATTTCCAGCGATCCGATCCGCGCCCGGCCGATGGACAGGCGGCCGATGGCGAAGGCGCCGAACACCACCACCCCGAGGGCGAGCGCTCCCATCGCATAGGCCCCCGCCGCCCCGGCACCGAGGGTGTGAGCCCCCGTCGCGCTGGTGCCACGGGCGCGGTTGGCGGGCGGTCTCGGGTCGGCCATGGCATTCCTCGCTCCGGTGGCGGGGCTTAGTATAGCCGGTTCACGTAGGCTTCGGCGATGGAGGCCTCCGCCTCCTCGACGGGCAGCGCCCGCGTCTGGTCGGCGAGGATGCGGCCGAGGCTTGGGAAGGCGTCGCGCGGGACGTGCTGGCCGGCGTCCCACAGGCGGGAGCGGATCAGCGCCTTGCCGCAATGGAACAGGGATTCCCTGACCCGGACGACGAGCCCGGTCTCGGGGACCTTGCCCTGCGCGACGGCCGATTCCAGCAGCGCCGGATCACGGGTGATCTCGGCCGCGCCGTTGACCCGCAGGGTCTCGGGGATGCCGGGCACGAAGAAGATCAATCCGACATTCGGATTGGTGAGGATGTTGACGAAGGAATCGACCCGGTTGTTGCCCCGCCGGTCGGGGATCACCAGCGTGCGGGCGTCGGGGGCGGCCACGAAGCCGGGGGCGTCGCCCCGGGGGCTGGCATCGACGTCGCCCGTCCCGTCGGCGCTGGCGAGCACGAGGAAGGGCGACAGGGCGATGAAGCGCAGGGCGTAGGCGTCGAGATGGTCGAGGACCTTCTCGGCGGCGAGCGCCCGCACCGGCCCGATTCCGGCGCGCAGGGCCGTCTCGTCGCGGATCACCGAATCGTCGGGGCTGTCATTGGCCATGGGATCTCCTCCAGGCACCGAGGCCTGCATTCCCCGTGCCGAAGGTCAACCCGGGACGGGCTGCGTCCGGGCGGCGGCTGGACAAGCGCCCCGAACTTCGCTTGAGAACCGCGACCCTTCGTTTGTCCACGAGGCCCCATGCTCCTCCTCATCCTCGGCCTCGTGCTGTTCCTCGGCACCCACGCCTTCTCCATGCTCAGCGCCCGCCGGATGGCCATCATCGGCCGGATCGGCGAGAACCGCTACAAGCTCGGCTACACTGCCCTGTCCCTGCTCGGCCTGATCCTGATTGGCGTCGGCTTCCACGATTACCGGCTGCAGGGGATGATCCCGGTCTGGGATCCGCCGGTCTGGACGCGCCACCTCGCGCTCACGCTGGTGCTGCTCGCCTTCATCAGCCTCGCGGCGACCTACATCCCGAGCCACATCCGCGCGAAGGCGAAGCACCCGATGCTGCTCGCCGTGAAGATCTGGGCCACCGCCCACCTCCTCGCCAACGGCGACCTCGGCTCGATCCTGCTGTTCGGCGGCTTCCTCGCCTGGGCGGTCTCGGCCCGCATCAGCATCAAGCGCCGCGAGCGGGCGGCGGGCGTGCCGGCCGGGGGCCGCGCCGCCGTCGCCGTGCCGGCCGGCTGGCGCAACGACGTGCTGGTGGTGCTAATCGGCACCGCCGCGTGGTTCGTCTTCGCCCGCTACCTCCACTACCCGGTGATCGGCGTGCCGGTCTGGCCGGGGAGCATGTGAGGGCTCAGAACCGATAGGCGGTCTGGCAACGGCGGACGCGGCCGTCCCTACGGACGGAGCAAAGGTCGCCAAGTCCGCGCCCCTGTGTTAGGCGCACGGCCTTCGAGGATCGCGAGGTGGTCCGGCGCCCGCCGCCGGCCGGGATACGATGGCCGAGAACAACGAATTCATCCGCGAGGTCGATGAGGAGTACCGCCGCGAGCGGATCCTCACGATCTGGCGCCGCTACAGCGGCGTGATCATCGCGCTGGCGGTGCTGCTGGTCGTGGGCGTCGCCGGGTGGCGCTACTGGCAGACGCAGCAGCAGGCGGCGGCCGAGGCGGCCTCCGTGCGCTTCGACGCGGCCAACCGCCTCGCCCGCGACGGCAAGCCCGAGGAGGCCGACAAGGCCTTCACCGCCCTGGAGCAGGACGGCACGGCGGGCTACCGCCTCCTCTCCCGCTTCCGCGCCGCCTCCGAGACCGCCAAGGCCGACCCGGCCAAGGCCGCCACCGCATACGATTCGCTCGCGGGCGACGCCTCCCTCGGCGACGGCCTGCGCGACCTCGCCCGGCTGCGCGCCGCGCTGATCCGCATGGACGGCCCGAACCCCGATCCCGCCCTCGCCAACCTGCAGAGCCTCGCCGCCGGCAGCCCCTACCGCCACACGGCACGGGAGATGCTGGGCCTCGCCGCCCTGAAGAAGGGCGATTACGAGGAGGCGAGCCGGTGGTTCGACCAGATCGTCGCCGATCCCGACACGCCGCGCTCCCTGCGCGAGCGCATCGAGGTCTACGCGGCCATCGTCGCGGGCGGCCCCGTCACCCAGACGGAGGCCAAGCCCGAACCCGCCGCGCCGCCGCCGCCCATCACCCGCTGACCCCGACACACGAGAGACTGACCCGATGGACATGCCGACCGTCGCGATCGTCGGCCGGCCGAATGTCGGCAAGTCGACGCTCTTCAACCGCCTCGTGGGCAAGAAGCTCGCCCTCGTGGACGACCGCCCCGGCGTGACCCGCGACCGGCGCGAGGGCGACGTCGCCTTCGGCGGCCTGATCTTCCGGGTCATCGACACCGCCGGCCTCGAGGAGTCGGACGACGACACCCTCACCGGCCGGATGCGGATGCAGACCGAGGCGGCGATCCTCGCCGCCGACGTGGTGCTGTTCGTCATCGACGCCCGCGCCGGGGTGCTGCCGGCCGACCATTCCTTCGCCGAACTGACCCGCCGGGCGGGCTGCCCGGTCATCCTCATCGCCAACAAGGCCGAGGGCGGGGCCGGGATATCGGGCGCCTACGAGGCGTTCTCCCTCGGGCTCGGCGACCCGATCCCCTTCTCCGCCGAGCACGGCGAGGGCCTGGGCGAGTTGCACAACGCCCTGATCGAGGCCCTGCCCAAGCCCGATCCCGACGAGGAGGAGGACGAGGACGGCCCCGGCGGCCGGTCGCTGCGCGTCGCCATCGTCGGGCGGCCCAATGCCGGCAAGTCGACGCTGATCAACAACATGCTCGGCGAGGAGCGGCTGCTGGTCGGCCCCGAGGCCGGCATCACCCGCGATTCGATCTCCCTCGACTGGGAGTGGCGGGGCCGGCGGATCAAGCTGCACGACACCGCCGGCATGCGCCGCCGCGCCCGCATCGACGACAAGCTGGAGAAGCTCGCCGTCTCGGACGGGTTGCGCGCCGTGCGCTTCGCCGAAGTGGTCGTGGTGCTCCTCGACGCGACGATCCCCTTCGAGAAGCAGGACCTCACCATCGTCGACCTCGTGGAGAGCGAGGGCCGCTCCCTGGTGATCGGCCTCAACAAGTGGGACCTCGTGGCCGACCAGCCGGGCCTGCTCAAGCAGCTGCGCGAGAATTGCACCCGCCTGCTGCCGCAGGTGCGCGGCGTGTCGGTGGTGCCGCTCTCGGGGCTGGCCGGCGAGGGCATCGACAAGCTGATGCAGGCGGTGGTGAATGCCGCCGAGGTCTGGGATCGGCGCGTGTCCACCTCCAAGATCAATGACTGGCTGAGCGAGGCGACCTCGCGCAACCCGCCCCCGGCGGTGTCGGGCCGGCGGATCAAGATCCGCTACGCCACGCAGGTGAAGAGCCGCCCGCCGCATTTCGCGCTGTTCGGCAACCAGCTCGACGCGCTGCCGAAATCCTACACCCGCTACCTCGTCAACGCCCTGCGCGAGGCCTTCGACCTGCCGGGCACGCCGATCCGCCTGAGCCTGCGCACCTCGCAGAACCCGTTCGACAAGAGCTGAGCCGGGGCAGGCTGAGCGGTGCGCGGATCGGGGGCGAAGCGCAGGCCGTCGCGGCCTGCCTTCTTCACCGCGTAGAGGGCCATGTCGGCCCGGTGCAGGGCCGTCTCCAGCGGCTCGTCGCGCGCCATCAAGGTCACGCCGAAGCTCGCGGTGACGGCGTGACCCTCCGGCAACTCCGGATAGCGGGTCCTCCTGCCGAGCGCCCGCACCGCCTCGACATGCGCCCGCGCCGTCTGGGGCGTGCAGGCGGGGATGAGCAGGGCGAATTCCTCGCCGCCGAGGCGTCCGCAGAGCGCCCCCTCGCCGCAATGCGCCCGCAGGTTCGCCCCGAAGGCGCGGATCACCGCATCGCCCGCGCTGTGGCCGTAGGTGTCGTTGATCGCCTTGAACCGGTCGAGGTCGGCCATGATCAGGGCGGCCGATTCACCCGGCGGCAAGGCGCGCAGGGTGCGCGCGGCCCGTTCGAGGAAGGCGGCGCGGTTCGGCAGGCCGGAGAGGGCGTCCGTCTGCAGCCGGTCTCTCGCCTCGGCCATCGTCTCCGCCATCAGCAGGCCGAGGAGGGAGAGGCCGAGCAGCAGCGACAGGATGCCCCCCGCCGTCTGCGAGTAGAAGGCGTAGGGACTCGACAAGTAGGCGCGCACCCCCGGCCCCGCCCCCGCGAGGCCGAGCATGACGAGCTTCGCCGCGAACTGGAGGGCGCTGAGGCCGAGCACCGCCGCGAGCGCGAGATCCACCGGCCGCCGCGGCGAGTGCCGGGCCACGATCGTCGCGGCGATGGCGAGCATCGCGGCGAAGGGTCCCTGGTAGCCGAAGGCCTGCTCCCAGGTTCCCCGGGGGAAGTCGAACACCACGAAGGCGTTGGCGATCACCGCGACGACGAGGACGGTCCAGAGGGCGCCGGTCCGCGCCTGTGGCCGGTAATGCCGGACGAGCCCCGCCGTGATCGCGGTGAGCGCCGTCATCAGCGATCCGAAGGAGAGGGTGGAGGCGAGGCGCACGGAGGGAATCGCGGCGACCATCCCTTCGATGGCGACCGTCGAGGCCGCCGCCACGAAGCCGGCGGCGCAGTAACGGCCAAGGGCAAGGCTGGAACGCCGGGACACGGCCAGGAAGGCCGCGGCGAAGGACAGGCCGATGGCGAAGTTGAAGGCGAGCAGGAAGGTCGCGCTGTTCATGGACGGACGCCCCGTCACGCCGCACTTCGGCGAGACTGCTTCCCTCCATAGGCGCCTCATCCTGAACGAAGCTGTAGTTTTGGACGGCACCTCGATGACAAGTTGTCATCGCGCGGCCTCGGGTCCTCGCCGTTACGTTTCGTCACGCGCTTGCCATCGAGCCGATAGGTTTCCGGCGCTTCATGCGGCCTCCGGCCCGCACGGGGCCGCCATCCGGGAAGCCTCCATGAGAACACTCGTCCATTCCTGCCTCGCCGCCGCGACCTTCGCGGCCCTGTCGGGCATCGCCCTGGCGCAGCCGGCCGCCACCCCCGCCGCGCCGGAGGCGAATTCGGCGCGGGCGCAGTGCCGCGCGCAGGTCGACAGCCGGAGCCTGACGGGGCCGGAGCGCAAGGCGGCGATGCGGGATTGCATGAAGCCCCAGCGCGACGCCTGCCGGGAACAGGCCATCGCCAAGGCCCTGCCGAAGGGGCCGGACCGCAAGGCCTTCATGCACCAGTGCCTCGGCGGCGCCGTGGCGGCTGCGCACTGAGCCGGCCTCAGCCCTCGATCAGGCTGCGGATGCGCGCGGCCAGGGTGTCGAGGGAGAAGGGCTTGGTAAGCACCTGCGTGCCGGGGGCGAGGTGGCCGTGGTTGAGGGCCGCGTTCTCGGCATAGCCGGTGATGAACAGCACCTTCAGGTCCGGGCGGCTCAGCCGTCCGGCATCGGCCATCTGCCGCCCGTTCATCCCGCCCGGCAGGCCGACATCGGTGACGAGGAGGTCGATCCGCGCGTCCGACTGCAGCACATTCAGGCCGGACGGGCCATCCGCCGCCTCGAGAGCGGCGTAGCCGAGGTCGCCCAGCACCTCGGCGACCAGCATCCGCACGGTCGGCTCGTCGTCGACCACCAGCACCGTCTCGCCGGCCTTGGCCTGGGCCGCCTCCACCTGCGCGGGGATCTCGTCCGGCTCCTCGGCCTCCCCGAGATGGCGGGGCAGGTAGAGGCAGACCCTCGTGCCCTGCCCGACCTCGGAATAGATCCGCGCCTGCCCGCCCGACTGGCGGACGAAGCCGTAGATCATCGACAGGCCGAGCCCCGTCCCCTCGCCGAGGGGCTTCGTGGTGAAGAACGGGTCGAAGGCCTTGGCGACGATGGACGGCGCCATGCCGGTGCCGTTGTCCGAGACGCAGAGCGAGACGTACTGGCCGGGCTCGACGTCGCGCTCGGCGGCGGCGCGGGGATCGAGCCAGCGGTTGCAGGTCTCGATCACGATGCGCCCGCCCTCCGGCATCGCGTCGCGGGCATTGATGCAGAGGTTGAGGAGGGCGTTCTCCAGCTGGCTCGGGTCGACCAGCGTCGGCCAGAGGCCGCCCGCCGCCGCCACCTCCACCGCGACGGAGGGCCCGACCGTGCGGCGGACCAGATCCTCCATCCCCGCCACGAGGCGGTTCACGTCGGTGGGCTTCGGGTCCAGCGTCTGGCGGCGGGAGAAGGCGAGCAGCCGGTGCGTCAGGGCCGCCGCGCGCTTGGCCGCCCCCTGCGCCGCGCCGATGTAGCGGTCGAGCTCCCCGGTGCGGCCCTGGAGCAGGCGGGTCTGCATCATCTCCAGGGAGCCGACGATGCCGGCGAGCATGTTGTTGAAGTCGTGGGCGAGGCCGCCGGTGAGCTGGCCCACCGCCTCCATCTTCTGCGCCTGCCGCAGGGCCTCCTCAGTGCGGGCCAGGGCCTCGGCGCGTTCGCGCTCGGCGGTGATGTCGCGGCCGACGGCGTTGATCAACCCCTCGCTCGGCCGCGTCGACCACGCGATCCAGCGGTAGCCGCCGTCGCGGGCCCGGTAGCGGTTGTCGAACCGGGCATGCGACATCCCGCAGGAGAGGTCGCGCGCCCCCTCCAGGCTGCGTGCCACATCCTCGGGATGGACGAGGTCGAACAGGTTGCGGCCGAGAAGCTCGTCCTCGCGCCAGCCCAGGATCTCCATCCAGGCCGGGTTCACGGCGGTGACGATGCCCTCGAAGGTGCAGCGGAGCATCAGGTCGCGGGAGAGCTGCCACAGGGCGTTGCGGTCGGCGGTGCGCTCGGCCACCAGCCGCTCCAGGGCCACCGCCCGACGCTTGCCCTCGTCGATGTCGGCATTGGTGCCGACCCAGCGCGCGATCGCCCCGGCTGCGTCGCGGATCGGCTCGGCGCGGACGAGGAACCAGCGGAAAGTCCCGTCCGCCCGGCGCAGGCGCATCTCGTGCTGATAGACGGTGCCCGTGGCGAGGGCGTGGGACCACTCCGCCGCGGCCGCCGGCAGGTCCTCCGGGTGGACGGCCTGACGCCACCCGTCCAGCCCTTCGAGGAGGCCGGGCGCGAGGCCGGTGTAGTCGTAGGTCTGCGCGTTGAACCATGTGAGCGTCCCGTCCGGGCGGCCCGACCAGACATGGTTCGGGATCGCCTCGGCCAGGATGCGGAACTGCTCGTCGCTCTCGCGCAGGCGTGCCTCGGCGCGCTTGCGCTCGGTGATGTCGCGGAACAGCACCGAGACCTGCCGGCGGCAGGCCGGCTCCACCCGCGCCGCCGAGACCTCGATGTGCCGCCCGACGGTGACGAAGGCCCGCTCGAACCGGATCGGCACCCCGTTGCGCAGCACCCCGCCGTAGAGGTCGAGCCAGCCCTCGGCCTCGTCCGGCGCGATCTCGCGCAGGCGCTTGCCGACGATGTCGGGGATGCCGGTATGCCGCTGGTAGCCGGAATTGGCGACGACGTGGACGTAGTCGCTCAGGGGGCCGTCCGGCCCATCGATGAACTCGATGATGCAGAACCCGTCGTCCACCGCCTCGAACAGGGCGCGGTAGCGCTGCTCGCTCTCGGCCAGGGCGTCGCGGACGGCGCGCTTCTCGGTGATGTCGCGGGCGATGCCCTGGAACAGGACGGGGTGGCCGTCCGCGTCGCGCTCGATCTCGCCCCGGCGGGCGATCCAGCGGATCTCCCCGGTGTCGGGGCGGCGGATCCGGTACTCCACGTCCTTCGGCGGCTCGCCGCTGCGGCGGCTCTCGGCGGTGGAGGCGAGGTGCCTGTCCTGGGCCAGGACGAGGTTCTCGAAGGCCTCGGCCGGGTAACTCTCCCGCTCCGGCATTCCGTAGAGCCGGCAGAAATGCGGGGTCGGGTAGAGGGTCCCGTCCGCGATGCTCACCGAGAACAGGCCGATGCCCACGGCCTCCTGCGCCCGCAGCAGCCGCGCCTCGGCGACGCGCAGGGCGTCCTCCGCCTTCAGGGCGGGGGAGCGGCGGGGGAGCCTGTCTGAGGTGGGCCTGTCCATGCGGTTGCGCAGCCGGAAACTCCGTCCCGTCCTACCGCACAAGCCTTACCGAATCAGGCTTGGCCGGTGCGGGGCCGCCGGTTGGCCGGGGAACTCGCCTTTTGGTTGTATGTCGAGCCATTTTTCAATGAGGTCGCACAAATCGGCGGCTGCTTTTGATCCATGTAATTGTCGCCTCGGCCCGAGTGGATCACCGTCACAGTGCCGGACTTGTCCGGCCGGTCCCGCCGACTTTGGCATCCCCCCGTTCATGGTCGGTGGGACCGTCACCTCCGGGGGACGCGGTCGCCCGGCCGGATGGGCGTTTTCAAGCCATTCCCGTTATAACTTTAAGTTGTATTGTCGTGTCTCCCACGTCGGGCTGACGGGCCTCATTCCCGCAAAAGTAGAGATTGATTAGGACTCAGCGTGGCATTGTAAAACGACTTCCGGCGGGAGATCGGAATCATGCCATTCGACGGGCGTCTCAGCGCCGGCCGCCATGTCTGAGCTTCTACTGATCAGCGACGACCTTCGTCATTCCGAGCGCCTCGCCCGGGGCTTCGACGACCCGCGCTCCTGCCACCTCCACGACCTCTACGACGCGGAGCCGCCCTCCGGGCGCCCGTCCCTCATCGTCAGCGACGTGAAGGACCTGACCTCCGACGCGCTGGTGCGCCTGCGCCGCTGCCTCGACGCGGTGCACGGCCAGGGCGTGCCGCACATCCTCCTCGTCCACGGCCATGCCGCCCGCGCCGAGGTCCAGGCGCGGCTGCTCGGCGCCGAGACCCTTCCCGCGGCCAAGGCCCTGCGCCTCCTGCCGGTGCGGGTGCGCGACCGCGCCGGGCCGTTTCCCCCCCAGCCCGCCTCGGCGAGCGCGCGCCGCCATGCGAGCGAGGCCGGGCGCTACCTCGACGCGGTGTTCTTCTCCGGCGAGGCGCTGACGCCCGACCTCGCCGACACCGGCACCGAACTCGTCGCCCAGGCGATCCACGAGACCGGCATCGCGGACTGGGTCCGGGCGGTGCAGCGCTTCGATGACGTGACCCACCAGCACATCCTGCTGGTCGCGGGGCTCTCGGCCGCCTTCGCCTACGCTCTGGGGCTGAACGCCGCCGACCGCCACCATCTCGCCAAGGCGGCGCTGCTGCACGATGTCGGCAAGACGCGGATTCCCGCCGCCATCCTCAACAAGCCGGGGCGCCTCGACCCGGACGAATTGCAGGTGATGCGCACGCACGCGGCCATCGGCCATGCGATGCTCGCGAATTCCGGCTTCGACGCGGCGACGCTCGCCGTCGTCCGCTCCCACCACGAGATGCTCGACGGCTCCGGCTATCCGGACGGCCTGCGCGACCGGGAGATCCCCGACCGCGTGCGCCTCGTGACCATCAGCGACATCTACGCCGCCCTGATCGAGCGGCGTCCCTACAAGTCCGCCATGTCCGAAGCGGCGGCCCTCGCGATCATCGAGTCGATGGCGGGCCGGCTGGACGCGGATCTCGTGCGCGCCTTCCGGCCGGTGGCGGACGCATTCGACGCGGCGGCCATGGGGGCGACGGCATGACGAACGCCAGCGACAACGCCAGCGATCTGGACCTCATGTTCCGCGACGTGCGCCGCGAGGAGCGCAAGGAGACCAACTGGATCGCCAAGATCCGCCTGTTCGACGGGCAGGAGATCGCGACCTCGGTGAAGGACATCTCGGCCTCCGGCGCGCGGCTCGCGGTGCCGGAGGGCATGGAGCTTCCCGAACGCTTCATGTTCCGGGTGATCGGGCGGGACTTCGTCTGCGCGGTGAAGGTGGTGTGGCGGCGCGGCTCCCATGTGGGCGTGCAGATCGAGCGGGTCGGCAAGCTGGAGGCGAAGGCGGTCAAGCAGCCCGAGCCGGAGGCCGCCGTGCCCGAGACGAGCGGGGGCGCCATCCGCGGCCTGCGCGGCAGCCGGATCTCGGCGTTCTGACCGCACCGGCCCGGCGTGCTAGGGCGGGACCGCGACGGCGGACGGGACGATGGCGCGGCTCAGCATTCGGATCGACATCCGGCCGGATTTCCGGATCGGGCCGGGGAAGGTGGCGCTCCTGGAGGGAATCGCCGAACACGGTTCGATCGCGGCGGCCGGGCGGGCGCTCGGCATGTCCTACCGCCGGGCGTGGCTCCTCGTGGAGGCCATGAACACCGGCTTCGGGCGCCCCGTGGTGGAGGCGCAGACCGGCGGTCGCGCCGGCGGCGGCGCCCGCCTGTCGGACCTCGGCGCGGACATCGTCATACGCTACCGGGCCATCGAGCGGGCGGCAGAGACCGCCGCCGCGCCGTTCCTCGACGGGCTCTAGACCACCGCTCCGGCGATCCAGTCCACCGCCGCCGCGAGCGCGCCGCGCTCGTCCCGGCCGGCGGCGCGGGCCGCTTCGTAGGCCGCGATCTGGCGGTCGGCGCTGGTGCCCTCCGCGACGATGGCGCGGGCGCGGGCGACGTCCCGCTCGCAGCCGAGCGCCTTCGCATCCTCCGCGATCAGGGCGAGCACCGTCTCCAGGGCGTCGGCGAACGGAACCGCGTCGCCCCGCGCCTCGTCGATCAGTTCGGCGCGGATGCCGTCGCGCTGGGCGCGCCACAGGTTCTCGCCGGCAATCGCCCGCGACACGCCGTCGAGCCCGGCATTGAGGTCGGGCCGGCGCACGCAGAGCCGCACGAGGCAGCGGAACAGGGCGGCGAGGCAGAAGGAATCGTCGAGCCGCGTGCAGGCGTCGGCGATGCGCAGTTCCAGCGTCGGGAACTTGATCGAGGGCCGCAGCGACCACCACAGATAGCTCGCATCCGCGATGGCGCCCGCGCGGGTCAGGATCGCCACGAGGCGATCATGGGCGGCGGCGTCCGCGAAGATCTCGGGGAAGCCGGTGCGGGGCATCTCCCCGAACACGCAGAGCCGGTAAGCGCGCATCCCCGTCGCCTCCCCCTGCCAGAAGGGCGAGGAGGCCGAGAGGGCGAGCAGCAGCGGCTGGAACGGCAGGAGCCGGTTCATCAGGTCGATCCGCGCGTCGGGATCGGGCACCTCGACATGGACATGCATGCCGCAGATCAGCGCCCGGCGGGCGGCCATGCCGAGATCCGACAGGATGTCCTGATAGCGCTCGCCGTCCGAGGCGGTCTGGCTCCGGCGCCGGGCCAGGGGCTGGGTGCCGCAGGAGAGGAGCGCGAGCCCGTGGTTCGCCGCGATTGCCTGCAAGCGGGCGCGCTGGCCGCCGAGATTCGCCCGCGCCGCGTCCATCGCCGTCAGCGGCGGGGTGCACAATTCGATCTGCGCCGCGACCAGTTCCCGCCCGGTCTCGGGCAGGCCCGCCGCCGCCTCGGCGTGGAAGGCCGCAAGGTCGCCCTGCGGCGTGTCGCGGGTGGCGGCGTCGGCGAGGAAGTATTCCTCCTCGATGCCGAAGCCGTAGGGATGGTCGTTCATGTCCGCCTCAGGGCGCCGCCGACGAGCCAGGCGGGGTCGAACCAGCGGTCGGCCTCGCCGTCGTAGGGCAGGCGGGTGATGTCCCAGTTCTGGATGTAGCGCGCATAGACGTTCCACACCGCGATGCCGCCGCCGACGAAGATCCGTCGTCCGGGATAGCGCGCGAGGACCGCCTCGGGATCCTCGTGCGAGCGGATCACGTCGATGGTGCGGTCGCGGAAGGCGAACTCGGGCACGGACGCGATGGTCTTCGGGCCGGCGATGAGCACGTGGCCCTGCGTCTCGGCGAAGAACCGCGTCACGTCCTCGACGTAGAGCGGATCGGTGTTGCCCTCCCAGGGCAGGCGCCCGTCCAGGCCGAGCTGGCCCCGCTGCCCGATGGCGCACATCGCCCGCACGTCGATCATTCGGTTCCTCCCGCCCCTGATGTTCCATAGCCGGGCCGAGGGCGCCCGGCAAAGGGCGTCGGGTCGGGCTTAATCTTTCACCGCACCGAAGGCTGGAACTATAAGTGCGAACCTTTCAAGTCCTTCATAGTCAAACGCACCGTTAACGCCCTACGTCGTAATACCTGTCATCTCTGGCCGAAGGTCGTTCCGGCTCCGGGTCTGGTCATGCGCTCCTTTAACGATCTGAAGCTCATCGCGAAGCTAGCCCTGCCGGCGGGGCTCGTCCTGCTCATGGCGGCGGGGCTCCTGCTCATGGCCCGCTCCGGCCTCGACACCCTGCGCGGGGCCACGGACGAGATCGTCGATGGCCAGGTGAACCGGGTCGTCGCCGCCCTCCGCATCGCGGACGCCCTCAACGCGGCGACCATCGCGCAGAAGGGCGTGATCGTGGAGGGCAGCGGCGACGTGCTGCAGACGCTGGCCGAGAAGCACAAGGAGGCCGAGCTGCGGGCGGGCCGGGAGGCCGAACGCCTCGTGTCCCTCGCCGCCGACGCGGCGCAGCGGGGGCAGGACGAGGCCGCCCGCGACGCCGTGAAGGGCTACCTCGCCTTCTCCGACAAGGTCGTCACCAACGCCAAGCAGGGCATGACCGACATCGCCTTCGCCATGTCCACGCAGGACGAGGCGGCCCTGCGCGCCAAGGCGCTCGCCGCCGTCGAGGCGCGGGTGACGCAGACGCTGGGCGACCTCTCGGCCGCGCGGGAGGCCGCCGCCGGGGTCGCCGCCGCCACGAAGGACCGCCTGACCTGGCTCGCGGGGCTCGGCCTCGCCGCCGCTTTCGCCCTCCTCGCGGCGATCGCGGTCTACGGCATCGCCCGCCCCCTCGCCCGGATGGCGGGGGCGATGAACGACCTCGCCGCCGGGAATCTCGGGGTAACGGTGGTCGGCACGGAGCGCCGGGACGAAATCGGCCTGCTCGCCCGCGCCCTGCAGGTGTTCAAGGACGACGCCGCCACGGCCCGCCGCCTTTCGGCCTCCGAGGCGTCGCGCAGCGAGGCCGCCGCCCGGCGCGGGGCCGCCCTCGACGGCCTCGCCCTGTCCTTCGAGGAGCGGGTCTCGGGCCTGACCCGCGCCCTCGCCTCGGCCTCGGCCGAGATGGAGGCCGCCGCCCGCGCCATGGCCGAGACCGCCGAGGACGGGACAGGCCGCACCGTCGCGGCGGGCGGGATCGCCCGGGACACCTCCGCCAGCGTCCAGACGGCAGCGGCGGCGAGCGAGGAGATGACCGCCTCGATCCACGAGATCCTGGAGCAGGTCACGCATTCCTCGGCGATGGCCGGGCGGGCCGTGGCGGATGCCGCGCGCACCGACGCCACCGTGCAGCAGCTTTCCGCCGCCGCCCTGCGCATCGGCGAGGTGGTGCAGATGATCTCGGCCATCGCCGGCCAGACCAACCTGCTCGCCCTGAACGCGACCATCGAGGCCGCCCGCGCCGGGGAGGCCGGACGGGGCTTCGCGGTCGTGGCCGCCGAGGTGAAGGAACTCGCCGGCCAGACGGCGCGGGCCACCGAGGAGATCGGCGTGCAGGTCGGCCAGATCCAGGCGGCGACGGAGGCCGCGGTCGGCGACATCCGCCGCATCGGCGCGGCCATCGGCGAGATGTCGGAGCGGGTCGGGGGCGTCGCCGCCGCCATGGAGCAGCAGGGCAGCGCCACCGGGGAGATCGCCCGCAGCGTCGCCCACGCGGCGGACGGCACGGCGCAGGTGAGCGCCACCCTGGCGGACCTGCGCCAGGGCAGCGAGCGCACCGGCCGGGAGGCCGCGAAGGTCCTCCAGGCGGCCCGCGCCCTGTCCGAGCAGTCCGAGCGCCTCACGGGCGAGGTCGGCGACTTCCTGGCGGAGGTGAAGGCGGCGTGAGGGTGTCGCCCTCCCCGCTCACTCCGGGGCGCGGGGCGTCAGCAGCCGGTCCTGCCTGAAATCGTAGATCAGGCCCGTCTCCCGCCACTCCGGCGAGGCGAGGCGCACGAAATGCGGCGCCAGATCCTCCGGCGTGGGGAGGGTCTGCGGGTCCTCCCCCGGCATGGCCGAGCGGCGCATTCGGGTGCGCAGCGCCCCGGGGCTCACCAGCATGGCGCGGATCGCCGTCGATTCGGTCTCGGCGGCGTAGCTGCGCACCAGCGCTTCCAGCGCCGCCTTCGTCACCGCGTAGGGCCCCCAATAGGCCCGGCAGGAATGCGCCGCCCCCGACGTCACGAAGATCGCCCGCCCGGCATCCGACATGCGCAGCAGCGGATCGAGCGAGCGGATCAGCCGCCAGTTGGCGGTGACGTTGATGTCCAGCGTGCTCGCCCAGATCTTCGGGTCGATATGGCCGAGCGGCATCAGCACGCCGAGCACGCCCGCGTTGCCGATCAGGATGTCGAGCTTGCCCCAACGCTCGTGGATCGCCCCGCCGAGGCGGTCGATGGCGTCGAAATCCTTGAGGTCGAGGGGCACCAGGGTGGCGCTGCCGCCGATCCGGCGGATCTCGTCGTCGAGCTCTTCCAGCGCGCCCTGCGTGCGGGCCACCGCCACGACGTGAGCCCCCGCTTCCGCGAGGGCCAGGGCGGCGGCGCGGCCGATGCCGCGCGAGGCGCCGGTGACGACGGCGACGCGGCCGTCGAGGGACAGAGGAGCCATCGGGATCAATCCGCCTCGGCGAGCATCGCCATCTGCCGGGGGCTGGCGATCGCCAGATCGGTCAGCCCCGTCGGATAGTCGCCGGTGAAGCAATGGTCGGTGTATTGCGGGCAGGCGCTGCGCCGCTCCGTCTCGCCCATCGCCCGGTAGAGGCCGGGGATTGAGAGGAAGGCGAGCGAATCCGCGCCGATATACGCGCGCATCCCTTCGAGGTCGTGGGTGGCGGCGAGCAGCTTCTCCCGCTCCGGCGTGTCGATGCCGTAATAGTCGGGATGGGTGATCGGCGGCGAGGCGATGCGGAAATGCACCTCCGCCGCCCCGGCCTCGCGCATCATGCGCACGATCTTCACCGAGGTCGTGCCGCGCACCAGACTGTCGTCCACCAGCACGATCCGCTTGCCCGCGATGGCCGCGCGGTTGGCCGAGTGCTTCATGCGCACGCCGAGTTCGCGCACCGACTGCGTCGGCTGGATGAAGGTGCGCCCGACATAGTGGTTGCGGATGATCCCCATCTCGAAGGGGATGCCCGTCTCCTGGCTGTAGCCGAGCGCCGCCGGCACCCCGGAATCCGGCACCGGCACCACCACGTCCGCCTCGGCGCGGGATTCGCGGGCGAGTTCGTGGCCGATGGCCTTGCGCACCGCGTAGACGCTCTTGCCGTTCACGATGGAATCCGGCCGGGCGAAGTAGATGTACTCGAAGATGCAGGGCCGCATCGGCTGGGCCGGGGCGAAGCGGATCGACTCGATCCCCTCCTCCGAGATCACGACGATCTCGCCGTTCTCGATGTCGCGGACGTAGCGGGCGCCGATGATGTCCAGCGCGCAGGTCTCGGAGGCGAGCATGTAGCGCCCGTCGAGTTCGCCCAGCACCAGCGGGCGGATGCCCAGCGGGTCGCGGGCGCCGATGAGCTTCTTGTTGGTGAGTGCTACGAGGGCGTAGGCGCCCTGGATCGCCTGCAGGGCGTCGATGAAGCGCTCGATGATGCGGGGTTTGCGCGAGCGGGCGGCGAGGTGGAGGATCACCTCGGTGTCCGAGGTGGACTGGGTGATCGCCCCGTCGCGCACGAGGTCGCGGCGGATCGAGAGGGCGTTGGTCAGGTTGCCGTTATGGGCCACCGCGAGGCCGCCGCCCGCCAGCTCCGCGAAGAGCGGCTGGACGTTGCGCAGGATCGTCCCGCCCGTGGTCGAGTAGCGGACGTGGCCGATGGCCGAGCGGCCCTTCAGGCGCTCGATGGTCGCCGCGTCCGAGAACGAATCGCCGACGAGGCCCGGCCGCCGCTCCGAGTGGAACACCTTCCCGTCGAAGGCGACGATGCCCGCCGCCTCCTGGCCCCGGTGCTGCAGGGCGTGGAGCCCCAGCGCGACGATGGCCGAGGCGTCCGGGTGGCCGAAGATGCCGAAGATGCCGCATTCCTCGCGCAGCGTATCGCCGTCGAGGTCGAACTGCGCGGTATCGAAATCCTCGGAGGCGTCGACGGGGGCTCGCGACATGATCGGGCTCGGTCACTTCCTGGGGGCGACGGACTCAAGGCAGCCCGCGTCACGCCGCCGTCATGTAATCGCTCCCGCAGCGCAGGCCAACGGCGTCGGCCGCAGGGCAGCGGCCCGCGCCGGTCAGCGCTTGGGCGCCGTCTCGGTCCGCTTCTGGACGGTCGCGTCGTCGGCGGGCGCGTCGGCCGCCTCGTTCGGCGGGCTGACGGGCTTGGGCTTCTTGAACTGCTTGAGGAAGCCTTCCGGGTTCTCGGGCAGCTGCGCCACCAGCGCGTCGCCGGATTTCTCCAGCATCGGCCGGGAGCGGGCCTGCGCCGCCCAATCCGGCACCTTGCCCTGGACCAGCCAGGACAGGAACACCCAGCCGATCACGCAGATCAGGAAGCCCCGCGCCGCGCCGAACAGGAAGCCGAGGGAGCGGTCCACCGCGCCGATGCGCGAATCGAGCACCACGTCGGAGATCTTCACGGTGATGATCGACACGATGATGAGCGTGACGAGGAAGATCGCCGCGATGGAGCCCACGAGGGCGACCGTGTCGCTGCTCACGTGCTGCTTTACGGTGGGCAGGAGCATCGGGAAGAACGACCACGCGGCCGCCGCCGCGACGACCCAGGCGACGATCGCCAGGACCTCGCGCGTCACGCCACGGACGGCCGCCAGGAGCGCGGACACGGCAACGATGCCAAGGACCACGAGATCGAGGACTGTGAACGGCATCGCCTCACTTCAGGAACGCACGGGAAGCGCCGACGAGGCCCGTGCGGCTCTCCCGACCACTCCCTCAGTATATCTTGCCGAACCTCGGCCGTCACCGGGGGGCGGCGGACGGGCCGGGCCGTGTATCACCGTTGCATCAGAAGGCGCCAGTGCAGCCGCCGACGGGGAGGGTGGCGCAGGCCTCGTTCGTGGCACTGGCCGCACCGCCGGAGATGCCGCTGCCCCCTCCTCCACCGCCCCCGCCGGTGGCCCTCACCCCCGTCTGGCGCGTGGGATCGACGGTCGCTCCGGTGGAGATGCCCGCCCCGGAGCCGCCGAAGCCGCCCCCGGTGGAGGAGGTCGTGGTGGAGCCGGTCGCGCCGATGCCCGCCGAGACCGTGCCCGTCGAGAGGCCGAAGCGGTTCGTCGTGCCGAAGGACGTGGCGCCGAGGCCGAGGGAGGACAGGCCGAAGCTGCCCGTCGCGCCGATGGACAGGGTCGCGCTCGTGGGGGTGGGCAGGGAACCGAGGGACACGCCCGAGCCGAAGGTCAACCCGCCGGCATTCTGGATGCCGCCGGTCTGCGACGAGATGCTCGGGAAGGCGCCGCCCGCGGTGCCGCCGAGGCTCAGGCCGCCGGGATTGGCGATCGTCGTCTGCGGCACGACCGATGCCTGCTGATTCGTGAAGCCCGGCGCGGCGGGGGCGACGCTCACCGAGCCGATGGCGGATCCGGCCGGGCCGAGGGGGGCGGTCTGCGCCGAGGCTGCGCCCGCCAGGGGCAGCAGCGCCGCCGCGAGGAGGGCGCTCCGCATGGTTATGTACCTCGTTCGTGTCTGACGGGGACTCGCGAACGGGACGGCCGGTTCCGTCGTTGCGGAGCCGGGGGGTGTGGCCCTACGTCCGGGGTAGCGGGTGGAACGGGAGAGGTGGCGTGGCGGTGTCGCGGGCAAGCAGCGAGGTGCATGGCGGCCGGCTGACGGTCGATCTCTCCGCGCTCGCCGCCAACTGGCGGCGCCTCGCCGTGCGGGCGCCGGGGGCCGAGTGCGGCGCGGTGATCAAGGCCGACGCCTACGGCACCGGCATCGACCGCGCCGGGCCCGCCCTGTGGGAGGCCGGGTGCCGCAGCTTCTTCGTGGCCCATCTCTCGGAAGGCCGCGTCGCCCGCGCCGCCCTGCCGGAGGCCGCGCTCTACGTGCTGAACGGCCTGCCGCCCGGCGCATCGCCGGCCTTCGCTGAGGCGCGCCTGCGCCCCGTCCTCGGGAGCCTGGAGGAGCTGTCCGAATGGGCCGCCTTCTCGCGGGGGCGCCACCCTGCGGCGCTCCATGTCGACACGGGCATGAACCGGCTCGGCCTGTCGGTGCCCGAGGCCCTGGCGCTCGCCGACGATCCCCGGATCGCGGCGGCGGGCATCGACCTCGTGATGAGCCACTTCGTCAGCGCCGAGCGCCCGGAGGATCCGGTCAACGCCCGCCAGATCGCGGACTTTTCCCGCGTGCGGAAGGCTCTGCCCACCTTGCGCGGATCGCTCGCCAACTCCTCCGGCGTCTTCCTCGACGGCGCCCGGCACGACCTGCTGCGGCCGGGCTACGCCCTGTTCGGCGGCAACCCGACCCCCGGCGCGCCGAACCCGATGGAGCCGGTGGTGCGCCTCGACGCCGCCATCGTGCAGGTGCGTCAGGTCGAGGCCGGCATGAGCGCCGGCTACAACGGCCGCTGGACGGCGCCCGGCCCCCGCCGCCTCGCGACCCTGTCGCTGGGCTACGCGGACGGCCTGCCTCGCGCCTTGAGCGGGCGCGGCCATGCCCTGGTCGGCGGGGTCGCCTGCCCGATCCTCGGCCTCGTCTCGATGGACCTCATCATCCTCGACGTCACCGACGCCCCCGCCGCCCGCCGGGGGGCGCGGGCCGTGCTGATCGGCGACGGCCTCGACGTCGATGCCGTCGGCCACGCCGCCGGCACCATCGGCTACGAGATCCTGACGAGCCTTGGTTCCCGTTATGTTCGGGATTATGATGGCTAGGGCCGCGTAGGCGGACGAGTCCGGGACACCCATGGCCAAGATCCACCAGACCTTCGTCTGCCAATCCTGTGGGGCGGTCTACAACCGCTGGCGCGGGCGCTGCGAGGCCTGCGACGGCTGGAACACGATCCAGGAGGAGAGCGCGGGCGGCCCCGGCCAGTCCGGCCCCGCCGCCACCCGGCCCTCCCGCTCCCGGGGGCGGATCTTCCCCCTGGAGGGGCTGACCGGCGAGGCCAAGGAGGCGCCGCGCAGCCCCTCCGGCATCGGTGAGCTCGACCGTGTGACCGGCGGCGGCTTCGTGCGCGGCTCGGTGATCCTGCTCGGCGGCGATCCCGGCATCGGCAAGTCGACCCTGCTGATGCAGGCCGCCGCCGCCATGGCCCAGCAGGGCGCGGGCGTCGCCTACATCTCCGGCGAGGAGGCGGTGGGGCAGGTGCGCCTGCGGGCCGAGCGCCTCGGCCTCGCCAAGGCCGACGTGCAGCTCGCCGCCCAGACCAACGTCGAGGACATCGTCGAGACTCTGAGCCAGGGGAAGCCCCCGGCGCTGGCGGTGATCGATTCGATCCAGACCATGTGGACCGAGACCGTCGAATCGGCCCCCGGCACGGTCACGCAGGTGCGCTCCTCCGCGCAGGCGCTGATCCGCTTCGCCAAGACCACGGGGACGGCGGTGATCCTGGTGGGCCACGTCACCAAGGACGGGCAGATCGCCGGCCCCCGCGTCGTGGAGCACATGGTCGATGCGGTCGCCTCCTTCGAGGGCGACCAGGGCCACCATTTCCGCATCCTTCGCGCGGTGAAGAACCGCTTCGGGCCCACCGACGAGATCGGCGTGTTCGAGATGACCGATGCCGGGCTGTCGGAGGTGCCGAACCCCTCCGCCCTGTTCCTCGCCGGCCGCGACCAGCAGGCAGCGGGCACCGCCGTCTTCGCCGGGATGGAGGGCACCCGGCCGCTCCTCGTGGAGATCCAGGCACTGGTGGCGCCCTCCTCCCTCGGCATGCCCCGGCGGGCGGTGGTGGGCTGGGACCCGAACCGCCTCTCCATGGTGCTCGCGGTGCTGGAGGCCCATGCCGGCATCCGGCTCGGGAGCCACGACGTCTATCTCAACGTCGCGGGCGGCCTGCGGGTGGTGGAGCCGGCGGCCGACTTGGCGGTCGCCGCCGCCCTGGTCTCGTCCCTGTCCGGGGCGGTGCTGCCGGCCGAGACGGTGTATTTCGGCGAGATCGGCCTCTCGGGGGCGATCCGCCCGGTCGCCCAGGCGGGGGCGCGGCTGAAGGAGGCCCAGAAGCTCGGCTTCGCCAAGGCCCTCATCCCGCAGGGGCGGGGCGAGGGCGAGAAGGTGCTCTCCGTCGAGACCCTGCGCCACATCGCCGACCTCGTGGCCGGGATCGGCGCGGGCTCCCCCCGGCGAGGCGGGCGCGGCCGGGCGCCCGCCCGCGAGTTCGAGGACGAGTACTGACCCTACGCGATGTAGGGCGTGTGCTTGTCGCCCCCCGTGGCGTTCGATCCGTCGTTGGCGCCGGAATTGGCGACGTTGATCTCGTGCCGCTGGTCGCGCGGCATCTCGGGAAACTGCGTGAGCGGACGCCAGGGCGTCGGCGCCACCCCCAGCCGCAGGGCGCTCGGCAGGCGGAACAGCCAGACCGCCAGCACCATCCACGGAACGACGAAGAAGACGAAAGCGGCCAAACCCATTGCGATCCCCTGTGAACACCCCTCCGGCCGTTCAATGCGGCCGTGGTTCCGAGGGATCCAATCCCGGATGAGATAAGCCCGCACGGTGGACGCCCGCCCCCTCCCCTGCGTAAGAACCAGGGGTGAGCGCGCGACAGCCCTCCCCCGGCGCGGCGTCCGACCCGGACACCGCGCCCAAGGCCGTGCGAGGCCGCGGAAAGCGGGTGCGCGCGCCCTTCGTCCAGGCCCCCGGCCGGCTGCGCGCCTTCGTCCGGCGCAGCGAGGGCGGCCTCGTCCTGCTGGCGACCTTCGTCGGCGCCATCTCCGGGCTCGCGGTCTCGGGCATGACCCTGCTCACCCAGGGCTTGCGCGAACTGCTCTACCAGCTCCCCGCCGGCAGCCGCCTGAGCGCCATGGAGGCGGTGAACCCGGTCCTGCTGCTCGTCGGCCCCTGTCTCGGCGGCGTCGCGCTGGGGCTCCTCATCCTCCTCGTCAATTACGTGCGCGGCCCGCGCAAGCGCCCGGCCATCGACCCGATCGAGGCCAACGCCCTGCATGGCGGCCGCATGTCTCTGCGCGACAGCCTCTATCTCGGCTTGCAGAACATCCTCTCGAACGGAAGCGGCGCCTCGGTCGGCCTGGAGGCCGGCTACACGCAGATCTGCTCCGGCGTCGCCTCGCGGCTCGGCATCGCCTTCGAGCTGCGCCGGGGCGACCTGCGCACCCTCGTCGGCTGCGGCGCGGCGGCGGCCATCGCGGCAGCGTTCGGCGCGCCGCTGACGGGGGCGTTCTACGCCTTCGAACTGATCATCGGCACCTATTCCATCGCCATGCTGACGCCGGTCGTCGTGGCGGCGCTCTGCGGCAGCCTGATCTCGCAGGCGATCCTCGGCACGCAGCCCCTCGTCGTCTTCGACAACATGCAGGCGGTGACGACCTCCCACGTCACCAGCCTGGAGATCGTGCCGAGCCTGATGCTCGGCCTGTTCTGCGCCGGGCTCGGCATCGCGGTGATGCGCGGCGTGACCCTGGTGGAGCAGATCGTCCAGGCCTCCGGCCTGCCGCGCGTGGCGGCTCCCGTCCTCGGCGGCCTCTGTGTCGGGGCGCTGGCACTGGCGGGCACGCCGCAGGTGCTCTCCGGCGGCCACGGCGCCCTGCATATGCACTTCCTGGAGGGCGCGCAGGGCTATACCGGCCTCGCCCTCGCCGGGCTGTTCGTGGCCAAGGCCCTGGCCTCGGCCATCTCCATCGGCTCGGGGTTTCGCGGCGGCCTGTTCTTCGCCTCCCTGTTCCTGGGCGCCATCGCGGGGAAGTTCTTCGCCGTGGCGGCGCCGCTCCTCATTCCGGGCATGGCCGGCTTCGGCCTGACGCCGCTGGCCTACGCGGTGATCGGCATGAGCGCGCTCGCCGTCGCAGTGATCGGCGGCCCGCTCACCATGACGTTCCTGGCGCTCGAGGCCACGGGCAGCCTGCCCATCACCGGCCTCGTCCTGGCGGCGGTGATCGCCTCCTCGCTGACCGTCCGGAAGACCTTCGGCTATTCCTTCGCCACCTGGCGCTTCCACCTGCGCGGCGAGAGCATCCGCAGCGCGCACGACATCGGCTGGATCCGCTCCCTGACCGTCGGGCGGCTGATGCGGCGGGACGTGCGGCCGGTGCCCCTCGACACGCCGCTGGCGACCTTCCTGCGCGCCCATCCCCTCGGCTCGCCCTCGCGGGTGGTGGTGACGGACGGGAAGGACCGCTACGCCGGCATCGTCTCGGTGCCGGAGGCCCATGCGCTGGCCCGCGAGGCCGCCTCCGGCGAGCAGCCGGCGCTGGCCGACCTCCTGCGCTGCACCGACGACTTCCTGACCCCGGAGATGAACGCCAAGGAGGCGGCGTCCGCCTTCGACCGGACGGAGAGCGAGGCGCTGGCCGTGCTCGATCCCGCGCGGACCGTGCTGGGGCTCCTCACCGAGAGCCACACGCTGAAGCGCTACAGCGAGGAACTCGACCGGCAGCGCCGGGCGATGGTCGGGGAATCGGTCTGAACGTCAGGCCGGCGGATTGACCCGGCGGCCCTGGTTCACACCTTGGGCCGCACAGAGAACGCGGAGGAACCCATGGCAGAGCGCAGCTACCGCATCGCGGTCATTCCCGGCGACGGCATCGGCAAGGAGGTCGTGCCCGAGGGCGTGCGCGTTCTGGAGAAGGCCGCCAAGCGGCACGGCTTCTCGCTTCAGCTCGACTGGTTCGATTTCGCGAGCTGCGACTATTACGAACAGCACGGCCGGATGATGCCGGAGGATTGGAAGCCGCAGATCGAGGGCCACGACGCGATCTATTTCGGCGCGGTGGGCATGCCCGACCGGGTGCCGGACCACATCTCCCTCTGGGGCTCGCTGATCCTGTTCCGGCGGGAATTCGACCAATACGCCAACCTGCGCCCAGTGCGGCTGATGCCGGGGGTGAAGTGCCCGCTGGCCGACCGGAAGCCCGGCGACATCGATTTCTGGGTGGTCCGCGAGAACACCGAGGGCGAGTACTCGAACGCGGGCGGGCGGATGTTCGTCGGCACCGACCGGGAATTCGCCCTGCAGGAAACGATCATGACGCGCCACGGCGTCGACCGGATCCTCAAGTTCGCCTTCGAGCTGGCCAAGACCCGGCCGCGCAAGCACGTGACCTCGGCCACCAAGTCCAACGGCATCTCGATCACCATGCCGTACTGGGACGAGCGGGTGCGGGCCATGGCGAAGTCCTACCCGGACGTAACCTGGGACCAGTACCACATCGACATCCTGACCGCGCATTTCGTGCTGAACCCGGACCGGTTCGACGTGGTGGTGGCCTCGAACCTGTTCGGGGACATCCTGTCGGACCTCGGCCCCGCCTGCACGGGCACGATCGGCATCGCGCCCTCGGGCAACATCAATCCGGAGCGGGTGCATCCGTCGGTGTTCGAACCGGTCCACGGCTCGGCCCCCGACATCGCCGGCCAGGGCATCGCCAACCCGATCGGCCAGATCTGGTCCGGGGCGATGATGCTGGAACACCTCGGCGAGCACGCGGCGGCGGCCGAGATCGTCACCGGCATCGAACGAGTGCTGGCCGAGCGGACGCTTCGCACCCGCGACCTCGGCGGCAACGCCGACACGGAAGCCTGCGGCAAGGCCGTGGAGGAGGCGCTGGGCTGAGGCTCAGCCCGCGGCGGTCGCGGAGCCGAGGGTCGTCAGCGCCCTCAGCCCTTCGACCTCCCGCTCCAGCGGCCTCGGCTCGCGGAGGAAGGGCGCGAGGTAGGCGTCCAGATATCCGTCGCCGGGCAGATGCACTTCTTTGGTCAGGGCCGTCAGGAAGGCGGCCTTGTCCGTCTCGTGCCACGCGACGGAGAGGCCCGCCCGGTGGACCAGGACGGTGTGCACCGTCATGATGGTGCGCCCGTTGCCGTCGAGGAACGGATGGGCGTGGGCCAGCGAGCCCAGCACCTCGCGGGGCTTCGCCCGCATGAACGCGCGATCATTGCCCTGCCGGAGGGCGTAATCGGCGGCCCGGCGGATATCCTTCGGGAAGGCGAACATCCTGTCGTAGCCGCCACGGCTGATGTTGGCCTGTGGCGCGGTCTCCCACCGGTCCTTCCCCGCCCAGGGGTAGACCGAGCCGAACAGGGTCGCATGCGTGGTGAGGATGTCGACGTAGGTCAGCGGGTTCCGGCGGGACAGGGCCGCGACGGCCTTGCCGACTTCGGACAGGAAGGCGCTGTATTCCAGCAACTTGACCTCAGCGAGGTCCTTCGTGCCTACGACGTTCCGAAGGTAGCCTCGTTCCTCGAAATCACCGAAGACGTCGAAGGTCACGCCGCGCCTGCCTTGCGCTCTTGGATGTACCGATAGTGAAGGCGAGTGCCTTCGATGCCGGGCAGAATCTCGGCCCGCCTAAGAGCAACGAGCAGCCACTCGGTCTCGTCGAGGTCCACATCGTCGCCGGCCACGCGCGAGACCGCCTCGGCCCAGTCGTCGAGCCCCGCCCGCTCGTAGCGGATGCCGTGACGGCGGGCGAGATCGCGGATGGTGTCCCGGGCCGTCATCACCTCGGCCTCGGGACGAACGGCAGCCTGTGCGGTCATGGCGAACTCCTCGCCAGGAATTCTACCCCATGCCCCGCCGTCCCGTCGACTCTTTCGGACGGCGGGAGGTGCCGCTCAGCGCGGCCGGCGGCGGACGCTGACGACGTTGTCGGAGAGGTCGGCCTTCTCGGCCTTGGCGGCGGGCAGCGTCTCGGTGACGACCTTGACGATGCTTGGGGCGTCGAGGCCCGCTTCCGCGTACATCTTCTCCGGCTTGTCGTGGTCCTGGTACGTGTCCGGCAGCGTGAGCGTCCGCACCCGCACCCGGCCCGCATCCAGCGCGCCCTTCTCCGCCAGGAGATGCAGC
>NZ_JAKSXZ010000057.1 GCF_022829465.1 Methylobacterium sp. J-067
GCGCCGCCTCGATGGTCGCGTTCGGAGCGGGCAGGTTCGTCTGGCCGGCGATGCGGGCGATCAGCCCCCCCGCGGCGCCGATGCGCTCCACGGCGGCGCTCAGGCCCTGCACCAGCCCCCCCGTCTGGTCGGCGGCGCTCACCGCCTCCCGCGCGATGCTGGCGGACCCGTCCACCTGCCGCCCGATCTCCTGGACCGACGGGCCCAGTTCCTCGGCCGCCGCCGCGACCGTGGCGACGTTGCTGCCGGCCTCCTCGGCGGCGGCCGCGACGGGCGTCGATTGGGCGGCGGTCTCGGCGGCGGGGCCGCCACGTGCGCCGGCCGGGCGAACCGGCTGGCCATGAAGCGGGCCGACGGGGGGGGGCGGGCAGGGGGGGCGGGGAAGGGGTTCGACGTGGTGGCCGCCGAGGTGAGGGAACTCGCGAGCCAGACGGCGCGGGCGACGCAGGAGAGCGCCGCGCAGATCAGCCGGATCCAGGGCTCGACGGGCCAGGCGGTGGCGGCCATCGGCGGCATCACCCAGCGGATCCGCGACATCAGCGCCACGGCGACCTCGATCGCGGCGGCGGTGGAGCAGCAGGGGGCGGCGACGCAGGAGATCGTCCGGAACGTGTCTCAGGCGGCGGCCGGGACGGGGGAGGTCACGGGCAACATCACCGGCGTGGCGCAAGCGGCCGAGGAGACCGGGGCCGCCGCCACGCAGGTGCTCGGCGCGGCCTCGGAACTCTCGCGGCAGTCCGAGCACCTGACGGCCGAAGTCGCCCGCTTCCTGGCGACCGTGCGCGCGGC
>NZ_JAKSXZ010000131.1 GCF_022829465.1 Methylobacterium sp. J-067
TCGCTGTCGACGGGTGTGGCGTCGGCGAACACGTCGATCACGTCGCTGTCGACGAGCGTGGCGCCGGTGGCGGCGGTGATCGGCAGCACGGCACCGGCGATCGGGTCTGGTGCGGTGGCGAGCGGTCAGCAGGCTGTGGCGATCGGCTACCAGGCGCGGGCGACCGACAAGCTGGCCACGGCGGTGGGCAACCAAGCAAGCGCCGTCGATGCCTACACGACGGCGGCGGGCACGGCGACCCGGGCCTCGTGGGAAGGCTCCCTGGCGCGGGGCAGCTCGGCGAACGCGGCGAGCGGTCATACGGGTGCGCTGGGGATGAACAACGTCGCCGGGGCGGCGGGCGCGGGGGGGATCATACCGTGGCGATGGGGAGGATCGACGCTGGCAGGGCGGGGGGCGCGTTGGCAATCGGGTTACATGAGAACGGATCGTTGGGGCGCGGAGTGGCGCTGGGCGGCGGGGCGGCGACGTCTGCGGGTGTGGCGGTGTAGGCCGTCGCGGTCGACGGGACCGCGTATGGGGGGTTTGCGGGCCGGCCGGAGGCGGGGGTGGTGTAGGTGGGCAAAGCCGGCGACGGGCGCCAGATCCAGAACGTGGCGGCGGGTCGGTTGAGCGCGTTCTCGACGGAGGCGGTGAACGGGAG
>NZ_JAKSXZ010000022.1 GCF_022829465.1 Methylobacterium sp. J-067
GCCGCTCTGCAGGGCGTTGCCGGTCGCGAAGATGCGGTTGGCCGGCGAGACGCCGATGACCGTGCTGGCCGAGTTCGACGAGGCGTCGAAGCCGTAACCGGCGTTGAAACCGGCGTAGAAGCCCGTCCAGGTGAAGACCGGCACCGGGGTGAAGATCGGCGGCGGGGCGGCGCGGCGCGGCAGGTCGGCGGCCGAAGCGGCGGCGGTCAGGGCCGTGAAGGCGGCGAGGGAGGCGATGAGCGTCTTCATAGGGTGGCTGTCCTCAGCAAAACCGTGGTTGAGCCCTTCCTATATCATTGCCTAAAACCTGACTGTAGCTGAACAGACACACTGGCCGCCGAAGGAGATTTGCTGAGAGATCGAAGCGTTTTCGAAGATCGACGCTGGTTACCGAAGTGTAATCGCAATCGTTCGGGATTAAGACTTGGCAAACGTGATGCGGGCCGTGGGCCGGCGCGTGCGGTGTCCAGCTCCCCCGCCACGCCGACCCTCACGCGACCGCCCGGCCGAGGCCTCACGGGCAGGATGGGAGGAACTGGCTCGCATCCGCCTGTCGTCGCGTGCTCACCCGCTGCGGACCGTGCGGTGTCGCGAACGCCTCGGGGCCGCGTGCGGGGAGAGCGCTGCCTTAGCAGGCGTGTCCGCGGCTGTCCTGCGGTGAAAAGGTCAGCGGCCGTTCGGCGGCGCCCCGTGGACGACCTGATTCCAGGCGTCGACGCCCCCCGCCTGAAGCCAGAGCCAGGCCGTCACGGCCACCCAGGGACCGCCGATGAGGATGAAGGCGAGTAGGCCCATGATGCCCTCCATGGCCGTGGAGCGTCATGCCGACCGCGCGAGTCGCGCCCGCAGCGCTTCGGCCTCAGCTTGCCACGCATCTCGTTCGATTTGAACGGCCTCGATCAGGGCGTGGAGATTGCCCGCGTCGATGGCGGTTTCCACGAGCATGTCCTGGGCTTGCGCGAGCTGGCCCCGCAGCTCGGCGTTCTCCGTCGCCAGGGCCATCAGGATGGCAACCATGTCGTCGCCCATCGCCGCTCCCTGACTCCACCGGAGCGGGGGCGTGTAGACCCGCCAGGGCGCAGCGGCAACCATCCGGCTTCGGACCCGATGAGCCCGGTCCTTGAGATGCAGCCGGCGTTCGACCTATGAGACGGGAGCCGGTACCACCGACCGACACCCGGCATGCCCGGTCGGGACGAGGTTGAGGACGCAAGCGGAATGAAAGTGAGCGTGTACGGACTCAAGGCGGTCCTGCTTCAGCCGCGCCGCGCCGCGACCAAGACGCTGCGCGCCGGCGTCCGCGCGTACAAGGCCGTCAGCCAAAGCCAGACCCAGCATCGCCGGCTGATCGAGAAGGATCGTGAGATCGGGGAGATGCAGGCCAAGATTGCAGCCCTGTACGAGGAGCTCGCGGGCCGGGACGCCCATATCCAGATTCAGCATCGCCAACTCATCCAGCGCGACGAGGAATTGCGCCAGGCCCGGAGCGACGGCGGCGGTAGCGCGTTGCGGGGGCTCGCCGAGGAGATGGAGCGCAGCCTGCTGACCTTGGCGTTCGAGACCATCCCGCGATCGGCAAGTGAGGCCGCCTACCGGACCACGCCGCCGAATCCCGGAGACGCCCTCGCGCCTCTGCTCCTGCCGGACGGACACCGCATCGAGATCGCCTACGCGCCCGGCGACCGTTCGGTCGGCGCGGCCCTGGTCTCGTCGAGAGGGGCCTGGGAACCCCATGTCCAGCGTCACATCGCGAACAGCGTCCGCCCGGATGGGACCTGCCTCGACATCGGCGCCCATATCGGCGCCATCACCCTGCCCCTGGCGGCCATCGCCTCGACGGGACGGGTGTTCGCGTTCGAGGCTGTGGCGGCGAACCGGGCTCGCCTCCTCGGTAACGTGGCGGCCCTGCCGAGCCCGAAGGCGGCGATCGAGGTCGTCGGCGTCGCCCTCTGGGATCGCGAAGCGGTGCTGTCCGTGGGGTGGGCGCCCGAGCTCGCCGCCTTCTCCTACGTGACCGAAACCGCCCTGGATGCCGCGGCCGTCGAGAGCCGGCTCCGCGCCCTGGCGCCGGCGGATGCTCTCGCCGCGCCGACGCTCCACGCCGAAGTGGGCATGGTGCGGTCCACGACGCTCGACGCCTGGGTGAAGGCACGGGACCTCGACCGGCTCGATCTGATCAAGCTCGATGCGGAGGGGTCGGCGATCCGCGTCCTGCGCGGTGCCGAGGACACGCTGCACCGCTTCAAGCCGACCGTCATCGTCGAATACACGTCCTCGGGTTCCGAAGACGGCGGGCAGCGTGGGGATCTCTATCGGGCACTGGCCGAGATTTTCGGCACCATCGCCGTCATCGAGCCGGAGACGGATCCGACGCCGGTCCGGAGCTGGAGCGATCTCGCGGCGCGCCTGGAGGCCGGAACGGGCCCCGTGCATCTGACCTGCGGATGGCGCTGAGGCGCGATCCGTAACGGCCGCGCTTCGGTCCGGCTGCGCGGGGCTGGCAGCGCTCGCCCAGCCATGCCGCCGCCGCCTGTCCGAAATCCCGCCAATTCGCCAGCTGCAGGCGAGCCGCTTCGGTCCAGAGCCGTTCGGCGACGCCCGGCTTCATGATCTCCAGCATGGCCTCGGCGATGGTGTCCACGCCGACGGGGTCGATCCTGATCTGTCCCAGCGGGGGCAGGCCCTTTAGGCTCGGCATCGCGGCGGGGGCGATCACGGGAACGCCGACCGAGAGGCTCTCGACGGGGGGCAATCCATATCCCTCGGCCCCCGAGACATAGATCGTGGCCCGCACCTGCCGATAGGCTTCGGCGATGGTGCTGTCGGCCGCGTTCGGGATCCACCGGAAGCCGGGAACGCGCTCGGCTTCCCGCAACCACGCGAGGTCCTGATTCTCGAAGGCGCGTCCGATGATCGTCAGATCGATCTCGTGGCCGCGCGACCTCAGCGTCGTGAACGCCTCCGTGATCAGGCGCTGGTTTTTCCGCCCGTCGATGGAGCCGACCACCAGGAACCCCCGGCGGTCGGCGCGCCAGGATTGACGCTCGACACCGATGCCGTCCGCCCCGAGGGGCAGGACGATGCCCCCGGCGGGAGCGGACCCGCGCATGATCCTCGTCTCGAAGTCATGCCGCGTATCCGCGCTGATATGGGCCACATGCGTGAAGCTGCGCACGGCCATGATGTAATGCATCAGATGCGCCGCTGTCTTCAACGAGAACAGATTCGGCGCGAGGAATGGAAGGAAGTCGAAGCACAGGATCGCCAGATCCTTGTGGCCGGATTTGGCCAAGCCCTGGTAGAAAACGCTGCGCTGATCGTCGTAGAATAATTCCGGAACGAAGATGATGGACTTCTCCGGAAGGGCGACTCCCTCCGAAAGTCCTTGGCGATGATCGATCAAGGCGGCGAGCTGCTCGCTCGACAACGACAGTGCCTGCGGATCGCGGTCGGTCAACAGGTCGATGACGGAGGCGGGGACAGGGCAGAGGCGGGCGGGTCGCCCCGGCTGGAAGCGGGCGACGTGCAGGGGCGGCCCGTCGGCGGGCCAGTGGCGGATCAGCTCCCGTACGACGCGCTGGATGCCGGTGCGGATCGGATTCCGCAGCAATTCCGTGCAGTCCATGATGACCGGGGTCACGCGACCCTCCGTGCGACGCGGGCGGGCCGGGTCTCGACCTCGAGCCCGAGGCTGCGGCACAGGGTGGCCGCATAGGTCGACATGCTCCGCTCCTCGCAAAAGGCGACGCGCGCGGCCTCGCGCATGGCGGCCGCCGACCGGCCCCGCTGGGCCTCCAGAAGGTCCGCGATGGCCTCCGCGAGGAGCACGGGGCTGAGCGCATCGGGGATCGACGTCACGTAGGCGTCCGGGACGCCGATCGCATCGGCCAAGCCTCGGTTGGCGACCGTCGGGGTGCCGGCGGAGGCGCAATCGAGCAGCGCACCCGAGAGGCCCCCCAGATTGTAGGTCCGAAGCTGGATCGCGACGTCCGCGCCGGCGATGGCATCCCGATACCCGGCCTCCGAGACATAGTCGCTGGCGAAGGTCACATGGTCGCTGAGGCCGAGCTTGGCGGCGAGCCGCTGCACATGCTCGCCGATCTCCGGCGTGGTCGGCTGGCCCACGAAGCTCAGCCGCGCCGGCACGCCCCAGCCGCGCAGGAGGTCGAGCGCCCACAGGCATTCGTCCGGCGCCTTGCTCGCATCGACGAGGCCCAGGGTGACGATCGCGATGTCGCCGGGCGCGAGCCCGAGACGGGCCCGGGCCGCGGCCCGCGCCTCCGGCGCGAGGTCGGTACCGGACCAGGGGCGATAGACGCTGAACGGAATCAGCACCGGCGAGCGGCCCCGCCGGGCCTGCAGGCGCCCGGCCGTCACCGCCGAATGCACGATCATCGGCGAGGCGGCATCCATGATCTCGTCGAGGAAGAGCGCCTTGAGGCGATCCTCATCGGCCATCCATTCGTTCAACTCGGACTCGGGCACGGGCCGTTCCAACTCAGCGGAGGCCGCGGCCAGGGCGCGCGGCAGGCCGAGGAGGATGCGATAGAAGCCGAGCATGCGCGCATCGTGCGCGATCGCCGCCCCCCCGAACCGAAGGAGGGTGTCGAACGTCCGGTGGTGGAAGTGCGAGTTGCCGACGACGTGGATGACGCGGTCGAAGCCGGCCGCGGCCGCTGGCAGGGCGCTGAACGGATGCAGCGTCGCCCCGGCGACGGGCTCCAGGCGTCGTGTCTCCGAGAAGACGTGGAGATCGACCATTCGACCCAGTTCCACGCAGGTCGCGGCGGTGTAGTCGGCGACGCCGGACCGGTCCGGAGGCAGGGGCGAGAGCAGGGCGACGCGGGGCAGGGCCCCCCGCGCCACCGCCGGGCTCTGGGGTCTCGCGGTCGGAGGGGAGTATGGGCGTCCGGCGAGGCCCGCCTCGACCGCCTCCCAGAACCGGCGGCCGACCTCCTTGGCCCGGAAGCGCGGCCAGATCCCGGCTTGCCCGGCGACCACGGAGTCCGCCCACGCGGGATCCCTCGCCACCCGCTCCAGGAGGGGCGCGAGGGCGTCCGCGTCGTCCGGCGGAAAGCGCAGCGCCGGATCGCGCACCAATTCGCGATGGGCCGGGATGTCGGAGGCGAAGACGGGAACCCCGGCCGCCATGCCCTCCACGACCGGAAGGGAAAACCCTTCGTCGAAGGACGGACAGACGATGGCCATGGCTTGGGCATAGAGGGCGACGAGGGCCTCCTCCGACACGGCGCCGGGGACCGCGACGAGGTCCGGACGCCCCCCGGCCTCGCTCGCGATGCTCTTGAGGCGTTCGGCTTCGGCCGGGGGGTATTGCCCCCCGACCACGAGGCGAATGCCGGCCTCCTGCAAGGCCCGCGAGCCGGCATGGGCGCGCACGACGAGGTCCGGGTTCTTGCGGGGATCCGCCCCGCCGACAACCAGGAGATGCCGGCGACGCGCGCCCCCGCGTGTCACGGGGGCCTCGAAATGCGGATCGAGCGGAGCCCCCGTCACCGCGATGGCGGCAGCCGGCGCCCGCAGGGTCGACATCAGGTCGTCGCCCGCGCTGACGGAGATCGGGGCGAACAGGTCGCAGCGCGCCAACCACCGCAGCGCGTTCGCGTAGGCGAGGCGGGCGGTCGGATCCGGGAGATAGCGCTCCGGCCATCTCAACGGGATGAAATCGTACACGACCGCCACCCTCAGCCGCGTGGCACCGGAGAGAAACCGCGCGGCGAACAGGGGATCGTGCGTCATGGGCGACAGGGACACGAACGGCGTCCGCTCGTCCGGATCGTCCAGGGCCCGAATGGCGGCATAGGCGTTGGGATGGGTCTCGGTGACGTAGTCCCGTGCCTCGTCGATCAAGGGGGGCAGGCTCGGATCGGTGAGGCCGACGAGCCGCACGTCGCCCGGCGCCGCCCGCAGGAGCGCTAGGGCATGCCGTCCCACGCCGCGCGTGGCGTAGTTGGGGTCTTGAAGGCAGCGCATGTCGACGACGACGTTGCGCGGAAACATGGGCCTGCCCAACCGGGTCTCTCCATCCTGAGGCGCATGAGGCTGGATCGCACCTGCGGCCTCGGTCGGTGAATGAGGAACGGCCCATCACCCGCGGCGCCTGCGGGCGTGATGGGCCGAACCGTGTCAGTGTCGGGTCGCGGTCTCCCCCGAACCCCAGGCGGCCCGGAACGAATCGGCCTTTCCGAGGGCGCTCCAGCCCCACCCGGACGCCGACCAGACGTCCCCCACGCGCTTGAACTGCGTCGCACGGGCTATCATCAACCCCGGCAGACCGAGAAGCCAGACGGCGCCGCTCTCGACGAACCAATGTCCGATGGGCGACCGGCTCTCCGACGCCAGCACGCCGCCCTCCAGGAAAATCACGGTCTCGACGCCCCGGATCGTATCGATCCGGCAGGACCCGATGAGATCCTCGGCCGACAGGGAAATCTCGGGCCTCCTCGCCTCCGCCGTGGGCCAGGCCTCGTGGCACTCGGCGGAAGCCCGCCCCCACACCCAGACGGCCCGGCCGTCCGCGAAGCTGACCGAGTGAAGACGGCTCAGCATCGGATAGGCATCGACGGCACACAGGGCCATCTCGTGTCCGGCGTCGCCGCGAAGATCGATCACCTCCACGCCGGGCCGCGAGAACGCCGCCGGGTAACCATGGGGATCCCGGTGCTCCAGGCTTGCGAGAAGCGCGATCTCCCACGAGCGCGATGCCACCCATGACGTTTCGGCCGAGGGGTGCAGGGCGTTGTCGAGGACCAGGCGGCCGGCGCGGCGCGCGAGCAGATCTCCCAGGTCGATCTCGAGGAACAGGCTCCAGCCGTTGCGAACGGATACGATCTCGGACGGCGGGAGGATCAAGAGGGAGCCGTCGGTTGCGATCTGCTCGTAAGTTTTGGTTCCCCATGGGAACGTGATCGACAGACTCGAATCGGTGACCGACCAGGATCCATCCGCGACCGTCCCGTCGGCGTGCACCAAGCGGCCATCCGGTCCGAAATGCCCCAGGAAGTGCGGCGTCCCGCGCAGATCCCGCAGGCGGATGCGCAGGTTCGCCAGATCCGCCCCCAGCAGATCGAACAGGGTGGGCGGCACGCACGCCCGCACCGACGGCGCTTCGGCCGAGGCGGCGAGGAACGACGTTGCGGCTCCCCGTTCCTCGTCGCAGCGTTCCGCGAAGTTTTGAATGAACGGCCCGGACAGGTCCGGCTCCATCTTCCGCATGAAGAGAAGCTTCTGGACGTCGGCCGCGAACGTCGCCGCAGGAATATCCTTCTCTGCGCCAACGTTCGTTTCGGTTCGAAAATAGTGATGAAGGACCTCGTTCCCCATCCCATACTCTGGCGTGTATGCGATGGTGTCGAAAAAGTTCATCTCCGGCGCAAATCCAAGATCGCTCGCCGCAAACAGCTCGTTGCAATCCGGGTTGTGCAGGATGGTGTCGACGAAGCGACGGCTCATCAGCAGGAACGGGTCGCCGGTCCTCATCTTGTGCTTGACCAGAACCGAGTGAGCCCATTGCATCACGCGCGGATGCATGCGCCGCGAATATGTGCTCCCCGCTTCATTCATCAGATCGATGAAGTGGGTGAGGCGACCGAAGGACATCCAGCGCATGTCGGCGGAGTGCCCCGCGATCATGTACTGCTGTCCGCCGCCCTTGTACTGCCCTTCGAATATCTCAGCCCGAGGGGAGAAGTTAAAGGCGGACATATTCAAGCGAAAATCGCTCGAATCGTAAATCATCGGAAATTTCGCGAGGTCTGAGAAGCGATCGAGCTTCGCGTTCCGAAAGACATCGTCGAGGGCTTGATTGTAAACGGTCGGAAGCTCTGTCACCATGGCGTCCGGCCATTCCATGTGCCAAGCCGGCGGCGGCACCGAGTAGCGACGCTTCGCGTAGATCTCCCGATGACCGGGTTGGCCCATCTGCTTGGCGAATTCGATCGGGCCGGCGAGCGGATAGGTCTTGTTGCAGATGATCTGGAAGACCGCGTCGTCGTCCGTGCGGGCGCTGAAGCATTCCAGGATGTCGAAGACATTCTGGAACAGGAGTTTCTGGCCGCCCCAGCTGACGGATGGGCGATAGTGCAGATGCACATCCCCCGCCAGCATGAGCGCCGATACCTGGGGGAAGCGTTCAATCGGCTCGCTGCCACCGACCGAGATGACATAGGTGTTCGCGGCTCGGGACAGGCTTCCGAACAGGCGGAAGAGGCGCTCGACCTCGGCATGCCACGTGATGAAGTACCAAACAGCCGGGCTATCGTCGGCAGGAGCCCCGAGACTGGAGACGCTGAAGGCTGCGTGCCAACGGTCGTGCAACGGATCGGAGGCGTGCGGGGACAGAGGGTCGTCATGCCGTCCGCAGGGCGTATGGGCCAGAAGCCGTCCGAAGTCCGCGGCGTCGTAGGACGCCTGCCAGACGGCCTCGGCTGTCTCCAGCGTCGGTCTGGCGCCGAACGTCGCCAACGATGCCGCGAGATCGTCGGATCCAGTGGCCGGCTGCAGGGACACGGCCTGGGAACGACGCAGGGCAGCAAGGGCATCCCGCCGGTGCCCGGACACCCCATCCTTCGCCATCGCGCCGGTCAGAAGGGCATGGAGGACGGGGCCCGACGCGTTCGATGCCTCCAATCGCGCGATGGCTGCTTCGGCATCGCGGGTGGAGGCGAGGAGCCGGGACACCAGACGGCAGGCGGCGCGATAGCCTCGCCCCCATCGATGCGCCGCGGCAACCTGCGCCGCGACCCATGCCAGATGGACGGCGTTTGAGCCGACCCCGTCGGTCGCGGAACGATCGGCCTGAGCGACCCGAGTCATGAGATCGTGTTCGTCGAGGGCGAACAGCGCCGTGATCAGAAGGGGCTCCGTTCCGACCTGATCGTTCCCCAGATTGACCTCGACGAGGTCGGAGGCGGCCAGCGTCTTGAGCAGCTCGAGGCGATCCAGAATGGCAATCGCGCTCTCGTCGCCTCCGTCGAGCAGGCTCTGGGACGATCCGATCGCCTTGTAGATGGCGAGCGCAGAGCCGAAATCGTGGCGTGCAAACGCATGGCGACAATACTGACCCAGTATTCCTCCGTGCAAGACGGGATTCTCCAAGAGCATCGGTATGGCGGGCGTCAGTATATCGGTAAATGTATTGTGGTCGTGGCTTTGCAGTGCATATTCGGCGAGCACCGCCCGCACATTGAAGTCGGACGGCACATGACGCAGGATACGCTCGAAAACCGGTTTCGCTTCCGCGTGTTGCCCCTCGCCGCGATACTGATTGGCTGCCGTATGGAGGAGGGGAAGAACCGTCCCAAAATCAAAGTCAACATCACCCTTCAACAGGCTATCGCTTTGATGGATGAGCGCTGGAATCCCAACACTCTTCAAAAGAGCGATTGCTTCCGGGCTATTGGCTATGATCGACAACGTATCTCTCGCAACTTTGGATGAGAGTCTCTGAGATCTCAGCCAAGAGACATTTCAGACTGTGCCGTCGTCCGAGGCCTGCTGCCGAGCGACGGCAACCAACTGCCGCAGACCCGAACCGAGGTCGACCTTGGGCGACCAGCCCGGCAAGGTAGAATGGGCATCCCAGGGCTTCATGACCTCACGATCACGGTAGGGGCGCCCTCCGAACTTCGCATCGACCGTCATGCCCAGGGCCGTCGCGATCCGGTCCACCAAGTCGCGGACCGAGACGATTTCACCGGAGCGGACCAGAAAGACTTCCATGCCACGGGGGGCGGCCAGGAGCCGCTCGGCGGCCACAAGGAAGGCGGACGTCACATCGCTGACGTGGACGAGATCGAGCGTCTGCAGACCGGGAGAGAGAGAGACCGGTTCGTTCCGCAACGCGGCGCCGACGAGGTAGGGTAGCAGCTTGCGCCGTGGATCGGCGGGGCCGTAGACGTCGAATAACCGCAGCGTCAGGACGTTGAAGGCTTTTGCCTCGACGTAGTAGCGGGCGACATCTTCGAACGCCTGCTTCGTGGCAGCATAGAGGTTGGTCGGATTGTATGCGTCCGTCCCGTCGAAATGCTGCCAGGACGTGCCGGTGTTGACGAAGTTGCGGTACCCGAGGGCCGCCATGGCTTCCAAGATCAGCGTCGGGAACGTGATGTTGGCGGCCAGGATCTCGGCTGCGCCATCGGCCGTATGGTCGATGGCCACGGCGGAGGCGAGGTGGAAGACGACGTCGGGGGCGGCGGCTTCCACGGCGCGCGAGACCGAGGCGATGCCGCCATCGTAGAGATGGGTGGTCACGCCGGAGTGATCACCCGCCCGCCGTCCCAATGTATGAACGATCCACCCGCTGCGGAGGAGTTCGGCGAGAAGCCATCCTCCTACATAGCCGGTCGCCCCTGTGAGGAGGGCCCGCCGCTGGTGCGGCGGGACATTCGTCGGACGTGCATCGTTCAGGGACATTCGCCGAATCAGCGACTCGCCCTGGCACCTTGCCGGAAGAACGCTGTGAACATGTCCGCCATGTAGTCGATCTGGTCGCGGCCGAGGCCCGGGTAGACGCCCACCCAGAAGGTCCGGTTCACGATGGTATCGGCGTTGGTGAGGTCCCCGACGACCCGATAATTGCGGCCTTCCATGTACGGCTGCCGGATGAGGTTGCCGCCGAACAGGAGCCGGGTCGCGATCTTCCGCTCGTTGAGGAACTTCACCAGGTCGTCGCGGTCGAAGGGCGCTCCGTCACGCAGGGTCAGGACATAGCCGAACCACGACGGCTCGCTGCGCGGCGTCGCCTCCGGCAGGATCAGGTACTCCTGGAACTGCGCCATGACTTCGTTGAGATAGGCGAAGTTGCGCCGACGAATGTCGATGAACGAGTCCAGCCGGTCCATTTGTGCCAGACCGACCGCCGCCTGCATGTCGGTGATCTTCAGGTTATACCCCAGGTGGGAGTATGTGTACTTGTGATCATAGCCGTGCGGCAGCGTGCCGAGCTTCCAGCCGAACCGCTTCTTGCAGGTGTTGTCCACGCCCGGCGGGCAGTAGCAGTCACGCCCCCAATCGCGGATCGATTCCATGGCGCGGAGCACGAGCGACTGGCCGGTGAAGACCGCGCCGCCCTCGCCCATCGTGATGTGGTGAGCAGGGTAGAAGCTCAGGGTTCCGACATCGCCGAAGGTCCCGACGGGTTTGCCGTCGTAGGTTGCGCCGAGCGCGTCGCAGCAATCTTCGACCACCCAAAGATTGTACTTCTTCGCGACGCGCATCACCTCGCCCAGGTCGAACGGGTTGCCCAGGGTATGGGCCACCATGATCGCCCGGGTCCGGTCGGTCACGGCCTCCTCGATGCGCGAGGGCATGATGTTGTAGGTCGGGATATCGACATCCACGAAGACCGGAACCAGGCCGTTCTGCAGCGTCGGGTTGACCGTCGTCGGGAAGCCCGTCGCGGTCGTGATGACCTCGTCGCCCGGCTTCAGGGCGCGGTCGCGATGCAGGTGCGAGGTCAGGGCGGTCAGCGCGAGGAGATTTGCGGATGACCCCGAATTGACCGTGAGCACCTTGCGGCGCTCGCCGATGAAGGCGGCCAAGCGGCTTTCGAACGCATCGTTGAAGCGTCCGGTCGTCAGCCAGAAGTCGAGCGACGAGTCCACGAGACTCATCATCTCGGCTTCGCCGTAGACCTTGCCCGACACCGGCACCGCGGACACGCCCGGCTCGAAGGCCTTGGGTGCATGGGCAATCCGAGCGTACTGCGCCGTCAGCTCGAGAATCTTCGCACGCAGGGCGTCGGCGTCGAGTGCGGTAGCGTCGTCCGTCTGCATTGACTTTCCTTAGATGCCAGGGGCCGCAAGGTAGCTTGTGATCTGATGCCGCGTCACGTCCCGCATGTTGCGACCCTCGGTCCGAGCCTTGTACCACTCCGTCGTCCGGGCGATCGTATCCTCGAAATCCCAGCGCGGGCGCCAGCCGAGCCGGAGGCGGGCCTTCGAGGAATCGAGCTTGAGGTAATGGGCCTCGTGCGGTTGGGCCGCCTCATCGCGTTTCCAGGCGCCCGCCCCCCAATGGCGATAGAGGGCCTCCGTCACGTCGCCGACGTTACGATCCCCGCTCGAACTCGGACCGAAATTCCATCCTTCGGCGAAGGCGGCGCCATCGGAAGCGGCCAGACGCTCGGCCAACACCACATAGCCCGACAACGGCTCCAGCACATGCTGCCAGGGCCGGATGGCGCCGGGGTTGCGGATCTGCGCGCTCTCGCCGGCCGTGACCGCCCGGATGAGGTCGGGCACGAGCCGGTCCTCGGAGTAATCCCCGCCGCCGATGACGTTGCCGGCCCGCCCGGAGCCGACATTCACATGCGCGCCGCGCAGGAAGGAATCGCGGTACGCGGCGGTCACGAGCTCGGCGCACCCCTTGCTGTTGCTGTAGGGGTCATGGCCGCCCATGGCCTCGTTCTCGCGATAGCCCCACGCCCATTCGCGGTTCTCGTAGCACTTGTCGCTGGTGACGACGAGCACGGCCTTGACGTGCTCCACCCGCCGGCAGGCTTCGAGGAGATGGACCGTGCCCATGACGTTGGTGGCATAGGTGTCCACCGGGTCCCGGTACGACAGGCGCACGAGGGGCTGCGCGGCCATGTGGAACACGACGTCCGCCCCGCTCCGGCGCAGCGCCGCCGTCAGGGTGTCGGCGTCGCGGATGTCCGCGATCTCTGACGAGGCCATGACATCCCCGATGGCGCCATGGCGGAACAACGACTCCTCCACGGCTTCGAGGGCGTAGCCATGGACCTCGGCGCCCCAATCCGACAGGAGGAGCGAGAGCCAGGAACCCTTGAATCCGGTGTGCCCCGTCAGGAAGACTTTGCGGCCGTTCCAGAAATCAGGGTTCATGATCACCACACCTTCCACGGGGCTTTCCCGCCCTCCCACATACCCTCGAGCGTGATCTTGTCACGCAGCGTATCCATCGGCTGCCAGAAGCCGTCGTGCAGATACGCGTGCAATTGCTGGTCCATGGCGAGGCGCCGGAGCGGCTGCTGCTCCCAGACGGTCTCATCGCCCTCGATGTAATCGAACACGCCCTGGCCGCAGACGAAGAAGCCGCCGTTGATCCAGGATCCGTCGCCGACCGGCTTCTCCTCGAAATGGTCCACCAGCGTGTCCCGCAGGGTGAGCGCGCCGAAGCGTGCCGGCGGACGGACACCCGTCAGCGTCGCCATCCCGCCGTGCTGCCGGTGGAAATCGACCAGCGCCGTCACGTTCAGGTTCGATACGCCGTCGCCATAGGTCATGCAGAAGATGTCTTCGCCTTCGAGATAAGGCTTCACCCTCAGAAGGCGGCCACCCGTCATGCTGCTTTCGCCGGTATCGACCAGCGTCACCCGCCACGGTTCCGACGTGTTATGGTGGACCGTCAGCTTGTTGTTGGCCAGATCGAAAGTGACGTCCGACGTATGCAGGAAGTAGTTGGCAAAGTATTCTTTGATCACGTACCCTTTGTAGCCCAGGCACACGACGAAATCGTTGATTCCGTAGGCACTGTAGATCTTCATGATGTGCCAGATGATCGGCCTGTCGCCGATCAGGACCATGGGCTTGGGACGCGATCCCGTCTCCTCGCCCAGCCGCGTTCCCAGACCACCCGCCAGTATGACTGCCTTCATCGTACGTCTCACGGTTGGATGTACAGGGTGGCCCGGATCGAGCAGGCCGCGCCAGCGGCGACCAGACGAGTTTCACCGCGAGGCCGAATGCAGGAATTTGGAGGGCGAAGCAAGCAAGACAGCACCGCCGCTCCATGCAGATTCGGGGCCTGCCCCGCATCGACCGACCGCCAACGAAGGCGCGAGATCTACACACCGGAACTGCCCCGATCAAGGCTAACGAGCACGGCTCGAAGGTCATCGCGGGCGGCCCGGACGGCGATAAGCCAGTGCGCGCAGAATCTTGACAGTGTGTCGGGTTTCGAATCCAGCCTGATTTACGCGGCTCGATTGGGCGAAGGGGCGTGATCGGCGAAGCGATAGCCTCTTTTTTGTCAGATTGTCACAAGATTGAGGCAAGGGACGGTCACCCTCGCAGGATTAGGAATTATTTCTAATGCAGGCGGCGGCAGCGGCGAGCGCATCGGGATTGACGCATCTGACAACAATCCAAGTGCCCCCATCGTGTCTGTGCGGCGGCCAGCTCGCCCTCGGAAACATCAGGATCATCACTGTTGTGCGAGCACGCAACAGAGGGGGGCGCACAAAATGCATGCCTCTTCCGGAGGGGGCTGTGCCAACGGTTGATTTCTCCATACCGAAGCGGCATCAAGGGCCATTCTAGTGCATTCGTGCAACAATGATTGGCCCTAAGCTATGGTCAAATGTCAACCTTTGGCGTATCGACTGCAAGTAACCTTCGAGTATTCATACTGCCATCGGATTATATGAATTGTTACCTCGGGCGTTTTAATAAATCCATTGCGGCACGATGTTTCGCTAGAAGGTGGAGATCAGTATGGCAGACGTACTCGTAACTGGTGCCGGTGGCGTGCTGGGCAATGCGCTCGTCCAGGCACTTGAGGCGGAAGGTACGGATTTTGTCGCGGTAGCATCTCGCCGGGATTGCAATCTCGAAGATTTTTCGGACACGCTCAAGCTGTTCGAATCCTGCCGGCCAAAGCAGGTCTATCATTTGGCGGGCGCGGTTTACGGCGTCGGCGGCAACATGGCCTACCCCGGTGACATCTTCCGGCGCAACACACTCATCAATTGCAATGTGGTCGAGGCGGCGCGGGCGGTCGGCGCGACGCGATTCCTCGGCATGGGTACGGTGGCGATGTATGCCGACGGCCTGCCCATGCCCCTGCGCGAAGACGACGTTCTGTCCGGACAGCCGCACAGTTCCGAGCGGTTCTACGCCTTCGCCAAGCGTGGCCTGCTGATGCAGCTGGAAAGCTACCGGTTGCAATACGGTATGGACTATGTGATGGCCCTGTCGACCAACCTGTACGGGCCGGGTGATCGCTTCGATCCGGAGCACGGTCACGTCATCCCATCCCTCATTCATAAGTTCGTCCAGAGCCGGAACAAGGAGCCCGTCTCCGTGTGGGGGGACGGCAGCCCGACACGCGATTTCTTGTATTCGCGCGACGCTGCGGACGGCCTTCTTTTGCTGATGAAGTCCGGATCTGGCGTTTACAACCTCGCTTCGGGGCGTTCCATTACGATCCGCACCTTGGTCGAGACGCTGGCGGGCCTCGTTCCCGAGGCGACCTACGCGTGGGATGCGGACAAGCCGCTGGGACAATTGCGCCGCGCCTATGACATCGGGCGCCTCTCGGAACTCGGCTTCGTGGCGCGGACCGAGCTGAAGGATGGCCTGTCCGAGACCCTGAATTGGTACCATGAAAATCTGGGTCGCGTGCGGAGCTGATCGTCGCCCTCCGACGCACCACGACGGCCGCATCCTGAGCACGGAGCTTCGATGATTTCTGCGTCCCCCCTATCGCGGGCAACTTTCGCGGTCATCTTGACCTGGCCGGAAGTCAAGAACGCGGAATATGAAGTCGTTCAACGTCTGTGTATCGCCGCCGCCAACATCGGCGCGCGGGTGACCATCGTGGACAACGACGGATATCCGATCTGGTCAACGTTCAAGAACGTCGACGCATCCGACCCGCGGATCGATCGGAGCGAATACGATTTCGTTATTTCTCTGCATTTCGAATCTCCACGACTCTTTGATATACCTTCTTATTCTGCGCTCTGGAATCCATTAGAATTCTATTTCATGTTCGGCTACGAAAAGTCGGTCATGAAGCTCGTGAGCCATAACGATGCCCTGTCGTGTGACTCCGACCTCGCCGACAACCACGCGTTGAATCTCTTTCGGGGTCTCGGAAGGCCGGTCGCGGACCTGCCGAAGCTGTTCCATTCCCCGCCCGAACCGTATCTTCCGCCCACGATCACCGAATCGTCCAAGCTGTTCTACATCGGCATCAATTGGGAGCGGCTCGGCGGCCCCAAGGGCCGGCATCACGATCTTCTCGAAACCCTCGACGAAGAGGACTTGATCGCGATCTACGGCCCGGACGTGTTCCAGGGCGGCCGTCCCTGGGAGGGGTTCAAGACCTACCGGGGGCCGATTCCCTTCGATGGGAGAAGCGTCGTCAAGCGCCTCAACGAGGCCGGTATCTGCCTCGCGCTGTCGTCGAAGGCCCACCAGCAATCCGGCATCATGAGCAACAGGCTGTTCGAGGGCCTCGCCGCCGGCACGGTCGTAATCGCCAACAAGCATCCGATCATCGACAAATACTTCTCGGATTGCGTCTACGTCATCGACGACGATCGGCTCGACTCGGCCGAATTAAGGGATCTGGTTCGGGATCTCATCATCAGCATCCGGCGCAATCCCGAGGAGGGGCAGCGGCGCGCTCAAATCGGCCAGCAGCGGTTGGCCGAGATGTTCAGCCTCGAGCGCAGTCTCGAAACGCTCGTCGCGACGCATGGCGACCGGAACAAGCGCAACGCCTTGCTCCCGGAGGCCGGTGAAGTACCGAACGTCACCGTGATCTTGCTCTACACGCAGACCAGCCGGAAGGAGTTCGGCACGGTTCTGGAGAACGTGCTGCGCCAGGAGGGCGTTGCGATCGACCTCGTCTGCGTCTGCGACCGGCGGCTGGCCGAGGACGTAGCCGGGCTGATCGAGGAGCACCGGCCGCGCCTGCGGTCGATTCGCATGGAAAGCAGGGACTTCTACGGTCTCGCGGATTTCCAGACGAAGTCGGCGCAGCGCCTGCGGGGGACCGGCCCCGTGCTGCACGCCCTTCTCGGCGCCATCGAGACCGAGTTCTTCGCCGTGTTGGGCCGTGACGATCACTGGTTCAGCGATCACCTCGTGACGACCGCCACGGCGCTGGTCCGCATGCCGGGAGCATCGATGGCCGCGTCCGGCCTCCTGGTCGAGGAAGCGGCAGAGAACGACCGCACGGCACGGCGGATCGAGGAACTGGCCTTCACGCAGCATGAGGCGCTCCTGAACGTGACGGGGAGCATCCATGGCGGACGCTTCGTCTTCCGTCGTGAGATCGGTCGAAACATACGCCCCGAGACCATGGCGTTGCTCGACGGCGAGGAGGCCGGCCTTCTGGGTCTGAAGGCGCTCCTGGTGGGCCAGGTCGGCCAGACCAATTACGCCACCTACGTGTCGCTCGCGCACGAACGCTGGAAGCGTCCGCAACCGGTCGTCCCGGCGGAGCAGCAGCACCAGTTCATCCGTGACTCGGTCACGGGGGATCGGACCTGGCAGGCGATGCGCGTCCACGCCATCCCGGTCTCGGCGGCGCTCGCCCCATCGCCCGTGCAGTGGGAGCGCTATGCCTTGCCGACGGCGGCGGCGCCCCTGGTGCAGCCCAACCGCCTCTATCGCGTCGCGGCGGAAGGCAACGGCCTGCGCTACCTCGGGAAGGGCTTCTCGCGGCCGGAGGGGCAGCATGTCTGGATCGACGACGATTCCGCAGAGATCCGTTTCCAGCTTGCCGATTACCGCGAGAATGTGAGCCTTCGCCTGACCTGCTGGGCGCGCCCGGTCGTCAGCGGGTACCAGCGGCAGGGCTTCACCGTCACCCTGAACGATCTGCCGCTCGCCTATGCCGAGATCGACCAGACCCGCCGGACGTTGAGTTTCCCGCTGCCGCCGAAGCTGGTCGGGGCGAGCGAGGACTTCAAGATTGCGATCGTTCCCGATTGGCCGGAGCCGATCAAGGACGCGACTGGCGCCGTCCTCGACGGACGACGCCTCAGCATCGCCCTCGCCGATTTCGCCGTGGTGTGCGCCGCACCTCGGGTCAAGCTCGACGAGGTGCTGGAAACCAAGGCCGGCGCTGCCGGACTACCCCTGCTCATCGACGGATTCTCGACGGCGGAGCCGGAGGCCATCTGGATCGACGGGACGCATGCCGCGCTCGCTCTCCAGATCGATGGCGTAGAAGATGGCGCGGCCGAACTCGTCCTGGACATGACGGGCCGGGCCGCGAACGATGGACAGGCTCAGCGCTGCACGGTGTCCGTCAACGGCGTCCGGTGCAGCGAGGTCACCCTGACAGGCAATCGCCAGACGGTCGTGCTGCCCTTGCCGGCGGTGGGTTATCCCGACGCGTCCTGGCACGTCGAGCTCGACTTCGCGTCCGCGGAGCCGGTCGTGGCCGCCGACGGCAGCATTCTCGATCCGAGAAAACTCTCCGCGCTCTTGCACAGCATCATGGTGCGCCGGAGCAGGCCGGACTAAGTGTGGCGCTGCATTCCAGCGTTTTCGACATCTCATCCGGCGCGCGCGCCGGATTTTGCTGGCCCAACGGAGAACGCAGTCGCTCTGTGAGGCCGCAGGCTCGGCCATTCACGGAAGGCGGTACCGATGCTGGGTTTTCTCAAGTCGCTGCGACGGAAGACGCCTGCACCAGTCACGGCGCTTCCCGGCTTCGATCGCGCGTATTACCTGGCCAACAACCCGGATGTGAAGGCGACCGGCCGCGATCCGCAGGCGCATTTCCTCGAATACGGCTGGAAGGAAGGGCGCGACCCATCCTTGGGGTTCAGCCTGTCGCGGTACCTGCACGCCAACCCGGACGTTCGCGAGGCCGGGGTGAACCCCCTGATGCATTTCCTGGAATTCGGCTTGGCCGAGGGGCGGGACTACGGCGCGCCCAGGGCTCATCGCGACGGCCCTGTGACGGATGCCCCTGCGCTTGCTGGCGTGACGCCGTCCTCGCGCTCGCTCCTCGCGACGGTGGACGACGGCGAGCCCGCGATGGATCGCCTGTGGCGGCGCAAGGGCTCGTCGCAACGGATGGTGAAGACCGGAGTGATCCTCGGTTACGATCCTCCGGCCCCAGCGTCCTGACGCGCCCTCGCCGCTACGCGTCCACCCAGGATACGGGCACCTCGTCGCTGCGTTTGAAGCCGAGTGACGTCGGGGATTGACGCAGGGCGAAGGTGTCCTCGAACCAGTCGCCTACTTCCGTGATGGAGGCAGCTCCGATCCGTCCGCCGCCGAGCCGTCCGCGCCACCCCCAACTCGGTTCGATCGGCACGGGTGTACCGATCGGGCCGGGCGAGGCCGTCTGGGTCCCGATGGCTTCGGCCAGCGCGGCGTCCCCCGCGGCTTGAATGCCGGCGGCGGCATCCGGGGAGATCCTGCCCTTCGCGACTTGGCTGGCCAGGTCGGCGACGACCCGCTCGCGCCAGAGGGCGTAATCGATCGGACAGGGCCCGATGCGGGGCGCTAGGGTCGATGCCGCCGCGAGCGCGGCCTCAAACGAGAAGGGTTGCTGCCCCAGGAAGTGGAACCCCGTCCCCTGGTGATGGGAGCCGATATCCCTTTCCAGATCCGTCCCGAAGGCCGTGCCCGCGGCGCTGTCGTGATGCATCGACGTCCCGATACTCTTGTCGTGACGGCCGATGACGACGATCGGCCGGTTGACGAAGGCTACGCCGGCCGACAATCCCGCCGCAACGCGGTAGCCGAGATATTCACCGAGCCGCTGCACCATGAAGCGGCCGCCCATCGCGGCCCGAACGCGCCGGATGAGGTTGCGATGCAGGACCACGGCGCCGGTATGCCGGACATTCCCGGAGTTGATGCTGCGGCGCGCAACATCGTCGCCTTCCATCAAGACGACAGTATCGCTGAAAGTGGCGCTATCGAGAGTATTGGCGAGTTCCAGGGCCATGAAGTTCGGCCAGTAATACCGGATCCGATTCGCGTAGATTATCTCGGCGTCGGAATGCGATGCGACGTGGTCGATCATCGCGAAGCGCGAGCTCAGGATTTGGTCGTCGTCGCCGAGATGTCCCAGCCATTCACCTCGGGCATGGCGATACGCCCAGTCCGCGTTGCTCGCGTAATCAACGCGCTCCGGAGGTCGCAGGACGGTGAGCCGTTCGTCGCCTAGGCCGTTGAGGAACTCCCAGGTGCCGTCCTCGGAGTGGTTGTCACTGACCACAACCTCGACGCCGTCCGGAATCCGGGACAGGAGGCCGGGCAGGACCACCTCCAACGTCTGGCGCCCGTTCAGGGTCGGGATCAGCACGGAATGCCGTGGCGGTACGTGCGTGCCGATCGCCGGTCGCGACGGCAGGGGCGGGGCCGCTTCGATCGTGATGGAGGTCGAAATGAGCGCGAGCGGGGTGGCCCCCTCCGAAGGCGGGGCGAGGTCCTGCGCCTGGACGACGAGCCGTGTCGCGGGATCGACGATCAAGGTCCTGGACAGGCGCGCCGTCAGCCGCGCCGCGCCGTCGAGGCCGACCTGTTCGGCCGCGAGAGTGAGGTCTCCCAGGCGAAGCTCCGCCGTCTGCCCGGAGCAGCTGCCATGCGTGCCCACCTGTATCGTGATGAGGACGTCATGTCCGACGGGCAGCGGGAGGATCAGTTCCGCCTCCCGAGACGTGGTCCAGCGATAGACGAGCTCACCGTTCGTTTCCGCGGCAGCCCAGCCTGGGCCGAACCACGCGGCATTCGTGAAATCCAGCCGGTCCGGGACTGTCGACAGGCCCAGGGGCGGTCCGAGTCGGGCGTGGATCGCCTCGACAGACCGGCCCGTGAGCCGGGATCGCATCTCGTCCATGTCCGCGATCGGCTCGGCGAAGTAGCCGACGACCCCGTGCGCCTGCCAATGATCGAGTTTGGTGCGCAGGTGCGAGGAGAGCCATCCGGGCTTCTCCGCGAGGCTGTTCGGGTAGCTGTAATGGAAAGCCCACCAGGCCGCGTTCCCGTCGGTGAACGCATTCTGGCGAGAGCCTTCCGCCAAACTGGCGACCCCCTGCCCGGCAGCGAAGCGATTCAGGTGGCTGTGCCCCAGCGCATGGAGTGGCGTGCCCCAGAACAGGGCATGAAGGCCGACGCTGGAACTGACGGCCGCGACCCGATCGACGCGGCGGGCGAGTCTCTGCCCCGAGCACAGGGGGGCCAGCGCTTCGGGGATCGGAATGAAGTTCGGATGCCGCTCCTTGATGAAATCCTTCTCGGCCGGGGTCATCCGGCGGCAATCGGGATGCTCACTGGCCACGACCGCCCAATGCGGCGGAGCGTTCTCGAGAACGTCGAGCAGTTGGTGGACCTGCGAGCGGTAGGAACAGCTCGCGTCGAAGAAGAACGCACCGTTCTCGTGGCCGACGACCAGCAGCGAGGTCTCGTAGGTCCCGATGTGGTCTTCGATTTCCGAGAAAGCCGCGTCCTGGAGGCGGTAGGCGAGTTCCAGGGCCGAGCGTAGCTCGCGGGTGGCGTCCATTGTCGCCTGATCGCTCGTCGAGGCTGGCTCGGTCGGCTGAGCCGGGACCGACCAGAAGTGGAAACCGCGCGGATCGAGCGTGTAGGTCAGGGGAAGGGGCGGTCGTGAGAAGATCGACGTTTCTTTATGGAGGATGAGCGCATTCGGAAACAACACGCGCAGATGAGGCGCCGGACACCAAGTAATGATGATGTCCGGTTGGAAATCTCCAAGGGCCTTCTCCAGCGCGTCTGCCAAGAGCGCTCGCGTGGCCAGGGCGGCGGGCCGGTCCAGGCTGTCGGCCAGCGCCTCGACGGCGTCCGCAGACAGCGGATCGAAATGACGATGCAGCAGGGTGTTCACATCGCCATGCGGGTTCCAGAGCCGGTTGACGAGCTCGTCCTCGCTGATCGTGATCACGGCGTGACGGGGGATGCCGACCTTTCGCGTGACCGGCAGGAAACGCTCGTGAACCAGCATTCGCGCGTCATGGCCATCTCGCGTCAGCGCCCGAAGCCAGGGTGCATCGCAGCCGAGATGGGCCGACCACCGGAAGAACGAGGCATTGTCGGTCAGAGGGTCTTCGTAGAACAGAACGCGTAGATCGGCCCCGGATTGCATCATTCGTCAGCTAACCTTTGGCTTCATATGTTTGAGAATACAAAGTAAATATTCAAATATTTTCAGTTTTTTCTAAGGTTGCTCAGCAACATGTGCGGAGTTGACCGGCCATTTAGATGCCAAGCCATGCATCTCGATAAGTATCATACGGGTGCTCGGCGCTCAAATCCATACGAATTGTAACATTTTGCGCCTGCCGTGTTGATCGGGGCGGGCAGGGGTCTAGAAAGCTTTGATTTGATTTCGCCCGATCCGATCATATTGCTTCATAGCTACGATGAGGAAATTGCGGCGGAGCTGAGTTTTCATGCAAGGCTTGCTGGGCGCCGTGGCGTTGAAAGGAAATCGAATATTCGACAGTTTTCATATTTTATCCGATAGCGCGTAAATTAGAAAACTGATCTACATTATTACTGTCTGAGTTTTTTGTGATGAATGCCGATTTTGCAGATTTAGTAGGGATGTGATGGAGACTTTAGATGTATATAGGAAATTTATCGTGACATTGGCGCAACAAATGGGTCGGATGATCATCGTTCTATCCCTAAACGACTCTGAAATACATTGAGTCATATGCTAAGCGGCATGTGGAGACAGGGGCCGGCTCGCGGTCGGCGCTTGTCGCATCGCGTTCGATGGCGTTGTGAGAGCAGATCACATCATGGGCTGGATGAAGTTCGACGGGCCCGCACGTCTTGCGGTACGCGTCCGTCTTGCCATTTCAACTGCGGCGTCGCGCAGCCTGCCGCTACAAGCACAGCGGTTCGCGGTCGCCGTCTGCCTGCTGTCCTCGACGGCCTTGACTCCAGCCCATGCCGCCTCGCCTGCCCTATGGACGGGTACGATCAGCTCCGATTGGGCGGATGCGCGCAACTGGAGTTCAGGCAGCGTGCCGAGGCTGAACGTCGATACTGTCGAGATCGATGTCACGCGCCAAAGCGTGGTTGAGACTGCTGGAGCAAGCGCCAATCAAATCATTGTCGGTAAAGACAATAGCGGCACATTACTGGTGCGAAGTGGTCAGTCTCTCGATATATCGGAATCGAGCGTACCGAGTTTATTCGTCGGTCAGCATACTGGGTCAAGTGGATTCATTGGTATCAATGGAGTGGACTCTAAGATAGCGGCCGGTGGGATCGTAAACATCGGTGTTTACGGAACGGGCGTTGTAGAAATTGCAAACGGCGGTAAATTAACATCTAGAGATGAAATCGATCTTGGATATTTTGAAGTTGGTATTTTAAATATTATGAGTGGCGGAAAAGTTTCCAGTACAAAAGCAAACATCGGCTTTACACCTAATGGCTCTGCCATCAGAGGCAGCGGCACTGTCAGTATTGACGGTACCGGTTCGAACTGGGCTGCGTCATCCAACGTTACTGTCGGCGCAGGCGGTAACGGAAGACTGACTATTACGGATGGCGGATCTCTTTCCGCTCAGAACGGATCCTTGGGCGGCGACGTGAATGGGGTCGGTAACGCTTCCGTTGACGGGAATAACTCTACCTGGACCAACAATAACGGCCTAACAGTCGGCAACCTGGGAACGGGCACGCTGACGCTTTCCAATGGTGGGAAGGCTACCGCAACGATGGCCTTCCTCGCCAAGAGCCCCGGCTCCATTGGCACGATCAACATCGGTGCAGCGCCCAATGCCACGGCGGTGGCGGCGGGGACGTTGCAGGTCCCCGTTCTCACCTTCGGCAACGGGACCGGCACACTCAACTTCAACCATACGGGCGACGCCTACGAATTCGCGCCGCAGGTGTCGGGCGGGGGGGCGATCACGCTGGTGGCGGGCAAGACGATCCTGACCGCCGACCCGTCGGGCTTCACCGGCACGACCACCATCAACGCCGGGGCAAAGCTGCAATTCGGCAACGACACCGGCACCACCGCGCCGGACCTGACCTACGCGGGCATTCTCGCGGGCGCGGGCACCTTGGAGGTGCTGGCGAACACCGTCCGTCTGACGGGCGCGTCGTCCGGCTTCGCGGGCACAGCCCGCATCGACAGTCACAAGACCCTGCAGGTCGCCACAAGCGGATCGTTCGGCGGGACCGTTCACGTCGACGGCAAGTTCCGGTATGCGAGCACCGCCACATCTTTCCTCAACTTCGAGGGGGTGGGGTCGCTCGCGCTGGACAGCGGCCGCATTATCGCCGTGAATAATTCCTCCGGCTACACCGGCACCGCGACGGTCGCCCACGGCGCGGTCCTGCAAGTTGCCGCGACGGGCGGGACGGCCGTCTTCGGCGGCGCGATCGGCGGCGCGGGCCTGCTCGAAGTCGTCGCGACCGGAGCCGGCACCCTGACCGGCGACGCCTCGGGCTTCGCGGGCACGGTCACCATCGCCAGGGGGGGGACCCTGCGGATCGGCAACGGCGGCCGGAGCGGGCTGCTCGGCGGTGCCGTCACCAATGACGGCACGCTGGCCTTCGACCGTGCCGACGCGTCGTCTTTCGCCGGCACCCTGTCCGGCTCGGGCACAATCACCACGCGCGGCGGGATCGTTCTCATGACCGGCGATTCCTCGGCCTTCGCGGGAGAAACCACCGTCGACGCCGGCGCGACCCTGCGGATCGACGACGGCGGCACCGGCGGCCGGCTCGGCGGCCGGATCGCCAACAGCGGCACGCTGACCTTCGGCCGGATCGATTCCATCACCGCCTCGAACGTGATCTCCGGCGGGGGGGCCGTCGAACTGCACTTCGGAACGGTGACGCTGACCGGCAATTCCTCCGGCTTCACGGGGACGACCCGTCTCGCCAACGGCGCGACGCTGCAGATCGGCGATGGCGGCACGAGCGGCGCCCTGGGGGGCAACATCACCGACGACGGCACCCTCGCCTATAACCGGCGCGATGCGTCCACGCTGGCCGGCGCAATCTCCGGTTCGGGAGCCTTCAAGATCCTCGGCGGGACGGCGGCGTTGACGGGCGATTCGTCCGGCTTCGCGGGCACGACCCGCATCGCCACCGGCACGACGCTCCAGCTCGATCCCGGCGGCGCCCTGGGCGGCCGCATCACCGCCGACGGCACCCTCACATACAACCGCAACGATACGTCCACGCTGCCAGGCGCGATCTCCGGTTCGGGCCGCCTCAGCGTGCTCGGCGGGACGGCGGCGTTGACGGGTGATTCCTCCGGATTCGCGGGCACGACCGGGATCGCCAACGGGGCCACGCTCCGGATCGATGCCGGTGGCGCCCTCGGCGGGGGTATCACCGACAGCGGCACACTGGCCTACAACCGGAATGATGCGTCCACGCTGGCCGGCGCGATCTCCGGTTCGGGCGCCCTCGACGTCCTCGGCGGGACGGCGGTGCTGACGGGGAATTCCTCCGGCTTCGCGGGCACGACCCGCGTCGCCAACGGCGCGACGCTGCAACTCGGCGATGGCGGCACGAGCGGAGCCCTAGGCGGCAGCGTCGCCATCAACGGCACCCTGGCCTCCCGCCGGAGCGACAGCGCCATCCTGTCCGCGACCCTGACGGGGGCGGGCACGTTCGACGTGAGCGGCGGCGCCGTCCTGACCGGCGACGCCTCCGGCTTCACCGGTACGACCCGCGTCGCGAACGGCGCGACGCTGCAGATTGGGAATGGGGGCGCCGGCGGCGCCCTGGGCGGCAGCGTGGTCGATCGCGGCACCCTGGCCCTCAACCGGAATGACACGTCCGCCCTGCCCGTCACGCTCTCCGGCGCGGGGGCCTTCGAAGTCCTCGGCGGGACGGCGGTGCTGACGGGCGATTCCTCCGGCTTCGCGGGCACCACCCGTATCGCCAACGGCGCGACCGTGCAGCTCGGCGACGGTGGGACGCGTGGCGCCCTCGGTGGCAGCGTCACCGCCGACGGGACGCTGGCCTACAACCGCACCGACAGGTCCACCCTGTCGGACGCGATCCTCGGTTCGGGGGCGTTCCGCGTCCTGCGCGGGACGGCGGTGCTGACGGGCGATTCCTCCCGCTTCACGGGCACGACCGGCGTCGGCCGCGGCGCGACCCTGCAGATCGGCGACGGCGGCAGGACGGGGACGCTCGGCGGGGCGGCGACCGTCGACGGAACCCTCGCCCTGAACCGCGCCGACACCGTCGAGGTGGGCACGGCGATCTCAGGCAGCGGCACCCTCGTCCAGCGCGGCGCGGGCAACACCCGGCTCACGGGGGACTCGTCCGCCTTCGCCGGCACGACCAACATCACCGCCGGCACGCTCAGCGTGAACGGCCGGCTCGGCGGCACGGTGAGTGTCGCGAGCGGCGGCACCCTCGGCGGCGGGGGGACGCTCGGCGGCTCGGTGAGCGTCGCGGACGGCGTCCTCGCCGCCGGCAACAGCCCCGGTACCCTCACCATCGCGGGCGATCTCGTCCTGTCGGCGGCCTCGATCCTCAATTTCGAGCTGGGGCAGGCGGGAGTCGTGGGCGGATCGCTGAACGATCTCGTCGCCGTCGGCGGCAACCTCACCCTGGCGGGCACGCTCAACGTGACCCAGGCGACGGGCGGCATCTACGGCGCGGGCGTCTACCGCCTGTTCACCTATGGCGGAACGCTGACGAACAACGGGCTCGCCCTCGGCACCATGCCCACCGGCTCGGCGAACACCCTGCAGACGACGGTGCAGGGACAGGTCAACCTCATCAACAGCCAGGGCATGACCTTCAGCGTCTGGGACGGCACGGCGGGCGTGAAGAACGACGGGATCGTGCAGGGCGGCGACGGCGTGTGGACCGCCTCGGCCGCGCTCGGCGCGCCCAACACCGACAACTGGACCACCACCAACGGGACCCCGAACGCGGCCTTCTCCAACGGCACCTATGTCCTGTTCGAGGCGCAGCCCGGCACGGTCACGGTGGATGGCGGCGCGGGGGCGATCCGCGTCACGGGGATCCAGTTCGCCGTCGATGGCTACCGGATCGTCGGCGATCCCGTCACCCTCAGCCAGGCAGCGACGCCGATCCGGGTCGGCGACGGCACCGCGGCCGGCGCGGGCATGACGGCCACGATCGGCAGCGTGCTGGCCGGCAACGGCCTGCTCAAATCCGACCTCGGCACGCTCATCCTGACGGGGGCCAACACCTACACGGGCGGCACCTCCATCGCCCAGGGCACCCTGGCGCTCGCCAGCACCGGCAGCATCGCCGCCTCCTCGGGGGTGACGGATGACGGGACCTTCGACATCGCAGGGACGAACGCGGGCGCGTCGATCAAGAGCCTCGCCGGCAGCGGTAAGGTCGTGCTCGGCGACCGGACCCTCACCCTGACGGATGCGCGGGACACCTTCGCTGGCAGCATCGGCGGAACGGGGGGCGTGACCGTGACCGGCGGCACGCAGACCCTGACGGGGGCCAATTCCTATACGGGCGCCACCACCATCACCCCCGGCGCGACCCTGGCGCTGGCGAGCAATGGCAGCATCGCGGCCTCGTCCGGCGTCGCCGACGACGGGACGTTCGACATCGCGGGCACGAATACGGGGGCGGCGATCACGACGCTCTCCGGCAGCGGCAATGTGGTGCTGGGCGACCGGACGCTGACCCTGACGAACGCGCGGGACAGCTTCGCCGGCACCCTCGGCGGGACGGGAGGCGTGACCGTTTCCGGCGGCACGCAGACCCTGACGGGTGCCAATCCCTACACGGGCGCCACGACCATCACCCCCGGCGCGACCCTGGCGCTGGCAGGCAATGGCAGCATCGGGGCCTCATCCGGCGTCAGCGACGACGGGACGTTCGACATCGCGGGCACGAATACGGGCGCCTCAATCACCTCGCTGTCCGGCGGCGGCAATGTCGTGCTGGGCGACCGGACGCTGACCCTGACGAATGCGCGGGACACCTTCGCGGGCGGCATCGGCGGGACGGGCGGTGTGACCGTGTCGGGCGGCACGCAGACCCTGGCGGGAGCCAATCCGTATACGGGCGCCACGACCGTCACCCCCGGCGCGACCCTGGCGCTCGCAGGCGGCGGCGGCATCGCGGCCTCGTCCGGCGTCACCGACGACGGGACGTTCGACATCGCCGGCACGAATGCGGGCGCGGCGATCACGACGCTCTCCGGCGGCGGCTATGTGGTGCTGGGCGACCGGACGCTGACCCTAACGAACGCGCGCGACACCTTCGCCGGCACCCTCGGCGGGACGGGCGGCCTCACCGTCGCGGGCGGGGCGGAGATCCTGACCGGAACCAACACCTATACGGGCGCCACCACCCTCACGCCCGGCGCGACCCTCGCCCTCACGGGCAACGGCAGCATCGCGGCCTCGTCGCGCGTCATCGACAACGGCACGTTCGACATCGCGGGCACGAACGCGGGCGCCTCGGTCGGAAGCCTCGCGGGCAACGGCACCGTCGTCCTCGGCGGCCGGACTCTGACCGTGACGGCGGGGCAGGACACGTTCGGCGGTACCATCGGCGGCGCGGGCGGCCTCACCGTCGCGGGCGGCACGCAGACCCTCGGCGGCACCAACACCTATACGGGGGCGACCACCCTCACGCCCGGCGCGACCCTGGCGCTCGCGGGCGATGGCAGCATCGCGCCGTCGTCGGGCGTCACCGACGACGGCACGTTCGACATCGCGGGCACGAATACGGGGGCGGCGATCACCTCGCTCTCCGGCGGCGGCAATGTCGTGCTGGGCAACCGGACTCTCACCCTGACGAACGCGCGGGATACCTTCGCGGGCGGCATCGGCGGCGCGGGCGGTGTCACCGTCGCGGGCGGGACGGAGACGCTAAGGGGGGCCAACGCCTATACGGGCGTCACGACCATCACCCCCGGCGCGACCCTTGCGCTCACGGGCGCTGGCAGCATCGCGGCCTCGTCGCGCGTCATCGACAACGGGACGCTCGACCTCGCGGGGACCGCCTCGGGCGCGTCGATCCGAAGCCTCGCCGGCACCGGCACGGTGGCGCTCGGCGGCCAGCCCCTCACGATCACGGCGGGGCAGGACAGCTTCGACGGCCGCATCGACGGGGCGGGCAGCCTCACCGTCGCGGGCGGGACGCAGACCCTGACCGGTGCCAACACCTATACCGGCGCGACCACCATCGCCCCCGGCGGCACCCTGGCGCTCGCGGGCACCGGCAGCATCGCGGCGGCGTCCGGCGTGGTCGACAACGGGACGTTCAACATCGCCGGCACCGCGTCGGGCGCGGCGATCACGACGCTCGCGGGCACCGGCACCGTGACGCTCGGCGCCCGGACGCTCACCCTGACGAACGCGCGGGACACGTTCGCCGGCCGCATCGACGGACCGGGCGGCCTCGCGGTGACGGGCGGGACGCAGGTCCTGGCCGGCGCCAACACCTATGGCGGCGGCACCGCCATCGCCCCCGGCGCCACCGTGCAACTCGCCGGCAGCGGCACGCTCGGCACCGGCCCCGTGGCGAACGAGGGCGTCCTCGCGGTCAACCGGGGCGATGCGCTCACCCTCGCCAACCCCATCGCGGGATCGGGGAGCCTCGCCCAGATCGGGGCCGGCACGACCACGCTGGCGGGGGCCAACACCTATACCGGCGGCACCTCTATTCAGGCCGGCACGCTCGTCGGGTCGGCGGGGAGCTTCGGCAGCGGCGCCATCACGAACGCCGGCACGCTGGTGCTGGATCAGGGCACGGATGCGCCCTTCGCCAACACGATCCTCGGCACCGGCAGCTTCATCAAGCGCGGGGCCGGCACCCTCGTCGTCACCGGGGATTCCGGGGCCTTCGCCGGCCCCACCACCCTCGTCGGGGGCGGCTTGCGGGTGAACGGCGCGCTGGCGGGCTCCGAGATCACGGCGTTGTCGGGCACGACCCTGTCCGGGTCGGGGCTCGTGGGGGCCGTGGTGGCGCGGGCGGGCTCCACCCTCGCGCCGGACGGCCTCACGGTGAAGGGCTCCACCCTGCAGCAGGCGGGCTCGGTCTACGCGGTCTCCCTGGCGGCGGCCGGCACGATCACGGGCCGGATCACCATCGGCGGCCGGGCGGTGATCGAGAGCGGGGCCATGCTCGCCGTGACCCGCCTCGGCACGGACGCGTTCCGGCCCAACACGCGCTACACGCTGATGAACGTGGCGGGGGGCGTGAGCGGCACCTTCACCCTCACCGGCGACACGATGGTCTCGGCCTTCTACGGCCTGCGCGACCATTATGGGCCGAACGAGGTCTATCTCGAAGTGGAGCGGGTGAGCACCTTCGTCGATGTGGCCCGCACCGCCAACCAGCGCGGCGTCGCCCTGAGCCTCGAAGCCATGCCGACCACCTCGCCCCTGCGCGCCGCGGCCGAGCGCCTGCCCAACGCCGCCACGGCGCGGGCGGCGTTCAGCGCCCTGTCCGGGAGCCTCCATGCCACGATGATGGGCCTGCAGGCGGCCGGCAGCGCCGCCTCGCGGGAGATCGTCCTCGGCCGGATGCGCGGCGACGGCAGCGCGACCTGCCTCGATGAGCCCCGGCGCCCCGAGGCCTCGCGGCGCGATTGCCCGGCGATCTGGGTGGCGGGTCTCGAAAGCTGGGGCCGGAGCGGCGGCACCGCCGAGGCGCAGGGCTTCCGATCCGGCCTCGGCGGCGTGCTGGCGGGTCTCGATGCCTCGATCTGGACCGGCAGCCGCCTCGGCCTGTTCGCGGGCTACCAGCGCCAGACGCTCACGGGCGCGCGTGGCGGCGGTTCCGCCTCGGCCGAGGCGCCCATCGTCGGCGCCTATGGCAGCGCGGACTGGGGCCGGTTCAGCCTGCGGACGGGGATGTCCTATGCCTGGGACGATGGGAAGGCGAGCCGGTTCGTGGCTCTTCCCGGCTTCTCGGACAGGCTGAGCAGCCATTCCGAATCCGGCACGGCGCAGGCCTTCGGAGAGATCGCCTACCGCTTCGAGATGAGCGTCACGGACCGCTTCACGGCCGCGCTGGAGCCGCTGGCCGGGCTCGCGGGGGTGCGTGTGGCCTCCGACGGCTTCACCGAGCGCGGCGGCCTCGCCGCCCTGGCGGTGGACCGGAGCGAGAGGGACACCGGCTTCGCGACGCTGGGCCTGCGCGGGCGGTTCGGCTTCGATGTCGGCGGCGTCGCGGTGGAGGCCACCGGCACCCTCGGCTGGCGCCACGCCTTCGGCGACGTGGTCCCGGTGCGGACGATGCGCTTCGCGGGAACCGGCCCCTTCCCGGTCCTGGGCGTGCCCCTCGACGAGGACAGCCTCGTCGGCGATCTCGGGATCGGGGCGCAGGTCACGCAGGGCGTCAACCTGTCGGTGTCCTACACCGGCGAGGTCGGCGAGCGGGCGCACCGGCAGGGGGTGCGCGGCGCCTTCAACCTCGCCTTCTGAGGGGCCGCGAGGCTCACCGCAGGCCGAGCTGCGCCTTGTCGGTGAGCCGGCCGTTGCGGAAGGTCAGGGTCAGGTTCGCGCCGTAGGTGCCGTGCCCGGCCCAGCTATAGGTCGCCCGGTGATTGTCCCCGATGGTGAGGTGGGAGACGCGGCGCCCCTTGCAGCCGAGATGCTCCGTCACCCGGTGGAGGGTCATGCCCGTGTGCAGGGCGGCGTAATGCGCCTTGTCCACCCGGCACCCCTTCGCGGCGGCGGGGAGGGGGGCGGCCAGTGCCCCTGCGACCAGGGCGAGGCGGAGGGCGTCACTGCGAGTCACGGCGCGTGCTCCCGGTCTCGTCGGCCTTCATGCCCTGGCTCGCGTCCTGCGGGGCGCGGACCTCGACCTTCAGGTCCTGGCGCATGTCCTGAAGGTGGTCGGTCACGATCCGCTCGCCCTCCTTCAGGCCGGCGATGATCGCGGTGTTCTCCCCGAAGCTGTCGCCCGTCGTCACCGGCTTCTGGCGCACGATGCCCTGGTCATCGACCGCGTAGACGATCTGCTGTGCGAGGCGGGCCGAGAGCGCGATGGTGGGCACGAGGAGCTTGTCCTCCGTGCCGAGGGTCACGCGGGCGCGGACGAACTGGCCGGGCAGGAAGCGCTCGTCCTCGTTGGGGAGCAGGGCGCGCACGAGGCGGCGGGCGGTGCGGGGGTCGAAGCGGTTGTCGAGCTGGTAGATCCTGGCCTTGCGGATCGGTTTGCCGGACTCGTCCAGCACCTCGACGGCGACGGGACCCTTCTGCATCGCCTCGCGCAGGGCCTCCGAATCCTCCGTGGAGAGGGCCATCTGCACGTCGATCGGATCGAGCTGCACCACGGTGACGAGCTGCGTCTGGTTCTCGATGACGAGGTCGCCGGGGTTGACGATCGAGAGGCTGGCGCGGCCGTCGAAGGGGGCGTTCACCTCGGCGTAGTCGAGGTTGAGGTTCTGGCGGGCGATGGACGCCTCGGCGCCCTGCACCTGCGCGGCGGCGGAGGCCGCGTTCGATTGCAATTGCTGCAGGCGCTGCTCGGAGGCGTAGCCCTTGTCCGCGAGGGAATCGGTGCGGTCCACCTCGGCCTGGGCGAATTGCAGCTGTGCCTTGGCCTGCGCCTCCTGGGCCTTGGCCTGGGCGAGGGCGACCTCGAAGGGGCGCTTGTCGATGCGGAAGAGCAATTGCCCCTTCTTCACGTGGCTGCCGGGCTCGAACGGCCGCGCGGTCACGTCGCCCGTCACCCGCGCCTGCAGGGCGGCGTCCTGCTGCGAAATGATCGTGCCCGTGTAGACGAAGCTGATCGGCACCGATTGCCGGTGCGCCGGCACCACCGTCACGGTGAGCGTGGGCTCGGCCTCGTCGGCCTTGGCGGGCGCCTGCCCCCCCGGCAGCATCGCCAGCATCGCGGAGGGCGAGGGCCTGCCCGCCGCGTACCAGCCGCCGCCTGCCAGGGCGAGGGCGAGCCCACCGCCCACCAGCCCAACCTTCACACCCCTGCGCACGCCGCTGAACCCCCCGCGTCGAACAGGACGGGGAACACGCCAAACCGGATCGCGTTGCATGCCCGGCTTTCGCGGCCATCCCTGTCCAGGCGAGGTTCGATGTTCGCCCGCTTTGTCGATCGTCCCGTCCTGGCGGGCGTGATCTCGGTGCTGATCACTTTGATCGGTGCCGTAGCGGGCTTGACCCTGCCCATCGCGCAGTTCCCGGAGATCGCGCCGCCGATCATCAACATCCAGGCGACCTATCCCGGCGCCAGCGCGCAGCAGGCCTACGACGCGGTGACGACGCCGCTGGAACAGGAGATCAACGGCGCGCAGCACCTGCTCTACATCGCCTCGACCAGCAACACGGACGGCAGCGTCAACCTCGACGCGACGTTCGAGATCGGCTCCGACCTCGACGCCGCCGCCGCCGAGGTGCTGACCCGCGCCAACCGGGCGGAGGCGCGGCTGCCGGCCTCGGTGCGCTCGCAAGGTCTGGAGATCCAGAAGAGCACCCGCCAGCAGCTCGGCAACATCGTGCTCTATGCCGAGCCGGGCTCGCCCTACGACGAATTGTTCCTGGCGAACTGGGCCGAGACGCAGGTCATCAAGCCGCTGCGTCGGGTGGACGGCATGGGCCGCATCCAGAACTTCTCGCAGAAGCGCTACGCCATGCGGCTGTGGCTCGACCCCGTGAAGATGGAGGCCTTGGCCCTCAGCCCCGACGCGGTGATCAAGGCGGTGAGCCAGCAGAACGAGCAGATCACCACCGGCTCGCTCGGCAAGCCGCCGACGGACGGCAAGCCGACGCCGTTCGAGTTGCAGGTGGTGACGCAGGGGCGCCTCAGCCAGCCGCAGGAATTCGCCAACATCCTCCTGCGCGCCAACCCGGACGGCTCGGTGGTGCGGGTGCGCGACGTGGCGCGGGTGGAACTGGGCTCGGAGCAATACGGTGTCCGTTCCAGCTTCGACGGAAGGCCCTCCGCGACGCTCGGCCTCTACCAGACCCCCGGCGCCAACGCCGTCCACGTCATGGACGGGGTGAAGGCGACGATGGAGGAACTGGCCCGGCGCTTTCCTCCGGGCCTGAAATACAAGATCGCCCTCGACCGCACGGAATTCGTCCGCGAGGCGATCACCGAGGTGGTGCACACCCTGTTCGAGGCGCTGATCCTCGTGGTCGTCGTCACCTACATCTTCCTGCAGAACTGGCGGGCGACGCTCATCCCCTCCATCGCCGTGCCGGTGGCGCTGGTGGGCACGTTCGGGCCGATGGCCCTGCTCGGCTTCTCCTTCAACACCCTGAGCCTGCTCGGCATGGTGCTGGCGGTGGGGCTCGTGGTCGATGACGCGATCATCGTGGTGGAGAACACCGAGCGGCTGATGGACGAGGTGATGGAGCCCCGCCCGGCCGCCCGCGAGGCGGTGAACGAGGTGGCGGGCCCGGTCATCGCGACGACGCTGGTCCTCGCCGCGCTGTTCGTGCCGGTGGCCTTCATCCCCGGCCTGACGGGCCAGCTCTACAACCAGTTCGCGCTCACCATCGCCATCTCGGTGATGATCTCGGCGGTGGTCTCCCTCACCCTCACGCCGGCCCTGTGCGGGATGATCCTGAAGCACCGGCCGGAGGGGGCGGACAAGCGCCAGAGCCGCTGGAAGGCGCCGCTGCGCTGGTTCAACCGGGCGCTGGAGAAGGCGGCGAACGGGCTGACGACGATGATCGGCGCGCTCAGCCGCCACGTCGTCCTCGTGGGGCTCGCCTTTGCGGCCTTCGCGGCGGTGACGGTGCTGCTGGTGATGCAGCGTCCCTCCGGCTTCGTGCCGAACGAGGACCAGGGCTATTTCTTCGCCGACGTCGCCCTGCCGAAGGGCGCCTCGGTGGCGCGCACCGACAGGATGGTGGAGCGCCTGGGCAAGTCCCTGCGGGAGATGCCGGAGGCGGAGCACACGATCGGGGTGATCGGCCGCAGCATCCTCGCGGATGCGGTGGCGCCGTTCTACGGCTTCCAGATCCCGATCCTGAAGCCCTGGGGCCAGCGCACGGCCACCGCCGACGACGTCATCGCCCGCGTGCAGAAGGAGTTTAGGCACGATCCGGACGGCAAGGTGCGGGTGGTCAACCCCTCGCCGCTTCCCGGCCTCGGCACCCGCAGCGGCCTGACCCTGGAGATCCAGGATCGCAGCGGCACGGGCGGGATCAAGCTCGCGGAGGCGGCGCAGTCCTTCATCGACGAGCTGAGCAAGAACCCCAATGTCGGCCAGGCGCTGCCGACCACGAGCTACGGCGTGCCGCAGATCCGGCTGGAGATCGACCGGGCCAAGGCCGAACAGCTCGGCGTGCCGCTGCAGAACCTGTTCGACGCGCTGGGCACCTATGTCGGGTCGAGCTTCGTGAACCTCTTCAACCGGTTCGGCTTCGTCTATCAGGTCTACGTGCAGAGCGAGGCTACCGGCCGGCGCACGATCCAGGACCTGGAGGCCCTGCCGGTCCTCAACGGGCGCGGCGAGCCGGTGCGGATCGGCTCCCTGGTGCGCGCGGAGTTCACCACCGGGCCGACGGCGGTCCTGTCCTACAACACCTATCCGGCCATCGAGGTCGCCATCGAGGTGGCCTCCACCGCGAGTTCCGGCACGGTATTGAAGGAGGTCGAGGCGCTGGCCAAGAGCAAGCTCCCCTCGGATTACGCCGTGGAATGGACCGACGTCGCCTATCAGGAGAAGGTCGCGGGCGGCTACGCGCCGCTGATCTTCGGCCTCGGCGTGCTGATGATCTTCCTGCTGCTGGCCGGGCAGTACGAATCCCTGCGCCTGCCCTTCGTGATCCTGCTGGCGACGCCCATCGCGATCTTCGGCGCGGTGGGGGCGCTCGCCCTGCGCGGGCTCGACCTCGACATCTTCGGGCAGATCGGGCTGCTGCTCCTCGTCGGGCTCGCGGCGAAGAACTCGATCCTGCTCGTCTCCTTCGCCGAGGACCTGCGGCGGCAGGGCGAGGACGCCCTCAAGGCGGCGCAGGATGCGGCGCGGCTGCGGATGCGGCCGATCCTGATGACCTCCTTCGCCTTCATCACCGGCTCGATCCCGCTGGCCATCGCCTCGGGGGCGGGCGCCAACGCGCGCGTCTCCATGGGCACGGTGGTGATCGGCGGCCTCGTGGTGGCGACCTTCATCACCCTGTTCGTGACACCGACCTTCTACGTCGCCTTCGAGCGCCTGCTCGGCAGCAAGGACAAGGCGAAGGACGAGGACGCAAAGCCGGCGGAGAAGGCGCGGGAGGCCGAGCCGGCGCCGACGTGAAACAGCGCATTGCATTTTGAATGCGCGAGGCAGAAGCTTCTCCGGTACCGCCCCAACGAAGGGTGGGCCGGAGGAGACGGTTTCCATGAGCACACGGCGCGACTTCCTGCATCTCACCGCGGCGGCCACCGCCGTCGGCGCCCTGGCGGCACCGGCCAGGGCGCAGAGCCCGGCCACCGGACCGGGGCAGCCGATCCCACCCAGCGGCGGTGACATGCTCCGCCTCGTCACCTTCGTCCCCGATGCGGGCAAGGCCGCGCGCCTCGGCGCCGTGACGGGTGACGGGCGCGTGATCGACCTCTCGCAGGTCGCCGTGCCGGGGCTCGACACGACGCGGATGGTCTCGCTGATCGAGGCGGGTCCGAAGGCCCTCGACCTAGTGCGCCGCGCCGCCGTCTCCGGCGACGGGCCGAAGGTGGAGACCGTGCGCCTGCTGGCGCCGATCCCGGCCCCGACGCGCAACGTCTACGCGGTGGGCTGGAACTACCTCGAACACTTCGCCGAAGGGCAGGCGACCAGCCTCGCCAAGACCGAATACCCGGCCCATCCCGTGTTCTTCACCAAGGGCGTGAACACGGTGAACGGCCCCTACGACCCGATTCCCTACAATCCCGAGGTCTCGACGCAGATCGACTGGGAGGCGGAACTCGCGATCATCGTCGGCACGGGCGGAACCAACATCAAGGAAGCCGACGCCCTGAACCACGTCTTCGGCTACAGCGTCCTGAACGACACCACCGCCCGCGACATCCAGCGCACCCTGCACGGCGGCCAGTGGTTCAAGGGCAAGAGCCTCGACGGCCACGGGCCGATCGGACCCTGGATCGTCCCGGCCTCGGACATCGACCCCACGGACCTGCGCCTGCTCCTGCGCGTCAACGGCGTGGTGAAGCAGGACGCCTCGACCAAGCAGATGTACTTCAAGGTGGCGCGGATCATCTCGGAATTGTCGCGCGGCCTCACGCTGGTGCCCGGCGACATCATCGCCACCGGCACGCCCCCCGGGGTCGGCTTCGCCCGCAAGCCGCCGGAATTCCTGAAGCCCGGCGACGTGATGGAGACCGAGATCGTCGGACTCGGTACCCTGCGCAACGTGATTCAGCAGATCCATTCCTGAGCGCAGGCTATAGCGCGGGTCGAATGGGGCATCGCGACAAAACGCGTCACGTTTTTTGCATCGATCGCGCCGGCCACCGTGTCGAACGTAAAAGGAAGTTAAGGTCAGAGAGGTAACGTAAGCGGCAACGACAAAGCTACCTCTGGTTGCCTGATGCTCACCGTGTTGGGATGTTTCTTCGGCGAGCACGACCTCTGGTTGGTCGCGCTCGCCGCTCTCATCTGCACGCTGGCCTCGGCCGCCTGCGTCGCCCTGCTTCACCATGCCCGGCGGAGCCAGAGGCCCTGGCAGGGGGCGTGGATCGCCGTCGCGGCGGTGGCGGGCGGCTCGGGAATCTGGGCGACCCACTTCATCGCCATGCTCGCCTTCGAGCCGAGCCTGCCGACGGGCTACGCGACCCGGCTGACCATCCTCTCCCTCGCCTACGCCATCGCCCTCACCGGGGCCGGGCTGGCGGTGGCGCTGTCGCGGCGGCTGCCGGCGGCGCCGGTGCTCGGCGGACTGGTCCTCGGCGGCGGCATCGCGGCGATGCACTACACCGGCATGGCGGCCTTCGAGGTGCCGGGCCACCTCCGGTGGGACCACACCCTCGTCGCCGTCTCGCTGATCCTCGGCGGAGTGCTCGGCGCGGCCGCGCTTCAGGTGGGGCTGGGGCGCGAGGGGAAGACTGGGCAGGTCGTCGGCACGGTCCTGCTCCTGGCGGCGATCTGCAGCCACCATTTCACCGCCATGGGCGCGATCACCATCGTGCCCGATCCGTCGGTCGCCATCACCGACAGCGCCCTGCCGTCCCGCTGGCTCGGCGTCGGCGTGGCGCTCGCGAGCGTCGCGATCCTCCTGATGGCGGGTGCGGCGCTGCTGCTCGACCTGCGTGAGCGCCGGCAGGCGATCCTGGCGCGGGAGCGGCTGAACAGCCTCGCCAACGCCGCCGTCGAGGGGCTTCTGGTCTGCCGGGGCACGACCATCGTGAACGGCAACGACAGTTTCGGCGCCCTCGTCGGCCTGCCCGCCTCGGATCTCGGCGGCGTGCCGCTGGCGCGCTTCCTGCCGGGGGCCGGGGCGCAGCTCGTCCTGACCGGGCAGCCGGAGCAGCCCATCGAGGCCGAGCTGAGCGGCGCCGGGGGCGAGACGATCCCCGTGGAACTCATCGTCCGCCCCGTCACCTACGGCAACGAGCCCCATTTCGCCGTCGCGGTGCGCGACCTGCGCGCCCGGCGCAAGGCCGAGGGGCAGATCCAGTTCCTCGCCCACCACGATGCGCTCACCGGGCTCGCCAACCGGGCGAGCTTCAACCTGCGCCTGGACCGGGAGATGAAGCTCGCGGCGGCGACCGGCGGCAAGCTCGCGGTGCTGTGCCTCGACCTCGACCGCTTCAAGGAGGTCAACGACCTGTTCGGCCACGCGGCGGGGGACGCGCTCCTCGTCACCGTGGCCCGCACGATCACCGGGCTCCTGACCGAGAACCAATTGATGGCCCGCCTCGGCGGCGACGAGTTCGCGATCCTCATGCCCTGCGACCACGCCGTGGCGGCGGGCCGCCTCGCGGAGGCGGTGCTCGATGCCCTGCGCGCGGAGAACCGCGACATGGTCGGGCCATCCGCCGGCACCAGCCTTGGCATCGCGATCTACCCGGACAACGCCGACGAGCGCGCGCTGCTCCTCAGCTACGCCGACACCGCCCTCTACCGGGCGAAATCGGAGGGGCGGGACACCTACCGCTTCTACGAGGCGACGATGGGCGCGCAGGTGCGCGACCGGCGGCACCTGGAGCACGACATGCGCCACGCGGTGGCGCGGGACGAGATGCACCTCGTTTTCCAGCCGCAGAGCGACGTCGCCTCGGGCCGGGTGATCGGGTTCGAGGTGCTGCTGCGCTGGCAGCATCCCGTCCGCGGCTCGGTCTCGCCGGCGGTCTTCATCCCCATCGCGGAGGAGAGCGGCCTGATCCTGCCCATCGGCGAATGGGTGCTGCGCGAGGCCTGCCGCGAGGCGGCGGGCTGGACCAGCCCGCTCACCGTGGCGGTGAACGTGTCGGGGGTGCAGATCCACGCGCCGAACCTCGTGCCCCTGGTGGAGGAGGTCCTGCGCGAGACCGGCCTCGCCCCCGAGCGCCTGGAGATCGAGGTGACGGAGACGGCCCTGATCCGCGAGCCCGCCCGCGCGCAGCTCACGCTCCGCCAGTTGAAGGCCCTCGGCGTGCGCATCGCCATGGACGATTTCGGCACCGGCTACTCCTCGCTCTCGAACCTGCGCGCCTACCCGTTCGACAAGATCAAGATCGACGGCTCGTTCATCCGCACCGTCGATTCCAACGAGCAGACGGCGGCCATCGTCCGCTCGGTGCTCGGCCTCGGCCGGGGCCTCGGGATGCCGGTCCTGGCGGAGGGCGTCGAGACGGTGGAGGAGCTGAACTTCCTCATGGGCGAGCATTGCTCGGCGGTGCAGGGCTTCCTGATGGGCCGCCCCAGCCGGATCGCGACCTTCGCCCACCTTACCCATCCGCCGGAGGACGGCACCCTCGCCGCCTGAAAGGGGGTGCGGGGGAAATTGACGCGGGCGCGGCCGGCGCCTACGCCCGGGTTCTTCCGCCTCCCTCGCGAAGGACCGAGCGATGATCGTCGAAATGCGCGTCTATTACTGCGCCCCGACCCGGCTTCCCGCCCTCCTCGACCGGTTCCGCACCGTCACGATGGGCTTCTTCGAGAAGTACGGGATCGAGCAGGTCGGCTTCTTCACCACCCTCGTCGGGCCGGACAACCACGCCCTGACCTACTTCCTGAAGTGGGACAGTCTCGCCGATCGCGAGCAGAAGTGGAACGCCTTCCAGGCCGATCCCGAATGGATCGCCAAGCGCGCCGAGACCGAGAAGGACAAGCCCATCGTGGCGCGGATCGAGAACACCTTCCTCGCCCCGACGGATTTCTCGGCCCTGCGCTGACGCGCGTCAGGAGCGCCGCCCCGACCGGAGCAGGGTCGCGGCGGCGAGGCCGAGGCCGACCACCGCCGAGGCGGCGGCGAGGGGGTGCAGGCTCGCCCGCGTGTAGGCGCTCCGGCGCAGCACCGGGAAGGGCTGGTCCCCGTGGACATGGCCGGTGTCGTCGAGCTGCGGTTCGTGCAGCGCCCCGGCCGGGCGGCGGGGCGCCATGGTGCGCTTCTGCAGGGCGGCGATCTGCCCGGCGAGGTGGTCGTAGGCCCCCGGCGCGAACTCCTTGCCCGCGATGAACATCTTGCCCGCCCCGCCGACCACGATGTCCCGCTGCGGGCGCACGGCGGCGTGCAGGATCGCCCGCGCCACCTCGTCCGCCGAGTAGACCGGCGGCGGCAGCATCGGTTCCTTGTCGAGGTAGTTGCGCGCCCGGCGGGGGAGGGGGGTGTCGATGGAGGCGGGCTTCACCAGCGTCACCGAGATCGGCGCGTCGTCGAGGCGCAGTTCCATGCGCAGGGCGTCGGTGAAGCCCTTCACCGCGTGTTTCGAGGCCGAGTACATGCCCTGGAAGGGGAAGGCGAGGTCCGAGGCGATGGAGCCGACATTGATCAGCGCGCCGCCCCGCCTCTTCATCAACTCGACCGCCACCAGCGAGCCGTGGACGGTGCCCCAGAAGTTCGTGCGCATCAGGCGCTCGTGATCCTCCTGGCTGACCACCCCGAGGGGGCCGTAGATCGTCAGCCCCGCGACGTTCACCCAGGTGTCGACGCCGCCGAATTCGGCCACCGCCTTGGCGGCGATCTCCTCCACCTGCTCCCGCTCGCCGACATCGGCGCCGACGGCCAAGGCCTGCCCGCCCTCGCGGACGAGGTCGGCGGCGATCCGGTCGAGGGCCGCGCCGCTGCGGGCCGCCAGCACGACCCGCGCGCCCTGGGCGGCGGCCCGCCGCGCCGTGGCCAGCCCGATCCCGGACGAGGCGCCGGTCACGACGATCGTCTGGTCCGCGAGGGGTTTGTGCTGCATGGCCGGTGGTCCCGAAACTGACGCGGCCCGCAGGCCGCTCGGGTTGGCTACCCCCGAGACTGCGCTCAAGTTTCCCGATCCTCCGTGCGGGGCCGGGTAGGCCAGCGCCGCCGTTTTCGTGTATCGGCTGGGAATCGGGACGATTCGGCAATCGGTGGGAAGGGGATTGGCGTTGGGCCAGGCGCGCACGGTCCTGCTCACCGGAACGCTGCTCGCCCTCGTCGCGGGGGGCGCCTTCGCCATGACGCGGCCGGGCGCCACCGCTGCCCTCGCCGGGTGGCGCGACTCCCTGGACGCCCTCCTGCCCGGCCGCCCGCCGGCCCCCGCCGCCCGGCTGCCCGCGTCGCGCACTGCCGTCGAGGACGGGCGCACAATCGTCCGCCTCACCGCCGCCGAGCGGGCGCGGGTCGGCATCGTCACGAAGGTCCTGCCCGCGGAGCCGCATCCGCGCGAGGCCACCGGCTACGGCAGCCTCCTCGACCTCGCCCGCGTCACCGAACTCACGAACAGCTACGCCGGGGCGGTGGCCGCCCTCCAGACCGCCAAGGCCCGCGCCGAGGTCTCGGTGAGCGCCGCGCGCCGGCTGCGGAGCCTCGGCGCGGCGGCGGTCGCCACGGCGCAGATCGAGACCGCCGAGGGTGCGGCGCTCACCGAGCAGGCGGCGGTCGCGGCGGCGGAATCGCAGGTGCGCACGCTCGCCGCCACTGCCCGGCAGGAATGGGGCGCGGTGATCGGCAAGGCGATCATCGAGCGCGGCGCCCTGGTGACGCGGCTCATCGAGCGCGACGACCTGCTGATGCAGGTGACGTTGCCGCCGGGGGAAGCCGTGGCGAAGCCGCCGGAAGCCGCCTTCGCGGAGGTGCCGCCGCAGAGCGTGCGGGTGCCGCTCCGCCTCGTCTCCCCCGCGACGCGCACGGATCCCAGGATCCAGGGCCAGAGCTTCTACTATCTCGTCTCCGGCGAGAGCGGGCTCCTGCCCGGCATGAGCGTCATGGCCTTCCTGCCCACCGGCAAGGCGGCCACGGGCGTGCTGGTGCCGGAGGACGCGGTGGTCCACGCCGAGGGCGGCACCTGGGTCTATCGCGGCCTCGGCGACGACTCCTACGTGCGCCACCCCGTGCGGCCCGATGCGCCGATGTCGGCCGACAGCTTCGTCGTGGAGGATCTGCCCGACGGCAGCGAGATCGTCCTCTCCGGCGCGCAGGCGGTCCTGTCGGAGGAGTTGAGGAGCCGCATCCGCGTCGTCGGCGACGACGATGACTGAGGAGACGCCCTCGGGCCTTCAGGCGGCCCTGGTCGGCGCCTCGGTGCGGCTGCCCCGCGTGGTGCTGGCGCTGGCCTGTGCCCTCCTCGTCTTCGGGCTCTACGCCCTGGCCGGGGCGCGCTACGACGTGTTCCCCGAATTCACCCCGCCCACGGCCACGATCCAGACCGAGGCGCCGGGCCTCGACCCGGAGCAGGTCGAGGTGCTGGTGACGCAGATCGTGGAGGGGGCGGTCGCCGGCCTTCCGGGGCTGGAGACCCTGCGCTCCTCCTCGATCCAAGGCCTGTCGGTGGTCACGGCCACCTTCCGGGCGGGCAGCGGCGTCGATCAGCTGCGCCAGCGGGTGAACGAGCGCATCGCCGCCCTGCCGGGGCGCCTGCCGCAGGGCGTCTCGGCGCCGTCGATGACGCCGCTCACCTCCTCGACCCTCACGGTGCTCCTCGTCGGCCTCACCTCCGCGCGGCGGGACGCCATGGACTTGCGCACCCTCGCCGATTGGACCGTGCGCCCGCGCCTTCAGGCGGTGCCGGGCATCGCCCAGGTCTCGGTCTATGGCGGCGCGGTGCGCTCCCTCCAGGTGCAGGTGCGCCCCGACGACCTGATCCGCCACCAGATCGGACTCAACGACGTCCTCGCCGCCGCCCGCAAGGCGACCGGCGTGCGCGGGGCGGGCTTCGTGGACACGCCGAACCAGCGCGTCGTGCTGCGCACCGAGGGGCAGGCCCTCACCCCGGAGGCGCTCGGCCGCACGGTGCTCGCCAACGAGGGCGGCGCCAGCGTGATCCTGGCCGACGTCGCCACCGTCACCGCCGCGCCGGAGCCCGCGATCAGCGCCGCCCTGGTCGACGGCAAGCCCGGCTTGCTGATGATGGTCGGCGCGCAGGTCGGCGTCGACACCCTCGCCGTCACCGCCCGGCTCGAAGCCGCCCTCGACGAGTTGCGCCCCGCCCTCGACCGCGAGGGCGTGTCCTTACGCCCGGACCTGTTCCGCCCGGCCGACTTCGTCGGCGTCGCCACCGGCAACGTGCTGTTCGCCTTAGGCCTCGGCGGCGGGCTGGTGGTGATCGTGCTCCTCGTCTTCCTGGGGGATTGGCGCACGGCGCTCATCAGCGCGGCGGCGATCCCGCTCTCCCTCGTGGCAGCGGCCCTGGTGCTGCAAGCCTGGGGCGAGAGCCTCAACACCATGACGCTCGGCGGCCTCGCGCTCGCCATCGGCGAGGTGGTGGACGACGCGGTGATCGGCGTCGAGAACGTCACCCGCCGCCTGCGCGAGGCCGGGCGCGCCACCCTCGGCCAGCGGGCGCGGCTGGTGCGCGACGCCATCCTGGAGGTGCGCAGCTCCGTCGCCTACGCGACGCTGGCCGTGCTGCTGATGTTCCTGCCGGTCCTGGCGCTCACCGGCGTCGCCGGGCGGCTGTTCGGACCCCTGGCGCTGGCCTATGTCGCCGCCGTCGTCGCCTCGCTCCTCATCGCCCTGACGGTGACGCCTGCGCTGTCGCTCGTCCTCCTCGGCGGAAGGACCGGGCGCGCCGGGCCGGCGATCGACCCGCCCGCCGTGCGCTGGAGCCGCCGGCTCTATCTCGCGCTCCTGCGCCGCGCCGGCCGCGCGCCGCGTAGTGTCGTCGCCTTCGGGATCGTCTCCGCGCTCGCCGGGGCGGCGCTCGTGCCCGGCCTCGGCCTGTCCTTCCTGCCCGACCTGCGGGAGGGGCACCTGATCCTCCACATGGTGGCCGCGCCCGGCACCTCACTGACGGAATCGCAGCGCCTCGGCACCCTCATCACCGCCGAGCTGAAGGCCATCCCCAGCGTGCGCGCGGTGGCCTCGCAGATCGGCCGGGCCGAGGCCGGCGAGGACACCGCCGGGCCGCATTACAGCGAGATCCACATCGATCTCGAACCCGGCCTCGGCGGGGCGGCGCAGCGCGGGATCGAGGGACGGATCCGCGACCTGATCGCGGGCTTCCCCGGCCCGGCCTTCTCGCTGAAATCCTTCCTCACGGAGCGGATCGAGGAGGTCATCTCCGGCTTCACGGCGCCGGTCGTCGTCAACGTGGTCGGCAACGACCTCGACCGGATCGAGGCCGCCGCCCGCGCCGTCGCGCGGGAACTCGCCGAGGTCCGGGGGGCGCGGGACGTGCAGCAGGCCGCCCCCGCCGGCCTGCCGCAGGTGACGGTTGCCCTGCGGCAGGTCGATCTGCGCCATTGGGGGCTCGATGCCATCGACGTGCTGGAAGCGGTGCGCACCGCCTACCAGGGCGACACAGTGGGCCAGTCCTACCGGGGCAACGCGGTGTTCAACGTGATCGTCCTGCTCGAGGCCCATGCGCGGGAGCGCCTGAGCGCGATCGGCGACCTGCCCCTTCGGACGCCGGGCGGGCGCTACCTCCGGCTGTCGCAGGTGGCGGACGTCTACGAGAGCACCGGCCGCTATCAGGTGCAGCACCAAGGCGCGCAGCGGGTGCAGGCGGTGACGGCCAACGTCGTCGGGCGGGACATCGCGGGCTTCGTCGCGGCGGCCAAGCGCAAGATCGCCAAGGAGGTGCGTCTGCCGGCGGGGGTCTACATCACCTTCGCGGGCGCCGCCGAGGCGCAGGCGCAGGCGCGGCGCGATCTCCTGTTCCACACGGCGCTGGCCGGGTTCGGCATCGTGGTGCTGCTCGCCATCGTCACCGGCTCGGGGGCGAACCTCGCCCTGGTGCTGGCGAACCTCCCCTTCGCCTTCGTCGGCGGCGTCGCGGCGGTGCTGCTGACGGGGGGCACGCTGTCGCTCGGCTCCATCGTCGGCTTCGTCACCCTGTCGGGCATCTCGCTCCGCAACAGCGTGATGATGATCGCCCATTACGAGCAGATGGTCGCCCGCGAGGGCCGCCCCTGGGACCGGGACACAGCCTTCGAGGGCGCCGCCGACCGGATGGTGCCGATCCTGATGACCTCCCTCGTCACCGGCCTCGGCCTGCTGCCGCTGGCGCTCGGCGCGGGCGAGCCCGGCCGCGAGATCGAGGGTCCGATGGCCGCCGTAATCCTCGGCGGCCTCGTCACCTCGACGGTGCTGAACCTCCTGATCCTGCCGATCCTCGCCCTGCGCTTCGCCCGCTTCCGGCGGGGGGAGGACTGGCGCGAGGCGGCTTAAAGCGCCTCGGCTTTCGTGATAAGAACATGTGTGAAAAACGCTTATCGCGATGAGCGTCAGCCGCTGCCGAGGGGCGCCATGGCGACAATGACCATCTCCCTCCCCGATCCGATGAAGGAATGGATCGAGGCCCAGATCAGACAAGGCGAGTACGCCAGCACGAGCGACTATGTCCGTAATCTGGTGCGCCGCGACCGGGAGCGGCGGGCCAAGCCCGAGTTGACCCTCGAGGATCTTCGCAGAATCGTGGACGAGTCGCGGGCGAGCGGACCGAGCGCGCTCAAGGTCCGCGACATCCTCGCGCGCGCCAGGACGCATGTGCAGGGCGACCCGCCGCCGGATGAGTGACTACCGCCTCACCAAGCGAGCGGAGGCGGACCTGTTCGACATCGCCGTTCACGGCTACCGGCAGTTCGGCGCCCGCCAAGCGGAAGCCTACGCCGCCGGACTCGAGCACGCGTTCGAACTCCTCGCTGAGAATCCCGAGATGGGCCGGAAGGCCGACGTGATTAGGCCGGGCGTTCACCGGCACGAGCATGCTTCTCACGTCATCCTATACGAGAGCGTGGACGACGGCGTTCTGATCCTGGCCATCGTTCACCGCCGCAGCGTGAGGCGCCTCGCGCTGCGGGAGGATGGGTGACGCCTACAACGCCTCGGCCACGGCCTTGGCGATCATCCGCGAGACCCGCACGTTCGATTCCACCGTCACCCCCGCGATGTGGGGCGTGAGGATCAGGTTCGGGCAGTCCGCGAACACCGCCCCGGCCTCGGCCGAGAGGGGTTCGGCGTCGAACACGTCGAGGGCCGCGCCGCCGAGATGGCCCTCCCGCAGAGCCTGCGCCACGGCGGGCTCGTCCACGACGCCGCCGCGCGCCGCGTTGATGAGGATCGCCCCCTTCGGCAGCCGCGCGATCATCCGCGCGTCGATGAGCCCGCGCGTCGCGTCCGTCAGGGGCACGTGCAGCGAGAGCACGTCCGCCTCCGCCACGAGGTCGTGCAGGGGCAGGCTGGCGACGCGGCCGCCGGGCTGCGCCCAGGCCGGATGGTCGGCTGGCAGGAAGGGGTCGTGCGCGCTCACCCGCATCCCGAGGGCGGCGGCGCGCTGGGCCGTCTCGCGGGCGATGGAGCCGAAGCCGACGAGGCCGAGCCGCTTGCCGGCGATCTCCCGGCCCATCAGCCGCCCGCGCGGCCAAGTCCCGGCGGCGACGTCGGCCGTGGCGCCGTAGGCCCCGCGCAGCAGCAGCATCGCCGTGGCGACGACGTATTCGGCCACCGAGACGTCGTTCGCCCCCGTCGCCGGGATCACCGTGATGCCTCGCGCCTGGCAGGCCGGCTGGTCGATGTTGTCGAGGCCGACGCCGAGGCGTCCGACGACGCGCAAGGCCGGGCCGGCGGCCAGCAGCGCCGCGTTCACCTTCGTCCGGTTGCGGACGATGAGCGCCCGCGCCCCGGACAGGGCGGCGCGCAGGTCGTCGGGTCTGTCGACGAGGGTCGGATCGTAGGCCACGTCGAAGCCCGACAGCGAATCGCGGATCGCGTCCTCGTCCATGAATTCGGTGATGACGACGTCCGGCATCTTCTGTTCCTTGGATGGGTCAGATCGCGGCGATCTCGGCCAGGAGCTTGGCGTCCACCGCGAGCCCGTCGCGCGCGGCCTTCTGGCGGAGCCCGAGCCGGCGCTGGCCGGGCAGGCGCGCGCCGGGCTGGTCCTCGATGGCGGCGGCGAGGAGGGCGAAGCGGTCCAGGGCGCCGTTCCCGAAAGCATCCGGGTCGAAGGCCAGGATGAGCTGGCCGGTGCCGGGCGGGCCGCCCTTGTCGTCGAGGAAGGAGGAGGCGTCGGCCGCGAAGGTCGCGCCCGTCAGGCCGGCGGCCAGCAGTTCCACCATCAGGGCGAGCGCCGTGCCCTTGGCGTCGCCGAGCGGCAGCATCGTGCCCGCGAGGGCGGCGGTGGCGTCGGTGGTCGGGCGGCCCTCCGCATCGACGGCCCAGCCCTCGGGGATCGGCTCGCCGCGCTGCTTGGCCGAGACGATGTTGCCCCGCGCCACCTTCGACAGGGAGAGATCGACCACCACCGGCTCCCGCCCCGGCAGGGGGCAGGCGAAGGCGATGGGGTTGGTGCCGAACACGGCCCGCTTGCCGTTCCAGGGGGCGATGGCCGCCGGGGTGTTGGCGAAGAGCAGGGCGACGAGGCCCTGGCGCGCCAGATCCTCCACGAACAGCCCCGCCGCGCCGCAATGGTGCGAACGCCGGATGGCGGCGGCGGCAAGGCCGCTCTCGCGGGCCATGCCGGGCAGGGCGTCGAGGGCGAGCGCCAGGGCCGGGTAGGCGAAACCGCTCGCCGCATCGATGGCTGCTACCGCCGGGCGGGGCTTGGCGAGGGTGGGGGTCGCGTGGCCGTCGACCTTGCCGGCCTTGGCCTGCGCCGCGTAGCTCGGCACCCGCGAGAGCCCGTGGCCCTTCAAGCCGTCCGCCTCGGCCCGCACCAGGGCGGCGGCGACGTGCCGGGCGTTGCCCGGCGCGGTGTCCGCCCGGACGAGGGCGTCGGCGACCACCATCTCGGCGTCCGGGATCGTGAGGATGTCGGCCATGGCGCTTCGGGGGTTGGAGTGTCCTCCCCCTCTCCCCGCTGGCGGGGAGAGGGGCGATGGGATCACGCGCTCCGGTAGAGCTTCGTCATCACGAACTCCCGGTGGCCGAGGGATTCGGCCGCCGTAAGCCGGCCGTTGGCCGTGCGCACCACCATGTCGATCAGCGCGTCGCCCGCCGCATCCAGCGTCATGTCCCGGCGCAGTACGCCGGTCACGTCCACGTCGATGTGCTCGCCCATGGTGCGCAGGGTCTTCGGGTTGCCGCTGATCTTGATCACCGGCACGATCGGGTTGCCGATCACGTTGCCCTGGCCGGTCGGGAAGGTGTGGATCACGTAGCCCGCCGCCGCCATCAGCGTCACGCATTCGGCCGCCGCCGAGGACGTGTCCATGTAGTAGAGGCCCGGACCCTTGGCCGGGGCTTCCGCCGGCTGAAGGGCGTCGATGTACCGGCACTCGCGGCCGATCTTCTCGAGGTTGCCGAGCGCCTTCTCCTCGATCGTGGTCAGGCCGCCCGCGATGTTGCCCTTGGTCGGCTGCGAATCCGACAGGTCGTCGGTCTTGTGCGCCTCGATCACGTCTTCCTGGTACGCTTTCCACATCGCGTACCACTTCTCGGCGATTTCAGGGCTCGCCGCGCGCTCGCGGCACAGGTGCTCGGCGCCGGTGATCTCGGAGGTCTCGCCGAACACGCCGTAGATCCCGTGGGGGATCAGCTTGTCGTACATGTTGCCCACCGTCGGGCAGGAGGCGAGGCCCGTCGTGGTGTCGGACTCGCCGCACTTGGTCGAGACCCACAGGTCGGTGATCGGGCATTCCTCCTTGGGCAACTCGCTCGCCCATTGCAGGAGGCGCTTGGCGGCGTAGCTCGCCTTGGCGATGGTCGCGATGTCGCCGTGGCCCTCGATGCCGAAGCCGACCACCGGCTTGCCGGTCTTGGCGATGCCCTCGACCACGCGGGACGTCCAGCCGTCCTCGATGCCGATCACCACCACGGCGGCGACGTTCGGGTTCGAGCCGATGCCGATCAGGGTGCGGAAGTGGATCTCCAGATCCTCGCCGAACTGCAACCGCCCGTAGGCGTGCGGCAGGGCCATCGTGCCCTTCACATTATTGGCCACCGCCTCGCAGGAGGCGTTCGACAGGTCGTCGAGGGGCAGGAGGACGACGTGGTTGCGCACGCCGACCCGTCCGTTCTCCCGCCGCCAGCCCATGAAGGTGGCACCGGCGTAATCCTCCGACGCGCGCCCGCTCGGCAGCGCCTGGGTGGTGAATTGATCGGGGGCCCCGCCGGCATAGGCGGCGGGCATGGAATGCTCGAAGGCGGCCTGCAAGCTCATGGGATCCTCACCAACGCTTCGTCTTGAGATTGTGGGTGTGGACGTGCTCGCCCTTGGCGATGTCGGCGACGGCCTTGCCGATGTCCTGGCCGTACTTCCACACCGTGTCGCCGGACTTGATGTCCTGCAGGGCGACCTTGTGGCCGATGGGGATCTCCTGCTTCGCCGTCAGCCGGAAGTCCGAATTGTCGTGCGTGACCACGCACAGCATCTCCGTTCCGGCATTGAGGTTCTCGACCACGACGACGCCCACCGAATCCTTGGGGTCGTGGACGAGGAGTTGGGGAACTCCCATTGCGTGCCTCCCGCTGCTTGGTCCGCCGGTCTTGTATAAGACCTAAGAATAGGCGGTCAAGGGCGGCGGCGCGGTCTCAGGCGCTGGCGCCGTCCGTGTCGACGATGTCGGCCGAGTAGCGGTTCTCGCGGGTGTCGCAGCGGCTGATGCGCAGTTCCACGGGACGCCCACTCACGTCGAAGGCGACGCGGACGATCTCCAACAGGGGCGATCCCTCCGGCACGGCCAGCGCCTGCGCCTCCTCCGGCCCGGCGGCGATGGCCTGGAGCCGTTCCTGCACGCGGGTGATCAGGATGCCGTGGCGCTCCTGGTAGATGACGTACATCTCCTCGCTCATCTCCTCCGTCGCCGGGAGGTCGAGGACGGGGATGATGGCGGCCGGCACGACGACGAACTCGTAGATCGCGGGGGCATCCTTGAGCGTCCGCACCCGCGTGACGGCGTGCAGGGGCGCGCCCTCGGGAAGGGACAATTGCCGCGCCTCCTCTGCCGTGGCGGGGCGGATCGCCTGCGCGATCAGCCGGCTCTTGGGGGAGAGCCGGGCGCCCTCCGGCGTGACGATGCGGAAGAACCGGAACAGCACGGTGTCGCGCGCGTGCCGGGCGACATAGGTGCCGACCCCCTGGCGCCGCACGATCAGCTTCTCGCCCTCCAGCGCGATCAGCGCCTTGCGCACCGTGCCCTGGCTCACCCCGTATTCGGCGGCGAGTTCGTGCTCCGTCGGCAGGAGGTCGCCGGGCTTCCAGGCCCCGTCCGCGATCCGCTTCGTGATGAGCCCCTGGATCTGGACGTAGAGCGGCCTTAGCTCCGGCTTGAAGGTCGCGGCGGGGTGGTCGTTCATCGCAGGCTCGGGGGGCGTCGGAAGGGCGGCGTGCGCTGCCTTGACTGCGTCAGATATCTTATATAAGACCTCCCGACCAGCTTAGTGGCAGACCCTCGCAAAGGGGGCAGGCGAACCGGCCTCGCCGGTTTTATCACAAGCGTTCCTGGGAGGGAGCGATGAGGCGAGAAGCCGGCACCGGCGGGGCCCCCCGTCCCGCGCGCACGCGCCGTCATTCCAAAGACCGACATCGCTGACAGAGACTCCGCACTCGCGGGGCCTTCCGACATGCGCCTCCGGCCCCTCCCGGCAAGGACGGGTGGGGCCGGGGCTCCTCGCGGCCGAGACCGCCAGCCCGGAGATGTCGAGCCATGACCACGCGCCAGCCCGCACCGCCCGTACCGAAGGCGACGGACCGCAAGACCATCTCCCTCCTCGCCTTCTCGGCGACATCGGGGGTGCTGGTCGAGTTCTACGACTTCTTCATCTTCGGCTACGCGGCGGCGAGCGCCTTCCCGCACACCTTTTTCCCGAACATCTCGCCGACCTGGGCGCTGATCTTCTCCTACCTGACCTTCGGCGCCGGCTTCCCGGCCCGCCTCCTCGGGGCCTACCTATTCGGCCATTTCGGGGACCGCGCCGGCCGGAAGACCTCGTTCCTGATCAACATCCTGATCGTCGGCGCCACGACCTTCATGGTCGGCCTGCTGCCGGGCTACGAGACGATCGGCATCGCCGCGCCGATCCTGCTCGTCACCCTGCGCATCGTCCAGGGGATCGGCCTCGGCGGCGAGTTCGGCGGGGCGGCCTCGCTGCTCGCGGAGTTCGGCGCCACGCGCCAGCACCGGGCCTTCTGGGTGTCGCTCGCCAACCTCGGCATCCCCGGCGGGGCGATGGCGGCGAGCGCGGTGCTCTACGTCCTGGCCGACAGCTTCTCGACCGGCGGCTGGCGCATCGCGATGCTGCTCTCGGTGGTCGTGGTGGTGCCCGGCCTGCTCGCCCGGTTCAAGCTCGCGGATTCACCGCTCTTCGAGCAGCTGAAGGCCAAGGACGAATTGTCCAAGATGCCGAGCCTCGACGTCACGCGGAAGCACTGGCGGCCGATCCTCCTGCTCGCCCTGTTCTGCGCCTTCCAGCAGATGGACGGCTATGTCAGCGGCACCTACGCCATCTCCTTCATGAAGTCGGCCGGCATCCCGCTGGCGACGACGGCGGTGATCATCTTCATCGCGCGGATCGGCGACGTCCTCGGCGTAGTGATCAGCGGCCCGGCCGCGGATTTCATGACCCGGAAGAAGCTCGGCTACATCGCGGTGATCCTCACGGCCGTGCTGTCCGTGCCCTACGCGCTCGCCATCCTGCACCAGCAGGTCTGGCTGGTGCTCGGCCTGCAATTCGTGATCACCCTGACCGGCGTCGGCATCCTGCACGGGCTCGCGCCGATCCTGACCTCGGAGAGCTTCCCGACCAAGTACCGCTATTCCGGGGCGGGCATCTCCTACAGCCTGTCGGCGATCCTCGGCGGCGGCATCGCGCCGCCGCTGCTCGCCGGGCTCATCGGGCAGGACGTGGCGGGGAATTGGTTTTATATTCCCGTCGTCTACGGCATCTACGCCGTCATCGCCGTGGCGGCCCTGGCTCTCACCCCCGAGACGCGGAATCGCCGCCTCGACGAATTCGCCGAGACCGGGGACGGCCAGGCCGGCGCCGGGAGCAAGGTCGCCTGCGGGGCGCCCACATGAGCGGCAGGAGGGAGCGGGCGATGATCGACAGGCGGGACCTCCTGAGAGGCATGGCCCTCGGGCTCGGCGGGGTGGGCCTTTCGGCCCGCGCCCTTCACGCCGAGGACGTGATGCTGCCCTTCGGCAACGGCGAGCGTCCGCTGGTCGCCTTTCCCGGCAAGCGCCCGCTCCTTCAGATGACGGCGCGCCCGCCGCAGCTGGAAACGCCGTTCTCGGTCTTCGACCACGGGGCGATCACGCCGAACGACGCGTTCTTCGTGCGCTACCACCTCGCCGACATCCCCACCCGCATCGACCCGGACGCCTTCCGCCTCGACGTGACGGGCCATGTCGAGCGCCCGCTCTCCCTCTCCCTCGCCGACCTCAAGGGGATGCCGGGGGTGGAGGTGGTGGCGGTCAACCAGTGTTCGGGCAATTCGCGCGGCTTCTTCGAACCGCGCATGGCCGGCGGGCAGCTCGCCAACGGCGCCATGGGCTGCGCCCGCTTCACCGGGGTGCCGCTGAAGGCGGTGCTCGACAAGGCCGGCGTGAAGGGCGGGGCGGTGCAGGTCGCCTTCGAGGGGCTCGACGGGCCGGTCCTGCCGGAAACGCCCGATTTCGCCAAGGCGCTCACCCTCGACCACGCGCGCGACGGCGAGGTGATGCTGGCCTGGGGCATGAACGGGCAGGACCTGCCCTGGCTCAACGGCTTCCCCCTACGCCTCGTGGTGCCGGGCTACTACGGCACCTACTGGGTCAAGCACCTCAACGCGGTGAGCGTCCTCGACAAGCCCTTCGAGGGCTTCTGGATGAAGACCGCCTACCGCATCCCGGACAACGGTTGCGCCTGCACCGAGCCCGGCAAGGCGGCGGACAAGACGGTGCCGATCGGGCGGTTCAACGTCCGCTCCTTCGTGACGAACCTGACGGACGGGCAGGAGGTGAAGGCGGGTAAGCTGCCCCTGCGCGGCATCGCCTTCGACGGCGGCTCGGGGATCCGCGCGGTCGAGGTCTCCACCGACGACGGCAAGAGCTGGGCGGAGGCGACACTCGGCCAGGATCTCGGCCGCTACGCCTTCCGCACCTGGACGGCCGAGGTCGAAATGGCCCCCGGCGCGCACGCCCTGCGGGTGCGGGCGACGGGCAACGACGGCGGCACGCAGCCGATGGAGCCGCGCTGGAACCCGGCCGGGTACATGCGCAACGTGGTCGAGACGACCCGGGTGAGGGCGGCCTGATGAGACTGACCGGATCCGTCGCGCTCCTGCTCGCGCTGGGCGGCCCGCTCGCCGCCGCGCCGCAGGATTACGCCCTGCCCGAACCCACGGCGCAGCTGAGGGCGCCCGCCGACCCCGCGCACCAGCCCGGCTTCGAGGCGGCGCAGGGTAATTGCATGGTCTGCCACTCGGTGGACTACATCGCCATGCAGCCGTCGAAGAAGGGGGCGGGGTTCTGGGACTCCGAGGTGACCAAGATGGTCAAGGTCTACCACGCCCCCGTCGGCGAGGCGGACGCCAAGGCCATCGCCGCCTACCTCGCCGCCACCTATTGAGGGCGGCGCGCTCTCACTGGGTGCGCATGATCTGGATCACCGCCGGGGTGATGATCACCACGAACAGCACCGGCAGGAAGAACAGGATCATCGGCACGGTGAGCTTCGGCGGCAGCGCGGCGGCCTTCTTCTCGGCCTCGATCATGCGCAGGTCGCGGCTCTCCTGGCTGAGCACCCGCAGGGCTTGCCCGACCGGCGTGCCGTAGCGCTCGGCCTGGCTCAGGGCGGTCGCCACCGCCTTCACCGGATCCAGGGCGGTGCGCATCACGAGGTTCTCGTAGGCCATGCGCCGGTCCGGCAGGAACGACATCTCCGCCACCATCACCGCCAGCTCCTCCGCGAGCACCACGGACGACACCGCGATCTCGGTGCTCACCTTGCGGAAGGCGTTCTCGATGGCCATGCCGGATTCGACGCAGATCAGCGTCAGGTCGAGGGCGTCGGGCCACGCCTTGCGGATCTCGGTCTGGCGCTTCTTGGCGGCGTTCACGAGGAACAGTTCCGGCGCCTTGATGCCGAGGAAGGCGGCGCCGATCGTCATGGCGACGCGCATCAGGTAGGAGACGTCGAACGCCTCCAGGATGAACAGGTAGAAGACCGCCGCGATGAACGCGGCGACCGGCGCCACGAGGCGGAAGAACAGGAACGCGGTCTCGGCGCCCTGGCCCCGGTAGCCTGCCATCAGCAGCTTGCGCTTGGCGGTGTCCGTGCCGAGCCAGCGGCGCAGGTTGTACCGGTCCACGACCTCCTTCATGTACGCCTTGGGCTCGGTGCGCAGGCTGCCCTTGGTCGTCAGCTTCTCGCGCTCGCGCCGCCGGATGATCTCGCGCTCGTCGCTCACGAGCTTCATCCGCTTGCCGAGCTTGTCGGGTTCGAGGAAGGGCTGCGCCACGGCGAAGGCGGTCGCCGCCGCCGCGAGGGCGGCCAGCGCCGTGCCCACGAAGCGGGCGTCGAACAGCTTTGCGGCGATCTCCTCGACCATCCCGTCCCCGTCAGATCTCGAAGGCGATCATCTTCTTGATGACCAAGATGCCGAGGCTCATCCAGATCGCCGAACCCACCAGGGCGATCTTGCCCGCGTCGGTGGTCCAGAGCAGCGAGATGTAGTCGGGGCTGGTGAGGGTGGTGATGCCCGCCACGCCGAAGGGCAGGGCGGCGATGATCGAGGCGGAGGCCTTGGCCTCCATGCTCATCGCCTGGATCTTGCCGCGCATCTTGGCGCGGTCGCGCAGCACCCGCGAGAGGTTGTTCAGCGCCTCGGAGAGGTTGCCGCCCGATTGCTGCTGGATGTTGATGACGATCGAGAAGAAGTTCACCTCGGCGGTGGGCACCCGCTCGTGCAGCCGGGCCACGGCCTCGCCGAGGGAAAGGCCGAGCGCCTGCGTCTCCACGATGGTGCGGAACTCGCCGCGCAGGGGTTCCTCCGCCTCGCGGGAGACCATGCGGAAGCAATCGCCCACGGGGATGCCGGTCTTGATGCCGCGCACCACCACGTCGACGGCGTTGGGCAGTTCCTTGTTGAACTTCGCCACCCTGCGCAGGCGCAGCCAGCGCAGCAGGAAGGGCGGCAGGCCGCAGGCGCCGAAGAAGGCGCCGCCGAGGGCCGCGAACGCACTGTCGGTGAGGAGGAACAGGAAGAATGCCAAGACGAAGCCGGCGATGCCGGCGAAGGTCCAGTAGGTCCTCTTGGTCCAGTCGAGGCCGGCGCGGGCGATCTTCAGTTCCAGCGTGACCTTAGCCGCGCCCTTGGCCTTGGCCTCGATCTCGCTCAGCGTCTTGGCGACCTGATCGCGCCGGTTCACGCCGCCGCCCCGCCCGGCCGCGGCCACGTTGGTCACGGCGATGGACTTCAGGCGCTTGGTCGCCCGGCGCTCGCCCGGCATCAGGGCGACGATGCCGGCATAGGTGATCAGCGCGACGGCGACGCCCATGAGGCCCGCGGCGACGGGCAGGCCGGGCAGGAGCGCGTCGAGATCGGGCCAGAGGTCGGGCATGGCCTCACGCCCCCTCGACGACTTCGGCCGCGTCGAGGGCCGCGCCCAGGCGGCCTTCCAGCCCGTAATAGCGGGCGCGTTCCCAGAAGCGCGGGCGGCCCACGCCGGTCGCCCGGTGGCGGCCGATGATCTTGCTGTTCGCGTCCTCGCCGATGATGTCGTAGAGGAAGATGTCCTGGGTGGTGATGACCTCGCCCTCCATCCCCAGCACCTCGGTGATGTGGGTGATGCGGCGCGAGCCGTCGCGCAGGCGGGTCGCCTGGATGATCACGTCGATCGAGCCGCAGATCATCTCGCGCAGCGTCTTCGAGGGCAGGGTGAACCCGCCCATGGAGATCATCGATTCGATACGCGACAGGCACTCGCGCGGGCTGTTGGCGTGCAGCGTGCCCATCGAGCCGTCGTGGCCGGTGTTCATGGCCTGCAGGAGGTCGAACGCCTCCGGGCCGCGCACCTCGCCGACGATGATCCGCTCGGGGCGCATACGCAGGCAGTTCTTCACGAGGTCGCGCATCGTGACCTGACCCTGGCCCTCCATGTTGGGGGGGCGGGTTTCCAGGCGCACCACGTGCGGCTGCTGGAGCTGGAGCTCCGCCGCGTCCTCGCAGGTGATGACGCGCTCGTCGTGCTCGATGAAGGCGGTCAGGCAGTTCAGGAGCGTCGTCTTGCCGGAGCCGGTGCCGCCGGAGATGACGACGTTGCAGCGCGACTGGCCGATGATCTTCAGCACCTCCGCGCCCTCGGGGGAGATGGCGCCGAAGCGGACGAGCTGGTCGAGGGTCAGCTTGTCCTTCTTGAACTTACGGATCGTGAGGGCCGGGCCGTCGATGGCCAGCGGCGGGGCGATGACGTTGACGCGGGATCCGTCCGGCAGGCGCGCGTCGCAGATCGGCGAGGCGTCGTCGACGCGCCGGCCCACCTGGCTCACGATGCGCTGGCAGATGTTCATCAGCTGCTGGTTGTCGCGGAACCGCACGCTGGTGAGCTGGATCTTGCCGGACACCTCGATGAAGGTCCGCCCGGCGCCGTTGACCATGATGTCGGCGATGTCGTCGCGGGCGAGCAGCGGCTCCAGCGGGCCGTAACCCAGCACGTCGTTGCAGATGTCGTCGAGCAGTTCCTCCTGCTCGGAGATCGACAGGACGATGTTCTTGAGCCCGATGATCTCCGTGACGATGTCGCGGATTTCCTCGCGCGCCGTCTCGGCGTCGAGATGGGCGAGCTGCGTCAGGTCGATCGCCTCGATGAGGGCGCCGAAGATCAGGCTCTTGGTGCGGTAATATTCGTCCGAGCGCGCGGCCTCGACCACCACCGGCGCCTGGCGCGTGGGTGGAGGCGCCTCGCGCGCGAGGGTCGGCGCGGGGGTGGGCTGCTGCATCGCCCGCGCCGGGACGACGGGGGGAGGCGCGGCGGTCGAACCGGATTGCCGTCTACCGAACATGATCGTTGCGGACCCGCATCACGAAGCCTTGCGGCGGGCGGCGAGCTTGGCGAGCAGCGGCTCGAGCAGGCTGGCGCCCCCGCCCTTGCGCCGCGTCTCGACCCTGCCGATGGCGGTGGCGGCGAGGTCGTTGAACAGCTCGGCCACCTTGGAACCGGGCTGCACCTCGGCGATCATCTGGCCGTTGTTGGCGGCGGTGCCGAACAGGGCCGGATCGAAGGGAATGGTCGCCGCGAGCGGCACGTCGAGGGCCTTGGCGAACTCGGCCGCCGCGATCTCCGGCCGTTTGGCCATGCCGCTGCCGTTGAGCAGGATGCGCGGGGGCGCGTCGTTGGGGCGGCCGTGCTTCAGGGCGCCCATCAGGTTCTTGGCGTTGCGCAGGCTGGCGAGGTCGGGGCCGGCGACGACGAGGATCTCGTCCGAGGCTGCGAGGACCCGCTTCGTCCAGGCGTTCCACTGGTGCGGCACGTCGAGGACGAGGCAGGGCACGTTGGCCCGCAGGTGCTCGATCAGCGTGTCGAAGGCGGGCTCCGACAGATCGATGGTCCGGTCGAGGCTCGCAGGCGCCGAGAGCAGGCTGAGGTTGTCGCTGCACTTCGAGAGCAGGCGCTCCACCAGGGCGGCGTCCAGGCGCTCGGGGGCGAACACCGCCTCCGCGATGCCCTGCGGCGGGTCCTGGTTGAAGTTCAGCGAGGCGGTGCCGAAGGCGATGTCGAGGTCGGCGATCACCGTCGGCACGCCCTGGCCGCGGGCGATGGACCACGCGAGGTTGTGCGCCACGGTCGAGGCGCCGATGCCGCCGCGCACGCCGAAGACCGAGATGGTGCGCCCGATCGGCTTCACCCCGGCGGCGGTGAACATCTCGGAGATGGCGGCGATCAGCCCCAGGGGCTCGACCGGGGCCATCAGGTAGTCGGAGACGCCGCGCTGGAGGAGCTGGCGGTAGAGCGTCACGTCGTTCAGGTGGCCGATCACCACGACGCGGGTGCCCTCGTCGCAGACCTCGGCGAGGGCGTCGAGGCATTCCAGCGGCTTCGAGCGGGCGCCCTGCACCTCGATAACGATGACGTTCGGCGTCGGGGCGTGGCGGAACGCCTCGATGGCGGCCGCGCCGCCGCCCATGCGGACCTTGACCCGCGCCCGCTGCAGGCGCCTGTCCTCGGCGGCCGCCTCGATCATGGCCGCCGTCTCGGTCAATTCGCAGAAGGCCTGGATCGTGATCCGGGGCACCGGGGCGATCACGCGATCGGCCGTCTCGCTCTGCTCCGCCATCACGGGACTCTCGGGGTTGAAACGCGGTTTTCGGCGCCGGGGGCCGCTCGGTCCCCGGCGTGACACATCAGTTGCCGACCTGAGCCTTCACGGATGTCTGGCCATCCTGACGCCACTGGGTTGACGGATCCTTGCCTTCGCGCAGTTGCCCGACGTCGCGGATGCGCTTGACCGAGTCGATCCGGCCCTCCGGACGCCCGCGGACGAGGTCGATCGGGTCGGCGACCTGGGCGGCCACCATGGACTGGGTCGAGCAGCCGAGGTTCCAGACCGGGCGGTTGCTGTTGTCGAAGGCGAAGTTGCTGCCGCCGAGATCCTGCGGCCAGGTCCCGCAGGCATCGGCCACCTTGGCCTGCATCCGCTGGAAGCTGAGGCGGATCGGCGCCGCGAGTTCGGGCGCGGCCACCGCGTAGGGGTTGGCGACGATGTCGCGCCGGGCCACGCCGTCCTGGCCCGCCCGCTGCACGATGAGGCCCGCCGTGCGCTCGGTGGCCACGGCCCGCACCGGGGGCAGGCCGCGCGGTACCTCCATCAGCATCCCGCCCCGCCCGTAGCGGCGGTATTCGAGCATGAAGGCGTCCACGTCGTCCCCCTGGCGGGGGTCGAGATGGCCGGGGCCGGTGGGGAACAAGTCGAGGCTGCGGGTGCCGTCCGCCAGCACGATCGGGTGCCGCGCACGGTAATCGGAGGTGCCGATCGCCCCCGTCACGGGGGGCTCGGCGTTGCAGGCGCCGGCCAGGGCCGCGAGGGCGCAGGCACAGGCGAGGTGCAGCCGCAGCCTGGATGGCGTCTGCGAGGGGGCGGGCGTCGTGCGTCCGGTCATCTCGGTCCTCGGCTCTCCGGCCGCGCTTGAGGGCTACTCGACGATAAAGCCGACGCGGCCGCGATAGGTGGGGGCCAGCGCCGGGGCGCCGGCCTTGCCGTAGAGGCGGTTGAACTGGCCGAGCAGCACGGCCTGGGTGTCGGCCGTGTCAACGAAGTTGTCGTCCGGCCGGCTGGCCTGGCGCGGCTCCACCGGCTTGGCGATGTAGGGGGTGACCATGATCATCAGCTCCGTCTCCTGGCGCTGGTAGTCGCGGGAGCGGAACAGGGCGCCAAGGATCGGCAGGTTGATCAGGCCCGGCAGGCCGGTGAGGGCCTGCTTGTTGACCTGCTGGATCAGGCCGGCGGTCATCATCACGCCGCCGGAGGGCAGTTCCACCGTCGTCTCCGAGCGGCGGACCCGCGTGCCCGGCACGGCGACCGAGGCGTTGCCGATCGGGAAGTTGAAGCTCTGCTGCGGGTCGATCTCGGTCACGTCGGTGGCGACGCGGATCGAGATGCGGTTGTCCGCCAGCACGACGGGCGTGAACGACAGCGCGACGCCGTATTGCTTGAACTCGATGCCCGGCGTGCAGACGCCGGTGGTGCAGGCCGCTGAGGACGGCACTGGGAACTCGCCGCCCGCCAGGAACTTCGCCGCCTCGCCGGAGATCGCGGTGAGGGTCGGCTCGGCGAGGATGCGCGAGACGCCGGCCTGCTCCAGGGCCTTCACGGTGGCGGTGAGGGAGAAGCCCGCCCCCCGGGCCGAGGCCTGGAACTGGCCGCTGCCGGTGCTGCCGCCGCTGATCGGGAAGGCGGTGGGGTTACTGAAGCCGGTGAGGGACGGGTCGGCGATGTTCCCGAGCGGGTTGATGGCCGACCAGTTGCCGTTCAGGTTCACGCCGAACTGCTTGATGACGTTGCGCGAGACCTCCATCACGGTGACGCGCAGCATCACCTGATCCTTGTTGCGGATCGTGAGGTTGTTGATGACCGCGCCGCGCGCGCCGGAGGCGACGCCGCCCGTGGAGCCGCCCCCCGTCGCCCCGCCGGCACCGAGGCCGACGAAGGCGTTGGAGATGTCGATGGCCTGCTGCGCCTCGGCCGAGGAGCCCACCGAGCCGGAGAGCAGCACCGAGGCGCCGGAGGAGCGCACGTCGAACCGCCCGCCGGGGATGCTCTGCTGCAGCAGGTCGCGCAGGGTGCTGAGGTTGAGGTCGCGGGCGACGGTGACGTCGAGGGCGGCGATCTGGCGCCCCTCCGCATCCATGATGAAGATGGTGGTGGCGCCGTCGGCCATGCCGATCACGAACACCTTGCGGGTCGAGCGCACCACGGCGTTCGCCACGGCGGGGTTGGCGACGAACACTTCCTTGGCGTCGCGCGGCAGGTCGACGATGACCGAACGGCCGGCGGTCAACTCGACCCTCCGGCTGGTGTTGGCTTCCGCCACGCCCACGGTGACGACCGGCGCCGGCCCGAGGGAGCCGCGCTCCTGCGAGCCGCGCAACTGGGCCGTGGCCGGACCCGGCAGGGCGGTGAGGGCGGCGAGCGCCAGCGCGCCGAGGCGGCGCGGGGCGGCGGGGCGGGTGATCATGGCGCGAGCCTTCCTGTCGCGGACCGTCATGGCGCTCACGGCGTGTGCTGCCGGGTGATGCCGAAGCGCACCACGGTCAGCCCCTGTTCGGGACCGGCCGCCTCGGCGACCGGCGTTTCGGCTTCGGCCGTGTGGCCGGCATCGGCGAGGCTGCGCAGGGCCAGGGAGAGCGACCCGATCTTCTGGGCCAGCGTCACCGTCTCGGCCTGGGGCGGCGTGAGGGCCAGCGTCGCGGTCTCGCCCGTCACGACGTTGGTGCCGTTCTTCTCTTGGATGAGCTGGCCCACGGCCAGCACCCGGATGTCGCGCAGGATCGTCTGGGAGACCTGCACGTCCGATCCCGCGTTCTTCGAGGCGGCGTCGTCGCGGAAGGTGCGGATCACGTCGACCCGGTCGTTCGGCAGGATGAAGCCGCCGGCCGAGTTGGTGCCCCGGCTGTCGGTGACGATGGCCACCGCCCGCATGCCGGCCGGCAGGATCGCGGCCATGAAGCCGCTCTCGGGCCGCACGAGCTTCTGCGCGCGGATCGGCTCTCCGGCGAGGAAGGGGGAGCGCACCGTGGCCCCCACCGTCGTCTCCAGGGCGTCGGGCTTGTCCTTGCGCGTCACGAAGCCGGGAGAGACGGCCGATTCGGGCCAGGGCTGCCAGCGCAGGTCGGCGGCCTGGAGCACCTGGCCCATCGCCTCGTCGGCGGCGGCGACCAGCACGTCGGTCGTGGGCGGCGGGGGCGCCTGCACGACCTTCTCCGGCGGGGGAGGCGGTGGGGGCGGGCTGCCCCCCATGAGGTAGGCCGCCCCGCTGCCCGCGAGGAGGGCGATGCCGAGGACGGCGAGGCGGGCGGGTTTCATCGGGCTTCCGGTCGGGCCTGGGGGTCAGCGGAGCGCCGGATCGGCGGACATGACCGGAAGTTGCGCTCGATTGGTGTAAACATGGTTAAGTGTTGCTGACCGATGCGCCGCGGGGCCTGTCTCGCCGTGCGAAAGGAGGCGGGAACCGTCACGTCCCCATGCTCGCCGCCGTGGCGCGGCTCCGGCGCTTGTCCTAGGCTCGCGCCCGACTCGGCCCGTCAGAGGCCGGGGATACCAGCACGACGGGATGAAACGCATGGTCAAGGGTATCGGCGGCGCGGCGCTCGCGGCCGCCCTCGCGGGTTCGGTGCTCGGTTCGGGCCCCGCCGCGGCACAGGCCCCGGCGCAGGGGGCCTATTCGGGCAACGCGGTGAAGATCGGCATCCTCAACGATCAGTCCGGCCTCTACGCCGAGTTCGGCGGCACCGGCTCCGTCGAGGCCGCGAAGATGGCCGTCGAGGATATGGGCGGCAAGGTCGGCGGCGTGCCGATCGAGATCGTCTCGGCCGACCACCAGAACAAGCCCGACATCGCCTCGGGGATCGCGCGCCAATGGTACGACCGCGACGGCGTCGACGCGATCATGGAACTCACGACCTCCTCGGTGGCGCTAGCGGTGCAGGGCCTGTCGAAGGAGAAGAAGAAGATCACCATCACGACGGGCGCGGCCTCCAGCGACCTCACCGGCAAGGCCTGCACGCCCTACGGCTACCATTGGGCCTACGACACCCATGCGCTGGCCGTCGGCACGGGCGGGGCCCTGACGCGGGCGGGCGGCAAGACGTGGTTCTTCCTGACCGCCGACTACGCCTTCGGCACGGCGCTGGAGAACGACACCTCGGCGGTCGTGAAGGCCAATGGCGGCTCGGTGGTGGGCTCGGTGCGCCATCCGCTGTCGGGCCAGGACTTCTCCTCGTTCCTGCTCCAGGCCCAGGGGTCGAAGGCGCAGGTGATCGGGCTCGCCAATGCCGGCCTCGACACCTCGAACTCGATCAAGCAGGCGGCGGAATACGGCATCACCGATGGCGGCCAGAAGCTCGCGGCGCTGCTCTTCACCCTGTCCGAGGTCCACGGGCTCGGCATCAAGGCGGCGCAGGGCCTAACCCTCACCGAGGGCTGGTACTGGGACCTCAACGACGAGACCCGCGCCTTCGGCCAGCGCTTCATGAAGCGCACCGGCCGGATGCCGAACATGATCCAGGCCGGCACCTATTCGGCGGTGTTGTCCTACCTGAAGGCGGTGAAGGCGGCGGGCACGGACGAGACCGACGCGGTCAACGCCAAGCTGAAGGCCCTGCCGGTGGACGACGTGTTCACCCATAACGGCCACGTCCAGCAGACAGGCCTGATGGTGCACGACATGTACCTGTTCGAGATCAAGAAGCCCGCCGATTCGAAGGGCGAGTGGGATCTCTACAAGCTGGTCTCCACCATCCCCGGGAAGGAGGCCTACGCCACCGAAGCCGAGAGCGGCTGCCCGCTGGTGGCGGGGAAGTAGAAGGTCTTGAACCCTCGGCGTCATTGCGAGCCACGCGAAGCAATGACGCCGAGGGTGTGCCCCTAGGCGTACCCGGCTTCCCGCTGGTGCCTGACCGCCAGTACCACGATCCCCTCGCCGTCCGCCCGATAGAGGGCGACATAGCCGCTCGATCCGAAGGGGATCAGCCATTCGCGAAATTCGGGGGCGAGATGGGCCACAGGGCGCCCCGCCGCCGGGTGGGCCTGGATGGTCCGCATCCCGTCCCGGATGGCGCGCACTGCCTGCGTCGCGGCCGCGGGATTCTTGTCGGCCAGGAAGCGGTAGCAGCGCTGGACGCCCTTGAGCGCCTCCGGCGACCAGATCAGTCGTGACATTCCGGCGGCTCGACGTCCTGTCCGCCCTCGAGCTGCGCCATCCAGGCATCGGCTTCGCGGTCGGTCAGGTGCAACCCTGTCGCCTCATAAGTCGCCCAGGCGGCAACAGCCTCCTGCCGGAAGGCCTCGCGCTTTTCCTCGCGGGCGACGTATTCGGTGATGGCCTCGCGCATCAGGTAATGCGCGGAACGGTTCTGAGCCTTGGCGAGCTCACGCACCCGCGCATGGACCTCGACGTCCAGCTTCACGGCGACGGGGCGCGTGGCGGGCATCGACTCGCTCCTCGGTATCGAAAGGTAATACCAAGGATAGCGCGCTGCCTCGGACCCCGCTACCCCGCCCACACCTCCCGGTACAGGGCGGCGATCTCCTCCGCGTTCGGCACGCGCGGGTTGTTGCCCGGCGAGCCCGAGGCCAGGGCCTGCTCGGCCATGATGGGGATCAGCGCGTTCCATTTCGCGGCGTCGAGGCCGTATTCCTGCGGGCTCGGCACGTCGAGGTCGTCGTTGAGGGCGCGCAACTCGTTGACCAGCGCCGAGGCCGCCGCCTCGTCGCCGGGGCCGCACTTCACCCCCATCGCCCGGGCACAGGCGGCGTAGCGGTCGATGGCGCCGGGGGCCGAGAAGGCCGTCACCGCCGGCAGCAGCATCGCGTTCGACAGGCCGTGCGCCACGTGGAAATGCGCGCCGATCGGCCGGCTCATCCCGTGGACCAGCGCCACGGACGCGTTCGAGAAGGCGATGCCGGCCTGGGTCGCGCCGAGCATCATCGCCTCGCGGGCGGCGCGGTCGCCGGGATCGGTCCAGACCCGGCGCAGGTTCGGGGCGATCAGCCCCATCGCCTGCAGGGCGAGCCCGTCCGAGAAGAGGTTCGACCGCCGCGAGACATAGGCCTCGATGGCATGGGTCAGGGCGTCGATGCCCGTGTCGGCCGTGAGGCGCTTGGGCTTGGTCAGCGTCAGCTCGTAATCGACCAGCGCCGCCACCGGCAGGTAGGCGAGGCCGATGCAGAGCATCTTCTCGTCGTTGGCCTCGTCGGTGACGATGGTGAAGCGCGTCGCCTCCGATCCGGTGCCGGCGGTGGTCGGGATCGCCACGATGGGCAGGCCCGCCTCCTCCTGCAGGTGGGGCGCCTTGTAGCGGCGCATCGGGCCGCCGTGCCGGGCCAGCACCGCCACCGCCTTGGCCGTGTCCATCGGCGAGCCGCCGCCGAAGCCGACGACGCAATCGTAATCGCCCTGCTGGAGCGCCGCCAGCGCCGCATCGACCGAGGTCACCGTCGGGTCGGGCACCGTCTCGGAGAAGATCCGCGCCTTCACCCCGCCGGCCGCGAGCCGCTCGGTCAGGGTCTCCACCGCGCCGCTGCCGGCGAGGAACGGGTCGGTGACGACGAAGGGACGGGACAGGCCGAGCTGGCCGAGCACCTCCGGCAGGAGCCGGGAGGCTCCGGCGCCGACGCGCATGAGACGCGGCAGGGCGATCGAGGCGACCATTGTTTCCTCCATGCGGCCCGCCGGCGCGGGGCCTTTCCCCTGTTTCCATAGGCCTCGGGAGGGCCAGGCGAAACCGGCGATCCTGACAAGCGCGGGGGCTTCACCCGTGCCCTGGCGCACCTTCCGGCATGAACCGCGCCCGCCGTCGCGCGTTCGGTGCCGGATTGCTGCATTGCAAAAACGCCCGTTGCGGCCGGCGCGCGTCCCCCCGATCTTCCCAGGCCAGGAAAGGAGGCCAACATGAGCGAGCATCCCCACGGCGCCCAGCCGCACAACCCCGTCACCGCCGTCCCCGAACATTCGCCGGACATGGTGGCCCCCGAGACCGCGCGCTTCGCGGGCCACGTCCTCGCCGGCCCGAAGGCCGAGAAGACGGTGGCGCTGGCCCTGCAGGGCGGTGGCGCGCACGGCTCCTTCACCTGGGGCGTGCTCGATGCCCTGATCGAGGACGGGCGGCTCGGCTTCGAGGCCCTGACCGGCGCGAGCGCCGGGGCGATGAACGCCGTCGTGATGGTCGATGGCTGGGTCAAGGGCGGGCCGGACGGTGCCCGCGAGGCGCTGGAGCAGTTCTGGCGGGAGGTGAGCCTCGACGGCGACCTCGGCCCGACGCAGCGCAACATGGTCTCGGGCCTGCTCAACCTGTGGAAGGGCAACCCCGTCGCCGAGTTCTGGCTCAAAGCGCTGACGCCGAGCCCCTACGTGTCGAACCCGCTGAACATCAACCCGCTGCGCAAGGCCCTGGCGAAGCAGGTGGATTTCGAGCGCCTGCGCGATGCGCCGACGGCGGGGGTGTACGTGTCGGCGACCAATGTCTGGACCGGCAAGCTCGCCGTGTTCGAGCGCGACACCCTCACCGTCGATCACCTGATGGCCTCGGCCTGCCTGCCCACGGTGTTCCAGGCGGTGGAGATCGAGGGCGTGCCCTATTGGGATGGCGGCTACCTCGGCAATCCGCCCCTCTACCCGCTCTACCGGGGCGCGCGGACCCGCGACATCCTGCTCGTGCAGATCAACCCCGTCGAGCGGCGGGAGACCCCGCGCACCGAGGCCGAGATCCGCGACCGGCTGAACGAGATCACCTTCAACGCCAACCTGATGCGCGAATTGCGGGCCATCGACTTCGTGGACGGGCTGATCGAAGAGGGCACGCTGGGCCGCAACGGATACGAGCGCGTGCTGATCCACCGGATCGACGGCACCGACGCCCTGGAGGATTACAACGCGGCCTCGAAGCTCGACGCCCGCTGGAAGGTGTTCCTGCGCCTGCGCGACAAGGGGCGGGCGGCGGCCCAGGCCTGGCTCGGCCAGCATTTCGAGCAGGTCGGCCAGACCTGCACCATCAACCTGCGCGAGGCCTATCAATAGGGCCGGGATTAATCCCGGACCCTGCGGCGTTCACCTCACATGCCCGATAAGAACGCCCTACCGGACATCGTCGACCTTCTGGTGCCGCTCCGGCGCTATGCCCGTGCGCTGACCCGGGATGCCCTGAAGGCCGACGACCTCGTGCACGACACCCTGGTGCGCGCCCTGGAGGCGAAGGGGACGCTGCGCCCCAACACCAACCTGCGCACCTGGATGATGACGGTGCTGCACAACGTCTTCATCGACGAGCAGCGCCGCCGCCAGGTCGAGGTGCGTCACGCCGACGCCCTCGTGCGGATGCACGACGAGACGAGCCCGCCCGCCCAGGAGGGTCAGGTGCGGCTCGCGCAGATCCGCGAAGCCTTCGCCACCCTGCCGGAAGAGCAGCGCGCCGCGCTCCACCTCGTGACCATCGAGGGCATGGCCTATGCCGACGCGGCGGCCGTGCTCGGCATCCCCATCGGCACGCTGATGTCCCGCCTCGGGCGCGGGCGCGCCGCCCTGCGCGCCTTCGAGGAGGGGACGCGTCTCGGCCGCGATGCGGACGATCCGCCGGGCCCGGCCCGACCGGCCCGTCCGCCGCTGCGGCTCGTCACCGGCAACGGCGCCCCACGGCGGGCCGTGGGCGATTCGTGACTCGGGGCGCTGCGCCCGCCCCCTTTCCGGGAGCCCGTCACGCCGGACGGGAGACCGGCAGACTTTAGGATGTCACCGATGATCGATCCGATCACAGACAGCGATCTCATCGCCTTCGTCGATGGGCAGATCGACCCGATGCGCCGCCTCGAGATCGAGGCCCATCTGGCCGCCCATCCCGAGGCGGCGGCCCGCGTCATGGCGGATTTCCACGACCGCGACGCCCTGCGCGCCAGCTTCCGCGAACGCCTCGGCCCCGGCCCGGACCGCAACTTCGCCTTGGCCCGGCGGCTCGACCGTTCCCTCCGCTGGGGCCGCGTCGCCTCCCGGATGAAGCGGGCGGCGGCCATCGCCGTGCTGGTCGGCGCGGGCTGGCTCGCCCATGACGAGATCGGCCGTTTCGGCGTGCCGGATACGCTGGCCTCCCCCATCGATGCGAGCCTCGTGGAGGACGCGCGCCAAGCCCGCGCCGTGGCGCATCTGCGCCTCGTGACGGCGGCGGACGCGGCGTCCTACGACCGCGACCGCCTACGCCGGGCCACCGGGGTCGAGCTGCCGCCCCTGCCGGAGGGCTGGCGGGTCCGCGACCTGCAGGTCTTCCCGTCCCGGCACGGAACCGGCATCGAGGTCGCGTTCGAGGCGGAATCCATCGGCGAGGTCTCCCTCTTCGCCACCCGCGCCGACGGCCGCTCCGGCCCGGCCATGCTCGGCGACACCGCCGAGGGCCGCGTCCTCGCCTGGACCTCCGGCGGCAACGCCTATGCGGTGAGCGGCCCCCTGCGGGATGCGGTGCTGCAGCGCGCGGCGAACCTGCTCGGGGGCTGAGCGCCCTCGACAGAGCAGCCCGCTTGGTGCGAAACACGGGCCATGCGGGCGGGATCGGAAGACGAAGGGCTCGGTGCCCTATTCGAGGCGGCCCTGGCCGCCCGCCGACGGGCCTACGCGCCCTATTCCCGGTTCAGCGTCGGCGCGGCCCTGCGTGACGAGACCGGCGCCCTCCATGCCGGCTGCAACGTCGAGAACGCGGCCTATCCGGTCGGCACCTGCGCCGAGGCGGGGGCCATCGCCGCCATGGTCGCCGCCGGCGGCAGGCGGATCGCCGCGATCCTCGTCTGCGCGGACGGGGCCGTGCCCGTGACCCCCTGCGGCGCCTGCCGCCAGCGCATCCGCGAATTCGCCGGGCCCGAGACGCCCGTCTTCGCCGCCGGGCCGGGCGGGGTGCTCGCCCGCCACACCCTCGACGCCCTGCTTCCCGCCTCCTTCGGCCCCGAGACCCTCTCGTGACGGGCGATGCCCTCGCGACCCTGCGAGAGGCCGGCTTCCAGGGGCCGTATGCCTGCGCCATCGTGGCCGGGACCGGGCTCGGGGCGCTGGCCGAGGGGCTGGAGGACGCGGCGAGCCTCGACTACGCGGTGATTCCCGGCTTTCCGGGGGCGGGCGTCAGCGGGCATCGCGGACGGCTGCACCGGGGCCGGATCGGCGGCCGGCCGGTACTGGTCTTCGAGGGCCGCGCCCACGCCTACGAAGCCGGCGATCCGGCCGTGATGCGCCTGCCCCTGACCTGCGCCCGCGACCTCGGGGCGCGCTGCCTGTTCCTGACCAACGCCGCCGGCTCGCTCCGGCCGGAGGTCGGGCCAGGGCGGCTCGCCCTGCTCACCGACCACATCAACCTGTCGGGCCTCCACCCGCTGATCGGCGAGACGAGCGACGCCCGCTTCGTGCCGATGACCGACGCCTACGACCCCGCCCTGCGCGCGCGGCTCGCGCACGCCGCGCGGGGGGAGGGGATCCCGCTCGCCGAGGGGATCTACGCGTGGTTCTCCGGCCCGAGCTTCGAGACCCCGGCCGAAGTGCGCATGGCGGGCATCCTCGGGGCCGACCTCGTGGGCATGTCGACCGTGCCCGAGACCATCCTCGCCCGTTTCCTCGGCCTGCCGGTCGTGGCCGTCTCGGCGGTCACGAACCTCGCGGCGGGGATCGCGGGCGGTGCGCCCCACCACGCCGAAACCAAGGCGGTGGCCGCCGCCGCCGCCGGAGACCTCACGCGGCTGGTGCGCGCCTTCGCCGCCGCCCTGCCCGAGCCGGGAGAGACCCCATGACGACCGACGAATCCCGCGCCGTCGCCACGCGGGCGCTCGCCCTGCTGGACCTGACCGATCTCAGCGATACCTGCACCGAGACGAAGGTCGATGCCCTGTGCCGGGATGCCCGCGCCGGAGGTGTTGCCGCGATCTGCGTCTGGCCCTCCTTCGTGGCGCGGGGCGCGCAGGCGCTGGCCGGCACGGGAATCCGCATCGCGACGGTGATCAACTTCCCCGCCGGGGACGAGGATTCCGCCCGCGCGGCCGACGATGCCGCCGAAGCCTGCCGCGACGGGGCCGGGGAGATCGATCTCGTCCTGCCCTATCGCGCCGTCCTGCGCGGGGACGAGGCGGTGGCCCGGGAGGTGATCGAGGCGGTGCGCGAGACCTGCCCCGATTCCCTGCTCAAGGTCATCCTGGAGACCGGCGAGTTGCGCAGTCCCGCCGCCATCCGCGCCGCCGCCGACCTCGCGCTCGCGGCCGGGGCCGACTTCCTGAAGACCTCCACCGGCAAGAGCCCGGTCTCGGCGACGCCGGAGGCCGCGCGCATCCTCCTCGATGCGGTCCTGGCCTCCGGCCGGCCGGCGGGGGTGAAGGTCTCCGGGGGCCTGCGCACCCTGGACGACGCCAGGACCTATCTGGCGCTCGCCGACCGGGCGATGGGCCCTGCCTGGGCGCGGCCCGCGACCTTCCGGCTCGGGGCGAGCAACCTGTTCGGCGTGCTGATGCAGGTGCGGGAGGGCTGAGGATGCGCCTGCCGCAGGAGATCATCCGCGCCAAGCGTGACGGCGGCACCCTCTCCGAGGACGAGATCGCCGCCTTCATCCGGGGCCTGACGGGCGGGTCCGTGACGGAGGGGCAGGCGGCGGCCTTCGCCATGGCGGTGTTCTTCCGCCGGCTGTCGGTGCCGGAGCGTGTCGCCCTCACGCGGGCCATGACCCAGTCCGGCGATGTGCTCGCCTGGGACCTGCCGGGGCCCGTCCTCGACAAGCACTCGACCGGGGGCGTCGGCGACACGGTGAGCCTGCCGCTCGCGCCGATGGTGGCGGCCTGTGGCGGCTACGTGCCGATGATCTCCGGCCGGGGCCTCGGCCATACCGGCGGCACCCTCGACAAGCTCGCGAGCATCCCCGGCTACGACGTCGCCCCCGATCCCGACCTGTTCCGGCGGGTCGTGGCCGAGGTGGGCTGCGCCATCATCGGCCAGACCGCGCGGATGGCGCCCGCCGACAAGCGGCTCTACGCCATCCGCGACGTGACCGGCACGGTCGAATCCCTCGACCTGATCACCGCCTCGATCCTGTCGAAGAAGCTCGCGGCCGGGCTCGGCGGGCTCGTGATGGACGTGAAGCAGGGCTCGGGCGCCTTCATGGAAGGGCTGCCGGAGGCCCGCGCCCTCGGTGAGAGCATCGTGTCCGTGGCGGTCGGCGCCGGACTGCCGACGACGGCGCTCATCACCGACATGGACGCGCCGCTGGCCTCGGCCGCCGGCAATGCGCGCGAGGTCGCCTACGCCGTCGAGTATCTCACCGGCCGGCGGCGGGAGCCGCGCTTCCACGCCGTCACCCTGGCGCTCGGCGCCGAGATGCTGGTGCTGGGGCGCCTCGCCGCGACCCGCGAGGAGGCGGCGTCGCGGCTGGAGGACGCCCTCGCCTCGGGCCGCGCGGCGGAGCGCTTCGCCCGGATGGTCGCGGCGTTGGGCGGCCCGTCCGATCTCCTCGACAGGCCGGACGCCCATCTGCCCGCCGCGCCCGTGCGCCGCCGGGTGGAGGCGCCGGGCACGGTGGCCTCGGTGGCGACACGGGAGATCGGGCTCGCGGTGATCGCTCTCGGCGGCGGGCGCACCCGGCCGCAGGACGGCATCGACCCGGCGGTGGGCTTCACCGACCTCGCCCGGCCGGGCGATGCGGGGGGCCTGCTCGGGATCGTCCACGCGGCGAACGAGGCGGGTGCCGACCGGGCCGAGGCGGCCCTGCGCGCCGCCTACCGGATGGGCGAGCCGCAGGAGCACCGCCCGGCGGTGATCGAGCGGGTCGGCGGCTGACGCGCCCAAAAGAAAAGGGCCGGCGTCGCCGCCGGCCCCTGATTCCGTTCCGCGTGGCGCGGATCAGCGCTGGACGATGACCTTCGTGCCCACCTTGGCGTGGGTGTAGAGGTCCATCACGTCCTCGTTGGTCATGCGGATGCAGCCCGAGGACACGGCGGTGCCGATCGTCTCCGGCTCGTTCGAGCCGTGGATGCGGTACATGGTGCCGCCGAGATACATGGCGCGGGCGCCGAGCGGGTTTTCGACCCCGCCTTTCATGTAGCGCGGCAGATCGGGCCGGCGGCGGATCATCTCGGCCGGCGGGCGCCAATCCGGCCACTCGCGCTTCATGGTGATGGTCTGGACGCCGCCCCAGGTGAAGCCAGGACGGCCGACGCCGACGCCGTAGCGCAGGGCTTGGCCGCCGCCGAGCACGTAGTAGAGGCGCCGCTCGGCGGTGGAGACCACGATGGTTCCGGCGCCGTAGGGGCCGTCATAGGCCACCGTTTCGCGCTGGATCGCGGACATCTGCGGGACGGCCGCGCTCTGCTGGAGCGGGTCGGCGGTGGTGAGCGCGGTGTTGACCACCGGCACGGCGGCCGGCTCGGTGCCCTGGGGCCGCACGCGCACCGTCAGTACGTTGTCGATGGGCTGGCGAGTCAGCGGATCGATCTCGTAGGCGAAGGCGGGCGCGGCGAGAACGGCCGCGCCGGCGAGGCCGGCGAGGGCGGGAATAAAGCGACGCATCAAAGCCTCACGAGGGCAGGCGTAAAGATTACGGAGAACGCGGGAACGCTGGCGGACACGATGCCGTGCCGATCCTCACCAAGGCCTAAACGCTCCGGCCTCAAAGCCAAGCCTGAAACCCATGCCCCGGGCCATTCCGCCGCCGCCGTGATGTCATGGCAACACTGTGGCAGTGTGGCCATAAGGTTGCTGCAAGTGTGGCGATGACTGCTTCGTGCGCTCTGCCGAACTTCACACCTCGTCGGCGGCGGGGATCCACACGGCGGGCTCGCGGGCGGCGGTGCGGGTCGGGCCGGCGGGGATGCCGCGGATCTGCGTGAGCTCCGCCAGCTCCGGCGCCTGGGCGGTGTCGTCCGCCGTCAGAAACAGGCCCCGCGCCCGCGCCGCGCGGCCGAGGTCGGAGCGGCTGGTCCAAACGCTCTGGGCCGGGCTGGTCAGGAGCGCCAGGGCGACGGGGGCGAGCCACAGGCCGAGCCAGAGGTTGCCCGCCCAGGCGAGGCCGAGGAGCATCGTGGCGCCCACCACCACCGCATCCACCTGCAGGCGGAACGCCTCGGCCCAGGAGACCTGCCGGTCGTCGCGGGCCTGCGTTTCCCAGCGCACCACCTTGCCGAGGAAGGTCGCGCAGACGGCGCCCGCCGTGAACAGGGTCATCACCGGCCACAGGAACACCCAGACGGCCTGCTCCAGCGCCGCGCTGGCGAGAAGCCGGCCGGTGCCGCCGAAGGCGGCGCGGCGCTCGCGGGAGGCCAGCACGTGGACGAGGCTCAGGACCTTCGGCGCCGCCAGCACCCCGACGGCGAGCGCCGCCAGGGCGTGGGCGGCCGGGCCCGCGCCGCCGAGCCCGTAGGCCAGGAGGCCGAGATCGCCGCTGCGGGCCGCCTGCCACGCGGCGAGGCCGAGGAAGGCGATCCAGAGGGGCAGCACCCCGTAGGAGAGGATGCCGACCACGATGTGCCAGCGGCTCGCGCCACGCAGGCCCTTCCAGGGCAGCACGCGCAGGTGCTGCAGGTTGCCCTGGCACCAGCGGCGCTCGCGGCCGAGCAGGTCGATGAGGTTCGTCGGCATCTCCTCCCAGGTGCCGCCGAATTCCGGCAGGAGGCGCACCTCCCAGCCGGCGCGGACCATCAGCGCGCCTTCCACGATGTCGTGGCACAGGATCTCGCCGCCCAGCGGCGCGCGGCCGGGGAGCACCGGCAGGCCGGCATGGGCAGCGAAGGCCTCGATCCGCAGGATCGCGTTGTGGCCCCAGTAGCTGCCCTCCGGCCCCTGCCACGTCTCCAGGCAGCGCAGGGCCAGCGGCGCGTAGAGCCGCACCGCGAATTGCTGCACGCGGGCGAACAGCGTGTCGCGGCCGGCGGCGTAGGAGACGGTCTGGATCAGCCCGACCTTCGGGCTCGCCTGGATCAGCCGGACGAGGCGGGTCATCGCCGCACCGGTCATCAGGCTGTCGGCGTCCAGCACGATCATGAAGGCGTAGTCCTGGCCGTGGCTCGCGCAGAACTCCGCGACGTTGCCGGCCTTGCGCCCGACATTCTCCCGGCGCCGCCGGTAGCGGATGCGCGGCAGGGCCGGGTCCGCCGCCGCCCAGGCCTGGATGCGGGCGAATTCGTGCTCCTCCACGGCGGCGATGGCGCCGTCGCGGGTGTCCGACAGGACGAAGATGTCGATGTCGGCCGTGCCCTCCCGCGCCAGGGAACGGGCCATCACCCGCAGCCGGGCGAACACCGCGACCGCATCCTCCGCATGGATCGCCACGATGGCCGCCGTCCGCCCCGCGCCCTGCGGCAGGGGGCCTGCCGCCTCGGAGGCGCGCTCCAGCGCCGAGATCGTCCGGTCGCCGAACAGGCCGGCGAGGAAGCCGTAGAGGTACTGCCAGGCGGTGAAGGCGTGCCAGCCCAGGACCAGGGAGAAGGTGACGAGCACCGCCGTCGAGAGCGCATCCACCGCCGGGTAGACATGCGAGGCGAGCCACGCGATGGCCGCGGCGGTGGCGAGGCTCGGCACGGCCAGGGCGAGGCGGCGCCCCATGAGGGCGCGCGGCGCCCCATGCCACGCCTCGCGCAGGGGCGAGGCGGCGGGCGGGTCGCGGTCAGGAAGGGCGCTGTGGGACATGGGCGCGGATACTCGACCGAGGCGGGCATGCGGCGCACCAACCGGGCGGGCGCCGTGGGACGGAACGATCGGCGCAGGGCGAAGACCCCGCACCCCCGGCGCATCGCCGGAAGCCGACCGATCGATCCCCCCATGCCGCCGCCGCGATGCCTTGCACCGGGCGGCCGGTCAAACTTTGGGTAGCGGCATCGGCCTGAATATCGACAGAACGACGGCGCAAGCTGCCGTTCGGGCGGGACTTTCCGACGCGGGCGGTCGTTTTCAGGCGATCATGTCCTCGATGCGGATCGGAAGGCTGCGCTGACGGTGCCCGGTGGCGTGGTACACTGCGTTGGCGATGGCCGCGTTCACCCCGATGACACCCAGCTCGCCGAGGCCCTTCACGCCGAGCGGGTTCACCCGCTCGTCCGGGTCCGGCACGAGGATGGCCTCCACTGTCTGCGCGTCGGCGCTGGTTGGCACGAGGTATTCGGCGAGGTCCGGGTTGCGGTAGGCCGCCCCGTCGAGCACCGTCTCCTCCAGCAGGGCCGAGCCGAGGCCCCAGATCATCCCGCCCTTCAACTGGCTGAGGGCGGTGAGTGGGTTCAGCACCCGCCCCGCCGCGAAGGCGCCGGTGAGCCGGGGCACCCGGATCTCCCCGGTCTCGGCATGGACATGCACCTCCGCGAATTGCGCGCCGAAGGCCCACGACAGGGCATCGTCCGGCAGGGTCAGGCCGATATGGCCCTCGCGCAACGCCTTCAGTGCATCCGGCTTGCTGCCGCGTGGCACGAACGCGGCCACGACCTCCACCGCCTCTCCCTCCGGCGCCTTGGCGAGCTTGTCGCGCAACTGCGCGCAGCCGAGGGAGAGGGCGTTCATCAGGCTTGTGGTGGTGCTCGACCCGCCGGAGATGCCGGCCGGCGGCAGATCGGTGTCGCCGAGATGGACACTCACCCGTTCGACGGGGACGCCGAGCCATTCGGCGGCGCCCATGGCCAGCAGCGTCGTGATGCCGTTGCCGATCTCGTGGTGGGCGGTGGCGACCTCGACCGTGCCGTCGGCGTTGCGGCGGACCCGGATCGTCGCGGCGGCGATCTTCACCGGGCGCACCGAGGTGGCGCAGCCGAGGCCGACCCGCCACGGCCCCTCCTGCATGGCGCCGGGGCGCGGCAGGCGCCGCTCCCAGCCGAAGGCCTTCGCCCCGGCCTCGAAGCAGGCCATCAGCGGGCGCGAGGTGAAGGGCTTGCCGCTGACGGGATCGCGCGCCGTGTCGTTGCGGCGGCGCAGCTCGATCGGATCGAGGCCGAGGCGCCACGCCATCTCGTCCATCGCGCTCTCGAGGGCGAAGAGATACGGCACCTCCGGCGGCGCCCGCATTGGCCCGGGCGTGTTGCGGTCCACCCGCACCGCCCGCTCCTCCGTGCGGATCGCTGGGCAGGCATAGAGACTCGCGGTGACGTCGGCGCCCTCCATGGCGAAGGGATCGAAGCGCGAGGTCACCACCTCGGCCTCATGGACAAGAGCCGTGAGGCGTCCCTCCGCATCGGCGGTGAGGCGGATGTCGTGGCGCGATTCCGGCCGGTAATTGGCGATGGTGAAGCATTGCCGCCGCGTCGGCACCAGCGAGACCGGTCGCCCGAGGTGCCGCGCGGCGAGCGCAACGAGGGCCGTGTGTTGCGACAGGGCGAATTTCGAGCCGAAATGCCCGCCGATCAGCCCCGAGACCACGCGCACGTTGGCCGGATCGAGCCCGAGCTGGGCCGCGAGCCCATGCTGCACGGCGCCGACGTAACGTGTCGGCTCGTGCACGGTGAGCCGGTCGCCCTCCCAGGCGCAGCGGGTGGTGAACAACTCGATGGGGTTGTGGTGCTGGATCGGCGTGGCGTAGCGCGCCTCGATCCGGTGGGCCGAGGCCCCCAGCGCCGCCTCCGCATCGCCGACGCGGACATCCTCGTGCTGAGCCTTCAGGTCGGCGAGGCGGATGGTCTCGGCGCCGGGCGCATCGAACCCGGCGGACGCCGGCGCCTCGTCGTAGGCGACCCGCACGGCGGCGGCCCCGGCGGCGGCGGCCTCGGAGGTCTCGGCGACCACGAGGGCGACGATCTGCCCGGCATAGGCGACCGCATCGGAGTCGAGCGGCCGGTGCGAGGAGTTGACGTAGCCGCCGGCCATCAGGTGCGTCACGGGGGCGACGCGGCCGGCGCACTCGCGATGGGAGAACACGGCGAGCACGCCCGGCACCGCATGCGCGGCGGCGAGATCGAACCCGACGATCCGCCCCCGGGCGATGGTGCTGGTGACGAGGGCGGCATGGGCCATCGCGGCCCCGGTGTCCCGCCGAGGGGTATCGGAGGCATAGACGGCCGTGCCGGTGACCTTGGCGGCCCCCTCGACCCGGCTGTGGCTCTTGCCCAGCACCGCTTCCATCGCCGCCTCCCGCATCCCGTGCCGACAGCAACCGGCCAGCCCCGCCGGGGGCTCCGCCTTGCGGCGCCGAGACTCGGGACGGAACCCGCGCACCAAGCCCTTGCCCTCGGCGCCCCGGGCGATTATGAGCGCCTATCCGCAGAGTTCGACGGTCGCGCCCCGTGCCGACCCCGTCTCGGCGGCGCACGGTTCCGGTTGGGGCACCCTGGTGTCCTGTCCGAGCTGGGCTGGAGAGGTGGCAGAGCGGTTGAATGCACCGCACTCGAAATGCGGCATGGGTGCAAGCCCATCGGGGGTTCGAATCCCCCCCTCTCCGCCAGTTACCCGTTCGCTGAAGTTCGCCAGCGTCCGCTAAACCCCGGAAATCACAGTGTTTTCACCACGGCGGGGAACCGCCGGGGTTCGCACGCGTTCGCCCAAATTCGCGACTGCCATGTGGGTAGCCGCGTGGGTGAACTAGACATGGCTGGCAAGCTCACCGCCCTTGGGGTCGCCAAGCTGAAGACCCCCGGCATGTACGGGGACGGCGGCGGCCTTTGGCTTCAGGTGACGAGTAAGGGCTCGAAAAGCTGGATCTTCCGCTTCACGCTGCGCGGCAAGTCGCGTGAGATGGGGCTCGGCTCGGCAGGCACGTTCACGCTGGCTGAGGCACGCGACAAGGCACTGACCTGTCGCAAGCTCTGCTACGAAGGCATCGACCCTATCGAGATGCGGCGCGGCCAGCGCCAGGACGCGGCGATTGAGGCCGCGAAGGCAATCACCTTCCGAACCTGCGCCGAGCGATACATCGAGGCGCATAAGGCCGGCTGGCGCAACGCGAAGCATGCGGCACAGTGGACGGCGACGCTCGAAGCCTACGCCTTTCCCATATTCGGCGATCTTCCCGTCGCGGCCGTCGATACCGGCTTGGTGATGCAGGCGCTGCAGCCGATTTGGACGACGAAGGCCGAAACAGCAACGCGGGTGCGCGGCCGAGTCGAAGCGATCCTCGATTGGGCGACGACTCATAGCTACCGGCGCGGTGAGAACCCGGCGCGATGGAAGGGCCACCTTGCCAACCTGCTGCCGAAGCGGTCGCGGGTGCAGAAGGTTGAGCACCACGCCGCGCTTCCCTTCGCGCAGGTGCCTGCGTTCATGAAGTCGCTCGCCGAGCAGACGGGCGTCGCTGCAAAGCTGATGACCTTCACGATCCTCACGGCGGCCCGGACAGGCGAGGCGCTAGGGGTACGGTGGTCTGAGGTCGATTTGGATGCTGGGATCTGGATCGTCCCGGCCGAGCGGATGAAGGCCGGGGCCGAACACCGCGTACCGCTCTCGTCAGCAGCGCTGGCCATCCTCGCGGAGATGAAGGGCCAAGATGCGACCTACGTCTTCCCTAGCGGCCGACGCGGTAAGCCCCTTTCCAATATGGCCATGCTGGTTCTGCTCCGGCGGATGGAGCGCGAGGACATCACCGTCCACGGCTTCCGCAGCAGCTTCCGGGATTGGGCCTCGGAGACCACCGACTTCCCGTCCGAGGTGGTCGAAATGGCGCTCGCCCATACCGTCGAGTCGAAGGTTGAGCGGGCCTATCGGCGCGGCGATCTCTTGGAGAAGCGGCGCGAATTGATGGCGTCTTGGGCTGAGTTTGTCCGAGCATCAGCCTAGGAGTGCTCGAAAATGGACTACGGGTACGATCTAGCTGCACTCGTAAGTAGTGGCCTGAAAGACGAACGCGACGCTTCGCGGCGCATCATTAAGAGGCTAAAATCAATATCGAAAGATATTGAGCGCTCTGATAGGGTTGATACCGCAACCAAGATGCAAATGTCGGCGCGAATTAAAGACGCTCGCCGCATTATCGATCAGCTGATGCATCTTATAGAAATTAGTCACGACGGCCAAGTCCCTAAATGGGTGCTTAAGTTTCGTCTCATGCGCCTTGTCGACTCGATGCTTGAAGTCGGCAGCCACAATGGCGCGGGTTACGCAGGCGTGATTAGTTCAGAAATTGCAAATAGACCAAGATCAGAAACCGCAGCGAACAAAAATAAAATACTTCGCTCAATCATACAGGATGAGGCACAGGCGAAGGGTCTCGTTCTAAAGAACAGTGATAAGTTCGCGCAGCGTATAGAGTCTGGCGTGCGGAAGCGGGCTGGCGTGGACGCCGATACCGAAGGTTTTGGCTGGCCGACAATCCGGCGAGAAATCAAAGCACTGATCAAGGAGAAAAAGGGTCAGACCCAGGCGTGACCCTTTTAGTTGCTTGATCCCTAAACTCACGCCGACAAGTATCCGTCTGTACCCGCCCGAATGCGGCGCGGCCAAACATTAGGTGCAGCCATGAACTATTCGGTTCAGAGCGGCGCGGACAACCCGCGCACGCCAGTGGAGAAGCTTGCCTATACGATCCCCGAGACCTGCTATGCGACAGGCCTTGGCCGAACGACCGTCTACGACCTGATTGCGAAGGACAAGCTTCGCGCGATCAAGGCTGGCGCGCGGACGCTGATCCTCGCGGACAGCATCCGTGGCTATCTCAACTCTCTGGCGGAGGCTGCTTGAGCCATGAAGAAACCCGCGCATCGCGGGGCGACGGCGGGTCTCTCAAATGCTTTCCGGCAAGTCAGCGTTGAGAGATATGCGCCAGATCACGCCCCTCTTCAAGCCTGTATTCTGATCCACCGCTTTGGCCTCCCGCCCGCGACGGCGGCGATGCTGGCCGAGCTTGCTTATCCCGTCCTCGACACATGGAGGGCGCAGCGATGAGCGCTCGCAATCCCTACGGCATGTTCCCGACCGCTTATGGCGTATCCGTCCCGGTCTTTAAGCCGTCGTCGGATGCATCATCCGACCCCGATCACTTCCTGTTCGATATGGAGGGGACCGCAGTGATGGCAGGCATCCATGATGCCGCCGAGCGCTGCCGTTTCGTGGCGGATGCAAGGCGTCTGAGTGGTTGTCCTCGCTTTGAGAACTACGGCGGTCACAACGTGCCGCACTCGCCACTGCCGAGGCCGAAGGAGCCTGCCTACCCTAAGGTAGCTGGGATGGAGGCCGACATACCGGTCGAAGCATGGACGACCGGCATTCTCAACTGTTCGCGGTGGATCGACCGCGCCGACTTCCTCTTGGACATCATCGGCGACAACCAAGTGCTGGCCACCGCGTGGGTCAATGACACCCTCATGGCAGAGGTGAGTGCGCTAGGCTTGTCCATCGTAATGACGGCCGCTCTCGAACATCTCTGCGAGACGGAGATCGACTGTCTTGAAGCGGCGGCGATGTACGCGCTGACCGAGCACGACGAATGGCGCCAAGCTGGTAT
>NZ_JAKSXZ010000035.1 GCF_022829465.1 Methylobacterium sp. J-067
GCCGGTCGTCGACGCCGTGAGGGCGGCCATGCCGGTCCAGACAGCCGTGGCCGGTGCCGGGAGGGCGGTGGTGTCGTGCACGGTCACGGTCTGCGCGCCCGTGCTCAGCAGCGAGAGCTTACCGCCCGCGACCGCCGGGCCGTCGTAGGTGGCGCTGTCGACATATAGGTTGCGGTCGGTGGTGGCGGCGCTGCCGAAGGCATCGTTGAGGAAGGTTATGCTGACCTTGTGATCGCCCGCCGCCCAGTCGCCGTTAACGGTGATCGTGTCGGACTGACCCGAGGCATGGGAGGCATGGGCCGTCAGGGTGCTACCGACCTGCTTGCCGTCCACCGAGACGGTGTACTGCGCATCGCCGTTGTAGGCATCCTGGCTGACCTTCAGGACCAAGGTGTCCGACCCCGTGCCGATGCTCGTCGTGAACGGCGTCACGGCTGCCGTCACGGTCGATACAGCCGGGGCCGGGGCCGGGATCGCGGTGGTGTCGTGCACGGTCACGGTCTGCGCGCCCGAGCTCAGCAGCGAGAGCTTACCGCCCGCGACCGCCGCGCCGTCGTAGGTGGCGCTGTCGACATAGAGGTTGCGGTCGGTGGTGGCGGTGCCGCCGAAGGCATCGTTGAGGAAGTTGATGCTGACCTTGTGATCGCCCGCCGCCCAGTCGCCGTTCACGGTGATCGTGTCGGACTGACCCGAGGCGTGCGAAGCATGGGCCGTCAGGGTGCCGCCGACCTGCTTGCCGTCCACCGAGACGGTGTACTGCGCATCGCCGTTGTAGGCGTCCTGGCTGACCTTCAGGACCAGCGTGTCCGACCCCGTGCCGATGCTCGCCGTGAACGGTGTCGCGGCCGCGACGGTCTTGACCGGCGCGGGAGAATTGAGGGCGGTGGCACCATAGAGGCCCGGATCCTGCCCATCCGGAGCGGAAACGGTGCCTTGCGCGACGGCCACCGCAGTCGGGGCGTTGGAATACGCCCGGATGTAGTCGATCTTCGTCGTCATCGGCGTACCGGCCGCGTCTGCGTCGCTCTGCGTCGCGAGGTTCGCCAGCAGGTACATGGGGCCGTTCATGTCGCTCGGCGTCGCCTGCGATCCCACGAGCTGCCCATCGACGTAGAAACTGATCTTGTCCTTCTGCCAGTCCATTCCGTAGGTGTGGTACCCGTCGGCCTGCGCCGTCTCGCTGTAAACCTGCCGGTTCTGCTGCCACGGAATGTTGGGTGTCTGGTCGGTCGTGTGGATGGTGCTGTAGACGCCCTTATCGTTGTCGCCATAGTGCTCGACCACGTCGAGTTCCTGCCAACCCGGAAGCTTGTTGGGATTGGCCGCCGCCTGATCCGGCAACAGCCAGAATGCGTCCCAGGCGCCCTTCGCATTGGAAAGGTCGGCCCGCATCTCGAAGTACCCGTAGGTCTGCGAGAAATTGCCTTTCGTGCTGATCAGCCCCGATTCCCAGCTGCCGGGATAGCCCGACGCGGTCTGGTCGGGGACGGCGGTGATGGAGAGCGCACCGCCCTGGACCTTGAACGGGTCGTAACCGGAGGCGGCATCGACGAACGAGGAGTGCCCGAACCCGATATCGGAATTGGCGTCGAGGCGCCATTGAGAGCGGATGTCCGCCCAGGTCGTGCCAGCGCCGGTCTGCGAGATGCTGCGCGTGTTGAACTCGTCGTCGAACGTCAGCTTGTAGCCCGTCAGGTCAATCACGGATGCGCCCCCTGAGATCGATCAAATTCAGAGGAAATTTGCCACTAGCGGTAGCAAACCCCCGTTGAGTTGACCCATCTCACACGCAACAGTTTTAGGAACGATGTACGAAAGCTCGGAACCTGTGCTTAATACGTCTTTACTTAATGCAACACGAACGAGGCATATTTTCTATAGGTAAATTTGATGCCGTTATTCGCAACAACTTTGCTGCATTTGATTTGAATTGTATCCTAGCGCACCAATGATTCCACCCACCCGACACTCCGCCCGGCGCTCTCGCGCAGCCCTGTCCGCGGCGTCGGGGAGGACACCGCGGTCAGAGCCCGGTTTCCGCGACGAACCCTGTTTCGGCGCATTCTCCGCGACCGAACCGGGCCACTGCGCCGGAAATGGCTTCAGTCTTTGCAGACCTCGTCACGTTTCGCGTCGTCTGGCGCGAAGGCATAGACATAATCGACAAGGAGATCGGATGGATTGGGCGTCTTATCGATTGGCCATCCGGAACCGAGGGCGAGGTTGACCAGCAACATGAGCGGCTTGGTGTGCTCAGGCGGAGTCGGCCTTCTTCCGATTTCCCGTCGGTCCAGATAGAAGACGATCCATTCCTTCGTCACCTCGGCGCCGTAGGTATGGAATGCCTGGCTCAGGCTATCATCCGGCACTTTGGTGATGAAATCGTCATGCCGGTGCTTCTTAGCATCCTCTTTGTTCCACACATGCACGACCGAATGGAATGAGTTCGGGAACTTTCCATAGTATTCGACAATGTCGATTTCCACCGACGGCGTCTTGTCGTCCTTGTGGTTGTTCGCATTCAGCCAGAACGCCGGCCAAACACCCGGCCCTGGCGGGAGCTTCATCCTGGCTTCGAAATATCCATACTGCAGCGCAAAACCCGCCGTCGTCGGATCGGCGGAGGAGAGCAGACCGGATGTCCACTGGCCGTTCGGGTGCTTCTTCGCTCTGATCGTCAGTATGCCGTCTTTGACAAAGAACGGCTCGTTCTTTTCAGGATCGGCATAGATGTCGATCGGATCGATGAACTTGGCATCTCCAAAATCACCGTTCCAGGGCGTATGCGCCGACCACCGCGTCCGATCGTTGTTGGACCTTGAGACACTCAGGTCGTTGAAATCGTCGCCAAAGACCTTCTTGTAATGACAAAGTTCAAGTGCCTTACCCTCCGCCCACGAGGGCTCCGCGCCGCCGACCAGCAACGCGAAACCCAGCGATACGGCCTGCACAAATCTCGGACGATCCATCGGAATATGACCGTTCATTGATAATCACCGTGAAGTGGCATGGTGAAAGGTGCGATGCCCTCGTTCGACATAGGCTGCATACCCCATCGATCCAGGGCATCGCCGCCGCGCGATGGCGCCCTCGTCCGCCGTCCGCCTCGGGACCGCATGCGGCCCGGGGAAATCGCGCGGGCCTCCGAATTTCTTGTTTGTCAGACAACGCCTCACGGCAACCCAGCATTCGCTTTGGCGGCCTGCACTCTGAGCTTCGAACCACACGCTGGGCACAGGCGCCGCGTTTTCCGTTCGCGGTCATTCTCCGCGCGCTCACAATGCCGACTTGTAGACCTCGATTGTTTCCGCACTCACGCGCGATATGGTGAGGTTCTGGATGTCGTTCTGGCTTCTGGCCTTCCAGAGCGCCAACTGCTCCGGATCGTCGAGCAAACGCACGATCTCCTTCGCGAGGGCATCCGGATTGCGGCTGGGTACGAGGATGCCGGCATTCCCGTAATTCAGCAGCTGCGGAATTCCATCCACATCCGTCGCGATCACCGCACAACCCGCCTCTCTCGCTTCCGAAATCACGAGCGGTGCAGGATCGGCATGGGAGGGGAGAACGAAAATATCCGCGGCTGCCAGATAGGGGAACGGCTGCCGAATCGTGCCGAGAAACTCGACCGAACGCGCGCAGGACAGGCGAGAGACATACTCTTTGTACTCGCCGATCATCGGACCGTCTCCGATGATGAAAAGCTTACAATCCGGGTTGGACCGATGGACGATCTCGAAGGCATCGAACAGGTCGATGAGGCCTTTCCGGGGGTGTAGCCCGCCGACGAACATGACATTGGGCTTAGGCAGCTGCTCGGGTTCCCGCACCACACCGTGCATTCGCGCCGAGCCGATCGTCCCGTTCAGCACGACCGCAAGCTTCTTCTCTTTGACTCCGCGCCGGGCCATCGAATTTCGTACGGCCTCACTGACTGTGATGACCTTCTTTCCGAGGCCCATGAGGATAGAACTCTTCTCGAATTCATTATGAACGGTCGTGATCAGCGGTATGCGCAGGACGAGACAGGCTGGCCATGCCAACACGGCACTGGTCATCATATGCGCATGGACGACCGTCGGGCGATCCTTCCGGAGCAGGCGGAAGAAGCTTAGAACCTCGAAGGGCAGTTGATAGAACTTTCGACGGTGGCCCAGATATCTCGTTTCGACGTTATTCTTTTTCAGCAAATCATCAAAATCACCGCCGGCGCTGGCAATAGCGACGGTATGACCGGTCTTCGCCTGCTCACACGCCAGATCGACTGCCGCATGCACGTGGCCGTTCGATTTATTGGTGTGATTAAGTATGTGGATGACTTTCATCGAAAAATATGTTCCTCGAAACAATTCCATGCAGCGGCGAAGCGCGGACAATTACATTATTACTGTCGGGTTACGCTATCAAGCCGGTGGAGTAAATAGGTACATTGCAACCGTCAAAGCGTTGCCGGCTCAAGCATCCACCGGAGACATGACGTCCGTTCATGATGACATGGCCTTTCCGGACCAGCCCGCTGCGCCACCGCCCCCGACACGATTGGAAAGCGGGGTCGTGTTCCGGCCGTTCCGGGAGAGGGAAGACGGGCTCGCGGATCAGCGGCGAATCAAGCGCATCATGCCGGCCACGTCGTCCCGCAGGCGGCTCCCTTCGAGCAGGATGAGAAGCAACACGTAGATCCCCGCGCCCACGATCAATGCGAGACTGATCCGCGTGATGTCGGTCGGCGCCGAATAGACGACGGCGTAGCACCCAAGTCCGGCCACGAGGGCGGCGGCAAAGGGCCCTCTGATCCCCCTGACGAACCTGTTTGTCGACGGCATGCCGTTGCGCGCGAGCACGACCAGCGTCAGCACCGTGTAGACGACCTGGGCGAGGCCGATCCACCAGGCCACGCCGACGGATCCGACCCAGGGCCCCGGCAGCACCGCGACCGTCCGGCCGACGACGAGGAACAGGAGGAGCCAGAATATCGCCCACCCCGCCCCTCTCGCCAGCAGAACCGCACCACTCAAGGTGGCGATCACGTTCAACGCGTAGAAGGGGATGAGAACGGCCATGACCTTCCCGGCCTCCTCCCAGGTCGGTCCAAGGATCAAATAGATCAAGCCGGGCCCCGTCGCGGCGGCGAGCAAGGCTACGGGTGCCAGGAGCAGGGCGAGCAGATACACGAGCTTGGCATGTGTCTGGCGGATCTGCTCATCGTCCTCCCGCAGGGCGTAAGCGTAGAGAGCCCCCCACAGAGGTCCTGAGGCCGCCTCGCACACGAAGCGAGGGACTTGGTTGGCGAACGTGTAGGTGCCCAGCGCGGCGGGCCCAAAGAGCCGGCCGAAAACGAGATTCTCGACAAGCCGTCCGGCAAACTCGACGAGCCGGCTGCTCATGAGCGAGCTGCCCGTCGAGAGGTGCGACTTCAGGATCGAAATCCGAAAAACGAGACTCGGTCGCATGAAGGCGACGGCATTCAGGACGCAGGCGCGGACAAGGCTGAGGGTGGCGTATTGCGCGGCGAGACTCATGGCGCCCGCGCCGGATGCCGCCAGGGCGACACCGACCGCCGCGCCAACCAGATTCCCGGCGAGGTCCGCAACCGAGATCATGGCGAGCCGCCGGTCGCGTGTCAGGCGGGCACTGGGGACAACCGAGATTGTGACAAACAGGAAGCTCAGGGACAGGAGGGCCATCACCCCCTTGACCCGCGGCTCCTGCGACAGCCAAGCCAGCACGATGCCCCACCCGGTCATCGCGACCGTGAGCCCGATTCCCACGGCCATAATCAACCAGAACGCCGTGGACCAGACATCCCTCGAATCGAGGGATTCCCGTGCAAGGGAGGCGCCGAGCCCCCCATCGGCCAGTGTCATGAAGAAAGCGACCGTCGGCAGCGCAAGCGCATAGATGCCGAACTCCACGGGGCCGAGCAGATGCGCCATCAGCGGCAGCATCACCAGCTGGAGGAGGATCTTGATGACGTTGACCCCGCCGCCGGCGAGGACATTGACTGCGAGCCGTTTGGTTTCACCGACGGTTCCGGCGGCAACCGCCGCGTCCGCCTCGATGCCGAGAGTCGTCCCCATTCGCGCGGGATCGGCTGTCGAGTCGGAAGGCATTCCTTCGCCTACGCCGGCGGCGCGACGCGGATCATCGTCGCGGTCGGGCGTATGGTGACCTTCGTTGCCTTCGCGCATCCCGTGCCGCACCCCTCGCAAGCCAATGTGTCGAATGCCGTGCCTCGGCCCGACATCGGCCGGGACATTTTCTCGTCATAGCCCGCCCACCGGGGCGAAATCTAGAAAGCAAGTTCCTGCAGGCGATAGTATCCGTACAAGATACGAAAATCGGTCTTATTAACCACCTACAATCATTAAATGCCACGCCTGACCTTGCAGACGATTACTGATCTTTGGCGGGACAGGTTTTTATACGCTCGCACTTGACAGCGCAAGGCCGAGCGAAGGTGGCGGAGGGTTCGGCCCATGAAGCCACGTTGCCGCCGGGCGATGCCTTGCAATACGGACGCCGGCGGGAAGGGGGCAGCCTTTCTGGAGTATCGGGTCTCCCGGACGACCCCACGCCTTCGATTATTGTGCTGCGGGCTGCCGTGCACCGGACGGCGCACGATGGGTTCGCCCCAATTGAGCGAGTCTACCTGACACCGAGGAAGGAAATCACGTAGTCGCGCCTCGTTTCATCATTCGACAAAGGAAGGGTTTGACTCGCGTACCGATTGTTTCGGACCATGTTTAGAATCTTGGCGAATCTCTTGTAAATTCTCTTCTCAGAATAAAGCTTCATTCTCTCGCGATTGAACTCTAGGTGCTGCTCGTAGGCCGCCAGCGCAGCACTCAGACGAACACGATCCCCCGATCCATCGGCCATCATCGCTTTCAGAATAGCTATGCGATTATTGATTGCATCGCATCGTTGCGTGACTTTCAGCTTCGAGGCCTTGATGGCATCGATGATGCTCTTGAAGGACCGTCGCGAGCTGCGATAACCCATCGCGTTGCTCGAATGGAGCCTGTAATTCACAAGCCGGTCGGATACTTCGACGACATCGCCAAAGACAGATCCGAGGAAAAGAAACCACTGATCGTGCGCAGCACGCTCTTGCAGTGTCAGCTTGTCTGTACTGATTTTCCAGTATTCGTTATAATTCAACAGTTCCCTCTTGAAAACCATCGAAAACCCGAGCACTGGGCGCCAAAAATCAATCTCAAGCGGCTTATAAACACTGACGTGACCGCTTTCATCGGCATTCAGGTTTCCGATCGTTTTGGACTCGGCATCGATGAACGACGCGCCATGAAAGCCGAGCGTCACGGCCTTGTCGTCGAATAGCGCGCTCATCCTTGCGAGCTTGCCCGGCGTCCACACATCGTCCTGATCGCAGAACGCAATGAGATCGCCGCTGCATCTCGCGGCTGTCTGCATGAAATTCTCGCGCCAGCCCAAGCGCTCGGCATTGCTCACGATCCGCATGGGGATGGGGGAACGCGCCTGCTGATGCTGCAAGAACTCATACGTCCCATCGGTCGAGCCATCATCGCCGATGACGATCTCGCAGGGCGCATAATCCTGCGCGTAAAGGGAACTCAACTGTTCTTCGAGATAATTCATCCCGTTGAAGGTCGTCATGGCGATCGAAACAGTGGGTCTATTGCCGTTCATTTCAAAGTCTCTCGCCACCCAGCATAATTATCCGCGTAATATTCGGATTTGTTTGAGCGAAGTCGTCTATACAACACGCCGACGATGCATCGCCCCAGCCGACACAGCACGTCGACGGATGTGAACGGTGTTCGCCATGCGCCGCCATGGATATTCGACCTGCGGTGAGGGCATTCTTCTATGATTTCTCCGAGGCTTCGAATGCTGCATCGTACGCCGCATCAGCAGAAACCGAACTAGGGCGGCATGTCGATTCTGGCCAGCCGGTAAGTTTACCGGCTCCCATGATTTGCCGCGTTCCTAGCAGGACTTGGTTGGCCTTGTCATCTCCGAATCCGAAAGCTGTTGTGGAGCTCGTAAACAAGCGTAACCATTGCAGCGAGGCGCTTTCGGCACACCGAGCCGATCCTGCGACCACCGCCCTTCCAATGGCTCGGTGCCCGCTTGCGCGGGATGTAGCTCAAGGGAGGACCATGGCGCGCAAGGGCCGGGAAACGCATGGGTATCATGCGCCCGAGGCGCCGCGTCTTCAGCCGCCCGAACCGCTGCGCAGTCTGACGCGCCGCGCCAGATCGTTGAAGCCGAGCGCTTGCCGGATCCAGGGCTCGAGCCACTTCGCGAAGACATAACTGATCGCCAAGACGATCAGACCGGCGAGGACGGCGGCGCCCCATCGTCCGAGGCCGCCTTCGGCCAGACGGCCAAGCAGCCACCCGCCCGTGATCTCGTGCACGAGATACAGCGGATAGGTCATCAGACCGAGCGTTCGCGCGAAGGCACGGACGTTTCGTCCGGGGGGTCGATGCGTTTCCGCCACCATGGCGACCACGCACACAACGAGACAGCTCAGCCAAACGACGACGGGTACGGCGGGATTCTGATGGAACTGCACGACACCGTGCGTTCCGATCGCCCGGGATACGATCGCCATCACACAGCAGGCCAGCGAGACCAGCACCCAAGCCATACGCGGTGCTGACAGACCTTTTCGGTAGATTTCGTTACCGAACATTCCCAACAGAAAGAACCCCCCGGTCGTCAAGAGCATGACGCGGGCGCCGAAGGATGTCGCGAGCCGCAGCGAGGCGGCGCCAATACTTCCAAAACCGACGAGGACATGCAGCAGAACGACGATCCAGAAGGCCGTCACCACCATCAATGCGTACCGCGCGGCGACTTCAACCGCGCCACCTCGGCCGGAGAGAATGATGAGCGTGATGGCAATGTAGAACATTGCCTCGGTAACGAGCGTCCACACAACCCCATCGATCCAAGGCCCTGTCGGCCACAGGATCAACGTATTGATTAGACGGCGAACCGCTAATTCCTTCGATACGGTATCGACCTGCAAGATCACGCAGAACGCCAGCAGCGAGAAGAATATCAAGGCTGGGTAGAGACGACTGATACGATCGACAGCAAAGCTGGATGCCGACTTACCGATTGCCGACATGCTGATGACAAAGCCGGAAATTACAAAAAAGATCTCGACACCGACCCATCCCCACCAGGTCGAAGAGACGGCTTCCGGATAGCTCAAGGGCACACCGATGACGTCCCTTATGCCACCACCACCCGCCATATCGACCCAGGAGAAAAACAGGAAATGATAAATCAATACAACAGCGGCGGCAAACACTCGCGCAATGTCTAGGCTAATGATAGATCTACTTCGGCTCATATCGCGAGTTGCCCAACCTTATCGACTTACCCAATAACGCAATCACAAAGGATCTCATTCTTACACCGATGATCATCCCGCAGCGCGATTATTAATAATCAGAAATATCCGTGTAACATAGTATTGCATCTGCTGACAACGAACCTGCGGGGAACCGTCTTCCGTTGGCTAAACTCCGAGCAGCCTATCCTTGAAGGGCCGTCCCATAGGCGGCCAGCAGCGCATCAATCCAGCGTTCGACAGGGAGGCCGAGATCGGAGGTTCGGTGGAAAGCGTTGTGGCTCATCCGTTCCGTCAGGACATCGTCCTGCATGGTTCGCCTCATGGCGTCGGCAAGCGCGGTATCGCTGTGCAGGTCGCACGCGAGCCCGGCGTCACGCCCGACGATATCGGCGGCGAGCAATGCCTGATCCGTCAGGATGACGGGAAGTCCGCTCCAGAGAGCCTCGCCGGCCACCAGCCCATAAGGCTCCGGGTACCGCGAGGGCATCACCAGGGCGCGGGCATCACGAACCAACTGCGCAATGGTGTCCGGTGGCTGCCGGCCGGTGAAATGGACCTCGGGATAAGTTTGTCTCAACGAATCGAGGAGTGGGCCGTCACCGATCACGACGAGAGGGACCCCTGCGGCTCGCGCGGCCTTCGCGGCGAGATCGGGCCCCTTCTCCTTATGCAGCCGGCCGACGAACACGAACTTGCCGTTCCGCTCCGCTGGGATGCGAGTCGGGCTCCACGGCTGAATCGGGTTGGGCACGATCGTGATCGCCTCGTCCGGGACGCGGCCGCGGACGAGCAACGGCCGCATGGCCGCATGGATCGCGAGCACCTGGGGGCTGCCGTCGCCGTAGCGCAAGGTCCGCGCCTGCACAGCCTGCCGGGCGACGCGCCAGAGTTTATGCGTGTAACTGCGACGGTCGCAGTTCGTGGTCACGCAGGCGATGCCCAGGGGTACATGGGGGCAGAGACGGCCCTGCCGATAGAGCGCATAGGCGCCATTCGGGCAGGTGAGGAAGAAGTCGTGAGCACTGACGAACAGCCGGTCTTGCACCGACCGCAGCGCCGTGAACACCGAAGGCGACAGGATCTGCGTCCAGGTATGGAGGTGATAAATCGTGCCGGGATCGTCGTGGCGGCGGATCCAGTCGGCGACGAGGTCGAGAGTGGCCGGATTGTAGAGGCCGCGGCGCAGGCTTGCCGCCGCACCGGCTTGGAGCAGGGTGGCACCACCCAGGCCGTGCACCGGGATATCCGCTTCCGTCAACGCGGCGTTCTCGCCAGCATCACCCACAAGCAGGGTGACCGGGATCCCTCGCTGGCGTAGCAAGCGGGCACTGAGAAGGGCCAAACCGGTGGCACCGCCGAGTGCCAACGACCGGTCATTCAGAACGACGACCCGCGTCGGACGCGACGGCGCGCTGCCCAGGTGCCTCACGAAGGCGCGCCGAGGGGAACGGACATCCGCCCGCAACTCGTTCTCAACACGGTGGCGAGAGTCGCAACGTCGGCGCGGGCCTCGGCGACGATCCTGGCATGCCGCGCGGGATCGATCCCCTCCTGAAGGCAGCGCTCGGCCAGCGCCAGCACCGTGGAGGGAGTCTCCAGGCCGGCGGTGCAAAGGTATTTCTCGCGCCCGACACCGCCGAAGAAGCTTTTCACCTTTGCGTCCCACGTGAATCCGATATGGGGCACAGCGTAAGAATAAGCAGCAATATTGGCATGCAGGCGATGGGCCATCAACAAGTCTAGCCCAGAGATATGGGCCGCCAGCTCCGATGGCCGGCGGAAGCGTGGGGAGAACGCGATCTGGGATTCGTCACCGGAGGGGGCAGCGGCGGCCAAGGCCGGGCGGATCCTGGCGAGATAGGCATCGTCCTCCGAACTGCCGTTCGTGAAAACATTCACCTGCCACCCGCGCGCGAGACAGCCACGAACGAGTTCGACATACCAACTCGTCAGGTCGGCCTCGCGGATCGCCTGCTCGTCGGCATGGTACCGCAGGGTGATCGGATTGGTCAGGCCGAGCCCGATCCGGGGCGTCGTCCGCTCCATGCGGATCTGCGGCACGTGGGCGGCGACCAGCAAGCCGGGGTCATGCACCACACGGGCCGAGGGTACGCCACAACGTCCAAGCCGCCTGTTCCAGACATCGGCCGAGCGGGTGTCTCGCACCGAGGCTTCCAGAAGCCGCGTTCCCGCGAAGGCGCGGTGAAACAAGGCTTCGCCCTTCTGCGACCAGTTGTCGGAAACGCCGACGGCGAACACCGACACGGGGATGCCCGCATCGCGCAGGAGTTTGCAGGCCGCATCAATCTTGAGAGGAAAATTGAGGTCGGCATCACTGAACAGGTTGCCGCCACCAGCCACCGCCACATCGATGCTGGCGAGACGCTTGCGCCAAACCGGCACGATTTGGCGCAGGGTCTGTCTGAGTATGATGCTGGCGAGACTCTGGCGCACCATGGCCGGGCTGCTCTGAAGAAAACCCAGAGCCGCCTCCCGATATCGCCCCCCCGAAGCGTAGTTTCCACGGCCAGCAAGATCAAAAGATTCGATCGTCAAGCCAGGATTGTTTCGGACCAACTCAGACTCAAGACACTCCGACAGAAGTCCATCACCGAGATTGGGGCTATACTTTACATTGAAGATGCCAACGCGCATTTGGTCACGATTCGACAGCCGGCTCGGGCTCGCTTTGCATTCCCGAGGATGCTGTGACACGGGCCAGTCTCCTGACATTTCGGAACCGCATGGGGTCGTTGAGCACGATGCCGAGCACCCTCGTATCGGACGAGCGCAGAGCACGAATGGCTTCCGAGAGCTGATCGAGCTTCGTGCGGTTGAGGGTCGCGACGAGCACGACGCCGGTCAGCATATGGCCAATCGCCTGCGCGTCGGATGATGTCTCGAGCGATGCGAGATCGACGATGAGGTCACGCCGACTGCCGAGCCGCGCCATTCCGGCACGGATCGGCTGCGAGCCGAGGAAGGCGTTCGGATCGGCCTTTCGCCCCGTGGCCAGGCTGCTGACGGCGGGCACGAAGTTCAGCGAGGATGTCACCTTCAGCTCCGGCAAGTCCACGAGGCCCACGGAGGAGGGAACGAGATGGTCCAGGCCGACCGTCGCCCTCGGCGCGAAGCGCCACGTCAGATCGGGCTTGGGCAGGTTCGCGTCGACAAGTGTCAGCTGTGTCCCCGACGTCGCGAGAAGATGCGCCAGGTTGGCGCTCAGGACGCTGCACCCCTCTCCGCCCTCGCACCCGACCAGTCCGATCGCAATCTGATGGGATTTTGGCCCGGCCGCGAACAGCACCGTGCGCAGAAGGCGCAAGGCGAGGGCAAACTCGGAATCCGGCTGCGTGAGCGCCGTCGTGTCCTTGAGCATGCCGGACTTGAAGCGCGGCACGGACACGAGGCAATCGATCTCGAGCAGCCGGCGGATCTGAGCCGGCGAACGGACCCTCCGATCGAAGTTATGCAGGGCGATGATCGCGGCGATGCCGGTGATCAACCCGAACGTCACCATCAGGAGGACGATGAGCTTCGTCTGCGGATAGGACGCCGCCAGGGGAGGCAGTGCGGAGCCGACGATCCGGGCATCCGAATCGGGGAACAGGAAGTCGGTGATCACGCCGGTGGCCACCGCATCGTCGGCAGCCTTCTTCTCGGCCTGGATCAGCGTGATGCGTCCCTGAAGGAACTCGGTCCCCCGTTGCTCCGACACGGCATGGACGAGGACCTGATCGCGGATGTAGGCGGCGGCAATCGAGTTCGTGATCCGGGTCGTGTCGGCCGGTGTGAGCCCGCGAAACGACACCTCCATCACGTAGGACTGTCCGAGCCGCCTGACCTGAACCCGATCCGAGAAGTTCTGGAAGGCGATCTCGCGGGCGCGCATCGCAGCCTCGTCCGGATCGTACGGCGGAGAAGCCGGCTTCACCAGACCGAAGATCCCACCGAGGATCCGTCCAACCAACCCCGGCCCCTTATCCGCGTAGGCAGGGTCGGCATTGAGTTTGAGCGTGTCGAAAACGTAGCGCAGGTTGCGTGCGGAACGAATGATCTGGAGCTGGCTCTCGGCCTGCGCACTGTCGAGGAGCGGGGCAGCCGCCGAAGCCGCCGCCGCAGCATCGGCACCCGGCGGCAGGCGCACCCTCGGCTCCAGCGCGATCTGGGCGCTTGCGACGAATTCAGGCTGTGCCGTGACCGCGTAGCCCACGCCGATGCTGAAGCACAGCAGGATCCACACCCCGAGACCCAGGGCCCTCCGGCGGATCGCCGCGATGAGGTCGCCGACGAGGGAGCCACCCGGATCGTTCTCGGAATTGCGCAGATCGATATGCTCCAGCCCGGCAACCGGTGTCTGGTGCACGTCGTCGGTCCGAGAAACAGGAGGAGGGTTATAGTTCATAGGGAGGCAGCCCGTTCCGGGGTTAGACGGAAGCGCAGAAGATCCAAGGCGGCGATGAGATTGCCGATCAACCGTCCACGCCTGTCAACGTAAGGCTCCGGGCGCAGAGACTTTACACAGTTGGCAGCCAGATTGCGACTGATTTGAGTGATCACCTGTGAAGTCGTCATCGTCTTCTTACGGTGCATGTACACGGGATTCATGACTTGTGAATAGCCAAATTTGCGCCCCGACACACGGCCACCCTTGACCCCGAGGTGGACACCAAATGCCCGGCCGAGCCTGATGTGGCGGCCCCCGCGCTTGGCGACGGACGCGCCGAAGTCGCGGTCCTCCAGCCACCCGTACAGGACCAGCTTCTCGTCAAAGCTCAAACCCGAGATGGCCGAGCAGCGGAAGGCCATGTTGCAGCCGTAGGGGCTTTCGTTCTCGAGGATCCAGTCGCTGGTGGACGGGTCATGGCCAGCGATGCACGCAAGCGCCTCGTCTTTGGAGTATCCCGGCCCGATGATGCCATCCGCGATGACGTGACCGGTCACGCAATTGATCGAGGAATCGCTCTGAAACGCCTGCGCGACGGTCTCTATCCACCGCGCATCCGGGTAGAAGTCGTCGTCGAAGAAGACGATGATGTCGGTCCCTTCGGGCAGCGCGCGTAAGATTCCGTTACGCTGCCGCGGCAGCCCCACCTTCTCATAGACGATCTGAAGATTCGCGGTGCCGTGCAGCGCTCCGACATCGTCCGGGCCCGAGCAACACACGATGACCCGTTCCGGCTGCATGGTTTGCCGCGCCAGGTTGTCGAGCATCGCCGTAAGCTGCTGCGGGCGGCCCCTGGTCGCGATCCCGACACAAACGCGCGGCGGTCGTGCGGTGACACTGCCTGCAATCATGCCATCCGGCATTGCTGGACCCTCCTGATATGGGCTGAGAGCCAGGTCCGCCCCTGCTTGCAACAGACGTGCCGCAGCTTGGCAGTCACGGCCGCGAGGTAGCCTTCCCCGGTCGTAACGGCCCGGTACGGCGGAATAATTACAGTCGAGCGAGGAGTTTTAGATAGGCCTGAGCCGAGTTCCGCCACGAGAAGAGCTTGGCGCGTGCCAAACCTCTCGCCTTCAGATCGGCTTGAAGGGCCTTCGACGACACGAGGGCGCTGAAGTGCGCCAGCCATGCGGGGGCGTCGTCCGGATTGGCGAGCAAGGTGGCATCGCCGCAGATCTCCGGCATGCAGGACTGATCCGACGAGACGATCGGACAGCCGAGTGCCATGGCTTCCACGAGGGGAAGGCCGAACCCCTCCGAGCGGGAGGGAAACGCGAGGCACAGCGCGTGGGCGTAAAGCCACGCGAGATCGTCGTCCGTCACGAAGCCCAGATGATGGATGTTGGAGGCCTCGACGGTCTTGGTGTGCGCGAAGATTTCCGCGGTACCGCCCGCAACCACCAGATCGATCCCCAGGGCGTCCAGCGCCGAGGCCTGCCGCAAGATGAACGCGGCATTCTTGTGCTGGGCCTTGCTGCCGAGCAGCAGCACGAAGGAGCGCAGGCCCGACAGCCGGCCTGCCAGCGTCGAGGCGGCGGCGTTCCAGCGGAACACATGCTCGTGCCCGTTGTGCATCACCATGACCGAGTCGGGGTCGATCCCGATGTGTCGGGCCAGCTGGTGCGCGGAGAACCGCGACACGGAGGTGATGACCGCCGCGCGCCGGGCGAGACTCGGCAGCAGCACCCGGTAGACCGTGCGGAATGCGAGGCTGTAGCTGTCCGGCGCGTCGAAGACGTTCGTGTCGTGCATGCAGACAATCTGGCGCCGGACCATCAGCGGCGCCGTATTGCATAGATTGAGAAGGGGAACTTGCGCCCGCGCGGGCAAGATCACCTGCTCCCAGAGATAGCCGTCCGACCCCGTCGCCCGCGTGGCCTTGATGGACTTCAGATTCGGCACGGCTTTGACCGCAGGCGGAATGACCAGCTGTCCCTCGACGTTCTGGCCGCTCAACTGCAGGTCGATTTCGTTGACGATCTCGCGGGCATAGCGCTGAACGCCGGTCACCGGCTGTCCGTAGAAGCGGCCATTGATCGCGAAGGCCGGCTTCACGGGAGCCTGAGGTGGGCTGCTCTTCGACCCGTCGTCGCAGAGGCCACGCATTTCGGTAGAAAACATCGGCTCCCCGTTGAACACACGAGAAACAAGAATTGCCGACATGAAAATGCCCACCGGCTCCAGTTTCAAGTTTGGATCTGAAAGGTAATTTTGTCAAAAATTCAACACTCGAGATTGGTAAATTTACAAAATCGTGATCCGTTTTACACAGCGCCGGCTGAGAGGGTAGAACATTAACATATTTTGCGGCCCTCAGCGACATCAAAGTCTCAGAAGATATTTCTAGTTTACACCCATAGTAACCTACCATCGAAACGCAAGATACCGTTGCGATAGATGGGCATATATTAACTAAGACCAACTCCGAAAACTGCGGAGCCGATGTCCTGAAATTGCGATCCCCTCGGCGATCCAAACGCCACGATCCGTCGCGGGACCGTGCTCCTCCCATTCCCCGCACACGACAAACCTCGCGGAAGACTGTCGTCATGAGGTCGATGGCGTCTGGGCAAGCGACAGTTTCCCCGGCGAAGACTGACGCGACGACGTCGTTCGGCCCGTCGGCGTATGAGCGGCCGCGATGAGCCCAAGCGCCGCCGCGGCGGTGATGCCGATGTCGGGAATGGTACCCGCCAGCTGATACATGATGAGGGTCGGCAATAGCCCGATCTTCAACAGCATGGCGAAGAGATTGGCCATGACCGGCGCCGTCCGCGACACCGTGACGAGCTGCTGAACGATGAATCCGAACATCAGGATCGCCCCGAGCACGCCGGTGCTGCCCAGGATCGAAATGGCCCAGTTCGAGACGCGGATGGAGCCGAGCCCGGCACCGATGCCGCCGGAATCGAGGAAGGCTTCCCACCCCACTCGGTTCCAAAGGCTGCGCTCGGCATAGGACGCCGAACTCGCCTTCTGGAACACCATCTTGTCGACCAAGGACACGACCGGGTCGTACATGCTTGGGTTGACCACCAAGCTGACCGCGAGCGCGAACGCCACCACGACGATGAGACTGATCTCGATATTCAACTGAGCGCGACGCAGATTGGTGGGGTCAATCATCCGCGCGAGCAGATCGAAGGCGTAGACCCCGCCCATGACGCCAATCCCGACGATGGCGGTGGCGGACGTCGAGAGCATGCTCATGAGCGAGAGGGCGGCAATCGCGACGAGGGCCATGGCCTGGCTGTTGCCCGCGCGATAGAGCGGCCGCATGAAGATCATGAGCGACAGGATGCCGACGCACGCGGTGCCGTAGGTGGACGCCTCCGGCATCAGGCCGACCACGCGCTTGGCTCCGTCGGCCTCGACGTCGATGAGAAGCGAATAACTCGCCGTCCGAAACGGATCGAGCAACGATCCGATGTGAAGCGTATAGGTTACAAGATCGAGGAGACCGGTCCCGACAAGACCCAAAGCCGCGTAAAGAAGCGCCCGTCGGAAATGCTCACGCATCGCCTCCGATTGCCCGATGATCGAGAAACACAGCGTCGTGGCATACGACAACGCCATATAGCAGGACTGGGTGAAGTTGCCCGAAGAGGGCCGCAGGATATCCGTCCCGAAACTGAAGGCGGATACGGGAACGACCTCGAACACCCCCGCAAACAATCGCGGCAATACGAGTGCACCAACGACAGAGTAGACGAGAAAGGCCGAAAACAAGGCGAGGCGCCGGGGATCGAGGGCTGCCTCGACCGCCCGTGTGAAGTTGCCCGGCTGCGCGAGCACCTTGGCGACGAACAGCACGGCGCAGACCGACTGCGGCAGCAAGTTTGCCCCGCCGCCGGAGCCCGGCAGCATCTGTAGCGTCCCGAAGGACCCCGAGATCATCAACGCATAGAGAAGAGCCGGCCCTCTGGCGAAGGCCGCCATCAACAAGAGGATCCAGAGCAGAAATGCAGGCCAGGACACGGATGCCTCAATTGTCCTTTACGGTATCGGTCGAGGCGCGCGCACCCTTGCCCATGACCGGCGAACCGTTCGCGGCATTCGAATCCGCCAAGCGGGGGCGAACGCGCACGACATCGCCCGGCTGCAGCAGATCGTCCTCATCGACCGAGATCGTTTCAGCCTTGCCGTCGCGCCGGCGAAGGACGAAGTATTCAGGCTTTGAATAGGCCTCAGTGTTGCTCATGATGGTCGCGGGCGAACGGACCTGCGCTTGATACAGCAGATTTTTCGCCTCTTCGAGCCGCGCCTCCGCCTGATTGAGGCTGATCCGCGTTTCGGCAGCCTCCTGGAGCGCGATGTTACGGCGCTGGTCCTTCAGATCGAGGGCGTCACGATCAGCCTTCGCGATGTCCTGGCGCGCCCGGATCACCGCAATCTGCACATCGAGGCGGTTCGATTCGAGGGTCGCGATGGTTTGCGAGGTCTCGATCTGCCGAGGCATGGCCGAGAGCCCCTTGCTCACCAGCCCGGAGATCCGAGCGAGTTCCTGCTTCATGATGTCGAGCTGCTCGCCGGTGGTCGTATCTTTCGACGTCAGCGAGGTGATCTGCTCGGCAAGGAATTCCTTGGTCTTCTTGAGATTGGTGAGCTGAGCATCGAGAGCGGCGCGACGGGAGTCGAGGGCAAGGCGCTCCTCGTTCATGATCCGCGCGACGGCCGGCTCCTTCGCATGAGATTCGAGCTCCGGCGGGAAGACCAGAGGCTTGTCCTTGATCTCGGCATCCAACCGGGCCTGACGCGCCAGCAGGGCCAGACGGTGCGTGGAATATTCCTGGATGTTGCCCCGCGCCTGAACGGCATCGCGGACGAATTGCAGCAGGATGTCGGTGGGCACCCTTTGCAGGCCGCCGGCCATGCTCACCGCCTGAAGCACACTGAGCTGCGGCCGGAACTCGTACTCGCCCGGCTTCTCGACGCTGCCCATCACGTAGTACGGGCGATACTTCACGATCTGCACCGAGGCGTCGGGCTTGGTGGCAAGGCCCGCCTTGGCCTTCAGCCGGTCCGCGATGTCGGAAGCCACCTCCGTCGTGGTGCGTCCGAGCGCCTCGATCTCGCCGACCACCGGCAGTGAAACCCGGCCCGAAGCAGCCACCGTGAAATCGCCGTTGAAGGCCTGCCACTGATAAGCTTCGCCGGTCCCTGCCCGGAGATCGGACACCTTGATCTGAAGCTGGTCCTGGGGGCCAAGCCGGTATGGCTCGGCCGCGTTCGCCGTGCCGGCTACGGCCAGCATGGCGACGGCGCCCCACCAGGAAGCCACAAGAAACGTCCTCATGCGATCCTCGAACGGTCAAGATACTTGGGAATGCCAGCAGGTCTCCTTGCGGGCGCAGGTACGTCTTGCAGCACGATGACGATCAACAGACCGCTGATCACGCCGAATAATGCCATGAATAAGACGATGGGGCCCATCCTCGGATAGACACTTCCCAGGGGAAGATCCGCTGGGCCGAGAAGGCGGACGTCGGCATCGGCCAGGTTGCCGTCCGGAATCGTCCCGAAGCGCATCCCCGCCTCGGCGGCCAGCAGCTGGGCCTGCAGCGTCTCCAGCCGTTCCTGGCGATAGACTCCACGGCCCTGTTCGCGGACCAGGACACCCTTGATGCGATAAACGGCATAGGCCGACGCAATGGAATTGACGACGCGGACCGCCTGTTCCGCACTGGGTGCGCGGTACGAAATCTCGATGACATAGGACAGGCCCAGGCGGCGCGACCGCATCCGGCTCGCGAAGGCGTAGAACGCCCTCAGATAATCATTCTCCGGCGCGATAATCGATACGACTTTATCGACGTTCGATCCAAGGAACGACCAAAGCCCGTCCGGCTTGGCAAATACATCAGGATTGTTGTTGATCTTAAGCGCCTTGAAGACTTGGTAGAGAAGCATCTCCGAGCGTAGAATGCGCAACTCGGTCTCGCATTGCTCGCCATCGATCTTGAGTTGCTCGAAATGCCGCAGAGCTTCGGGACCGTCGTTCACGACGACACGCGGCTGGAGAAGGATTTGCGTGGTGGCGATGAAATCCGGGCGCAGCACGTGGGAATAGATCGCCCCGCACACCACAAAGCCTGCGACCCAGATTGCGAGGAAAGGCAGTTTCCGCCGGACCAAGACCAGCGTCGCGCCGATGGTCGCGGAGGCCTCCCGGAGCGAGCGGCCACCCACCCAGATCGACGGCTCCGGGGCCTGTGGCGCCCTACGCATAGGCGGGCTTCCTGCGGCTCGACAGAACCGCCCCGCCCTCTCCCGCCGCCGGGCCGGTCGCCGGCATCGGCTGGCCGTGGACCTGCGTCCAGGCCTCGGCGATGGCCTCGCGCATCTGGTGCTCGAACCGGGCCGGATTGAACTGGCGGGCATGGAGGACGATGTCGGCCGGATCGAGGGGCAGTTGCTCCAGGCGGGCGATCGCGTCGATCAGGGCATCCTCGCTCTGCTCGTCGAAGAACACGCCGGTGCGCCCGTCCACCACCGTCTCGGTGGCGCCGCCACGGCCGAAGGCGACGACCGGGCGACCGCTCGCCATCGCCTCCACCGGCACGATCCCGAAATCCTCCTCGCCGGGGAAGATCAGGCCGCGGGCGCGGGCATAGTGATGGCGCAGCTGCGCGAAGGGCTGGGAGCCCAGCATTTCCACGGTCGGCCCCGCGATCTGCCGCAGCTCGGCCAGCATCTCGCCGCCGCCGATCACCACGAGGCGCCGCCCCGTCCGGTTGAAGGCGCGCACCGCAATGTCCGGCCGCTTGTAGCGGACGAGCTCGCCCACCATCAGATAGTAGTCGCCGACCTCTTCCGGCGCGACCGGCGCGAAGGCGTCGATGTCCACCGGCGGATGCACCACGCCCGAATCCCGGCGGTAATACCGGCGGATGCGCGAGGCCACGGTGCTGGAATTGGCCACGAACCGATCGACCCGCGCGGCCGAGCTTTCGTCCCAGAGGCGCAGGTAATGGGTCAGCAGGGGCATCGACAGCTTGGCCAACCGCCCCGCGCCCTCCCGGTAATCGTGGTACATGTTCCAGATGTACCGCATCGGGGAGTGGCAATAGCAGACATGCACCGCCCCCTCCGGCGGGACGATGCCCTTGGCCGGGCCGGATTCACTGCTGATGATCAGGTCGTAGCCGCGCAGATCGAGCTGCTCCAGGGCGAGCGGCATCAGCGGCAGGTACGACTTGTACATCCGCGGCGCGCGCGGAAGCTTGGCGATGAACGAGGTCTTGATCGTGTGCTTGCGCAGCTCCTCGGTGAGGATCTCCGGCACGACCACATGGGTGAAGATATCCGCCTCGGGGTACATCCGCGCGAGGGCCTCGATGACCTTCTCACCGCCCCGCATCCCCACCAGCCAATAGTGGATGATTGCGACGCGCATGAAGTCCTCCGGTTCCAGATTACGGGGCATCGTACGCGCCGAGCCCGCCATTCGCCGGCGGGCGTCGCGGAGACGGTTCAAAAGCCGAAGTCACGGCAACGGCCCCAAGGACCCGCCGTGACCTCTCACTGAAAATTATATCGATCCGCCGATATTACACAATCGGATGAAACTGCAAATTGGAAGATCGTTAACTCCGAAATCAGTAGGAGCCTTTGACCAAGAACACTGCCGGAACTGTCTTCGCGATAATAACTATGTCGCCAACGAAACTACGCGACTCGACATAGTGCCGGTCCAGCCGGACCCGCTCGGCATAGCTCGTATCCGAGCGGCCGCTCACCTGCCACGCCCCGGTCAGGCCGGGCCGCACGGCGAAATAGGCCGACGCCGCATCGCCGTACTTCTCGACCTCTGCCTGCACGATCGGGCGAGGGCCCACGAGGCTCATCTCCCCGCGCAGCACGTTGATGAGCTGCGGCAGCTCATCGAGGCTGGACTTCCGCAGCACATGGCCGATGACCGTGATACGCGGATCGTGCTTCAGCTTCCGCGTCTCGGTCCACTCGGCCATCGCGGCCGGGTTCTCGGCGAGATACGTCTGCAAGATTGCGTCGCCGTTGATCCGCATGGAGCGGAACTTCAAGCAGCCGAACGTCTTTTGGTTAAGACCGAGGCGACGATGACTGTAGAACGGCGCCGCCCCATCGACAGCCCAGATCGCCAGGGCGACGAGGGCGAACAGCGGCAGGAGAAGAACGAGGGCCGCGAAGGCGACACTGAAGTCGAAAGCGCGCTTGAGCGCCAGATCGACGGCTTTGCCGAGACCGAGGAGGCCCTTCGCCCGCGACGCGGTCGAGATTGCCCTCGAGCGGCTGACGGCAAGGATCAGATCGTGATGCAGCATACTGCTTCCCTCTCTGGCACAGCCGGGAACAACAACATTTACGATGTCTTAGCCATCGGATGCCAGATTGCGCTGCACAATTCAAGTTCGGGCCTGGGGTATTTTACCCATTTTTTTGAAATTTCTATGGAACGCTTTTGCGATTCCCAGATTTCAGGACTAAATTCTTTAAAACCTGGGCCGTTTGCAAGCGCGGCCGGCTTCCACCGCAAGGTGCTTGTTGCGCTGCAATAATCGGAATGCGGTAAGCCGATCCGGCCCTCGGCGTGCCGCCGGCTTCGCCCGCTACCGCGATGTGCCCTGGAAATAATCCTCGCCCGCCGCCTGCCATCGGGCGGCCTGTGGCAGACTACTGAGAGGCTCGCTTGGGGCCGCGAGGGGAGCGTCCTCCGGCGCATAGGCGTCCGCCACGCGAATCGGCGACGCCCGGTCTGAGTCGCGGCGGCGAAGGCAGCCACACAAGAATTCAATAGTCACGGCGCAGATCGCCGAGTCTTGGATATCGGTGAATCCCTGACCAGACCAACGGCTGGCGGGAGGGCCGCAAGGCGGACGCCTTCTTCGACACGGCCTATACGTCGCCCACAACCCGGATGTGGCGGCGGCTCATATCGACCTGCGGTCCGGGGCCCTCGAAGGGCGCCAGCTCGGACAAGCGAAGGGCGGACAGGCGGGGTCGCCTGTCCGCCCTCCTCCAACGGGAGGTTTTCGGCCTCAGTACTTGCGCACCAGCGGCGCCGGGGCGGGGGCCGGTGGCACGCCGAAGGCGTAGCGGAAGCCGACCGAGACGATGTCGACGCTCGAATCGACCACGCCCGCGAAGGCGATGTTGCCGACATTGTAGTCGCGCCCGAGGCCCGCCAGGATCCGCGACCGGTCGAGGAAGAGGTGCGAGTAGGCCGCATTCAGCGTCAGCTGGTTGCTCCAGCGGTAGCTCGCGCCGACGTTCAGGCTGTAGCGGTCGCCGTCCGGCAGGCGCACCGAGCGGTTGCTGAAGTCGATGGGCGAGGTCTCGTAGCCGAAGCCGCCCCGCACCGTCAGGGCCTCGCTCACGTCGTACTCGCCGCCGATCGAGTAATAGTACCCGTCCTTGTAATTAAGTGGCAGGTTGTTGACCGTGATGCCGAGCGTCTTCGACACGACGCCCACCGTGCCGAGCCTCGACCAATTGTCCCACTCGAAGCCGAGGGAGACGCGGGCGACCGGGCTCACCGCCTGGGTCAGGCCGACGCTGAGCTTGTCGGGGGTGTTGAGGCTGGACCGCACCTGCCCCGCCAGGGGGGCGAGGGCGAGCAGGGGCACGCCGATCGAGCCGTCGATGTCGTGGTGCACCGAGGAGCGGTAGCCGACGCCGAACACCGTTCCCTGCCACGGGGTGATGGTGGCGCCGGCGGTGAAGCCCACGCCCCAGGATTCGCCCTTCAGGAACCCGCTTGGATAGGCGGCCGGCGACAGGCCGGGGATCGGTAGGGCCTGGCGCAGGGTCAGGCGGAAATACTCGATGTTCGGGCCCGCCGCGACGGAGAGCCACTCGTTCACCTTGAAACCGATCACCGGGTTGATGGCGAGCGAGAAGATGCGCGACGACCGGCCGTAGACCTCGCCGGCCCACGTCTGGTTCGGCTTGGTGGTGAGGCCGAACGGCGCGTCGGTTGCAATGCCGAGCCACAGGCGGTCGTTGATCTGGTACGAGCTGGCGCCCGCCGGCAGGACCGCGCCCTGGCCGATGTCGCCCGAGCCGCCGAGCCCGGCAAAGACCGGGTTGGTGCCGGTGGTCGGCGTGATCGTGGCCGAGGGGCCGAGATAGGTGAGGTTCTGCTCGGTGACGAAGCCGGGCCGCATCGTGATGACGGCCGGGTTCCAGAACATCGACGAGACGCCGCCGGACCCCGCCGCCGCGCCCGCGAAGGCCATGCCCTGCGCCTGGGTGCTCTGCTCCCGCAGCCCGAACGCCCCCGCGCTGGCAGCGGTCCCGTTCAGAAGCGTCGCCAGCAGCGCCGCCGACCCGACCCGGGCGACAAGCATCATCCTCATCCCAATTCCTCCCCAAGGAACTCGTTGGATCCCGCCCTTTTCGGGCTTGTTCTGTGATGGTTAATCTTGAGTAACCGCACGCGGCGAAGACGTGTCGGCCCAAGATGATGTGAAGGCGCGTTGGCCTTCCCTATAGGTGAAGACGCTGCCGAAAGCGGAATAAAAATGCAAGCCGGAATGGCCACGCTTGCGGCCGGCGGTCCGCGTCCCGCGTCGGATCTCCCCGGTTGTGACATTTTAACGTCAGGCCGCGCCGCCTGTGCCCCCTGCCGGCCGGCACTATTCTGCGCGCGCCGCGTCCCGCTCTTGCACCGGCATGACGCATTGGGATATAGGTTGACGTATACGTTAGGCACGACCGGCCGAATCGAACGCCCCCCTCAGAAAGGCGCGCGGCGTGAAGGAGGGGGGACGATGATCGAGGCTTGCGCCCCAGGGCGCGCCGCAGGGAAACGCAGGGGGCGGGCGGGCCTCCGGCCGGATTTGACGCTTCGCGCGCGCCGTGCCTACGGTGGCCGCAAGCAAGAGAAGGCTACCTGTGTCCGACCCGCTCTATACCGTGACACAGCTCGCCAACGACCTCAGCGTGACGGCGAGAACAGTCCGTTTCTACGAGGACAAGGGTCTCCTCAATCCTCAGCGGGTGGGGAATACGCGGGTCTACACGCATCGGGACCGGGCGCGGCTGATCCTCATCCTGCGCGGCAAGCGGCTCGGCTTCACCCTGCGCGAAATCAAGGAATATCTCGATCTCTACGACGCGGACCCGACGCGGCAGGAGCAGCTTCGCGCCCTGCTGAAGCGGGTGCAGAACCGCATCGACAGCCTGATCGAGCAGGAGAAGGCCCTGGTCGAGACGCTCGGCGAGTTGCGCGCCATCGAGCAGCAGGCCCAGACCGCGCTGGCGGCCCAACAGCGGGGCTCGGCGCGCCGGGCGCGCTGACCACCCCCTCCCCTTTCCCCCGTTGCCTCCGAACCGGCCGCCGCGCCGGGTGCGGGCGGCTGCGCGTCTTCCCCCACCATCGCGACCGTTCCGAGAGGACAGCATGACCAACGTGGTTATCGCGGGCTATGCACGCTCGCCCTTCACCCCGGCCAAGAAGGGCGCCCTCGCGCGGGTCCGCCCGGACGACCTCGCCGCGCAGGTGGTGCGCCGGCTCGTGGCCGAGGCGGCGATCCCCTCGAAGGAGATCGAGGACCTGATCGTCGGCTGCGCCTTCCCCGAGGGCGAGCAGGGCTTCAACGTCGCCCGGCTGATCGGGCTGATGGCCGACCTCGACCTCAGTGTCGGCGGCGTCACCGTGAACCGCTTCTGCGGCTCGTCCATGCAGTCGGTCCACATGGCGGCCGGGCAGATCGCGCTGGGGGCCGGCGAGGCCTTCGTCTGCGCGGGGGTCGAGAGCATGAGCCGCGTGCCGATGATGGGCTTCAACCCGATGCCGAACCCGGCCCTGCACGAGAAGCGCCCCGGCGCCTACATCGGCATGGGCGACACCGCCGAGAACGTCGCCCGCCGCTGGGAGATTTCCCGCGCCGATCAGGAAGCCTTCGCCGTGGCGAGCCACCGCAAGGCCGCCGCCGCGCAGGCTGAGGGCCGGCTTGCGGCCGAGATCGTGCCCATCGCCACCAAGGGCGGCACCGTCGAGACCGACGGCTGCATCCGGGCGGATGCCAGCGCGGAAGGGCTCGCCGGCCTGAAGCCCGCCTTCCAGCAGGACGGCTCGGTCACGGCCGGCACCTCCTCGCCCCTCACCGACGGCGCCTCGGCGGTGCTGGTGTGCAGCGAGGCCTTCGCCAGCCGCCACGGGCTGAAGCCCCTCGCGCGGGTCGCCGCCGTCGCCATCTCGGGCTGCGAGCCGGAGATCATGGGCATCGGCCCCGTCGCCGCCTCGCGGAAGGCCCTGGCGCGGGCTGGGATCACCGCTGACGCGCTGAGCGTAGTCGAATTGAACGAGGCCTTCGCCTCCCAGTCGATCGCCTGCATCCGCGACCTCGGCCTCGACGAGGCCATTGTGAACATCGATGGCGGCGCCATCGCGCTCGGCCATCCGCTGGGCGCCACGGGCGCGCGCATCGTCGGCAAGGCGGCCTCGCTGCTCGCCCGCGAGGGTGGTCGCTTCGCGCTGGCCACCCAGTGCATCGGCGGCGGCCAGGGCATCGCCACCCTTCTGGAGCGCATCTGATGACCGGGATCCGCAAAGTCGCCGTCATCGGCGCCGGAGTCATGGGCTCCGGCATCGCCGCCCATGTCGCCAATGCCGGCGTGCCGGTGCTCCTGATGGACATCGTCCCGGAGGGCGCCGCCGACCGGAACGCGCTGGCCAAGGGCGCCATCGCCAAAATGCTGAAGACGGAGCCCGCCGCCTTCATGTCCCCCCGCGCCGCCAAGCTGGTTGAGGCGTGCAACATCGAGGACCATCTCGACCGCTTGGCGGACGTCGACTGGATCGTCGAGGTGGTGATCGAGCGTCTGGACGCGAAGCAGGCCCTCTACCGCCGCATCGACGCGGTGCGCCGGCCGGGCACGGCGGTGTCGTCCAACACCTCGACCATTCCGCTCGCCGCGCTGATCGAGGGGATGCCGGACGCCTTCGCGAAGGACTTCCTCATCACCCACTTCTTCAACCCGCCGCGCTACATGCGGCTGCTCGAAGTCGTGACCGGCCCGAAGACCGATCCGGCGCTCGCCGCGACGGTGACGGACTTCGCCGACCGCAAGCTCGGCAAGAGCGTTGTGCCCTGCAAGGACCGGCCGGGCTTCATCGCCAACCGGCTCGGGATCTTCTGGATCCAGAACGCCATCGCGGCGGCCGACGACCTCGGCGTGCCGGTGGAGGAGGCGGACGCCATCATGGGCCGCCCCTTCGGCATCCCGAAGACCGGCGTGTTCGGCCTCGTGGATCTCGTGGGCCTCGACCTGATCCCGCACACCACCAAGAGCCTGCGGGCGGCCCTGCCGGCGGAGGACGCGTTCCACGCCACCTACCGCGAGATGCCTCTGGTCACGACGCTGATCGCGGAGGGCTATACCGGCCGCAAGGGTAAGGGCGGCTTCTACCGCCTGAACCGCACGAACGGACAGAAGACCAAGGAGGCCGTCGACCTCAAGACCGGCGCCTACCGGCCCTCCGCCAAGGCGGACCTGCCCGAGTTGAAGGAGGCCAAGGGCCCCCGCGCGGTGCTCGACCTGCCCGGTCGCGTCGGCGCCTATGCCTGGACGGTGATCGGCCCAACGCTGGCCTACGCCGCCGGCCTCGTGGGCGAGGCGAGCGACGAGATCGCCGCCATCGATGAGGCCATGCGCCTCGGCTACAACTGGAAGTGGGGTCCGTTCGAGCTGATCGACAAGATCGGCGGCGCCTATGTGGCCGAGCGGTTGGCGAAGGACGGACACCCCGTCCCGCCGATCCTCGCCGGGCTCGATGGCAAGACGTTCTACCGCGTCGAAAGCGGCGAGCGGCAAGTCCTCACCGCCGGGGGCGACTACAAAACAATCGTGCGCCCCGAGGGCGTGCTGCGGCTGGATGACATCAAGCTGGCCGCCAAGCCGCTCCTCAAGAACGGCTCGGCCGCCCTGTGGGACATCGGCGACGGCGTGGTGTGCTTCGAGTTCACCTCGCAGGCGAACGCGCTGGATGAACAGATCATGGTCCTGCTTGGCAAGACCATCAAGCTCGTGAAGTCCCAGTACAAGGCGCTCGTCGTCTATAACGAGGGCTCGAACTTCTCGGTCGGCGCGAATCTCGGGCTCGCCCTGTTCGCCGCCAACATCGCCGCCTGGGGCGAGATCGAGAAGCTGGTCTCTGTCGGCCAGCAGACCTACGGGCAGCTGAAATACGCCCCCTTCCCCGTGGTCAGCGCCCCCGCCGGAATGGCGCTCGGCGGCGGCTGCGAGATCCTGCTCCACTCGGACGCGGTGCAGGCCCATGCCGAGACCTATATCGGCCTTGTGGAAGCCGGTGTCGGCCTCGTGCCGGCCTGGGGCGGCTGCAAGGAGATGCTGGCCCGCTGGCAATCGGCGCCAAAGATGCCGCGGGGGCCGATGCCCGCCGCCGCCAAGGTGTTCGAGACGATCTCGACCGCCACCGTCGCCAAGTCGGCGGAAGAGGCACGGGACCTGCTGTTCCTGCGCCCGAGTGACGGCATCACCATGAACCGCGACCGGCTGCTCGCCGACGCCAAGGCCAAGGCCCTGTCCCTGGTGGAGGGCTACGCACCGCCCCAGCCCGTGACGCTTACCCTCCCCGGCCCGGCCGGCGGCCTCGCCATGCGCATGGCGGCCGAGGGTTTTGCGAGACGGGGCATCGCCACCCAGCACGACCTCGTGGTCGCCGGGGAACTCGCCCGCGTCCTGTCCGGCGGCGAGGCCGACACCCTCGATACCCTGGACGAGGAGGCGATCCTCGACCTCGAACGCGACAGCTTCATGCGCCTCGTGCGGACGGAGGCGACCCTCGACCGGTTCGAGAGCGTGATCGAGACCGGCCGCCCGGTGAGGAACTGACGAGATGCAGACCTACAAGGCTCCCCTGCGCGACATGCGCTTCGTGCTGAACGAACTGCACGGCAGTGCCGAGGCCCTGCCGGGCCATGAGGACTTCACCCCCGACATCGCCGACGCCATCCTGGAAGAGGCGTCGAAATTCTGCACCGAGCGGCTGCTGCCGCTGAACGCCTCGGGCGACGAGGAGGGCTGCCGCCTGGAGAACGGCGTCGTGCGCACGCCGAAGGGCTTTCCCGAAGCCTACAAGGCGTTCCGCGAGGGCGGCTGGACCGCCATGGGCGCGGACCCGGCCTATGGCGGCCAGGGCCTGCCGGCGGGCATCAACAAGCTGGTCGAGGAGATGATCTGCTCGACCAACCTGTCCTTCGGCCTCTATCCGGGCCTGAGCCACGGCGCCTATCAGGCGATCGAAGGCCACGCCTCGGAGGAGCTGAAGGCCGCCTACCTGCCCAAGCTCGTGGACGGCACGTGGTCGGGCACGATGTGCCTGACGGAAGCCCATTGCGGCACTGATCTCGGCCTCTTGCGGACCAAGGCCGTGCCGCAGGGCGACGGCTCCTATGCCATCACCGGCTCGAAGATCTTCATCTCGGCGGGCGACCACGACCTCACCGAGAACATCGTCCACCTCGTCCTGGCCAAGCTCCCCGATGCGCCGAAGGGCGTGAAGGGCATCAGCCTGTTCCTCGTGCCGAAGTTCCTGCCCCGGGCGGACGGCACGCCGGGCGAGCGCAACGGCGTCACCTGCTCCGCGCTCGAACACAAGATGGGCATCAAGGCCTCGGCCACCTGCCAGATGTCCTTCGACGACGCCAAGGGCTGGCTCGTGGGCGAGCCGCACAAGGGCATGCGCGCGATGTTCACGATGATGAACAGCGAGCGCCTGTCGGTCGGCATCCAGGGCCTCGGCGCGGGCGAGGCCGCCTACCAGGGCGCCGTCGCCTACGCCAAGGAGCGGCTCCAGGGCCGGTCCCTTGTGGGGACCAAGCGGCCCGACCTGCCCGCCGACCCGATCCTCGTCCACCCGGACGTGCGGCGGATGCTGATGACGATCCGCGCCTACAACGAGGGCTGCCGGGCGCTCGGCGCCTGGGTCGCCCGCAGCCTCGACGTGATGGAGCACCATCCCGACCCGGCCGAGCGGCGCCGTGCGGAGGATTTCTCGGCGCTGATGACCCCGGTGGTGAAGGCGCTGTTCACCGATCTCGGCTTCGAATCGGCGAGCATCGGGATGCAGGTGTATGGCGGCCACGGCTTCATCCGCGACCACGGCATGGAGCAATATGTCCGCGATGCCCGGATCTCGATGATCTACGAGGGCACCAACGGCATCCAGGCCCTCGACCTCGTCGGCCGCAAGCTCCCGGCCCATGCCGGACGCTACCTGCGCAGCTTCTTCCACCCTGTCCTCGCCTTCCTCGACGAGGCCATCGAGGACGACGATCTGGCGCCGCTCGCCCAGCCCCTCGCCAAGTCCTTCGGCGCGCTGCAACTCGCCACCGCCCACATCGCCCAGAAGGGGATGAAGGACCCGGAGGAGGCGGGTGCCGCCGCCACCGAGTACCTGCGCCTCTTCGGGCTGGTGGCGCTCGGCTACGTCTGGCTGCGCTCGGCCAAGGTCGCCCACACGGCGCTCAAGGCCGGCACCGACGAGCGCGACTTCTACGAGGCGAAGCTCACCACCGCCCGCTTCTACATGGAGCGCATCCTGCCCCAGGTGGCGGGCCTGCTGGCGGCGGTGAAGTCGGGCAAGGGCGCGATGATGGCGCTGGACGAGGCGATGTTCTGAGAAACGGAGTGGCGTGATGGCGGATATCGGAACCCTGGTCGAATCCATCGAGGAGCGCGCGGAGGCGCTGAGCACCCTCGGCTACCGGGTGCGGTTCGACCTCACCGACGGCGGCAGCATCCTTTTGGATGCCACCGGCGGTAAGGTCGACGTCTCCACCGCCGAGGGCGGGGAGGCAGACACGGTGATGAAGCTCAGCTCCGACAACCTGCTCAAGCTGGTGAACGGCAAGCTCAGCCCGATGATGGCCTTCTCCACCGGCCGGCTGAAGGTGCAGGGCTCGCAAGGGGTGGCGATGAAGCTCGCCGGGCTGCTCGACGCCTAGCCCCGCGCCCATTCCCGGAGGTCCGCGACGAACAGGTCGGGGACCTCCATCGCCGCGAAATGCCCGCCGCGCGGCATGTCCCGCCAGCGGGTGACGGCGTAGCCGCGCTCCACCCATTCCCGAGGCGGGGCGAGGGTGCGCGGATCGGGATAGGCGGCGAAGGCGGTGGGCACCGTGACGCGGGTGCCTTCCGGCATCCGCCGGGCGCCCTCCGCGCGGGCCCCGGCATAGTACCACGTCGCCGTCCCGAAGCTGTCGGTGGCGAGGTAGAACAGGGCGTTGGTGAGCAGCGTGTCCTTGGAGAACACTGCCTCGAACGGGCGCTCGCGCAGGTCGGCCCAATCGTGGAAGCGCTCTACCAGCCAGGCCAGTTGCGCCACCGGCTCGTCGGCCATCGCGTAGTTCAGCGAGAGCGGCTTCGTGCCCTGCAGGTCCGCATAGGCGCCGAGCCGGGCCTGGGCGTCCTGGGCGCCCTTGCGCCATCGCGTCTCCGCCTCGGTCGATGCCTCGGCATCGGGCTGGACCAGCAGGTAGTTGAGGTGGATCGCCTTGAGGCTCGCCGCATGGTCGAGGGCGAGCCACGTGGTGACGCCCGCCCCCCAATCGCCGCCCTGCGCATGGTAGCGCGCGTAGCCCAGTTCCTCGCGCATCAGCCTGTCGAACAGCCGCGCCGTGGTGCGCGGCCCGATGGGCGCCCGCGGCTTGCCGGAGAAGCCGAAGCCCGGCAGTGCGGGCACCACCACGTCGAACGCGTCCTCCGCCCGGCCCCCGAAGCGCGAGGGGAAGGCCAGGGGCTCGATCACCTGCCAGAACTCGTAGACCGAGCCCGGCCAGCCATGCGTGAGAAGCAGCGGACGCTTCCCCTGCGCCTCGCCCACCACGTGGACGACATGGATGTCGAGATCCTCGTTCCGCGCCAGGAACTGCGGGAATCGGTTCAGATCGGCCGCCGCCGCCTCGTGGTCGAACCCGTCGAGCCAATAGGCGCAGAGATCGCGCAGGACATCCGGGTCGCAGCCGTAGCGCCAGCCGGCGCCCTCGGGCAGGCGCGGCATCCGGTAGGCGCGCACCCGCTCCCGCAGCCACGCGAGGCGGTCCGCATCCCAGCTTAGGGTGAAAGGCTGCATGTGAGGGTCCCTTGCTCTCGGCACGGGAAACGCGGGACAGACGCCGGGGCTGCATGACGCCCCGCTCATCGCGCGAGGATCCTCCGTGACCCTTTTTCTTCGCTCCCTCGGCCTGCTCGCCGCCCTGGCGCTCCCCGCTGCCCCGGCCGCCCGCGCCGAGACGGTGCTCCAGACGATGGACGCGGCCAACACCCGCTACTCATCCCTCACGCAGATCGACGCGGGCAACGTCGCCCGGCTGAAGGTCGCCTGGACCTTCTCGACGGGCGTGCTGCGCGGCCACGAGGGCGCCCCCCTCGTCGTCGGCACGGTGATGTACGTGCACACGCCGTTCCCGAACATCGTCTACGCCCTCGACCTCGCCCACGAGGGGAAGATCCTCTGGCGCTACAGTCCGCGCCAGGACCCGACCGTGATCGCGGTGATGTGCTGCGACACGGTCCATCGCGGGCTTAGTTATGCGAACGGGCGGCTGTTCCTGCAGCAGGCGGACACGACGCTCGTCGCCCTCGATCCGGCCACCGGCAAGGTCCTCTGGTCCGTGAAGAACGGCGATCCCGGCCGGGGCGAGACCAACACCGCCACCGTCCTGCCGGTGAAGGATGAAGTGATCGTCGGCCTGTCGGGGGGCGAGTACGGCGCCCGCTGCCCCGTCACCGCCTACGATCAGGCGACCGGGAAACAACGCTGGCGCGCCTACGCGGTCGGGCCGGATGCCGACATCCTGTTCGATCCCGACAAGACTACGTCCCTCGGCAAGCCGGTCGGCCCGGATTCCTCCCTGACGACCTGGGAGGGGGACCAGTGGAGGATCGGCGGCGGCTGCGCCTGGGGGTGGTTCTCCTACGACCCCGACCTGAACCTCGTCTATTACGGCACGAGCAACCCCTCGACCTGGAACCCGGCCCAGCGCCCCGGCGACAACCGGTGGGCCGAGGCGATCATCGCCCGCGACGCCGACACGGGGGTCGCCCGCTGGGTCTACCAGATGACGCCCCACGACCAGTGGGACTTCGACGGCGTGAACGAGATGATCCTCACCGAGCAGGAGATCGGCGGGACGCGCCGTAAGGTGCTCACCCATTTCGACCGCAACGGCTTCGGCTACACCCTCGACCGGGCGACAGGCGCGCTGCTGGTGGCGGAGAAGTTCGACCCCAGCGTCAACTGGGCGACGAAGATCGAGCAGGACCCCGCCCGGCCCGATTACGGGCGCCCGGTCCTCGCCAAGCGCTACGCCCCCGAGGAGGCCGGCGAGGAGGAGGTCACGAAGGGCATCTGCCCGGGAGCGCTCGGTGCCAAGAACCAGCAGCCCGCCGCCTACTCGCCACAGACCGGCCTGTTCTACGTGCCCACCAACCACATGTGCATGGATTACGAGCCGTTCCGCGTCACCTACACCCCCGGCCAGCCCTATGTCGGCGCGACGCTGACCCTGCACCCGCCGGAGGGCGACAGCCATACCGGCGCGTTCATCGCCTGGGACGGCGCGAAGGGGCGTATCGCGTGGTCGAAGCCCGAGCCCTTCTCGGTCTGGTCCGGGGCGCTGGCGACGGCGGGGGGCGTGGTCTTCTACGGGACGCTCGAAGGCTATCTGAAGGCCGTCGACGCCCGCGACGGGCGCGAACTCTACCGCTTCAAGACGCCCTCCGGCATCGTCGGCAACGTCACGACCTACATGGCGGACGGCCGGCAATACGTAGCCGTGCTCTCCGGCGTCGGCGGCTGGGCGGGAATCGGACTCGCGGCGGGCCTGACCGACCCGGCGGACGGGTCCGGCGCGGTCGGCGGCTACGCCGCCCTGTCGCAATACACCGCGACGGGCGGGCAGCTCACCGTGTTCGAACTGGCGGAGTGACGGGGGCGCCTATTCCGCCGCCATCGGCATCGGCGGCGCCTTCGTGCCGGGGAAGCCCTCCTCGATGGGCAGGCTCGGATCGCGGGACCACTCGTTCCACGATCCGAAATAGAGCTTCACGTCCTTGATGCCGGCTTCCTTCAGGGCCACCAGCGTGTTCGAGGCACGCGCGCCCTTGAAGCAGTAGAGGACGACCGGCGTGTCCGCGTCGATGCCGACGGTGGCGCATTCGGCGAGGATTTCCTCCTTCGCCTTCAGCATCTTGCCGGCGGAGGTCGGCTTCATCATCCGGTACCATTCGATCCAGCGGGCGCCGGGGATGCGGCCCTTGCGGGGGCAGAAATCCTTGCCGTAGGGCGAGGAAGAGGTGCCGACCCACTCGTCCACGTCGCGGGTGTCGAGCTTCACGACCGCCTCGTCCGCCACCGCCGCCTTCATGCCGTCGAGGTCCACGAAGAGCGAGGCCGCCGCCGGATCGACCGGGAAGGTCTTGGGGCTCGGCACGGTCGCCTCGTCCGTCACCGGCTTGCCCTCGGCCGTCCAGGCCGAGAAGCCGCCGTGCAGGATCTTCACCTTCGGGTAGCCGAGATAGGTGAGCAGCGTCCAACCGCGGCAGGATTGGCCGAAGCCCGTATCCATGGAGGCTTCGTAGATCACGGCGGTCTCTTCGCCGCCGAGGCCCGCCGCGCCGAAGGTCTCGGCGAACTTGTCCTTCATCTCCAGGACGCCCTCCGGCGTCGTGGTGGCGAGGTAGGTGAAGATGTCGTGGATGTTGACCGCCCCCGCGATGTGCCCCGCCGCGTAGGCAGCGGGCGCCCGCGTATCGATCAGCACGACGCCGCCGGCCGCCAGCATTGCCTCGCATTCGGACGGAGAGATCAGCACGCTTCCGTTCATCCCATACCTCCCGGTCGACCGCCGAAGGCAAAGATCCGTCATCGCATGATGAGCCACGGGCGATCTCTTGGAAGAGTGCGCCCGGCTATTTTGGCCAGCAAGTCGAAGCGCGCTCAAATGTCGGGCGTGGAGCGGCGAAAGATGCGGCACGCTGCGAAGGACTTCGGCGGACCGCTCACTCCTGCGGCTGGCCGCGCACGTAGCCGTGCGAGATCTGCCGCCCGCGCTCGCGGATCGCCGCGTCGGCGGCGGCGAGGTCGTCCAGCGCGTCCTCGATCGCGTGGACCAGGGCGGCCCAGCCGTCCCGCTGGTGCGCCCGGTAATAGGCCAGCGCAATGGTCTCCGCCTCGGTGGGCGTCCAGACCGGCGCAGGCAATTCGCTCGACAGCCCTCGCATCCCGCTCAACCTCCACTAGAACATATAGCGAACAAAGCGCGGCAGCCGATTCGGTTCAAGCCCCCGGCGGACGATGGCCGGAATCGCGGTGGACCTCTGTGGATGGTGAGGAAAAACGGCTGTGCCGACACGGCTTTACCGGTTCCACTGCGTCGGCCCCCACGGCGAGGCCGCCTTCGACCTGCGCGGCCGGCGGCTGCCGACCCTGGCGCAGGTCCGCGCCCAGGCCGACCGGGTGGCCCTCGCCCTGATGGAATCGGGCGAGGCCGACTGGACGCGCTGGATCGTCGATGTCCACGACGGAGAGGGCCGCAGGGTGCTGGTCAGGCCCTTCACACAAGCGCGAATCCGCCCGGCGGACGGGGCTCCCTAGGCGCAAGCGAGGCCGTGCGTCCCATTTCCCGCCACGATTGCATGGGCGGATAACGCGCTGTGGAAAAACGGGTTTTTTCGCCTCGACCCGCTTGGCCGAGACCCTTTCGGCCACCATCTCGCCTCAGTTCGGGGGCCGGTGTAACCTTGCCGACACAGTCTTCAGGGGCGCTTTCCGCTAAAAGTCATCTCGATCGGGACAGACTTCTGGGGTTCGCACAATTATGAAGAGACTCGTCACCTCCCTGGCGATGTTCACGGCTCTCACCGCCGCCGCCACCGCCGCCGACCTTCCGCGCCGCGCTCCGCCGCCGGTGTTCACCCCGGTTCCGGTCTTCACCTGGACGGGCTTCTACGCCGGTTTCAACGCCGGTTACGGCTTCGACGCCTCGTCGAACTCGGCCAGCACGGTCATCGGCGTCTCGCCGGCCAACCGCATCTTCGCGACCGGCAACGCCCTGCAGAGCGGC
>NZ_JAKSXZ010000038.1 GCF_022829465.1 Methylobacterium sp. J-067
GTCCCGCGTGCGCCGTCATGGCCTTGAAGGCGGGTTCCGGGGCGGTCTCAGCGCCGTCGATCCGATCCAAGGCGGCGATGATCTTGTCCGCTGCATCAAGGGCAGTCTGTGCCGCGTCTTCCAGATGGGCGCGAAGGGCGAGGCCGGCGAGCGGCGCCGGGGCTGCCGGTTCGGGCGGGTGCTTGCGGGACGTGAAGGCGACGACGTTGGACATCGGGATATCTCGGAAGGGGAGAGGGGCGGCCCGACCAGCGCGGCCGGGCGAGAGGGTGGACGAGGCCGGCGCTATCGCTCGACCATCGCCAGAAGCTCGCGGGCGAACGCG
>NZ_JAKSXZ010000050.1 GCF_022829465.1 Methylobacterium sp. J-067
CGCAAAGACAACACACCATTCCCTCTCACGACACCGCTTGGCGCGGGGTGGAGCAGTCCGGTAGCTCGTCAGGCTCATAACCTGAAGGTCGTTGGTTCAAATCCAACCCCCGCAACCAAACACACGAACAACCCGCCCGTCGAAAGACGCGGCGGGTTTTTCGTGTTCGGCCTGCGCCCTATCTTGGCCGCATGACATTTCCTCATCACGGCCGATACCCCTACAGCGCCCTGCCGGAGCGGCCGGTCTATGACTGGCCCGGCGGCAAGCGGCTTGCGGTCTATGTCGCCCTGAACCTCGAGACCTTCGATTTCGGATCGGGGCTCGGGGCGGAGCTGGCGCCGGGCGGGCCGCAGCCGGACGTGCTCAACTACGCGTGGCGCGATTGGGGGAACCGGGTCGGGGCTTGGCGGATGCGCGACCTGTTCGACGCGCTGCACATGCCGGTCAGCGTGCTGGCGAACAGCCGGCTCTACCGGGATTGTCCCGGCCTGATCGAGGCGTTCCGGGCGCGGGGCGACGAGATCGTCGCCCATGGCCGCAGCAACGCCGAGCGGCAGGGTGTCCTCGACGAGGCGGCCGAGCGGGCGCTGATTGCGGAGGCGACGGAGGTGCTCACCCGGGAGGAGGGCAGGGCGCCACAGGGCTGGCTCGGCCCATGGATCTCGCAATCACACGCGACGCCCGACCTCCTGGCCGAGGCCGGCTACCGCTACCTCCTCGACTGGTGCCACGACGATCAGCCGACCTGGTTCGCCACGCGCGGCAACCCGATCCTGGCGATCCCCTATCCGCAGGAATTGAACGACATCCCGGCGATCGTCGCGCGCAAGGAGACCGGCCGGGAGTTCGCGCAGGCGATTCTCGACGGGTTCGAGGAGATGCTGGCGCAATCCGCCTCGGCGCCATTGGTGATGGGCATCGCCCTTCACCCCTACATCACCGGCCAGCCCCACCGCCTGGGCCCGCTGCGCCGGGCGCTCGCCCACATCGCGTCCCACCGCGACAAGATCTGGCTGACGACGGCCGGCGCCATCGCAGCCCATCCGGGGATTCCAAAGGGCTAAGCCCTTTGGCGGGGTGTCGGGGCGGTGCCCCGACTACTTGCGCCCCAACGCGTACAGGGTGATGGCCGCCGCGTTCGACACGTTCAAGCTGCGGATGGCCCCCGAAAACGGGATCCGGGCGAGGGTATCGCAGCAACTGCGCGTGCGCTCCCGCAAACCCTTCCCCTCGGCCCCCAGCACGATGACGAGGGGCCGCGGCGCGTTGAGTGCCCCCAGCTCCACCTCCGCATCGGAATCGAGCCCGACTCGGGTGAACCCCCGCTCTCCCAATGTGATCAGCGCCTCCGCCAGATTGCGGACGGTGATGAACGGCACGTGCTCCAACCCGCCGGAGGCGGATTTCGCGAGCACGCCCGTCGCGCCGGGCGCGTGGCGCACGGTGGTCACGATGCCCGTAACACCGAAGGCGGCGGCGGTGCGGACGATGGCACCGACGTTATGCGGATCGGTGATCTGGTCGAGGGCGAGCAGCAGCGCGTCCTCCGGCATGGCGTCAAGGGCGGGGCCGGGGAGGGGATCCGCCTCCAGATAGAGTCCCTGGTGGACGGCATCGGCCCCGAGCAGCCGCCCGATCTCGGCGGGGCGCACGAGCTCCGGCGCGATGCGCAGGGCGTCCCCGAAGGCCTCCTGCAACCGGAGGATGGCGTTCTCGCTCGCGAGGAGGCGGCGCAGGCCGCGCTTCTCGTTGGCCAGCGCCTCGCAGACCGGATGCCAGCCATAGAGGACGATCGCGTCGTCGCCGGCAGGCCGGGGCGGGGGATCGCCGGGATGGGCCGGGCGGCCGTGATGACGGGGCCGGAAGGGCCGTCCGGGTTTGCGGGTGTCGGGTGGCGCCACGGGGAGGGCGGGCTCCTTCGAACCATGCCTGGAGGAATGAGCCTTGGGTGAAGCCTTCGCCTCGGGTTTCGTCAAGTCGGGGGTTCGTCCGGTCGCTTCACGCGCCCCGTTCTGTGGACGAAACGGGGTTATTCCCTTCAAAACATGTTCATTCCTTCCAACCGTTCCGTCCGGTTTGGCGAACGAGCCTCGCGCGCATTAGGAAAACTATCAAACCATCTTTATCAGAGAGTCTGTTCAGCAGGTTATATGCCCGCGCCGTTCCCCCTATCCAACCAAGGGGTTAAGGCCCGTTCCGGTATCCGACTCTGCGCGGATGCGTATGGAACTCTGCGCGGTGGCGTATGGGAGTCTGCGCCAGCCCGACGCCCCGGCGCATGGGATTCTGCGTGGCCGCGTATGCAATTCGGCGTCGATCGGCAGGGAAGGGTGTGAAGTCCGGGGACAAGGGGGCGTATCGAACTCTGCGTGAGGCTCGGAACGAGCCGGCCGCCTCGCCGCACCTGTGCGGGGAAACGTGGATTGCCGGGACAAGTCCGAAGCGGTCACGCCCCGCGCCCGCGAATCGTGCCATGTCCTGTCGGGGGTCCGTCCGATGCGGGCCGGGGTTCGAGCACGGGACGCAATGGGGATCGAGGCAATGGTCGCGGAGATCCGCGATCCCGACCTCCTGGCCGAGCTGGAGGCCGCCCGGGGCGGCTTCCTGTTCGCGCCGATCGTCGCCCACCTGCACCACCGGCAGCGGGAGCGCGACGCCACGCGCGCCGCCCAGGGCGAGGAGGAGGCCCGCCGGGCCGACCTCTCCCGCGACCAGAAGCGGCGGGACGCGGTGCGCCTCGTCATCGAGAACGAGCCCGCCCTGCCGGAGAACCTCCAGCACATCCATTCGGTGCTGGCCCTGTGCGGCCTGCCCTATCGCGATCCGGGGGCGGTGCGGGAATTCTCGCGGACCTACGGGCGCAACTCGCTGAACCTCATCGCCGGGCGGCTCAAGGACCCCACGACGGGCGCCTTCGCGCCCCAGGGCCTGCCCTACGGGCCGAAGGCGCGGCTGATGCTCCTGCACCTCTGCACGGAGGCCGTGCGCCAGCGCAGCGCCGTGGTGCAGGTGGCCGACACTCTCTCGGGCTTCATGCGCGAGATGGGCTTCGCCGTGACCGGGGGCGAGCGCGGCACGATCCGCCAGTTCAAGGAGCAATTGAACCGGCTCGCCGCCTGCACCATGCAGATCGGCCTCTGGGACGGGCGCGACAGCGCCACCACCCTCAACGTGCCGCCGTTCCGCAGCCTCGAACTCTGGCGCTCCCGCGCGGGCGAGGGGGACGAGGTGCAGGATGGCGGGCGCACCGTGCGCTTCGACCAGGAATTCTACGAGACCCTGATCCGCCACGCCCTGCCCGTCGACATGCGGGCGGCGAAGGCCTTCTCCGGCTCGGCGCGCAAGCTCGACCTGCTGTTCTGGCTCGGCTACCGCCTGCGGGCGCTGCCCCGGCCCCTGCGGCTCACCTGGAACAACCTGCACCAGCAATTCGGGGCGGAAAACGCCTCGATCCGCAGCTTCCGGCAGGGGTTCAAGGCCGACCTCGCCCACCTGCAGGAGGTGTTCCCGAAGCTGCCGGCGAGCCTCGATGAGAACGGGCTCGTTCTCTCCCCCGCCGACGAGACCGCCCTCCTCGTTCCGCCCCGGAAGGGAACGAAACGGAAGATCGCAGGGAAGATGATGGAAGATATGGAATAAGCGGAGGGAATGGCGTTCATTCCGTTGCGCCGGAGCCGTGTATTCCCTTATTCCATGCAGGGAATTGACGCGGTGGGAACGGAATGGGCCTCTCGGAACACGAGGCGGAAGAGCGGCTGGCGCAGCTGAGGCGCCAGCGGGAAACCCTCGACCGCGAGATCGCCGACCTCGTCCTCTACCTCGAACTCGGCCGGCGGCTGAATGCCGGGATCCCCCGGCCGGCGCCCACGCCCGCCCCCGCGCCCGCGCCTGCCCCGGAGCCCGTGGAGGAGAGGGAGGCCCCCGCTCCGCCGACCCGGGTCCGCCGCCCCGCCGCGCCCGAGCCCGTCGCCTTCGCCGAAGATCCCACCGGCGCCCGCCGCTACGGCCGCGCCCTCGTCGAGGCCGCCTGCGCCGTCCTCCACGAGGCCGGGCAGCCCCTCCATGCGCGGGAGATCCACGATGCCCTGATCGCGCGCGGCTTCGCCATTCCGGGTCGCGATCCCGTGGCGGCCCTCAACACCCGGCTGTGGAAGCGCTCGGGCGAGGGCGGGCCGCTCCGGCGGCACGGGGAGGCCGTGTACGGGCTGGCCGGTGAGGGGGACCCATAAAAAACAAAAGGCCCAGGGGCCTTGCCCCTGGACCCCACCAAAGGACTCGTCCTTTGGGATCCCTCAGTTGCTGGCGACGTCGGCGCTCTCGCCCGAACCGCCGGCCTTGCCGTCGCTGCCCAGCGAGTAGACCTCGTAGGGCGACGCGCCGAGGCCCGGTGAGCGGTAGAGGTAGGGGTGGCCCCACGGGTCCACCAGGCCGCGCGCGTCGCGCACATACGGGCCGCGCCAGCCGGGGCCGGTCGGCTGCACCAGCGCCTGGAGGCCCTGGTCGGAGCTCGGGTAGCCGCCGAGGTCGAGGTAATACAGCTCCACCGCCTGCGCGATGTTCTTCACCTGGATGCGCGCCGTCTCGCCCTTGGCCCGGCCGAGATAACCCAGCACCTGCGGCGTCACCATCGTCGCGATCATGCCGATGATCGCCAGCACCACCAGCAATTCCACCAGCGAGAAGCCCGCCTCCCCGGCCTCCTCGGCCTCGGCGCGGCTCATGCTCCCGTTCATTTCCCGGCTCCGATAATCACGACGTCTATAGGCCGGCATGATGGCCGGGCTTTCTAAAGATTTCGCTGGCGCGACAGGGGTCGATCGGTGGTTTTCGCGGCAGGTTCCGGCGGTGGTTTTTACCTTTGTTAACGCCGTCCTGCGACAAAACCCTCGTACTCTCGGAGGGACGGGCCCGAAAGGGCCGGCAGAGACGATGAGCGGTTTGCGCGCGAGCCTTGTTCTTCCCATCGGCGCCAGCCTTCTGCTCGGCCTCCTGGGCGCGAGCCCGGCGCTGGCGGAGCCGCTGACCCTCGCCCTGCCGGGTCCGCTGCCGCCGGTGCGGGTGCTCACCCTGCTGGTGGGGCTGCATCTCGTCGGCCTGTGCTTCGGCCTCGGCGGGGCGACGATGCTCGATTTCTGGATCCTGCGCTGGATGCGCTGGGGGAGCCTGCCGCCGGAGATCGCGCGGATCTTCCTGTTCGTCAGCAAGGTCTGCACGGTGGGCATCGTGCTGCTGTGGCTGTCGGGGCTCGGCTTCCTGGCGGTCTACGCGGCGGAATCGCCGGAGAAGTTCCAGAACCCGAAGCTCTGGGCGAAGATCACCGTGGTGGTGGTGCTCACCCTGAACGGGCTCATCATCCACAGCGCCGTCCTGCCCGGCATCCTGCGCGATGTCGGCCGCCCGATGCTCGACGGCATCTCGGGCGCGCGCACGGGCATCTTCCTCGTCTCCGGCGCGGTCTCGGGGGTGTCGTGGTACACCGCCTTCGTGCTGGGGCTGATGCGCGAATTGAACAACGTCGTCGCCTACGGGACGCTGATCGGCCTCTGGCTCACGGGCGTGGCGGCGGGCTCCGTCGGCGCCTACACCCTCTGGCTGCACCTGCGCGAATGGAGCGCCCTGCGCCGGGGCAGGGCGGTCCCGGCCGCGTCCCGTCCGGCACGCATCCCGGCGAGCCAGTTCGTACGGGTCGGCGCCGCCCGAGCCTGAGGCCCGTGCCCCCCGCCGACCTCCTTCTCGCCCTCGCGCCTTTACCGCTGACGCTGACGCTGCCGATCGCCTGGATCGACTGGCGGCGGCGGATCATCCCGAACGGGTTGAACCTCGCGCTGCTCGCCGCCGGGCTCGGGCTCGCGGCCTGGCATGATCCGGAATTCGTGTGGCTGCGCGTCGGGGAGGTCGCGGTCGCCTTCGGCCTGTTCTGGGGGGTGAGGGCGCTCCATGCCCGCCTGCGTGGCCGGATCGGGCTGGGGCTCGGGGACGTGAAGTTCCTCGCCGCCGCCACGGCCTGGACGGGCCTCGCCGGTCTCCCCTTCGTCCTCCTGGTGGCGAGCCTGTCGGCGCTTCTCGTGGTGGTGCTCGCCCGCCTCGACGCGCGGACGCGCCTGCCCTTCGGCCCGTTCCTGGCGCTAGGCCTGCACGCCGCCCTGGTCCTGACGCCGGCCTGAAAGGGGATCCCAAAGGGCAAGCCCTTTGGCGGGTGCAGGGCAGCGCCCTGCTCTACTGCGCCAACTGCCCGACGCTCAGGATCGCCGCCATCACCGACACGATCAGCCCGCCGATCAACCCGCCGATGGCGACGGTGACGAGGGGGGTGAACAGGGCGAGCATCCCGTCGATGCGCTGGCGGGTCTGGGTCTCGTGCATCTCGGCGGCGTGGCCGAGCACGCTGCCCAGCCGGTTCACCTGCTCGCCGCTGGCGATGAGGTTCAGGGTGGAGGGGGCATAGGGGCGCAGGCGTCCGAGGCCGGAGGCGAGGCTGCCGCCCTCGACGAGGCGCTGCCCGGCCTCGTCGAGGGCGAGGCGGAAGACGCGGTTGCCGGCGAGCGGCTTGGTGGCGGCCACGGCGTCGGGCACCGGCACCTGCGCCTGCAGGAGGGTGGCCAGCACCCGGCAGATCCGCCCAAGCTCGATGCCGATCACGACCTCGCGCACCAGGGGCAGGCGCAGGGCCAGGGCCGAGCGGGCGGCGGCGAAACCGGGCCGGCGCCAGCTCCGCGCCAGCAGGGCGAGGGCGGCGGCGAGTCCGCCGAGGAGCACGGGCCACCACGCGGAGACGAAATCCCCCAACGCCCCGGCGGCGCGGATGGCGAAGGGCGGGGCCTGCCCGCTGCCCTCGAACATCGGGGCGAGGGCCGGCACCAGCACGCCGACGATCATCGCGATCGTCCCGATCGCCATCAGCACCAGCAGGCCGGGATAGATCATCGCGGAAGCGAGGTGGCGGCGCACCGCGTCGCGGCGGGCGATGGAGGCGGTGAGCGAGGCGATGACGTCGGTGAGGGTGCCGGTGGCCTCCCCCGCCCGGATGATGTCGACCATGTCCTGCGGGAAGGCCTGCGGATGCGCGCCCATGGCCCGCGACAGGGAGGCGCCGCCGACGACCCGCTCCAGCAGGTCGGTGAGGATGGGTCGCAGGGCCTTGGAGGCCTGCCGTTCGGTGAGCCGGAGGGCGCGGTCGACGGTGAGGCCGGCGCCGAGCAGGGTGCCGAATTCCCGCAGGAAGGCGACGCGGGCGGCGTCGTTCACCCGGTCGCGGCCGAACAGGTCGCGCTTCCAGAAGGCGTCCGGCCCGGCGGCGGCGGCCTCGATGGCGAAGACCCGCAGCCCCTCGCCCTGCAAGAGCGCCACGGCCCGCTGGCGGGTCTCGGCCTCGACCTTGCCCGCGCGGGTGCGCCCGTCGGCGGCGTAGGCCCTGTAGGCGAAATGGCCCATCAGGCGATCCCCTCGAGGACGCGGCCGACCTCGTCGAGGCTGGTGCGGCCGGCCATCGCCAGCGCCCGTCCGCTCTGCGAGAGGGAGGTCATGCCCCCGGCCCGGGCATGGGCGGCGAGGGCCTGCTCTCCGGCGCGCTCTGCGATCATCCCGCGCAACGCCCCGTCGAGGAGCATCACCTCGGACACGACCATCCGGCCCCGGTAGCCGGTGCCGTTGCAGGCGGGGCAGCCGCAGGGGCGGCGCAGGGTCAGGGGGCTGCCGGGGGGCAGGCCCAGCGCGATCCGGTCCCGCGCGGTGCCGGGCACGGTCTCGGCGCAGTCGTCGCAGAGGCGGCGCACGAGGCGCTGGGCGACGACACCGTTCAGGGTCGCGGCGATGAGGTAGGGCTCGACGCCCATGTCCATCAGCCGGGTCACGGCGGCGGCGGCCGAGTTGGTGTGCAGCGTCGAGACCACGAGGTGGCCGGTCAGCGAGGCCTGCACGGCGATCCGCGCGGTCTCGCCGTCGCGGATCTCGCCGACCATGACCACGTCCGGGTCCTGGCGCAGGATGGAGCGGAGCGCGGCGGCGAAGTCGAGGCCGATGCCGGGATGGGCCTGCACTTGGTTCACCCCGGCCATCCGGTATTCCACCGGGTCCTCGACGGTGACGACCTTGAGATGCGGCCCGTTGAGGCGCTTGAGCGCCGCGTAGAGGGTGGTGGTCTTGCCCGAGCCGGTGGGGCCGGTGACGAGGACGAGGCCGTTCGGCCGGCTCGTCATAGCCTCGATCTGCGCGATGGCGGGGGCGTCGAAGCCGAGATCGGAGAAATCCTCCACCCGGCGGGAGCCGTCGAGGACGCGCAGCACCACGCTCTCCCCATGGGCGGTGGGCAGCGTCGAGACGCGGATATCGACCTCCTGGCCCCGGTCGGGGGCCTTCATGCGCCCGTCCTGGGGCAGGCGCCGCTCGGCGATGTTGAGCCCGGCCTGGATCTTGATGCGGGTGGTCAGCGCGAGCTGCACCGATTTCGCGAGCCGCTCGGATTCGATGAGCACGCCATCGACCCGGTAGCGCACCCGCATGTCGGCCTCCTCGGCCTCCAGGTGGATGTCCGAGGCCGAGAGTTCGAAGGCCTTGCGCACGAGGCGGGCGGCGAGCCTCACGATGGGCGCCTGGCTCGCCACATCCTGCAGGCGGGCGAGGTCGTCATCGACGGCACCGTCCTCCTCCGGCGCGGCATCGCCGTAGACGGCCCGGTGCGCCCGCTCGAACCCGCCGGGGCCGAGGAGGCGCCGCTCCACCGGCCGGTCGGCGAGGTGTTCCAGCGCCGGCACGGTCTCGGGGTCGAAGGGATCGACCACGGCCACGGTAAGCCCGTCCGGCCCGGCGGCGACGGGCAGGATGCGGGCGCGGGCGCAGTACTCGGCGCCGATCGCCTCCGGCAGGACGGGGGCGGGCGGGATCTCCTCGGGGTCGAGGATGGACAGGCCCGTCGCCTCCGACAGGGCGGTGACGAGGGTCGCCTCGTGGATCAGCCCGAGCTCCACCAGCAGGACGGGCAGGGCGCGCCGGCCGGGCAGGTCGAGGGCGGCCAGCGCCCGCTCGTGCCCGGCGGCATCCAGCGCCTCCCGTTCCGCGAGGAAGGCGATGAAGTCGCGCGCCGCGTCGCGGGCCCCGCGCCGGTCGCCGCGCCGGTCGGGCACCGCCCGCAGCGGGCGGCTCTTGGCGGCCCAGATGTTCAGCATCGCCCGGTCGTCCTGTCGTCGTGTCCCCGGCCGCCGGAGAGATCGTTGCGGAATGCGATGGGGCCCTCAACTCTCGGATCTCGCGGCGATCCCCACGCGGTGGAATCAGGTTTCGTCACTACAACCTTAAGCGGTTAGCAATACCGGAGGCTTAACGAAGGCTCATGCGATGAACCGGAGCCTGACCGTGAGCGCCCCATCCGCCGTTCCGTCCGCGTTCCGCCACTGGCTGGCCGGAGCCCAGGCGGCGCGGCTGCGGCCATTCCTCGATGCGGCGGTGCACCTGTCGGGCTTCTCCGAGCCCCGGGCCGACCGCCTGCCCACCGCCCTGACCGTGCGCCTCGGCGCGCCGGGGGACGAGGCGGTGACGGTGATCGACCGCCGCGAGGGCGAGGCACGGACCTACCGGTTCGAGGCCGGGGCGGCGGACCTGTCCGAGCGCATCGCGGCGGTGGCCGGCGGGCGCGGGGGCATGCGGGCCAAGGTGCTCCTCGACCCCGCCGCCTGCTTCATCCGCTGCCTCGACGTGCCGAGCGCCGCCCTGCCGCGGATGCGCGCGCTGCTGGCGGAGGAATTGGAGGCCGGCACGCCCTTCCGGGCGGCGAGCGTCTACAGCGACTGGTTCGTGGAGGGCGAGGATGTCGCCGCGCGCGCCCTGCGGGTGCGGCACGTGGTGGTCAAGCGGGCGCGGCTCGATCCGGTGCTCGACGCCCTCGCCGCGGCCGGGCTGCCGGTCGGGCCGGTGGCGGTGGGCCGCGCGGAAGACCAGACCCTGCCGGTCGATCTCTTGAGCCACGGGCACCGGGCCCTGCCGGCCCTGCTCGGGGGCGCGGGCAAGGGCGACGTCGCCCTGTGGCTCGGGGCGGGGCTGCTGCTCGCGGTGGCGTTCTGGGGCTGGCGGGCGCATCAGGACGCGACGCTCGCCGCCCTCGACGAGGGCTTCGCCGCCGCCCGGCACGCCATCGTGGGCGTGGCGCCGCCGGTCCAGGCAGGTCTCTCGACCATCCTCGCGAATCGCGCCCCGCCGCTGGCCCGGACCTGGGATGCCCTGGCCGCCGCCCTGCCGGAGGGCGCCTCGGCGGTGAGCCTCCATTGCGACGGGACGGGGGCGCTCGTCACCCTCTCGGTGCGGGACGAGGCGGGCGCGCTCGCCGCCCTCGGCCGGGTGCCGGGGTTCGCGCCGCCGGTCCTCCAGGGAGCGGTGGACGAGCCGGGGGGCACGCGGCGCCTCACCCTGCACCTGCCCCGCGCCGCCGGAGGAGGCCGCCCGTGACGCTTCTGCCGGACCTCGCCCTGCGGCCGCTGCTGGTGCGGCTCGCCGGATGCGGGCTGCTCCTCGCCCTCGGGGCGGGGGCGGTCTCGTCCTCCCTCGACGCCTCGTCCGCCATCGAGACCGCCCGCGACCGCCTGGACCGGGCGCGGGAGCGCGCCGCCCGGCCGGAATCCGTCCCGCCGCTGGTCGCGGCGAACGGGGATGCGCTGCTCGCCGCCTTCCGCGCCCGGCTCGACGCCCTGGCGGCGGACCGGGCGGTGGTGATCGACGCGGCGACCCTCGATCCCGATCCCGCCCGCCCGGACCTGCCGCGCCTGCGCGGGATGCTGCGCGGCACGGCCGAGGGCCTGCACGGGCTGGTTCACGCCCTGGAGACCGGCGCGCCCCTCGTCGCCCTGGAGGAGGCCGACCTCGGCATCGAGCGCCCGGCCGACGCGGAGATCGGCCGCCCGACGCTCATGCGCCTCACCCTCGTGGCGCGGGGCGTGGTCGCGCCGCCCGCCCCCTCGCCCCGGAGGACACCGTGACGGCCCTCACCCGGATGCTCGCCGCGAGCGGCTGGGGCGCGCGCTGCGCCTTCGGCCTGGCCGGTCTCGCGGCGCTGGCCGCCGTCGCGATGCCGGCGGAGGAGATCCCGGCCGTAGCGCGGGCGGCGTCCATCGCCGCCGCCCCGGCCGAGGGTTCGGCGGTGCGCCGCCCGCCCTTCGACCCCGAGCGCCGCCCCTGGACGGCGCAGGGCAGCCGCGACCTGATCCTGCGGCCGGATCCGGCGGTGCCGGTCCTGGTCCTGCGCGGCCTCCGCCTCGACGGCGGGCAGGCGAGCGCCTTCATCGACGACGGCAGCGGCGCCCAGGGCTGGCTCGCGGCGGGCGAGGGAAGGGGCGACTGGCATGTCGTGGAGATCGGGCCGGACCGCGTCTCGGTGCTCCAGCGCGGCCGCAGCTTCGAGGCCGAGTTCCTGGGCCGCCCGGCGACCCTACGCCCGGCCCCCTTCGAGGATGCCCCGGCCGCCCTGAGGCGCTGAATCCCCTGCGGTCTAGATGTCCCGTCCTTTGAAGGTGCCGGGGTCGGAGGGCCATGCCGGTTCGGATCGCGATCTCTGGACGCGCCGCAGGAGCCGGCCATCGATTGCCGCGAGGCCGCCGCCGATCAGGGCCATGCCCGCGTAGTGGCGGACGCCCAGATGTTCCCCCAGCACCACCGCCCCCAGCAGGATGGCCGAGACGGGGATGAGGAAGGTGACGAGCAGCAGGTTCGTTGCGCCCACGCTGCCCAGCAGGCGGAAATACAGCACATAGGCCAGGGCCGTGGACAGGCTCGCGGCGCCGAGCACCGCGCCCCATACCGGAAGGCCGGGCGATGCCAGATGCCATGGCCGGTCGATGACGAGGACGAGCGGCAGGAGGAGCAGTGTCGAGCCCGTGACCTGCCCCGCCGCTGTCGCGAGCGGGGTCACCCCCATGCGGGAAAACCTGCGACCGAAGATCCCGGCGAAGGCGTACGACAGGGCAGCGGCCAGGATGGCCAGCTGCGCGAGGACAGCCGCTCCGAATCCGACGAGGGCGGAAGGACCGACCATCACTGCGACGCCCAGGAACCCGATGACGACGCCGGTCAAGCGATGTCCCGTCATGCGCTCGTCGGTGGTGAGGAGATGCACTGCAACGACGGTGAAGAGCGGGGTCGTGGCATTCAGGATGGCGGCAAGGCCGGACGCGATGTGCGTCTGCCCCCAGACGATCAGGCAGAAGGGTACCACGTTGTTCAGCACGCTCATGCCCGCGAAGGCGGCCCAGATGCGCGGGCTGGACGGAAGCCGCGCGCCCACGAGCGGCAGGCTCACGTTGAGGATGAGTGCGGCGAGGCCGACGCGCAGGGCGACGAGCGTCAGAGGCGGCAGCGCCGTGAGTGCGACGCTCGTGAAGACGAACGAGCCGCCCCACAGGAGCGACAGGACGAGCAGGATCGCCCATTCGGCGGCGGACATGGCGTGGTTTGCGGCAGGTGGCACGGCGGGTCTCCCGAGGAGACCGCTGCCTACGTCGTCCCTGCGGCGACGGGCTTCCCGTTTCCTGCTCGGGAATCCGTCCGCTAATCCATCATCCGCCGGAGCACGCCCTCGGTGCCGGGCAGCGGCATCGCCATGGGCGGGGGCGGGGGGACCGGGCGCACCGGCATCATCGCCCGGAACTGCTGGCGGAAATCGTCCGCGATCTTGTCCGCCTCGGCGGCGCCGCGGATGACCTTCGGGCGGATGAACACGATCAGCTCGGTGCGCACCCGCTGGTCGCTGCGGTTGCGGAAGGCGGGGCCGATGAGGGGCAGGTCGCCCAGGATCGGAAGGCTCTCGTTCGAGAGCTGCGACTTCTCCTGCACGAGGCCGCCGAGCGCCAGGGTGTGGCCGTCGTTCACCGCCACGCTGGTCGCCACCCGCCGCTGGCGGATGGTCGGCGAGTTGATGGTCGAGGTGGTGGTCGGCACCACGTCGCTGACCTCCTGGTTGATGTCGAGCACCACGAGGCCGTTCTTGTTCACCCGCGGCGTCACCGAGAGGATGACGCCCGTGTCCTTCAATTCGATCTGGTTCAGGATCGGCGCGCCGGCGGCGAGCGCGCTCTGGCCGCTCTGCTTCACGATCGGCACCTGATCGCCGATCTGGAGCTTGGCGGTGCGGTTGTCGAGCACGGTGATGTTGGGCGAGGACAGGACATGCACCGTGGTGATGCCCTGGAGGGCGTTCAGCACCACGTTGAAGTTCGATCCGCTCATCAGGTAGCTGAAGCCGGGGATGGCCTGCGTCGCGGCGCTGATCAGCGCGGCGGTGCCGCTCACGGCGGTCCCCGTGCCGGTGACGGGCACGGCCGAACCCGCGAGGCCGGCGGTGGCGTTGGAGGCGAGGTTCAGCCGGTCGCCCCGGTTCTGCAGGAACCATTGCACGCCGAACTGCAACTGATCGTTCAGCGTCACCTCGGCGATGACGGTCTCGAGCAGCACCTGCGTCGGCATCGCGTCGAGGCGGCCGAGGATGCGCAGGATCTTGTCGTACTGGTTGCGGGTCGCGGAGATGACGAGGCTGTTGTTGGTCTCGTCGGCGACGACGCCGATCATGTCCCGGCGCGGCAGGCCGGCGGCCATTCCGCCTCCCACGCTCCCCGCCATTCCGTAGCCGCCGCCCGCATCGGCGCCGTAGCCGCTCGCGAAACCCGACGCGAAGCCGGCGCCGCCCGCCCCGCCGAAGCCGCCGCCGGCGCCGCCGTTCAGCCCGCCGCCCTGCTGCGGCCCGGCCCCCTGGCCGAACCCGGCGCCGCCCAGCGGCGGCGTCCCGGCGAGGCTCCCGCCGCCGCCCGCGAGGCCACCCGAGGCATTGCCGGAGAGGCCCGACGGCGCCCCGACCGCGCCGGACGAATCGCCGCCGAAGCCGGATGTCCCGAACCCGGCCCCGATCACCGACCCGTCCCCGCCGAAGCCCGCGCCGCCGGCGGTGGCGCCGAGCCCGCCCGCACCGAACCCGGCGCCGGAGGAGACGTTCACGCTCGCGCCGGTCTCGGCGGCGACGACGCCCTGAAGCACGGCGGCGAGTTCCTTCGCCGAGCGGTTCTGGATCCGGTAGACGAAGAGCTGCCGCTCCCGGTCGGCGGCGAGGGATTCCAGCTCGCCGAGCCAGACCCGGGCGCGGTCGAGATAGGCCGACCGCGAGGTGACTACGAGCACGGCGCTCAGGGCCTCGTTCGGCACGAAGCGGATGACGTCGCCGGTCCCGGCGGTCTCGCCGCCGAAGATCTGGGTGAGGTCGCGGGCGATGGCCCGGGGATTGGAGCTGCGCACCGGCAGCATCGCCGTCGACATGCCGCGCATCCAGTCGACGTCGAAGACCGCGATGGTCTGGCGCAGGGTGCGGATCTGGCCGGCATCCCCGCTGAGGATCAGGACGTTGCGCGCCCGGTCGGCCCGCAGCACCACGTCGCGCGGGGCGACGGCGGCCAGGATCGCCTGCATCTCGGCGGCCGAGATCCAGCGCAGGGGCACCACCACGGCGCCGGCCTCGGCGCCGACGCCGCGCACCGGCTGCAGGGTGCCCGCCCCCGCCGCCACGATCTGCGCCATGCGGCCCCGGCGCCTCAGGGCGAGGCCCCGGCTCGACAGGGCGCCCTCGAACAGCGAGAGCAGGGCGGCGCGGCTCACCGGGCCGCCGGTCTGGAGGGTGATCGGCCCGCCGGCCTCCGCGTCCAGGGTGTAGCCCCAGCCGAGGGTGTCGGTGAGCACCGCCTTGGCCGCCACGGCCAGGGGCACGTCCACGAGGTCGAGGCTCACCATCCCGGCGGGGAGGGAGTCCGGCGTGGCGCTCTCGCTGCCGACCAGCCGGTCGTTGCCTCGGACCACGATCCCCGCACTCCCGCGCAGCCCGGCCCCGGATGCGGGGATGTCCGAGAGGGGCTCGGCGGCCGGGGCCGCCGTGGCCGCGGCGCACAGGAGTGCCGCGCCGATCATCTGTGCGCGACCCTTCATACGACCCACGGTCCCCACTTCGGCTCTGCGTCCCAGGGACAGGTTTATGATTTCGTGGTTAATAAATCGCTTATCTGCAACTTACGAACGTTTCCAGCAGCGAGTAAGCTCCTAAAAAGACAGAGCAAGTCAAAATTGAGCGGAAACTGAGCGGGCGGCCGCGCTGTTTGGAGTTGCATCAACTCTCCGCCGAAGATGCAATCTCTGGTTACATCACGACGACAGTCCATCACCCCGCGACCCACCCGCAACGCGGTGCGGAACGGTCGGGATCGGGCGGCGCACCCCCGACTTACTTGCCGCACGGGCCTCGCGCGGGGGCCGTAGGACCCGCCGAATCGATTTACCCTGGCGCCGGGAATCGGCGGGAAGGGATAGTTTTCGACAATGGTCTTCGCTTAAAGCAAGACTGTTCATCGCGATCAAATTGTCTATTGCGCAATCCATTTGCCGCGAAAGCAGTTCATTCCGCTCAAGGCGCCGGGCGGAGATCCTGAAAGCAACGCGCCGTTCCATTCATTGCCCAGAGGAACACCATGTCCCGTGCCGCTCCCCGGCTCCGCAGCGCCCTGCTCTGCGCGACCGCGCTCGCCAGCGGCCCCGCCCAGGCCGCCCTGTACGGCATCGTCGTCAATCCGGTCGCCGACCCGCTGCTCGCGGGCCTGTCGATCCCGGCCTCGGCCCCGAGCGCGGGCCTGTTCTCGCCGGTGCGCGACTGGCCGATGAACGCCGTCACCCTCGGCCTGCTGCCGAGCGGCAAGGTCGTGTCCTTCGGCACGCCCGGCGGGAATCCCGGCGTGCAGGACGGCCGGACCTTCGACATCTGGGATCCGACCCTGGGCTTCGTCGGGGGCAGCCACAAGACCCTGCCGGGCATCACCGGCGTGAATAGCTTCTGCGGCGCGCAGGCCTTCCTCGGGGACGGGTCGCTGCTCGTGGCCGGCGGCATCTTCGACAACGGCAACGACAAGGGCAACGTCGTCCTGAACAACCAGGCCTCGGGCCTCGGCGCCCTGCCGGCCAAGCTCGCCAACGACCGCTACTATTCCACGATGATCACCCTGGCCGACGGGCGCCAGCTCATCATGGGCGGGTCCTATCCCTATCTCGGCGGGTTCAGCGACCCCCAGGGCAGCATCGACAAGGGCTACATGACCGGCATGACGCCGGAGATCCTGGCCGGGGGCCAGTGGAGCAGCCTGTTCGGCGCCAACAGCCGCGACGCGTTCGGGCCGGACAACAGCCGTTGGTGGTATCCCCGCGCATGGGTCGCGCCGAACGGGCAGGTCTTCGGCATCTCCGCCGACAAGATGTGGGTCCTGAACGCCTCCGGCACCGGCTCGGTGACGACGTGGGCCTTCAAGCAGCCGCAGCGCAGCGCCGCCAGCGCCACCGACGCGCCGAATGTCGGGCCGGTCTCGACGGCGGTGATGTACGACACCGGCAAGATCCTCCAGGTCGGCGGCAACAGCTACACGAATGGCGACGGGTTCCTGTCGTCGAGCCTCGCCACCACGGTCGACGTGAACGGCACCACCCCCGTCGTCGCGGACACGGCGCCGATGAGCGTGGGCCGGGCCTGGGCGCAGGCCACGGTGCTGCCCACGGGGCAGGTCGCCGTCACCGGCGGCAGCAAGTACAATGACCAGGCGGGGGACAACGCGGTCCTGCAATCGGAGATCTGGGATCCCCGCACCGGCAAATGGTCGGTCGGCGCCTCGGGGGCGGTCTATCGCGGCTACCACTCGACGGCGATCCTGATGCAGAACGGCGCCCTGCTGATCGCCGGGGGCGGCGCGCCCGGCCCGGTGAACAACCAGAACGCCGAGATCTACTACCCGCCCTACCTGTTCACCGCCGCCAACGGCACCGCCGCCCTGGCGACGCGGCCCCGGATCGTCAGCCTCGCCTCGATCACCCCGGGCTACGGCCAATCCCTGTCATTCGAGCTGAACTCGCCGAACGGCCTGTCGCAGGTGGTGCTGGTCGGGCTCAGCGCCGTCACCCACAGCTTCAACGCCACGCAGCGGCGCTACGTGGCGAGCTTCAGCGTCTCCGGCCAGGGCGTCACCGCCCGGATGCCGGCCTCGGGGGCCATCGCCCCCCCCGGCTATTACCAGCTCATCGCCATCGACACGAAGGGCGTGCCCTCGCCGGGGGTGATCGTCGGCCTCGGCGGCGTCACGGCGCCGGTCCAGGTGACGACCCCGGTCGCCCCCTCGGCCGTGGCCTCCAACGGCGGCGGCACCGGGACCGGCGGCACCGGCACGGGCGGGACCGGAACCGGCGGGACCGGCGGCACGGGCACCGGCACCGGGGGCAACGGCGGCACGGGAGGCCTCGGCGCCACGATCGGCCCGATCGGCCTCGCCCTCAGGGCTTCGCATTCGGGGCAGTGCCTCGCCGTCCCGGCGGGCAACACGGCCGACGGCGCCCCGGTGACGCAGCAGCCCTGCACGGGGGCGGCGGAGCAGACGTGGCAGGTCCAGGCCGGCAATGGCGGGCGGACCCTCGTCAACGCGGCGACCGGCAAGTGCCTCGACATGACCCTCGCGGCGGCGCCGGGGCCGGGCTCGCAGGTCTACCAGTGGACCTGCAACGGCGGCACCAACCAGGGCTGGAACCCGCGCGGCCAAGGGGCGGGGCAAGGGGCAGGGCAAGGGGCGGGTAACGCCCTCGTCTCGGCCTACAACGCCAACCTCTGCCTCGACGTGAGCGGCGCCTCCACGGCGGCGGGGGCGGGGGCCATCGTCTGGTCGTGCCACGGCGGCGCGAACCAGACCTTCACCCCCGGCCCGGCGCGGATCGCCCTGAAGGCCGCCCATTCCGGCCAGTGCCTCGCGGTCCCGGCGGGCAACGGCAACGACGGCGCCCCGGTGACGCAGCAGATCTGCACCGGCGCCGCCGAGCAGGCGTGGCAGGTGAAGCTCACCGGCGGCGGCCAGACCTTCGTCAACGCCGCCAACGGCAAGTGCCTGGACCTGACCCTGGCGGCGACGCCGGGACCGGGCTCCCAGGTCTACCAGTGGGGCTGCCACGGCGGCACGAACCAGGCGTGGCTCGGCCAGACGCAGGGCAACGGCTCCTCGCTCGCCTCGTCCTACAATGCCGGCCTCTGCCTCGACGTGAACGGCGCGGCGGTCACGAGCGGCGCGGGGACGATCGCCTGGACCTGCCAGGGCAGCGCCAACCAGACCTTCGGCGCGGTGGCGGTGACCTCCGCGACGCAATAGGCCCCGGCGGGGCCCCTCACCGTTCCTTCCAGGCCTTCGCGATCTGGTCGGTGAGGGGCTTCGTCAGATAGGAGAGCACCGAGCGGTCGCCGATCTGCATGTAGGCCTCCACCGGCATGCCCGGCACGAGGCGCAGGGCGCCGAGGGCCTCCTTGGCGCTCGGCTCCAGGCGGACGCGGGCGGTGTAGTAGGATTGCCCGGTCTTCGGGTCCTGGGTCACGTCGGCCGAGACCCGCACGACCTCGCCCGCCACCTCCGGCGTGGTGCGCAGGTTGAAGGCCGAGAAGCGCAGCATCGCGCTCTGCCCGAGGCGGACGTTGTCGATGTCCTGGGGCTGGACCCGCACCTCCACGAGGAGCTGGTCGGCCTGGGGCACGATCAGCATGGCGGGTTCGTTGGGGGTGACGAGGCCGCCCACCGTGTGGACCGTCAACTGGTGGACGACGCCGTCCTGCGGGGCGCGCATGTCGATGCGCGTCAGCTGGTCCTGCGCCGCCACCCGCTTCTCGATGAGCTCCGACCACTTGCCCCGGATCTCGGCGAGGTCCTTGCCCACCTCGGTGCGCATCTCCCGGTCGATCTGGTAGATCTGCAACTCGGTCTCGGCGATCTTGCCGCGCGAGGAGGCCGTGGCGGCGACGAGCTGCCCGCGCTCGCCCTCCAGCCGCGCCGCGTCGCGCTCCAGCCCCGTCACCCGCGAGATCGGCACGAGGTTCTTGGCGAAGAGGTCGCGCACGCCCGTGAGTTCCTGCTGGATCAGGGCGATCTCGCGGTTCTTGGCGGCGGCCTGCTCGCCGAGGCCCCGGATCTCCTGGCCCAGCTGCGCGATGCGCTCGGTCAACTGCGCCTTCTGGCCCTCGCGGGCGGCGACCCGCGACTGGAACAGCCGCGCCTCGCTCTCGATCAGGTGGGCGATGGCGGGGTTGCCGCGGGCGCGGGAGACGAGGTCGTCGGGGAAGACGACCGCCGTCGCCCCGTCGCGCTCGGCCTCGTCCCGCGCCCGGCGGGCGGCGAGCTCGTCCAGGGCGTTCAGGACGATGTCGAGGTTGGTGCGGATCTGCGTCCCGTCGAGGCGCACGAGGATGTCGCCCGCCTGGACCCGGCTGCCCTCGCGCACGAGGATCTCGCCGATCACGCCCCCGGTCGGGTGCTGGACCTTCTTCACGTCCGACTCGACCACGAGCAGGCCGGGGGCGATCACCGCCGCCGAGAAATGGGTCAGGGCCGCCCAGCCGCCGATGCCCGGCACCAGCACGAGGCCGAGGCCCAGCGCCGCGATGAGGTGGCGGCGGATCGAGGGGAGGGCCAGCGCCGGGGGCGGCGCGAGGGGCGCCCCGAGGGAGCCGATGGCGGGGATGGTGGTCGTGCTCATCACGCGCTCTCACGCAGGGACGCGACGGCCTGGGCCGGGGAGGGGGCGGGAACCGGGGTCGCCGGACGCAGGACGTGCTTCAGCACCTCCTCCTTGGGCCCGAAGGCCTGGACCCGTCCGTCCGACAGGACGAGCACCATGTCGAGGGCGGCGAGCGCGCTCGGCCGGTGGGCGATCACCACGCAGATGCCGCCCCTGCGGCGCACGCCGACGATGGCCTCGGTGAGGGCGGCCTCGCCCTCCGCGTCGAGGTTCGAGTTGGGCTCGTCCAGGACCACGAGGAACGGGTCGCCGTAGAGGGCGCGGGCGAGGCCGATGCGCTGGCGCTGCCCGGCCGAGAGGCCCGCGCCGTTCTCGCCGATGCGGGTGTCGTAGCCCTCCGGCAGGCGCAGGACCATGTCGTGGACGCAGGCCGCCCGCGCCGCCGCCAGCACCTTGGCCGGATCCGCCCCGTCCTCGAACCGGGCGATGTTCTCGGCCACCGTGCCGGGGAACAGCTCCACCTCCTGCGGCAGGAAGCCGAGATGCGGGCCGAGGGTCTCGCTCGACCATTGGTCGAGGGCCGCGCCGTCGAGGCGGACCTGGCCGCGCATCGGCGCCCAGATGCCCACCAGGGCGCGGGCGAGGGAGGACTTGCCCGAGGCGCTCGGGCCGATCATCCCGAGCCCCTGGCCGGCGGCGAGGGCGAAGGTCGCCTCCTGCACCGCCAGACGCCGGGAATTGGGGGGCGAGACGGCGATCCCCTCCACCGACAGCGAGCGCACGGGGGCGGGCAGGGCGTGGGGCCGGGGCGCCTCCGGCAGGCGGGCGAACAGGTCCGACAGGCGGCGCCAGCTCTGCCGTGCGGCGGCGAAGCCCTTCCAGTGGGCGATGGCGAGCTCGGCCGGGGCGAGGGCGCGGGAGACGAGGATCGAGGAGGCGATGATGATGCCGCCCGTGGCCTCGTTGTGGATCACCAGCCACGCGCCCAGCGCCAGCACGCCCGATTGCAGGGCGGTGCGGAACACCTTCGACAGGGCGCCGTAGCCGCCGACCGCGTCCGAGGCGCGCTGCTGGGTGAGGGCGTAATCGCGGTTCACGAGGCCCCAGCGCCGGCCGAGCCGGCCCTGCATGCCGAGCGCCGCCAGGGATTCGGCGTTGCGCCGGGAGACCTCCGCGAGGACGCTGCGCTGCTGGGCGTGGACGGCCGATTGCGCGGTGGGCTTGCGGGTCGCCCGGTCGTTGAGCAGCGTCACCGCCACCAGGACCAGCATGCCGACCACCGCCGCCACGCCGATGAGCGGATGGAACAGGAAGCAGATGGCGAGGTAGACCGGCATCCACGGCAGGTCGAACAGGGCGGACGGCCCGCCGCCGGACAGGAAGGCCCGCAACTGGTCGAGGTCGCGCAGGGCCATCGTCCCGTCCGGGCCCGAGCCGCCCCGCAGGGGCGCGCGCACGGTCACGTCGAAGACCCGCCCGCTCAGGGTTTCGTCCAGCGCCATGCCGATGCGGACCAGCACCCGCGCGCGGATCGCCTCCAGCAGGCCCTGCATCACGTAGAGCATGAGGGCGAGCACGCAGAGGCCGATCAGGGTCGGCACCGACCGGCTCGGGATCACCCGGTCGTAGACTTCGAGCATGAAGAACGAGCCGGTGAGATAGAGGATGTTCACCAGCGCGCTCATGCACGCCACGCCGATGAAGGCCATCCGGCAGCGCTCGAGCGCCGCGACGAGCGTGGGAGGACTGCCTGTCATCACAACCGTAACTCGCGTGGAGTGGCGTTTCGGGCGTATTACTTGTGCGGATGCTTGCAAGTACGCCGGATCGTCGCCGTTGCCGACGAATCGGGACCATGATCGCGATTGGTTAAGAATGTTCTGCGGCGGCTGCGCGTCGGCGCCGCAGGGGGACCGGACCCGGCCGGGCGCCCCAACCCGCTGAGAAACAGCCGAGTTTCCGGACGCCGAAAATTTTTTGGGCCAGAATGTTTTCCAAACCGGGCCGTGCGCGCCGGGCTGCCTCGGACCCTCCCGGGTCGTTCCCGAGCCGGAATACCGCAGTGCAACGTGGGCCTTGCGGGCGACTGCCGCAGTATTCAGCTAAGCTCTAGAATTTAAAGAATATAGTCCTGAAATTCTAAAGTTGCGAAACCGTTCCACACCCAAATTCGAAAAATTAGGCAAAATGCCCCAAGTCTCGCCTTGAGTTGTGCAACGCAATCTGGCATTCGAAACTTAATAACCGGTAAAATTTGACGGCCACATTTGTGCGTCGAGAAGGATGCGGCATGCTGCTTCACAACCTGCCTCTGGTCGCGTGGCGATCCCGCAAGGTCGCCGCCGACACACAGACCGAGGCTGGGTATGGCCGCAGCCTCATCCTGGACCGGGCGCCGAAGCGTCTGTTCGACCTCAGCGTCGCCCTGGCCTGTCTCTTCCTGCTGATGCCGCTCTTCGTGCTGGTCGGGTTCCTGGTCTGGGCCGTCGACCGCAAGTCGCCGTTCTACAGCCACCGCCGCCTCGGGAGAGGTGGAAAGACCTTCGGCTGCCTGAAGTTCCGCTCCATGCGCATGAACGGCGACGAGATCCTGCGCCGCCACCTCGCCGAGAATCCCGCCGCGATGGCGGAGTGGACGCAGAACCGGAAGCTCAAGAACGACCCCCGCATCACGATCATCGGCCACGTCCTGCGCAAGACCAGCCTGGACGAGCTGCCGCAGCTCATCAACATCCTGCGCGGTGAGATGAGCCTCGTCGGCCCGCGCCCGATCGTCGATGCCGAGCTGGAGAAGTACGGCGACGCGGCCTCCGCCTATTTCGCCGTGCGTCCGGGCCTCACCGGCGCGTGGCAGATCAGCGGCCGGTCGGACACGACCTATGACGAGCGCGTCCGCCTCGACCGCCAATACGTCGAGTCGCGCAGCTTCGCCGGCGACATCGCGATCATCCTGCGGACGGTCCCGGCGGTGTTCCTGGTCAAGGGCTCCTACTGAGCCCCACGCCCAGCTCGGATCCGGTTCGACAAACCCCCGCGCGGTCGCCCGCGCGGGGGTTTGTCGTTGCGCGGCCCGGCGCTTCGCGCCTGGGATACCGCATCATGAATGAAATCCATTCCACTGATCTATGTGATCGTGGCTGTGATCCGTTTTCCGTCATGTTGCAGGACGGGGGCGCGGCTCACGCCGTGGCACTGGTGTGAATTGTTTCGATGTCGTAAAATTGTCTTTCTTTTTGTAGGTCGATTACGGACGACACATACCTATATGAGTTTCTTTAAGGATGCGGCTCATGGTTGCCGAATCAGGCACGGATGAGACGCCCGGATCTCGCTGCCTAGCCGTCACGATGCCGTGGAATCGGAAGCCGGAGTAAACCGATGGAGACGACGGGAGTTCTGGGACTCTTCGGCCTGTTCGGGATCGTGTGCGGCTTCTACGTCTCCGTCGTGGGCTTCGCCGTGACCGCCGTGGCGATCGTGAGCGTGCTCGGCGTCATGGCCCTGTTCGTCGGGGGCCCGATGGGCGGCTGGATGCCGGCGGGCGCCTTCGTCGCCATGCAGGTGGGCTACTTCCTCTGCCTCGTCGGCACGGCCGTCGTCGGCCATCTCCGGGGCCTGTCGCCCAAGGATTCGCGCCGCACCCAGCGCGACCTGCACATCCACCACGAATAGGGGCCTCACCCCCCGGACGGGAGGGTGAGCACCGCCATCCGGCCCGATTCGTCGACCACCACCGGCACGAGCGGGCCCGCGCCGCAGGCCTCGGCCGGCACGCGCACCCGGTAGCCGATCCGCCGCTGGCCCAGGCCCGCGAAGCCCGGCTGCCCGGTCAGGTCCCGGCGCAGGCGGCGGGGCCGCTCCACGGCGACGCGCCGCCCGCCGCAGAACAGCGCCAGCTGCATCCCCCGCCCCGGCCGCGCCGGATCGAAGGCGTAGGCGCTCACCAGGATCTCGTTCGCCCCGATGGGCTCCAGGCTCTCGACCCGCGCCAGCAGGGTGTCGGGCAGGGCGAGGCCGCGCGCGGCGATGGCCGTGCCCGCGGAGGCGGGCGACGCGAACGCGTCGGGGGGCAGGGCGGCGAGGGCGCCCTTGGCCCGGAACTCGGCCCAGTCGTTGCGGGCGGTCTCGGTGCTGCCCCAGAGGGCGCAGGCCGTGAACACGACGAGGAAGGCGGTCACGCCCCGCGTCAGGGCCACCGGGCGCGCCCCGTCGAGGCGCGCGCGCAGGCGCCGGTACAGGGCGACGTCGAGGGGCCCGAGGAGGGCCGCGACCGCCAGCGCCCCGGCGAGGCTCACCGCCGCGTAGGCGGCCCCGTTCCAGTGGGGCGGGCAGGCCCAGTTGGCCAGCATCAGCACCGGCGGGTGGGCGAGATAGAGGACGTAGCTCCAATCCCCCAGGGCGATCAGCCCCCGCGCCGCCCGGCCCTCGCGGCGGATCGGCGTCGCGGTGACGGCGCCGCCGACCAGCAGCACCGCCGCGATGCCGCCGAGCCAGCGCGCGGCGGCGGTGTCCACGAAGAAGCACGCCGCCGCGAAGGGCAGGATGAGGAGCGCCGCCAGCGGGCGCACCCAGCCCGCCGCGATCAGGCGCGGCAGGAGCAGCCCGCCCGCGAAGGGCACGCAGGCGGCCGTCACCGGCACGAGGTAGAGCGGCGGCGGCATCATGTTGCGGCTGTCGGGGGGCAGCAGCGGGAAGGCCACGGCGAGCAGCACGAGCCAGCCGGCCGCGACCGGCACGAGGCGCCGCGCCTGCCCGGCCAGGGCGAGGAGGAACAGGCCGACGTAGAACGTCACCTCCAGGACGAGGGTCCATTCCACGTTCAGCGGGGACGAGCGCGGCCCCCCCGGCGCGAGGGACAGGGCGAGGACGGAGAGGCCGCCGAATTCCAGGCGCAGGGCCGCGAACACGGCCGCGAACAGGGCCACCACCGCGAAATAGGTCGGGAAGATGCGGCTCACCCGGTGGGCGAGGAAGACGAGGGGCGGATCGCGGGTGACGAGCCGCGCCATCAGGAACCCGGACAGGGCGAAGAAGATCGCCACGCCCCAGACGCCCATCAGCCCGTCGAGGGCGGCGAAGGGCCGCCCGGCCCCGCGCAGGGTCTGCCCGTAGACCGCGACGTGGTGGACGAGGACGAGGCCCGCCGCCAGCGCCCGCAGGAGCTGCAGGTTGGTGAGTTCCCCGCCCGCCCGCGCGATGCCCTCGGCCGGCGCCACCGCGCCGGGCGCGGAATGGGGCGCGGCGGCCGCGATCTCGGGAACGTCCCGGCTGAGGCGTGTCGGCATGGTCCTGGTCCCGGGCGGCACCGGTCCCCGGCCGCCGCGCCCGTGCCCGATGGGCAAGAAACATGGCTCCCGTGTGGTCGGCCCGGCCCGGGGATGGAGCGGGGATGGGGCGGCCGGCCGCACGGAACGTGATCGGCGCTGCCCGGTTGGCCTCCCACATCCACCCCGATCGACACCCGAAGGACCAGGACACGACCATGGCCAAGGCGAGCAAGCACAGCATCGGCTCGGGCGCGCAGGGCAAGGGCTCCGGCTCCGGCGCGATGACCGAGTTGCCGGACGGCGTCCTCCCCGAGAACATGGTGCTGAGCAACCGCGACAAGGCTCAGCACAGCGACGAGCGCGGCCTCGACGGCAAGAACGTCCAGACCGAGCAGTACCAGGACCATGCGGGCAACCGCCGGAGCGACGACGACCAGCAAGCCGGCTGAGCCCGGTTCAGATCCCGATCCGGCCGAGGCCGGGGAGCTTCAGGCCGGGGCGGCGCAGGTCAAACCCGGCCACCGCCCCGAGGAGGTTCACCTCGACCCCCTCCACCCAGGCCACCGTCAGCCCGACATAGCCGCCGAGGTTGATGCGGAAGCCGGTGCCGGAGGGGGTGGGGCCGACCCAGCGCCCGTCATAGGGGAAGTCCTTCCCGATGGCGGTCGCGGGCAGGCTCGCCCGCATCTCGGGCACGGCGCTCATCACCGTCGCCACGAAGGTGTTGGAGTTCGGCCCCGGCCAGAGCCGGTAATCGCCGATCTTCGCGTAGCGGTAGGTGGCGATGGTCTCGCGGATGCGCGGCAGCATCCGTTCCGCCTCCGCGCCGTCGGCGGCGAAGACCACCTCCGGCACGCTGCCGAACCAGCGCCCGTCCGGCACGAAGCGGTCCACCCAGATCGGCAGGCCCCAGGCGGTGTAGTCGAAGCGCCGGTAGGCGCGCTCGCCCGGCCCCTTCACGACGATCCAGCTATGGGTGGCGACGATGCCGCGCCAGCTCACCGTCCGCGCGGAGAACACGCGCACCACCGCCTCGGGCTTGCGCGCGGCGGGGGGCAGCAGCCCCGCGCTCGACCGGTCGGCCGAGCGCCAGTCGGCGATGTCGTTGCGGAGGTAGTAGCGCGCCGCCGAGACGGCGATCGGCGCGAGGAACACGATCACGAAGGCGAAGAAGGCGATGCGGAGCACGGATCTCATCCGGGGAGGGGGACCCGGCTGATCTAGGCACCCGCGACGGCCGGCGGCAGGGCCGTGCGACCGCGCGTGTGCCTCAGAGCCACAGCAGGATCGCCCCGATCACCAGCACCACCGCGAGCCCGGCGAACAGGACCACCCGGCCGACATCCTCGTCCCCGGGATCCGCGCGGCCCGGCCCCGGCGCCGGAGGCGGCTCCGCCCCGGCGGCGGGGCCGTCGCCACGCCCGGCCGAGGCGAGGGCGGGGGGCGGATCGGGGTCCGGCGCGGCGAGGGTGAAGCGCGGGGCGGCGACGGTCTCGCCGCGCGGGCCGAACGCGTCCGGCTCGACGCTCACCCCGGCTGCTTCCAGTTCGAGCATCACGAGGACGAGGGCGTCGACATCGAGGGCCTCGACCGGCAGGGCCGCCTGAAGCTCGCTGGCGGTGAGTTCCCCGCGCTGCCGCCCGAGGGCGATCAGCCGGTCCAGGGTCGCGCGGTCGATCGGTGCAGCCATGGACATCCGTCAGCGGGGTCGGGGAGGGGGCGTCTCGCCGGGAATGTAGGGCGGAGGGAGAACCCGGCCGAGGCTGCCCTAGATCGAGGACCATGCGCGACGGCCCCCGGCCGCCGCGCCCTGCCGAGAGCGCGATGCCCGACCTGCCCGCCGAACACCTGCGTGTCGCCGACGTGATGGCCCGCGACGTCGAATTCATCGAGCCGCAGGCGAGCGCGCAGGCGGCGGCCGTGCTGATGGGCGAGATCGAGGTCGGGGCCCTGCCGGTCGGCTCGGCCGCGCACTGCGTCGGCATCGTCACCGACCGGGACCTGCTCTACCGCGTCGTCGCCCGCGGGCGCGATCCGACGTCCGTCTCGGTGCAGGACGTGGCCTCGCGCCCCGTCCTGTCCTGCGCCCCGGACGACACGCTCCGCGCGGCCCTGGACGTCATGGGGGCGAACTATGTGCGGCGCCTCCCGGTCCTCGACGGGAACCGGCGCGTCGTGGGCTGGCTGACCCTCGCCGACGTCGCGCGCCACCTGCTCGTGAACGACGACGCGCTACAGGTCTCCCTGCGGGACCGCCTCGAAGGAACGGGGCGCTGATCACACCCGATACCGGCGCTCCGCCGCGCGGACCAGCGTCGAGGGCAGGGCGCGGGCGGCCGCGACGTAATCCGCGAAGGCCGAGGCCGCCGGCCCGGCCTCCCGCGCGGCGACCAGGCACAGGATGAAGGCGATCAGATCCGTCTCCGGCCGCGTCAGCCCGGCCAGGGCCGTGCTGAGGGGCGGCGGCGCGCGCAGGGCGTCCGCGAAGGCGCTCAGCGTCCCGTCGTCGGCTCCGGCGGTCGCGAGCCAGTCCCGCACCGGGCCCGGCGCCCCCGCCGCGCCGCCGGCCAGCGCGGCCACGGCGGCGAAGCGGGCGATGGCCGCCCGGTCCTCTCCAGTCAGCGCGGCGAGGTTGACGCTCAGGGGCATCAGGGTCTGATGCCGGTTCTGCAGGAAGCCATGAAGGACCTTCTGGCCGACCGCATCCAGGATCTGGCGACGGCCGGGGGCTATGTCGCGGTGGCGGCGATCGATCGCCTCGCGCTCCCCTGCGGTTGTCCGGTGGTCCTGTCGTCCCGCGACTCGCTCCAACGCCCGTCCCTTCCAGCCCGCGCCGCTGCGGCGGCGCCCCGAACAGGTGCTCCCGAATGACCGTCGATCAAGTGCTCGCCTTCGGCCTGATCGGCGTGACGGTGGCCGCCTTCGTCTGGGACCGCCTGCCCTACGACGTCGTGGCGCTGACCGCGCTCGCCGCGGGGATCGCGCTCGGCCTCGTGCCGGCGGACAAGGCCTTCTCGGGCTTCTCCGACGACATCGTCGTCATCGTGGGCTCGGCCCTCGTCCTCTCCGCCGCCATCGCCCGCTCGGGGGCGGTGGAGACCCTGATGCGCCCGCTCATGCCGCGCCTGACGAGCCCCGGCCGGCAGGTGCCGATCCTCGTGGCCGGGGTCCTGCTCCTGTCGATGGTGACGAAGAACGTCGGGGCGCTGGCGATCTTCATGCCCATCGCCCTGCAGCTCGCCCGCCGCAGCGGCACGCCCCCCTCCGCGCTGCTGATGCCGATGGCCTCCGCCTCGCTCATCGGCGGCATCGTCACGCTGGTCGGCACCTCGCCGAACGTGATCGTCTCGAAGGTCCGCGCCGACCTGACCGGCAAGCCCTTCGGCATGTTCGACTATGCCCCCGTGGGACTCTGCGTGGCGGCGGCCGGGTTCGCCTTCCTGTGCCTCGGCTGGCGCCTGCTGCCCCGGCGGGACGGCGGCACGCGCTCCATGGAGGCCGCCTTCACCCTGGAGCGCTACACGACGGAGGCGCGCCTGCCGCCCGGCCACCCGGCCATCGACGGCACGGTGGCCGCCCTGGAGGCGCAGGGGGACGGCGAGGCCGGCATCGCCACGATCCTGCGCGAGCGTTTCCGGCGCTACCCGGCGAGCCCGGATTTCCGCCTGAAGGCCGAGGACGTCCTCCTCCTCGACGGCGAGCCCGACGCCCTGGAGCGCTTCGTGGCCCGCACCGGGCTGACCCTGGCCGGGGCCGCGCCCACCGCCGAATCCGTGGTGATGGAGGGCGTGGTGACGGCGGAATCCGGCCTCGTCGGGCGCACCGCCGCCCAGCTCGACCTCGCCGACAGCGCGGGCCTCGCCATCCTCGCGGTCAGCCGGCGCGGCCGGCGCATCGAGCAGCGGCTCTCCTCCGTGCGGTTCCGGGGCGGGGACGTGGTCGTGGTGCGCGGGCGCGCCGCCGCCCTCGCCCCCGCCCTTGGCACCCTCAAGGTGCTGCCCCTCGCCGCGCGGGAGATCGCGCTGGGCCGCAACGACCGGAGCTGGCTGCCCGCCGCGATCCTGATCGTGGCGATGGGCCTCGTCGCGCTGCACGTCGTGCCGGTGGCGGTGGCGTTCTTCGGCGCCGTCGTGGCCGTGCTGCTCCTGCGCAGCATGACGCCCCACGAGGCGTATCAGGCCGTGGAATGGCCGGTGCTCGTGCTGCTCGGCGCCCTGATCCCGATCTCCGAGACGGTCAGCACGACGGGCGGCGCCGACCTGATCGCCGCCCACCTCACCACGCTGGTGCAGGGCTTCTCGCCCGTGACGGCGCTCGGCGCCATCCTGATCCTGGCGATGGCGGTGACGCCGTTCCTCAACAACGCCGCCACCGTGCTGGTGATGGGCCCGATCGCCGCCAAGCTCGCCACCAAGCTCGGGCTCAACCCCGATCCGTTCCTGATGGCGGTGGCTCTGGGCGCGGCCTGCGACTTCCTCACGCCCATCGGCCACCAGTGCAACACCCTGGTGATGGGCCCCGGCGGCTACCGCTTCGGCGATTACGCCAAGCTCGGCTTCCCGCTCTCGCTCATCGTGATCGCGGTGGGCCTCCCCATGATCGCCCTGGTCTGGCCCCTGCATCCGGCGTGAGGCAGGACCGCCCGGCGCTAGCCGGCGAGCCCCGCCAGTTCCTCGAGTCCGCCGCCGTCGGCGTAGGCCTTCCGGAAGCTGTCCCGCGCCTTCCACCGCTGCCAGAACCGGTCGAGCTGCTCGAAGCGCTCATCGAGCGGCGTGGCCACCGGCCCGAACTTCGAGAAGGCGATGGCGGTGCAGAGGGTGATGTCGGCGAAGGTCGGCTCGCCCCCGCCCAGCAGCCAGTCGCGGCCATCGGCGAGATGGCGATCGACGAGGGCCGCGTGGGACAGGGCCTCCTTGCGGCAATGCTCGCCCCATTGCGGGTTGTGCGTCAGTTCGAGCTTCGGCCCGAGCCCCTGGTGCAGCACGTGGAACTGGGTGGTGAGCCGGTAGAGGATCTGCACCCAGACGCGGTCGTCCCACATGGCATCGAGCCCCTGCTCCAGGGGCGTCGCGCCGGTGATCCTGCGGCCCTCGTGCAGGGCATCGAGGTAGCGCACGATCGCGGCCGATTCCGACAGGTAGGTGCCATCGGCCAGTTCGAGCGTGGGCGTCTCGCCCCACGGATTCATCTTGAGATGGCGCCAGCCGCGCTGCTCGCCGCCCGGCGCCATGTCGTAGATCACCTCGTCGTAGGCCTCGGCGATGCCCTTCTCATGCAGGAAGAGGCGCAGGCGCTGGGGGTTCGGGAAGGCGGACGGCGACGTGTAGAGGCGCGCTTTCGTCGACAAGGATCTTCTCCGCTGGATGGGGCACCCGGTGAAGCAGGGGTTTGGCTCACCGGATCAACCTTTCAAGGCGGTATCACGAAAAGTCGCAGGGCCGCGCCTCTGCGGTGGGTGCCCCCTCGGTGCTCGTCATCGCCCTCGGGGAGCCGTGATCCGATGCGCCGACGCAGCCCCCGTTCGCGGCGATGATCTCCTGCGCCGCCGCGATGGTCGCCGGGGCGCGCTGGCGGCCGAAGAACTGGGTCGTGCAGTTCGAGACGACCTGATTGTGGATGCCGCGCGGCACCTGCGTCGCGACAATCATCCCGAGCCCGTATTTGCGCCCCTGCGCCACGAGCTTGATGCCGCTGCCGAGGCTCGGCACCGCGCGCTGCGACGGCAGGAAGGTCTGGGCCTCGTCCACCCCGTAGAGCATGCCGCGCAGGGAGGGGGGCTTCTTGATCCAGCCGAACAGGGTCACTGCAGGCGGTTCACGAAATCCTCCCGGGCCGCGTCCGAGGCGAGAGCGGAACGACACTATAGCGGCAAAAACCACCGTCCGGCTCAAAACCTGTGTTGGGCCTCCAGCCGCGGCACATCCGCGGCGCACGTCTTGCGCCGTCCCTGCGCGGACCCATCGGATCACGCGACGCCGTGCGCACCCGACACGGACCTTTGCCTTTGGGCCGCTCGCGACTCCATAACGAGCCCGAGAGGGCCCCACACCACCGTTGCGCTCCCCGCGCGCTTGGGCTAGGTGAATGGCACGGTCAGCACCCGTAGCTCAGCTGGATAGAGCGTTGCCCTCCGAAGGCAAAGGTCACACGTTCGAATCGTGTCGGGTGCGCCAACAGTTCTATCGCGACATATTAATTGAAAACTGCCGCCGCCAAGTCGTAATCTGACTCTGGTATCGCAGCGCAAGATTAGTCCGTTAGATTGGCGGCCATCTTATAGCTGCAAGCCACTGACTGATCTTGGAATATGGTTATATTATCTAGCGAAATACAATAAATCCGCTTGCTTAAGGAGCGGTTGTAGTTATTCGACCTTCTCTGTCTTCCCGCATCTTGGGCCATCCTCGGTAGGGGTCTCACATACGTCCCGCATTCGCAGCCGTTCTCCTCGTCTCGTTGACGGCGTCAGCGGTCGCTGCCCCGCGACTGAGCATTGGTCGGCAACGAGCAAGACCGCGACTGCTATTACGGGCGATATCGACCTGTCCCCGACGAAGCTCGTGGCCGCGGGCAAGACCTTCCCGCTGACCGTCGCCGCCGACGTCGCGGCCTTCGGGACGAACGGGGGCCCAAAGCCCGCGCGCATCATGCGCGTGACCCGTGAAGTCAATCCTGTCCTGCTGAGCGGGAACACCCTGTGCTCGCCGGCGGCACGCTGGATCGCACTCTATCGGAGCGATGCCGGCAAGGGGCTCACCCTGGCGGTGTTCTCCGGCCAGATGCAGCCACAAGGCGAGAACGATCCCAACCTCTGCGCCACGTACTACTACACGCGCTGAGGGCGACCGCGAACGGACGTGCTGGCCGTTGACGTCACCGCCTTGGCGAGCGGCGTGGGCACACTCTAAGCCGCAGCCGACTGATCGATGTCACATCCTGGAACGAGGATGCAGCCCAGCGCGGGCAGCGACCGCCTCGGATCCGTATGGATGGATCCCCTCGCGTTGACTCACGGGTTCGTGAAGAGTTAGCTGGACCGTGACGGTTCCCTTCGGGGATCGAAAGGGAACGCGGTAGGGTGCAAGCCTGAAGCCGCGGCTGCCCCCGCAACTGTAAGCGGCGAGCCCTTCACCACCACGTCACTGGATGAGCCTCGTCCGGGAAGACGGTGCGAGGGCGACGACCCGTGAGCCAGGAGACCTGCCGTCAGCCGTGGTCACACGCGAAACACGTCGGGCGGGGTGTCCTGACGGGTGTCGAAGCGCCGCCCGTGGGGGTGGTCGCCCAGGCCTCGTTCGCGGTGACGTGCCACTGCCGTCCCGAGGTCTCAGGCCCGTGTTTCGTCCCACTCTGCCCTGGCGACGCTGCGCATCCGTCGCGTCGCTCGCACTCGCCCTTCAGGGGGTATCCCCCGCGACTGCCCAGGAGCCGCGAGCTGACGCCGCCCCGGCTTCGGTCGTGCTCGATCCGCTTTCGGTCGAGGGCAGCTACACCGCCGCGCCAACGTACCAAGTCAAGGATCTCTACAGCGGTACCAAGACGATCACACCGCGGCTCTCGCTGCCGCAGCAGGTCGACGTCGTGCCCCAGGAGGTGCTGCGCGACACCGCCGCGACCCGCGTCGAGCGTGCGCTCGACTACGTGCCGGGCGTCAACAAGCAGAACGACTTCGGCGCGCAGAACTTGGCGCTCTACTCGGTGCGCGGCTTCGCCACCCAAGACATTTTCTTCAACGGCTTCAACATCGCCCGCGGCTACAACGGCTCGCCGGACACCCAGAACGTCCAGTCCATCGAGGTGCTGAAAGGGCCGAGCGGGGCGCTGTACGGGCGTAGTGACCCGGGCGGCACCGTCAACATCCTGACCAAGCAACCCGTGGCCTTGCCCTTCGTCGAGATGGGCACACTGTTCGGCAGCTTCGGCACGGCGCGCACCACGGTCGATGCCGGCGGACCGCTGAACGAGGAGGGCACCGTCCTCTACCGCTTCAACGGCGCACTCGCCCGGCAGTACAGCTTTCGCGACTTCGTCGACGGCGACCGCGTCTTGGCCGCGCCCGTGGTGAGCTGGCTGATCAGCCCGGACACCAAGCTCACTGTCGAGGCGCAGTACCTGCGCAACCGCCAGACCTTCGACCGTGGCACCGTCGCGGTGAACAACCGCCTCGGCCTCGTCCCGCGCTCGCGCTTCTTCGGGGACCCGGGCGATAACTCCGTGTCGGAGGCCGGAATCGTACAGATCCGCCTGGACCACGCCTTCAATGCCGACTGGCAGCTCAGGGTCGCCGGGCACTTCAACACCGGCAGCCTGACCGGCCTGCAGACCGGCGCGACCGGCCTCTTCGATGACGGCCGCACCCTGCTGCGCGAGTTCCGCCGGCACGACTTCACCTGGGGCGTGGCCATCGGGCAGGCCGAACTCGTCGGGCACTTCGACACCGGGCCGTTCGCGCACACCGTGCTGCTCGGCCTGGAGCACGAGCGCTACAACAGCACCGAGAACCTCCTACGCTCGACCCCGCGGATCGACCCCTTCGCCATCGATCTGTTCAACCCGGTCTACGGCCAGCCCAAGCCGCCTTTCACGCGGCGCTACAGCGCGAGCGAGAACGTCGGGAACACCGCCGTCTACGCGCAGGATCAGATCGCGCTCAGCCCGGAATGGAAGCTGCTCCTCGGCAACCGGACCGACTTCTACAATCAGACTTTCCGCGACAAGGTCGGCAACGAGCGCACGGAGCAGGACCGGACCGGCTTCTCACCGCGAGCGGGTCTCGTCTACCAGCCGCTCTCCTTCCTCTCGTTCTACGGCAACGTGGCGGCCTCGTTTCGACCCAACACCGGCTTCGACATCGCGACCCGGCCTTTCGCCCCCGAGACCGGCTTCGGCTACGAGGCCGGGGTCAAGCTCGACCTCTTTACCGGCCTGAGCGTGACGGGCGCGGCCTTCCACATCGAGAAGGAGAACGTCCTCACCACCGACCCGCGGGACTTCTTCTTCCAGATCGCCGCCGGGGCCGTGCGCAGCCAGGGCTTCGACCTGAGCTTTGTCGGACAGGTGACGCCGGAGTTCCGGGTGATTGGCGGCTATGCCTTCATCGACGCCGCGGTCACGCGCGACGAGGTCCTGCGGGTCGGCTCGCCGCTCCTTAACATCCCACGCCACTCCGGCAGCCTGCTGGGCGTCTACGAGGTCCAGGCGGGTGACTGGAAGGGCTTTGGGTTCGGCGGCGGCGTTCGCGCCATCGGTTCGCGCCTCGGCGACAGCGGCAACGAGCGGTTCCGGCTCCCGGGCTACGTGCTGACCGACGCTCTGGCCTACTACCGCTACGAGAACCTGCGGTTCGGGCTGAACGTCGATAACATCTTCGACGAGACCTACTACGAGCGCTCCTACAACGCCTTCTGGATCGGCGTCGGCGAGCCCCGGCGGGTGACCGTCAGCATGACGGCGCGGTTCTGATGGGCGTGCATCCGGGAACGCTGGAGGCGGCGACCGAGGAATCGGCCAACACCGGACGCATCGCCTCCATCGATGCCCTCCGTGGGCTGGTGATGGTGCTGATGGTCCTCGACCACCTGCGTGAGACGTGGTTCCTGCACGTACCGGTCGCCGACCCGATGGATGGCAGGACCGCCCAGCCGGCCCTGTATTTCGCCCGCCTCGCGGTCAGCCTGTGCGCGCCGATCTTCATCGTGCTGACGGGGGTGTCCGCCTACCTGTTCAGCACCCGGCACACGCTGGCGGAAACGCGTTCCTACCTCGTGAAGCGCGGTCTCGTTCTGATGGCGCTGGAGGTGTTCTTCCTCTCGGAACTGTACTGGGGCGTCGCCAGCCCGACGCTGTGGCTTCAGGTGATCTGGTGCATCGGCGTGTGCATGATCGTCTTGGCGGCGCTGATTGGCCTGCCGCGGTGGTTTCTCCTCGCCGTCGGGCTATTGCTCGTTTGCGGGCACAACCTCCTCGACCCGATCCAGCTCCAGCCCGATGATCCCTTCTTCGTCATCTGGGCCATGCTGCACCAGCGCGACGTCATCGCGCTCCCATTCGGGTTGGTCGCGAAGACGACCTATCCGGTGCTCCCATGGATTGGCGTCATCATGCTCGGCTACGCCCTCGGTCCGTGGTTCCTGCCCGGCCTCGTGCCATGGACGCGCGAGCGCCGTTTCGCTGCCGTCGGCGTGGCGATGCTGGTCATGTTCGCGCTGCTGCGCCTTGCGAACGGCTACGGGGACAAGCCCTGGTACGTCGTCGACGAGGGCGTCTCGCGAACCGCAATGAGCTTCTTCGCACTGACGAAGTATCCGCCCTCACTGCTGTTCCTGCTCCTGACGCTTGGGATCGGAGCGCTGTTGCTCGACGCGTTGGAGCGGATGGGCGAGCGCCCGGTCGTCGCGGCGCTGGCGGTGTTCGGCGGTGCGCCGCTCTTCTTCTACTTGCTTCACTTGACAGCGCTGCGGCTGCTCTACCATGTCGCGTTCGCGATATGGGGTGCGACGCAAGGCACCCTGTTCGGCCTCAGCGATTATGCGTGGGTCTTGGTGTGGTACGCGGCGCTGATCGCGCCCTTCTACTTCCCGACGGCCTGGTTCTCGCGCCTCAAGGCGTCACGACGTGACCTCGCCTGGCTCAAGTACCTGTAGGGTCAAACCTATCAGCTTGGCTATGCGACAGTCTGCTTGCGACCCAATATGGCCATTCTCAGCGCGTCAGCGTGATCCCAGAGGCGTCCTTCGAGCGGGGATAGTCATGGGGGACGGTGCCGCGTTTCACGGAGCAAAACTGGCTCTACTATGCGACGGATCCATCCTCACTTATCTCCGTGATGACAAGGTCGGGATCCCGTTTCCAGGCTTTTGGGATCTGCCTGGTGGGGGCCGGGAGGGCACCGAAGGCCCAATCGAATGCGTGCTGCGCGAATTGGATGAGGAGTTTGCGCTACGTCTCTCGCCTGAACGGCTCAAGTGGAGCCGTTTCTACCCTTCAGCCGATCCGTCCGAAGCGGGGGCATTCTTCTTTGCTGGAGCGATCCGAGCCGATGAAATTGCTTCCATCCGCTTTGGTGATGAGGGCCAATGCTGGGGGATGATGGGCCTAGATGAATATCTGGCTCACGATTTGGCGGTCCCCGTTTGGTTTCACGTTTGAGGGATATGCTGAGGGAACAGCGACAGCTTTTGCGCGACGAATCCTCCTTCTGAAGGTGTTCCGCTCGATCACGCGCTGCCGACCTCGGTGTATCGCTCTGTGGATCACAAAGCGCCTAGGACGTTTCGTACCCTTCGTGGTCAAGTTCCCACGGGGTATACCGGCACGGCTCAGGGTGATCGTAGGTGGGGAAGGACCGCGTTGCCGAACTACACCGAGGAAGCCCGCATCATTCGCGAACTGACGCGAGCGGGCTCTGGGCCCGACCCGTTTTCATCGGCCGTTCGCGCCACGCGCATGCCGATGCTGATCACCGACCCGCGGCGGGACGACAATCCGATCGTCTTCGCGAACGCCGCTTTCGCTCGGCTGACAGGCCACGACCGCGACGCCATCATTGGGCGGAACTGCCGCTTCCTTCAGGGGCCTGAGACCGACCGTGCCGACGTCGCGCGGTTGCGGCAGGCGATCGAGGGCAGGGTCCCGATCGAACTCGAACTGCTGAACTACAGACGCGACGGCTCCACTTTCTGGAACCGCCTCCTCGTCTCCCCCGTCTTTGGAGAGGACGGCGAACTGACCTACTTCTTTGCATCCCAGTTCGACGTCACCCTGGAACGTGAGCGATTGGTTCGCCTCCAGCGCGACCGGGACGACCTGGAGGCGGAGGTCGCGCAGTGCAACGTCGCGTTGCAGGCGAGCGAGGAGCGTCTGCGCTTCGCCCTGGATGCGGGGCAGCTCGGCAGCTGGAGCCTCAACCTCGAAACGGGACATTTGACGGCGTCCGACAGCTGCAAGGTGATCTGCGGCCGCCAGCCGGGCGATCCATTCACACTCGCGGAGTTGCAGGCCTCCATTCATCCGGACGATCGGGCCGTCCAGAGGGACGCGATCGAGCGCGCCATCGCGAACCGGTCGCTTCTCGATGCCGAGTATCGCCTGACGACGCCGGCCGGTCAGGAACGGTGGGTCCAGATCAGAGGACGAGCGCACTACCGGGCGGACGGCACGCCGCTCCTCATCACGGGGACCTCGCAGGACATCACCGACCGACGGGCGATTCAGAGCCAGCGGGCACTGTTGACCCGCGAACTCCACCACCGGGTGCAGAACACGCTGGCTTCGCTACAAGCCATCGTCGCGCAGACCATGCGGCGGGCCTCCTCCATCGAGGACGCCGCCGCGACCCTGACGGCGCGCATTCAGGCGATGGCGGCCGCCAACACGCTCCTGATCACCGAGGATTTCGGCAGCGTCTCAATGCGAGACCTCGTCAAGCGCTCGCTCGCCCCGTTCGGCGTCGAGGATGCGGAGCGTTTTCGTCTGTCAGGGCCGGACCTGCGCCTGCCCCCGCAAGTGGTGGTCGCCTACGCGCTGGCCCTGCATGAGTTGGCCACCAACGCCACCAAGTACGGCGCGCTGTCCAACGCCGCCGGTGTCGTCGAAGTCGCGTGGAGCCTCACCGGCCAAGCCGACCATCCGCTCCTGCACATGATCTGGCGGGAGCACGGAGGTCCACCGGTCAAAGCACCCCGTCAGACGAACTTTGGAACGCAGCTCATCAAGCGCGTTCTGGCCACGGAGATCGGTGGGCGCGTCGACGTCGATTATCGCGTCGACGGGGTCGTCTTCACGGCTGTCGCTCCATTGGCCAACGCCATCGATGGGAATCGACACTCCCCGTCGAAGTAGCTCATTCGAGCTCACAACCAGTAGCCCCTCGTAGACCCCGGCGAAGAGCGTTCGCCGGGACTTCTCATGCGTTATTCGAATCCGCCGCCGGTCGTGTTGCCGAAGTGCATCCCGATCGGTTCGCGCTCGGGAAACTCGGCGTTGCCGAGGGCGCTGCTGCGCCGGATGTGAGCGACATCTCTCAGACCCGTCGAGACCGGCAGCGATCCTGTCTGAGCCGCTTCGGCCGGCTCCAGGGGCGCATCGACCGCGAGGATGTGTGTGTTGACCCGGAGCGGCTTTGCGGACGCCTGCAACGGCCCCATCGCTGTTGCACCTAATCCGATCAGAGCGATCAACGACGCAGAACGCACGATGAACTGAATTCGGTGATGAGTCATCGCATCCTCCATCTCGCAAGACGTCCGTCTTGCTTGCGGCCAGCAATCGATGCTGGGGGCATCAACATTGATGCCTCAGATTTAGAGTATCTCCGCCGAGATAAACTCGCGTACCCAGTTTTAGGTATATCGTCATCGACCCCAGGTTCGCTCGCTCACAAATTGGCGATCGCGCGATCAGGCTAGGACGGGGAAGCCGCCTCAATCGTAGATCTGCCGCCAATGGCCCTTGGTACTCACCTTGCCAAGTAAGCTTCGGTCGATGCGGCTCGCCTGGTTACCATAATCCACACTGCGAATTCCTGCGGCACCCGATGAGATCAGTCCTTCGTGCGAAACATGCGCGCGAATCCCTTCCACAATCCGCGTGCTCGTCGAAGATTGCCGATCCATCGCCGCCTCTTGGGCCGACAGACCGCTCGAAATAATAAATTATCTAGCATTCCTTCCCTTGAATACGAACAGAAACGGCAAATCACGATTTTTTGAGTTTCATCACAATTAATTTCATTTTTTCTTGTAACGAAGTTGTTCGCGCCCACGCCACGGAGCGATCTGATGCAGAGGCTTCGCACGCCCGTCTCGTATTGTTGTCTTCGCGGCGGCACGGCCCCGCCCAACAGTGTAACATCGAGGATTTTGGGTAGGCATTCCGCAAGTCGAAGACACGCGCGTCATGTCGGGAATTCGACGGCCCGGACCAATCGCGGACATGAGCGATCCGGCTCAAGGCTCCCTGTCGTCGGCCATGCTTCGTCACGTGAACCGCTTCGGATGAGATCAGGGAGCATGCCGATGGTCCGCCACGTCACTCTATCGCTCACCGAGATCGACAGTGATCGGGTCGAGGCCAAGGCTTCCGAAGTCGGCGTTGATATCCTCGCGGAGTATCGCACCCTTTCCCAGACCCTGCGCCAGAAGGGCTGGGCGGAAGCGGCTGCGGTGGACGCAGCCCGCGACCGAGGCGTGCGCGCCGTGCACCACTGTGTGTTCCAACTCTACGGGGCTGCGGCGACAGAATTGGACGCGATCATCGCCGAGCTTAGTCAGATAGTGGAACATCCCTATCGGGATACGCTCGACCCGCCGCGTTTGACCGCTGTCACCGAGGCATATCCCCGCGCGGGAAATGCCGATGAGGCCCGACTTCACGACGAGCGATGAACCTTACCCCTTCACCGACGGGCTTTACGATGACCCTGGACGATGCGGCCATCAAGGAAATCGAAGACGCCCTCATCAGGTCGGCGCTCAGTCACGAGGCCTGTACGTCGGCGATCGATCACATCGCAAAGCATACCCACTCACGGGGCGCAGCGATCCTGCCCATCAAAGGCCGCGTCCCTGGGTTGCCGATCAGCCCCTCCTGCGAAGATCTGATGCACGCGTATTTCAAGGCGGGATGGGCCGAGCACGACCATCGCATCAGCGGCATCCCAAAGCTCTTGAGCACAGGGATCTTGGTCGATCAGGATGTATCCTCGCCTGAGTTCATGAGAAAGAGCCCGTACTACAACGACTTTCTCGGTCGATTCGGGTTCAAGTGGTTCGCGGGTGTGCGGATCACGGCGGGAGACGATATCTGGTGCCTCACCCTCCAACGGTCGAGCGACGAAGGGTTCTTCACAGCAGACGAGCAAGCGACCGCGCTGCGCTTGAGCGCGCCGATTGAACGGGCGGCTCACTTTGCTCAGATCGTCGCCGAAGCCCGCTTCAACGGCATGACGGATACGCTGGATACGCTCACCGTCGCGGCCTTACTCGTGAACCGCGTCGGACGCGTGGTCCACGTCAATCGGTTGGCGGACCAACTCCTTGGATCGTTGTTGGATCTCGAACATGGGCAACTGTCCGTCCCCAACGACCGGCAGGCGACCGTGGCAGTCCGGAGACATCTCGAGGCGGCGATCTGGGACAACTTCAAGGCTCATGACGCGGCGCTTGCGCCCGTCACAGTGAGCGCTTCGGGGCGACCCGCTCTCGTGCTGAGCGCGATGCCCCTTCGCAGCAACGGGCTGGAATTTTTTCGCGGTGCACGCGTGATCGTGACGATCAAGGATCTGAGGAAGCCCCCCGAGTTCACACATGGCTCTCTCAGGACAACCTATGGATTGACCGGCCGCGAAATCGATCTCTGCCAACGGCTCATGAACGGCCACAGCATCAAGGCCGTCGCAGACGAGCTCGGTATCAGTCTCCTGACAGCGCGAACACATCTCAAGCGGATCATAGCGAAGACCGAAACCAATCGACAGAGCGAACTCATCGTCTTGCTCACTCAGTTCAGCCGCATGTCAGATTGACCGCGTTTCGACGTAACCCTCCGAGATCGTCTGTCGGAGCCCCATGATCATGCGATGCCCACACCAGGACACGAGGCGGTTCGAGATCGCGCTCGATCGCGACCAAGGTCCTGAGGGCGAGACCGTCAACTGTACGACGGACGCTCGTGATAGCGATTTCATCGCAGCGCCAAAACTTCGCGAACAGACACACTGGGAGATCAAAGCGCCCGATTGACGTCGAGAGTCGGCGCTACAGCATCACGGCGGAAACGGGAGGCCTGTTTTGTCCGACTTTGCAGCCCCTGCGATTGGCGATTGTGCCCCGTATACCTCGGACGCTTCTCGGCCTGTAGTGATGGGCGGAGCCGGAGCGCACCCGCGCGTCGGACGGCGAGGGCGCACCGCACTCGATCGGATCGCCGATGCGATCGCCCGCTTCCGGCTATCCTCGTCGCTTGTCACCGTCAGCCGCTTTGCGGTTCCGGTCTGCCTCTGGATGATCTTCGTCAACGTGGCGAGCCACTATCGTGACGCGGGCCGATTGCCCGACGACGCTCTTGCCGACGTCGTCCAAGCCGAACTGGCCACGCGTCGCTGTCCCGGACTTCGGCTCGATCCGGCCGGTTTTCATGAATACGCCCGGGCGCACGGCATCAATCATGCCGACCTCTACCAAAAGCGCTCGCCTCACCTCCAAAAAGTCGCGGAGCGCCTGGATCGAGCCCTTCGGGCCGACACCGAGACCCAATGCCAGCGGATGATCGAGCTCTATGAGACGGCCGCGCCGCACCTGATCAAGCCCGTTCAGGCCCTGTCTGCGACGCGTTCCTGAATGGCCGCGGCGCACCAGCGTTCGGGGCGCCGTCAGCCCGTGCCGAGGCGCCGACGGTTCGCCTGGACCTTCCGCCGGTAGCCGCGCACGACCTTGCGTGGCGTGCCGCCCATGGCGATGGTCAAGGCGGCCTCACCGGCGGCCTTGACCTTCTCGGTCACCATCAGGCGGGCTTCCTTTCGCGCCTTCGGACCGCCGAACATGAACAGCGTCATGCGCTGACCGATGACCATCTGCGCCTCGACGCCAAGCATCGCGAGTTCGGTGCCCATCGTCAGGAGCGATGCGGCCGTCTTCGATGATCTGCGGCTGGAGCGCATTGCACTTCTCTGGTTCCCGGTCTCTCGGATCAACGCGCGTCAGGCCGCTTCCTTCCGCGTGACCACCAGGGCCCAGATCGTCGCCGGGATCCAGCCGATCAGGGTGATGTGCAGAAGGATGCACAGGATCCCCTGGATGACTTTCCCGCGCAGGAACATGGCGAGCCATGGCGCGAGAATGCAGATGATGATCATAACCATAGAGTGTCGGTCTCCAGAACTGAGACCGAACATCCCCCAGGAAGGATCGTTCCTGGCCGATCAATCGTCGGTCACCAGCATCCGCACGGACGGTTCTCCTCGTCGAGCGCCTTCAGACACCGCGCGTCCGAGACCTTCAGGCCGCCGAAGCGCGAGCGCTACGTGGAGAACGTCGCGTCGCCGATGCCGTGGCGGCGACGGATCTCAGCCACCGGCAGCCCAGCCTGCGGCTGCTTCGGGATGCCGATGATCTGCTCTTCGCGGAACCGGCTCTTCTTCATGGTCCGTCTCCTACTCGACGGACCCTCGCTTCAGAATGAGGGCAGGCCAGGGGCAAGGTCAGGCGGGTAGCGGCACCTGATTCTTTGGGCCGACCGCATGCCTCATTTGCCTCTTATCAACAGTAGCAAAAAAGGCACTTTCTGTCGATTCTTTCATCTAACGGCTGCCTAGCAATCATGGCCACGAAGAGGATTGCCCAATTATCCCGAAACGTGCCGGGATAATCATCCCTTGACCTCGATAGCCGATTTTTGATGTTTCCAATTGTAGTCAACGATCCAAGCGTTGGCACTTTGCAAAAAGAGACGGTCGACTTATTCTGAGGTCGACTGTCCAAAGGAAACTTTGGGGAGCGCCGATGGCTATTACCTTCAACAACACCGTCTACCAGGCAGGCTTTGCCGGAACAGACGATGGCGCTCCGAGCGCATCCTTCCAAGTTGATGATGCTTCCACAAATCCTCTCACCGTAAATGGAACGGTGAGTGCCGCTGGTGATCCTATAACGGTTACTGGTATTCTGCCGGGCGCCACGACATCGTCGACGACGACGTTTTACGCGACGCAGTTCGACAACTCGTCCATGATCCAGTTTTCGGATACGCAGACCGGAGCAGATAGCTCCTCGACGCGCCTCATTCTGTCGAACTCACAGGTGTTCGGATCGGGTTCGGCGAACCGGACGCGGTTCACTTCTGACGGCGACACGTCACTCAACAGCTACGCCGCGCCCGTCTGCTTCACGACAGGTACGCTGATCCGCACCAGCCGTGGCGATGTGGCCGTGGAAGATCTCGTTGTCGGCGACCGTGCCGTCACGGCCTCGGGCGCCCTCCGGCCCATCACCTGGATCGGACAACGCAATCTCGACGGCGCCGGCAAAGCGCTACCCCACGACCAGCAGCCGGTCCGCATCCGCAGAGGCGCTTTCGGTCCTGGCCTACCCGCCCGCGATCTGCGTCTGTCCCCCGGACACCCCGTGCTCGTTGGCGCGGACGCCGACCACCATGGCGGCGCGCTTGTCCCGATCATGTGCCTAGTCAACGGCACGACCATCGCCCGCGAGCCGGCCACGAACGTGACCTACTGGCACGTCGAACTCGACGCCCATGACATCCTGCTTGCCGAGGGTCTTCCGGCCGAGAGCTACCTCGATTGGGGCGATCGCGATTTCTTTGCGGCGCAGTCCGACCATGCCCTGCACAACCCGGACTTCGTCGTGCCGGGCCTGTCCGCCCGCTGCCGCCCCGTCGCAGTGGACGGCGCCCTCGTCGAGGCCGAGCGTGGTCGGATCGATGCGGTGTTCGCGGGTGAACTCGCTGGGCATTGCGCTTGGGATGAGACTGCGACCCTCGGCGTCCTCGTCTCCTGATCAACACTTCGGGCAATGGGCGCGTCGGGCAGGGGATAAGGGCTTATGCAACCCGGATCACTCTCGCTCGACGCGTTCCTGGCGCGCCGGGCGAGCGACCGTCGGTTGGCGCGTCTCACGCACGATGTGGGCTTGCCGGAAGGTCGCGGCCTGGAGTTCGGCCCGGCCGACAACCCGATACCGCTGCCCGACGGTCTGTCCATCACCTACGTCGACCGCAGCCGTGATGTCGGTGCGGGCTTTGCCGGAGCGGTACCAATCGATCACGCTTGGTCCGGGTCGGGCGCGCTTACGGCTCTTCTCGGCCGCGATGATTACGACTTCGCGCTGGCCGCCCAGGTCGGCCAGTACGTCCCCAACCTGCTGGGGTGGCTGCGGGGGATCCACGCCGCGTTGCGCCCAGGCGGAGTGCTCAACCTGTCGCTGCCGGACAAGCGGTTCATGTTCGACGCCGCTCGGCCGGTCAGCACCTTGGCTGAGTTGATCGAGGCGGATCTGCTTGCCTATGAGCGGCCGAGCCCGCGTCAGATCTTCGGTCATACCCACGATGTGCGTGCCATCACGCCTGAGGGGATCTGGATGGGCGAGGACCCGGTGCATGCGCCGCGGATGGCAGGTGAAGCGGCCCTACCGCATGCCTATGCCGAAGCGGCCGCTGCGCTGGCCGCTGGCGCCTATGTCGCCTGCCACTGTTGGGTTCTCACGCCGCTTGCATTCCTTGATCTGGTCGAAGGCGCGACGCGACTCGGCCTGTTTCCCTTCGTGCTGAACCATGTCTCAGCCCCACAGCCGGATGGGTTCGAGTTCTACGTTTCGATGCGACGGGAAGCCCAAACGGAGGCAGGGGCCTTGCTCGGCTTGCAGGTCGGGGCAATCGACCATCTCCGGGGCTTGCTGGAGGCGCGACGCCATACCGCAAAGTTGATGGCTGGGTTCTAATCGACACTCGGCGGATATCCCCTCATCGAGACACACCCAACGGGCGCACCCCAGCGCTGATGCACCACTGCAGAACTAGATATGCTGATTGTTGCAAGAAATGCTGCGCGCCGCTCTTTCCAGTCAATCAAGCTAAAAATTAAAAGAAAGTACAAGAATTTAAAAGGATTTAACGCTCAGCTTTATATTTCTAAACTTGAAAAAAGATACGGTTCCCTGCCGGCTGATTTCATTCCAAGTCAGTATCGCGCGCTGCACAGTGATCTCAATCACATGAGACAGCCATGGGAGCTTGAGGCTCATTACCTTCTGCACGGACGCCGGGAGAAACGGACCTATCAGTTCGACCTGGGCGTGTATGAAGAAGAATTCAAGCAGCTCTTTGTCGGCGAGACCGCCGCGAATGATGCATCATCTCGGACTGTGCGGAACTGTAGCCTCAAAGGTATGCTCGACGCTGCGGGGGTATGGCCAGGGCCTTGGCTGGACCGTTTCATGCTGTTCGAGTTCGCGCTCCTGAATGCGGCGTGGCTCCCCCGTCAGCCCGTATCCCGCGCGGATGGGATAAGGCTGTTCCTCCAGCATGGTATCGAGCGCCTTGCGCCAATTGCCATTCGGGAGGCGTTTGACCCGGCATTTTATCGCGTCGCCGCGACCAGCCTGTCGCCCACGGCGAGCGATGCCGACCTCTACCGCGAATGGCTCAACCGAGGAATCCTACTCGGGGCCTTTCCCAACGAGGGTAGGGCGCTTTTCGCGTTGATTGGCGAAGACACGTTCCCAGCCGCCTTCGACGAGACCCTCTATCGCGCCCGAGTGCCGAGCAAAGCGGGCCGGCCAGGTTCAGGACGCTTCGCGGCCTTGGAGCATTTCATCACGACGGGGTTCGCTGTCCTCAAGGCCGAGGTGGTGCGGGGCCCAGGATCGGCCAAGCTATACGAGCAGATCGGGGAGCATCACCTCATGCGCGGCAACGCCGCGTTGGCGGTCGAGGCCTTCAACCGCGCTCTCGCGATCCGGCCTGATGTCCTCCGCATGCGCCATCGCCGCGGCGATTCCCTGCTCGTTCTGAACCGGAGGGAGGAGGCGGCCGAAGATTTCATTGCTGCTGCCGAAGCGCCTGATGCGAGTGTCTGGAGCCACATCCACGCCGCGGAATGTCTGGTGAAGAGGCCGGAGGGAGCGCCTGCGGCCCTCGATCGCCTGATGCGTTCGGCCCCGTCCTGCCGGAACTCCGTCGCGTGGCGCGCCGCAGGCCACCGCGTCATCTCGGAGGTCTTCGCTGCCGCCAGCCGCCGGGCGACAGATCTCTACGCCGAGGGCCGTCGCGCCGAAGCCGACACCTGCCTCACCGAATGTTTGGATCGCCTGACGCAGGTGATCCCGGTTATCGATCCCCTCCCAGCGCGGCTTCCGGGCCCGCCGGAGGGCGTCGTGGTCATCCTCGCCAACCGTAGCCTCCCACAATGCGACCATTACCGAGTCGTGCAGAAGCGCATGCAACTGGAGCGCATGGGCTGGACGGTGGAGATCTATGCGCAGTCTGAGGTCGAGGCGTGCAGGCTGGCTCTGGATCGGGCATGCGCGGTGATCTTCTACCGCGTCGTCGCTTTCCCCGCAGTGCTGCATGCAATCCTGTACGCACGTGCCCTTGGCATCCCGACGATTTACGAGATCGATGATCTCCTCTTCGATCCAGCTCTCTATCCCGATCCTTTCGAGAGCTTTGAAGGACAGATCACGAGCGCTGAATATATTGGACTGCAGTACGGGGTGCCTCTGTTTTGGTACGCCATGCGGCAATGCGAGGTCGGACTCGCGTCAACCCCGGCTCTCGCGCAGGCGATGCGACCTCTCGTGCGCTCCGGAATCTGCCACGTGCTCCGCAACGGATTGGACGAGCGCAATGCTCCGTTCCTCGACCGGCCCCCAATGCCGTTCTGCCCATCCACCGTGACGATCTTTTACGGATCTGGGACGAAGGCCCACAATCGGGATTTCAATGACATCGCGGCACCGGCTCTGCTCGACGTCCTAGGCCGCCAGCCGCATGTTCGTCTCGTCATCGCTGGTTATCTCCAGCTCGACAGGAGGTTCGCCCCCTTCGCCGATCGGGTCCTGCAGCTCGGCTTCAGTTCGGACGTCTCCGCGTATTGGGAGACCCTGTCCGGGGCCGACATCAACCTGGCGGTCCTGGCGCCCAGCCCGATGTCGGACGCCAAGAGCGAGATCAAGTGGCTGGAGGCCGCCATGTGCGGCATCCCCTCCGTCGTCTCCGCGACCCAGACTTATCGCGATATCCTCGTCGATGGCGAAGACGCGTTTCTGGCACAGACCCCAAAGGACTGGTCACGCGCCATCGATGCCCTGGTCCGGGACGCCGATCTGCGCGGGAGGGTCGGCCGGCAAGCCCGAGCCAAGGCCGTGCGAGAGTACGGGCTCGACGGGGCAACCGGAATTCTCTCCTGCTTCCTTCCGCCCCCCGCGAAAGCCCGCAAGGCCGGTGATCTTGCCAAGAGCGGACAAGCCCCGGGCATCGCGCGCGTGACGGCGCCGGTTGCCTCGACTGAGACCGGGTTACGGCGCAAACCGCGCCTTCTCGTCGTCGCTGTTTATTTCCCGCCGCAAACCGTCGGCGGTGCGACGCGCGTCGTGCGCGACAACGTCGATTACTTCCTCGACCACGCCGCCGACGCGTTCGAGATCGCGGTTGTCGCCACCGATCACGGTGTCGAACCGGCTTATCGAACCCGGATCGACGCCTATCGCGGCGTACCGGTCTATCGCATCGCGGCGCCCCAGTTGGAATACGGGGAGTGGCGCGGGTTCGATCCGGGAATGAAGGCGCCGTTCGAGGCTCTGCTTGATCGGTTCGAGCCGGATCTTGTGCATTTTCACTGCGTGCAGCACCTGACGGCATCGGTGGTGGAGGCCGTCGCCGAACGAGGCCTGCCCTATCTCATCACGTTGCACGATGCGTGGTGGATCTCGGATTACCAGTTCCTTGTCGATGAGGACGGGCAGTTGCGAACCCCATCCTTGGACCCCTTGCGGGACAGCCTGAACCGCCGCGTCACACCCATCGCGTCGGTCGCGCGCCGGCGCGGGCTGGCCCGCTTGATGGATGGCGCGGCCGGGCTCCTGACAGTCTCGAACACATTCGCTCAGCTCTATCGTGCCGCGGGCCATCCCCGAACGATCTCGGTTCCGAATGGCGTCTCGATCCTGCCACGGGTCGACCGCCGGCCAAGCGCGACCAGGCGCGTGCGCCTAGGGCAAATCGGCGGTCGCACGGTCCATAAGGGCGCGGTTCTGATTGAGGCTGTGCTGCGCGCGCACGCATTCGATCAGCTCTCGATGACCGTCGTCGATCACGCGCACGACGGCGACTACCTGCGCGAGGAGGTCTGGGGGACGACACCGGTCCGCATCATCGGGAGGGTGGCACAAGAGCGGATTTGCGACCTCTACGCGGACCTTGATGTGCTGCTGGCCCCCTCACTCTGGCCGGAGAGCTTCGGGCTCGTAACGCGCGAGGCCCGGACCGCCGGGCTCTGGGTGGTGGCGAGCGACCGCGGCGCTATTGGTGAGGAGATCGTCGACGACGTAGACGGCTTCCGCATCGACGTGAGTGGTCCCGACGCGTTACTGCGGGTGCTGAGGCTGATCGATAAGAACCCGCAGCGCTTTCTTCACAGTCCGCCTCCGCCCTCGGTATCGCCGCGAACCATGGCGGATCAGGGCGCGGACCTCGTGGCTCTCTACGCGGGGTTCTGGCCCGATCCGAGGGCGATCTGGACGGAAGCAACATCGTGAGGCGTCGTTTCGAGCCCCCGATTTTGACGTTACTGTGGAAGCGAGACCGATACGCATCTCCTCCTCCGACGAAAGTAAGAACTTGAGCTTTATAAAAATCGATTTCGCCGGACACTCGTTTCAGTTGGACGCCTCCGACGATATGGATCTCGTTGCCCGGCAGATCGCGTCCGGCGGTTACGAGGCTCCACTGCCCTTCCTGATGATGGCGACGCTCCTGCGCACGGAGGGTCTTTTCGTCGATGTCGGCGCCAACACCGGCGTCTACACGGTCATGGCCGGCACGGTAGTGCGCGACCGAAGGATCATTGCGTTCGAACCCCTGCCGACCGTCGTTGAGATCCTGAAGCGTAATCTCGCTGTCAACGATCTCACTGCACGGGTGACGCTTATCGAGGCGGCCCTGAGCGAGCATGCCGGCACGGCCGACCTTCATCTCCCCGATCCCGGACACGGACTGATCGAGACGAGTGCGTCTCTCGAACAGAGCTTCCAGAAGCCGCACTCGACAATTCAGGTTCCCGTAAAGCGCCTCGACGATTTCGCGATCACGGATACGATTGGCGTAATCAAGGTCGATATCGAAGGCCACGAACACGCCTTCCTACGTGGCGCCCGCGAGACCATTCTCCTGCATCGGCCCATTATCTTTGCTGAAGTCGTCAAGCCGGCACGGCGGAGTGCGATCGGCGCCTTTCTTCACGACGTCGACTACATCGATTTCCGGCTTAGGCCCGACATGGCGATCCATGACGGTGAGGTACTCTTTGACGATGCCGCCTGGAACCACGCCCTGGTTCCTTCCGAGCGCCTGACCAAGTTCAAGGAAGCCTGCGACGCCTGCAACCTTCCGATGCTGAGACGCTTCCAACTCGTATGATGGGACAAGGGCAAAACCTATACGGAAATCGCCCGGATCCTGACCTTGAACTACCGCAGCGTCGTGAGCACCACCGCCGTCATGCGGGTTCCGGGGCGAGGGCTGGGTGAGGGGCAGCGTGCGAGGAAGATCCCCGGGATGATCCGGCCCTTCTGGCCGAACAGCTCCACGGCCTCTCCGCAGCTTGCCGGCACATCCTTCTCGTAGGCGGCGAGGGAGGCGCGGGCCTGCAGCATCGGCGCGTCGCGATCGATCTCCGCGGGATCGACTCCCATCGACCGGATCGCGCCCTTGAAGCGTTCCGCGTCCGATTTGAGCGCGCTGCAATGGAGGTTCACGAAGCCGACAAAGCCGGCAAGCTTGGCCGCATTGCGCTTTTCCGCAGGGATGTCGCCGGCCTCCTGGCCCCGCGGCGTCCGACCCGTACGCGACGTTCGCCTGGATTGATGCACGTTTCACATTAATCAATCCAATTTTGGCGTTTGACCGAATACATCTCTCCATTCACGCTCGTCCGAGCAATGGCCGCATCGGGGGAGCCCCTGAAAGAATGGCCAGGCGCGAATTGCGCGACATCGTGGAGAGAAACAGACGATGATCCAGTGGAGGAACACGCTCAAGGGAGCTCTGCAGGCCGGCGAGCAGCAGATCGGTCTCTGGTGCAGCTTGGCCAACACCATTTCCACTGAGGTCGTCGCGGGGGCGGGGTTCGATTGGCTGCTCCTCGATATGGAGCATTCGCCGAACGACCTGCGGGATGTCTACAGCCAGCTTCAGGTCATGACCGGCGAGGGCACCCAGCCCATGGTGCGGGTGCCGAGCGCCGACCCGATCGTCATCAAGCGGATCCTCGACGCGGGCGCCCAGTCGCTCCTGATCCCGAACGTCGACGATGCCGAGCAGGCCCGCATCGCCGTGGCGGCCACCCGCTACGCACCGCGCGGCGTGCGCGGCTTCTCTCAATCGCCCCGGGCCGCCCGGTTCGGGCGCATCCCGGATTACCACGCGACGTGTGAGGCCGAACTCCTCGTGGCCGTTCAGGTCGAGTCGCGCCACGCGCTCGACAATCTCGAGCAGATCGCAGCGGTGGACGGCGTCGACTGCGTCTTCATCGGGCCCGGCGACCTCTCGATGAGCCTCGGCTATCTCGGCCAGCAGAATCACCCCGAGATCGTCCGCATCATCGAAGAGACGATCCGGCGCATCGTGCGCACGGGCAAGGTCGCCGGCATCCTGACCGCCAACGAGGACCTGGCCCGGCGCTACATCGCGGCGGGCACGCGCCTCACGGCGGTCGGCTCGGATGCAGGTCTCCTGGCCCGCGCCTCGGAGGCCCTGGCGGCCCGGTTCAAGGATGACGCCTGACCCGGCGCAACGAAGAGGACGACGCGCATGAAGATCGGATTTATCGGGCTCGGCATCATGGGCCGCCCCATGGCGGCGAACCTGATGAAGGCTGGCCACGACCTCTTCCTGAAATCCGGATCGAAACCGGTGGCGGAGGATCTGGTCTCGGCCGGCGGCCGCGTCTGCGAGAGCGCCCGCGCCGTGGCCGAGCAGGCCGACGTGATCATCACGATGGTGCCGGACACGCCGCAGGTCGAGGCGGTGCTGTTCGGTCCCGCCGGTGTCGCAGAGGGCCTGAGCCCCGGCAAGCTGGTGATCGACATGAGTTCGATCTCGCCGATCGCCACCAAGGACCTCGCCCGCCGCATCAACGAACGCGGCTGCGACTACCTCGATGCACCGGTCTCGGGCGGCGAGGTCGGGGCGAGGGCCGCCTCGCTCACCATCATGGTCGGCGGGCCCGAGGCCGCCTTCGCGCGGGCGATGCCGCTGTTCGAGGCGATGGGCAAGACCATCACCCTCGTCGGCGGGAACGGCGACGGCCAGACCACCAAGGTGGCCAACCAGATCATCGTCGCGCTGAACATCGAGGCCGTGGCCGAGGCGCTGGTCTTCGCCGCGAAGGCCGGAGCCGACCCGGCCCGCGTGCGCCAGGCCCTCATGGGGGGGTTCGCCGCGTCTCGCGTCCTCGAGGTGCACGGCGAACGCATGGTCAAGGGCACCTTCGACCCGGGCTTCCGGATCGAACTGCACCAGAAGGACCTGAACCTCGCGCTTCAGGGCGCCCGGACGCTCGGCGTGCCGCTGCCCAACACGGCGACCGCGCAGGAGCTCTTCAACACCTGCGCGGCGCAGGGCGGCCAGGGGTGGGACCATTCCGCGATGGTCCGGGCCCTGGAGCTCATGGCGAACCGCACCCTGGCCGGCCCGCCCGCGGTCGCCTGACCCCGCCGGGGAACTCAGTGTTCCAGCAGGATGCAATGGTCCGGGTCGGCCGACAGCGAGGCCGCCTGACCCTCCGACCAGGGTTGCATGCCGGTCTGGCGGACGACCAATTCACGGCCGCCCCACTCCACATGAACCTGGGTGAGGTCGCCCAGGAAGATGGCCCGCTTCACCGTCACCGGCCACACGTTCGTCTCATGCGCCGGGGCCTGCGGCGTCAGCTTGAGATGGACCGTCCGGACGGAGAAGCTCGGCCGGTCGCCGACGGCGCGGCCGTGGGCCGATCCGTGGATGAGGTGGCCGCCCGGGGTCTCCAGGGCGATCGCGTCGCCCCGGGTCAGGTCCGGCCTGATCCGGCCCTGGATGAGGTTGGCCGAACCGACGAAGTCGGCGACGAACTCGGTGCGCGGATAATTGTAGATCTCGGAGGGCGGGCCGCTCTGCTCGATCTGCCCGGCGCGCATCACGACGATCTTGTCGGACATCGCGAGCGCCTCCTCCAGGTCGTGCGTGACGTAGAGCGAGGTGACGCCGAGGCGGTGCTGAAGCTCGCGCAGCTCGATGCGCATGTCGCCCCGCAGCTTCGCGTCGAGGTTCGACAGCGGCTCGTCGAACAGCAGGACCGACGGCGAGAAGGCGCAGGCCCGCGCCAGCGCCACCCGCTGCTGCTGCCCGCCCGAGAGCTGCGAGGCGTGGCGGTCGGCGTACGGCCCCATCTGGACGAGGTCGAGGGCGGCGCCCACCCGCTCGCGGATCTCGGCCGCCCCCTTCTGGCGCACGCGCAGGCCGTACGCGACGTTCTCGAAGACCGTCATGTGCGGCCAGATCGCGTAGGACTGGAACACCATCGACAGCCCCCGCGCCTCGGCGGGAACGTCGATGCCGCGCGCCCCGTCGTAGACGGTGCGGCCGCCGATGCGGATCGCGCCCGCGCTCGGCTTCTCCAGCCCCGCGACCGCGCGCAGCGTCGTCGTCTTGCCGCAGCCCGAGGGCCCGAGCAGCGTGAGCTGCTGGCCGGCGGCGACCGTGAAGCTGACCGGACCGACCGCAGCCACCGCGCCGTAGCGGATGACAAGGTCCTCGACCTCGATGTGCTGTCCCGGGCTCATGCTAGGCTCCGATCCGCCCGTAGCGGCGGGTGATGGCGAGGAAGACGAGCATCGCGACCCCGACGAAGGCGGTCTGGATCAGCGCCATCGCCGCGGTGAGTTCACTCGAGGAGGAGAAGAACGCCTCCACGATGGCGGGGGTCAGCACCTTCGAATCGGGCCCCATCAGCAGGATCGAGGCGCCGAGCTCCCGCACGCTCGCCACGAAGATGAGCAGCCAGGCGGCGAACAGGCCGGGCTTCAGGAGCGGCATGGTGATGGTGCGCAGCCGCTGGCCCCAGCTCGCACCGCACACCTCGCCACATTCCTCCAGGCTCTTGTCGAGCTGGACCAGCACGCCGCTGATCGCCCGCACGCCGAGCGGCAGGAACACGGTGAGATAGGCGATCAGCAGGATCCAGATCGTGCCGTAGACCGGTATCGGGAACACCAGCCACGCCCACATCATGCCGAAGGCGAAGACCAGCCGCGGCACCGCCTGCGGGAACATCACGATGTATTCGAGCATGCCCCGCCCCGCGAGGCGGGAGCGCTGGATCAGCCATGCGAGCAGCCCTGTCACGACGACACCGATCGTCGCGGTCAGCACGCCGAGGAACAGGCTGTTCCAGATCGCCTGCCGCACGGCGTTGAGCGAGAGCGCGGTGCGGTAATGCTCCAGGGTGAAGTTGTCGGCCGAGGGCAGCGCCACCGCGAGCCGCTGGACCGAGGCGTAGCCCAGCGTCGCGATCGGCAGGACGACCGAGAGGACGACATAGGCGATGCACAGCGCGAACAGCGCCCAGCGCAGGCCCCCGACATCCATCGGGCGCGGCCGGAAGGCCTTGCCGGTCACGGTCACGTAGCTGCGGCCGCGGGTGACACGCCGGTAGGCATAGAGCATCGCGAACATCACGACGAACAGCGACACGCCCATGGCGGCGGCGAGCGGCAGCTTCGGGGGGTATTGGGAGACGAGCTGATAGATCGCCGTGGTGATCACGTAGAAGCGGTTCGGCGTCCCGAGCACCAGCGCGGCCGCGAACGACCCGAGCATCTCGGCGAAGACGAAGAGCGCGGCCCCGAGCACGCCGGGGGCGACGAGCGGCAGGGTTACCTTCAGCATGGTGCGCAGCCGGCTCCCGCCGAGGATCTGGCTCGCCTCCTCCAGCGACGGATCCATCGACTTCATCACGGCGCTGATCATCACGAAGGCGACGGAGCCCTCGAACAGCGCCATCACCCAGGCGATCCCGACGGGCCCCGTGATGTCGACGATCGCCCCGCCGCCGCCCAGCGCACGCCAGATCTGGTTGATGAACCCGCTCTCGGGCGCGCCGAGGAAGTTCCAGGCCAGCGCGCCGAGCAGCGGCGTGACGTAATAGGGCACCGCCATCAGCTGCTCCAGCGTGCCGCGGAAGGGCACGTTGGTGCGCGTCAGGATCCAGGCGAACAGGAAGCCGAACACCATCGCCATCGCCGTCGCGGCGAAGGCGACGACGAGGGTGTTGAGCATCACCTCCCAGTAGTTCGGGAGCAGCGCGTAATTGTCGAGGCCGTAGGCGGTCGGCGGCCGCACGTTCGGGTCGCCGACGTCCAGGGAGGCCTGGATCAGGTAGTAGATCGGGTAGAGCACGCACAGCGCGGCGGTGATCGCCACGGCATAGCCGACGACCTTCTGCGTCGGGAAATGCCGGCGGTGCGCGACCATCGGCAGGGGCGGGGCGTCCGTAAGCGCGGTCATGGCCGGCGGCTCACAGGCCCATCATCCCGTTCCATTCCTTGACGAAGGCGGAATGGGACTGGGCAAGCTTCTCGATGTCGGGAAACAGGAGCTTGTACTCGCGCAGGTTGGCCCCGCCGGGCATCGGCGGCGCGTCCCTGCGCAGGGAGGGATAATAGTAGAACGGGTTGTTCTGGTAGACGGCCTGCCCGCGCTGCGACATGAGCCAGTCCAGGAACAGGCGGGCGGCCTGCGGGTGCGGCGCCTTGGTGGCGAGGCCGGTGGCGAGCGTCGCGGTCGGCGCCCCATCCTCCGGCACCACAAACCGCACCGGAGCGCCCTTGTCCTTGGCGAGTTGGTAGCCGGCCCATTCGGCCATGCCGCAAATCTTGTCGTCGCCCTTTGCGAGTCGGTCGAAGATCTGGGCGCGGGAATCGAAGCCGCGCGGGCGCTGCTTGGCGAAGTCCTTCCAGAAGCCGTCGCCGTAGAGCCGCCGCAGCTCGTACCATTGCACGAACTGCGATCCGCTCGTCACCTGCTTGGTGCTGATCGTGCCGCGCCACTTCGGGTCGAGCAGATCCTTCCAGCTCTTGGGCGCCTCGGCCTCGGGCACGCGGTCGGTGTTGTAGGCGATGCCGATGGGCAGCACGCCGGAATGGAAGAAGTAGCCGGGCGGATTGTCGAGCGCGGTCTCAGGATAGGCCTTCGCTTGCGGCGAGACGTAGAGCTCGAAGCCGTCCCTCTTGCGGAAGTCCATGGCGGTCGGGACTTCCGAAAACTGGATGACGTCGGCGGCGAAGCGGCCGGCTGAGCGTTCGGCCAGGAGCTTGCTGTAGAGCGCGCCGGTCTGGGCGCGCAGGTAGTTGCCCTTGATCTTCGGGAAATCGGTCGAGAAGGCCTTCATCAGCGCCGCCGCCGCAGGATCGCTGTCGTGCGTGTAGAAGAGGATCTCGCCCTCCTTCTCGGCGGCCGCGACGTCGGCGCCTGTCTCGAAGCCGTGGACCGTGGTGGTCGCGTGGCCCTGCGCCCAGGCCTGCCGCAGGAGCGCGGGCGCGAGCGGGAGGGCGAGGCCGCTGGCGAGCAGGCTGCGCCGGGACGGCCCGCCCTTCGTCAATTCCGTCATCATGTCCTCCCGTATCGTTGTTGTTTGGACGCCGCCTCCGGTCTTCGCCGGGGTTCGGCCCTTTGGGGTCCGCGCGGGGCGCGGCCTCGCCGACGGCCGTCTGGCCCTATGCGGCCGTGCGCGGCCCGGCGGTTTCCGGCACCGGCGTCAGCGGTTCCTTCCCGGCGAACCACGCGACGAGGTTGTCGACGACGAGGCGGGCCATCGCGTCCCGGGTGTGATGCGAGGCGGACCCGATATGGGGGAGCAGCACCGCATTGGCGCAGGCGAGCAAGGCCTCGGGCACCCGCGGCTCGTGCGCGAACACGTCGAGCCCGGCGCCCGCGATGGTGCCGTCGGCGAGCGCCCCGGCCAGGGCTGCCTCGTCGATGATCGAGCCCCGGCCGACATTCACCACGATGCCGTTCGGACCCAGGGCTTCCAGCACCGCACGCCCGACCAGGCCGTCGGTCGCGGCCCCGCCCGGCGCCGCGATGACCAGCGTGTCGACCGCAGCGGCGAGGTCGAGCACGTCCGCGTAATAGGGGTAATCGACCTCGGGCTGGTTGCGGCGGCCGCAATAGCTGACGGGCAGGCCGAACGCCTCGACCCGGCGGGCGATCGCCTTGCCGATCCGGCCGAGCCCGAGGATGCCGACGGAACGCCCGCGCAGGCTCGCCGTGGGGGGAAAGGCGCCCGCGAGCCAGGCGCCGCTCCGCAGGAAGCGCTCCGCCTCGCCCGTCCGGCGCACGGTCGAGAGCAGGAGGGCGAGGGCGATGTCGGCGACGTCGTCGGTGAGGACATCGGGCGTGTGGGTGACGACGATGCCGCGCCGGGCCGCCTCGGCGGCGTCGATGTGGTCGTAGCCGACGCCGAAGCTCGCGACGATCTCGAGATGGGGCAGACGGTCGAAGAAGCGCGCGTCGATCGGGTCATGGCCGCCGCCGGCCGCGATGGCCCGGATCGATGCCGCCTCGCTTCCGGCCAGCCCGGAATAATCCGTATCGTTCGGGATCCGGACGGGTGTGAAATGCTGGGAAATCCCCGCATCGATCAGTGGCTTGGAGATGCCGTAATGCAGCACATGAGGCGCCGGCGAATGCATGGCGATAACTCCCCTCCCGGCCTATCCACTTGCAGTGAGCGGATATTTGCTTTGATGACCAAGCCAACATTGTTGCTCGATCATGTCTAGTTCAAATCTTGCATCAATTGTTGCGCTTCGAGCATCAATCGCCGACGACAGGACCTGGATTGCAACCGGGCACTGTCGTCACCGTCCTCTCGCAGCGATCAGTGCAGGCTGCCGAACCCCGCCACGTCCCGCGTCCAGGCCAGCGCCTGTTCGCTGAGGCTGATGCCGAGACCGGGGCGGGTCGGCACGAGCATCCGTCCATCTTGCAATTCCAGACGCTCGTTGAACAGCGGCTCCAGCCACTCGAAATGCTCCACCCACGGCTCCCGCTGCATCGCGGCGGCGAGGTGGATGTGCAGCTCCATCGAGAAGTGCGGGGCGATGGTCATGCCGGCGAACTCGGCGAGCGTCGCGACCCTCAGATAGGGGGTGATGCCGCCCACGCGGGGGGCATCCGGCATCAGGAAGTCGGCGCTGTTCTGGCGGATGAAGTCCCAGTGCTCGGACACGCTCGTCAGCATTTCGCCGGTGGCGATCGGCGTGTCGAGGGCGGCGGCGAGCGCCGCGTGGCCGGCGGCGTCGTAGCAATCGAGGGGTTCCTCGATCCAGATCAGGTTGAACCGCTCGAAGATGCGGCCCATCCGCATCGCGGTCGGCCGGTCCCATTGCTGGTTGGCGTCGACCATCAGCGGGAAGGCGTCGCCGAGATGTTCGCGAACGCGGGACACGCGCTCGATGTCGAGGGCCCAGTCCGGCTGACCGACCTTCAGCTTGATGCCGCCGATCCCCTTCTCGCGGGAGCGGTCGGTGTTCACCAGAAGCTCCTCCAGCGGGGTGTGCAGGAAGCCGCCGGAGGTGTTGTAGCAGCGCACCGAGTCGCGCTGCGCCCCGAGGAGCTTGGCCAGAGACAGGCCGGCGCGCTTCGCCTTCAGGTCCCAGAGCGCCACGTCGAAGGCGCCGATCGCCTGCACGGCGAGGCCGCTGCGCCCCACCGAGGCGCCCGCCCACGCGAGCTTGTCCCAGGCCTTGGCGATGTCGCTCGGGTCCTCGCCGAGGAGCGCCGGGGCGATCTCGCAGGCATGGGCGAACTGCCCCGGCCCGCCGGCCCGCTTCGAGTAGCTGATCCCGAGGCCGCGATGCCCACCCTCGGTCTCGACCTCGCAGAACAGGATCGCGATCTCGGTCATCGGCTTCTGCCGGCCGGTCAGCACCTTGGCATCGCTGATCGGGGTCTTGAGCGGCAGGTAGACCGAGCGCAGGCGGATGCCGGTGACTGTGTCCTGGGCCATGATGTCCTCCAAAAGGGTTGGGAATGCCGCGCTCAGGCCCGGGCGGTGCCGACATCGCGCGGGAGGACCGGCTCCGCATCCACCGCGCGCCCGTCGCCGCGGATCTCGAGGCGGTTCAGCGGCCCGACGATGACGAGGTAGGAGAGGGCGCCGATCAGCGCGACCACGCCGATGTAGACGAGGGCGAGGTCGAAGGAGCCCATTTCCTTGACGATGATGCCGATGGCGAGCGGCGTGACGATGCTGGCGAGGTTGCCGCACAGATTGAAGATGCCGCCGCTGACGCCCATGATCTGCTTGGGCGAGACGTCGCCGACGATGCACCAGCCGAGGTTGCCGATGCCCTTGGCGAAGAAGGCGACGCTCATCACCACGATCACGAACACGTCGGATTGGACGTAGTTGGCAAGGATGATCGTCGAGGAGAACAGGAGCCCGACGATGATCGGGAGCTTGCGCGCCGTCGTGAGACTGAAGCCGCGCCGGAGCATCCAATCCGACCACAGGCCACCCGCCAGGCCGCCGAGGAAGCCGCAGATCGCCGGGATCGCCGCCACGAGGCCGACCTTGAGGATCGACATGCCCCGCGCTTCGAGCAGGTAGGTCGGGAACCACGTTAGGAAGAACCACGTGATCGTGGTGAGGCAGAACTGGCCGATATAGATTCCGACCATCATGCGGTTGCTGATCAGCGCCTTCACTTCGGACCAACGGATCCGGTCGCGCTTGTCCCCCATGTTCGGCAGACCGCCGCCGGCCTCGATGTAGTCGAGCTCGCCCTGGTTGACGCCCCGGTGGTGGCGCGGCTCGTGGACGTAGAGCAGCCACACGATGCCGAGGACGATGCCGACGCCGCCGGCCCAGTAGAAGATCGCCTGCCAGCTATGGGCGTGCAGGATCCACGTCATGATCGGCGTGAAGACGGCGAGCGCGAAATATTGCGCGGACTGGAAGATCGAGGTGGCGAAGGCCCGTTCCTTGGTCGGGAACCACATCACCGTCAGGCGGCTGTTGGCCGGGAAGGCGGGCGCTTCGGCGATGCCCATCAGGAAGCGCAGGGCGAACAGCGCGAGGAAGGTGAACGAGACGGCGTGGACGAGGCCCTGCATCATCGTGAGGGCCGACCACAGGATCAGGCCGATGCCGTAGACGAGGCGGGTGCCGTGTTTGTCGAGCACCCAGCCGCCGGGGATCTGCATCGCCGTGTAGGCCCAGCCGAAGGCCGAGAAGGCGAGACCCATCGTGATCGCATCGAAACCGAATTCGGCGCGCATCGCCGGGGCCGCGACGGAGAGGGTGGCGCGGTCGACGTAATTGAATGTCGTTGCCAGGAAGATCAGCGCCAGGATCACGTACCTGACATTGGTCTTCTTCAGGGCGTGCCCTGGTTGAGCCATGGCGGTCCTCCGATGTCGAGGCCCGTCTCGTCGCTCACGGAGCAACGGCAGCCTTCGTTCAACGGAATGGGTGGCAAAGGACTGTTTTCGTGTCCAACGTCATTTTTGGATCGATTGTTGCGCAATCGGCATCAATGCGAGGAGACACCTTGGATTTCATGGATCTGAGCGGCTGGCGACCGACGGGACTGCATGATCGTGATCCAAAAGTCGTTCGTCCGTTTCGGACGCGAAGCGGCCAACGGACCGTGGCCGGGAGACATCATCGAAGATGTTCGGAATGACTGAGACCTGAACTCTCAGTATTCCTGGGAAGGGGCGGATGAGGTCATCGCGGCCGGGTCTACGATGCGGTCATACTCGTCCGCGGTCATGTCGCCCAGGGCGACCGCCGCAGCGCGTGGAGTCAGCCCCTCGGCCATGGCCTTGCGGGTGATGGCCGCGACGCGGTCGTAGCCGAGCGTGGGATTGAGCGCCGTCGCGAGCAGCAGCGCGTTCGCGACGTTCTCGGCGAGCCGGGCCCGGTCGACGTCGAGGTCCCGCACCAACTTCTCGGCGAAGACGTGCGCGGCGTCCGCCAGAAGCCGAATCGACTGCAGCAGGTTGTGGATCAGGACAGGCTTGGCAACGTTCAACTCGAACGTCCCGGACGCACCGGCCGCCGTGATCGTCGCATGGTTGCCGACGACCTGAAAGGCGGCCTGGATCAGGGCCTCGGCGATGGTCGGGTTGCGCTTGCCGGGCATGATCGAGGACGACAGTCCGTCGTCGGGGATCACGAGTTCGCCGAGGCCGCAGCGCGGCCCCGAGCCGAGCAGGCGGATGTCGTTGGCGATCTTGATGAGGGACACCGCCAGCACGTTGAGCGAGCCCGAAACCTCGACGAGAGCGTCGTGGGCGCCCATCCCCTCGAACTTGCTCGGATTGGGCGTGACCGGCAGCCCGGTGAGGTCCGCGACCTCCTCGCAGAAGGCCGCGTCGAACCCGGCCGGGGCGTTGAGGCCCGACCCCACGGCGGTACCGCCCTGGGCGAGTCGATGGAGCCGCGGTGCCGTGGCCTCGATCCGCTCGATCCCATGGCCGACCTGACGCGCGAAGGCGTCGAAGGTCTGTCCCATCGTCATGGGCACGGCGTCCATGAGATGCGTCCGGCCGATCTTCACGACGTCCTTGAACCCGTCTGCCTTGGCGGCGAGGGTGTCACGCAGCCGCCCCAGCGCCGGCAGCAGCCGGTCGCGCAGTTCCAGCCCGGCACTCAGGTGCATCACGGTCGGGAAGCTGTCGTTCGAGGATTGCGACCGGTTGACGTGGTCGTTGGGGTGGACCGGCCGGCGCGTGCCCAAAGGCTGCCCCAGGATCTCGTTGGCCCGGTTGGCGATGACCTCGTTCGCGTTCATGTTGGTCTGGGTGCCCGAGCCGGTCTGCCAGACCGGCAGCGGGAAATGCCCGTCGAAGCGCCCCTCCCAGACCTCCCGGGCCGCCGCCTCGATGGCCCTGGCGAGGGGCTCGTCGAGGGTCCCGAGACGGCGGTTGGCGCGGGCCGCCGCCAGCTTCTGGAGGCCGAAGGCGCGCACGAGGCAGGTCGGGAAGCGTTCCTCGCCGATCTGGAAGATACCGAGGGCGCGCTGCGTCTGGGCCCCCCAGTAGCGGTCGGCCGGGATCTCGACGGGACCGAAGGCGTCGTGTTCGGTTCGAACGTTCGCAGGCTCGCTCATCGGCGTTGTCCTCGTCTGGATCCGGGAATCCCTAACGCAAGCGCCCCGCATCGGGGTGATGGGGCGGGTCACGCCGCCGCTGCGCGCTCCGCACGCAGGCGGGCCATCGCGTCATGGGCCATGCTGGCGTCGAACTCCCCGGCGAGCTTGGCGGTGACAACGGTGGCCACGCTATTGCCGATGACGTTCGTCGTGGCGATGGCGATGGACATGAAGCGGTAGACGCCGAACAGGATCGGCAGGCCCTCCAGCGGCAGCACGCCAGTCGCCGCCACCGTTGCGGCGAAGACCACGAAGCTGCCGCCCGACACCGTCGCCGCGCCCTTCGAGGTCAGCAGCATGATCGCCAGGATGCCGAGCTGCTGACCGAGGTCGAGGGGCACATGGTAGGCGTTGGCCAGGAAGATCACGCCCATCGACATGTAGATCGAGGTGCCGTCGAGGTTGAACGCGTAGCCGGTGGGCAGGACGAGTCCGACCGACTGGCGCGAGCAGCCGTAGGTCGGCAGCTTCTCGAGGAGGCGGGGCAGCACGCTTTCCGAGGAAGCGGTGCCGAGCACGATGTAGATCTCCTCGCGGATGAAGTTCAGGAACTGGAACAGGTTGATCTTGAAGATAGCCGAGATCGTCCCGAGGACCACGACGATGAAGACAGCGACCACCGCGTAGAAGCTCAGGATCAGGTAGAGCAGCGACAGGAGCACGTTGGTGCCGCTCGATCCGACCGCGAAGGCCACGGCCCCGAACGTCCCGATGGGCGCCGTCAGCATGATGAGGTGGATGAACTCGAAGAAGGCGTCCGAAATCTTGTTCAGGCCCGCCTCGATGGGCGCGCGCTTCTCGACCGGGAGGTGGAGCAGCGCCGCCCCGAAGATCAGGGCGATGACCAGCACCTGCAGGAGTTCGCCTTTGGCGAAGGCGCCGATGAAGTTGTCGGGGAAGACGTTGAGGATGAAGTCGAGCGTCGAGTGCGGGGCGGCGGCGCCGGTGGGCGCCTTGCCCTGGGCGAGGTTGGCGCGGGTCGCGTCCGCCATGCCCTGGCCGACCCCGAGCAGGTTGCCCGCGAGGAGGCCGACGCCGAGCGCGAGGGTCGAGACGATCTCGAAGTAGAGCATCGCGATCAGGCCGACCTTGCCCACCCGCTTGAAGTCACCCGCCGACGTCACGCCGACGACGACGCACAGGAAGACCAGCGGGGCGACGGCGGTCTTGATCAGCCGCAGGAAGATGTCGCCGAGGATCTTGAGCGGGACGGCGACCTCGGGAACGAGGAAGCCGGTGGCGGCGCCGAGCAGCATCGCGACGACGATCTGGAAGCCGAGATTGGTCCAGAGCGACTTTTTCTTCTTCATGGGGACCAAGGGCGTCGAACTGGGGACGACGTGCGGGTCGGTGCTGGCGGTGGGCATGGCTTCCTCCGGGCAGGTTCGGGCGGCTGCGCACTCTCGTTGTCGTCAGGCGGGCGGTCCCGACGGTTCGGTGCGGTCAGCGGGTGGGGCAGGATCTCGGTGGGGAAACGGACGTGGCTCAAGCGCCGCGGGGGACTGAGGCCAGGACGCGGTCGACCATTGCGGGGGCGGCCCCCAGGTAGTGGGCCGGGTCGGTCAGGCGTTCGATGGCGGCGCGGTCGAAATGCGCCGTGACCTCGGGCACCTGCGCCAGCGCCTCGGCCAGGGTGCCGCCCTTCTCGTTGACGACGCGGCAGGCGGCGTAGACGAGGTCGTGGGCCTGCTGGCGGCCGGTATGGGGGGCGAGCGCCATCATCACAGCCTCGGCGACGATCAGGCCACGGCTGATCCCGAGATTGTCGCGCATGCGCGCCTCGTCGACGATCAGGCCGCCGAGAGCGAACTTCGCTTGGTGCAGGGCGCCGGCGGTGAGCACGAAGCTCTCCGGCAGGGCCATCCACTCGGCGTGCCAGGGGCCGGTGGCCCGCTCGAAGTCCTGGACCATCGCGTCGAGCATCAGCCCGGCATGCTGGCGGACGCCCTTGGAGGCGGCGAGCATGAGCTCCGAGGAGATCGGGTTGCGCTTCTGCGGCATGGTCGAGGAGGCGCCTCGCCCGGTGACGAAGGGCTCATAGACCTCCGCGAACTCGGTCGAGGCCATGATCATGATGTCGAGCGCGATCTTGCCGAGCGAGCCGGTGATCAGCGCCAGCAGGTTGAGCGTCTCCGCGAACCCGTCGCGGGCCACGTGCCAGGTCGAGGCGGGCTGGCCGAGACCCAACTCCCGGCAGAACGCCTCCTGCACCGCCAGACCGTCCCCGCCGAGCGAGGCCAGCGTGCCCGCCGCACCGGCGAACTCACCGACCAGCACGCGAGGCTTCAGCTGCTCCAGGCGCTCGGCGTGGCGGTCGAACATGGCGAGCCAGATCGCGGTCTTGTAGCCGAAGGTGACGGGCAGGGCCTGCTGGAGGTGGGTGCGCCCGGCCATCGGCGTGTCGCGGTAGCGCCGCGACAGGTCCGCCAGGATCGTGCGGAGTTCGGCGATGTCGGCCTCCACGATCTCCAGCCCGGCCCGGATCTGGAGGGCGTTGGCCGTGTCCATGATGTCCTGGGTGGTGGCGCCCCAGTGGACGTAGCGGCCGGCCTCGCCGCATTGGTGCACGAGCTGATGCACGAGCGGGAGGATCGGGTAGCCGACGTTGTCCGTCTCCCGGCGCAGCAGATCGAAGTCGAGGGCGTCGAAGTCACATTGCGCGGCGATGACCTCGGCGGCCTCGGCCGGGATGACGCCGCAGGCCGCCTCGGCTTTCGCCAGGGCGATCTCGGCCTCGATGTAGCGCTGGATCAGAGCGTGGTCGGAGAACACCGCCCGCATGGCGGGCGTGCCGAAGGCGTCGCGGAACAAGAGGGAATCGAGGGCGGTGGTGGCGGTTGGGGGGAGCTGGCGGCCCACGGTTTCCTCCTGGCGAACGCGCCCGTATCTTTTATGTTCGGACATTAATAACGGTATGTCATGTCCGGACATTATGTCAATCGGCATGGCGTAAGCGGAGGACCGGCGGATGGAACGGTGCGATGGGTGAGACGCTCTGGGCGCAGGTGGCGCAGGACCTGACGGCGGGGATCAGCTCGGGGCGTTTCCCGGTCGGTTCGTTGCTGCCGACGGAGCTCGATCTCTGCGCGCATTACGGGACGAGCCGGCACACGGTGCGCACCGCCATTCGGCAGTTGCAGGAGCAGGGGCTGGTCTCGCGCAACAAGAAGGCTGGGACGCGGGTCGAGGCCACCGCCCCGACCAGCGGATACCGGCAGGCGCTGGCCTCCCTGGAGGACCTCGTCCAGTTCGGCGAGGCCCATGTCCGCGAGGTCCAGGCGACCGGCCCGGTGACGGCCGATGCCGGCCTCGCGGCGGAACTCGGGTGCGCGCCGGGAACGCGATGGTTCCGGATCTCCAGCCTGCGCCTGGACGGCAGGCCGGGCAGCGCCCCGGTCGGCTGGACGGACGTGTACGTCGACCCGGCCTATGCCGATCTCGGCGAGATCGTCCGCGCGGCACCGCACCTTCTGGTCATCACCCTGATCGAACAACGGCACGGCCGAAGCTGCGCCGAGATCCGGCAGGACGTGGATGCCGTCGCCCTACCCCCCGCGCAGGCCGCGACGCTCGGCGCCCAGTCCGGGAGCCCCGCGCTCCGGATCGTCCGGCACTACCTGGACCAAGCGGGCAAGGTCATGGAGATCTCATCGACCCTCCACCCAGCGGGCCGGTTTTCCGTCTCGCAGCGCATGCGCCGGATGATCGACGCGAACGATGTAGCGCGATCCGAGGCGCGGTAGCTTCGCAAGCGGAGACATCGGCTCTTCAAGCGAACGGACTTTCCTGATGAGGCCTTGCTAGGGCGATGAGAGTTGCCTCGCAGTTGTACAAACGTGACCGCCGCGACGTCCGCTTCGGAGCAACGGTGAGTGATGGCTGCGTGACCGAGATGGGCGCATCGCGGAACGTCCGGTTCACGTCTCCGGTCAGGTCGCTCCTCACACCCCTCCGTCATCGCTCGCCGCGGCGGCGAGGAAGGCGCCCGTCCCCGCCGGGATCGACGCGGAGCGGGCGACCATGCGGGCCGTCCGCGGTGCGATTTCGAAATGCAGGCGATGGGCGACGCCGAGGCATTCGGGGGAGACCGGGCCGCCGGCGGCCGCCTGCAGCAGCGCCTTCAGGAGCGACCACGGGTGGCCGAGCCCCCGCAGGATCATCGTGAGGGCATGAGGCGTCGGCGCGGCGTGGCAGGCGATCAGCACGCCGACCGGTACATCCACATCCCGCGCCAGGGTCGCCAGCACGTCTTCGAGGCGTCGGCGCGCGAGCCACTCCGCGAGCGTCGAGGAGCGGGTGGGTTTCGGCCCCGGCGCCTTGGCCGCGACGGCCGCCGAGGCGGCGTGGCGGTCGAGATGCGCGGCGCACACCAGCGTGCGGAAGGTCCGCGCGACATGGTCCAGGAGCGTGTCGGCTTCCCCGCCGCTGAACTCCCCCTCCTCGGTCAGGGCCTGCGCCGCCGCCTGCCGCGCGAGGGCCGCCAGGGTGGCGCGGCCGCTTTCGGACAGGTCGGCCCGGTTCGCCAGCGCGAGCAGCAGCGGAAGCGAACGGGCGGCCTCCGGGAGGAGGCTGTCCAACGCGTCCGCGGCCAAGACCGCCCCCGGATTGGTGAGCAGCCCCGTGACGACACGCGGCTCCCCGCCCTGGAGGAGGAGTCCTGCCACGACCGGCCCGAGGCTGCGCCGCCGCGCGACGGCCGCCTGTTGCTCCGGCCCGATGCCGTGGAGGATGTCGAGCAGCCAGTCGTCGTCGAAGCTGGGACATTGCGCCAGGAGCGGCACCGAGACGGCGGGGGAGGGGTCGCGGGCCAAGCGGGTGGCCGTGATCCGGGGCGCCCGCCGGAGCGGCGTCAGGCATTGGGCGAAGGTCGCGCGGGCCTCCTCGTCGACCTGTTCGAGCAGGCTCGCCAGGAGGTGATCGAAGCTCGGCTTGTCCGTGGCCGGCAGCCGCGACCAATGCCGCGTGAGGGCCGCCGCCGACCGCAGCACCAGCTCGGATTGGCGGGCGCGGTCCTTGCCGAGGATCGCGGTTTCGATGTCGCGCACCAGCAGGTCGAGACGCGGCAGCGGCATGCGGCCGGGAGAGGCGTTCATCGCGCGGCCGACGCCGCCGCGAGGTCATCCTCGTGGCGTTCGTACTCCTTCCGCAGCGCTTCCAGGAGATAGGGCTGCCACAGGCCGTAGGTCTCGTAGACGGCCCGGTCGATGTCGGTCGCGGTGAAGGGAAGGCGCAGGGTCGTGCTGGCGCCGAACAGCGAGAGCTTCGACGCGGACATGTCCTCGTTCGGTCCGACCACCATGACGATGCGCGCGCCCGTTCCGTGGGCGTCGATCCGGCAGGCGACCTCCGAGGGCGGCATGTCGGGGATGGACGGGCCGACGACCACGAGGTCGATGGCCTGCGTCGCGGCCGCCTTCACGGCGCTGCGGCCGTCCTTCGCCTCGATCACGCGGAAGCGGAAGGAGGTGGCGGCGAAGATCTGCTGGGCGACCTGCCGGGTCTTCGAGCCGGGCTCGACGAAGAGCAGCGTCAGCTCCCGGCACAGGAAGGCGGCGGCCTGCAGCACATGCCTGACATTGCGCTGGCCGAGGGGCTTCAGGAGGACATCGTAGGCATTGAGCCGCCGCGCGATCGTCGGCCAGCGCGCCGCCAGCAGATCCGCCACGAGGACGATCACGCTGTGGGCGCCGGCCCCCGCGCGCCAGGTGGTGATCATCTCGGCATTCGTGCCCGGCAGGATCGTCTCGATGAACAGGATGTCCGGCGAGGTCTCGGCGATCGCCCGCCGCAATTCGAGGCCGTTGGTCGCCTCCCGGACACAGGCGTCCGGAAGAACGGCGACGATCGCCTCCAGAAGTGTCAGGCGCGTTTCCTCGTCCGCATCCGCGATCAGGATCTTCATGACGCCACCTTCATCGCCGAGGGTCCATGCGAGGCGGCGGCGTGCGGGGGTCGGGAAGATCCGTGTTCGGTCGAGATCGGGGCGCTCTCGCGGATCGGCCGGCTGATTTTCAAAGCTGAGGCTCTGTGATCGTCGGCGCGGGCGCGCGTTTCCGAATTCGACGATGGTGACACGGCGGATCTTAAATTTATCCATACCGTGCAGACACAGACAGCAGTTGTGTGCTCGACGAAAGCCGATCCGGCACGCATCCCGAGACGCGGCGTGGCCGCGTTGCAATCCCCTCCGCCGCGCCCCACACTGAGGGCGGTGAGCCGATCTCAGGCATGGTACGGAGGCGGCATCGGGGCGCCGGACGCCGGCAGACCGACCGAATGGCCCTTCAGAGGATGACGCGTACGATGCCGATCCAGGCACTCAACGAGCGGAAAAAGCTGTCGAGCGACTTCAACGACGCCAACGATGCCTTCATCGACGCCGTGCTGGGCGCGCTCCAATCCGGCGAGATCCCCCTCGATCTGGCCCGCGCCTACCTCGCCCATCCGGTCGCCATGATGCATGCGGACGGCGCGCAGGCCGTGGCGAACTACTTCGACCGGATCCTGGCGCAGCGGCCGAACATCGATTGGACGCCGGGGGACTGAGCGTCCCCGGCCCGAGGTTCCGAGCGCGAGCGGGTCTTCCAAGGAACGGGATATGGCCGACAACTACAGCAAAGAGCGGATGCAGGCAGAGGCGGCCTTCGCGAAGACGCAGGATCGCCCCGGCGGGAAGACGCCCGTCGCGCCGAGCGTCAGCGCCGCCGACCAGAACACCGCCCGCCTCAAGGCGGCCCGCCTCGAACGGGACGCCCTCAAGGCGCGGTCGGGCAAGCCATAGGCGGCGGCGTCCGGACGCGGCCCCACCGCGCGAACGAACTTCCGGGGGCTCCGGCGCCTTGGTCGAGGATCGGACAGGAGATCTCGGCCATGTGGTACCTCTACGGCTTCGTGCTGCTGGCCGGCGTCGCCAACGCCGTCCAGGCCGGACAGAACGGCGCGCTCTCGAAGGGATTGGACGAATCCCTGACCGCCGGCCTCGTCGTGGTCGCCGGCACGGCCACCTGCATCCTCCTCGTCGGCGTCCTCTCCGGGAAGCTCGCATGGCCGACCTCGGCCCAGGCGCTCGCGATGCCGTGGTGGGCGTGGTTCGGCGGCATCCTCGGCGGCGGCATCATCCTCGCGCAGTTCGTCGTCGCCCGGCAGATCGGCGCGGCGCCGTTCCTCGGCCTCCTCGTGACGGCCGGCGTGGTGACCTCGATCCTGCTCGACAATTTCGGGTGGGTCGGCTTCGAGCGCCACCCTGCGAGCCTCTGGCGGATCCTCGGCGGGTGCCTGATGGTGGGCGGCGTCGCCCTGGTCGCCCTGTTCTGACCGCTCGGCCCCGCGACGCCCTCGTCTTGCCGATCCCTGGGAGAAGGCCATGACCGAACCACCGGACGACAACCTGGACCATTATGCACTGGGCTTCTACGCGCCCGGCAAGCACATCGCCCGCGAATCCTGCCCCTATGCAGAGGGCACGGAGGCGCAGGCGCGCTGGCTGGCTGGCTACGATGCCGCCGTCCGCGGCGAGGCCCTGGAGGATCGCGCTGAGGGTTCGGCGTGAGGTCGGGCTCGCGTCCCTGTGACCTTCCCGGCCTTCGCACGTTGGCCTGAGACGGAGGCGCTCGGCTTCGGAGCCGTGCGACGCCTCATCGAGCCTCGAAGGACACCCCCATGAAACGCATCCTGATCGCATCCGTCCTCATCCTGTCGCCGTTCGCGCTCGCCGCGACCGCGGAGGCCCAGGGCACCATTCCCGGCGCCCAGCGCGGAGCGGAGGACGGCAACCGCGCGGCGGGGCCGATCGGCGGCGTCGTCGGTGGAGCGGTCGGGGCCGCGACCGGCACGGTCGGCGGCGTCCTCGGCGTCGATCCGGAGCGGGATCGCCGGGACGAGCGGATGGAGCGCCGGGAGGAGCGTCGGGAGATGCAGCGGCGTTAAGGGCCGGATTCTTGCTGCCGCCGGCCGAGGGCCGGCGGCAGCGCCGGAACCGCCCTTGTTAAGGCCCTCCGCCCGGAGCCCCGATGACCCGCCCCCGCCGTATCGGCCTGCCGTGGTACGCCCCGGAGAATTACGACGCGCTTCGTGCGAGCCTCGACGACGGCGCGCGGCTCCCTCCGGCCTACGAGACATGGCGGATCGCGACCGAGCAGATGGAGCGGGAGGTCCAGCGCAGCGGCGTCGAGGTCGTCCGTGTCCCGATCGAGCCGGACGCGTTCGCCCTGTGGTGCGTCCGCGACGGCGGGAAGCCGGACGCCGCCGCCCGCTCCCGCTATGCCGCCGAGGTCATCGGCCGGGACGGCTAGCGGCAGCCCGCCGCCTCGCGCCGTGCCGCCCTGGCCGTCGCGATGGCCCGCAGGCGCTCGGCCGCCGCCCGCCCGGTCACGTCGCCATTCAGCCGCGCCTCTAGATCGGCCTTGGCCCGCAGGCCGAGGGCGCGCGCCGCGTCCGGATCGTCGAACAGGCGACGCATCAACCGGGCGGCGTGGGCGATGTCCGGCTCGGCCCAGCGCATTCCGGCCTCGTAGGGCGGGATGTCCCGGTCGAGGGTGACGAGCTCGCAATCGACCAGCAGGCTGTTCCCGTCGTCCATGAAGTCGAGGTTCCCCGAATACCGGGTCGCGATGACCGGGCGGCCGAGGAGCATCGCTTCGGCCATGGTGAGGCCAAGGCCCTCGCTGCGGTGCAGGGACACGTAGGCGTCGGCCGCCGCCATGAGGCTCAGGGTTTCCTCGTGCGCGGTCGTCCGGTCGATGACGGTCACGTTCGCTCCCGCCGCCGCCGTCAGCCGCGCGAGTTCGTCGGGATGGCGCTCGCCGAACGAGGTCTTGATCACGAGACGGGCCGGCTCCCCGCCGGGGAACGCCCGGGTGAACGCCTCGATCAGGCCGAACGGGTTCTTCCGGTCCATGACGCTCGTCATGTGGAACACGAAGACGAACACGAACTCGTCGTCGCGCAGCCCGAACGCCGCCCGGGGCAGGGGGGTGAACGGGGCGATCTCGACCCCCGGGGGAAGGACGTGGACCGGCTGCCGGTACTGGCGGCGCAGGGCGGCGGCCACGAACTCCGTCGCGGTCCAGAACTCGTCGCAATGCAGGGCCGCCTCGTTCCAGGCCTCCGGCACCGCGTCGAATTCCCAGTACCAGTAGCCGATCCGGTAGGTCCGCTCCGGGCGCGGCCGGAGGCCGGCCTGCGGGTACGCGCGCAGGAAGTAGGGTTCCGGCTGCAGGTGGATCAGGGTCGTGTCGTGGGCCTCCATCCCCTGGAAGCGGCCGGGAAGCGGCTCGTCCGTGTCCCGCGTCGTCGGGGCGTTGCGCAGGCTCAGCGCGACGCCCTGGCGGCCGAGGCCCTGGACGAGGTTCTCGACCGAGATGCGCAGGCCGGACGGGTAGGCGAAATGGCCGATGACGTTGAGGCCGGGCCGCACGATCTCCCGGGCGAGGGCCTCGCTGGACCGTTCGGCCAGCCAGGCCAGCGGCAGGGCGTGCAGACCGGCGCCGGGGCTTTGCAGGAAGGCGAGGAGGCCGCGGGCGGCTGCCTCGTCGGTCATCGCCTCCGGACAACGCCGCTGCCAGTCCGGCCGCGCGCCATAGGCGAGGCGAACCTGGTCGGCCTCGCCCAGCCGCGTCGGAAAGCGCTGCGCAAAGATCGCGGGATCGTGGCAATCGTGGGTCTCGGCGACCCATTCGGCGAGGCGCAGGATGCCGAAGACGGTGCCGCCGTCCGGGACCGCCGCCTGCCAGTCCGGCGTCAGGGCCCAGGTCTCGCAGAGCGCGGCCTGCGCGTCCTGCGCGCTCCGGATCAGGAACCACCAGATCTCCTCGCGCGTCACGCTCCCCTCCCGCAGGGCGGCGAACAGCGTCCGGCACGCCATCCAGGCGCCGGTGGGCATCAGGAACAGGGGCTCCCGGCGGCGCAGGTCGGCATCGGACGCGAGACGATGATGCGCCCGCATCTCCGGCTCCGCCGCGAGGGCGGGCTCGATCCAGGGAGCATGCTCCGGGCTCAGCCCAAGGCGCGCGAGGCCCTCCGTCGTCGCGAAACGCGCGAAGGGGCCGTCCGGGCCCTCGTGCAGCGCGCGCGGGAAGCGCACGCGCAGATCCCGGTGGCGCAGGAGTTCGAGCACGATCCGGATTCCCGCGTCCAACGCGGGCTGCAGCCGGGACGGCTCGAAGGTCCCCAATGTCGGATCGAGGCCGGGCCCGGCCGCCGCCGCGATCATCGCCTCGTCGAAGATGTCGAGGCGCCGCCCACCGTGGGGGCGCGGGGAGGGGTGCCAGCTATCCCCGGACGCAGCCAGCGTCCGCCCCTCCCGGAGGCCGTGTTCGAGGTAGTGGGCGAGGGGATTGCCCCCGAGGAGGGCCACGTCGGGGTTGGCGGCGAGGTAGGCCTTCGTGTCGAAGTGCGGTCCCGCCGCGCGCCCCTCGGCTGCGCCGTACAGCATGAAGTGGGCGAGGGGGCCGTCCGGGAACCCGGCGACGTCGGGATAGGCACAGAGGTACCATTCCGGGTCGAACAATCCCGAGTCGGTGATCAGTTGGTCGAGGCGCTGGCGGCGGGACCGCGCGCGGCGTGCCCCGCTCAACGAAACGATCTTGCGCAACATGCCTGGGACGCCCCCGCGGGTTGCAAAGGCAGCTGCCGTTCCCGGACGCGGCCCGCAAGACGACCGGCAAGACGACCGCTGAGGTTCCGCCGGGCTGGGGCTGCGCCATGTCAGGGTCCGCTCCGCCGCCTGGGCGAGCCCTTCACGGTCTCGCGGCGCAGGCCTGCCGGGCGGCGTTGAGGATATCGGTCAGGGTCTGTCGCCAGGGGATGACGGGGGCCCAGCCGGTGGTGTCCCGCAGCTTCTGCGCGTTCCCGGCCGCGATGGCGATCTCCGAGGGGCGCTGACGGTCCGGCGCCGCCACCGCCTCGAAGGGGACGCGGGCGAGGGCGCGCAGTTCGGCCAGGATCTCGGCGATCGTGCGTGGCTCACCGCTGGCCACGTTGAAGACGGTGCCGTGGGCGATGGCCTCGGAGTTCGCGATCACCGAGGCGTAGGCCCGCACCACGTCGCGGGCATCGAGGAAGTCTCGCTTCGCGTCGAGATTGCCGACCATGAGCCGAGGCGGGGCGAGTCCGGCCTCGATCCGGGCGATCTGGCTCGCGAAGCTCGCGACGACGAAGCGCTCGTCCTGGCCGGGGCCGGTATGGTTGAACGGCCGCAGCACGATCGAGCGAACGCCGCTGTTGGCGAAGATGTCGGACAACATCTCCTCGCCCACGAGCTTGGTTCGGGCATAGGTCCCGGCGGGGAGGGGGGTGATGTCCTCCACCACCGTCTCGTGGTTCAGGAAGGCGCGGCCATAGACCTCGCCGGAACTCACGAACAGGAAGGTGGCGGTCGGCGCGGCGAACTGGACCGCCTCGACGAGGTTCATGAGCGCCGTCACGTTGGCGCGCCACGTCCCGAGGGGCCCGGTCGGCGTGTAGCCGATCGAGGCCTGCCCCGCGAGGTGGAGGATGTGCGTCGGCCCGAAGCCGGCGATCAGGGTCTGAAGAGAGGCGGCCTCTTCGAGATCGACGGAGTAGAAGGAGGCCCCAGGCGGCAGCGTGTCGAAGGATCCCCGGCCGATTCCCAGGACGTCGTAATCCTCCGAGGCGGCGAAGGCTGACATCGCATGGCGGCCGACGAAGCCGGCCGCACCGGTGACGAGAAGTCTCTTACGCAGGGGTGCGGCCGCCATGAAGGGATCAGACTGCTCGGCGCAGCCGCTCGAGATCGGCCGTCACCATCTCCTCGATCATCGCTTCGAGGGGCGTCTCGGGCTGCCAGCCGAGCACCGACTGCGCCTTGGCGGGGTTGCCGAGGAGCACGTCCACCTCGGCCGGGCGGAACAGCGCCGGATCGATCACGAGGTGATCGTCGATGTTCAGGCCGACATGCCGGAAGGCGATCTCACACATCGCGCGCACCGTCGTGGTCCGCCCCGTCGCCACGACGTAATCGTCGGGCTGGTCCTGCTGCAGCATCAGCCACATCGCCTTCACGTAATCGCGGGCGTGGCCCCAATCGCGCTTGGCGTCGATGTTCCCGAGCCGCAGCTCCTTGGCCATCCCGAGCTTGATCCGGGCGACGCCATCGGTGACCTTGCGGGTCACGAATTCCACGCCGCGCAGCGGGCTCTCGTGGTTGAACAGGATGCCGTTCGAGGCATGCAGCCCGAAGCTTTCCCGGTAGTTGATCGTCATCCAGTGGGCGTAGAGCTTGGCCACGCCGTAGGGCGAGCGCGGGTAGAACGGGGTGTTCTCGCTCTGCACCGTCTCCTGGATGAGACCGAACATCTCCGAGGAGGACGCTTGGTAGAAGCGCGCCTGCGGGCAGATGGTGCGGACGCTCTCCAGGATGTTGACCGCGCCGAGACCGGTGATCTGTCCGGTCAGAAGCGGCTGCTGCCAGGAGGCCGTCACGAAGGATTGAGCCGCGAGATTGTAGACTTCGTCCGGCTGAACTTCCTGAACAAGACGCAGGATGCTCGACAGGTCCAGCAAGTTGCCGTCATGCAACCTGACATCGGCCGCACAGCCGAGCCACTTCAGGCGGTGGTCGAACACGCCCGCATGACTGGATCGGCGGACGAGGCCGTGGACGGAATAGCCCTTCTGCAGAAGAAGCTGGGCCAAATAGGCCCCGTCCTGGCCGGTGATGCCCGTGATAAGGGCGCGCTTGCTGCTCATCGCAATCCCAATGCCTAGGTCCGGAAGCTGCTACGATCCTTGCGGGGATGGGTCAAGGCTGTCATCCGGACAAAAAAATCTCAGCGCCGAAGCGGGCACGAGCCTGCATCAAAGAGCATGAGCGCGGTTCGTGCAAATGCCGGCCGAGCAGCCGAGGCGATGCCGTGCGGCCGGATTGGATCAATACGCGTCCTAGACTGCCGCGGCGCGGATGGCCTATAGGGGCATCCATACTCAGAACCCTGACTCTCTGAGTGCAGGAGGGCCAATTGGCGGAAAGCTACACAGCACTCGAGAGGTGCCGCGTCAGTGGGTCGAAGTCGCTCATCACGGTGCTCGACCTCGGCGAGCAGGCGCTGACGGGTGTGTTCCCCGCTGACCAGGCCCAGCCCGTCACCGCAGGGCCGCTGCGCCTTGTCTGGTGCCCCGATTCGGGGCTCCTGCAACTCGCTCATTCGTACGACCTCGGCGAGATGTACGGGGACAATTACGGCTACCGCTCCGGCCTCAACCAGAGCATGGTCAACCACCTGACGGTGAAGATCCGGGAGCTGGAGCGTTTCGCCGACCTGAAGCCGGGCGATGCGGTGCTCGACATCGGCAGCAACGATTGCACGTCGCTCAAGGCCTACGAGACCACCGGATTGAAGCGGATCGGCATCGATCCCTCGGGTCAGAAGTTCCTGGAATACTACCCGTCGGACGTCCGCCTCGTGCCGGATTTCTTCACGGCCGAGAACTACTGCTCGACCGGCGCGCCGCCGGCCAAGATCGTGACGTCCATCGCGATGTTCTACGATCTCGAAAGCCCGGTGAGCTTCGCCCGGGAGATCGAGAGCATCCTGGCGCCGGGCGGCCTCTGGCACTTCGAGCAGAGCTACATGCCCTCGATGCTGCGCATGACCTCCTACGATACGGTCTGCCACGAGCATCTCGAATACTATTCGCTGGGCGTCGTGAACCGGATCCTCGCGGAGGCGGGCCTGCGTCCCGTCGACGTCAAGATGAACGCGGTCAACGGCGGCAGCTTCGCGGTGACGGCCGTCCGCAAGGACGATCCCCGGCGGGGCAGCGAGGCCGTGGTGGCGTGGCTTCTGGAGCAGGAAGAGCGGATGGGGCTCACGACGCCCCGCCCCTATCGCGAGTTCGAAGAGCGTACCTTCCGCCATCGCAGGGACCTGCGCCGGCTGCTGGAGGCGCTCAAGGCCGACGGCAAGGTCGTGCTCGGCTACGGGGCGTCCACCAAGGGCAACGTGGTGCTCCAGTTCTGCGACATCGGGCCGGACCTCCTGCCCGCCATCGCCGAGGTCAACCCCGACAAGTTCGGCAAGTTCACCCCCGGCACCGGCATCCCGATCGTGTCGGAGGCCGAGGCGCATGCGATGAAGCCGGATTACATGCTCGTCCTGCCCTGGCACTTCCGCGACGGCATCGTCCGGCGCGAATCCGAGTTCCTCGCCCGGGGCGGGCGGCTCATCTTCCCGTTCCCGGAAATCGAGATCGTCTGAGGCGGCACGGCTCCGCAGGCCTGGAAGGGCGCCGGTCCGAGGGGGGCCGGCGCCTTCTTCGTATCGCGGTGTTTCAGGAGCCGGCGGTGGGACCGGATGCGCCGAGGCATGACGATCCGGGCGAGATGAATTGATGAAGGCGAAGCCAGTACTGCAGATCTTCAAGAATACGGCCGCCGCCGCGACGGGCCTTCGCACGCGCGCCTTCGGTCTCGGCCTCCCCCTGCGGAAGGTGCGGAAAGCCCGCGAGATGGCCGCCTGCCAGGCCCTCTTCGATCTGGAGTATTACTCCAACAAGACGCAGGTGACGTTCAGGAACAAGAAAGACGCCCTGCGGCATTTCCTGTCGGCGCCCTTGTCCGATCTCGCCTCGCCGCATCCTCTGTTCGATGTGGCCTGGTATCTCCAGAAATACCCCGACGTCGCCCTGGAGCGGATCAATCCTCTGATCCATTTCGTCGCCCATGGCGCGATCGAAGGGCGTAGCCCGTCACGGTATTTTGATTCGCAGTATTACCTTGCGACATACCCGGATGTGGTGAAATCCAGGGCCAACCCGCTCATCCATTTCCTCGAACGCGGCGCCGCGGAAGGCCGCAATCCCTCGGCGCAATTCGACACGCGATGGTATCTCGACACCTATCCCGATGTCGCGGCGGCGAAGCGCAACCCGCTCGTTCACTACGTGGAGCATGGCGAGGCCGAGGGGCGCCGCCGCGCGGGTGAGGCCACGTTCCGGCTCGACGCGAAATACTCCCTGCCGGCCGAGGACTTCTCGGCATGGCGCTACCACCTCGATCACACGATGCGGAGCCGGGAGCCCGCACCCCGTCGTCCTGCGCCGACGCTGGACGCGTCGCCTCGCACGGGAGGGGCCAGCCTCGGGAAGATCCTGATCGCCATCAGGGCGGACGGCGCCGGCGCGGAGCGTAACGCGACGCGCGAAACGGCGGGGAGCATCGCGGATGCATCCTCCGATTGCACGTCCCACGTCGTTGACCGGTTCACCTACGGCGCGATCGACGACCTCGTGCGGCATGTCGAGGAGAAGCACGAGGACGCGACCTTCGTGCTCCTCATGGAGGCCGGCGACACGATCGACGCGAAGGGCTTCGCGCGCCTCGTGGCGTGGCTGAACGACCGCGTCTCGGTCTGTGTGTTCGACAGCTACTTCGAAAGGGATGATCGGATCGTCCCGATCTTGCAGCCCGGTGCGAACAGGGGGCAATTGCGCGAGGTCGATGCCGTCTTCTCGCGCTTCGCCATCCGCGCGGATCTCCTGAAACGCGCCGCGCACCCGTCGCGGACCCAAGACCCGCATGCGCTGCTCACGGCCGCTCTCGATATCCTGGCGGCGGGCCGGCAGTTGAGCGGGTTCGTGCATTGTGCCTTCCCGGTGCTGCGGACCCCGGATCTCTCCGGGGCCATCGCCGACCTGCAGGCCTCGCGGGTGGCCGCTCCCCCCCCGGTCGGTCCGGTGCCGGAGGCCTCGGTCTCCGTGATCATCTGCACGCGGAACAAGGCTCACCTTCTCACGCAATTGCTGGAGAACCTCGTCGGCGTCTCCAGCCGGATCGTGAAGGAGATCGTGATCGTCTCGAACAACACCGACAATCTCCGCGCCAAGGAGAACTTGCGGGTCTGGTCGGAGCATCCTCAGGTCAGGATCGTCGAATACAACCAGAAATTCAATTTCTCGGACCAGTGTAACGTCGCCGCGCTGGGATGTTCCGGTGAGTTTCTCTTGATGCTGAACGACGACATCGTTCCCATCACGACGGATTGGCTGGCCAGGATCGTCGCCCGGTTCGAGGATCCGACCCTCGGCGCGGTCGGCCCGCTGCTCCTCTATCCCGACGAAACCGTCCAGCATGGCGGGATGTTTCTCGGCCACCACGGGGCCGCGGGCCATACGCTGCGGCATGCCACGCTGCCCGAGGCCGATTATCTCGTGACGGCGACGAGCCCGCGCGATGTGTCCTGCGTGACGGGTGCCGTGATGCTACTCCGGCGCTCGATCTTCGAGGCGTTGAACGGCTTCGATGTCCAGCTTTCGACGATCTTTCAGGATGTCGACCTGTGCATCCGGATCGTCAACAGCGGCTATCGCATCCTCTACGATCCGAGCGTCGTCCTGCTGCACATGGAATCCGTGTCGATCAAGGCTCTGATCGCGCAGCCGGGCATCCAGGATCAGCGCGGGCGCGAGTACGAGTATTTCTGCCGCCGGCATGGCCGCCAAGGTCAGGGCAGCGACGTCTATCACAATCCCTCGTTCTCGGTGGAGGACGAAAGCCTTCGGACGTTGAGCCTCGTCGATTGATCCCGGTCGGGTTCGCGGTGCAGCAAGGACGAGGATCGGCGGGTGGCTGGCCGATCACACTCAGCAATCACATCGGCGGGCCAGGACAGGCGAGGGGCGGGCGATCGATGCAAGGGGCTGCGAAGGACAAGACCCGGATACTCTATCTGGCGCCCTATACCTGCGAGAGCACGAGCCGCAGCGGTCTGCAGCGGGTCGCCGTTCAGGTGGCGCGGGCGCTTCTCGGCATGGCGGATGTCGAGTTCGTCAAATGGGATCCAATCGATGGGCAGCTGCGCTACTTCAATGCCCGGGACCTGACGAACTTCTTTCGGACGAGTCCCTGGCCCGAGGGCGTCCGGATCAACCCCTTCGCGGAGCGCCGCCGCTACCGCTTCGATGAGACCCTGGGCGAGGACAAGGCCGGAACCTGGCTGCTGATGCCGGAGATCTCCTACCTGTCCCCGGGCGGCGCGGAGTTCTACGCCCGGATCGTCGCCCAGGCCCGTGAGTACGGGATCGGGACCGCGACGATCTTCTACGATCTGATCCCCATCACGAACCCCGATTACCAGAGCGCGGGGAGCCTTCTTCACGAGCGCTACGTCCGTGAGCTTCTCACCGTCGATCTGGTCTTGCCAATCTCGCACTATTCTGCGGAGGTCCTCAGGGCCTACGAGAGCGAGCATTTCAAGCTGGACGATGCGGGCCGTGTCCGGATCGGCCATACGATTGCGGCCGTGCCCCTCGCGACGGTCAACGACGATGCGCGGATGGTGCCGGCGCATCCCGATCCCGCCGCGCGCAACCTCGTCGTCCTGCTCGGCACCGTCGAGCCGCGCAAACGGCAAGTCGAAGTGCTGCGGGCCTTCCGCCACGCCCGCCTCCACGAGCGGTTCGGGCTGCAACTGGTCGTCGTCGGCTCCCTCCACCCGAAGGTCGCCGAAGCCTTCACCGCGCTGGTGGAGAGCGATCCCGGCATCACGTATCTCGGCTATGCCGACCAGGCGCTGGTCGCCGATCTGTTCAGCCGCGCCCGGTTCAGCGTCTTCGCGTCGAACGACGAGGGTTTCGGGCTGCCCATTTGCGAAAGCCTCGCCCACGGCGTGCCCTGCCTGACGGCGGATTTCGGCGCCATGCGCGAGGTCGGATGGGGCGGCGGCTGCCTGCTCCTCGACGTCAACGACGAGGCCGAGCTGAAGCGCGGCCTCGAACGCCTCGCGCAGGACGACGCCCTCGTCGCACAGCTGCGCTCCGAGATCACCGAGCGCCCGTTCCGGACCTGGGTCGATTACGGCAACGACCTGCTCGGCGCGATGGAGGCCTATCGCGACGAGACCGTCCGGCGCGAGGAAGACGACGCCACGCGCGCGCTTCGGGCGTTCCTCTCGACCCGCCCCCCGGCCCGGACCCTGCCGATCCTCGGCGAGGAGTGGAGCCTCGTCGATCTCAAGGACGGTGATCGCAGGCTGGGCCTTGCGGGACCGGCGGGCCCCGGCCACCGCTTGGCCGTCGTCTTCTCCGGGTCCATCGATGCGGTGGATGGGCTGGACGCGGGCGACCGGGCGCGGGTCTTCGGCGCCGATGTCTGGGCCGTGGCGGACCGGCCTGCCTTCGAGGGCCTCGTCGCCAAGGCGAGCGCGGCCGCTTATCCGGGCCTGCTCCCGTCGGATTGCGTCATCGGTTCGGAAACGGATGCCGAGGCGGCGATCGTCGCGGCCATCCTCGGCAAGGCGCGGGCGCATCGCCGCCGCCGCGTGATCGCCGCCCGCGAGGCGGCCCTGCAGATCGCCGCCGAGGGGGCGCCGGAATTCCGGCAGGATCCCCTCCTCGGCATCGTCATCTCGACCTACAATCGCGGGCCGTTCGTCGCGGAGAACGTGCGCTGGCTGCTCTCGCAGATCGGCCGTTACAAGGGGCGCGTGACCCTCACGGTCGTCGACAACGCCTCGACCGACGACACCGAACTGCGCTTGGCCGGCTTCGCGGGCGCGCCTCATCTGCGGATCGTCCGCAACGCCGCGAATGTCGGCATGCTCGGCAACCTTCAGGTCTGCTCGACCCTGACGGGCGCCCAGCATGTCTGGATCGTGGGCGACGACGATTTCATCCTGCCGGAGGCGCTCCACACCGTCCTGGAGGCGGTGGAGACGAAGCCGTATCTGCCGTTCGCCTTCGTCAACTTCGGCGTCTATCACCGGGTCGCCCTGGGGCCGACCGATACGGCCGAAGGGCTCGTCAAGGACCCGGTGCAACTCGCCCCCGACCCGTCACCGACCGGCCTGTACCGGGTCAACGCGATCGCGGCGGAACACGACAACCTGTTCACGGCGATCTATCCGATCGTCTTCCGCGCCGACATCCTGGCGGCCTGCTTCAACTACACCTTCACGGGCAAGCCGTTCTCGTCGCTGATCGAGTCGATCCCGACGACCAAGCAGATCCTGGAAAGCTACGGCGAGACCGAAGCCCTCTGGATCGCGCCGATCGGGATCGTCGGCAACGCTCACAATTCGTGGTCGCGCTACCGCGTGCCGTGGCACGGGGTGCTGATGCCCCTGGCCTTCGAGCTCGCCCGGGAGGCGGGGGTCGACAGCGCCAAGCTCTACACGTGGTCGCAACTCCATCGCGGCCTGTTCGCGGAGGCGTGGGGCCTGTTCCCGGACCAATCGCTGAAGGACACCTTCCCGCCGGCCATCGCGGATGTGAGCCGCCGGATCTTCCGCGCGGATCTCGAGGCGTCGGGGCCGCCGGCCCGGACGCCCCAGCCCTAGGGCGCCCGGTCAGAACCGCCCGGCGATGGTCAGACGCACGGCGGTCGGCTCCACGGGGTGGAACACCCGATCGATCAGCCCCTCGGCCGGCTCGCCGGGCAGGCGCGAGACATAGGCGTAGGTGATCTGGTCGGACCGGCTGTTCGTCAGGTTCAGCACGTCGAGCGAGACGCTGACGCCGTTCTCGAAATTGTAGCCGAACCGGCCGTTGAGGAGCGCCGTCGGGCGCGAGCGGATCGAATTGTCCTCGATCAGCGGGCGCGGCCCGAAATAGCGGAAGCGGAGCGATCCGAACCAGCCCAGCGGCTCGCCGAAGGTGATGCCGGCCGAGGCGATGGTGGTCGGCGCCTCCGGCACCCGGTTGCCCACCGGGTCGACATCCGAGAACCGGGCATTGGTGATCGTCAGGTCGCCCTCCAGCGAGAGCCAGGGCGTCACCGCGTAGCGGTTCGTCCATTCCACGCCGAAGCGGCGGGTCGGGCGGCTCGGCTCCGTCGTGCCGGTGTCGCCCTGGAACAGGTTCTCGGAGGCGAAATCGAGCCGGAACAGGGCGAGGCTCGTCTCAAGGCCCGCGATGGACCGGTTGCGCAGGCCGATCTCGTAGCCCGTCGAGGGGACGAGGAAGGGCGAGCGGGTGGTGTTGAACAGCGAAGACGTCGGATCGACCGTGGCGGTCACGCCGCGCACGTCGTTCGAATGGAAGCCGCCGCCGTAGTTCAGGTAGAGTTCGGTGTCGAACCATGGCCCGAGCACGAGGCCGAGCTTCGGGTTGACGATGGCGTCCCGCGCCTTGCCCGAATTGGCCGGCGTGTCCGAGACGACGCTGGCGTAATAGCCGTCCGCGCGGAAGCCGAGGCTGGTGCGCAGCCAGTCGGTCCAGCGCACGCGGTTGTCGAAGTAGAACGCCCCGCTCGTCTCCAGCACCCGGTCGTCGAGGATGCCGGAGCGGAACTGCCGGTTCGTCGTGTTGAACAGGCCGACGCGGATCGAATCCGTGCGGGTCTGGACCCCGATCTCGTTCTCCATCGGCAGCCCGAACAGGTCGCCCTGGAAGATGTGCAGCGCCTCGCCGCCGCCGATGATGCGCTGGTCGAGCTGGTGGAACTGGTCGCCGTTGACCGGGTCGTTGAGAAAATATGTGAAGTCGTTGAACAGGTTGAGCTGCGAGCGGATCACGTAGGCCGAGGCCCGCGTCACGCCCGTGTCGTCCGTCGCGCTGAACCGGCCGGAGAGGGAGAACCGCGAGGTGTCGCCGCCATCGGTGGGGTTGAGCGTGCCGTAGCGGTCGAGCTGGCCGGAGACGACGGCGCGTTCGGGGATCTGGTTGGTGGCGGTCCAGCGGGCGGCATAGGCCATGCCGGTGACGGAGAACCCGTCGAGCGCCGTGCCCTGGCTGTAGCGGGCGACCGTGCTGATCTTGCGCAGCGCATCCGGCACCGCCCAGGGCCCGTCGTAGAGTTGCGCGTCCGCCGCCACGAGGAGGCGGCCCTCGGCCAGCGGCGCCGAGGCGATGGACAGCGCCCGCTTGTAGCCGAAGCTGCCGATCGACGTGAGCGCGAGGTTCTGCGGGGTGCTGTCGAGATAGTCGATCCGCACCGAGCCGGCGGAGGCGAAATCGCCGTCGCGGACGAAATACGGGCCCTTGTGGAATTCCACCGCCCCGACGAGCTCGGGGATCAGGAAGTTGATGTCGGCGTAGCCCTGGCCATGGGCATGGGTGCGCATGTTGAGCGGCATGCCGTCGAGGAACAGGGCGATGTCGGTGCCGTGGTCGAGGTTGAAGCCGCGCAGGAAGAACTGGTTGGCTTTGCCCTCGCCGGAATGCTGCGTGACGATCAGGCCCGGCACCGCCTCCAGCACCTCGCCGGGGCGGGTCACGGGCCGGCTGTTGATCACAGCGCCCGACACGAGGCCGGCGCTGGCGGAATCCACGGTGAGGAGCGGGCCGCCGATGCCGGTGGTGCCGCCGGCATAGCCGGCGCTCGCGGCGGGCGTGGCCGGGGCCGGGGAGGGGGAAGCCGGCTCGGCGGTGACGGAAATCTCGTCGAGGGTCGCCTCCAGCGCGGCGGCCGGGGCGGGGAGGGCGGCGAGGCCGGAGACGGCGAGGGCGGCACGCAACGATCGGCGTGAGGGACGGATCACGGGAGCCTCAGGGGCGGCAGTGGCACGTCACCGCGAAGGACTCTCCGCGCCCGGCCCCACGGCCCGGCGCTTCGACACCCGCCAGGACACCCCGCCCGACGCGTTTCGCGTGTGACCACGACTGACGGCAGGTCTCCTGGCTCGCGGGTCGCCGCCCCTGCACCGTCTTCCCGGATGAGACTCATCCAGTGACGTGGTGGTGCCGGGCTCGCCGCTCACAGTTGCGGGGGCAGCCGCGGATTCGGGTCGCCCCGCACCGCGTTCCCTTTTGATCCCCGAGGGGAACCGTCAAAGCCGAGCTTACGGAGAGGCGGGAGGCGGCGTCAACGCGGTCACCGCCGCTTCCCGGGGCACTGTGCTTTCCCGGTCGCGGCGAGGCGGGGGGCGTGACTGGCGGAGGTCGGCCTCCTCTGAAGTATCGGTGTCGCACCGACGTCCGGATGACAGGTGAGGGGGCGTACGTCAGGCCGGGAACAGTTTCCGAAGACTGTCGCCGTGGTGGCCAATGACACGGGGACCGGCGACGTGTGCCGAGGGGGCCCTCAGGATTTCGGCGGCGCGCCCGGCCGCCCCTCGTGCCGGTCGCGGTGGGCGGCGGCGCGGGCGAGGAGCAGCAGCGTGACCGGCGTCGTGACCGTGAGGAACACGCCGATCAGCAGGTCGCGCAGCACGAGGCGCCCCTCGATCAGCGACAGCAGCAGCACCGAGCTGCACAGGATCAGCGCCATGCCGAGGGTCGCGCCCAGCGTCGGCGCGTGGACGCGCTCGTAGAAGGTCCTGAGCCGGATCAGGCCGATGGCGCCGGTGAGCGAGAAGGCGGCGCCCGTCAGGGCGAGGCCGACGACGAGGAGGGCGGCCCAGACGGGCAGGCCGGCGCCGGTCACTGCACCACCTCGCCCTGCATCAGGAACTTGGCCAGCGCCACCGAGGCGGTGAAGCCGAGCATCCCGACGATGAAGGCCGCCTCGAAATACAGGCCGCTGCCGGTGCGCATCCCATGCACCACGATCGCCAGCATCCCGTTGAGATAAAGGGTGTCGAGGCCGAGCACCCGGTCCTGCGCGCGGGGGCCGCGCAGCATCCGCCAGGCGGCGATGGCCATGGCGAGGACCAGCATCGCCTGGGCGAGGCCGAGCCCCCAATCGAGGATGGTCACGGCGCTCATGCGAAGATCTCCATCAGGGGACGTTCGTAGCGGTCCTTCACTCGGCGGATCCAGGCCTCGCCGTCCGGGAAGTCGAGGACGTGCAGCAGGAGCCGGCCGGTGTCGGAATCGTACTGCACCCAGAGGGTGCCCGGCGTCGCCGTGAGGATGATCGACAGGAGCGACAGGGCGAAGGGCTCGCGCAGGTCGAGGGGGATCGCCACGAACCCCGTCCGCCGCGCGCCGGTTTGCCGGCCGAGGATGATCCGCGCGACGTCGATGTTCGAGCGGACCATATCCACGAGCACGATCCCCGCCAGCCGGAGGAGGGCGCCGGGGGCCTTCACCCGCACGGGCCGGGCCTGGAGGGCGTTCATCACCGCCGGGACGGTCAGGCCCACGGCCAGCGCCAGCAGCAGGCTGCCGGGCGTCACCGGGGCGTTGAGGAGGAGCCACGCCAGGGCGAGGCCGGCAGAGAGCCAGGGATGGGGCAGGAGCCTCACGGGGCGGACCCTCCCAGGACGGCGCGGACGTAATCCTGCGGCTGGGTCAGCCAGCCCACCGTCGCGTCGGCATAGGCGAGCGCCGGGCCGCCCCAGACGGAGAGGGCGAGGCAGGTCGCGAGCAGGCCGGCCAGCGCCGCGACCTCGGAGCGGGCCAGCGTCGGCGGCTTGTCCGCGTCGCGCACCCAGAGGTTCAGGATGCCGAGCCGCACCAGCGGCATCAGCGTGAACAGGCTCGACAGGGTGAGGGCGGCGATCAGCCACCAGCCGGTGGGGGAGGGCGCGTCGGCGGCGCCCACGAAGATCGCGAGCTTGCCGACGAAGCCCGCGAGCGGCGGGATACCCGCCAGCATCAGCGTGCAGAGCAGGAAGCCGACGCCGAGGATCGCGACGCCCGCCGGGATGACGCTGCCGACCTCGACGGAATCCTCGTCGTCGAACGGGTCGCGGTACTCGTCGGCGAAGACCGGCGCGGCGGCCTCGGCCGGATCGCGCCCGCGCTGGAGGATCTCTGCGAGGAGGAACAGGGCGCCCGCCGCCAGCGTCGAGCCGACGAGGTAGTAGAGCGCCCCCGCCAGCGCCCGGTCGTTGCCGGAGCCGAGGGCGGCGAGCACCGTGCCGGAGGAGACCATCACCGCGTAGCCCGCCGCGCGGGTGAGGTCGCGGGCGGCGAGCAGGCCCACCGTCCCGAAGGCGAGGGTCGCGAGCCCCGCCGCGAACAGCATTGTCTGGCCGAAGCCCGCCGAGACACCCGCGCCGAAGACGAGGAGGCTCAGGCGCACCACCACGTAGATGCCGACCTTGCTGAGGATCGCGAGGATGGCGGCGGCCGGCGCGGTGGCCGCCGCGTAGGTGGAGGGCAGCCAGAAGCCCAGGGGCCACGCGCTGCACTTGATCAGGAAGGCGAGGCCGAGGATGGCGCAGCCGATCTCGAACAGGGCGAGTTCGCCCGCCGTGGGCCCGGCGAGGCGCCGGGCGAGGTCGGCCATGTTGAGCGTGCCCATCGTGCCGTAGATCAGGCTGACGCCGACGAGGAAGAACAGCGAGGCGACAAGGTTCACGGCGATGTAGCCGAGCCCGGCGCGGATCCGCGTCTCCCCCGAACCGTGCAGGACGAGCCCGTAGGAGGCCGCGAGCATCACCTCGAAGAACACGAACAGGTTGAACAGGTCGCCGGTCAGGAAGGCGCCGTTCACCCCCATCAGCAGGAGCAGGAACAGGCCGTGGAAGCGCGGCCCCGCCCGCCCCCAGCGGGCGAAGGAGAAGACCAGCGCGCAGAGCCCCAGCACCGAGGACAGGGCGAGCATCATCGCCGAGAGCCGGTCGGCCACAAGGACGATCCCGTAGGGCGCGGCCCAGTTGCCGAGGCGGTAGACGCGCGGCGCGTCCGAGACCGAGACGACGAGGGTCACGGCGATGGCGATCAGGGCGAGGATCGTCGCGAAGGATAGGCTCGCCTTCAGCGCGCGGCGGCGCTCGTCGAGGAGGAACATCGCCCCGGCCACCGCGATCGGCAGCACCACCGGCAGGACGGTGACGTGGTCCGACCACGCGGTCTCGACGGCGAGGTTCGTCACGGCCGGGTTCATGCGCGGGTTCATGGGCGGGGCTCTTCCTGGTGCGGCTCGCGCCCGTCGACATGGTCCGAGCCGGTCACGCCCCGGGCGGCCAGCAGCACCACGAGGAACAGGGCGGTCAGCGCGAAGCTGATCACTACGGCGGTGAGCACCAGGGCCTGGGGCACGGGATCGTCCACGGAGACGATGTCCGGCCCGGCGCCGAGGACCGGCGGCGCCCCGACGGTCAGCCGCCCCATGCCGAAGATGAACAGGTTCACCGCGTAGCTCAGGAGCGACAGCCCGAGCACGACCTGGAAGGTGCGTGGCCGCAGGATCAGCCAGATCCCGGCGGCGGACAGCACCCCGATCCCGAGGGAGAGGACGAGTTCCATCAGGCGCGCTCCCGCTCGGCCTCGACCCCCCGCGTCCGCCGCAGGGACTGGTGGGCCAGCGCCACGAGCATCAGCACGCTCGCGCCGACGACGAGGACCATGATGCCGAGATCGAAGATCAGGGCGGAGGCGAGCGGCACCTTGCCGAGGATCGGCGCATCCCAATAGGCGAAGGCGGCGGTGAGGAACGGGTGCGCGAACAGCCAGGAGGTCGCCCCGGCGAAAACCGACACGAGGAGGCCGATCCCGATCCAGAGGATCGGCTGGATGCGCAGGCGCGCCTCCACCCATTCGGCGCCGTTGGCCATGTATTGCAGCATGAAGCCGATGGTCAGCGTGATGCCCGCAGCGAAGCCGCCGCCGGGTAGGTCGTGCCCGCGCAGGAACAGGTGCAGGGCGAGCAGCACGACGAAGGGAAACAGCCACGTGATCACCGTGCGCGGCACCATCAGCGCATCGGCGGCGGTGTGGCCGGGCTCGCGCCCCTCGCGGCCTCGATCGTAGGCGTCCTGCCGGATCTGCTGGGCCGGGCGCGCGCGGCTGTCGGGGGCGGGGCGGAAGCGGCGGAGCAGGGCGAAGACGGTGAGCCCGACCACGCCCAGCACGCAGATCTCGCCCAGGGTGTCGAAGGCCCGGAAATCGACCAGCAGCACGTTGACGACGTTGCGCCCGCCCGCCTGCGGATAGGCCTCCTCCACGAACCAGCGGCTGATCCCCTCGACGGGGGGCCGGGTCATCACCGCGTAAGCCAGCCCGGCGAGGCCGGACCCGGCGCAGGCCGCGATGGCGAGGTCGATGAGGCGCCGCCGCCGCGCCCGCCCCCGCTCGGAGGCTGGCGCGGGGATCGCCGCGTCGCGCTTGGGCAGCCAGCGTAGGCCCAGGAGCAGCATCACCGTGGTGACGATCTCCACGAGGATCTGCGTCACCGCGAGGTCCGGGGCCGAGAGCCAGAGGAAGCTGAGGCAGCTCACGAGACCCGCCCCGCCGAGCAGGATCACCGCCGAGAGCCGGTGGTATTTCGCCCGCTCCGCCGCGCCGACGGCGCAAGCCGCGCCGACCAGCCAGAGCAGGGCGAAGGCGGGATCGAAGGCGGTGGTCCGCCCCGGCGCGAACAGGTCGAGCCCCCGCCCGAGGCCCGCCGCCGTGGCGGCCAGCAGGGCGGCGAGGAACAGGATGCGCAGCTGCGGCTGCAGCCTCTCGGTGCCGAGCCGCGCCTCGAGCCAGCGGGCGCCGCGCACGAGGTTGGTCATGCCGCGCTCGAACAGCCAGCCGCCGTCGAGCCGGTCCATCAGCCACGGGCCGCCGCGCGGGTTGGTGTCGATGCGCTTGCCGAAGGCCATGTAGAGCGCGACGCCGCCTGCCAGCGCCAGGACGCTCATGGCCAGGGGCGCGTTGAACCCGTGCCAGAGGGCGAGGTCGTAATCGGGCGTGCGGTCCCCGAGCACGGCGCGGGCGGCGCCGGCCAGGAGCGGCCCGATCGTCAGGTTCGGCACGAGGCCGATGGCGACGCAGACGAGCACCAGCGCCTCGATGGGGATGCGCATCCAGCGCGCCGGCTCGTGTGGCGCGTGGGGCAGGTCCCGCGCCGGGGGGCCGAAGAAGGTCTGGCGGATGAAGCGCAGGGAGTAGAGCACCGTGAAGGCGCTCGCCAGGGTCGCCAGCACCGGCAGGGCGAGGTTGAGGGCGTGGTCGCCCCGGTTGTCGACCGCCTCGGCCAGGAACATCTCCTTGGAAAGGAAGCCGTTGAGCAGCGGCACGCCGGCCATGGCGGCGGCGGCGACCATGGCGAGCGTTCCGGTGTAGGGCATGGCCCGCCACAGCCCGCTGAGGCGGCGCATGTCCCGCGTGCCGGTCTCGTGGTCGATGATCCCGGCGGCCATGAACAGCGAGGCCTTGAAGGTCGCGTGGTTCACCGTGTGGAAGATCGCGGCCACCACCGCCAGCGGCGAATCGAGGCCGAGCAGCAGGGTGATCAGCCCGAGATGGCTGATGGTGGAATAGGCGAGCAGCCCCTTCAGGTCGTGCTGGAAGATCGCGCTCCAGGCGCCGACCAGCATCGTCGCCATGCCGGCGGTGCCGACGATCCAGTACCAGCTCTCCGTGCCCGACAGGACCGGCCACAGGCGGATCATCAGGAAGATGCCGGCCTTCACCATCGTCGCCGAGTGGAGGTAGGCGCTGATCGGCGTCGGCGCCGCCATCGCCCGGGGCAGCCAGATGTGGAACGGGAACTGCGCCGACTTGGTGAGCGCCCCGGCCAGGATCAGCACCAGGGCCGGCAGGTAGAGGGGGCTCTCGCGGATCGCCGTCCCCGAGGCGAGCACCGCGTCGAGATCGTAGCTGCCCGCGATCCGCCCGAGGATGACCATGCCGACGAGGAGGCACAGGCCCCCGGCGGCGGTGATGGTGAGCGCCATCCGCGCCCCATCGCGGGCCGAGGCGTTGTCGGACCAGTAGCCGATCAGCAGGAACGAGACGATGCTCGTCAATTCCCAGAAGACGACGAGCTGGAGCACGTTGCCCGAGAGCACGATGCCGAGCATCGCGCCCACGAAGGCGAGGAAGTAGCAGAACAGGCGCGGCACCGGATCGGCGGCGGCCATGTAGTACTGCGCATAGAGCACCACCAGCGCGCCGATCCCGAGGATCAGCAGCGAGAAGATCCAGGCGAGTCCGTCGAGGCGCAGGACGAAGCGGACGCCGAGGCTCGGCAGCCAGTCGACGGCGAATGTGACGGGCTCCGGCCCCGCGGCGAGGGGCGAGAGCCACGCGAGGCAGGCGAGGCTCGCCAGCGTCGCGAATCCCGTCACCCCGGCGGCGGCCCCGCGCGCGTGGCTCGGCAGGCAGATCGCCACGACGCTGCCGAGGAAGGGCAGGGTCGCGGCGGCGGCGAGGAGGAGTTCGGGCGGCATCGTCAGAGGGAAGAGCGCACTTTCCGCGGCCAAGCAACAGTGTTGCCGCCGTGGAACGCGCAAAGCCCGGCGCCACGCCTTGCCGGCGGGCGGCGCCGGCCCATCTCACCGGCTCCGGACGATCGTCCGTAGGGAGGTCGCCATGCGCGTCACGTCGCTTGCGGTGGTTCTGGGCCTCGCCGCCGCAGGGCCGGCCCTCGCGCAGGGGGGCGGCGAAGCGGTCCCGGTCTGCGAGAACCTCGTCGCCCTGCGGCAATGGTCGGCCGGGGCGGGGGACGATCCCGTCCGGGCGGCGGCACAGGCCGAGAAGCCGCCCGGCTGCCGCCTCGTCGCGCGGGAGACGCTCGGCGCCGTGGAGCGCCGCTCGACCTTCGGCGGGGCGATCTACGAATGCCTCGCCCAGGCCGGCGGCGCCTGCGTCTGGGTGATGCCGTAGGGCCTCAGCCCTTCAGCCGCTTGTTGCACGCGCTGTAATAGCCGCCGCCCTTCTGGATCCACTTCATGTCGCCGAGCGTGCCGGCGGCCTTGGCGGCGTTGTAGCTGTCGAGGCAGGTGTGCATCCGCTGCTTGCCGGCCGACTCGCTCGCGTATTTCGGATCGACCTTCGCCGGGAAGGCGGCCGTGCCGGTCGCGGCGGCGGTGGCCGCCGGCGCGGGGGAGGGGGCCGGCGCGGGGGCGGCGGTCTTGGTGCCGCCGGCCGGGGCCATCGGGTTCGGCACGGTCGCGGCCGCCTGGGCCGGAGCGGCCTCCGCGCCGCATTCGGCCCTGCGGAAATCGTTCCACTTCCGGCCGTTCAGCGTGCCGTCCTGCTTGGCGGCCTGGTACTTGGTCGAGCACTCCTTCGTGGTCAGGGCGAGGGCGGGGGTGACGGACAGGCCGAGGGTGACACCGAGCAGGGCGGTGGCTAGGGGTGAGCGGACCATGACGGGATCCTCCAGGTCGCGGGCGCGTGCGAACCGGAGCGGACGCTACTTGCGGCTGTGATTTCGACAAGCGCGCAACCGTCATTCGCAGTTGAAAACTGCGTGTGCGGAGAGGGGCTTGTGGCGCTACAGGAGCGGCTTCGCCTTGAACGTGTAGTCCACGCGCAGGCCGAAGGTGAACTGGTCGGGGTTGCCGTAGGGGCGGTCGACCAGGGGGCTTTCGCCGGAGGCGCCGAGGATGCGGCTGTAGCCGCCATAGGCGGTGTAGGACCACGTGTCGTCCTGGCGGAACGTGACGGCCGCGAGGAGTCCGGCGGAATAGAAGCTGCCGGGGTCGTAGGGGGCGACGCGGCCGTTGACGGCGGCCTCGATCGGGCTCACCCCGAAATAGGTCCGCGCGAAGCTCGCATCGCCGATGTTGAAGCGCGGCCCCGCCGAGATCAGCCACCGCCCCACGGGCAGGAGGTAGTCGGCGGCCACGGTGCCCACCGTGCCGTGATGCCCGTAGACCCCCTGGCGGACCTCACCGCGCAGGCGGATGGCGGAGACGGGGTAGATCTCCACGAACAGGCCGGGCTCGAAGGCCATCCGCGCGTCGCGGAACCCGAACAGGTGCGCGCGGTCGTCGCCGTAATAGCGGCCGGGGACGAAGCGCAGGGTCGGGCCGGTGCGGAACGCCTCGGTGTCGTAGAGGGTGAAGCTGAAATTGTCGTCCGGCGCGGAGAAACGGCGCGGCTCGCCGGACTTGCGGATGTCGAGGCCGGGATAGCCCACGGCGGTGTAATCCGCCGCCCCCGGATAGCGCGGGATCGCCTGGGCCGTGGCGCTCACGGTGATCTCCCAGGTCTCGGCGTCCACGTAGGTGAAGGCGGCCGGGCGCGCGGGCATGTCCTGCGCGACGGCGGGGGTGACGGCGGCGGCGAGGGGCAGGCAGGCCACCCCGGCGCGCAGGCCGGATACGAGACTCGACGCGTTACCCACCGAACGGACCTGCCTTTCTCGGCGCGCAGATTCCCGCGCGCGCCGCGGCACGCCAGACACATTGTCTCGATCAGCGCCGTTTCGGTCCGGGCTGCGGCACCATGGCCGCGCGGGGGGGCGTCGTGAGGCGGCTCAGCCGCGCCGCAGCAGGACGATGGTCTCGCCCTGGGCGAGGGTGGGGGCGTCCTGCCGGGGGGCCGAGGGCCGGCCGAAGGTCTGGGCCCAGGTGAGGGTGATGACCTGCGCGCTCCCGGACGTCTCCTCGCGCTGCATGCGCAAGGCCCGGCGGCGGGCGGCGCCGATCCAGCGCCGGATCCGGGGATTGCGGGTCCGCGACGATTCCGGCGCCCACATCTCGTCCTGCCGCCGCCTGAGCCAGGCCACCGGCCGCTCACCCTCTCTCCGCACCATGGACATCCATCCAGCACAACCTGGAGATATGTCGCGCGAAGCCGGGTCCCTCGCGACCGGCGCCCGTCCCAAAGTGTTCAGCGGGCGTCCCAATGCACCGGCCTCACACGTCGAGTCGGAGCACCCAATCGTAGAAATCGTCCCAGCCGCCGGCAGGCAGCGCATCCGGGGCGCCCCCGCCCGGCCCGGCCCCGGACCCGCCGGCCCGCACGTCCACCGGGCTGAGGCCGAACTCCGCCCGGAACGCCTGGGTGAAGCTCACCGGACTGCCGTAGCCGTAGCGGTAGGCGATCTCCGAGACGCGGATCCCGTGCGGCCCGGCCTCCACGAGGTCGCGGTAGGCGCGGGCGAGCCGGCAGCGGCGGATGTATTCGAGCACGCCGCCCAGCGGCGCGAACAGGCGGTAGAGCCCGCTGCGGGAGATGCCGAAGCGGTGGCAGAGGTGGCTCACGCTCAACAGCGGCGAGCCGATCTCGGCGTCGATGTAGCGGCGGATCACGAGGAGCACCGGCGCGCGCTCCGCCGGGCGCCCGCCGCGATCCGCCCCGGCCGCCGTGCGGGCCGCCATGCCGACGAGGATGGCCGTCGCCTCGGAGGCGGCCCGCGCCTCGTCGGCGGTGAAATGCGGCGCGTTCGTCCCGAGGGAGCGCAGGTGGTCGCTCACCAGGGTGCCGAACGGCGTGCGCCCCCGCAGGATCGTCCCATGCGCCTCCTCCAGGCCCTGCCCCTCCTCCGGGAACAGGGCGCGGGGCATGATCAGGGTCATCGCCCGGTAATCGGTCGAGCGCATCGCGAGGGGCCGCGACAGGTCCAGGAGGGCGATGTCGCCGGTGGCAAGGTCCGTCTCGCGCCCGGCGGCCTCCACCTCGGCATGGCCGTCCATGCGCATCTGGATGGCGATGTGATCGACGCCCATCCGCGCGACGAGGCCACGCGAGCGCTCGATGCGCAACTCCGAGGCGGCGGTGAAGCCGACGATGGCGTTGCCGAGGTGGTAGACCTCCGACCGGCCCCGGAATTCCGGCGTGTCCTCCTTGCGGATGCGCACGTCCCAGAACGGGGCCACGGCCTCGCGCCAGGCCGAGACCTTCCGCGGGCCGAGGGTCGAGCCCTCCAGACGGAGATTGGGTCCGCGTACCGTCATCGCTGGTTCGAACGTCGCTCCGGTCCGCCTGCTCGACCGGGCTGGACCCGTGTCCGGTCAAGGTCTTACCGAGGGATCAGCCCGGCACAACACAGTTGCCATGGATTTGGTGTCAATTGCAGACAATCTTTCTACCCAGGGGCAGGGCGGGCTCGACAGCACCGGCCGCGCCCAGGACCGCCCGGCGACGCGGCAGGCCTGCGACGGAGCTATGCACCTTCAAGTTGTATGTTTAAGCACAGGTTCGGCATTGAACTGGCATGGGGGTCGCTTTAGTTATCTCTATTGTTCAAGCCGAAAGCCTTCTCCATGACCGGATCAGCCCCCGACAAAACTTTAGAGTTTATTGAGATGACCGGCGAGATTGTCGCCGCTTATGTCTCCCACAATCACGTTGCCGTGACCGATCTGCCTGCGCTCATCGCCAGCGTGCACGCCTCGCTCAACGGCTTCGCCGACGGGAGCGCCCTCCAGGGGGCCGAGGAGCCTTCGAACAAGCCGTCGGCGGCGCAGATCCGCAAGTCGGTGAAACCGGAGGGCATCGTCAGCTTCATCGACGGCAAGACCTACAAGACGCTGAAGCGTCACCTGACCTCGCATGGCCTCGACCCGGACAGCTACCGGGAGCGGTTCGGCCTGCCGGGCGACTATCCGATGGTGGCCCTGGCCTACAGCGAGAAGCGCTCCAGCCTCGCCAAGTCCCTGGGCCTCGGCCGCCCCGGCGAGCGCGCCGCGCGCAAGGCTCCCGAGCCGGTCGCCCCCGAGCCCGCCGCCGAGGCCGCCCCCGCGAAGGGCCGCCGCAAGGTCGCCTGACGGGCCGCCGCGATGGCCGGCCCCCCCTCGTCTCCCCTCGGCGGATCGGACAAGGACCTCACGGTCTATTACGACGGAAGCTGTCCGCTCTGCCGCGCCGAGATCGACCATTACCGCGGCTGCGAGGGCGCCCGGCGGCTCGACTTCGTCGATGTCGGGCGGAACCCGGACGCGGTCCTGGGCGAGGGCCTGGACCGCACGTGCGCCCTGCGCCGCTTCCACGTGCGCGACGGGGCCGGGACCCTCGTCTCCGGCGCGGCGGCCTTCGCGCGCCTGTGGCGGGTCCTGCCGGGCTGGCGCTGGCTCGCGGGACTCGTGGACCTGCGCGTCTTGGGGTTTCGCCCCGTCCTGCCCGTGGCGGAGGCCGCCTACCGCCTCTCCCTGCCGCTGCGGCCCTGGCTGGCGCGGCTCGTCGGGCGGTGGCGGCGCGACTGAGGGCGGCATTCGGCACCGGCCTGCAATCGCGCTTTGTTGCGGCGCCCTCTTCGCGTAATTCGTGGCGACACCCTGCTTTGCCATCGATGCCAAGGGAGCCGCTGTGAGCAGCCTGAAATTCGGAACGAGCGGCCTGCGCGGCTTGGTCGTGGACCTCGTGGGAGGCCCGAGCTTCGCCTACGCGCAGGCCTTCTTCCACGCCATCGCGGCGGGCCACCCCGGCGAGCGCACCGTGGTGATCGGACGGGACCTGCGGGCCAGCAGCCCAGAGATCGCGGCCACCGTGGCGGAGGCGGCGGCGGCCTCCGGCTTCGCGGCCGTCGATTGCGGCGCCCTGCCGACGCCGGCCCTGGCCCTCGAGGCGATGCGGCGCGGCGCCTGCGCCGTCATGGTGACCGGCAGCCACATCCCGGAGGACCGCAACGGCCTGAAGTTCTACCGGGCCGAGGGCGAGATCACCAAGGCCGACGAGAGCGCCATCCTGGCGGCGCTCAAGGCCGTCGCGGAGACCGGCGGGCCGTCGGCGGCCTCCCCAGCCACCCAGGAGCAGGGGGCGATCGAGCGCTACCGGCAGCGCTACCGGGACGCCTTCCCGGCCGACGCCCTCGCCGGCCTGCGGATCGCGGTCTACCAGCAGAGCTCGGTCGCCCGCGACCTGCTCAGCGACCTGCTCGCGGCCTTCGGCGCCGAGGCGATGGCCATCGGCCGCTCGGAGACCTTCGTGCCGATCGACACCGAGGCGCATCGCCCGGAGGACATCGCCTTCATCCGCGAGGTGATGGCCTCCGGCGCGTACGATGCCCTGGTGACGACCGACGGCGACGCCGACCGGCCGCTGATGGCCGACGGCGCGGGTCGGATCGTGCGCGGGGATATCCTGGGCCTGATCACGTCCCGCCACCTGGGCATCGACACGGTAGTGGTGCCGGTGACGGCCGGCTCGGCCCTGGAGCGCACCGGCGGCTTCCGCCGCGTCGTGCGGACGAAGGTCGGCTCGCCCTTCGTCATCGCCGGCATGGAGGCGGCGCGGGCGGACGGGGCCGCCCCGGTCGCCGGGTTCGAGGCCAATGGCGGCTTCCTCCTCGGCTCCGACGTGGTGGTGGGCCATGGCCCCCTCGCGGCCCTGCCGACCCGCGACGCGATGCTGCCGATCCTCGCCACCCTGGCGGCGATGCGCGCCTCCGGCGGGACGCTGGCCGAGCTCGTCACCTCCCTCGACGCGGGCGAGATGGCGAGCGACCGCCTCCCGAACACGCCCTCGGACCTCAGCGGCGCCTTCCTGGCCCGGCTCGACGACGCGGCCTTCCGGGCGGACTTCCTCCGCGCGCTTGGCACCCCGCAGGCGGTCGACCGGCAGGACGGCGTGCGGATCGAGCTGGACGGAGGGCGGACGATCCACTTCCGCGCCTCCGGCAACGCACCGGAGCTGCGCTGCTACGCCGAGGCGCCCTCGGCCGACGCCGCGCAGGAGCTGGTGCGCTGGGGGCTGGCGGCGGCCCGGGATGCGATGGGCGGACGTTCAGGGGCCTGATCGCGAACGCCGCCCGCTCCGGGCGGCGAGCATCCCCTTGAGCGCGACCAGCCGGGTGCGGACGCTCCTGCGCTGGACGCGCAACTCGGCCGCGAGCGTACGGGCATCCGGCAGGTTCATGGCGTGGGCGATGCGGCGGGCGGCGTTGGCCGGGGGCGGCTTGGTCGCGTCCTCCAGGGTCAGGCGCTGCCACTGGGCGGCGGCGTCGAGCACCGCGTGGGCCTGCGCCAGGGCCTCCGCCGCCTCGGGCGGGATCAGGCCGCGCTCCCCCGCCCGGTGCAGGACGTGGCCGGCCGCGCAGCCGACGCAGTCCGTCAGATGGCCCGCGAGGATGAGGGCCTGGGCCAGGAAATCGAGGTCGAACAGCCCGCCCGGCGCCAGCTTCAGATCGTGCGGGCCGGCAAAGCCGCGCGCCTTCGTCACCAGGGCGCGCATCGCCCCGGCCTCGGCGCAGAGGGAAGCCGGGTCGCGGGGGCGCGTCACGACATCGGCGATGATCCCCTCCACCTCGGCCGCGAGGCTGGCATCGCCCGCCACGATCCGGGCGCGGGTCAGCGCCATGTGCTCCCAGGCCTCGGCCTCGCCCTCCTCCGAATAATAGGCGGCGAAGCCCTTCACCTGCACGGCGGGCGGCGCGTGGCTGCCGAAGGGGCGCAGCCGCAGGTCCACCCGGTAGAGCCGCCCGCGCCGCGTCGGCACCGTCAGCGCCGCGACGAGGCGCTGGGCGAGGCGGTTGTAGGCCACCACCGCGTCGAGGGGGCGCGGGCCGTCGCTCATCCGGGCGTCGGGGTCGAAATCGTAGACGACGACGAGGTCGAGGTCGGACGCGGCGGTGAGCTGGCGCGAGCCGAGCCGCCCCAGCGCCAGCACGCAGCAGCGCCCGCGCGGTACGGAGCCGTGCTCCTCCGCGAAGCGTCGCGTCTCGGCCTCCAGCACGAGGCCGACCGCCGCCTCGGCGATTCCCGAATAGGCGTGGCCCGCCTGGGCCGGCGTGATCAGGCCGGAGACGAGGCGCGCCCCCGTGACGAAGCCCATCCGCCGCGCCGCGTCGCGGCAGCGGTCGAGGAGATCCTCGTAGGTGGCGGGCGCGCCGACCAGCGCCCGGTATTGGCCGGCGAGGGCCTCCGGCCCGGAGACCGGCGCGATGAAATCCGGCTCCAGCACCGCGTCGAGGACGTGGGGGCTGCGCCCTACCGTCTCGGCGAGGAGCGGCGAGGCGCCGAGCAGGTCCGCGAACAGCCCGCGCAGGCGCTCGTGCGAGCGCAGGATCGCCAGGAGTTCCGCCGCCGCCGGCATTCGGGCGAAGGCCCGGTCGAGGGTCAGCAGCGCCGCGTCCGGGTCCGGCGTGCCACCGAGCGCCGTCAGGAGGGCGGGCAGGAAATCCGACAGGATCTCGCGGGCGCGCCCGCCGCGCAGGGCGCCGTGGCGGCCGAGATGCCAGTCTCGCACGATGCCATGGGCGCGCGCCGCCTCGCGGAAGCCGAGCCGTTCGAGCCCCGCGAGGGTTGCGGGCTCGGCCTCGCCGGGGCCGAAGGCGAGGGGCGCCGCCGCCTCGCCCGCCCCGCCCTCGAACAGCAGGGCGTAATGCCCCTGCACCCGGGCCGCATGGGCGAGCAGGGTCTCGTCGAAGGCCGCGCGGGTGGCAAAGCCGCAGAAGCGCGCGAAGCCCTCCAGGGCGTCGGGATCGGAGGGCAGGCGCTGGGTCTGCTCGTCGCGCAGCATCTGCAGGCGGTGCTCGATGGTGCGCAGGAACGTGTAGGCCTCGGTCAGTTCGTCCCGCGCCCGCGCGTCGATCCAGCCCGCCGCGCACAGCCCGCCCAGGGTCTCGACGGTGCGGCGGCTGCGCAGGGCCGGCTGCCGGCCGCCGAAGACGAGCTGCTGCGTCTGCGCGAAGAACTCGATCTCGCGGATGCCCCCGCGCCCGATCTTGATGTCGTGCCCTTCCACCGCGATCTCGTCGTGGCCGCGCACGGCGTGGATCTGCCGCTTGAGGGCGTGGATCTCGGCGATGGCCGCGAAGTCGAAGTGGCGGCGCCAGATGAAGGGGCCGAGTTCGGCCAGGAACGCGTCCCCGGCCTCGATGTCGCCCGCGATCGCCCGCGCCTTGATGAAGGCCGCGCGCTCCCAATCCTGCCCGATGGACTGGTAGTACTCGAAGGCATAGGCCGTGGAGAGGGCGAGCGCGGTCGAGCCCGGATCGGGCCGCAGCCGGTAATCGACCCGGTGGACGTAGCCGTCCGCCGTGCGCTGGGACAGGAGCTTCCCGAGGTCCTGCGCGACCTTGCCGAACACGGCCTTGGCCTCTGCCCCGGCGACGGCTTCGGCGCGCGCCGCGTCGTAGAAGACGACGAGGTCGATATCGCTCGAATAGTTGAGCTCGCCCCCGCCGAGCTTGCCGAGCCCGAGGACGAATAGCCCGCTTGCCCGGGCGGGGTCATCGGGATCGGCGAGGCGGACCCGCCCCCCGGCGGCGGCCCGGCGCAGCAGCGCATCGAGCCCGGCGGCAACGGAGGCGTCGGCGAACTCCGTCAGGGCCCGCGTGACCGCGTCGAGGTCCCACAGCCCGCCGAGGTCGGCGAGCGCCACGAGGAGCGCATGGGCGATCCGGTTGGCCCGGAACCGCTTGCCGAGGGCGGCGAGGTCGGCCTCGCTGGCGCACGAAGCCCCTGCCGCCCGCTGCCCGGCGACGAGATCGGCATGGGCCGCCTCCGGCGCCTGCTCCACCAGGGCGACGAACCGCTCCGGCGCCCGCGCCACGCTCTGCCACAGGAACTCGGAATGCTCCGCGAGGCCGAGGAGCAAGTCCCGCAGGGGCGGCGTCAGGAACCCGTCGGGAAAGGCGGTCGCGATCTCCGCGAGCCGCTCGCGGGCGAGGGGGGACGCGACCGCGGGACAGCACGGCCGCAGCCGCTGGCGCAGGGTGCCGTCCATCCGCATGAGAGGGCCTCCGAAAGCATTCGCCGAGGGCTAAACCCACCCGTGCGCAGACCGCGTCCGCCGCACCGTGTCAATCGAGACGACTCAGAAGAGAGGTTGCACACGATAGCTCGCGCTTCGATCGATGCATTGTCGGGACGGCTCAACCTCGGCGCGACCTGTGCGAGCCGTTGCAGGCTGAGGGCTGGCTACGGATGGGGTTGGGCATTCGAATGATGATGGGCCGCTCGGCAGACATTCCCGCGGGATGGGCTGCGCCCCCTCAAACACACCCGTACTTTATCTTAGCCATCCGTTAGAAAGCTGGATGAAGCATCGACCTGCGAGCTTGACGGCAAGAAAGATTCGACTGCTATTAGGCGAGTCAGCTAGACAGGCCTTTCGATGCGCATTGACTTTTTAACACTTTTCGTCGGCAGCTTTGTAGCATTCTCTTATACTGCCGAAGCACAGCCGCTGCGCACAGTCGAGAAGGTCGTAGAAAGCGGGAAAATACAGCAGATAGAACGCCTCGTAGGCCTCGATGCAGACTGCCATCCGATTGCGAAGCCCACGATTTCATTGCTGCAAGAACCATCGCAAGGTCGTGTCACTGTCGAAAACATTTCAGTTTATCCTAGTTTTCCGCCTCAGAATCCGCGCTATAGATGCAATACCAAGAAGGTGATCGGCCAAGGTATCTTCTACAAATCGCGCCCATCCTCAAGTGGAGAGGACGCCTTCATTGTTGAGTTTGTAGACCTGTTGGGGACACCGCATCGACATCGATATCATGTAACGATTCGTTCAAATGGAAAGCCCGAAACAGCAGATCAAAAGTCACTGTGAGGGCATCATCTGACGGTGGTAAGGGCTGAGGCTCTGCCGAGAAGGATCTGTGGGGCATCGCCCTATTGCCGCGGCGGCCGCTTTCGCCGCGCTCGCCGATTAGCCCTGATCGACGTAGACGACGTCCGTGCTGTCGAGCCCCTAGGCGAAAGACCCCCCGGTCCGGCCCGCAGCCAAGCACAGCACCCCGCGCAAACTATGCTTGTGCTGGGCGGCCGTCTCGGGCAGCCGCGTCAAGTGGGGGGGCGACCCGTGTCCGTTCTTCATCGCTGACATCGGACCGATAGGCGCGACAGGATTGCATCCTCGCAAAACTGGCGCAGCTGCAGGTCCGTAACAGCCGCTAAGCCCGCCTGTAGATAAAGGCCGCCTGATCCCCCCTGCCGCTGCGGTTGAGATCTTGGGCCAGATGGTCGAATTCCCGAAGCTTCTGTTTCGAGATCGTGAGGGCGGGCTTGTCGAGGCGGTCTGTGATTCCGTTCCGGACCAGTGAGATGTTCTGCAGGTATTGCTCGCTGCCCCAAAACTGAAAACCCGAGGAATCGTCGATCGTCTCGACCAACTTGAGCCCGTTGTTGTCGCCCATGATCGCCATGCCCTCCCGGGAGGGGATGATGAGATGGCGGGGCGGGTCGAGCTGAACCCAGTTGGCGCCGTAACGCTCCCACGCTTCGGACGATGTCGTTGGCAGTCGAATGATGCAGACGCCATCGGGGGACAGTTTGCTGCGAATGACCCCGAGCGTCTTGGACGGCTCTCCGACATGCTCCAGGCAATGGTGGAGCATGATCACATCAAAGACGCCAGGGGTCTCTTGAAGCTCTCGTTTGAGTACTTTGACGCCACGGGAGGTCGTGATCTCACGCTCAATGAAGGGGTCGGCGCCCAGCAGGTCGGTGTATCCGCCCGCAGCAAGGACGTCTAAGAGCGCCCCGCCTCCGCAGCCTACGTCAAGAATACGAGCCGACTTCTTGATCTTGAGTTTCTTGAACAGGACAAGATTTTGGCTTGGCCGCTTCAGCCAGCAAAGTATTGCGCCGACGATGCTCCGTTTACCCAAAGCATGCATGTCGCGGCTGGAGATGAGTTTCCAAATAATTCGTTCGCGAAGGCTGATCTTACGGTCGGATCCCGTGGTCGAAAATGAGTAATAATCGGCTGGGTAGTAGCGAGACAGATCGGGTGGGACAGCCGCTATCTGCGCAGAGCTGCAATCGGAGCATGTCACGTATTTGAACTCGTCCCGCATACCAAACATCATCTCGCGCGCGATAAACGGCTCGCCGAGAGATGTTGAGTCGCAGACACGACAAACGTTATTCGTGAGATTGCCCATGTGATAGCGTGTTGAATGTCAACGAACTTGATCTCGCGAGATACAAGATCAATTCGTGTCAACGAATATAATTACATAGGAATTTAACACCGATCTTATGACTGCGTCAATGGCCTGACGATGCCGAAATTCCGAATTTAATCATTCAAGTTTTTCACCCAAATGAGTATAGCGCCTCGGCCGCAACGATGCGGATGTAACAGAGACCGTATAGGCGCGCAGAAGGCCGGGAGGGCGCCGATCTCGGCCGGAAGCCCTGCTTCACGCGGCAGCCGCGCGACACGGTGCGGGAGGGGCGAGCGCAGGGCCAGGGGCTGTTCAGCGGCGGGGCTCAGCCGGCAGACAGTCTACCACCCTGGCCCGATGGCAAACGGCCGAAGGGGTCTGATGGCCTTCTGTCGCATCGCGCGGTGCGCCCGCAGCTCCCATCTCGGGGACATGCAGGACGCACCCTTCAACATCATCATTCGCGGACGAAACTACGAGTGCCGCGTCTTCGGGGAAACCGAGGGCGAGACTGCCACGGCGGCCGAGACCATCCTGCTCCAGCTCCGCGAGGAGGCGGCGGTTTTTCCGGCGCAGCTTCACATCGAGTGTCGGGATCTGGAGGTGGCGAAGCGTATGGCGGCTTACTTCGCTGACATCACCGTCGAGTCGAACTGAGTTCGGCCCGAGGCAAGCCAGCAGCCGTCGCGGGGGCGGCCCTCGCGCGATCTGCCAAGAGCCGGCCCCTTTGTCCTCAGCCCTCGCCAGGTTCGGGACGGTCTACGTTCTGCTCCCGCTCATCGTCGGTGTAGCCCGCGAGCCAGTCGGCACTTTCCTGCGAGCCCGCGCGGTAGGGGTCGGCGGTGTAGGGCGCCCCGGATTGCTTGGCCGCCTTGCCTTCATCCCACTGAGCCGAATGGGTTGCCATCGTCGCCTCCTCTGAGCATTTGCCGAGAGACAACGCCGGAGGTGGGGACGGGATGCCGCCCGCCTCAGACTTTAGCCGCGCTGGGCCATCGGCGGCTTCCGTGACCGCATGTGCGCCCCATTCAAGACGGCGCTGGGCTCATCCCAACTTATCGCGTCCTGCCGCGTTGTTCGTCCCTGACCGCAGGAGAACAGCCATGGCCTACGTGACGATTGAGAAAGATGGCGAACCCTGGATGTATTGCCACTCGATGCATGACGCTGACTTGGAGCGTCAAATGTCCGAAGCGAGAGCGAAGGCGCCAAGCTCGACCTTTACCCATCGCCTTTCGACGCCCATCGAAAGCCAGCATTGCTCGGATGCCATGGATGCCGAGGGCGGTTTGATGGAGGACACGTTCAAGTTCTTCGCCGTGCCCGTCGTGGATGATCTCGCGGCCTGATCGAGTCCTCCACTCCACCACTATCCGGCGGCCATGCAGACGCGTCGGATGGTGGTGCCAGTCACGACCGGCTGGCGGGGGGGCGCATCGCACGACAGTTGGGGTCCATCCCCCAACATCGTCCAGGCTAACTGAGTGCAGCTGCAATTGATTGTGGGGCTGAGCACCGCTGGCGCGCCCTACGGGAATCGAACCCGTGTTTTCGCCGTGAAAGAGACGCTGTGACGTCTACCTGCGTCAATTCCTGAACCGAAAACCGATCTTCCAACAATTAGATGGTCGAATGCCGCCTAGGCTTGTCTACCTGAGCCTAGCGCTGCATATTGGACATCTGTTGGACATCGCCTGCAAAGGAGCCTCGCTGTGGCCCGCAGTGTTCGTGACGCCAACCTAGAGACACGCACCGCTCGCCAGCGGCTGCTTCCGCGCGGGAAGCCATACTATCGCGGCTTGGAGCCGGGCCTGCACCTCGGCTACCGCCGCCCTCAGAAGGGTGCCGGGAAGTGGGTCGCCCGTCACTACATCGGCGACAAAGATTATGAGGTCGAGACGCTAGCCGTCGCCGACGACTACTCCGACCCGGATGGCGTAGCTGTGCTGAGCTTCCGGCAGGCGCAGGACCTTGCTCGAAACCGGATGGTCTCTCGGGCTCACAGTGCCGCCGGCAAGACCGGCCCCCTTACCGTCCGGGATGCGCTGATCTCCTACGTCGAATTTCTCGACGCGAACCGAAAGACCGGTGTGGATGCTCGTCACCGCTCTGAAGCGCACATCCTGCCGACCCTCGGTGACATCGAGGTGGAAGCGCTCACCACGAAGCAGATCGAGACGTGGCTTTCCAACCTAGCGAAGGCCGCTCCACGGGTTCGCTCAAAAGCCGGTGGCGAACAGCGACACCGGATGATCGCAAACGACGACGAGACGAAGCGCAAGCGCCGCTCGTCGGCCAATCGGACTCTGACGATCCTCAAGGCTGCGCTGAACCGAGCGTGGAGGGGAGGTGGCATTTCCTCCGATCTGGCTTGGCGGCGCGTGGAGCCATTCGAGAACGTTGATGCCGCCCGCGTTCGCTACCTGACGATTGCGGAGGCCAAGCGCCTGATCAACGCGGCCGAGCCGGGCTTCCGCGCTCTAGTGCAAGCCGGTTTGGAAACCGGCGCCCGCTACGGTGAACTCTGCGCTCTGGAGGTGCGAGACTTCAACTCCGACTCTGGGACGGTCGCTATCCGCACCTCGAAATCTGGCAAGCCGCGTCACATCGTGCTGACGGATGACGGAGCGGCTTTCTTCGCGCGCCACACGGCCGGGCGTCACGGTGCGGAGCGGATGTTCCTGAAGTCGAATGGCGATCCTTGGGCGCCGTCGCATCAGAACCGCCCGATGGGTGAGGCTTGCACCAACGGTAGCATCACGCCGCCGATCAGCTTTCACGGATTGCGCCACACCTGGGCGTCGTTGTCCGTCATGGCCGGCGTCCCGCTGATGGTGGTGTCTCGCAACCTCGGCCACGCGGACACGCGCATGGTCGAGAAGCACTACGGGCACCTCGCGCCCAGCTACGTCGCAGATGCCATCCGCGCGGGCGCGCCGCGTTTCGGCGGCGTCGGCGACAACGTGCAGCCAATCCCGTTGGTCCGATGACAGGGCCAAGTTTTACACCTGCCGGTTTGTTACGTCTGGAAACCCTCTTAAACGAGGTTGAGACGGAAGATCTCGGCTCATTGTTAGCCAGCGGGTCGATTTCGGCGATGTACTATTCAGATGCAACGAGCTTCTCGGTTATTCCGCCCCAAGTATGGTTGGGTGAACACGCAAGAATCATTCTCACTGGTGGTGTCATATCTGCGGAAGTTGCGGCGCAGGTACTCGGAATATGGACCCGAGGGCAGGATCTACCCGTCTTTGTCCGCGAGGTTGAGTTGGACCGGTACCTTGAACCGGCATCAAACCAAGACCTCCACGACGGCGCCGCAACCGCGGAATTAGGCAAGCCGCTATCAGAAGCAGATACCGTCAAGGCAATTGAGATGCTGCGCTATGAAAGTGTGACGCAAAGGATGACGAAGCCCGAGAGGAGAGAGTTTCTAAGTCAGGCTTTTCCTGGTCGCCACATCACCGAGCCAGTTTTTCGGCGGATTGAGAGGGAAGCACCAGCGAAGATTGGGCGTCCCAAAAAGGATGACCGTAAAGTCTGACGGAAAATGCGAACATCACGCTTATCATCGTTTTATTCTGAATAGTTCTGCATAATCTTACATGCACCGCCCCGAACACAGGCAGGTGCAGAGATGCAAGTTTGGACAATTGAAGAGTGGTGTGAGCGCAGGAAGATCTGCCGAGCCACTTTCTACAATCTGCTCAGGGCCGGCAAAGGGCCCCGCATCATGAAAGTCGGGCGCTCCGTCCGGATCAGCGAGGCCGCTGATGCCGATTGGCTGCGCGCATGTGAGGTCGATGCTGCTCAGAAGGAAGCTGCTTGAGCCATGAAGAAACCCGCGCATCGCGGGGCGACGGCGGGTCTCTCGAATGCTTTCCGGCAAGTCAGCGTTAAGAGATATGCGCCAGATCACGCCCCTCTTCAAGCCCGTATTCTGATCCACCGCTTTGGCCTCCCGCCCGCAACGGCGGCGATGCTGGCCGAGCTTGCTTATCCCGTCCTCGACTCATGGAGGGCGCAGCGATGAGCGCTCGTAATCCCTACGGCATGTTCCCGACCGCTTATGGCGTATCCGTCCCGGTCTTTAAGCCGTCGTCGGATGCATCATCCGACCCCGACCACTTCCTGTTCGATCTGGAGGGGACCGCAGTGATGGCAGGCATCCATGATGCCGCCGAGCGCTGCCGTTTCGTGGCGGATGCAAGGCGTCTGAGTGGTTGTCCTCGCTTTGAGAACTACGGCGGTCACAGCGTGCCGCACTCGCCACTGCCGAGGCCGAAGGAGCCTGCCTACCCTAAGGTAGCTGGGATGGAGGCCGACATACCGGTCGAAGCATGGACGACCGGCATTCTCGACTGTTCGCGGTGGATCGACCGCGCCGACTTCCTCTTGGACATCATCGGCGACAACCAAGTGCTGGCCACCGCGTGGGTCAATGACACCTGCATGGCAGAGGTGAGTGCGCTAGGCTTGTCCATCGTAATGACGGCCGCTCTCGAACATCTCTGCGAGACGGAGATCGACTGTCTTGAAGCGGCGGCGATGTACGCGCTGACCGAGCACGACGAATGGCGCCAAGCTGGTAT
>NZ_JAKSXZ010000056.1 GCF_022829465.1 Methylobacterium sp. J-067
CGCCTTCTCGAAATCATCCGGCAACGAAGGCTTCGTCGGCCGTTGTCAGATCGGCTACAACTTCCAGTTCACCCCGGGTTCGGGTGTGGTCGTCGGTATCGAAGCTGAAGCCCCGTACGCCGACTTCGACCCCCGGCGGAACCGCTTCTCCGCCGTTGGCGCCAGCGGCTCGGCCATCCTCCCGGGCACCCTAGTGTTCAACGCGGACGGCCTGTCGGGCCTCGACTACTTCGGCACCGTGCGCGGCCGCCTCGGCTACGCCTTCGACCGCACCCTGTTCTACGCCACGGGCGGCTTCGCCTACGGCTCGGGCGGCGGCCGTCAGTTCGGCACCGGCGTGCGCTCGGACGACTTCCAGACCGGCTACGTGGTCGGCGGCGGTATCGAATACGCTCTCCCGACCGACTCGTTCCTGAACTTCTTCCGCTCCTCCGCCGTGACGGTGAAGGTGGAAGGCCTGTACGTGAACCTGGACCGCAACCGCAACGTTGCCGGCGCCTTCGCCACCAACAACCTCGGCCAGCTGGTCACCACCGCCTCCCAGGGCGTGACCGTGGTCCAGGGCCCCGCCAACCTGCGCCGCGACACGGAGTTCGCCGTGATCCGCGCTGGTGTGAACTACAAGTTCGGCACCTACTAGGATCGACCATCACCGCGCCGGTCCCGACTCGGTGATCCCAGCTCCAATGTTGTGATCTGGGACCCAAAGTTCGGGTCTAAATTTATCTGAAGTTGAGCGAGGCTGTATCCGTCAGGATGCGGCCTCGTTTACGTTTACGAGCTAGTCCGTCCACCCACGCCTAAGGCCGAAAGGCCAAGCCTCAAGCTATCGCGTCAAATCCATCATCCAGGGCAGTGAGACCGAGCTTAAGGATGGGGCCGCCTTGATCTCGACGTTCCGTCGGAGTGGGAAGCGACGACGACCGTAGGCGGCCACATGATGTTGGCGGGACTACCTGTCGCGGCTACGTATGCGGACGGTAACAGGCATCGCTCCGACCATTGGGCATCACCAACGAAGATAACCCGTAGCGGATAGCGGGACCCGTTACGCGCTACGAGTGGCGTAACATCCTGCCGCAGGCAAGCTGTTCCACCTTCGCTAAGGAGTTGCTCCGGAGATGGTGCGGCGTTCACGCTTGGGCTGACCAAGCCGATCCCAACGAACCGTGCGGCGACAGTTCGGGGAGGCGACCTGAAGAAGGCTTGCTGCGCCACCGCCGCAATCCGCTTCCTAGGCCTATTCAGAACGCGCGCTGCCGACGGCTATGTACGCGGCCGGAAACACCGTCAGCGCCTCGGCCGTTCGGCGCCAAGTCAATCGACTATTACCGCTGAACGTAAGGGGTCATGCGTATCAGCACACGCTACGCAATACGCTCGGAGTCGCTGGCGCCAGTGACCTCGACGTGTTCAAGCGCTGCGTAGCGGCCATCGCCGAGACTCTTGAAATAGTACCCGCGTCCTGCCCGTTCGGACATGTCCTTCGCGAGACGCTTCAGACCATCCTTCCAGTGCCTCTTGGCGGCCTCGTGGACCCTCGCCGGCAAACGCTCCCGTATCTGGGCCGCCTTCAACGGGCCGTGCGCAAGCAGCACCTTCCGGACCTCCCACATCACTGAGTCCCCCAATGACGGCGGCGGCGACCTCGTTTCGACCTCTTGTGCGGGAGCAGGGTCCGGCTCGACTTGCAGGAATCGCCCGTTTATTTCCTTGAGCGGCCTGCCCGACTCAATCATCGACCGCAGCCTGTATCTCAGCCACCCAACTGACAGGGGCATCTCGACGTCGGCCCCGTTGTTGAGCAGGCTCGCCGGTAGGGCGGATAGGATGTCAGCAGCGAACATCGGACTGCGCCCCCGCAGCAATGTCATCACCTCGGTCTCGACGGACTTCCAGAACGCCTCATGGGCATCCGGCCTGACCATCTCGTCCCCCTCCCGGGCCATCAGCGTCCTCAGTCCCACGCCCCGCTCCCAAACGTCCCGATGGCGCTGTGTTTCGGCATCGTCCTTGGCCGATCTTTCCGATGTTTCAGGTGCCCCGCCGCCGCGCAGGCGTTCGACCTCGGCGGTGAGTGCGGCCACCCGGGCCTCCAACACGTCGACCGTCATGCCGGCCTCGTCCAGCATCTCCCTGAACGCCGCCCGCTCGACCTCGAAGTTTGCGCGCTCGACGTCCCGGACGCGGCTCTCGTTCGCCTGGACCTCGTCGAGCAAGGCCTTGCCGAAGTCGCCCAAACGCTTCTGCAATGCGTCCGGCAACTCCATCAACTCGATCACGGGTTGGTAATTCCGCGTCGCCTTCCAGATCGCCAACTCCGGCCCGACGTCGCTGAAGGACCCTTTACGACGGAGCTTGTCCCGTACGCGCCGGACCGAGACCCGGACTGCCTGGTCCCCGCGCAAGGCCCGCAGTTGATCCGCGACCCTAAAGACCTCGACCCTATCGACCATGACCCGCACCCCGACAGCTTTCTGTCATCATGGGGACCAGGCATGAAGAAGCGGTCACACCGACGCCTCCCCGACGGCAACCTGATCAAGATGCCAACGCTATCGCGTTGCACGTCCACAGCTTTCCACGGAACAAAACGAGGTCGAACGGCCTGACCGAGACCTTAGCCGCCACGCGCTGGAGGCATCATGGCCACGCCGAACCGCACCCGAACCGCCAAGGACCCCTTGTACGGGAAACCGAAGGCAGCGGCATATAAGGTCCGGGCCACAGCCAACGCCGACTCCCGCACCCCGATGGGTAAGCCCGAGGTCCGGATCTTCGTCTCATATTCCCATGTCGACGCCGTGGCCCGGCAGAAACTCGAAACCCATCTGGCGCCCCTGCTCAAGGACGGCGTGAAAACGTGGTTCGACGGAAGGATGGACCCCGGAGATGCCCTGGACGCCAGCATTTCCAAGGCCCTCCGGGAGGCCCACGTCATGATCGCCCTGCTAAGTCCGGAGTACATCTCCAGCCGCTACTGCCAATTGGAGTACGACCGGGCCATGGGCCGGAGGGCCAGGGGCACCATTCGCGTCGTCGGCGTCGTGGTACGGCCCTGCAGTTGGAAAGAAACCAAGGCTGCCGGATTCAAGCTGTTGCCCGAGGACGGTCGGACCGTCCAGGATTGGCGGAGCGCTGACGCCGCCTACCTCAACGTTGCCCAAGGCATCGGTAAGCTGGTGAAGACCCTCCGCGCGGGAATGGCCGTGAGCCTCGCCAAACCGTCGGCCCATCCGCCGAAGTCGAGGACACCGGTTAAAACGCCCTCGGCGAGCCCAGGGACGAAATCACCGGCGAGGTCCCCGGTCAAAGCTGTCCGTCGGAAGTCGGCACCGAAGATCACCGGCGTCGTCCCCGGAAGGACGGCCTTGCCGAAGCCGCCGAGGAAACCCGAAGTAGCTGGACGGTCTAACTCGAAGTCCGGCTAGACCGAGGTTCCCTGTGATCACCCACGTGCAGTTGGAGGAGACGTCGCCCATCCGGCTAGCGGGACCGCGAGGGCGGGTCCGGCGTTGTACCTCTGATCCGGCACGTCCACGTACCGCCGGCAGGAGGAGACGACCGCATGTCCGACACGCCCCGTCCTGGCGACGATCCTGCTCCCCCCATCGGCGACCCGCCGCCCGAACCCTCGCCCCCCGAAGGCGATCCGCCGGCGGATGTGCCGGCGCCGCAGCCACAGGGGCCCATCGACGCCCGGTAACAGCGACCGCCGCGTCTACTCGCGCGGCGGGTTCGTCTCGACGCCCAGCCGCCTCATGCAGGCGTGGTAGATCTCCGCGCCCAGCGCGAACGGGGTCAGACCCTTCGGGTTGGGTGCGGCGAACACCTTGTCCCGAGCCTCGTCGCGGCACTGCGCGTCCTGGGGGCTGGTGATTGGCTGATCCTGTGCGACCGCACCGGAACAGGTCGCGGCCAGCACGGCCGCCGCGATAACGACGCGCACGCCCATCACTTGCCGCCCTTCGCCTCGTAGGCATCGATGGCGCGGCGGCAGTTCTCGGACAGGTCCTTGCGGTGGTTCTTGAAGCACGCCTTCATTTCCTCCCCGCCCGGGTCCATGCCTCCGCAGAAGGTTGTCGCGTCGCCGGTGCAGTATCGCTTGAGGTCACTCTTCCCGTCATCAGCAGTAGCGGGAACGACGAGGGCGAACCCCAAGGCGAACGCGATTGATAGGGGTCGATTCATGAAAACTCCGATGAATGGATCGCGGTCGTCGCCCGACTGACAACGTATGCGAGGACGCACGTACCCGCCCGCACCAACGCGCGACGCTTCGAAAGCGCCGCATGACGGTTCGTCCGATCCGCTAACGCCCGACGCCCGTGACGGCGCGGACCGGGGCTCCCGCGAGGTCCACCGTCGAGCCCACCGTATCGCGCAGACCACTGCCGACGTTCGAGAGATGGTCGCCGTAGGTCTCGCGCGTCTGCGGGTCGACGAGGGCCACGGGGGCGGCCACCGCCAGCGCCGCACCGGTCGCCACGGTCGAGGCCGCGCCGGCCGCCGTGCTCACCAGCCGGTCGCCGATGCCGATCTGCCCGTCCGAGATCGGCTGGCCGTCGGCGAGGCGTTTGCCCAGCAGCGCGACGACCTCGCCAGAGGCGAACTTGCCGTGGTTGAGCGGGTCGTCGCCCTTCACGGTCGACAGGTTCAAGACGCCGATGTTCTGGCGCTCCAACTCGGACTTGTACGGCTCGGCGGTCGGGTCGATGGCCCCGAGCCGGACGCTGTCACCCCATACCAACCGCGAGACCGCGAGTGCCTGGTCGTCGCCGGAGACCATCAGCGTCAGGCGGGGCCGGTCCGGACCCATGTCGTGGAACGCGGCACGGGCGAGGTCGATGTCGACGTCGGGCGCGGCCAGGATGACGTTTCGGATCTTGGGGGCGACGCGCTTATCGCGGATCGCCATCTGCCGCAGGCTCTCCAGGGTCAGCCAGTTGCCCATCGAGTGGGCGAGGACCGTGACCTCGCCGACATTCGGGTCCTTCGCAAGGTCGCGTAGCAAAGTCTCCAGGCCGTTGCGCGAGAAGTTCGTGCTTTCTCGGTCGTAGCCGTAAGCGAGCACCGAACCGCGCGAGGGCCACGTGAACAGTACCGGCGCGACCTCGGCGCCGGAGTCGTGCACGATCTGCGCGAACCGGAAGACGGCATCCTCGAACTTGTTGTTAAACCCGTGCACGAACACCAGGACGTGGCGCTTGCCTCGACCGTGGGCCGCCTTGCCGGTCCAGGCAGTGACCTTCGAGCGGTCGACGGGCTCGGCGCGGAGCGCGACAAAATCGGTTGCCGGGTTACCTGGCAGGCGCTCCGGCCACTGCACGGTGCCGGGCTGGCGAGTGGCGTCGGGCGGGATCGACACCGCGAGGTCGGTGTAGGTGACGGCCTCGCCGCGCTCGCCGGAGAACAGCACGCCGCGGTCGGTCGCCGACTTGCGCGTGGTCGCAACAAGCATGTCGACGCGGGAGGCGCCGGCCACCGGTGCCGTGTCGGCGATGGGCAGCAGCACGCCGGTCGGACGGCCGGCGCAGGCCCCGAGGCCGAGGAGCACAGTTAGTCCGGCCGCGGTCGCCAGCGAGCGTGCGAGACTTTCAAAACTTCGAAACACCCGCACCCCCGAACCCTGCCTTGATGGGTGAATGTTCACCCTCGGTCCAGGCCGGGCATGATTACGGGACGATTGCGGCACGGTACGGACGGTAAACGCGAAGATGGATTCCGATGTCCCCCGAGTGACAGCGCCGGCCGGCGGGCCTCAGTTTCCGTAGGGCGAGGCGAGGACCACGCGGATCTTCTTGGCCGGTACGACCTGCACGCCGGGCGCCGGGGCGGCGTTCACGATGGCGGCCATCCGAACCGTCTCGCCCTTCGCGACGCCACGGGCGACGTTCCGCGTCTCGGAAGCGATGGCCGGTGCGGCGGCCAGCAGGGAGATCGCGAGGGCGACGATTGTCTTCACGGCTGCTGTCCAAGGCTTGACTTTATGACGCGCGAATAACGGTCAAGCCGTCGGCATGTTCCGGCTTCAGGCGGCGTTCGCCGCGGCCGGAGTCTGGCCGCCCGTAGTCGTCGCAGCCGCCTCCCTCAGGCACGCCTCGACCGCACCGCGCAGCGACGACACGTAGGCGTCGGCACCCACCTGCCGACCGAGGTCCGTGTCGGTCAGGACCGCCTCGCCCTGCGGCCACAGTCCGACCAGAAGCTTGGCGTCCCTCGACTTCCGACGAAGCCGTTCCAGCAGGTAGCGTAGGTGCGACGGGTTGCCGGTGATGTCTAGGTAGGAGATGCACACCATCGCCACGCCCGACAGGTCGAGGTCGCGGATGCCTTCGCGTGAGGCGGACTGGTAGGCCGTCACGCGCGCCCCGAGCCCGTGCTTGCGCAGCAGTTGCGCCAGCATCGCCGAGGAGGCCTCGTCGAGGGGGCCGCGCCCGGCCAGGCACAGCACCGGCGCCTCGCCGCGCCACACTTCGGGCAGCGCCTCGCGGGAAGGGGCCCGGCCCGGCACGGCCTCGTTCCTCGGGTGCGCGCGCTCGGCGAGCGTCGGCGTATCGTTCGGGTTGACCGTCGCGTCGGTGCCTGCCGGCTCGACGTCGGGGTGGTCCTCGAAATCCTCGACCAGGGAGCGGGACGACGCCCGGATGTTCTCAAGCTGGGCCGGTGTGACCACGCCGCGGGCATAGTCGTTGGCGGCGAGCTGCAAGCCCTTGAGCGCGACCTCGTCGTAGTACGATGACAAGGAGCGCTCCTTCAGCATCTGCTCGCCGAGGTCGCGGGCCTCGTCCGGGTCGCCTGCCAGCATGCGCTGGTAGAAGTTCTCGACCGGGGTCAGCGGCGGCCGGTCGCCCAGCAGGATATCCAGGAACTCCAGGCTGTCGACGTGGCGGCCGAGCACGACGAGGCAGACCGTGAACGGGGTCGCCAGGATCAGGCCGATGGGCCCCCACAGGAAACCCCAGAACAGGGTCGAGACGATCACGGCGAACGGCGAGAGGCCTGTAGAGTGGCCATAGAGCAGCGGCTCGATCACCTGCCCGAACACCGGCTCGGCGATCAGGAACAGCGCCGCGGTGGCGATGACCATGTTCCAGCCCGGATCGACCGCCGCCGCCAGCGCGACCGGAAGGACGCCGGAGATGAAGGCACCGATGTAGGGCACGAATCGCATCAGCGCGGAGAACACGCCCCACAGCAGCGGGTTGGGTACGCCGATGAACCACAGTCCGACGCCGACGATGACACCGAACGCGGCGTTCATGCCGAGCTGAGCCAGGAAGTAGGTTCCAAGCCGGCCCGCCGCATCGTCCATCGCCACGGTGGTGCGATGCAGGTCGCTCGACCCGAACAGGCGGATCATGCGGTTGCGCAGGTCCTCCCGCTGCAGGAGCAGGAACACGACCACAACGAGGACGATGCCGACCGTGGTCAGAGGCTCGAACACCGGGCCGAGGACCTTTTCGGCTAGTGCGAGCGGCGAGATCTCAGGGTCCTGGATGCGGACCAACTGCGCCTTGGGCGTGTCGCCAGCGGGTCCCGTCGCCGCCGTCGTCCCGGAGGCGTCTGCCTTCTGGGTGGCGTCGTGGACCTCGTGGCTGAACTTCGAGATGACCCGGTTAGCCTCCCCGAGCCAGCCCTGCTGCAGGCCGGCGAACTTCTTCGAGACCGTAGCTTGGTACTGCGGCAGGTTGCCGGCGAGCCCGGCCACCTGCGTGCCGATGACCGCGCCGATGCCGCCGATCACGCCGAGCGCCAGCAGCACGGCGACGATGACCGAGGGGACGCGCCCGAGCTTGATTCGCCGGAGCAGATTGACCACCGGGGCCAAGACGAAGCTGAGGAGCACCGCCAAGACGAGGGGGATGAACACCTCGCGTCCGAAGTACAGCGCCGCGATCAGCACGACGCCCACCGCGAGGGTCAGCAGACCGCGCAGGCCAGGAACCAACGGGGGCGGCACCTGGGCGGGCGGCTTCACGGCTACGGCATCGTCCATCGGCATGCGCGATTCCCGGTCACGCCGCGTTCCGCAGCGCATCGCATCTCAACGCCGAAGGCATCGATTGGTCCCGGCGGACCTCACATCCGCCGCCGTCCGGTCGCGCGCGGCCCGGCATGCAACGATTGCCCGACACGACCCGGCTCCGCCGCCCCGCCGGGGGCGACCATAGATCTGAAGGTCAACCCAAAGAACGCGCAGGTCGGAAGCCGACGCACCCCCGGGCGCGAGATCGAACCACCCGGTGTACGGGGCACCGGAGGCCATGGCCCCGGACGCCGACCTATCGCGACGGATGCCAACCGCTTGGAACGCCGCCGGCTCGTCGCCGGCCCGAACGAGAGGGCGTGATCCTCGTCGAGCCGGACCAGCGCATCTCCTAGGCCAACGACGCGACGCTTGCGATGCACGGCGTGGCGGCGCTGTCCGACCTTGGCGCGACGGTCGACGCCTACCGCGCGCGCTTCAGCCTGCGTTACCGCAACAACCGTGCGCCCAGCCGCTACCTCATCCAGCGCATGTTGGACGGTGAGGTCGTCTGCGACTTCGTCGTCGAGGTTAGTCCTCACTGTGGTACTCGTATGCGGATCGCTCAATCCGTTTGACCAAAGCGGCTCGTAGGACCTGCTGTCTCACGCGCCCTTCGCATACTGGATACTGGTGAAGTTCTGCGGAGTTAGAAGATCGGTGCTTAGCCGTCCGACGCAAGCTTGATGGTTGCCACTGCTCCCATGCGCATCGAGCGGGGAGACGGTCGAACTGCCGGCGCCGTGGAGGGATGCGACCGTGATGCCGACATCGATGCAGCGCCAACTGGAGCAGGTCATCGCTGGCCTCGGTGAGGGCGTGATCCTCATCGCGCCGGACCATACGGTGACCTACGCCAACGAGGCCGCCCTGACGATGCACGGGGTGAGCGACCTCGGCGACCTCGGGGAGAACGTGGCCGAGTACCGGACCAACTTCGTACTGCGCTACCGCAACCACCACGAAGTCGGACCGCTGCAGCACCCGGTCGAACGCATGCTCGCCGGCGAGGCCTTTCGCGACGCCGTGGTCGAGGTCCACCACAGGCGTGATCCCGTTCGGACCTGGATGCACCGGATGCGCGGCTTGGTCACCACCGGCGCCGATGGCATCCCGACCGGACTCGCCCTGGTGATGCAGGACGTCAGCGAACGCTACGAGGCGGAGGAGCGCTTCGAGTGCATGTTCAGGGCCAACCCCGCCCCGGCGGTGGTCTGCCGGCTGTCCGACCTGCGTTACGTGAAGGTCAACCAGGGCTTCGTCGACCTGACTGGGTACGCCCGCGAGCAGGTGCTCGGCCGGAGCTTCACGGAGATCGACCTGATCGGTCAGGGCGAGCACCGCGCCTCCGCCGTGGCGCACCTGCATGCCGGCACCACCATACGTCAGCGCGAGGCCTGCCTCTCGGTCCCCTCGGACCGCGAGAAATTCGTCATCGTCGCCGGCCATCCCATCGAGATGCCGGGCGGCGAGCGCTGCATGCTGTTCACCTTTGCCGATCTGGAGGACCGCCGGAAGGCCGAGGCCGAGCTTCGGTTGAGCGAGGAGCGCTTCGCCAAGGCGTTCGAGCTCAGCCCGATCCCGACGGTCCTCCTGAGTTCCGACGCGGACGTGCCGACGAGCGTCAACGACGCCTACGCCGCGACCTTCGGGGGCGCGGACGCCACCACGATGCCCTGGGCGGAGGAGGCAGAGCGGACGCGCTTCAGGCGCGAGCTCCAGCGCTACGACCGGGTGCGGGCCTTCGAGGGCCGCCTGCGCACCCGGGACGGCGAGGAACTCGATTGCCTCGTGTCGGCCGAGAGGATCACCGTCAACGGCGGCGCCGGGCTGCTTTGTGCCGTCCAGGACATCTCGTCGAGGAAGCGAACCGAGACCGAGCTCATCTCAGCCATTGATTCGGTGATGGCCGACGCCTCGTGGTTCAGCCACGGGGTGATCGAGAAGCTCGCCCTGCTGCGCAACCCGCCCAGGCCCGGCAAGCCGCAGGTCATGATCGAGAAGCTCACCGTCCGCGAGGGCGACATGCTGGAAGGCATCTGTCGCGGCGACACCGACGAGGAGATCTCGACGGCGCTCGGCGTGTCGCTCAGCACCGTGCGCAACCACGTCGCGAGCCTCTATCGGAAGATCGGGGTCAACCGGCGCAGCGCCGTGGTGGTCTGGGCCAGGGAACGCGGCATCGGGGAAAAGCCGTCATTTGACAACAACGGCAAAAACAACACACGAAAACTAGGCAAAAAACACTAACCGCATTGATCTGAAATACTTTTATGTAATGCCGAGGAACATCGGCTGGATTCTGCTATTTTTGCGGTATAGGCCTGCTCGTACCGGGCTCCTGAACGACTGTTGAACCGGTTGGGGCGAGGGCCAGGACATGGGCAAGGGCCGCAAGGTTCTGTCTGACGATCACGCGCGCGCCCTGATCAAGCAGGCCATCGGCATCATCTTCGGGGACATCACAGTAGAGACCGAGGCTACGGCCGAGATCGCCGCGATAGAGGCGCAGCACGCCAAGGGCAAAACCAAGTCGCCCAAGCCCACCAAGCCGAGTTCGACCTCAGGTCCCTAGCGTCCCGGCCATCCGAGCCCGCTCTGTCCCCGACGCAGCCGCCGGCGTCGGAACCCTACCGCACACCCACACACGGAAGCCGACCATGTCTCTCCTCGCCTGGATCGTCCTCGGCCTGATCGCCGGCTTCATCGGCTCGAAGATCGTCAACAACACCGGCCAGGGGCTGCTCGTCGACATCCTGCTCGGCGTCGTCGGCGCCGTCGTCGGCGGCTTCCTGTTCAACCAGTTCGGCCAGCCCGGGGTGTCCGGGGTCAACCTCTACAGCCTGCTCGTCGCCGTCGTTGGCGCCGTGGTGGTGCTGTGGCTCTACCACGCCCTGATGGGCCGCCGCCGGGTCCTCTGACCCCCACTCCTTCCGCCGACCCTCGGCCGAAGCCCGACCCAACCACCCCCGACAAGAGAGTTTCCACGATGGCGTTATCACCCGATACCACCCGTCCGGCCTATGACCGCGACCTGCCGACCACCAGCCCGGCTACCCCGGCCGAGGATATGCGCACGATGGCGCTGCACTCCATCTCCTGGGGGGCTGTCATCGCCGGCGCCGTGATCGCGCTGGTCGCCCAGGTCATCCTCAACATGGTCGGGCTTGGGATCGGGCTCTCGACCGTCGACCCGGCCGGCAACGGCACCCCGACCGCCGGGTCGCTCTCGTCCGGCGCCGGTATCTGGTTCGTGATCTCCGGCATCCTCGCCTCCACCGCTGGCGGCTGGCTCGCCGGGCGCCTCTCGGGCAAGCCGGCTCGGAACACCACCGCCTATCATGGGCTGATCGCCTGGGCGGTCTCGACCCTGGTCGTCGTGTACCTGCTGTCCTCGGCGGTCGGCGGCATCGTCAGCGGCGCGTCGAGCGCGGTGTCGAGCACGCTCGGTGGCGCCGGCAACCTGATCGGCGGCTCGGTGAAGACGGCAGCCCAGGCCGCGGCCCCGTCGCTGCCGGGCATGGACAACCCGTTCTCCAACATCGAGAGCCAGGTCCGCGGCACGACCGGCAATGACCCCGAAGCCCTCAAGAACGCTGCCGTCAGCGCCATGCGCGCCGCGGTGACCGGTGACGCCGGCCAGCAGAAGGATGCGCAGGAGAAAGCGGCTCAGGCGCTTTCAAAGGCGCAGGGCATCCCGGTCGATCAGGCCCGGACCCAGGTCCAGCAATACGCCCAGCAGTTCAACGAAACCGTCGCGAAGGCGAAGGAGCAGGCCAAGCAGGCGGCCGATGCCGCCGCACGGGTCGGCTCGCAGGGAGCGCTCTACGGCGCTTTGGCATTGGTCCTTGGTGCGCTGTCGGCCTTCTTCGCCGGGCGTGGTGCCGCCGTCGACCCGGTGCTCACTCGCACCGCCCCCGCCGTCACGACCCAGCGTCGGGTCTGACGGTGATCGACCCCGCCGCGATCGAGCCGCGTCTCCCCGGGACGCAGGACAAGGCGGCGGAGGTCGCCATCGGTGAGAGCGTGACGCTCCCGCTGATCGCCGAGACCGCCCGCATCGACAAGCGGGCGGTGGAGACTGGCCGGGTGCGGGTCTCGACCCGCACCGAGGCGGTCGATCAGGTCCTGCGCGAGACCCTGCGCAGCGACATGGTCGGGGTCACCCGGGTGCCGATTAACCGGACCCTGGCCGAGGGCGAGACGCCCCCGGTGGTCCGCGAGGAGAACGGGGTGACCATCATCCCGATCCTGGAAGAGATCCTCGTCGTCGAGAAGCGCCTCGTCCTGCGGGAGGAGGTGCATGTCCGCCAGACCACGGGGGGCGAGGACGTCGAGATGCCGGTGACGCTGCGCCGGCAGCACGCCGTGATCGAACGCGTGTCCCCCGAGGGGCACGTCACGGCCCTGAACCTAGCTGAAACACCGGAGATCGAACGATGACCCAAACCATCACCGCCATGTACGACACCTACACGGACGCAACCGCCGCGAAGGCCAAGCTTGTGGCCAGCGGCATCCCCGAGGTCGGCGTCCGGATCCTGTCCGGCAGCGAGGCGGGCACGACGACCAGCGCCGCCACGACCCACGAGAGCGGCATGTGGGGCTCGCTGAAGGAGTTCTTCATGCCGGAGGAGGACCGCCACCTGCACGCCGAGGGACTGAACCGAGGTGGCACCATGCTGACTGCGACCGTCGAGGACGGGTACGCGGAGCGGACCTACGACATCCTGGAGGAGCACGGCTCGATCGACATGGATGAGCGCGAGGCGGCCTGGCGCAAGGAGGGTTGGACCGGACAGGCTGCAGGCGCGCCGGTCGCGGCCGTTGCCCCCGCATCGACGACCGCCGCGACGGGTCTGCGTGCGGCCGGTTCCACCGAGACCGTCACGGCTCAGGGGACAGCGCAGGGCACCGACTACATCCCGGTGGTTGAGGAGCGGCTCAACGTCGGCAAGCGCATGGTGGACAGCGGCCGGGTGCGCGTCCGCTCCTACGCGGTCGAGAAGGACGTCAGCGAGAACGTTACCCTTCATGACGAGACCGTGCACGTCGATCGCCGCGTGGTCGACCGCGCGGTGACCCCGGGCGACATGGCCCTGTTCGAGGACAAGGTCATCGAGGCCACCGAGATGCGCGAGCAGGCGGTGGTCTCGAAGGAGGCCCGTGTCGTCGGCGAAGTTGGCATCCGCAAGGACGCGACCCAGCGCGTCGAGACCGTGACCGACAAGGTGCGCCACACCGAGGTCGAGGTCACTGACGAGCGCGGCAACGTCGAGCGCACCGGCACGGCCGGCACCACCGGGACCGCCCCGCGCAAGCCGATCTGACCGCGCCGGGCCGGGAGGGAGCCCGCGGCCTCCTCCCGGCCAACGCACCAACCCTCAACGCAAGCATCGAGCACGGCCTCCGCCCCATGATCCGCATCACCGGCTTCCTCGCCCTCTCCTTGATCATGGCGGCGGGCTCCGCCGGTGCCCAGGGCGACGATGCCGCCACCAACCATCTCCGGACGTTCTGCTCCGGGGACTATCTCAGTCTTTGCAACGGCATGGATCCGAAGGGGCCGGAGGTGGTGGCGTGCTTCCGCAGGAACATGGGCAAGCTCTCGCCCGGCTGCCGGACCGCCATCGACGAATACAAGGCGTCGAAGGGAACCGGTTCGAGGTCCTGAGCCGCCTGGAACCCGTACCTCGCACACCCGAACGGGAGAACGAATATGAGTGACGGCTTTCCCTCCATGACCGCCTTGCTCGGCCTGCTTGCCGTGGCTGGGTTCCAGAACAAGGACAGGATCGCCGAGATGCTGGGTGGAGGTCATTCTTCTCCGGGTGCAGGGTCGTCAACCACGCCTGGCCAAGCCGGCCTCGGAGGTCTGCTCGGCAACATCGGCGGTACGCTCGGCGGAGCCGGCATCGGCAACGTGCTCGGCGGGGGGCTGGGTCAGCTGGTCGAGAGCTTCCGGCAGAACGGCCATGGTGCCGCCGCCGATTCCTGGGTGAACCACGGTCCCAACCAGGAGATCGCTCCGCCCCAGTTGCGCCAGGCCATCGGTTCCGACGTCATGGACGCCCTGTCCCGGCAGACGGGGCTGTCGCACGACGAGCTGCTTTCCAGGCTCTCCCGGGAGCTTCCCTCGGCGGTGGACCGCTACACCCCCGACGGCAGGCTGCCCGCCCTCTGAGGCGGCGCGCCTGAGGATATCCCGCACGCCGGTCGGGATCCGTCCCGTCCGGACGCGCCGGTCGACACGACCGCAACGAGCACCGTGACGGTGCCGCACGAGGAACACCACCATGGCCAAGACCGCGCACGACGAGGCCGCCAAGCACCACGAGGCCGCTGCCAAGTCGCACAAGACCGCAGCAGAGCACCACGAGAAGGGCGACGAGGATAAGGCCGCCAAGCATTCCAAGGAGGCCCACGGACATTCCGAGAAGGCGCACGAGAGCTCGACCAAAGCCCACGGCAAGAGCGCCAAGAAGTAGGCCACTTCAACGAACCGCCGGACGCGCAACCCGCGCGTCCGACCCCATTCAGGAGAACATCCATGGACGAGAACCGTATCACCGGTGCCGCGAAGGAGTTCGGCGGCAAGGTCCAGGGCGCCGTTGGCGACGTGACAGGCGACCGCGAGACGAAGGCTAAGGGTGCCGCCAACGAGGCCAAGGGCAACGTCGAGAACCTATACGGGCAGGCCAAGGACGCCGTGCGCGACGTGGCCGACCAGGCCGGCGATCTTGCGCAGGGCGCGCTGAAGCAGGGCCGCGACGCCTTCCCCGACGCCGAGCGCGCCTACCGCCAGGGCGCCGACACGGTGACGAGCTATGCCAAGGAGTCCCCGCTGATGATGGCGGCGATGGCCGGCGCACTCGGTTACCTCCTCGCGATGGTCGTCCACGGCCGCCGCTAGACCCCCTTCCACAATGTCCTGCAGGTCCGGAGCAGCACAATGAACGATCCAACCCGATCTGCGGGACCATCACCTGCCGCCGACGGCCCGATGCGGGCGGCGCGCTCGCCGGCCGGCTTGGCCGACGCCGTGCGTGACCAAGCGAGCGGCTATGCCGACCGGCGCAGGACCGAAGCGGCCGGCTTCCTGTCCGAGCTCGCCAGGGCGCTCCGTTCTGGCAGCGGCGAGCTCGATGGGCAGGCGCAGGCAAAGCCCTTCGTCCACACGGTCGCCGACAACCTCGACGCGCTCTCGGACCACGTCGCACGCCGTGGCTTGCACGAACTACTCCGTAATGCCGAAACGGTAGCGCGAGGCAACCCGTTGGTGACGGCTCTAGTGGTCGGCGCGCTCGGGTATGGCACCTTCCATCTCATGCGATCCGGGAACGGCAATGCCCTCAAGTCCCGTGGTGAGCCCAGGCAGGCCTGGGGCGGGTATCCGTGAGCGCCGTTCCCCCACCCCCGCCATCCGGCGGACTCCAGGGTCTGATGGCCGAGGCACTCCGTGGTGCCGGCGATGTTCTGCGGGGTGAGATCGCCCTGTTCCGTCAGGAGATGGCGGACAACCTGCGCCGCCTGATCGTCGGCCTCGCGACGATGGCTGGCGCGGCGGTGTTTGCCGTCGTCGGCTTCTTGGTGTTGGTCGACGCCCTGGTGAAATGGCTCGCCACCGTCGTCGGCTCGGAGGCGCTCTCCGCCCTGATCGTCGGCGTCGTCTTTCTGGTCATCGGCATTGTTCTGGCGCTCACAGCCAAGAGCTGGTTCTCGGTCGATGCGCTCGTCCCGACCCGTACGGGTCGACAGCTTCGGCACGACGCCACCGTCATCAAGGAGCACGTGACGCATGACGAGTGACGCCGACGCGCTGGAGCGAGAGATCGAGGCGAGCCGCGACCGCCTCGACCAAACCCTGGACAGGCTCACCCAGCGTCTCACCCCCACCGGCATCGCCGAGGACATGCTCGGCGCCGTCCGCCGCGACGCGACCGGGGGTACCCTCTACGACGGCGCGCTGGAGGCGGTGCGGCGCAACCCGGTGCCGGTGCTGCTGATGTGCCTCGGTGCCGCGATGCTGCTCAAGGGCAAGGAGCCGCGTGGGCCGGCGACCTACCGCGCCGTGCGCGATCCCGACCGGTACGCGGCGGCGGCCGTCACCTCCACCTCGGGCTCCGGCATTACCCTTCCGAAGCCCTCCCGCTGATGCGTCCCCACATCGCCGAGTTCATCGGCACCTTCGTCCTGGTGTTCTGCGGCTGCGGCAGCGCGGTCCTGATGGCCGACCACATCGGCTACGCCGGGGTTGCCCTGTCCTTCGGCTCCGTCCTGATGGCGATGATCTCCGCGTTGGGTCCGATCTCGGGCTACCATCTCAACCCGGCGGTGACCCTTAGCCTGACGCTGAGCCGGAAGTTCGATGCGGCGCGCCTGCCCGGCTACATGGCCGCCCAGGTCCTCGGAGCGGTCGTCGCCGCCTACGTCCTCTACGTGGTAGCGCAGGGGCGTCCGGGCTTCGACGTCGCATTGGGCTTCGCCTCGAACGGCTACGACGCGCGTTCGCCGGGCCACTACAACATGGCCGCGGCGTTCATCGTCGAGTTCGTCCTGACGGCGCTCCTCGTTCTCACCATCCTCGGTGCGACCGACCTGAAGGCGCCGGTGGGCTTTGCCGGGCTCGCCATCGGCGTCTCCCTGACCGTGATCCACCTCGTTTCGATCCCGGTAACCAACACCTCGGTCAACCCGGCCCGCAGCATCGGGCCGGCCCTGTTCGTCGGCTGGGACGCGGTGGGGCAGCTCTGGCTGTTCATCGTCGCTCCGCTGCTGGGCGGGGCCGCGGCGGCCGGGCTGTACGCGACGATGCGCGCCCTCGACCCGGTTTTGCAGATGCCCGTGCGGCAGGCGGTGCAGGCACTCCCGGCCGAGCTTGAGCAGCGCCTGGAGAAGGCCGGCATCAAGCCGACAGAGTTCTAGCGCCACCACCGGAGGGACCTGCCGATGCCGACCATGCGAACGCAGATCCATGCCAGTGGCAACGACGACCGGTGGTTCCTCTGCCGGGGCGAAGATGCGGCTGACGTGTTCGTGTTCCACGAGCCGAACGGTCCGTCCGGCGGGACACCGTCCCGGATCGAGCTGGCGGCCTTTCTCGCCTCCGGCAGTGGATCGCCGGAGCACGGCACCTTGCTGACGATGATTGGCTCCCTGGTCGGGGCGGCACATGCCGGGTCGGGCACGCCCCTCCGTGGTCCCGAAGCCGGAGCCGCAGGTGCCGAACCGACCCCGGGCGAGGCTGCCTCCTCGATCTGACCCCAAACCCTCCAAGCCCGCGAGACCGCCATGGCCATCGACTACCGTTCGGAACTGCGCCGCCCCCTCCCGTTCAGCCTGGCAATCATCGCCGCCGTGCTGCTGCTCTGGCTGGTCGTGGCCTCCATCGCCGGCGCCAGGCAACGCGGCGCCAGGGACCACCGCGTCGGCGAGTTGGAGGGCCAGCGGACGGCCCTGCAGACGGACCTCGACCAGCAGCGGTCCACCGCCGGCACCCTCGCGGCGCTGCAGGCCAGGATCGCCACGTCCGAGACCGAGGTGAAGCAAGCGACCCAGGCCGGCGAGGAGGCCAAGGCGAAGGCGGCCGGCCTCATCGAGGAGCGGCAGGCGGCCGAACGGAAGGCCGGCGAGGCGAAGGCGGCGTCCGACGCGGAGACGAAGCGCCTGTCCGACCTCCAGACCCAGGTGACGGAGGCGGAACGGAAGCTCGCCCCCCTGCGCGACGCGACCACCGCCGCGGAGAAGGCTGCCACCGCCCGAACCCAGGAACTCGCCGATGTCGGGCGCCGGGTCGAGGACGCCCGGCAGCAGGAAGCCAGGCTGCGCGCCGACATCGCCGCCATGGCGCAAGAGGCCACTGGAAAGACCGCCGAACTCGCCAAAGCCGAAGAGCGTCAGCAGAAGGCCCGCGAGGGGGCGGCCGTGGCACAGAAGGAACTCGCGGATGCCCGGACCGCGACCGAGCAGGCGATTAAGCAGCGCGCCGACCTGGAGCAGGCCGTCGCCGGCCTGACCGCGAACCGCGAAAAACTCGCGGCCGGGAACGAGCAGATGACCCAGCAAGCCACGCAGGCACGGGAGACCCTGGACGGCACCCAGAAGGATCTCGCGACGGCGCAGGCCGAGCGGGACCGCGTCACCGCCGAGCGGGGACAGGCAGAGAAGTCGGTCCTGAAGCTGACGTCGGACCGCGACGCGGCCGCCGCGGCGTTGGAGGCGCTGCAGAAGCAGCAGGCCGACGCGCAGGGCCAGCTTGCGACGCTGACGGAGACGATGTCCGCCAGGAACAAGGAGGTGGCGGACGTCGAGGAGAAGCTGCGCTCCGCCCGGGCCGAGCTCGCGGATGCACAGGCCAAGCTGGCCGACGCCCGGCAGCAACTCTCGACCCCACCGGCGCCGGCCGCGACGCCCGTGAAGCCCGACTGAGGCCAGCCGGCATCGGGTGCACCATATCTACCCCTCACCGTGACGACAGGAGAGACGCCATGGACGAGAACCGCATCACCGGCGCCGCCAAGGAACTCGGCGGCAAGGTGAAGGGCAAGGCCGGGGAACTGACCGGGGACCGTGAGACCCAGGCGAGGGGCGTGGCCAACGAGGCCAAGGGCAACGTCGAGAACCTGTACGGGCGGGCCAAGGACGCGGTGCGCGACGCCGCTGACACCGTGGGGGATGCCGCCGAACGCGGCGGCATCGACGGCGACCGGGTCGCCGGCACCGCGAAGGAGATCCGCGGCAAGGTCCAGAGCGCGGTCGGTGCCGTTACGGGCGGCGAGCGTGACCGGGTCGAGGGCCGACGGCGCCAGGTCGAGGGTCGCGCGCAGGATCTCTATGGACGGGCGGAGGATGCCGCGCGCGACGTCGGAGGCTACGCCCGCGACCTGTACGAGCACGCCGACGACTACGCCCGGGACGGCACCCGGGCTGTCCGCCACCAGGTCGAGGAGAGCCCGCTGGTCGCGATGCTGATCGCGGGCGCGGTCGGCTACGGCCTCGCGCTGCTCGTCCACGGCCGCCGCTGACGTCGTCCCTCGTCGCCCGGCCGCCGCACGGCGGCTGGGTCAAACACCGCCATCCGGGGCGTCCCCTTGCATCTGTTCGGAATCGATTGGGTCGGCGTCAACGCCGAGAACGGGCGCAAACTCGTCCTGTCGCTGGTGTTCGTCGCCGTCGTCCTCGGGGGCGGGTTCGGGTTGCGTGCCCTGGTCGGGCTTGTCCTGACGCGCACCGACCACGCTACGCTCCAGACCAAGTTCTGGACGCGCCAGGGCATCAGCCTGCTCGCGGCGGTCCTGCTCGTCCTCGGCCTGCTCTCCATTTGGTTCAACGATCCGACGCGCTTGGCGACCGCCTTCGGGCTGCTGTCGGCCGGCCTCGCCTTCGCCCTGCAGCAGGTCATCACCTCGCTGGCCGGCTACTTCGTCATCCTGCGCGGGGCGACCTTCACGGTCGGCGACCGCATCTCGATGGGCGGCGTGCGTGGCGACGTGCTGCGCCTGGGCTTCATTCAGACCACCATCATGGAGATGGGCCAGCCACCCTCGGTCCAGGGCGCCTCGCCGGCGATGTGGGTGCGCAGCCGGCAGTTCACCGGCCGCATCGTGACGGTGAGCAACGCACAGATCTTCTCCGAGCCGGTGTTCAACTACACCCGGGACTTCCCGTTCATCTGGGAGGAGATGGCCGTGCCGGTAACCTACCAGGCGGACCGGACCAGGGTTGAGGCGGTGATGCTGGAGGCCGCCCGGAGGCACGCGCTGGACACGAACGCCATGACCGTCGAGGCCAAGGCCAAGTTGCAGGAACGCTTCGGGGTCGAGCCGGTCGACCTGGAACCTCGGGTGTTCTACCGCATCACCGACAACTGGCTCGAACTGACGGTCCGGTTCATTCTCGGCACGCACCAGATCCGCGGCGCCAAGGACGCGATGAGCCGGGATATCCTCACGGCGTTCGACGCGGCCGGCATCGGCATCGCCTCAGCGACCTACGACATCGTCGGCCTGCCCCCCATCGAACTCGTCCGCCGACGGCGCGGAGGGAGCCCCGATGCCGCGGCCGCCTCGAAGGCCGGCGAGTGACTGGCGCGATGGTGCCCATGGCGGCCCTGGCGGTGGTCCTGCTCGGGGTCGTCCACGTCGTGACGCCGACCCTACGATTCCTGGACGGCTCACCTCGAAGCGTCTGGCTTTCCGCCGCGGGCGGGGTCGCGGTGGCCTACGTGTTCGTCCATTTCCTCCCGGAACTGGCCGGTGGCGAGGCCAGCGTCGGCCGCATGGCGGGGGACACCTTCGGCGGCTTCTCGGAGCGCCACGTCTACCTAATCGCGCTCACCGGCCTGATGGCGTTCTACGGGCTCGACCGGCTCGCCAAGGTCGACCGCTCCCGCCGCGCCGGCATCCCTGTCACCGACGCCCGGGGCGCCTCGGTCGACGTCGGCACCGGGGCCGGGGTGTTCTGGATCCACATGGGGTCCTTCGGCCTGTATAACGGCCTCGTGGGCTACCTCCTCCTCCATCGAGAGATGACGGGGCCGATCTCTCTAGCCTTCTTCACCGTGGCGATGGCGTTGCACTTCGTCGTCACGGACTACGGCCTGAACGAGGACCACAAGGCGGCTTATCGCAGGATCGGGCGATGGCTCCTCGTCGTCGCCGTGCTGGCGGGGTTCGTGCTCGGTGCCATCACCACCGTATCCGACGCGGCCATCGCCGCCCTGACGGCCTTCCTCGGCGGCGGCGTGATCCTGAACGTCCTCAAGGACGAGGTTCCAAGTGAGCGCCAAAGCCGGTTCTGGGCCTTCGCGCTCGGGGGCGCCGGGTACTCCGCGTTGCTTCTCACCCTGTGACCCGACCCACGTCGTCCAAGGCACGGCGCATACGAGGACCGAGGGTTCCCGCCGGCCGGGACGGGACGAGGTAACTGACGAGCACGAGGACGGGCATAAGGATCAGGGGCGGCTACACCATTGGCGCTTCGAACGCCAGCGCTTCGGGGTACGCACGGCGGACCATGAACGTACCGGATTGGCACTCGACAGGTCGCTCCGTCCCCTGGCGATCCTGCTCCGCGTTATGATGCCGGAGATGGACGGCTGGTCGGGGCTCGCAACCCTTAAGGCGGCCCCCGAGACGGCAGGCATCCCCCGTGGTCATGGACAG
>NZ_JAKSXZ010000062.1 GCF_022829465.1 Methylobacterium sp. J-067
AATATCCATTGCGCAAAAGATGAGTGCGGCGAACATTTCGCCTGCATGACCCGCCACGCGGCGAGGCTTTTTCTGCCTCCCAGAGCAAAGCCGGAAATATCGTCTGGCGCGACGGCGATCTTTGAAAAGGCATTTCATTGGCGAACTTTCTTGCCTCTCCAGAGGGTCAAGCTCGCTTTGGTGCCGTCGATAACACCGCCTTCGTTCAGCAACTCTACCAGAACACCCTGCACCGTGCCGCCGATGTGAGCGGTCTATAGTACCACCTGGACGAACTCGCCCACGGCGTCACCCGCGTCGATGTCGCGCAACACTTCGTATTCTCGCCAGAGCACTTGGCTAGCCTGCAACCGACCCTCAATGCCGGCTTGTTCGTGCCCGACTCGCAGGCGGCTCAGGTGGCCCGGGTGTACTACACCATGCTCGGCCGGGCGCCGGACGCAGGTGGTCTGGCGTACTACACGGACCAGCTCGACCACGGCGGAACAGCGGCCAGCATCGCGCAGGGCTTCCTGAACTCGCCGGAGAACCAAGCGACCTACGGCAAGCTTTCCAACAGCGCCTACGTCGACGCGCTCTACGTCAACGCCCTCGGCCGCCACGCTGAAGCCAACGGCTTGAGCTACTGGACCGATCAACTCGACCATGGTGTGTCGCGGGCAGACCTTGCGGTGTCCCTGTCGCAGTCGGCTGAGGCTCAGAACCTGCACTTAGCTCAGATTGAACAGGGCTGGCACCTCGCTTGAGAGCTGAAAGTGAGCCTCGGATCGCTCAGGCGGCTGGGGCTCTCTTGCTGGTTCGTTTGATGGCGCAACGGCCACCCGACCACAATGGCGGTTCGGGACGTGGGGATTTACCTGCGGGCAAGAGGGGCCAGATGCTGAGCCGGTCTGATCGCTGCGATAGCTGCCGGCCCGATCCGGCAGTTGCAAGAGGCCATTGGATCGAGCCGGCATGTCCCACGAGAGGACAAGGGCCTACTTACGGCACGGCCCATGCTGCATCGTGATGCGAACTAATTGACTGGCAGTTACCTGAAACCCGGCCCAAAACGGCTTGGCCTTCGAGGTACGCAGGCCGCCGACCTG
>NZ_JAKSXZ010000067.1 GCF_022829465.1 Methylobacterium sp. J-067
GTGGTCTTCAGGCACCGGTTGGTGTGCGGCGAGGTGAGCGGTGGGGGTGAGTGGGCGTGGGGGTTGATGGGTCAGTGCGGGGCGGGGGGGGGAGGCACCAGCGTGGGCGTCGCCGACAACATCGGCAGGATCGATTTTGTACAACCAATCGGCGAATGCACATCACAAAATTGCGGAGGTTCTGTTAGCCACGGTGACTGCTTGGGGTGGAAGCCGGCTTGTCTGTTTACGAGCCAGAGCTGCTTAAAGCAGATGGCGTCATGCCGCCTCACGACAGGTACACACGTAGAACTATCCGAGGAAGTCAGTTCGGCCTTAAGTCGTGCCGCGCGGCCGGGCCGGATTTCCGACGACGGTCACTCCAGCGGGCACATCGTGGGTTACGACTGCCCCCGCACCGATGATGGCATCGTCCCCCACCGTGATCCCAGGCAGGATCAGTGCGCCACCTCCAATCCAGACGTTTGCCCCGATGGTGATTGGCCGTCCACTTTCGACCCCGGCGCGACGAAGTGCAGGATCACGCGGATGGTCGGCAGTGAGAAACTGCACGCCAGGTCCGACCTGCGTCAGCGCGCCTATCGTGACGGGCGCGACATCGAGGATCACACAGTTAAAGTTCAAGAACGCTCCGTCGCCGATGGAGATGTGCTGCCCATAGTCGCAGTGAAAAGGTGGACGCACCACCGCGTCCTCACCGACACAAGCGAAGAGTTCGCGCAACATCACCCGCCGCTCGGCCGGTGATGCCGCGAGGGTCGCGTTGTACCGAACCATCCATTCCCGAGCACGCTGAGCCTCCATCCTCAATTCCGGGTCGCCCGGCCGGTAAACTTCGCCTGCGAGCATCTTTTGCTTCTCGGTTCTCACGATCCTTCAATCTCCACGTTGGGTGCGATATCTGCCCACTCTCAGGCGGTGATATGTACACGCCAGCATGGCCGCTTTCGGGAAGCCCCGAGAACCTTCCGCATGCCCGGCATGGGTCGGAAGCGGGAAGGCCTTTCGGGGTAAATTTCTGTCAGGCCGCTTTCGCATGGCGGAAGCATCGAAGCGGGCATAGCCATTGGGACTGCTGCCAACTTATTGCGGAAGCGCGAAACATTCGCTTGCCGGTGTCTTGATGACACACAATCTTCGGCAGACTGAGGTGAATACGCGGCTGTCGCAGCCCCCTTGCAATCAGCGAGTTGTTTACCAATAAACTTCATTTGCTGTCACGAATTGAGCTGCATAATCCTTGCTGTTCGAGGATCGTGCAAGATGTTCAAGCGGCTCGCAGATCGCGTTTCTCTGCGGCGTCAGATCAGCCTGCTCGCGGGAACTATCAGCCTCGCGATTGTCGTCGCGACCACACTCGGATCTGCGCTGCTGGCGCGCGGGCAGGACACCGAGATGGCGCAGAATGCCCTCCTGCAGGTTGCCCGGTTGATGGCCGATCGGCTGGATCAGGATATGGCCGAGCGCCTGCGCGAAATCCGAAACGTCGGAGCGCTGCAGCCGCTGCAGTCCCACTGGCTGGAGAACAATGGCACCCTGCGCAAAGTGCTGGAGACGATGCAGAGGACTCTGCCTGATTACGCCTGGATTGGATTTGCCGATCGCGACGGCCAGGTACGCGCTGCAACAGGCGGCATTCTCGAAGGGGCGAGCGTCAGCCAGCGACCCTAGTTCAACGATGGCCTTCGGCAGGCTACGGTCGAGGATGTACACGCGGCAGCCCTGCTGGAAGCCAAGCTCCCTCCGTACAGCGACGGATCGCCGTTCCGCTTCGTTGATGTGGCCGTCCCGGTCAGCGATGCATCGGATCGGATCTTAGGTGTTCTCGGAGCGCACCTCAGTTGGCGATGGGCCGACATACTCCGGCGCGAACTCTTGTCCTCTCGAAGGTCTGAGTTGAACGAGGACTTCATCGTTCTCGATCGCTCCGGCCGGGTTCTGCTTGGATCCGACAATGGAGCGAGTCCGTACACAGCCGCGGAACTCGTGTCCGGGCATTTCATCGTTCACAGGGTTGAAGGCGATCAGCTCGCCGCTGCTGCCGTCACGCGCGGACGTGGCGACTATCGGGGCCTAGGTTGGACCGTCGTAGCACTGCAGCCCGTCGACACCGCCCTGGCCGGCGCTCATCGTTTGACCAGTCTGATTCTCTTGCTCGGGCTCGTCACGGCTGTCCTTGGTGTTATCGCGATCTGGTGGGTCGCGGCGCAGCTGACCCGGCCCTTGGCGCAACTCACCGAAGCCGTCGGCCGCATCGGACGCGAGCCGAATGCAAGGATGACACGTCATATGCACGGCTCTCCCGAGGTCCTGCGTTTGTCTGCTTCAATCAGGTCGCTGCTGAGGCGCATCGGCACGGCTGAGGCGGATGCACGCCATATTGAGGCGTAGGCTTCGCACGCAGCTGAAGCAGCGGAAAACCGAGTCAGAGGTCTCGGAGCCGATTTGAATGCGATGCAGGTTCTGGCCGACACCGATGCGCTGACCGGCCAGCTCAACCGCCGCGCATTCCTGCCCTTGGCCAACGACGCGATGAGCTACTTCAAGCGCTAGCGGCGTTCGATCTGCATTCTGATGATCGACATCGACCACTTCAAACATATCAATGACCTTTACGGCCATGCCACAGGCGACGCGGTCATTCGCCAAGTTGAGCAGATCCTTAGGGAGGCAGTCCGGACCACCGACAAAGTGGCACGCTTTGGTGGCGAGGAGTTCGTGGTCCTGCTCCGCGATACCGATCTGAATGGCGCGGCTGTTTTGGCAGACCAGATCCGTCAAACGGTGGCAAACACCGTGTTCGAGCCCGAGGGGAAATGCCTGAGAGCGACGATCAGCATCGGCATAGCTGAGACTGAGTTCATTGACGGTGACATCGATCACACGATCGAAAGAGCAGACCGCGCGCTTTATGCAGCCAAGTCGGGCGGGCGCAACTGCGTGCGATCGTTCGAGGTGACAGCATCGCAAGACCTACGAGCGGCCGCGTAGTGCGGCCACGAGAGTGAAATGCATCGCACCAGCAGTTCGGATCGATCGCTACAGGGATGGCCGCTATAAGATCGGAAAGCGGTAGCCTCCTATCCTGAGCCGAAGTTGCCTAACCACCAACGAACGTCTGCTTTGGGGGAACGCCGACAGCGTTTCAGCCGACTGGGTTGGTTCGAGTGCGGAATGACCGGGTCGGGTGGTTTGCCGCCCGTCCGCTTTAGGGCCGCAACTTAGAGCCTCTAACAAAACCGGGTTTGGCGCGTTGGGTGGAGATGGCGAGACCGCTCCTCCCCGATGGCCTGTGGGCCGAGATCGCACCGATGCTGCCGCCTGAACGGGCCAAGCCGAAGGGCAGTCGGCCTCGAACATCTGACCATGCGGCTCTGATGGGGATCCTGTTCGTGCTGCGTTCGGGCACGACCTGGGAGTTGCTGCCACGGGAGATGGGCTGCGGTTCGGGGATGACGTGCTGGCGGCGCATGCGGGATTGGCAGAGGGCTGGAGTGTGGGACCGCCTGCAAAACGCTCTGCTCGACCGGCTCAGTCGCCAGAACGGGATCGACTTCAGTCGAGCTACCCTCGACAGCGCCTCGATCGCCGCGAAAAAGGGGGCGCGGCTACGGGCCCGAACCCGACCGATCGGGGTAAGCCGGGCACGAAGCGCCACATCGTCACCGATGCGAAGGGCATCCCTCTCGCCCTGAAGCTGACGGTGGCGAACGTCCATGACAGCCGAATGTTGGAGGCGGTCGTGGATGCCGTCCCGCCGATCCGCTCATGCTGGGGACCACCGCGCAAGCGTCCCTCGAAGTTGCACGCTGATAAGGCCTACGACCACCGCCGCTGTCGTCAGGCGCTGACCCGCCGCCGCATCCAGCCCCGCATCGCCCCGGCGCGGGATCGAGAGCAGCCAGCGGCTGAGACGTCACAGGTGGGTCGGCGATCGGACCCTGTCGTGGTTCGCCTAGTTCCGTCGCCTCGCCATCCGCTACGAGCGGCGAGCCGACATCCATCTCGCCTTCTCCGCGCTGGCAGCCGCCCTCATCGTCTGGCGCCTCATCGAACAATGGTTTTGTTACGCGCTGTTAGCTGAGCGTTGTCCGTACGTGCGACAGGCGCGGCGACGAGGGCGGCATTGGAACCGTGCGTTCGGGGCAACCTCACTCGACCTCGGGCCGCGCCGCGGCGGTCGGGCGCAGCATCTTGAATTGCTCGATCATGGGCGGGTTTCTCGAGGCGTGCGCTGTAACGCCATTGGGACCCGGCGGCGACCAAAAGCGCATCGTCCCGCCGTCGCCGGCACGGTAGCCCCCGGTTCCGTTCCGACGGTTGGCGTCCGCCGAAAGAGGCGCTCTCGACCCAGTTCGGAGGCAACACTCCAGGCGATGCGCCTTCGTGGATTTCCCGCCGTAATGCCCGATCACCACGCCGGAGTCTCGTTCGCAGTACTCCTGCATGTCGGCCTTCGTGGTGATGCCGCGCATCGTGTCGTTGGCCGCGTCGATGCCCTTATGCTCGGTCGCCCTGCCGTTCCGGCCCTTGCAGGAGCTTGGAACAAATATCCCGCGACACAGGCGGGCGAGAGCGCGAGGACGAGTGCCGCCCTGGTTCTAGGCCGGAGCCCGATGCCCTCGATGGTGTGCAGGCAATCGACCAAGCCTTCCTAGGATCGCGTCTCGACGGAACTCAGGCGGAGTTCGCATGGCGGCTCACGCTCGATAGGGCCCTTCAGCCTTCAGCAAGACCGAGGATCGGATAACAGTTCATTATCAGGCTCTGGCGCATTTTAGGCTTCTCGCGTAGGAGACGCCCATGGCCGGAACGCTGATCGACCCTGCCGCCGAGGCCTACGAGGCCGCCGACGCCTTCGCGCGGCAGTCGCTCTCGCAGGCGACCCTGCGCGCCTATCGTGCCGACTGGCAGCACTTCCTGGCATGGTGCCGCAGCAAGCGCCTCGCGAGCCTGCCGGCGGAACCGCAGACGCTCGCTGCCTACCTCGCCTCTCAAGCAACCACACACAGCAGGTCCACGATCGAACGGCGCATCGTGGCGATTGGGCAGGCTCACAAGATCGCCGGGCACGACTGGCGCCCGTCGCATCCGATCGTCCGCGCGACGCTCAAGGGCATGTTCCGGACCCACGGCCGGCCGCAGGTGAAGGCCGCGGCGCTGGGACGCGAGGAGGTCGTGGCGCTTCTCTCCGCGTGCACGGGCTCGTTCGCCGCACGCCGGGACAGGACGATGTTCCTGCTGGCGTTCGCCGGTGCGCTCCGGCGCTCCGAGCTCGCCGCGATCCGCGTCGAGGATCTGCGCTTCACCCGCGAAGGCCTGCGCCTGTTCCTGCCACGCTCGAAGACCGACGGCGAGAACCGCGGTGCCGAGATCGGGATCGCGGCGGGCCGGAACCCGCAGACCTGTCCCGTGGTTGCGCTTCAAGCGTGGCTGGACGCGGCGGCGATCGATGCCGGCCCGGTGTTCCGGGCGATCCGCGCCGACGGTGCCTTGTCAGACACTGCGATCACACCGGACTCGATCGGCCGGATATTGCGTCGGCGCGCGTCGGCAGCCGGCCTAGACGCCGACGCCTACGAGCGGATCACGCCGCACGGCTTCCGGGCGGGCTTCATTACAGATGCCTACCGCGCCGGGGCGCGGGACGAGCACATCATGGGTCACTCCCGGCACAAGAGCCTAAAGACGATGCACGGCTACATCCGACGGGCCAAGCTAATGAGCGACAGCCCCTCGAAGCTCCTAGGTCTATAGCGTGCCCGCGCAAACGTGCCGCCCTTATAATTTTATCGGATGCGTCCAGCGAGGATCGCGCGACAAACCTATGCTGCTGTCCTTTTTTAGGCAACCAGCCATTCGGAAGCGTCCAGAGGCGCAACTGCTGTTGGCCGTGAGCAGAATGACCGCTTTGGAGAAGGTCCACCGGAAAAGCGGACGGCTTCCTATCGACCAACGCCAGCCGTACGGACCCAGGTCGGACCTTAACCGGACGAGGTTATTGATCGCCTTTGAGTAGCTGCCGCAATCACAGGCCACAATTTTGGTCAAAATGTTTCTCTTGAGCCGTATTGAGCCACCATTCGCCTACACATTACCATCTCATACGGATTGGATGACTATTTCGCTGCTACAAGAATTACATTTTTTTTTAAATTGCTACTTGATACGTATCCGTTGCGCTTAATCGAGCACATATCTATTGAGAGTCTGCGCCAATAAGCTGCCTAATCAATTCAATTAAGCGGAGCGGAGCGGGCGATAACGACTGCCCTCGGCTCGTGACTATACCGATGTTGCGGGAAAGCGACGGATTCACGATCCGAAGGCGGAAGGTGAGAGGGTCGTCGCCCTCGGGCAGGGCCACGCGGGGAAGGATCGCCGCACCGAGCCCGCTGCGGGCCATCGAGATCAGCGTCTGAGCCTGGGCGAACTCGTAGCGCGTGTCGAGCTTTACTCCTCGATCCTTCAGGGCTGCCTCGACCGTATGACGAAGCGCGGTCGCTTGGTTGAGTAGCAACAGGGGCATGCTGGCGAGCGTGGCAAAGCCGATCGTCGTGCGCCGGGTCGTGATAAGGCTGCGCGGCACCAAAGCGTAGAGCGGATCGACAAGGATCAGATCGAAGTCGAACTCATCCGTTTCCGGCTGTGGACCGATGCCGAAATCGGCCTCGCGCTGGCGAATGCTCTCGAAAAGTGCCTCCGAGGTCAGTTCCCGCACGCGGATCTCGACCCCCGGGTAATCCTGCCGGAATGCCGCCAGCACCTGGGCAAGCCGCGTCTCAGCAATGGTCGGCGAGCAGGCAAAGGAGACCCGGCCTTGCTTGATGTCGGCAGCCTCGCGGATCGTGCGCAGGCCGCCGTCGAGTTCGAGCAGGGCGCGTTCGGCGCAAGCCAGAAGTTCGTGGCCTTCGGCCGTCAACCGCACGTTGCGGGTGGTGCGGTGAAACAGGGCGACACCCAGCTGCGTCTCTAACTGGCGTATCTGCGCACTCACGGCCGAGGCAGAGCGAAAGGACTTTTCCGCCGCAATCCGGAAGCTGCTGTGCTCGCCCACCAGCAGGAAGGTGTGCAGTAGCTTCAAATTCACGCGCGGCAGCCGGCTGGCCTCGAACGCCACTCACTGTCCTCCCCGCCAATCGCTCACCCACCCTCATAGTGCAGCCGGACCGCACAATCGACAACATAAAGGCGTTTGTCGGTTCAGTCTGCGCAGGCGACAAGTCGGGCTTTCGCGGTGAGAGCGCCTGGGAACACAGCGATGAGCACGCCGAAGGGTTACATCTACGCCGAGCTCGACGTAACGGACCCGACGACGTTTTACGAAGAATACATGTCCGCCGTGCGGCCGATTTTGGCTGATTACGACGCAAGATTCTTGATTGCTACCAACGATGTAAAAGTGATTGAAGGCGGCCGCGACGTGAAGCGGATCATTTTGCTGGAGTTCGATTCGCCGGAGACGGCGCATGCCTTTTTTTACTCGAAGGCCTACCAGGACATCCTCGATCTCCGGCTCAAGTCATCCAGCGCACACCTCTATCATCTGGACGGCGTAACGAAGGAATGATTTCCGCTTCCGCTCGGCGGTTTCTCTCATGACCGAGAACTTCGACATCGTCATCGTCGGCGCGGGGACGGCGGGATGCGTGCTCGCCAACCGCCTGAGCGCCGATCCGGCGCGACGCGTGCTTCTGCTTGAGGCGGGACAGGCGAGCCGCAACCCTTGGATCCATATCCCAGCGGGCGTACCGCGCGTGGTGAACCATTCTCGTCTGACCTGGGGCTACCTATCCGATCCCGAGCCAGGGCTGAACGACCGTCGCATCATCTGGCCCCGCGGCAAGACTCTCGGCGGCAGCAGCGCCATTAACGGTCATGTCTACATGCGCGGAGTGCCGGACGATTACGATGCGTGGCGGCAGATGGGTAATCCCGGCTGGGCGTGGCGGGACGTGCTTCCCTATTTCAAGCGCGGCGAGCGGCATTTCCTCGGGGAATCCGAGTTGCACGGGGGCGTCGGCGAACTGGACGTCTCCCCACTGCACGAGCCTCACCCGGCCTCGGCGGCCTTTGTGGCGGCGGCGCAGGCCGTCGGCATCCCTGCCAACCCGGATTTCAACGGGCCGCAGCAGGAGGGCGTAGGCTATCTCCAGTTCATGATGCGCAACGGGGTGCGTGCTTCGGCGGCGGCGGCCTTCCTGAAGCCGGCCCGGCGGCGGCCGAACCTCGCGGTGCGGACGGGCGTCCTGGTCCAGCGCCTTCTCCTCGACGGACGGCGAGTCACGGGCGTGGAATACCGCCGCGACGGGGACATCCGCCAGGTGCACGCGCGCGAGGTCGTGCTGTCGGGGGGTACCATCAACTCGCCGCAGGTGCTGATGCTCTCAGGCATCGGCCCAGCCGCCGTCCTCCAGACCCTGGGTATCGCACCGGTGACCGACAACCCCGGCGTCGGCTCCAACCTGCAGGACCATGTTTACGCCCACTACTTGCGCGCGGTGAATCCCGCCTTCTCGGTCAATCGGACGATCGCCAGCAATCTGCGGCTCATCCCACATGTCCTGCGCTACGCAGCGACACGGCGGGGACTGCTCACCTCGGCCGCGGCTCAGGTCGGTCTGTTCGTAAGATCCTCGCCGAGCCTCGACGGGCCGGACCTGCAGATCCAGATGCGGCCCTTCAGCATGATCAGCAAGGGCGGGATGTATGCCGCGAGCCCCGATCCGGCGGTGACGGCCTCCTGTACGCTGCTGCGACCGCATTCCACCGGCAGGATCACCCTGCGTTCACGCGATCCCGGCGATGCGCCGGGCATGGTGGCGAACTACTTCGCCGACGAGCGGGACCTGCCGCCGATGATCGAGGGCCTGCGCCTGCTGCGGCGGATCTTCGCCGCGCCGCCCCTCGCTTCAGCGATCCGCGACGAATTGATGCCGGGCGACGGCCACGAGTCCGACGTGGAGCTGACCGAATACCTGCGCGCCAACGCCCAATCGATGTACCACCCCGTGGGCACCTGTCGGATGGGCAACGATTCGGATTGCGTCGTCGACAGCCGCCTGCGGGTGCACGGCGTCGGCGGGCTGCGAGTGGTCGATGCCTCGATCATGCCGCGCATCCCCTCGGGCAACACTAACGCGCCGACGATCATGGTCGCCGAGAAGGCTGCCGACATGATCCGGGAAGACACCTGAGATCCCTCGTCACCGCTGAGATCTGTCGTCGGAGGGCCGTTCGCGACCCTCCTCGACTCGTGCCCGCGTCGATTGTGCGGCCGGACTGCACAATCGACGAGATAATCGCGTTTGAGGCGGATGAGGATTCACCCTAGCGTTCATCCAAGTCTTGCGAAGCAGAGCGGCACGAGATCGCGGCGCGCAAGCAGTCAAAGCGGGGAGGAACGCGTGCCTGCAGGGGCTCACGGCCAGACCAATCAAGTCGAACTCACGCCCGGAGCCCTCGATGGCGTGCGGGTGCTCGACATCGCGACCTTCGTGGCGGCTCCGTTCTGCGGCACGATCCTCGCCGACTTCGGCGCCGAGGTCATCAAGATCGAGCAGCCGGTGTCCGGGGATTCCCTCCGGCGCTTCGGCACTCCGACCGAATGCGGCGATACGCTCGTGTGGCTGAGCGAGGCCCGCAACAAGCGCACGACCACACTCGACCTGCGCAAGCCGGCCGGCGCCGACCTGTTTCGGAAGCTCGTCGCGCAGTCCGACGTGGTCCTGGAGAACTTCCGCCCCGGCACGCTGGAGCGCTGGGGTCTCAGCTTCGAGGCCCTGCGCGAGATCAACCCGAAGCTCGTGATGCTGCGGGTGTCGGCCTACGGCCAGACGGGTCCGAAGAAGGGGGAGCCCGGCTTCGCCCGGATCGCCCACGGCTTCGGCGGCCTCGCCTACCTCGCCGGCACGCCCGACGGGCCGCCGGTGGTGCCGGGCTCCACCTCGATGGCCGATTACCTATCCGGCATGTGGGGGGCCATCGGGGTACTGATCGCCCTGCGCTCTGCCGAGGCGACCGGGCGCGGGCAGTTCATCGACATCGGGCTGTACGAATCCGTCTTCCGCCTGCTCGACGAGGCGGCGCCGGCCTTCGCCAAGTTCGGCATCGTGCGCGAGCGCATGGGGCCGGACACCGTCAATGTGGTGCCCCACAGCCATTACCAGACCGGCAGCGGCGAGTGGGTCGCCATCGCCTGCACCAACGACAAGATGTTCACCCGCCTCTGCGAGGTGATGGGGCAGCCGGACCTCGCGAGGACCTACGTCACCGCGCCCGACCGGGTCGCCCACCGCGCGGAGATTAACGCGAAAGTCGCGGCTTGGGTCGGCAACCATTCCTTCGATGAGGTGATGGAGCGGACGCGGGTGGGCGAGGTGCCCTGCGGTCCGGTCTACTCGATCAAGGATATCTTCTCCGACCCGCACTACGCGGAGCGGGAGAACCTGCTGCATGTGGAGGACGAGCGGGCCGGGGCCCTCGTCCTGCCGAGCGCCGTTCCGAAGCTCTCCGAGACCCCGGCGACGTTCCGGCACGCCGGGCGGGCGCTCGGCGCGGACAACGCCGACGTCCTCTCCGAGCTGCTTGGCCTTGGGCCCGACGAGATCGCGGCCCTGAGCCGGGACGGGGTGATCTGAGACCCCCGCCCGCGATCCATCGCCCGAACGGGAAGCCAGGCAGGACGACCGATGCACGACTACGAGATGTTCATCGACGGGCAGTGGGTCGCTGCGGCGTCCGGCGACGCCTTCGAGACCGTCAATCCGTTCGACGGCAAGCCCTGGGCGCGCATCCCGCGGGGTGGCGCGGCGGATGCCGAGGCTGCCGTGGAGGCCGCGCACCGGGCCTTCACCCAGGGCCCCTGGCGGAGGATGACAGCGACCGCCCGCGGGCAGGTCCTGCACCGGCTGGCGGACGCGATCGAGGCCCATGCGGATCGGCTGATCCGTGTCGAGGTCACGGATAACGGCAAGCTAATCAGCGAGATCTCGGCGCAGGTGCGATATCTGCCGCAGTACTTCCGCTACTTCGGCGGCCTCGCCGACAAGATCGAAGGCTCGGTCCTCCCCATCGATAAGGCGGAGACATTCAATTTCACCCGACACGAGCCGCTGGGCGTGTGCATCGCGATCACCGCCTGGAACTCGCCGCTGCTGCTCGCCGTCAACAAGCTGGCTCCCGGTCTGGCCGCCGGCAACACCTTCGTCGTCAAGCCTTCGGAATACACCTCGGCCTCGGTGCTCGAACTCGCCACCTTGTTCGAGGAGGCGGGCCTGCCACAGGGTGTGGTGAACGTCGTCACCGGCTATGCCGATGTCGGTGCGGCTTTGGTGGCGCATCCCAAGGTCGCCAAGGTCGCCTTCACCGGCAGCGAGGTGGGCGGTCAGCGGGTTGCCGAGGCGGCCGCCCGCGACTTTAAGCGCGCCACCCTCGAACTCGGCGGCAAGTCCGCCAACATCGTGTTCGCGGATGCCAACCTCGACAACGCCCTGAAGGGCGCCGTCTCTGGCATCTTCGCCGCCACGGGGCAGACTTGTGTCGCGGGTTCCCGGCTGCTGGTCCAGCGCTCGATCTACGACGCGTTCGTGAGCCGCCTCGTGGACTTCGCGGCGACGGCGCGGATGGGCGACCCGATGCGCAAGGAGACACAGGTCGGGCCGGTCACCACCCCACCCCAGTACGACAAAATCCTCGACTACATCGCCATCGCCAAGGCCGAGGGGGCCGAGTGCCGCCTTGGCGGACAGCCGGCCTCGCGCCCGGAGTGCGGTGCCGGGCAGTTCGTCGAGCCGACGATCTTCTCGGGCGTGAACAATGCGATGCGCATCGCGCGCGAGGAGGTGTTCGGGCCTGTCCTGTCCTGCATCCCCTTCGAGGACGAGGACGAGGCGGTCGCCATCGCCAACGACTCGCCCTACGGCCTTGCGGCCGGCGTGTGGACCTCGGATGTCCGCCGCATGCTGACGATGTCGGAGCGGCTGTCGGTCGGCATGGTCTGGGTGAACATGTACCGGGCCGTGAGCTTCATGTCCCCCTTCGGGGGGTACAAGCGTTCGGGGCTCGGGCGCGAGAACGGTATCGAGGCAATCCACGAGTACCTCCAGACGAAGAGCGTCTGGATCAGCACGGCGACCGAGGTCGCCGACCCGTTCGTGATCCGCTGAGGGGATGGTCGTGCCCTCCCCAGAAATTCTCACCCCGAGCTTCCGCCTCGACGGCCGGGTCGCGCTCATCACCGGGGCCGGCGCGGGGATCGGTGAGGCCATCGCCACCGGCTTCGCCGAGGCCGGAGCCGAGACCGTGCTCATCGGCCTGAGCCAGAGCCCGCTGGACGACCTCGCCGGACGGATCGAGGCCGCCGGTCTACCGAGGGCCCGGACCTTCGCCCTCGACGTCTGCGACACGCAGGGCGTCGCCGCCGCCATCGCCGGGCTGCCGAGGCTCGACATCCTCGTGAACAACGCCGGCACCAACGTGCCGGAGCCCTTCGTGGACGTCTCCGAGGAGAACCTCGACCGCATCCTCGGCCTGAACGTGCGGGCCGCCTTCTTCGTGGCGCAGGCCGCCGTCCGGAAGATGCTGGAGGACCCTCAGCGGGCCGAGCGGGGCGGCGCCGTCATCAACATCAGCTCGCAGATGGGGCACGTCGGCTCCCCCAACCGCACCGCCTACTGCATGAGCAAGCATGCGGTGGAGGGCCTGACCAAGGCCATGGCGGTCGAGCTGGCGCCCCAGCGGATCCGGGTGAACTCCATCGGCCCGACCTTCGTCGACACGCCGCTGATCCGGCGGATCGTGGACACCCCCGAGAAGCACGATTTCCTGGTCTCAAAGATCCCCCTCGGCAGCATGGCGAGCGTCCGGGACATGATTGGCGCCGCGATCTACCTCGCTTCGCCCGCCGCCGCGATGGTCACGGGCACATGTCTCCTCGTCGATGGCGGCTGGACCGCCCAATGACCTCTCCTTCAAACGCAGAGATGGACGCGATGAGCGCGACGGCCAAAAGGATCGTGGTGGAGCAGGCCGGACCGCCCGAGGCGATGCGCCTCGTGGAGGAGCCGGTGCCGAGCCCGGCGGCGGGTGAGGTCTTCATCCGGCAGCAGGCGATCGGCGTCGACTTCATCGACACGCAGTTGCGCTCCGGCCTATTGCCGGCGCCCCTGCCGACTGGGCTCGGGTTCTCGGCAGCCGGCACGGTGGAGGCTCTGGGCGAGGGTGTCACCGGGCTCGCCGTCGGGGACCGCGTCGCGTACCATTACCCCGTGGCCGGGGCCTATGTGGAGGCCCGCGCCGTGCCCGCGGAGCGGGTGATCCGCCTGCCCGACCAGGACATGTCCGCCGAGGCCGCCGCCGGCGCGCTCTTCCGGGGGCTCACGGCGTGGTACCTCGCCACGCGGATGCGCCCCATCGCGAAGGGAGATACCGTCCTCGTCCACGCCGCTGCCGGGGGCGTCGGGCTCATCCTCATCCAGTGGCTCGCCCATCTTGGGGCGGAGGTGATCGCCACCGTCGGCTCGGCCGACAAGCGGGCGGCCGTGAAGGCGCACGGGATCACCCACTGCATCGCCCTGGACGAGGAGGACTTCGTCACCCGGGTGCAGGAGATTACCGCCGGCAAGGGCGTCTCTATCGTCTACGAGTGCATCGGAAAAGAGACCTTCGAGCGGTCCCTCAGCTGCGCGGCGCGCTTCGGTCTGGTCGTCTCGTTCGGCTGGCCTTCCGGCGATGTCGATCCGGTGAAGCTCGCCGACATCCGCAACCGCGGCTCGCTGTTCGTCACGCGTCCGACCATCGCGCATTACGTGGCTGACCCGGCCGATCTGCGGGAGGGCGCCGGCGCTCTCTTCGACCTGATCGCGAAGGGCACTATCAAGGTGACGGTCGGCCAGTCCTATCCCCTCGCCGAGGCGGCCCGGGCGCATGCCGATCTCGCCGGCCGCCGGACCTCCGGCTCCACCATCCTGACGGTGTGAGGCGGCCATGCCGGGACTTCTGATGGGCAGAGTCGCGATCATCACCGGCGCGGCCTCCGTGCGAGGAATTGGCTGGGCCTGCGGCCGCCTCTTCGCCGGCGAGGGGGCGACTCTCGCCCTCCTCGATCTCGATGCCGGCGCGGCCCAGGCGGCGGCTGACGCCCTCGGTCCGGGCCATCGCGGCTTGGCCTGCGACGTGCGCGACGCAGCGCGTTGCGAGGCGGGGGTGGCGCAAGTTCTGGCGGAGTTCGGCCGGCTCGACATCCTCGTGAACAATGCCGGCGTCAGCCAGCCCCACCACCTGATGGACAGCACGCAGGACGATTACGACCTCGTCTTCGATTCGAGCGTGCGCGGCACCTACAACATGTCCAGGTCCGTGGTGCCGCATTTCCGGAGGCAGCGCTCCGGGGTCATCGTCTGCATGGGTTCGGTCGCCGCGCAGCGAGGCGGCGGCATCCTCGGTGGGCCCCATTACGCGGCGGCCAAGGGCGCGGTGCAGGCCATGGCCAAGGCGATGGCACGGGAGCTCGGGCCGGACAACGTGCGGGTCAACGCCCTCTCGCCCGGCCTCGTCGAGACGGACCTGCTCCTCGGCAAACTGACGGATGACGGTCGGGCCCGCGCCATCGCCAACACCCCGGCCGGCCGCCTCGCCCGGCCGGAGGATATCGCCGGGGCCTGCCTCTTCCTGGCAAGCGACCTGTCTAGCTTCGTCACCGGCACCGTCCTCGACGTGAACGGCGGCCTGCACATCCACTGACCTTCGGGGACACGCCAATGATGCTCGCAGGCAAATGCGCGGTCGTGACCGGGGGCGCCTCGCCACGGGGCATCGGCTGGGCCATCGCGAAGATCTTCGCGGAGCACGGTGCGCAGGTGGCGATCCTCGACCTGCGCGGGCCGGAAGCAGCCGAGTCGGCCGCGGCAATCGGGCCGATGCATCGCGGCTTCGCCTGTGATGTCCGTGACCCTGAAGCCTGCCGGGCGGCGACCGCCCAGGCTGCGGCGGCATTCGGTGGGCTCGACATCCTCGTCGCCAATGCCGGGGTGAGCGAACCGCGAAAGCTCTTGGATATCACCCAGGAGGGCTACGACCGTGTCGTCGATACCAGTCTGCGCGGCGCGCTGAACATGGCGCAGGCGGTCGTTCCTTACCTGCTCGAGCGGGGCGGCGGATCTATTGTCGCCATCGGCTCCGTCTCCGGCGAGCGGGGGGGCGGCGTCATGGGTGGGGCGCATTACTCGGCGGCCAAGGGAGGCGTGCATTCCCTCGTCAAGGCGATGGCCCGCGAGTTCGCCGCCGAGGGGATCCGCATCAACGCCGTCGCGCCGGGCCTGATCGAGACCGACCTGATCGCCGGGCGCCTCGACGCCGAGAGACGGGCCGCCGTGATCGCGGCGACACCGATGGGGCGGATTGGAACACCAGCCGAGGTGGCAGGTGCCTGCCTGTTTCTCACCTCCGACCTCGCTGCCTACGTCCACGGCATGACACTCGACGTAAATGGCGGCCTGCACATCCACTGACGGCGCCATCCGACGGATCGATTCAAAAATATAAGAAAAGGCAATCGTTTAACCCATGGAGGGAACTTTTCATGCCATGCCATCTCGACCGCCGTCACACCCTTGCCCTCGGCCTCGCCCTGCTGGCCGCACCGCTTTCCCTCGCCGTCCAGGCCGCTGAGCCAATCCGCATCGGTATGTCGGGGCCTTTCACAGGGGGGTCGGGGCCGATGGGTGTCTCGATGCGCGATGGCGCGCGCCTCGCGGTCTCCCAGATCAACGCCAAAGGCGGCGTTCTCGGCCGGCCCCTCGAACTGGTCGAGCGTGACGACGAGGCTAAGAACGAGGTCGGGGCGCAGGTCGCCCAAGAGCTGATCAGCAAGGAAAAGGTCGTCGCCAATGTCGGGATCATCAACACCGGCGTCGCGCTGGCGAGCGCCCGCTTCTATCAAGAAGCCCAGATCCCTCTGATTACCCCCGGCCCCTCGGGATCGAGCCTCACCGAACAGTTCGCACCGCCGAATACGGATGCGAGCTACATCTTCCGCGTGTCGCTGCGAGACCGGATCCAGGTCGACATGATCATCGATGAGATCATCCGTCGTAAGTTCGAGAAACCGGCGATCCTCGCAGATTCGACCAACTATGGACACCTTGGGCGCGATGATCTCGTCAGCGCCCTGAAGAAGAAGGACATCAAGCCCGTCGCGGTGGAGAAATTCAACGTCAAGGACGTCGACATGACCGCCCAACTGCTGCGGTCAAAGTCGGCCGGCGCAGACGTCATTCTTACCTACGGCGTCGGGCCGGAACTGGCGCAGATCGCCAACGGCATGGCCAAACTCGGATGGAAGGTGCCAATCGTCGGCTCCTGGACCCTATCGATGCCGAACTTCATCGAGAATGCCGGTGCCAACAGCGAGGGCGCGCGGATGCCCCAGACGATCATCCTCTCCAACCCGGATGCGAAAAAGAAGGCCTTTATCGACGGTTTCGCCAAGATCTCGGGGGGTACCCGGATTCCCGGTCCGGTCTGGGCGGCACAGGGTTATGATACGGTCTACATCCTGGCCGCTGCGATCACCCAAGCCGGCAGCACGGCCGGACCGAAGATCCAGCACGCGCTGGAGAATCTGAACACTAAGGTCGACGGCCTCATCATGACCTACGATAAGCCGTTCTCCGCCGCCGACCACGAGGCATTCAAGGACACCTCCGTGGCGGTGATGGGCGAGGTGCGCAGCGGCACGATCGTCGCCACGTCCGAGGACAAGAAGGGGACGAACTGATCCGGTTCTACATGAGGCGTGGCCCGGGCGTCGCGCCTCATGTTCCGTTCGGTCGATCCTCCCGGGCTGGCGGCTGGCCAGCCGGCTGAGCGGCGACGAGCGTCTGCAGGGCTGTCCCCATGACGATCATGCGCCCGATCATCAGCCGAGTGAACGCCTCGATCACCGGCAGGGCCCGCCCGGTGGCCTCCGTCTCCAGGGTTGGCACCCGGGCAGCGTGCCGGACGAGGCCCACGGCGTGGCGCTGCCCGGCCTCAATCAGACGCCTCTGCTCAGCGGCAAGGAAGCCCGACCGGTGAAGGGGCAGGAGCGCCGTCCGTGCCATCGCGAGATAGGGGGGCCAGTGGGCGAGGTGGCGATAGAGGCTGGCGATAGCCTCGTTGTCGCCGAGGCGGCCGAAGCCGTCGAGATCCTGCACTAGACGCAGGACAGGCGGCGATAGCTCGCTCATGGCGAGAAGCCTCGGCGTCGGTTCCGGCGGAGCGGGCGCCGCCGGCACGGCAGCTGAGGCCGGGGCGTCCTGTCCCTCCCCCTCGCCCCGCAGGACGGAGCGCGCCACCAGCATCGCCAGGAAGTTCAGACTGTTGGCGTGATTGTAGTTGGCGACCAAGCCCAGGATCGTGGTGCGGGCCTCCGCCTCGAGTCCCGCGGCGTCCCAGGCGTGTCCAGGTACCGGCTCGAGGTCGGGCAGGCGGACCATCCCACGCAGGTCGGCCGCCGCCGCCGCGAGGTCCTGCGATGCGTAGAGCGGCTTCACCAGGGTCCAGGTCCAGGCGAGACCACCGGGGATCGTGGCGAGGTTTCGCCAGATCAGGTTCACGAATGGGACGCCGAGGCTGGCTCGCAGATCCGCGAACATGGTCGCGGTCTCTCCCTGCGCGTCCTCCTCACGGATGGCGGGGATGGGATCGATGCCGGTCATCGGGTGCCCCGCCGCCCGTCGCGCTCGCGGATGGCCCGATGCCGGCCGAGGAGGATCGCGGCGAGCTTGGCATGGGCCATGTCGACCAGCAGGCCCCCGTGTCCCACCGCGCCCGCGCCCGCCGCAACGGAGCGGTTCAGGGCCTCCTCGATGCCCTCGGCGGCGGCCACCAGTTCGGGCGAGGGCGAGAACACCGCGTTGGCGATCGCCACCTGGGAGGGATGGATTGCCCACTTGCCCTCGAAGCCGAGTGCTGCTGCACGCTCGCAGGAATTCCGGTAGCCCTCCTCGTCCGCGAAGTTGGCGTAGGGGCCGTCGATCGGACGCAGGCCGTAGGCGCGGGCGGCGTTGGCGATGCGAGCGAGGGCGAAGTGCCACTGGTCGTTCCAGTGTCGCTGAGGCGGTCCCTCCCCCTGGGTGCGCACCGCGTAGCCGGGGTTCGGCTGACCGAAGGTGGTGTCGAACGTGCGCATCTCGATGGAGTAGTCGCCAACCCCGAAGATCAAGGCTTCCAGCCGGCCGGAGGCGGCGGCGATCTCCTCGACATGGGCCACGCCCTTGGTGGTCTCGATCAGCACCTCGATTCCGACGCGCTTCGCCCTGGCATGCTCCCGCTCCAGGCCGGTCAGGAGTTGATCCACGAAGCGTACGTCGAAGGCGGATTCAGCCTTGGGCAGGAGGATCAAGTCGAGGCGGGGACAAGCGGACACTACGTCGATGATGTCGCGGTGTGCCCAGGGGGTGTCGAGCCCATTGATCCGCACCGCAAGTGTCTTGTCACCCCAGTCGAGGTCGTTGAGAGCGAGGATCGCGGCGGCCCGCGCCGCGTCCTTACGCTCAGGGGCGACGGCGTCTTCCAGATCGAGAAACACCGCGTCGGCCGAGCCGGCAGCAGCTTTCGCGAAGAATTTCTCCGATGTCGCGGGGACCGCGAGTTCCGAGCGCTGCAGGCGGACGGGGTTCGAAGATTGGGGCATGGCAATCCGATTCAGGCGACGGCGTCGATCATGCGCTCCAGGTCCTCTGGCACCTCCCCGAGGAACAGGCGCTTGACGTTCTCGTCGGCGAGCAGCGAACCCGCTTCGCCCTCGTAGGCGACCCGGCCCCCGTGCATAACGTAGCCCCGGTGGGCGATGGCCAGGGCGCGGGACGCCTTTTGCTCGACCATGATGACGGTGAGGCCGCTCGCGCACACCTCCGCGAGCTTGTCGAACACGACGTCCACGAGCTTAGGGGAGAGGCCGAGGGAGGGCTCGTCCAGAATGATCAAGCGCGGCTCGGTGATTAGCGCACGGGCAATGGCGAGCATCTGCTGCTCGCCACCGGACATGGTGCCGGCCTGCTGGCGCAGCCGGGTCCCGAGGATCGGGAACAGGGCGACGAGGCGCTCGATTGCGTGGGCGATGCGCGTCCGGTCGCCTCCCAGGATGTGTGCCCCGAGTTCGAGGTTGTCCCGCACGCTCATCTCCGGGATGACGATCCGCCCCTGCGGGACGTAGGCGAGGCCCCGTCCCAGACGCAGGTGGGCCGCCTCACGGGTCACGTCGGTTCCATCGACGCGGACCGTCCCCGACCAGACCGGCAGCAGCCCCGCTGCCGCCTTGATGACCGTCGACTTGCCGGCCCCGTTGGAGCCGATGATCGCGCTCATCAGCCCCGTGGGGAAGCGCATCGAGACCTCGCGCACCACCGCCACGTCGCCGTAGCCCGTAGTGAGCGCCTCCAGTTCGAGGGGCGAGGCGGCGCTCATCGCTTGTCCCAGCCGGGCATGGGCAGCACTGCGTCGGCGGTCTTGAGATCGTCCGGCCAGACGATCTCGCGCTTGCCCCCGCGGATCTGGTCGAGGAGCCCCTTCAGCCCGATCTGCACGTAGGTTTTGGGATCGACCTTGTGGTGTCCCATGACGCCGTCGGTCTCGAAGGTCGTCAGGGTTTCGCGGATCTTGTCCTGATCGAAGCTGCCGGTCTTGGTCACCGCTCGCTCGAGCACTGTGGCACCTTGATAGGAGAAGGCGGCGTAGTAGCCGGGCTCCGATTTGTACTTGGCCTTGTGGGCGGCGACGAACTCGGCATTGCCCTCGGTCTTGAGCACCGGCTCGTAGAGCGAGATGGCGATCACGTACTCGCCATCCTTTCCAGTGGCGGCGGCGAAGTCGTCCTGCGCCGGGCCGTTGTGGATGAACATCTTGGGCAGGTAGTTCACCGCCCGGAACTGGCGGACCATCTCGATCGCCTCGTTGGGGTAGCCGATGCCGATCCAGATGTCGGAATTCGCTTGACGGACACGGGCGATGTTGGACGAGTAATCGGTAGTCCCGGCGGGGAAGTACTCGACGGAGTCTATCTTTAGGCCGTTCTCCGCCGCGATCTTCTCCAGCGCCTTGCTCATGTCGCGAGCGGCCGGGTAGTCCCGGGAAACGACGGCGATGGTTTTGAAGCCGTGCCGGGTCGCCATCGGCGCCACGCCGGAGACGTAGGCGCCGATGGCCGGCGCCGACTGGAATACGTACTTGAATCCGCGCAGGTGGATCGATTCCGAGGCGCCGCCCGCGTTGAGGAAAACGCGCTTGTGCTTCTCCGCCACTGCGCTCGCGGTGGCGCAGGAGGCCGAGCCCCACGGCGAGAGCAGAAGCTCGACCTTGTCGCCGGTGATCAGCCGCTCATAGAGTCGGGCGGCGGTCGCAGGGTCGCTGCGGTCGTCGTAGACCACAATCTCCACCGGGCGCCCGAGGAGGCCGCCCCTCGCGTTGATGCTATCCTTCCAGAGGTCGACGCCACGTTTGAACAACTCGCCTGAATCCGCGAGATTCCCACTCTGGGAGACCGCGAAGCCCATCCGCAGGGGCTCGGCCGCCCGGGCGCGTGCCGTCCATCCGGTTGCCGCGAGTCCAATCAGGCCGGCGGTCGCGCTCCGGCGCGTGGGTGTCACCATGGTGTTCCTCCCCTCTCGTCTTCGACCGCTTCAGACGGCCTTGGGCTCGTTCAGGATATCCCAGCGCGTCAGGCCGGCGGCCGCGCGGCTTCGGGGTGTGATGTCGAGGATGCGGGCCACGTCGCGGGCGGCGGCCTGCACGGCTTTCGGATCGAGGCCTGTCGCGACACCCATGGCGTCGAGCATCGCGACGAGGTCCTCGGTCGGGATGTTGCCCACCGACCCGAGTTGCCCCGGCATGGCGATGCCGCCGCCCAGTCCGCAGACCGCGCTTTCGATGAAGGCGGCGCCGGCATCCAGCGCCGCCAGGATGTTCGCCGACGCCATCCCGGCGAGGTCGTGGACGTGGTAGCCGAAGGTGCAATCGGGATGGGCGTCGGTGAGCCGGCCGAAGACGCGGCCAACCTGCCGGGGATCCTCTAGGCCGGCGGAGCCCGCGATGTAGAAGCGGCGGATGCCGGCGTTGCGGAGGCGCCCGACCAGCGCCACCGTCCGGTCGTCGGGGATCGCCCCTTCGTAGGTGCACCACAGGGCGACACCCACCGCCATGACGAAGCCAAGCCCCGCCGCATCGGCGATGCGGAAGGCGGAAGCCGCCTCGGAGACGGCCTCGTCCTGCGTCATGTTCTGGTTCTTGCGCAGGTAGGTCTCGCTCACCGTGACGAGGCCGAGGAGTTCATCGAGCCCTGCCCCCCGCGCACGCTCGGCACCTCGGGCGTTCGGGACGAGGGCGCGGTAGATGGTGCCGGGCCGACGGCGGATGCGGGCACAGACCTCCTCGGCATCCCGCAGCGCTGGAATGACGCGGGGATGGACGAAGCCCGTCACCTCGATCACCGGAAAACCCGCCTCGCTCAGGCGGTCGACCATCGCCACCTTGGCCTCCGTTTCGATCCACCGCCCAAGGCTCTGGAGACCGTCGCGCGGTGCCACTTCGGAAACGAGGACGCGGTCGGGGATCCGCATGGGCGCCACCTCAGAAATACGCTTCGGCGACGGCCGGATCGGCCCGCACGGCCTCCGGCGCACCGCGCGCGATCACCCGCCCCTCGGCGAGCACATAGAGTTCGTCGCAGACCTCCAGGACGATGCGCATCTCGTGGTCGATGAAGAACAGGGTCAGGCCATTGCGGCGCAGGGCGTCCAGATGCTCGACGATCCGGTTCTGCAGGCGCGGATTGATGCCGGCGAAGGGCTCGTCGAGGAGCATCAGGGTCGGTTCGAGCATCAGCGCCCGGGCGATCTCCACGAGCTTGCGCTGGCCGTAACTCAGCTCGGAGCCCCACTTGTCGCGTAGGCCGGCGATCTCGAGGAAATCGAGAAGCTCCCTCGCCCGCTCGACCGCCTCCACGTCGCTCTTGCCGTGGGCGATGGCGACGAGGTTCTCCAGCACCGTCATCTCGGAGAAGAGCCGGCTGATCTGGAAGGTCCGCCCGACCCCCTCTCGGCAGACCTGTGCCGGCCCGTGCCGGGTCGTGTCGCGGCCGTTGATGCGCACCCGGCCACCATCCGGCGGAAGCGCACCCGCCACGATGTTGAACAGGGTCGACTTGCCCGAGCCGTTGGGGCCGATCACCCCGGTGATCGAGCCGCGCCGGACTTCGAGGCTCGCCGCATCGAGGGCGATTCGGCCGCCGAAGCGTTTCGACACGCCCTCGACGACGAGGATGTCGTCCCGGAGGCCGGGGGCGGTACTCCGCGGGGCGGCCAGCGTCAGGGTACTCATCGCGGGCGGCCTCACTCTGCCGGGGTCCGGGCGGGGGAGGCCGCCGGGACGGGGCGGGCGGCATCCGCCAGCCGGCGCAGGCCGGCGCGGGGCGCTGAGACCCAGCGCCAGCGCCTTTTGGCGAAGGCGTTGACGATACCGCGGGGCATGAACAGCACCGCGCCGAGGATGATGATGCCGACGAGCCCGAGGTAGAGTTCAGGGAAGCGCGACCACAGCAGTTCGTTGACGACGGACAGCACCACCGCACCGACAAGCGGCCCGAGCACGGTGCCGAGCCCGCCGAGCAGCACCATCGCGATGGTGGTCAGCTCGGTCATCGGCGCGAAGGCGGTCGCGGGATCGATGAACGCGAGATAGCTGGCGTACAGCGCTCCGACCGCGCCGGGGGCGGCGGCGGAGATCATGAAGGCCGTGATCTTGAGCCGCGTCGTGCGCACGCCGAGCGCCTCGGCCGCCGTCTCGTCCTCGCGGATGGCGAGGAGTTGCAGGCCGAATCGGGCATTGTCGAGCCGGTGGGTGAAGGCGATGAGCGCCAGGGCGATGGCCGCCAGCACGGCATAGATCGGCGTCAGGTCCGTGGGCGTGAGGTAGAGGCCGGTGCCGCCCTGGGTGATACCGTCGAAGCCGAGAGCGAAATTCTCTCCGACGCGTGCCAATCCGTACATGCCGATGGCGAAGAACGAGCCCTTGAGCCGCAGCATCGCGCTGCCGAGCACCAGTGCGAGGGCGATGGCGGCGAGGCTTGCGGCGGCCGCCGCCGCCAGCCAGTGCCAGCCCGCGCCCACGAGCAGGGCGCCGACATAGGCGCCGAGCCCGAAGAAGGCGACCTGACCGAAATGGGTGTAGCCCGCGTAGCCGCCGATGATGTTCCACGAGTAGGCGAGCGACGTAAACATCAGGATCTGGATGGTGAAGGACAGGGCGTAGTCGCTGCCGACGAAGGGCAGGACGGCCAGAAGCGCGACGAGCGCCAGGAGGAGGGCGAGCGTCTTCATACGCGCACCTGCGCGCCGAACAGGCCGCGGGGCCGGATGAGGAGGACGGCGAGCATGACGAGGTAGAGCATCGCCGAGCCGATCACCTGCCCGAAGGCATAGCCGCCAAATACTTCGAGGATGCCGAGCAGCATGGCCGCCGCGATCGCGCCGGGATAGCTGCCCATGCCGCCCACGATGATCACCGCGAAGGCTTTGATCAGGAAGCGCGAGCCGAGTTGCGCGTCCGAGGCGAAGGTCGGGGCCATCAGCACGCCGGCGAGCCCTGCCATGGCCGAGCCCAGCGCGAAGGTGATGTTTCGGACCCGCTCGACCGAGATGCCGGAGATGATGGCGAGTTCCGGCGCCTGCGCGACGGAGCGGATCGCCCGGCCTGTGCGCGTGGCCCGAAGGAAGATCCACACGCCGAGGCTCGTGCCCACCGCTACCGCGAAGGCCACGAGACGGGACTGGGACACGTCGACCCCCGCCACCCGCACCGAACCGGCCAGGATGCCCGGCAGGCCCCGATACCCGCCGCCCCAGATCAGGATCGCGACGTTCACAAGCACCGTCGAGACGGCATAAGTGGCGAGCAGGGACATGATCAGAGGCGCATCCACCAGACGGCGGATCACCACCTTCTGCAGGACGAGACCCGCCAGCGCGGCTCCGGCCGGCACGATCAGCAGGGCGGCCCAGTAGGGCATCTGCGCCCCCGCCACGAGGGAGACCGTCACCAGCGCCCCGATCGCCAGGAATTCGCCATGGGCGAAGTTGATGACGCGCATCACCCCGAAGATCAGGTTCAGGCCGCCCGCCATCAGGGCATAGAGCCCCCCAAGCAGGATCCCGCCCACGAGGAGTTCGAGGACGGGGACGTTCACTGCACCGCCTCCGCCGCCGGGGCGGGACCGTCGAGGGCGATCCCCGCCTCGGCAAGCTCCGCTTCCGTGTAGCCGAGCTGGCCGACCAGCACCGCGCGGTTGTGCTCGCCGAGCCGTGGGCCGGGCGCCGCGATCTCGCCCGGCGTGCGCGAGAACTTGCCGACCACGTTCTGCATCCGCAGCCGGCCTCCGAGTTCGGGATCGTCGAGGGAAACGATGTTTTCCCGCGCCTGGACGTGCGGGTCGTCCACGATGTCGGCCACCGTGTTCACCGGGGCGGCCGTGGCGCCGATCTCGATGAAGGTGGACAGCAGATCGTCCCGGTCGAAGCGTTCGATCGCCGCCTGGAGATGCTCGTCGAGGACGGCCGCGTTCACGAGCCGGGCGCGGTTGGTCGCGAAGCGAGGATCCTCCACGAGGGCCGGTAGGCCGAGCGCCGCGCAGATGCGCACGAAGGTCGACTGTGCGCTGCCCGCGATGGCGACGTAATGCCCGTCCTTGGTACGGTAGGTGTTGCGCGGCGCCGTGAAGGGCAGCCGCGAGCCCGAGCGCTGCTGCACGAGGCCGAGCTGGTCGTAGTTCACGACCTGCGGGCCGAGCAGTGTCAGCAGGGTCTCGTAGATCGCGAGATCGATCACTTGGCCTCGCCCACTGCGCTTGGCCTCGTGCAGGGCGGTGACGGTAAGGAAGGCGGCCATCAGGCCGGTAGTGGAATCGGCGAGCCCGAAGCCCGGCAGGAGTGGCGGCCGGTCCGGTTCGCCGTTGATCGCCACGAATCCGGCATAGGCCTCGGCAAGCGTTCCGAAGCCCGGCCGCGGGCTGTGCGGCCCCGTCTGGCCCCAGCCGGTAACGCGGACCATGACGAGGCGCGGGTTGATCGCGCTGAGCACGTCATAGCCGAGCCCCCACTTCTCCAGGGTGCCGGTGCGGTAGTTCTCGACGATCACGTCGGCGTCGCGCACGAGGCGCTTGACCGTCTCGGCGCCGAAGGGCGTGCGCAGGTCGAGGGTGATCGAGCGCTTCCCCCGGTTCAGGACCTTGTAATACAGCCCGACCCCGTCCCGGTTCTCGCCCCAGTGACGGACCTCGTCGCCGTGCTCGGGGCGCTCGACTTTCAGGACATCCGCCCCGAAATCGGCGAGGAACATTGAGCACATGGGTGCCGCGAGGAAATTCGAGATATCCAGGATCTTGAAGCCGGCAAGCGGCTTTACGACGTCGGGATTGCCCCCGGCGGCTTTGATCTCGCTCATGCGCTTCCTCTACGCGCTCCCGTTATATTTGCGGAATACACGACGTCTACTTGATTTAGCTACGCAATTGACCGTATGATAGTCTTTTATATCATTCAAGCGCCTCCTCATTGCCGGCGCTGATTTTGGGAGGATGCGGATGGGCGGGACCAGCGCGGCGCAGGGCGAGGCGGCCGGCTTCGAGGTCGTGGTCCGGGCGATCGAGGGACGTATGAGCGTACGCGGCTTCCTCGACCGCCCAGTCGACCGGGGCATTGTCGAGCGGCTGCTGGCACTGGCCGCGAGGGCCCCGAGCGGCAGCAACATCCAGCCGTGGAAGGCCCATGTCGTGACAGGCGCGGCCCTCGCCCGCCTGACCATCGCCCTGTCGGTCGCCCATTTCGCGGGGGAGCCGGAGGCGCGGGAATACGAGTACTACCCGTTGACGTGGCGCGCCCCCTACCTCGACCGCCGCCGCCGGGTCGGCTGGCAGCTTTACGAACTGACCGGCGTCGCCCGGGGCGACCGGGAGGCGTCGCTGCGGCAGCGCGGACGCAACTACAGCTTCTTCGGTGCGCCCGTGGGTCTCGTCTTCACCATCGACCGGGACTTGGAGCAGGGCAGCTGGATCGATTACGGCATGTTCCTGCAGACCCTGATGATCGCTGCGCGGGCTGCGGGCCTCGACACTTGCCCCCAAGCGGCCATCGCGAGCTATCCGGGCATCGTGCGCCGGGAACTCGGCGTCGGCGGGGACGAGATGGTGGTCTGCGGCATGGCGCTCGGCCACCGGGACCCGGACGAGCCCGCCAACGCCCTGCGCTCGGAGCGTGCCCCGGTCGCGGAATTCACGACCTTCCACGGGGAGTGAGCGCAGGGCCCGATTCATTCGGCGGCCCCCGCCAGGTCCTGGGTCGGCCCGTGCGCCGGATGGAGGGAGGTGAGGATGTCCTCGCCGGCCTCGAAGACGTGCTCGCGCATCAGGAACTCGGCCCGCGTGCCCTGCCGGGCGAGGATGCACTCGCCGATGCGCCGATGGTGGCCATTGTACTTGCGCAGCAACACCGGGTCGTAGGAGGCGAGGACCGGCGGGTAGACGCCGGGGATCCGCTGCACGGTCTGGAGCGCCGGACCGATGAACCGGTTGTCGGCGGCCTCGATGATCGTTTTGTGGAACACGGCGTTGTTGGCCCGCCACGCCTCCCTGGCCCCGTCGTCGAGGGGGGCGTCGCCGGAGAGGACCCGGGCATCCGTGTCGATCGTCTCGGCGATGCGGCGGGCGGCCTCCGGAGAGAGCCCGCGCTCGGCGGCCTTGCGGGCAGCGAGACCTTCGATCTGCGCCCGCATCTCGAAGGCGGCGGCGATGTCCTCCCCGGCGAAGGGCCGCACCACGTAGCCGCGGTTGGGGCTGTATTCGAGGAGCCCGTCCTTCTCGTTGGCGGCCAGCGCCAGCCGGACGGGAGTGCGCGAGGCGCCGAACAGCTGGGCGAGCTGCACCTCGCGCAGGTGCTGGCCCGCTTGGAATTCCCCCGCGAGGATCATGTCGCGCAGCCGCGCGCTCAGCGCCTGTGCGATGGGCTGGGTCATCGCGCCCGCACCTAGACGACGCCGCGGCTGCGCAGGTCGGCGACCTGTTCAGGCGTCAGACCGAGCCACTCGCCGTAGGCCGTCTCGGTGTGCTCACCGAGCGTCGGCCCGAGCCAGCGCACCGCGCCGGGCGTGCCGGTCAGGGTCGGAACGACGTTCGGGATCGCGATTTCCCCGATGCGGGGATCCTCGACCCGCAGGATGTTGCCGCGGGCAGCGTAGTGCGGGTCCTCAAAGATCTCGTCGATGCCGTAGACCGGGCCGCAGGGCACCTCGGCCTCGGAGCAGCGCGACAGCGCCTCGTCGCGTGTCATGGTCGAGGTCCAGTCGGCGATCATGCCGTTGACCGCGCCCCGGCTCTTCAGGCGCGCCGCGTTGGTGGCGTAGCGCGGGTCCTCCATGAGGTCGGGCCGCTCCATCAGCGTGGCGAGGCGACCGAAGATGCGGTCGTTGGTGCAGGCGATGGCGATCCAGCGGTCGTCGCTGGTCGGGAAGTGGCTGTGAGGCACGACGATGGGCGTCTCGGCCCCGTCCCGGCGGCGGACGTAGCCGCCCTTCTGGTAGGCGGGGGCGACCTCGTCGAGGATGCGGAAGATGCCGTCGTAGAGGGCGACGTCGATCACTTGGCCTTTCCCGTCCCGGTCGCGGGCGCGCAGCGCCAGCTGCACCGCGTAGGCACCGAACAGCCCAGCCATGTAATCCGAGAGGGTGGCTGAACCCGGCTGGGCCGGCGGCCGGTCGGCCTCGCCCGAGAGGAAGGAGATCCCGCCGAAGGCATTGGCGATGCGGCCGAAGCAGGGGCGGTTGGCATAGGGACCGTTCTGCCCGTAGCCGGAAATGCGCAGCAGGATGATTTTCGGGTTCACCGCCCTCAGCTCGTCCCAGCCGATCCCCCACTTCTCCAGTGTGCCGGCCTGGAAGTTCTCGCAAACCACGTCGGCCTGGGCGACGAGGCGCTTGAACAGGTCGACGCCCTCGGGCTTGCGCAGATCGAGGGTGACGGAACGCTTGTTGCGAGCCTCGCTCAGCCACACGAAGGTGTCGCCGGCCTCGCTCGGGGTGCCGAGGCGGCGGGCATGATCGCCGACATTCGGCAACTCGACCTTCAGCACGTCGGCCCCGTGCTCGGCCATCAGGGTCGCGGCGAAGGGCGCGGCGATGAAGGTGCCAATGTCGAGCACCTTCAGACCGGTCAGAGCGCCGTCGCGGGACGTGGTGACCTTAGCCTCGCTCATATCCTGTCCTCAAACCTGTTCGTGGATGGGTTCAGCGCGGGTCGAGCCCGAGGATGCGGCGGGCCTCGTCCGGGGTGGCGACCGTCCGACCGCAGGCGCGGGCGATTTCTACGATCCGCGTGACCAGCTCCGCGTTCGTCGGGGTGCCGAGTTCGGCATAGGTATGGTCGCCGATGCCGATCGAGACGTGGCCGCCGAGCTGGATCGCCTGCGCCGCAGTGGCGAACAAGTTGCCGGGCTTGGCCGAGACCGACCAGACGATGTTTCGCGGCGGGAGGCAGTCGAGATAGGCCCGCAGCCCCGCGGGCGTCGGCGGGTGGGCACCGAATTGTCCGCCGCCGCTGTGAATCAGCAGGGCGAAGACCGGCTCCGGCAGCAGGCCCATATCGACGAACGCGTCGATGGTGCGCACGAACGGTACGCTCCAGCAGGCGATCACCGGGCGGACCCCGACCTCCTGGAAGGCTTTCAGAAGGAAGGTCAGCGTGCGGGTGGAGTTGACGTAGGCCTTATCCTGCGAGGTAAAGCTCTTCGTCTCGTAATCGTAGATGTCGATGTTGGTGCTGCCGAGATCGACCGAGCCGAATTCCGGCTTCAGCCCGTCGGCCACGAGGCGCGGGATGTGCGCCACCCGGGCCTCGTCGCCCTTGATCGTGATCTGGCCGAGTGTCGGGTGGACGATGAGCCGGCTCGCCTCGCGGATCGCTCGGATCGAGTCCCGGTAGCGCTCGTAGGCATGGGCGGGGGCGCCGTCGTCGTCCCGGGCATGGAAATGGATTATCGAGGCGCCGGCCGCCTCGACCGCGGCGGCGTCGCGGGCGAGTTCCGCGGGCGTGAACGGCACATTCGGGTTCACGTCCCGGGGCATGTACTCGTTGGCGCGCACCTCGATGATGAGCTTGTCCATCGCCGCTCCGCGTTCCCTCCGCCGCGCGGCTCGTATCGGCCGCGTCGGTCAGGTTGTATGCAATCTCATTATCAGGCGGCTATGACAAGCTGGTCCGAGTGTCAAAATCGGTGATTTGATCTCCTGTTGCATGCAAACAGAGGGCGTGTCAGGTTTCTTGCCGACGGTAGGCATCAGACCCGCCGCACAGCCGCGCGGACGCGGCACGGCCCCGAATCGTCGGCCGGACATGGGAGGAAGCGATGCTCGCAGGCTGGCGCCGTATGGCTGCCGTTACGCTCGCGCTCGGCACGGGCCTCGCCGCCCGTGCCGCCCCCGCGGCCGAGATCACCGTGACCCATTACGGCGTGTCGATGTACGGCGTGCCCTACGCGGTCGCGAAGGCGAAGGATGCCTTCAAGGCCGCCGGCATAGAAACACCAGGCTTCCTCACCTCTCAGGGCGGCGGCACCAGTGTGCGCAATGCGCTGGCCTCTGACCTTCCCTACGGTGAAGTCGCCACCTCGGCGGCCATCGCGGCGATCAAGCAGGGCCTGCCGATCCGGATCGTCAATTCCGCCGTGAACACGGTGGGCGACATCCTCTGGATCGCCCGGAAGGATGACGACCGGGTCAAGCGCCCCGAAGACCTCAACGGCCTCGCTGTCGGCTACTCCTCACCCAAGGGAGGGACCGACACGGTGCTCTCCGAGATCATCCGAGTGACGGGGGTGAAGGTCGACAAGCGCGCGGTCGGCGGTGTGGGCCCGAGCCTCACCGCCCTGCGGGAGAAGGGGGTCGACGTAGCCTGGACCCAGGAGCCGATCTGGAGCCGGGAGAAGGGCAATTACCGCCTGCTGTTCAACTCAGCCGATTTCATTCCGAAGATCTCGCAGACGGTCGGCATCGTGCGCACCGACTTCCTCGAAAAGCATCCTGACCTCGTCCGCGCGATCATCGAGGCCCGCCGCCGCGGGGTCGATGCCATTTACGCCGATCCGAACGCCGCAGCCGCTATCGCGGCGAAGGAGTTCCGGATGGAGCCTGAGATCTTTCGCGAGGCGGTCCAGAACGTCCTGACCGTGAAGGGCGTGAACTACTGGAGCCGGGGCGACATCGATTACGAGGGCCTCGAGACCTCCCTGCGGACGTTGCAGAGCGTCGGGGCGGTCGACGACAAGCCGATCGACTGGGCGAAGGTGGTCTCGGAGGTCGCCCTGCCCGACGACCTAAAGCGCAAGTGAGGCGGCGATGGGCCTGCATGCGCAGATCCCCCTCGGCGAGCCCGTGACGGCGCAGGCGGCGCACGTGGCCGTTCGCGGCCTGACGCGGATCTTCCCGGGTGCCAACGGACGGCCTCCGCTTCAGGCGCTGGGCCCCTTGGATCTCGACCTCGCGCCGGGCGAGTTCTTCTCCGTGGTCGGGCCTTCGGGTTGCGGCAAGTCCACCCTCCTCGACATCCTAGCCGGGCTCTCCCCGGCTAGCGCGGGCAGCGTCACCTTCGAGGGAAAGCCGGTCGCGGGCACGGTCCCGGATGGGGTCGGGGTCGTGTTCCAGGAGGATTCGAGCTTCCCCTGGCTCAGCGTGTTCGACAACGCTGCCTTCGGGCTGCGCCGGCTGAAGACGCCCGAGGCCCAACTGCGCCCGCGCGTGGAAGAGGCGCTCGCCCTCATCGGCCTGTCGGACTTCGCGAGCGCCTTCCCAGCGCAGCTCTCCGGCGGAATGCGACAGCGGGTCTGCATCGCCCGCACCCTGGTGATGCGCCCCCGTCTGATCCTTCTCGATGAGCCCTTCGGCGCCCTCGATCAGCAGACGAAGCTCCTCATGGGCGACGAGTTGCTTCGCCTGTGGCGCGAGACTGGCGCTACGATCCTCCTCATCACCCATTCTCTCGACGAGGCGGCGTTGCTCTCCGATCGGATCGGCGTGATGTCCGCCCGGCCCGGCCGGTTCATCGACGTGATCGAGACCGGCTGGGCCCGCGATCGCGACAGCCGCCTCGCCGCCGATCCTGGCTTCGGCGCGATCACCGCGCGGATCTGGCGGCAATTGCGCGAGGAATCCCTCAAGGCGATGCGGGCCGCGCCGTGACCCGGGCCGGGCTCCTTCGTACCGGCATCATCGCCGCCGCGCTCGGCGCCCTGGAGGCGGCCTGCCGCCTGGGCGCCATCGACCGGTTCAGTCTCTCGCCTCCGAGCGAGATGGCCACCTCCGCGCTGCGCATCCTCACCTCCGGCGAGTACACCCGCGACATCCTCGTCACCTTCGCGACGGTGGCGGGCGCGGCCCTTCTCTCCGTCGTCGCAGGCTTCGCGCTAGGCGTGCTGCTCTACCGGCTGCCCCGGCTCAAGCGGGCCGCCGACCCGTTCCTGGCGAGCTACTACGCAGTGCCGTCCTTCATCTTCTATCCTCTGTTCATCGTGCTGTTCGGGCTGAACCGTTGGCCCCTCGTAGCGGTAGCCTTCGTGTTCGCGTTCGTGGCGATGGCCATCGCCTCCGTCGACGGCTTCCTGAGCGTGCGCCCGATCCTGCTGCGCACGGCGGCAAGCCTGCGCTTGACGCGCATGGAGACGCTGCGCCTCGTCATCCTGCCGGCCGCCGCGCCCTACCTCTTCACAGGCGTCAAGCTCACGATCGTCTACGCCTTCATCGGCGTCGTTGCTGGGGAGTTCATCCTCTCGGGCTCCGGTCTCGGCTACCGGATCGCTTTTGCCTACCAGAGCTTCGAGACGGCCACGATGTACGGCCTGATGCTGATTCTGATCTGCGCGGTCGTCACCGTGAACATGCTGCTGTGGTCGCACGAGAAGCGGCTCCACGCGCGCCTGACCCGCTGAGGAGGTTCCCCGTGACGCCCGCGGCCAAGCCTCTCAAGACCGGTCGCATCGCCGGGCCTCTGGATACCGTCGTCCTCGTGGGCGCCTCCGCCGCGCTCTGGGCACTGGCCGCGCGCTGGGTCGGCCCGCAGGTCCTCACCGGCCCCGTCGATACGATCGGCTATCTCGGCGGGCTCTTCGCGGATCCCGAGTTCCGGGCGAGTGTCTGGGAGACGACTAGGGCCTTCTCGCTGGCGCTGGCCATCGCCTGGGCGAGCGGACTGGCGATCGGCATGATGCTGGGTGCCCACCGCCTGACCGGCGAGGTCGCGGAACCTATCCTGACGGCGCTCTACTCAATCCCGAAGATCACCCTTTACCCGGTGATCCTGCTGTTCTTCGGCCTCGGCATGCCCGCGCGGGTCGCCTTCGGCGCCATCCACGGGATCGTGCCGGTCGCCCTGTTCACCATGGCCGCGGTCCGGGGCGTGCGGCCGGTCTATTTCCGGACCGCGCGTTCGCTCCGGCTCGGCCCCTTGGCGACCGCCCGCCACATCATTCTGCCCGCCTGCCTGCCCGGCATCGTCTCCGGCCTGCGGGTAGGCTTCTCCCTGACCCTCCTCGGCACGCTGATCGGCGAGATGTTCGCCTCGCAACGAGGTCTCGGACACATGGTGATCCGGGCAATGGAGACGAACGACGTCCGTCTGCTGATCGCCCTCGCCCTGTTCCTCGTCACTGTCGCGACCGGGGCGGGCGCGCTGCTCCTGGCCGTCGACAGGCGCGTGGCCCGGCTCGGTGCGGGCCGAGGCTGACAGACTAACCATCAAGGACTACCGGCATGTCCCTCTACCGCTCGTTCCTGTTCGCCCCCGGCAACCATGCGAGGCGCACGGAGAAGGCGCTCTCCCTAGGCGCCGACGCCGTCATCCTCGATCTCGAGGATGCCTGTCCCGCTGCGGAGAAGATCGCCACTCGGGCCGTCGTGGTGGAGGCGCTCCAGCGGCCGCGGAAGGCCCGGGGCTATGTCCGGGTGAACCCTCTCTCCACGGAGTACGGCTACGGCGACATCGTCGCGACGGTGCGGGCCGGCGTCGACGGGCTCGTGATCCCAAAGATCGAGCGGGCCGACGAGTTGCGCACCGCGGTCTGGCTCGTGGAGCAGATCGAGCGGGAGCAAGGACTGGAACCTGGGGCCCTCGACCTCCTGCCGATCATCGAGACTGGCATCGGGCTCGCCAATGTCCGCGCCATCGCCGAGGCCGGTACCCGGGTGCACCGCCTCGCCTTCGGGGCGGGCGACTTCACCCTCGACCTGGACATCGCATGGTCGGCTGACGAGGCCGAATTCGCCCCCTACCGCGCCGCCATGGTGCTGGCCTCGCGGGCGGCGGGCCTCGAGCCGCCGATCGATACGGTCTGGGTCAACCTGCCGGACACGGACGGCTTCGCACGCTCGGCTGCCAGGGCGCGGGCCATGGGCTTCCAGGGTAAGCTTTGTATCCACCCGGATCAGATCACCATGGTGCACGCAGCCTTCTCGCCGTCCGCCGATCAGATCACCTGGGCGACTAAAGTCGTCGCGGCCTTCGAGGAGGCGGAACGTACGGGCTCGGCGGCGATCCGCGTCGACGGCCAGTTCATCGATTATCCGTTCGTCTACAAAGCTCGGCGCATCCTGGTCGCGGCTCAGGCCTCAGACGTCGCATACTGACACATGCCATTTACAGGTCTTCGCGGCTCGCCCGTGCCAAGTGCGAGGTGATGAGATTGAGAACGGGCACTTCGGCAGGTTTGCGCAATCGTAGAACAGTCACGGCACCGCGCCTGAGCGGTACCGTTTAGCTTGTGCAGATCGAGCCAGATGTCATGCCGATGCTTGGGCACGACCGCTAATGCCATTGTGTCAACGGCTCGAATGCGCTTCCCCCCCAAACTCGCCTATGGGTCGTCCGGGAGGAACTTAGTCCAACGAACGACCCTATCGTCCACATTCATGAACCCCGAGAGTCGACCTTGGTCGATGCTGAGGCCGAAGCACTCCACCGACTGAAAAGATGGCGTCGTGCCTGCAGCTCATCGTGATCGCATCTGGGTCGTTCGTAGGGAAACGGCCCTCCCGCTTCCGACCCAACCCGGTCGCGTCCGCGCGGACATGAGCATCCCGAAAGCGGTCACCCTACCCGCCCCCGAACCTCTTGGCGGAGCGCGGCCAACGCGTCTTCCGGCGTGGCATTGCATCCGGCGGATATGATCCGCTTCACCGCGGGGTATCCTGCAAGCCGACGCCGTTCCGTTGCAGGACTGATGCGCCTCGCCAGACGAGGGGCAGGACGGTCAACTCCGTCGCGGCGACGCGGCTACTCGGTACCCGACCGCGGTAGACATAGATCACGCGGTCGCCCGTGTTCCTCGGACCGGCGAGCAATGCATCGGCCCAACGCGGCTACACTTTAACGAACGAGACGGGTGTCGCGGGCTAGCACGTGCCGATCGGCAGGCCGCGGGGTGCAGCGGTACGAGGAAGGACAACTCCTCCCCCAAGGTCCACTACCGCTGCCCGACAGGCGAGGTCGCTTCGCCAAAATTCGTTCCAGCTGGTCGTCCCGATCGAAACGAGACGCATCACGGACGCTCCTCGGTCGAGCAAACGCCGTAAACCCAATTCTCAGGTGGTATCTGGACCATTCGAATTCTGTTGGATAGATCGGCGCCATGATCGGAAACGAAGTCGATATAGCTTTCCGAAAAATTTGGTCCGAATGCATGTCGGGCCAACCATTCTCGGATGATGTCACTCTGCTTGAGGCGGGCGTCAGCTCCCTTAAGGCAATGGAGATCTTCTTCAAGGTCGAAATGGCCCTGAATATCAGCGTAAACTTAAGCAAAATCGGCGCAGCGAACAAAATATCAGAAATTATTCAAGGCTTATCACGCGATGCCGGGAAATCGGCGTCCGGTGCAACGGGAGGCGATACGCGCATCATCTTATCCGGCTTGTTCGGCGAAGAGCTCCATTTTCTGTCATTCCTCGATGCCATTGCCGATACCGAGCCGTTTCATTCCGAACCGCTCCCCGGTATCGAGGCGCCCTGCGAATTGCAGACCGAGATCGGTGCCGTTGCCAAACATTTGGCGCAACGGATCCTGGAAAGTGGGATTCGCGGCAATCTCGTCCTGGCGGGCGTCAGCTACGGGGCGGTCGTGGCCCACGAGATCGCGCGGCATCTCGGCGAACAGGGCCATGAGGTTCAATCCCTTGTCCTGATCGATCCCCTGCTGTCCCCATCGAAGCTCGCCTTGTTCAAGCGGACGGTCAGGCGTGCCCTTCACGCCGTCGGTCGGCGCGGAGCCACATCCGGCGGGGCGGATCCGGCCCGGGCCACGCTCTTCCTCGAGCGGTGTGCGACCCTCTGGGTCCTTGGCCTGCTGTTCGTCGGCGCCTTTCGCACCGCGCGGGACTTCATCGTGGCGTCCCGCGCCACGCGCGATCCGGCCTGGGTCGTTCAGAGGACACGCGAATATTGTGCGGTCACGCGCGGTCGGGCGATTCAGCGCTGGAGCGGCGGAACCTGTGCCGTGCCCACCACGATCATTGCCGGAACGGATTTCGACTCCCAGTCTTCCCTCCACCGGTGGCGCGCCCTCTGTCCCGATCTCACGGTGGAGCGCATCGAGGCCGATCACTTCACCATCTTCGCCCCGGAGCATTCCGCAGCCTTGAGGTCGCTGTTCCTCAAGGCCGCGCGGCACCGCGACCGTGTCGGCGAAGCCTAGGCCATGGCGGGGCCGAAATTCCTGCGCCGCCCCCGGATGCGGCCGATAACGGCCACTCTGGCCATGATCGCAGCCGCCTATGTGGACCGGACGCTTCGGTTCCTCTTGCTCATCGCCGCGGGGTGGGCTGCTGGGCCGTCCGAGCTCGGGGTAGCCCTCCTCGCGCTGCTGGTCACGGAACTGATCCAGACGCTCACCGATCTCGGGGTCCAGCGCAGCCTGCTGCAAGAGAAGCGGTTGCGCCGTCCCACCGTCGATACGGCCTTCGCCCTCGCCATGTGCAACGGGGCGGTCATCGCCGCGGCCATGCTCGCCCTTGCGGGACCGATGGCCGCCGTGATGGGCGAGCCGAGGATCGAGCCCCTGCTCCGGCTGCTCGCGGTCGGTCCGCTGGCGAACGGCTTGGGTCAGGTGCCGGATGCGCTGCTTCAGCGTCGGAAGCGCTTTCGTCCTATCGCGCTCCGGACCATCGTCGCCACCGTCCTCGCCTCGGGTGCCGGCTTCGGCGCGATTGCCGGCGGCAGCCCCGGCGATCCCCTCATCCTCGCCGCCATCGTCCAGGCCTGCACGGTCGCTCTCCTCTCCTGGGCGATGACCCCGTATCGCCCCCGCCCCCGTCTGATCCGGACCGAATGGCAGGCGATTGGGCCGCGATCCCTGCGGCTTTGGATGAGTGGCGTGATCGGCTTTCTCAACAACCGCGGCTTCGATTTCATCGCCGGCCTCAGCCTCGGCCCGGCGGCGCTGGCGTCTCTACGGATCGGCGGCCAGATCATCCTACTCCTGATCCAGATCACCATCGGCCCGATCCTCGCGATCGCCTACGCAGTCCTCCCACGCCTACGCAGTCAACCGCAGCGCTTCCGCGCGGAATTGATGATTGCCGCATTCCTCTGTTCATCCCTCCTGTTCCCAGCCTTCGCCGGTCTGTTCGCGCTGGCGGATATCGTCCTACCCGTCATGCTCGGCGCGAAATGGAACGACCTCGCGGGGATCTTGCCCTTCATGTGCTGGATCGCGCCGGCACTGTATTTTCAGGCCATCGTCTCCACAGCCTTGTTCGGCGCGGACCGCAATGATCTGCTGCTGAAACTCTCTCTGTTCGAATTTTCCGCCACCATTATCCTCGGATTTTTGGGCTCCAGGCTGGGAATTGTTGGAATTGCCGCGGCTGGCTCCCTACGACTGTACATGCTCATTCCCGTGACTTGGAGATGGATGCGCCGCACGATCGGCTTCGACCCGAAGATCTTGCTTTGGATGGCGTTGCCGGCATCAATCTCGACGATGGTCATGCTCGGCAGCATCATGCTGGTGAAAGAAAACCTCGTGCTTCTCACAGCCTCGTACTGGGCCATTGCCGGCGGAGTCTGTGCCCTCGGGATACTGATCTATTCGGTCGTGATAGTGACAATCACCAGCGCCTTCGCATTCTTTCGGATCTACTTTATCGGCGTTGTTAATAATGAGATCGCTAAGGACCTCCTAGTATTCATGGAAGTCTTGACAGAAAAAATTGGTTTCCTTAAGCGAATACGTGATCGCGATGGGCGGGTGCAGGTCTAAGGGCAATTGGTCGAAATGAGTTCGGAGGCCATGACCGAAGTCGCTTGGCATCGGAATGCGGTGAGATCGGTCAAGTATCTCATCATGCTGATGGTAAGCCCGAAGCGCAGGCTGTTGAACGGCGTGCGGTTTCTCCTAGCCACAGAGGGCCGCACCTTCGCTGCGATCTACAGGGCTTTCGCGGCGACCTCCGAAGGGCGCAACCTTCTGCGCACGCAGCCGCCCAGCGCGCGCCTGCTGGCGGACCGGGATGTGCTGGCGGCCCAGCCGAAGGACGCCCTGGGACGCTGCTATTTGGAGTTCATGGAGAAGCATTCCTTCAACGAGGGTGTGTATCTCAATCTCATCGCGAAGCTCGGCCGCCCGGTGGAGACCGGGGACAGGGCGTGGTTCCGAGAACGCTGGGACTGCTGCCACGACCTGAGGCACGTCCTGACGGGTTACGGTCCTGACCACCTCGGGGAAATCTGCCTCCTCGCATTCCGCTATGCCCAGACCGGCCATCGGGGGATGTTGGCGCTCGTCCTGCTCGGCCTTCTCCACCCACACCGAAACGGCGAGGCCGCCGCCCTGCCGGCCATCCGCGAGGCTTACCGAAGGGGCAAGGCGGCAGAACTCCTCGATCTGCTTCCATGGGAGACCGGCCTTGATCAACCGCTCTCTGCCCACCGGGCGCGGCTGAACCTCACGGCGCCCCGGCATTACACCTTCGCCGAGTTCGCGGGCGATTATCGGCCGGCGCCGCAGCCTGAAGCCAATCTCCCGAGGGGCTGAGGGTCATCGCCATGGCCAAGCCGCCTCTCTTCCCTTGGGCCCCAGGCGAACCGGCCCAGACAGGCGACATTGGCCTGCTTGAAGCACTGGGGCCCCTGGCGGCGATGCATGCAGCCCTCGATGCCGTGGGCGCGGGCATCCCGTGCGGGATCATGGCCCGCCTCGAAGGACGCAATGTCGCCGAGGTCGAGGATGCTCTCCACCGGGCGGCCCTGCGCTTCCCCCTGCTGCGGCAGCGCTTGGTCTGGCGGCACGGCAAGCCCCGCTCGGTGTGCGATGCCACCGCTCCGTTGGGGCCCCATCACGACCCGGCCTTCTCGCTGGCGTTCAGGGTCGGCCCCCAGGGAAGGCCCTGGTCCTACGACCTGAAACAGGCCGGTCGGGACGTCTGGTTGCGGGCGGTGTTCGCCCACGCCATCGCCGACGGCTACTCGATGCTTCATTTCCTCGGCACCGTAGTGGCCGAGGTGGAAGCCACGGACTACCACCCTCCCAAGCTCGATCCGCGCCCCGCGACCTCGCCGCGCAGCTTCCGATCATGGTTGCCGGGGTTTCTCGCTCTGCAAGGCCGGAGCTTCGCTTCGATCGCCACTCACGATTCCGAGCCGGGGGTCGTCTGGACCACAGTTCCCCTGGCGGAGGTGATGCCGCTTCTGAGCAGGGTCCAGTCGGAGCTCGGCGGCTTCGGCAGCCTGCTGGCCGCGTCCGCCAGCTTGGCGGTCGCCCGCGCGGCTCGCGCACCCTTCGCTCATCCCGTCCTCCTGAATCTGCAGGTGATGCGAAGCCGCCTTGCAGCCTTTAACGGCTTCGGTTTCGGCGCGGGATCGGTCATGCTGCCGGTCCATGTGGGCGCGGGGGACGAGCCCACCTCGACCGCGAGGTCCATTGCGACCCGGGCGAGGCGGCTGGTGGATGAGGATTGGGATGGCAACCTGAACAAGATGATCGGGCAGAGCCCCGTGAGGCATCGCCTGATGGCGCGACTGAAGTCCCGCCAATCTTGCGACCCGACGCTCACGGTGTCGTGGAAGCCGCGGCCGGTCTCCTTCGGGCGGGAAGGCAGCGTGCAGGACGTGGCCTGCTTCGCTTCTTCCTCCGGGACCCACGTCTCGGCCCATCTGGATCAGAACGGCCTCTCGCTCAGTCTGACGAATTGGCAGGCCGAGACCGCCCGCGTCGCGATGTTCGACGATCTGCTGCGCGGTCTCGGCGTCCGGTCCACCACCCGGTACCTCCACTGCGCCGATCCGGTGGCGGCCGGTGAAACGGCAGCGGCGCGCGGCCGTCCGGCCTGGACCCGCCGGGAGCCTGCGGCCGGTGCCCACGGCGGGATCGGGCCGTCCCATGGTCCGGCGATCCCCGATCCGATGCCGTCAGGCACGGCGTAGGCCTCGATGAAGCCCAGGACGCAATCGCCCATGCCAGTCCATGATCCCCGTTCGGCGGACGCCCTTTCCTGGTTGCAGGGCGGAGCGGTGCCCCTCGACCGCGCAGGCCCTCAGGACTGGCCCTACGACGCCGCACTGGCTGCCGCCTTTCGGGAGACCGGCGGTATCGCCGTGATCGAAACGATCGCAGCCCGCCATCCGGACAAGGTCGCCGTCGACGACGGGGCGCGCTCCCTCACCTACAGCGTCTTCCTGCGCAACGTGTTCGCCCTGTGCGAACGAATTCTGGACCGGACCAGCCCCGGAGACGTGATCACCTCCGTCTGCGGCCATACCTGCGAATCGACCGTGATCATCATGGCGGCGGCGATGTCCGGGCGCATCGTGGTGCCCATCGATTCTGGCCATCCGATCGAGCGGCAAAAGGCGATCTTCGATCAATCCGGCGCGGCCCTGATCCTGACCCCGCGATCGGAGAGTCTCGACGACCTCTACACGTCGTCCGGCCTCCCGGTGATCCCCGTCGATCTGACGGCGCCCGCCGACACGGCGAGACCACCGCACAGGCACGATCCTGATGCCCCGCTGTTCGTGAGCTTCACCTCCGGCAGTACTGGTCGACCGAAGGGCATCGTGAGCGGAGGCCGGTACGGCGGTCAGGCTCTGCAACACTTCGTCGACATGTTCCACATCAACCAGCACGACGTGATCCTCGGTCTGGCCTCCCTGAGCACCGGTGGATCGCGGGATGCTTTCGCGGCGCTGGGAACCGGCGCGAAGATCCGGCTCCTCGATGTTCGCGGCAGCGGCATATCTCAGCTTGTCGGTATCATCGCGCGCGAGCAGGTGACGATCCTCAGCTTCGTCCCCTCCGCCCTGCGGATGATCCTGGCGATCGACGGCATCGAGCAGGCCTTCCGCTCCCTCCGCGTGCTCGACCTGCACGGGGAACGGATCCTGGCGAGCGACATCGCCCTGTTCCGCGCCAAGCTGCCACCGACCTGTCATATCAGCGTGACGATGGGGTCGGTCGAGGCGGGGGCGGTGTTCAGCTGGTTCGTCGAAGACGACAAGATCGAAGGCGAGACGGTTCCCGTCGGCTATCTCCTGCCCGGCCGCAGGGTCACGCTCCTGCCGTTCGAACAGGGGAGCGAGGAGAATGTCGGGCAGCTCGTCGTCCGGGGTGCCATGGCCCTCGGCGCTTGGCAGAACGGCCGAATCGCCGGCGGACCTTTCATTGAAGACCCAGAGGATGCAGCCTCACGCATCTATTCGATGGGCGATCTGGTCCGGCTGCGGCCGGATGGGCTCTTCGAATACGCTGGACGGGTCGACAGACGGGTCAAGATCCGAGGTCTCTGGGCAGATCTCGGCGACATCGAGCTGGCGATGCAAGCCATTCAAGGCATCGACGAGGCCGTCGCCGTCGCCACGGCGGCGGACGGCGAAGCCGACACCATCGCCGTCTACGTCAAGGCCACTGGTGCCCACCGCCCTTCGCAGGCGTTCATCAGGGCCGAGATCGCAGCTTTGACGGCAGATCACATGGTTCCCACCCAGATCTTCTACGTGAGCGAGATCCCACGGCTGGCCAACTTTAAGGTCGATCTGATGCGCCTCACGCGCTTGTCCGAAGAGTTCCCGCACAATTGAAGCCTCCCATAAATGCGGTTGGCGGGATGAGAGGCGCTGGCGAGACCGCTCCTTCTCGATCGCCTCGGGACCGCGATGGCACCGCTGCTTTCGCCTGAACGGACCAAGCCGGAGGGCGATCGGTCTCGAACGTCCGACCGTGCTGCGCTCGAGCACGTTCTGGGAGTTGCCGCCCAGGAAATAAGCCGCGACCTAATGGTGTGGGACCGCCTGCGACAAGCGCTGCTCAACCGGCCCGGCCGCCACGGGTCGGGTGCGGGCTCGGTGATAATGTCCGCTTCTATGTCTTTCTGCTCAGAAGCGGACCAGTCGATATTCACCCCGAGCAGCCCTTCTGATCCCGACCCTCATCGGATCTTGCATCTCCGGGGCCATCGCCTCGAAAGCAGACCAACCTGGTGCCTCCAACGCTCAACGAACGAACGAGGCGGCCGATATCACGACATGCGTCACGCGACGCGGCTGCGCCGTTCGTCGAAGCCAACGATCCCCGCGAATGTTTGGCCGCCATCACCGCCACATTGCGAGCTTTGCAGGAGCAGGGCAAATCGTCCGGCTCAATTGTCGCTGCGCTTACGATAGCCACGGTCGAAGTAATGGACGCCAACCGCTGCAAATAAAATTACCTGCAACTGCTATCGGCCGACCTGATAGGAATATGAGGCGCAGGATGACGTCTCCTGCGTGGGCTTCCCCTTCCCATCATAGACGCTCAGATCTCTGCCTGTTCCTTCCTGTCCGACGATCAGCAAGTATTTCACCGTCGATCGCCCACACAGCATGTTACCTTGTAGGAGCACCGGGTCAGCCGGCTTTAGCACCTTAAACAACTGCCCATCGATCCCGTCCTCGGATGCTGCCTCAATCGGGAGGGATTGGCCATTCTGGAAGGTGATCTTGTGTTTCGTGAAAATCACCTTCCCGGTGATCGACATCGCTGTCTTGCTGACCGGCTGCCAGGTTTCGGCGTGAGCCGCGGCTGAAATGGTCATACCTATTGTTGCGGCCACGAGGAGCATGCGCATTGAGGCACCCGGTTGCTAATCTCCATCTCGGATGATGTAATGCATACGAGCACCCAAGTCTTCCTGGTCTTCGCAGAAACAATGCCCATATCGCTATGATTTGATCGCCCTCGGCAATATCAAGGATAATCATATGACAAATAAAGTGTATATGACCGTTATTATCTGCACTGTGATGCTTTCGGTCCCAGCATATGCAGCCGCGCAAGCAAATGTGGAGTGCTGGAAGCGCCTCAGAGACGGAGATATTCATGCAGATACCAGTAAGTATCCGCAGTTCAGTTCTGGCTTTAAGGTGCTCAGCTTTAAGGAAAACCGAAAAGATGCCGAATGGAGCTATGGAACCTGTGTCCTAGCTCCTCGGAAATGAGCAGGTGGCGGGCGTTCCTGTGGGATCAAGCACCATCGTTAAAGGGCGACGGAGCTACGCGAGAGGGCGCATCTCCGCCTTATTCGGGTGATGTCCCCTCTCCCAGATGTTGCGGGCGGTCGTCCCCTGCCGTGAACGGCGCAACGGCGGTGTCTTTTTTCATTCAATCGCCCGAAAGCAGATAGGCAGAAAACCACCCTGAGCGGTCCTTCCGACCCCGACCCAACCCGGTCGCTTCTGCTCCTCCCAGCCCTTCCCGAAAGCAGCAGTACAGCCGCTCTTCAAGCCGCGAGGCAGGCTTTCGCTACGCGCAGGTAGTTGCCCCCTAGAATGCCGGCTGTCTCGTCGAGCGAGAAACGTGTGAGGAGGATGGCTGCCAGATCCGGCAGGCTCGTGTAGTCTGGTAGCGCGCTCGGGCCGACCAGTCCCATCATGTCCGAGCCGATCCCGACATGGGCTGGACCGACCACATCCGCCATGCGGGTGATGCCCTCCGCCAGTGCGTCGAGATCAGGAAACAGGCTCGCCGGTGGCCAGATGCCGATAACGCCTCCTGTCCCCGCGACGATCCGGGCATGCTCCGGTGTGATACGGCGGGTGCGAGGCGTGGGCATGGTTGTGAGCGACGTATGCGACAGGACGAGCGGCTTGCGCGCCACCTCGGCCGCCTGACGCACGAGAGCCTCGGTGCCGTGCGCCACGTCCACGATGACGCCAAGCGCCTCGCAACGCCGGATCACCTCAGCCCCGAAGGCGCTCAGGCCCCCGTGTACCGGCGGCTCGGTCTGTATGTCGCCGAGGGCGTTCACCCGGTAGTGGGTCAGTTGCAGATGGCGCAGGACGGCTCTTCGGTAGGCCACCTCCAGGCCGCCGAGGTCGCCTTCGAGAAAATCGGCTCCCTCTGCTGCAACCAGCACCATCGGGGCCTCGGAGCGCGCAGCGTCGAGGTCGGCCGCGGTGCGGACGATCCTGAGCCCCTGCTCGCGCACAAGCGCGTGCAACCGGATGAAACCGCGCTCGGCATAGGCCGCGAGTTCCCCGGGCTCGGGATCGCGAAACGCCTTGATCCGCCCCTCCCATGTGATCCGGTGCGTCGGGCTGTCGGACACGATGGCGATACATGCCGTGGCGAGCCCGCCGCGACGCATCGGTTCGGCCAGCGGCGTGAAGGGTGAATGGCCCTCATCCTGGCGCACTCGAAGGATGCGGCCGGCATTGACCCTGACCCAGCAAACTGGTCCAGGCCGAGCGCAAGTTTTTCGGGCATCCTGAAACCTGAAGGAGGGTGGATGCCATGCCTCGCAAACGCTTCACGAACGAGCAGATCGCCTTTGCCCTACGGCAGGCGGAGAACGGCGCGACGGTGGACGAAGTCTGCCGGAAGATGGGCGTGTCCGAGCCGACGTTCTACCGCTGGAAGAAGCAGTTCGTCGGGATGGGCGTGCCGGAGATCCGTCGGCTGAAGCAGCTGGAGGACGAGAACAGCAAGCTCAAGCGGCTGGTTGCTGACCTGACGCTGGACCGCTCGATGCTGCAGGACGTGCTCAAACGAAAGTGGTGAGGCCCGTCGTTCGCCGTGAAGTCGCCGGTCACTTGCAGGTGGCCTACGACATCAGCGAGCGTCGGGCCTGTCAGGCCACCGGCTTCGGCCGTTCGTCCCAGCGTTACAGGAAGCGGTCGGATCCGCAGGTGGCGCTGCGCATGCGGCTGAAGGAGCTGGCCGCCGCGCGGGTCCGTTACGGCTATCGCCGGCTACACATCCTGCTGCGACGGGAGGGCTGGAAGGTGAACCACAAGCGCACCTACCGGATCTACCGAGACGAAGGGCTGTCGATCCGGGTCAAGCTACCAAAGCGCAAGCCGGCTTGGCGATATCGCCAGGGACGGCCTGCGATCGGTGGACCCAACGAGGTCTGGGCGATGGACTTCATGTCCGACCGCATCTTCGATGGGCGTCCATTCCGGATCCTGACCGTCGTCGATTGCCACACGCGAGAGGCGCTCTCACTCACGCCGAGAGCCAACTTCCGCGCCTACCAAGTGACCGAGGCACTCGACGCCTTGGTCAAGCTGAGGGGACGGCCCAAGAGCTTGCGGGTCGATAATGGGCCGGAGTTCGCCGGTCGCATGCTCGACCAGTGGGCCTACCTGAACGGGGTCGAGATCGACTTCTCCCGCCCGGGCAAGCCGACCGACAACGCGTATATCGAGTCGTTCAACGGCCGCCTCCGGGCGGAATGTCTGAACGCCTCGTGGTTCCTGTCGCTGACCGATGCCCG
>NZ_JAKSXZ010000068.1 GCF_022829465.1 Methylobacterium sp. J-067
GCTGAAGGCAACGCCAATCAGCAGAACTTCCCAGTGAAGCAGTACGGCCAGACCTCTGGCGGCAACCGCTGCTAAGCCCACAAGGACAGATTGATGCTGAAGGTGTTTTCTTACGCGACGGCTGCTGTCTTTGCCGGCGGCCTCGCCATGACGGCTATCGGATCGGCCAACGTGCTGATGGGGCTGTGACCCAGGGACTTTGACGGATCGACGGCGGGGCTAGAGCCCCGCCTTTTTTGTTTGCGGGCGCGGTCGAGCGCGAAGGTCGGCGCGCGCTGACGGACCTAAACTCACGAGGAGAGGTTGGTTTTGATCCAGGAGGACGCTGATGCCTGACGAACCAATCCCGCCCGCACCAGTCC
>NZ_JAKSXZ010000108.1 GCF_022829465.1 Methylobacterium sp. J-067
CACTGCAACATCGGCACGATCGGGCACGTGGACCACGGCAAGACGTCGCTGACGGCGGCGATCACGAAGGTCCTGGCGGAGTCCGGCGGCGCGACGTTCACGGCCTACGACCAGATCGACAAGGCTCCCGAGGAGAAGGCACGCGGGATCACGATCTCGACCGCGCACGTCGAGTACGAGACCACGAACCGCCACTACGCGCACGTCGACTGCCCCGGCCACGCCGACTACGTGAAGAACATGATCACGGGCGCGGCGCAGATGGACGGCGCGATCCTGGTGGTGTCGGCGGCCGACGGCCCGATGCCGCAGACCCGCGAGCACATCCTGCTCGCCCGTCAGGTCGGCGTGCCGGCGCTGGTGGTGTTCCTGAACAAGGTCGACCTCGTGGACGACGAGGAGCTGCTCGAGCTCGTCGAGATGGAGGTGCGCGAGCTCCTGTCGAAGTACGACTTCCCGGGCGACGACATCCCGATCACCAAGGGCTCGGCCAAGGTGGCGCTTGACAACGGCGACAAGGCGATCGGCCACGACGCCGTGCTCAAGCTGATGCAGTCGGTGGACGAGTACATCCCGCAGCCGGAGCGCCCGATCGACCTGCCGTTCCTGATGCCGATCGAGGACGTGTTCTCGATCTCGGGCCGCGGCACGGTGGTGACGGGCCGCGTCGAGCGCGGGATCGTGAAGGTCGGTGAGGAAGTCGAGATCGTCGGCATCCGCCCGACGACGAAGACGACGGTGACCGGCGTCGAGATGTTCCGCAAGCTGCTCGACCAGGGCCAGGCGGGCGACAACGTGGGCGTGCTGCTGCGCGGCACGAAGCGCGAGGACGTGGAGCGCGGCCAGGTCGTGTGCAAGCCGGGTTCGGTGAAGCCGCACTCGAAGTTCAAGGCCGAGGCGTACATCCTGACGAAGGAGGAGGGCGGCCGCCACACGCCGTTCTTCACGAACTACCGGCCGCAGTTCTACTTCCGCACGACGGACGTGACCGGCGTGTGCACGCTGCCCGAGGGCACCGAGATGGTGATGCCGGGCGACAACGTGACCATGGACGTGGTGCTGATCGTGCCGGTGGCCATGGAAGAGAAGCTGCGCTTCGCCATCCGCGAGGGCGGCCGCACCGTCGGCGCCGGCGTCGTCGCCGCCATCAACGACTGATCTCGTCACATCAGAACCTGAAGGGAGGGGCGGGGATCCGCCTCCCCGCCCTCCCTCTCAAGGCCCGAAGGTCATGAACGGTCAAAACATTCGCATTCGCCTCAAGGCGTTCGATCACCGCATCCTCGATGCCTCGACCCGCGAGATTGTCTCGACGGCGAAGCGGACGGGCGCGCAGATCCGGGGCCCGATCCCGCTGCCGACGCACATCGCTCGCTTTACCGTCAACCGCTCGCCGCACATCGACAAGAAGTCGCGCGAGCAGTTCGAGATGCGCACGCACAAGCGTGTCCTCGATATCGTCGATCCGACTCCCCAGACTGTGGACGCGCTGATGAAGCTCGACCTCGCTGCCGGCGTCGACGTGGAGATCAAGCTCTGACCCTTTGAGGGTTCAGAGCTTACCGTTTCACCGCGCGGGGGAGATACCTATGCGCTCAGGGGTCATTGCACAGAAGGTCGGCATGACCCGCGTCTTCACGGACGCGGGGGAGCATGTGCCGGTCACGGTGCTCAAGGTTGATCAGTGCCAGGTGGTTGCCCACCGCACGATCGAGAAGAACGGCTACGTCGCGCTGCAGGTCGGCGTCGGCAAGGCCAAGGTCAAGAACGTCTCCGCCGCCGAGCGTGGCCGCTTTGCGGTCGCCAAGGTGGAGCCGAAGAAGAAGCTCGCCGAGTTCCGCGTGTCCGAGGACGCGCTGATCCCGGTCGGTGCCGAGATCACCGCCGACCACTTCATCCCCGGCCAGTTCGTCGACGTTACGGGCACGACCACGGGTAAGGGCTTCGCCGGTGGTATGAAGCGCTGGAACTTCGGCGGTCTGCGCGCCACTCACGGCGTGTCGGTGTCGCACCGTTCGATCGGTTCGACCGGTGGCCGTCAGGATCCGGGCAAGACCTTCAAGAACAAGAAGATGCCGGGCCATCTCGGCGTCGAGCGGGTCACGACCCAGAACCTGCGCGTCGTGCGCACAGATCCCGAGCGGGGCCTGATCCTCGTCGAGGGCGCGGTGCCGGGCGTGGCCGGCGGCTGGATCCAGATCCGCGATGCGGTGAAGCGCAAGCTCCCCGCCGACGTGCCGCTGCCGGGCAAGTTCCGTGAGAACGGTTCCTCCGCCGACGCGTCTCAGACGGCCCCCGAGGCCCCCGCGGCTGAGGAGACCGTATGATGAAGCTCGATGTCACCACCCTCGACGGGGCCGGAGCCGGCTCGGTCGACCTGAACGAAGAGATCTTCGGTCTGGAGCCCCGCGCCGACCTGCTTCAGCGCATGGTTCGTTGGCAGCTCGCCAAGCGGCGCGCCGGCACCCATGCCGTGCAGAACCGCTCGGACGTGAACCGGACCCGCAAGAAGCTCTACAAGCAGAAGGGCACTGGTAATGCCCGTCACGGCGCGGCGTCCGCGCCGCAGTTCCGCGGCGGTGGCCGGGCTTTCGGTCCGGTCGTGCGCGACCACAGCCACGACCTTCCCAAGAAGGTCCGCGCGCTGGCCCTGCGTCACGCCCTGTCCGCCAAGGCGAAGGCGGAGACCCTGATCGTCGTCGACGACATCAAGGTCGCCGACCACAAGACCAAGGGGCTCATCGAGACCTTCGGCAAGATGGGCCTGTCGAACGCCCTGATCATCGGCGGTGCCGAGGTCGACGTGAACTTCGGCCGGGCGGCTCGCGCCATCCCGCAGATCGACGTGCTGCCCGTCCAGGGCATCAACGTCTACGACATCCTGCGCCGCGAGAAGCTCGTGCTCACGAAGGCGGCGGTCGACGCGCTGGAGGAGCGTTTCAAATGAGTGCCGATCCGCGCCATTACGACATCATCGTCTCCCCGGTCATCACCGAGAAGGCGACGAACCAGACCGAACAGAACAAGGTCGTCTTCCGGGTTGCCCCGAAGGCTACCAAGCCGCAGATCAAGGAAGCGGTCGAGAAGCTGTTCGACGTCAAGGTGACGGGCGTCAACACGCTCATCACCAAGGGCAAGAAGAAGGTTTTCCGCGGGCTCCGCGGCCAGCGCTCGGATGTGAAGAAAGCGATTGTGACCCTGGCCGAAGGCCACACGATCGACGTCACCACCGGGCTCTGAGGCAGGATCGAGGACGAGCCGATGGCTTTGAAGACATTCAAACCGGTCACGCCGAGCCTGCGTCAGCTCGTGCTCGTTGACCGCCGTGAGCTCTACAAGGGCAAGCCGGTGAAGGCGCTGACCGAGGGCAAGAGCTCCTCGGGCGGCCGCAACAATCTCGGCCGCATCACCGTGCGGTTCCGTGGTGGTGGCCATAAGCGTTCGCTGCGTAACGTCGACTTCAAGCGTCGTGATCAGCTCAACGTGGCCGCGACCGTGGAGCGGATCGAGTACGATCCGAACCGCACCGCGTTCATCGCGCTGATCAACTACCCTGACGGCAAGCAGAGCTACATCCTGGCTCCGCAGCGGCTCGCCGCTGGCGACAAGGTGGTGGCTGGCGAGAACGTGGACATCAAGCCGGGCAATGCCGGCCCGATCGGCTCGATGCCGGTCGGCACGATCGTCCACAACGTGGAGCTGAAGATCGGCAAGGGCGGCGCGATCGCCCGCTCCGCCGGCAACTACGCGCAGATCGTGGGTCGCGACCAGGGTTACGTGACGGTTCGCCTGAACTCGGGCGAGCAGCGTCTCGTGCACGGCCAGTGCTTCGCGAGCGTCGGTGCGGTGTCGAACCCGGACCACATGAACATCTCGCTCGGCAAGGCCGGGCGGAATCGCTGGCTCGGCAAGCGCCCGCACAACCGCGGCGTGGCGATGAACCCGGTCGACCACCCGCATGGCGGCGGCGAGGGCCGCACCTCCGGCGGCCGTAACCCGGTCACGCCTTGGGGTGTGCCCACCAAGGGCAAGAAGACCCGGTCCAACAAGCGGACCGACGTCTTCATCCTGTCCAGCCGTCATAACCGCAAGAAGTAACCACCATGGCACGCTCTCTCTGGAAGGGGCCGTTCGTCGACGGCTACCTCTTCAAGAAGGCCGAGGCGGCGCGGGGTTCCTCGCGCTCCGAGGTCATCAAGATCTGGAGCCGCCGCTCCACGATCCTGCCGCAGTTCGTCGGACTCACCTTCGGCGTTCATAACGGCCAGAAGCACATTCCGGTCTACGTCACCGAGGAAATGGTCGGCCACAAGTTCGGCGAGTTCTCGCCGACCCGCACCTTCCCCGGCCACGCGGCCGACAAGAAGGCGAAGAGGCGCTGATATGGGCAAGCAGGCTACCCCCCGCGCGCTCCCTGAGAACGAAGCCAAGGCGGTTGCGCGCATGCTGCGCGTGTCCCCGCAGAAGCTGAATCTCGTGGCGCAGCTCATCCGTGGGAAGAAGGTGGAGACGGCGCTCGCCGACCTCCAGTTCTCCCGCAAGCGCATCGCCACCGATGTGAAGAAGTGCCTCGAAAGCGCGATCGCCAACGCCGAGAACAACCACGATCTGGATGTCGACGACCTCGTCGTCAGCCAGGCCTTCGTGGGTAAGGCGCTGGTCCTGAAGCGGTTCCACGCCCGTGCCCGCGGCCGCGGCGCGCGCATTCTGAAGCCCTTCTCGAACCTCACCATCGTGGTTCGCGAAGTGCGCGCGGCTGAAGCGGCCTGAGGAGGATCTGATGGGTCAGAAAGTCAACCCGATCGGTCTCCGGCTCGGCATCAACCGGACCTGGGACTCCCGTTGGTTCGCCAACAAGGGCGAATACGCGAAGCTCATGCACGAGGACGTCGCCATCCGTGCCGCCCTCATGAAGCAGCTCAAGCAGGCGGCGGTCTCCAAGATCGTCATCGAGCGTCCGCACCGGAAGTGCCGCGTCACCATCCACTCGGGTCGTCCGGGCGTGGTGATCGGCAAGAAGGGCGCGGACATCGAGAAGCTGCGCAAGCTCGTCGGCACCATGACCAAGGCCGACGTGACCATCAACATCGTCGAGGTGCGCAAGCCCGAGATCGACGCCACCCTGGTGGCCGACTCGATCGCCCAGCAGCTCGAGCGCCGTGTCGCCTTCCGTCGTGCCATGAAGCGCGCCGTGCAGTCGGCGATGCGCCTCGGTGCCGAAGGCATCCGGATCAACTGCTCTGGTCGTCTCGGTGGCGCCGAGATCGCCCGCCAGGAGTGGTACCGCGAGGGCCGCGTTCCGCTGCATACCCTGCGTGCGGACGTGGATTACGGGACCGCCACGGCGTTCACCACCTACGGCACCTGCGGTATCAAGGTGTGGGTGTTCAAGGGCGAGATCCTTGAGCACGATCCGATGGCCCAGGACAAGAAGGCCCAGGAAGAGGGCGGCCGCTCCGGCGGGCGCCGCGAGCGCGACGGTGAGGGTGGTCGTGACCGCCCGCGTCGCGAGCGCGAGCACGCGTGAGGTAAGCCATGCTGCAACCCAAGAAGACCAAGTTCCGCAAGCAGTTCAAGGGCCGCATCCACGGTGCGGCCAAGGGCGGCTTCGACCTGAACTTCGGGCAATTCGGCCTGAAGGCGATGGAGCCCGAGCGCGTCACCGCCCGCCAGATCGAAGCTGCCCGCCGCGCCATCACGCGTGAGATGAAGCGTCAGGGCCGTGTCTGGATCCGGGTGTTCCCGGACGTCCCGGTCTCGACCAAGCCGACCGAAGTCCGCATGGGCTCGGGCAAGGGTGCGCCGGACTTCTGGGCCGCGCGCATCCATCCCGGCCGTATCATGTTCGAGGTCGACGGTGTCACCGCCGACATCGCCCGCGAGGCCCTGCGCCTCGGCGCGGCGAAGCTGCCGGTGCGGACCCGCATCATCACGCGCATCGCCGATTAAGGAGATCGTTCGTGAAGACCATCCAACGCCACGCCGACCTGAAGGCGCTGTCCGCCGATCAGCTCGCCGATGAGCTGGTGAACCTCAAGAAGGAGCAGTTCAACCTGCGCTTCCAGGGGGCAACCGGCCAACTCGAGAACGTCTCCCGCATCCGTGAGGTGCGGCGGGACATCGCCCGCGTGCGCACGCTGCAGCGTCAGCAGACGCTCGCATCCGCCGCCAAGGCTTGAGGAGAACACCATGCCGAAGCGCGTTTTGCAGGGTGTCGTCGTCAGCGACAAGGGCGAGAAGACTGTCGTCGTGAAGGTGGAGCGTCGCTTCACCCACCCGGTGATGAAGAAGACCGTCCGCCGTTCGAAGAACTACCATGCCCACGACGAGGCCAATGCGGCCAAGGTCGGGCAGACGGTGTTCATCGAGGAGTGCCGTCCCTTCTCGAAGCTCAAGACCTGGAAGCTGGTCGAGGGCGAAGCCGCCACTCAGACCGAGGCCGGCGAAGCCGCCTGAGGCGCGGTCGGGTACTACGCTCGACCACGCTCCTTCCTCGGACCATGACGGCGAAGCGATCCCCGTGGGATCGCTTCGCCGTTTTGCGTTTGCGTCAGTTTCGCGGGGGCTTCGTTGTTGGCGAGCCGCCGAAGCGAAAACGGCCCCGGATTTCTCCGGGGCCGTTTCAGTTTCATTTGGTGGGGAGACGCTTACGCCTCGCCCGGATCCAGGTCGTCCTCGGTCGGCTTCGCGTTCTCGAGGATCTTCTCGGCCACGAGGCCGGAATTCTGGCGGATCATGCCTTCGATCTTGGCGGCGATCGTCGGGTTGTCCCTCAGGAAGCCCTTCGAGTTCTCGCGGCCCTGGCCGAGGCGCTGGCTGTCGTGAGAGAACCACGCGCCCGACTTCTCGACGATGCCGGCCTTCACGCCGAGGTCGATCAGCTCGCCAACCTTCGAGATGCCCTCGCCGAACATGATGTCGAACTCGACCTGCTTGAACGGCGGGGCGACCTTGTTCTTCACCACCTTCACACGGACCTGATTGCCGATGGCCTCGTCGCGCTCCTTGAGGGTCGAGACACGGCGGATGTCGAGCCGCACCGACGCGTAGAACTTCAGGGCATTGCCGCCCGTCGTGGTCTCCGGCGAGCCGTACATCACGCCGATCTTCATGCGGATCTGGTTGATGAAGATGACCATGCAGTTCGAGCGCGAGATCGAGCCGGTCAGCTTGCGCAGGGCCTGGCTCATCAGGCGGGCCTGAAGGCCGGGCTGGCTCTCGCCCATCTCGCCCTCGATCTCGGCGCGGGGCGTGAGCGCCGCCACCGAGTCGACCACGAGCACGTCGATGGCGCCGGAGCGCACCAGCGTATCGGTGATCTCCAGGGCCTGCTCGCCCGTGTCGGGCTGGGAGATCAGCAGGTCGTCGAGGTTCACGCCGAGCTTACGGGCGTAGACCGGATCGAGGGCGTGCTCGGCATCCACGAAGGCGCAGACGCCGCCCTTCTTCTGGGCTTCGGCGATGGTGTGCAGGGCGAGCGTGGTCTTGCCGGAGGATTCCGGGCCGTACACCTCGATCACCCGGCCGCGCGGCAGGCCGCCGACGCCGAGCGCGATGTCGAGGCCCAGCGAGCCGGTGGAGATCGTCTCGACTTCCTGCACCTTGTCGTTCTTGCCAAGGCGCATGATCGAGCCTTTGCCGAACGCCCGCTCGATCTGCGACAGGGCGGCGTCGATCGCCTTCGACTTGTCCTTATCAGCGGGGGGCATATCCAACACTTTCAGCGCGGGCTGGGCCATCTGGCGACGCTCCTTATGGAGAGGATGGGCGCCGATCACAACGCGCCCGCCGGAGCGATTTTGTACTCTCTTTGTTCTTGTTCGGCAAGGGCGGGAACGGCGTTCCGACTGGCGGAACGCCGCCGGTTCTAACCGGTGATTGAGAACGCCAGCCGCGTGCGCCCAAACAGGCGTCAGGCGCTGCGAATCATCGCCGGGTCCTTCACGACGATCCAGTCCTCCACGACGAGGGCGTCGAGGCCTGTGGTGTAGAACATGAGGATCGCGTCCTCCGCCGTGTGGAGGATCGGCTTGCCCATCACGTTGAAGCTCGTGTTGAGCAGGACCGGCACGCCGGTCAGGTCACGGAACGCCGCGATGAGGGCGGCGTAGGCGGGGTTGCGCTGGGCGGTGACGGTTTGGAGCCGGCCGGTGCCATCCTCGTGCACGACGGCGGGCACCTTGTCCCGCACGCTGTCCTTCCAGACCAGCGTGCGCTCCATGTAGGGGCTGTCCGCGAAGTCTTCGAACCAGTCCGGGCCGGCCTCGGCGAGGATCGACGGCGCGAAGGGACGGAAGGCTTCGCGGTACTTCACCTTGGCGTTCAGGGCGTCCTTGGCGCCGGCCGGGCGCGGATCGGCCAGGATCGAGCGGTTGCCGAGGGAGCGGGGCCCGAATTCGGCCTGACCCTGCACCCACCCGACGAGGCCTCCGGCGGCCAGGATGCGCGCGGCCTCCCGCGTCACGGCGCCGTGGCCGAGCTTGCGGGCGCGGGGCTCCTGCTCGGCAAGGCGCTCCATCGGCGTGGTCGAGACGCGGGCGCCGAGATAGGGCGTCAGCGGCCGGGCTTCCTCCGGCGGGCCGGACCAGTCGGGATGGTCCTCCTGGTAGGCAAGCCACGCCGCGCCGACGGCGTTGCCGTCATCGGCCGGGGCCGAGGGGACATGCAGCCGGGTGAAGGGCGAGCGGCCGAGCACGCGGCCGTTGTAGGAGGAGTTCAGCCCGCAGCCGCCCGCGATCACGAGGTTTTCGGATGGGGCGAGGGCGTGGGCTTCCGCCACCAGGACGTCCATGAGGGTGCCGAACAGGTCCTGTCCGCAGCGGGCGAGGTCGGCCCAGCCGTGCTCTAGAGCGTCGGCCGGGCGGCGGGCCAGGAGTTCGGCCGCGACGCCGCGGATCGTGTCCGCATCGGCGAAGCGCAGGCGCGTACCTTCCACCCGGTAGAGGCAGGCGAGGATGGCGGCGAGGTCCGGATCGGGACGGCCATAGGGGGCGAGCCCCATGATCTTCCATTCCTCGCCCTTCACCTGATCGAACCCGGCGAGGTCGGTGATGAGGCCGTAGAGGAAGCCCAGCGATCCGCGTCCGCGATGGCGCTTCACCTCCTCGATCCGCCCATCCTTGAGGCGGTGGATCGCGGAGGCGCCGGTCTCGCCCATGCCGTCGACGGTCACGGAAGTGGCCTCCGCGAAGGGGCTGCCCCACAGGCCGTAGGCGGCGTGGCAGAGGTGGTGCGCATAGCGCCGTTGTCCGACGACCCGCGCGCGGGGCGGGCGGCCGCCGGTGCGCACGTCCTGGGTGAGGGCGAGCAGGGTGCCAAGGCCCGCGCGCGCTTGCGCGAGATGGAGGTCGGCGATGAAGACCCGCTCGGCCTGTTCGGGCACGAAGGACGCGTTGAGATCGACCGGATGCGCGGCCAGCGTCGGCAGGTCGAAGGTGCCCGCCTGGGCCTGCCCCTTCAGGAAATCGCTGAACTGCTCGCCCCAGGTCGAGGCGACGACGATCTCCGAGCCCGGCGGGACGAACTCGCGCAGCAGCGGTGCGATGATCGCCGGGGCGTCGGGCTCACAATTCGGCGCCCGCTTGTATTGCAGGAAGCGCTCCGTCGCCTCGGCGAAGAGCAGCGTGCCGTCCGGCCCCACCAGGGCGAGGGCCGGATCGTGGAAGGTGGTCGCGAGACCGAGATAGAACCGCATCCGGGCGGGGTTAGCCCGCGCCGTCCCTGCGATCAACGGCCGAGGGCGGCGCGGATCAGGGCGAGGCCGTCGGGGCTCGACCATTCGGCCCCGCCCTTCATCACGCCGATGGTGCAGCCGGCGCCGTCGATCAGCAGCGTCGTGGGCAAGCCCGCCGAATCGGCGTGGCGCTGGACGGCGGGCAGGACGCGCCCTCCGGGATCGGCGTAGAAGGGCAGGTGGGTGATGCCCGCCTGTTTCAGCCAGTCCGCCGGCTTGTCGAGGTTGCGCGTGTCGACGTTGATCGCCACCACGTCGAAATCCTTGCCGCCCATCTGCGCCTGGAGCCGGTCGAGGGCCGGCATCTCGGCCTTGCAGGGGGCGCACCACGTCGCCCACAGATTCACCAGGAGCAGCCGGCCCTTCATGGCGGCGAGGGTCGTCTCGGCACCGTCCGGGCCCTTGAACGTCAGGTCGGGGGCGGGCTTCGATTGCTTCGGCGCCTGCATGCCGGCGACGTCGCCCTTGGCGGCGGCCTCGACGCGGGTGAGGGCGGGCGCGGAGCCGGCGCAGGGGCCGGAGACCATTCCCCCGTTGCCGCCCATGAGACCGCTCCCGTATAGGGCAAGCCCGGCAAGGCCGAGCGCCGCGAGGCCGGCGCCCGCGATGAAGCCTCTGCGGACGGGCATCAGGCTTGCCTCTTGGAACTGGCGCGGCGCGGAAGGATCGACATGAGCAACCGGATGTGGGGCGGGCGCTTCGCGAGCGGCCCCGCCGAGATCATGGAGGAGATCAACGCCTCCATCGGGTTCGACAAGCGTCTCGCGCCCCAGGATATCCGCGGCTCGCTGGCGCATGTGGCGATGCTGGGCAAGGCGGGGATCCTGCCTGCGGAGGATGTGGCGGCGATCGAGGCCGGGCTCAAGAGCGTCCGCGACGAGATCGAAGCCGGCAGCTTCGTGTTCAAGCGCGAGCTTGAGGACATCCACATGTCCGTCGAGAGCCGGCTGACCGAGATCGTCGGGCCGGGCGCCGGGCGCCTGCACACGGCGCGCTCGCGCAACGATCAGGTCGCCACCGACATGAAATTGTGGGTGCGCGACACCCTCGATTCCCTGGATGCCCAGGCCGCCGACCTGCAGCGGGCGCTGGCCGAGAAGGCGCTGGCCCATGCCGGCACGGTGATGCCGGGCTTCACGCACCTGCAATCCGCCCAGCCGGTGACGTTCGGGCACCATTGCCTCGCCTATGTCGAGATGCTGGCCCGCGACCGGGGCCGGTTCCGCGACGCGCGGGCGCGGCTCAACGAATGCCCCCTCGGGGCGGCGGCGCTGGCGGGCACCTCGTTCCCCATCGATCGGCACGCCACGGCGGCGGCGCTCGGCTTCGACCGGCCGACGGCGAACTCGCTGGATTCCGTGGCCGACCGCGACTTCGCCCTCGAAGCGCTCTCGGCGGCTTCGATCTGCGCCGTCCACCTGTCGCGCTTCGCCGAGGAACTGGTCGTGTGGACCTCGGCCCAGTTCGGCTTTGTGAAGCTGTCGGACGGTTACACGACCGGCTCCTCGATCATGCCGCAGAAGCGCAACCCCGACGCGGCCGAGCTGGTCCGCGCCAAGGCGGGGCGGATCGTCGGCGCGCTCACCGGCCTGCTCATCGTCATGAAGGGCCTGCCGCTCGCCTATTCGAAGGACATGCAGGAGGACAAGGAAGGCACGTTCGATGCCCTCCAGGCCCTCTCGCTCTGCCTCGCGGCCATGACCGGCATGGTGCGGGACCTGGAGCCGGTGGCCGACGTCCTCGCCAAGGCGGCAGGCTCCGGCTTCAGCACCGCCACCGACCTCGCCGACTGGCTCGTGCGCGAACTCGGCATGCCGTTCCGGCAGGCCCACCACGTCACCGGGCGTCTCGTCGGCGCCGCCGCCGCGAAGGGCGTCGGTCTCGAAGACCTCTCGCTCGCGGAGATGCAGGAGGCCGAGCCGAAGATCACCGAGGCGATCTACGCGGTGCTCGGCGTCGAGAATTCGGTGGCGAGCCGCACCAGCTACGGCGGCACGGCACCGGACAACGTCCGCACCCAGGCGCAGGCTTGGCTCGGCCGTCTCGACGAATCCTCACGCTGAGATGATGCGGCGCAACCAGCGATGCGGTGGTGCGTTCACCGTCTAGCTAGGTGCGCCGCGTTATGGGGGGTCAGCGCGCGACGGGAGAGACCGCACAGCATGTCGATCGAAAGCTGGATGACGCCTGAAGAGGTTGCCGATCTCGCCGCCCATGCGAGCGCTGTCATAGACGCCGCTCTGGTGGGCACCGATCTGTCGCGGGAGGTCTTCTGGGCCGCCGTCCGCAAGGGCTACAACACCCCCTACAACGATCCGCCGAAGCGCCGGGCCCTGCCCAATGCCGTGCCGGCCCCGGTCACGGTGCAGATGGACTCGGACAGCGAGCCGTCGCCGGCCCTCGTCGCGCCGGCCATCGCCGCCGCCGAAATCCGCGCGGTTTGAAACGGCTCACGGCTGATCAGTCCACGGCGCTCGTCGCCGGCCGCCTTGCTGTTGTCCCGAGCCGGGTTCATTAATCGATCCCTAAAGGCACAGCTCGCTTCGGCTCGCGCCCGCAGGGAATGAATATGGTCCGCGTCTCCCATCTGATTCCGGTCGGCCTCGTCGCTCTGCTCGCCTGTGCCGCACCGCCGGATTCGATGGCAAACCGCCTGTTCGGCGTGTCGCCGGCCGTGGCGCAGGACGCGGAGGCTCCGGCCGAAGCGGCGCCGAGCCGGCGCTCGCGCCATTCCTCGCGCCGGAGCAGCCGGAAGTCCGAGACGAGCCAAGTGACCCCGCCGGGCATGCAGCAGGCGGTGCCGGTGGCGATCTTCGGGGATTGGAACGTCTTCGTGAACGGCGAGGCGCGCAGCCGGATCTGCTACGCCATCGCGCAGCCGCAGACCCGGTCGCCCAAGACCCTGAAACGCGACAGCGCCTACCTGTTCGTCACGGTGCGCAAGGCCGAGAACGTGCCCAACGAGGTGGCCGTGATGCTGGGCTTCCCGCCCAAGCCCGCCGCCGCGCAGGTCAAGGCTGGCTCCCCAGCGGCGGCGACCGATCCGAGCCTGAGCCTTGGAGCGTCCCGCTACGGGCTCGTCGTCAAGGATGGCAACGCTTGGTTGCAGAACCCAACCGACGAGACGCGGGTGGTGACGGAGATGAGTGGCCGCGCGCCGAAGCTGACCATCAAGACCACCTCGATGCGCGGCAACCCGACCAGCGACGAATACGAACTGGCCGGCTTCGCGGACGCGATCAAGCGCGCCCGCGAGGAATGCGCCAAGTAGGGCGCGTGACCCCCGTCGCGCCCTAGACGGCGACGGCGCGCGGGGTCTTCCGCGCGCCCGGCCGCGTCAGATCGCGGACGGCGCGGGCCGCCTGCTCCGGGCTGCGGAACAGCATGCCATCGAGGCCGTCGAAATCCCGCGAGGCCGAGAAGAACCGCACGCCGCGATCCTCCGGCACCGCGATACCGGCCGCGACCTCCCCCACTTCGATCACCCGCGCGAGGGCGGGGCCCGGTTCGAAGGGCAGAGGCGGCGGTTCGCCTGAGGGGAGGGGAGTGTCTGTGTGATTCACGGGTGTGACGAGCGAGAGGGATGTGGGCATCGGACGAGCGACTCCCTGGGCCGGCGCAAAAGGCGTGCCTGATTGCGGTGACGGGCCGGTGACTTCCGAGAGGATCGGAATGGGCGGCTAACGTCGACAGCGCGGATGGAGCTGAAGCGGGGACCGATGCGACATGAGTATGACAGTCACGATGTCCTCCAGATCGAAGGACCGCGAGGTATAGGTAAGCCCTCGCAGTGCTTTAGCGTTTGGTGACGCGGCGCAAGCGACGCTAATCAAATCACCGCGGCCGGCCATTTCAAGGCCGACGACTACATGATGCCCCCACGAACATCAGACGTCAACGAAATTGTCTTCCGTTTTCGAGGCCGAGCTCAGTGGAATTATGACAATGCCAGCCTGTTGCGCAGCAACGCAACTCTGAAGTGCATTCCTAATCTGTGATGACTTTGGAGAGGTTCAGATAATCGGAGAACACCGTTTCTGCCCCGGCGCGCAGGAGATCGGTGCCCGCCCGGTCGTGAGTCCAATGCCCGCCGCCGGTGAAGCCGACGACCCGTATCCCGGCCGCCACGGCCGCCGTCACGCCGGGCACGCTGTCCTCGATGACGAGGCAGGAGGCCGGCGCTTCGCCCATTTGCTCGGCGGCGAAGAGAAACAGGTCCGGGAAAGGCTTCCCACGCGCCACCTGCGTGGAGGAGAAGACGTGGCCGGAGAAGAGATCCAGCAGGTGGGTCAGGGTGAGGGAGTGGCGCAGCCGCACCGGATCGCTGCTCGACGCCACGCAGACCGGCAGGTCGAGGCCCCGGATCGCCGCCGCGACGCCGGGCATCGCCTTCAACTCCCGGTCGAAGGTGGCGAGGGTCTCGGCCTTCACGGCATCGACGAAGCCCTCGGGGGCGGGGATGCCGTAATCGCGCTCGATATGCCCCATGATCGAGACCATGGAGGTGCCCGCGAAGCGGTTGCGCACCGTTTCGAGGTCGATGGGCACGCCGATGCGGTTGAGGCCGGCGGTGAGGGTGGCGAGGCTCAGCGGTTCGCTGTCCACGAGGACGCCGTCGCAATCGAAGATCACGAGGGCGGGTGTCGCGCCTGCCATTTCGAGCCCTCGTCCCCCACACGCGGAGGGATGCCCTCCGAAGCGGGGCTGTGGCACGGGGCTCGGCGGCAGGCAACCGCTTGCACCGGCCCGCTGCAGCCCGTAGGCGGAATACCGCGCCGCCCCGGCGCGGTTCGATGACCCGGTGATGCTCCGTTTCCTCGCCCGCCTGCTCGGTCTCGTCTTGATGGCCGGCGGCTTCGTCGCCCTGGTCTATGACGGCGCCCGCTCCATCGCGAATAACGGCCCGCGCCTCACCTCCGTGTCGGACGTGATCACCACCCTGTTCAAGGACAGGGCGGGGGCGCTGCAGACGGGGGTGGAGGGCGCGGCGCCCTGGCTGTGGCACGTGCTCGGACTGCCGCTCACCCTCGCGCCGGCCTCCCTGGTCGGGCTCGTCCTCGGGGCGTTCCTGCTGTGGCTCGGCCAGCCCGGCCGCGAGCCCATCGGCTTCCTGACGCGGCCCTGAGGCGTCGGCTCAGCGCCGGTCGAGCCGCGCCTCGGCCTCGGCGAGGCGGCTCTTCAGGTCGGCGATCTCGGCCTGCATCCGGTGATGCTCCGAGACGTCGAGCTGCGAGGCGAAGAAGTAGACGACCTTGCCGTCCTCGTCGCGCACCGGGCCGACATAGAGGGCGTTGTGGAAGGTCGAGCCGTCCTTGCGGTAGTTCAGGATGTCGATCTTGATGTCGGTCTCGTCGCGGATGGCGCCGCGGAGCCGCGCGACGGCCTCGGGATCGGTGTCCGGGCCCTGCAGGAAGCGGCAATTGCGCCCCGTCACCTCAAGGCGGCTGTAGCCGGTGAGCTTGAGGAACGCCTCGTTGGCGAACACGATGGGGTTGTCGAACTGCCGGGGGTCGGTGACGATCATCGGCATGCGCGTGGCCCGCACCGCCGCCGCAAAGGGGTCGCCTAGTTGCGCCTCGCTCTCCAAGCTTCCGAGAAGATGGGTGGTGGCCTGCTCCGTTCCCACCTGTCTCGTCTCCCTGCCTGGCACCGTGCCGCCGAGTACAATCAGAATTACCCGTCCGTGGTCTAGTCCCTCGGAATAGGTTTCCCGCTGCGGCGGAGATGCCTTCGCTTTCGCGGCGAACGGGGCGATCCCATATTGGGGAGCGGTCCGAACAATCACGCGGGGCGAGCGATGTTCCTTTTCCGCAAGAAGGTCGAGATGCCGAATGCGGCCGACGCCCTGCCGGGCCGTCCGACCCCACTGCGCACGGCCGAGCGCCACTTCGTGAACGGCAACCCGCTTAAGGGCCCCTATCCCGAGGGCACCGAGACCGTCGTGCTCGGCCTCGGCTGCTTCTGGGGCGCGGAGCGGCGCTTCTGGCAGGTGCCGGAGGGCGTGTTCGTGACGGCGGTGGGCTACGCCGGGGGCTACACGCCGAACCCGATCTACGAGGAGGTCTGCACCGGCCGCACCGGCCACAACGAGGTGGTGCTGGTCGCCTTCGATCCGGTCGTGTTGCCCCTCGACGCGCTGCTGCGGATCTTCTTCGAGAGCCACAATCCGACCCAGGGGATGCGCCAGGGCAACGATGTCGGCACGCAGTACCGCTCCGGCATCTACACGAACGGGCCGGAGCAGGCCCGCATCGCGAAGGGCGTCCGGGCGGCCTATGCCGAGGCGCTGCGCGCGCGCCGGTACGCCGACGTGACCACCGAGATCGTCCCCCTCGGCCCGTTCTACTTCGCCGAGGAGTACCATCAGCAATATCTGGCCAAGAACCCGGGCGGCTATTGCGGTCTCGGCGGCACGGGCGTCAGCTGCCCCGTGGGCGTCGACGTTCCGGCCTGAGCCTCAGCTAGGTCGGCGTCCTCGCCACCGGCTTCAGGAGCCCCGTCGCGCTCGCCACCGGGACGCCCTCGGCGTCCCGCATCTCGGCTTCGCAGAACAGGATCGAGCGCCCGCCGCGCGTCACGCGTCCCACCGCCTCCAACGTGCCCCGGCCGGGGTTGAGGAAGCGCGTCTGCATGTCGAGGGTCACGACCGGGCACCCGGCGGTGAGGCGGGCGGCGGTGCCCATGGCCACGTCGAGCAGGGTGCAGACGATCCCGCCATGGGCGATACCCAGGTTGTTACTATGCTCTGGGCGCATGACAAGCCTGAGGCGGGTGCGGCCCTCTGTGACGTCCAATGCTTCTATTCCGCAGAACCGCACGAATGGAATCTGCGCTCCGAAGATGGTCTCGGGATCCCATTCCGTCATTTTAGGGCCTCTTCTCCGCGCGTTCGCGGCGCGCCGACGGCTCGATGCTCGCAACGGTCGTACAGTGCAGGCATACCAGATACGGCAAGTTTAGACCGATTAATGTCGAAACCCGTACTACTCACGTCGTAACCCTTCAAAACGAGACGCGCCTGGAAGCCGAAGCGCTAACGCGTCTCAGGCTGCTTCGTGCAGGAAGTTCCGTTTCGGACGACTGCGCTTGAGGCCTTTGCGAATAATCATGACAGATTTCTCTGTGCCTGACGAAAATTGTGTTCTCGTGTCTCTTGATTTTGGCGCACAAACGTTAGAACCGTCGCTGAAGCCCCAAGGAGAGGGAATCAACGATGGACGATACGGCAGCAGTCCCCTACGAGAGCTTGATCGAGCAAGCTTCGGATATCGTGTCCGCTTATGTCTCGAATAATTCGGTCCCGGTCGGGGAACTGCCAGCGCTTCTCGCCGGCGTGCATGAAGCGTTGCTCAAGTTGGCGTCGCCCGCCCCGGCTGCGCCGGAAGTCGCGGACAAGCCGACCCCCGCGCAGGTGCGCAAGTCGATCACGCCGGATGCTCTGATTTCATTCATCGACGGCAAGCCGTACAAGACGCTCAAGCGTCACCTCTCGCGCAATGGTCTGACCATCGAGCAGTACCGCGAGCGTTACGGCCTGCCGCGCGATTATCCGTCCACTGCCGCGAGCTATTCGGCGCAGCGGTCGGAGCTCGCCCGCAGCCTCGGCCTCGGCCAGCAGCGCCGCAAGTCGTCCGCGGTCGCCGCCGAGGAGCCGGCCGCGCAGGACGAGCCGGCCGAGAAGCCGAAGCGCGCGCCCCGCGCCCGCAAGACGAAGGAGCCGGCCTAAGTCGCCGCCGGCCTTCCTGCGGGAAGGCCCTCCGAGATGGGGGCGCGAGCCCCCGTCCTCACCGGGACCATGCCGACTTGAAAGGTGCCGGCCCCCAGGGGCCAGGCACCTTTTGTGTCTCAGCGGGAATTGCCGCCGCCCCCGCCGCCGCCGCTGCCGTTCGGCACCGCCAGTTCCGGCCGCCCGGCATTGCCGCCCGCCGCCGAGTTCGACGTGTAGGTCTCCGCGCCGGTGGCGCCCCGGGGGATCGTTATGTTCACCGCCCCGCCCGTGTTGTTGCGGTCGATGATCGCGAAGCCGCCGGGAGGCAGCGGGGCGACGCCCGGCGGAAGGGGCTGGGCCAGGACGGCGCCCGTCGCCATCGGCAGGACGGCCAGGGCCGCCGCCAGGGAAATGCCCGTCTTCGTCATTCTCGACTCCTCGGATTGTCTGTCCTGAGACATGGGTGCAGGCCGTCTGCCGTGGAAGGGCGGCGGATGCGCCGCTATCTCACCGTCAAGACCGGACGATCCGGTCCCGTTTCCCGGAGACCGGATTGGGCCAACGTTACGGGCTGGAGATCCGCGCCGCATCCCCCGCCGACGCGCCGGGCCTCGCGGCGCTGATGGCGGATCTCGGCGCCCCCGCCGACCCCGCCGCCCTCGCGGGGCGGGTCGAGGCGTTAAACAGGACGGGCGGAAGTGCGCTCATCGCCGTGGAATGGGGGCCGCCGAGCGGGATCGTCGCGCTGCAGGTGGTGCACGACCTCGCGGCGGCCCGGCCGGCTGGGCTGATCGCGACCCTGGCCGTCGTCCCCGATGCGCGGCGCCGGGGCATCGGGCGACTGCTCGTGAAGGCGGTCTCGCGCTCGGCCCGCCTCGCGGGATGCGACCGGCTGCTCCTCGTGCCCGATGCCGGGTCGGCGGGGCTGGCAGAGTTCGCGGCGGCGACCGGCTTCCTGCCGGAGGGCGGCCTGCTCCTCCGACCGCTGCTGCGGCGCGGGTCGCAGGCCGAGTGAGACGGTCCCAGGGTGGAGCATATCGGAAAAGGCGCAGCTTAAAGGTCGATTCACGCCGCTGGCTTAGGTTCGGCTAACGGTACTCGTGCGTAAACCGGTCCCTGATGCCTGCATCTGATGCGCTGCCGGACCTTTCCGGGCTCCTCGAACTGTCGAGGATCGAACAGCTCGATCTCAAACCCGTCATCCTGCGCGTGCAGACGGACCTCTACTTGCGCGCGCCCCGTCGGGACCGGGCGGTGCGCGAGACTTTTACCTCCCTGGCCTGTGGATTGATTCCGACCGTCGATCAGGAAACCCTCCGCGTCGTCGCCGAGAAGCTCGCCGCCCATCCCGAGACGCCCCCGGCCGTTCTGGAAGCCCTGGCGGCGCGGGGCATCATCGCCCCCCCGGCCGCCGCCGACGCGGACACGGCCGAAGACGGTCCCATGCCGGCCATGCTCACGGCCCGGCTCGCCTCGCTGCCGTCGCTCCGCCGCGAGGCGATCGAAGACTTGTCGCGTGACGGTCGGCCCGAGGTCGATCTCGCCCTCGCCCTCAACCGGGAGATCATCCTGGGCGGCGAGCCCCTGCGCCGGGTGGTCGGCCGCGCTCGCCGCGATGCCGATCTCGCCCGCGTCCTCCTCGCCCGGCCGGATCTCGCGGCGGGCGATCTCGCACCGCTCTATCTCCATGCCGATCCGGCGACGCGCGAGGCCATCGTCCGCGCGGTCGAGGCGGTTGCGGGGCTGCGTTCCTGTCCGCCCGTGCCGCGCGGCCTCGGCGCGGCGCTGACCGCGCTGTCCACCGACCGGGATGTGCCGACCTTCGTCGAGACGCTGGCGGCTTCCCTCGGCCTGCCCACCGACTTCGTGACCGAGGCCGGCGAGCCCGATGCCCGCTACGACCTGCTGACCCTGGCCATGCGCGCGGCAGGGCTGCACGAGGACGAGGCGGTCTATGTGTTCCTGACGCTCAACCAGGGCGTGGCGCGCTCGGCAGAGCGGGTGACGGCGCTGGTGGCGGTGTTCCGCTCCCTCGGCCGCGCGGCGGCCCGCGACCTGCTGGCCACGCTCCTCGACCGGCCCCTGGCCGAGCGCACGCCCGACCTCCACCGGCCCTATCACGGCCCGGAAGCCTCGTTCCGTCACGGCACCGAGCGCGCGGCCCCGGTGCGCGCAGCCCCGCCCGCGCGGAACCGCCTCGACGGCAGCCGCTAGATCGGTCCCGGATCGCCCGGCGTCTTACCGCTCCACGCCACGCCAGGCGGGGCTGCGGTCGGCTTCGTTGAGGGTGTCGCGGGATGCGGCGGGCTCCTCGGCCACGGCCCGGCGGCTCAGTTCGGCGATCAACCCCTTCGCCAGGACATCGCGCACCACCCGCTCGCGGGTCTCCGGCGGCACGAGGGCCGTCACGGCCGGGGCCGCCGTCTTCGGGGAGGGGAGGGTGGCGAGCTTGCGCGCCTCCTCCACCGAATCGGCGCCGCCGCGCAGCAGCGCGAGATAGGACAGCGCCCCGACGACCAGGACGACGCGCAGGACGAACAACATGGGGCGCCCCTTCGTGAATGCGGAGCGGACGATTGGCTCGGTTCGGTGAAGCCGGCGTCAACCCTCGCCGCCAATCCTGCGAAATGGTGAACGTATTCCCCCGGGATCTCGGTTACTTCGTGGAAAGCATCTCTGGCAGTCGCGAAAGTTCCGCAACACTCGTTTAAGGGGGGTCTGAGAGCTTATCCCTGTCGTTCGAAGTCGAACAGGAAGCGTCTCGGGTGTCTGACAAGCACCTTGGCGCCGCGGGTGTGAGTCTTGACCATCCATAAAGTCCTGACCAGCCTGTTCGACGAGCGCCTCGCCGGTCTCGTGCACCGCTCCGCTAGCGAGGATTCCGGCATGCGGCACCGGCACGAGCGGTTCCTCGTGTCCCGCCTCGCCACCGGTCTCGTCACCATGGCGGCGCTGCCTCCCTATCTCCTGTGGCGGGGCGTGCCCTCGGCGATCGAGGCCGCCGCCTTCGCGAGCCTGCTCCTGCCGGTCCTGGCCGCCGTGCTCCTGTCGCGCACCGGCTCCCTCTGGATCGCCCACGCCGTGTCCTCGGCGGGGCTCACCGGCCTCGTCGTCTGCCTCGCCATGATCACCGGCGGCCCGGCCTCGCCCGCCGCCGTGTGGCTCGCGGTCATCCCCCTCGAAGCCCTGGTCTCCGGCTCCTGGCGCGCCACCGTGGCCGCAACGGTGCTCGCCGCCCTCGGCGTCGGGGCCGTGCTGATCGGTTCGCTGTGGCTCGGCGCCGACCCGGTCATCGCCCTGCCCGTGAACATCGCCCTGCCGGTCTTCGCCCTGGCCGCCCTCGGCCATGTGGCGGCCCAGGCCGTCGAGCACCTGCGCAACGAGGGCGCGTGGCGCGAGCGCCTACGCAGCAACGAGGCCCGCGACCGCCTACTCCTCTCGGCCATCGACGACCTCGTGACCTGGCACGATTGCAACGGCCGGGTGATCGAGGCCTCCGCCTCGGCGATCAAGCTCGTCGGCAGCGACGCGGCGACCCTGCGGGGCCACGGCCTGCTGAAGCGCGTCCACGTCGCCGACCGTCCCGCCCTGCTCAGCGCGCTGAGCGACGTCGCGGCCACCGGCCGCCCGGCGACGCTGGCCGTTCGGCTGCATGTCGATCCGGCCGCCCGCCGCGCCGACCGGGCGGACCTAATCCATGCGGAAATGCGCGCCCACTGCATCGCCGATGCGGGGCTGGCCGGCGAGATGACGGTCGTCGCCGTCACCCGCGACATGACCGAGCATCACCGCCACGCCCAGGAACTGGAGGCCGCGCGCACGGCCGCCGAACTCGCCGACGCCGTGAAGGGCCGCTTCCTCGCCAACGTCACCCACGAGCTGCGCACGCCGCTCAACGCCATCATCGGCTTCTCCGAAGTGCTCTCGGGGGCGGGCGGCATCACGATCGGACCCGATCAGTCGCAGGAATATGCCGGCGTGATCGAGCAATCGGGCCGCCACCTCCTCGACGTGGTCAACACGCTCCTCGACATGAGCCGGATCCAGAGCGGCAACTTCGACTACAAGCCGGACCTGATGGATGCGTCCGAACTGGTCCTGTCCTGCTGCAACTTGATGAAGCTCAAGGCCGGCGAGGGCGCGGTGCAGCTCATCGCCAACCCGGCCGGGCCGCAGGAGATCGTGGCCGATCCCCGCGCCTGCCGTCAGGTGCTCATCAACCTCATCTCCAACGCCCTGAAATACACGGGCGCGGGGGGCACGGTGGCGGTCAGCCTCAACCGTGCGGTGGACGGGCTCGAAATCACCGTCGCGGATACGGGCGTCGGCATCGCCGCCGACGACCTGCCGCGGCTCGGCACCCCGTTCTTCCAGGCGGGCACCAGCGGCTATGCCCGCAGCCACGAGGGCACGGGCCTCGGACTCTCGGTTGTGCAGGGTCTCGTCGGCCTGCACGGCGGCACGATCCGCATCGAGAGCGCGCCGGGCCACGGAACCATCGTGACGGTGACACTTCCTTATGCCGGTTGCGATCAGGATGCGCCGGGCGGTCCCGCGCCGATCTTCACCGCCGTCCGCGGTGCGGCGCTGGCAAAGCCCAAGGTTGTAAGGCTCCCCCTCGGCCTGTTCGACCCCGAGCCGATCTCCGGCGCGGTGGCGGCGTCCGATCTCACCGTATCGGTGCCGTTCCGGCGGGCCGGCTGAGGAGAGCCTGGAAGGAGATTCGATGGCTGGCTATCGCGAGATCACCGTCGCGAGCGAGGGGCGCCAACGGCGTCCGGCGCGGGCCGCTCAGAAACCGATGCCGTCCCTGCGGAAGGGGGGCTGGAAGGCCGTGGCGGCCGAAATGCTGCGCTTCGGCTTGGCCGAGGGCAAGGTCCTGTGCCGCGAGCGGCCGGGGGCGGTCTTCGGCGCGGTGATCGCGCTCGGCGCCGCCGGCTTCATCTGTGTCAACGCCCTCGATTCCCAGAAGGGCCGCCATCCGGCGCCGATCCTGCCGCAGGTGCCCGCCAAGGTCGCCGCGAAGGTGCCCGCGCCCGCCGCCGCCCCCGCGCCCGTCCAGCGCGACGCGGCGAAGGAGGCCCCCAAGGAGACGGCGAAGACCGCCGCCGGGGATTCCATCGGCGACCTGATCCGAGCCGAGGACACGACCGCCTCGGTCAACCCGCGCCAGAAGCCCGCCCCCACGCCCGCGAAGGCCGAGGCGCCGGCCGCCGACGTGGCGGTGACACGCGCCCAGCGCGCCCTGTCGAAGCTCGGCTACGGGCCGATCAAGGCCGACGGCGCCATGGGGCCCGCCACCAAGGCGGCCATCGAGAAGTTCGAGCGCGACCGCAAGTTGCCGGTGACCGGCGAGGCGGCCGGGCGCACGCTGAAGGCCCTCGAAGCCGGAGCGGCGAAGGGGTAGGCCTGCGCCATGCCCCGCCTGCGCTCCGATTTCTGGGTCTCCGCGCATCTGCGCCGGCTCAACGACCTCACCATTCCCGCCGTGCTCCGGCGTCGCGGCGCGGCGGAAGCGGGTGCGATCTTCGTGAAGGTGGATCGCCTCGACGGCACCGCCGACCTCTACGGCCCGGCGCCCCAAGCGTTGATGGCCGAGCCCGACGATCTCGGCGAGAGGCGCTTCACCCCCGTGCTCGCGGGCGCCACGCCCCTCGACGTGGAGGAACGGCTCACCCGAGAGATCCGCTTCGATTCCGATCTGTGGATCGTGGAGATCGATGACCGCGCCGGCCGGCACTTCCTCGACATCGCCGAGGAGTGAGGCTCAGCGCAGGCGGTTGCCGACGACGCCCGCCTCGACGGCGACGGACAACCGTTCGGTCAGCGCCCATTCCACCCCGACGCGGGCATCCGGCAGGACGGCGACGTCGTCGCGGGTGAAGGGCTGCGAGAACGGGGTCGGCCCGGCGCGCAGGGTTTCGTGGACCGCGAAGCCGCCGACCTTGCCGTAGAGCAGGACACTCGGCGTGAGCAGCGTCCCCACCTGCGCGTGGACGGCGCCCGCGAAATCGCGGGAATAGGCGAGGCGGCCGAAACCGGGGTTCAGGGTGCCGCCGGTCGGGATCAGGTAATCGACGCCACCGGAGATGCCGTAGACGAAGCGCCCCTCCTGCCAGAACCGGCCGCCCTCGAAGCCGAGGGTCGGGCCGGAATAGCCGCCGAGACGTTTCGAGGAGACGGCTTCGAAACCGGTGGAGAGGCGCGCGTAGGAGCCCTCCCACCGGCTCGGTCCGTCGATCTCCGGCCCCGGCCACGCGAAGGTCGGCAGGGGACCGAAGCTCACCGAGAACGGCACGAACTGCGCCGCCGCAGGCCCTGCGCCGCAGAGCAGGGCAAGGCAGGCGACGAGCGGGCTGAAGGAGGCCGGTCCTGTCATGCCCCCATGATACAGACGTTGGCGCCGTCGCGACAGACGGCCAAGCTCACGTCCCGGCGAGTGGCTATCCCCATAGGTCGGGGTCGGGCGGGAAGATGGTGCTGCCCTCGTAGCGAAGCGGCGGCTCCCGGTCTCGGGCCAGCAGCAATGGCCCGTCGAGGTCGATGAACGCGGCGCCCCCGGTCAGCAGCGTGGCCGGCGCCATGCCGAGCGACGTGCCCAGCATGCAGCCGACCATCACGGTCAGCCCCCGCGCCCGCGCCTCGTTGGCCAGCATCACCGCCTCGGTGAGGCCGCCGGTCTTGTCGAGCTTGATGTTGATCGCGTCGTAGCGCCCGGCCAGGGCATCGAGCCCGGCGCGGTCGTGCAGGCTCTCGTCGGCGCAGACCGGCACGAGGTGCGGGATGTCCGCCAGCAGAGCGTCTTCGCCCGCCGGCAAGGGCTGCTCGATCAGCGCGACCCCCGCCGCGAGGCAGGCCGCGAGGTTGGCCTCGACGTTCGAGGGCCGCCACGCCTCGTTGGCATCCACGATCAGCCGGGAATCCGGGGCGCCGGCTCGGACGGCGGCGATCCGCTCCGGGTCGCCGTCGCCGCCGAGTTTCACCTTGAGGAGCGGACGGGACGCCGCCTTGCGCGCCGCCTCGCCCATGCTCTCCGGCGTGCCCAGGCTCAGCGTGTAGGCCGTGGTGGCCGGCGCGGGCGCGGGCAGGCCCAGGATTTCCCAGGCGCGCCGGCCGGATCGCTTCGCCTCCAGGTCGAGGAGGGCGCAATCGAGCGCGTTGCGGGCCGCGCCCGCCGGCATCAGCTGGGCCAGGGCCTCGCGGTCGATACCCCCGGCCAGGACGTCCGCCTGCGCCTCGATGAGCGCCGACACGCTCTCGACGCTCTCGCCGTAGCGGGGATAGGGCACGCACTCGCCCCGGCCCGCATGGGCGCCGTCCTCGATCCGCGCGACCACGACGGCGATCTCGGTGCGGCTTCCGCGCGAGATGGTGAAGGCCCCCGCGATGGGGAAGCGCTCGACCGACAGGCTCAGGCGGCGGACCATGGTCAGGCCTCCGGGAAGTCGGCAACGATCCGGTCAACCAGCGCCTCGACGCCGAAGCGCACCGGGTCGGTGGCGGGCAGGCCATGTTCGGCGGCGAGGGCGTCGAGGAGCGTCCGCGCCTCGTCCTCGGCGAGGGCCTGCGTGTTCACGGCGATGCCCACGGGGCGGATGTCCGGGTTGGTCAGGCGGCCGAGCTGCACGGTGAGGTCGATGACCTCCCGGATCGTCGGCAGCGGGTGCGAGACGCCGCGCATCGTGGTGCGGGTCGGCTCGTGGCAGACGATGAAGGCGTCGGGCTGCGCCCCGTGGAGCAGGCCGAGGCTCACGCCCGCGAAGGACGGGTGGTAAAGCGAGCCTTGGCCCTCGATCAGGTCCCAATGGTGCGGCGCGGTCTCCGGCGAGATCGTCTCGACGGCGCCGGAGATGAAATCCGCCACCACGGCGTCGATTGCGACACCCTTGCCGGAGATGAACACACCGGTCTGTCCGGTGGCGCGGAAGTCGGCATCGAGGCCGCGTGCGCGCATGCCCTTCTCCAGGGCCAGCGTCGTGTACTTTTTGCCGACCGAGCAATCGGTGCCGACGGTCAGCAGGCGGCGCCCCGCGCGGCGGGTGCCCTTGCCAGTCGCGAAGGTCTCGCTGCTGTGGCGCACGTCGTGGAGCTTGCTGCCCCGCTTGGTCGCGGCCTCGGCGATGGCCGGCACGGCGCCGAGGCGGGTGTGCAGGCCGCTCGCAACGTCGAACCCGGCCTCGATGGCGGCGACAATCTCCTTCACCCAATGGTCCGGCAGGACGCCGCCCGCGTTCACGACGCCGACGACCAGGGTGCGGCACCCCTTGGCCAGGGCCTCGGGGAGGGTGAGGTCGGGAATCCCGAGATCGGCCTGGCAGCCCGGCAGGCGCATCTGGCCGATGCACCATTCCGGCCGCCAATCCTTGATGCCGTAGGCGGTCTTGGCCGCCAGCGCGTCGGGCACGTCGCCGAGGAACATCAGGTAGGGCGTGGCGATCTGCATCGGACGGACCTCTCGCTTCGTCCCGTCTATGCGGGATCGGGGCGCCGTCCCGCAAGGCGGAAGCTCGACCGTTCCCGCCGCGACCTAGACCGATCCTCGTTGCCCCACGCGAAATCCGACACAACCGGCCGGAGCCTCGGCCAATCATAACCTGTGTGGTGGTCGCTGCCCGGCCCACGGCTAGGCGGGACGTCGCCTCTCAAACAAGTCCGCGGCCCTGATGGAAACCCCCCTGTCGCGAAAGCTGAAAAACTTCGTTCCCCTGACCACCGCCGACCGGGACATGCTTGCGGAGGTCCTCGAACCGTCGAGACTGATCGAGCCTCGGGCGGATATTGTGGAGGAGGGAGAAGATCCGCGCGGCGTCAACGTCGTGATGAGCGGCTGGGCCTGCCGTTACAGGCAATTCGAGGATGGCCGCCGGCAGATCATCTCGATCCTCCTGCCGGGGGATTGCTGCGACCCGCACATCTATCTGCTCGACCGGCGCGACCACGCCATCGGCGCACTGACGCCCGTGGCCATCGCGCGCATTCCGGGCACGGCCATGGTCGAGTTGAAGAGCCGGAACCCGTCCCTCGACCTCGCCTTCCACCGGGAGGAACTGGCCTGCGCCGCGATCCAGCGGGAATGGACGGTGAGTCTCGGGCGCCGCTCCGGTGTCGAGCGTCTCGCGCATCTGTTCTGCGAATTGCACGCGCGGCTCGCCGCCGTCGGCCTCGCGGACGGGACGAACTGCCCGATGCCGCTGACCCAGCCCGACCTTGCCGACGCCCTCGGCCAGACCACGGTCCACATCAACCGGACGTTGCAGGACGTGCGCGCCGCCGGCCTCCTCAGCCTGAAGGGCCGGCGCCTGACCCTTCTCGATCCCGAGGGGCTGCGCCGGCTCGCCAAGTTCGATCCGTCCTACCTGCACCTGCGGGCCGCGCGCGATGCGGCGCGCGGCCTGGAGGCGATCAGGCCCTGAGGGGCGCCTAGAGGACCGGCATCGCGCCGGCCACCGTGATCAGGGCGCCGGAGGTGTAGCTGCTCTCCTCGGCGGCGAGCATCACATAGGCCGAGGCGAGTTCGGCGGGCTGGCCGGGGCGGCCGAAGGGCACTTGACTGCCGAAGGACTTCACCGCGTCCTCGCTCATGCCGGCGGGGATGAACGGCGTCCAGATCGGGCCCGGCAGCACGCCGTTCACGCGGATGCCCTTCTCCGCGAGGAGCTGCGCGAGGCTCAGCACCATGTTGCTCAGCGCGCCCTTGGTGGCGCTGTAGGCCATCAGCGTCGGCATCGGGTGCTTCGAGTTCACCGACGAGGTGAAGATCACCGACGAGCCGGGCTGCAGATGTGCGAGAGCCGCCTTGGTGACGTAAAACGAGCCGAATACGTTGGTCTTGAAGTGATCCTCAAAGATGTGGTCCTCGATCTCTTCCAGGCTCTTGCCGGGCTGCTGGAAGGCGCCGTTGTTCACGACGATGTCGAGCCGCCCGAACGCCTCGGCGGTCTTGGAGACGATCTCCTTGGCGTAGCTCGCCTGCTTCAGGTCGCCGGGCAGGAGCAGCGCCTTGCGGCCCGCCTTCTCGATCCACTGCTTGACCCCCTCGGCATCCGCCTGCTCGTCGGGGAGGTAGGAAATGGCGACGTCGGCGCCCTCGCGGGCATAGGCGATGGCCACGGCGCGGCCGATACCGGAATCGCCGCCGGTGATCAGCGCGACCTTGCCGGTGAGCTTGCCCGAACCCTTGTAGCTCTCCTCGCCGTGGTCCGGCTCGGGGCTCATCTTGCCGGTCTTGCCGGGGAAGCTCTGCGGCTGGCCTTCGAAGGGCGGACGGGGGTACTTGTGAAGCGGATCGGTCATGGGGTGTCCTTCTCCAGGCGCCTCGCGCCGGTTACCCCGCCAACAGGACGCGGTTCGCTCACGTTCCACGTCCATCCCGTGGCGATGGGACGCGAACAGGAGGCCCGACCATGCAAGCCGACCTGACCGGACGCCGCGTCGCCTGCTTCGGCGAATGCATGCTCGAAATGCGCACGCGGCCCGATGGGCTGCTCTCGCGGGGCTTCGGCGGCGACACGCTCAACACGGCCCTCTACCTCGCCCGGCTGGGGGCGGCGGTCGATTACGTCACCGCCCTCGGCGGCGACGATTTCAGCGCGGAAATGCTGCGCGCCTGGGAGGAGGAGGGCATCGGCACCGGCCAAGTCCGCCGCATCCCCGGCAGCCTGCCTGGGCTCTACGTCATCGAGACCGACCCGTCCGGCGAGCGGCGCTTCCTCTACTGGCGCGACGCGGCGCCCGTGCGCCGGCTGTTCGACCCGCCCCATCGCGCCGCGACGGAGGGGGCGCTCGCCGGGGCAGGGCTCGTCTACCTCTCCGGGATCAGCCTGTCGCTGTTTGCAGGGACGGCGCGGGAGGCGCTGTTCGCCGCCCTGGAACGGGCTCGCACGGGGGGAGCGCGGATCGCCTTCGACACGAACTTCCGGCCGCGCGGTTGGCCGGATCTCGCCGAGGCGCGGGAGGCCTACGACCGCATGGCCGGGCTCAGCGACGTGGTGCTCGCCGGCTGCGAGGATTGGGCCGCGCTCGCGGGGGACGGCTCACCCGATGCGGTGCTGGCCTGGCTCGACGGGGCCGGCGTCGCGGAGGCGGTGGTGAAGCTCGCCGAGCCCGGTTGCCTGGTGCGCGGCGACGACCCCGCCGAGGCGGTGCCGGTGCCGGTGCCGGAGCGGGTGTCGCCCATCGACACCACCGCCGCCGGGGACAGCTTCGCGGCCGGCTACCTCGCCGCCCGCCTGCGGGGGGAGGCCCCGGCCGCCGCCGCGCGGGCCGGGCACCGGCTCGCCGCCGTGGTCATCACCCATCCCGGCGCGATCATCCCGCGCGAGGCGATGCCGGGCTAGGGCGCCTTCAACACCGCACGGCAGGCGGCGGGTAGGGCGGCCATGGTCATCTGCGGCCTGGGCTTCGGCTTGGTCTTCGGCGGCTTCGGGTGAAGCACGGCGTCGGAGAACCAATAGCCGAGGTCGTCGCAGCCATCGCCTGAGGGCGGCGGATCCTGCGATTGGCAATCGCTCTGGCCCGCCGGGCAGCTCAGGCGGATATGGTAGTGGTAGTTGTGCCCATACATCGGGCGCACCTTCGACAGCCAGCGCCCCCCGCCGGATTCCCGGCACAGGGCCTTCTTGATCGCGGCGTTGACGAAGATGCGCTCCACCTCCGGCTGCTCGGCGGTGAGCTTGATCAGTTGCAGGTGGTTCGGGGTCCAGACATCCGGGTCGATGTCGAGGCGGTCGCTGCGGACCATGTCCGTGGCGGAGGTCTCCTCGCGCTCGGCGCGGCTCATCCGGTGGTCGGGCATCGGCGTCAGCCACACGTCGGCGTCGATGCCGATCTGGTGCGAGGCGTGGCCGGTGATCATCGGCCCGCCGCGCGGCTGCGCCATGTCGCCCACGAGGAGGCCGGGCCAGCCGACCCGCGTCGCCTTCTCGGACAGGCGCTCGAGGAAGTCGACCATCACCGGCAGCCCGTACATCCGGTTGCGGGAGGGGCGCATCACCTGCCAATGCGGCCCGTCGAGGGCCAGCGCCTCGCCGCCGGAGAAGCACCCCTTCGCGTAAAAGCCGTAGATGTGCGGCGCCCCCGCACTCGGGTGGGTGACGCGGCCGAACAGGGCCTTGGCCGGCGTCGAGGGATCGTCCGGATTGGCCAGCGGCGGCAGCGGTTTCGGGTTCACGCTCCCCCTGTCCTGGGCATGCGCCGCGCCGGTCAGGGCCAGGGCGGCGAAGGTCGTGAGGCAGGCGAGGCGCGGAAGCGTCATGCGGGCGTCGGTCCGGGAGGCGCGTAGGAACGCTGCATCCTCGCCGAAGGCCGCGGCGTTTTTCGGGCAGGATCCGACGGAGCGTCAGCCCTTCGACGGCCCGCACCAGCCCGGGAGGTAGCCGGCGTCCTTCGACTTCGCGAGGGAGAGCGCTTTCTCGAGCGCCGCCGAGAAATCGTCCTCGACCCGCTTCCCCTTGATGTTCCGGCGCAGGAAGTCCGCCCACAGGAACTCGCTGAACGGCGTCGTGTCCTTGGCGAAGCCGCCGGACCGGCGCAACTCGCCCGCGAGGCTGCGGAATGGGTCGTCCTTCAGGTCGGACATGGATTTCGGGATGTCCGCGAAGTCCCGGCGGATGCCCTCATGGTCGTAGGGGTGCACCCAGGACTTGTGATCGCACACGGTCCAGAAGGCGTCCTTGTCGAGGTGGTGCAAGTCGGCGACGACCGTCACGAGCACGTCCTTCACACCCTCCTCGTGGAGAGCGCGCGAGAGGTGGTGGTGATCGATGACGTAGTGCCGCTTCTTTGGGCCGAGCAGGGCCGGGATCATGTGCGCGCCGAGGAAGGCGGCCTTCTTCTCCGCGTCGTATTCCTGCCAGCGCCGCCGCTTCTCGGCGACCTCCCTCAGGCCCACGGTCATCTGCGTCGGGCGCAGTTCGCTGATCGGCACAGGATTCAGAAGCGGTTCGCGGCTGGCCATGAACACCTCGCGTGACGTTGCGTCGAAAACACGCGGTGTAGGTCGCACAGGCGTCACAAACCACCGCATCGCGGTCTACGTGCGGGGGAGAGCCCATCACGATGTGCGGAGGAGCCCCTTTCGCGCGGCATCCAGGACATGGAGCCGGATCGCGGAGGAGAGGTTCTGCTCCCCGCGCGTGCCGTCGATGGTGCCGATCAGCGCCTGGACCGAGCGCCCTTCGTCCGCGGCGAGGGCGGTGAGCGCCTGCCAGAACGGATCTTCGAGGGACACGCTGGTGCGGTGGCCGGCGATCATCACCGAGCGTTTGACGATCCCGCTCAACGGATCGACCTAGTCCCTGGCGCCGTCCTCCGGCTCCTCGAGGCGGTGGCCCTCGTGCCGGGTCTCTTCCAGCGCCTTGCGCTTCTGCTGGAGGGTCTTCGCCTTCTTAGGAGTGCCGAAGGCGATGCGGTTCGTCTCCGCTTGCGCATCGGCCTCGGCCCGGGCGCGGGCCTTGCGGACCTGACGAAGGTTGATGACTTCACCCATCCCGCGAACCCTCCCTGTCCGTCTTTCGGGCCGGCGCAAGAACCGCGCCGGCCCGTCCCGGTCCTACTCGGCGCTCGGGGCGAGCATGGTCTCCGGCCGCACGACGCGCTCGAACTCTTCCTCGGTCACGTAGCCGAGACGGAGGGCTTCTTCCTTCAGGGTCGTGCCGTTCTTGTGCGCCGTCTTGGCGATGGTCGCGGCCTTGTCGTAGCCGATGGAGGGGGCGAGCGCCGTGACCAGCATGAGCGACCGGCTCATCAGGTCGGCGATCTTGTCCTCGTTGGCCTTGATGCCGACGACGCAATTGTCGGTGAAGCTCACCGCCGCGTCCGCCAGCAGGCGCACCGATTGCAGCACGGCGTTGGCAATGACGGGCTTGAACACGTTCAGCTCGAAATTGCCCTGCGAGCCGGCGAAGCTTACCGTGGTGCCGTTGCCGATCACCTGGGCGCAGACCATCGTCAGCGCCTCGCACTGGGTCGGGTTCACCTTGCCCGGCATGATCGAGGAGCCCGGCTCGTTCTCCGGCAGGGAGAGTTCGCCGAGGCCCGAACGCGGGCCGGAGCCGAGCAGGCGGATATCCTGCGCGATCTTGAACAGGCCGGCGGCCAGCGCCGAGAGCGCGCCCTGCGTGAAGACCAGGGCGTCGTGGGTGGCCAGCGCCTCGAACTTGTTCTGCGCCGAGGTGAAGGGCAGGCCGGTCAGTTCCGCGACCTTCGCGGCGAAGCGGTCGGCGAATTCGGGGTGGGCGTTGAGGCCCGTGCCCACCGCCGTGCCGCCCTGCGCCAGGGCGAGCACGCCCGGCAGGGTCGCGGCCACGCGGGCGCCGCCGAGGGCCACCTGGGTCGCGTAGCCGGAGAATTCCTGGCCCAGCGAGACCGGGGTCGCGTCCTGCAGGTGGGTGCGGCCGATCTTCACGATGCTCTCGAACGCCTTCGCCTTGGCGTCGAGGGCTTCGTGGAGGTGCGTGAGGGCGGGCATCAGCCGGCCCTCGATCTCCCGCGCCACGGCGATGTGCATCGCGGTGGGGAAGGTGTCGTTCGAGGACTGGCCCCGGTTGCAATGGTCGTTGGGGTGGATCGGGCTCTTGCCGCCGCGCTGGCCGCCCATCGCCTCGTTGGCGAGGCTCGCGATCACCTCGTTGGCGTTCATGTTCGATTGCGTGCCCGAGCCGGTCTGCCAGACCACCAGGGGGAACTCGTCGTCGTGCTCGCCGGCCACGACGGTGGCGGAGGCGGCAGCGATGGCGTCGGCGAGCTTCGGCTCCAGGACGCCGAGATCCTTGTTCACCAGGGCGGCGGCCTGCTTCACGAGGCCGAGCGCGTGGACCAGCGGCGCGGGCATGTGCTCCGTGCCGATCTTGAAGTTCTGGATCGAGCGCTGGGTCTGCGCGCCCCAATAGCGATGGGCCGGAACCTCGATCGGGCCGAAGGTATCGGATTCGGTGCGGGTCGCGGTTTCGGTGGGCGACATCGTGGCCTCTACGTCTGGTGCACTGCGGTGCCTACTTAACGGAGGCGGGGCCTGAGCGCGATGCCGCATGGTCGGGGCTGCCCGACATCCATGCCGCTCTGTCCACCGTTAACGGTAGGGCGGCGACGGCCACCACGAGCCCGGGAGCGACGAGCCTGTCCACCGACCTATCCGATCCCGTCCAGGGACACGCCGCCGCGACTCGGTTCCGCCCGCCGGTCCCGCCGCGGCTGACGCAGCCGCTCGGCCTCCTCGACTTCCTCAAGGCCGCCCGGCGCAACCCGATCACCACCTGGGCGGATGCCCATTTCCGCCTGCCCGTGGTGGCGGCCGAGGGCGTGATGGGGCGCATCACCGTGGTGAGCGAACCGTCGCTGATCCGGCAGGTGCTGATCGACAACGCCGAACGCTACCGCAAGGACGACCTCCAGCGTCGCGTCCTGGCGCCCGGCCTCGGCAACGGGCTGCTCAGCGCCGAGGGTGACGAGTGGCGGCTGCAGCGGCGGACGCTCGCGCCGATCTTCTCCGCGCGCACCGTGCGCAGCTTCGAGGCCGCGATGAACGCGGCCGGCGCCCGCATCGCCAAGCGCCTACGCCGCCGCGACGGGATGCGCGTCGATGTCGCCCTGGAGATGACCCGCGCCACCCTCGACGTGCTGGAACGGACGATCTTCACGCAAGGATTGCCCGGCGACCCGGACGCCCTGGGCCGTGCGATCACCCGCTTCCTCGAAGCGGTCGGGCCCATCGACCCCCTCGACGTGTTCGGCATGCCGGACTTCATCCCGCGCATCGGCCGGCTGCGGGCGCGCCCCGCCGGGCGATACTTCGCGGAGATCGTCGATGAACTCATCACGCGGCGTCGCACGCTGATGGAGACCGCCGAGGCGCCGCAGGACCTGCTGACCCTGCTCCTCGCCGCGCAGGATCCCGAGACCGGCAACGGGCTCACGGACCTCGCGGTGCGGGCGAACATCGCCACCTTCATCGCCGCCGGCCACGAGACGACCGCCAACGCGCTGACCTGGGCGCTCTACTGCCTGTCGCAGGACGCGGCGGCGCAGGAGCAGGTGGAGGCGGAAATCGATGCGGCAGGCGAGGGGGATTTCGCCCTCGACGCGCTCCCCTTCACGCGGGCCATCGTGGAGGAGGGGATGCGCCTGTTCCCGCCCGTGCCTTTCCTCAGCCGTCAGGCCGTGGAGCCGGATCGGTTCGGGCGGATCAAGGTGCCCAAGGGGAGCCTCGTGCTGATCGCCCCCTGGGTGCTGCACCGCCACCACCTGCTCTGGGACGAGCCGGACGCCTTCATGCCGGAGCGGTTCATGCCCGGACGGCGGGAGCAGATCGCGCGCTTCACCTATCTGCCCTTCGGAGCGGGTCCGCGCGTCTGCATCGGGCAGAGCTTCTCGGTGCAGGAGGCGACGATCCTCCTCGCCCACGTTCTCCGCGTCGTGCGCTTCCGCCTGCCGCCGGACCACCCGCCAGTGACGCCCCTGCACAGGGTCACGCTCCGGCCGGAGCACGGGTTGCGGATGGATGCCGAGGTGAGGGGGTGAACCGGGCGGCCTGGGCCTAGTCGGCCTTGTGCAGCCGCGCGGCCTCGTCGTAGCGCCGGGTGTTCCGGTCGTAGATGCGCGACGCGATGAACGCACCGCCGAGGCCCAGCACCGACAGCCCGAAGGCGATAGCGGTGATCTGAAGCGCATAGTCCAAGGGCATGCCGCTCACTCCTCTGGACGGAGCAGTCGGAGGACTGCCTGCGCTACGAAATGTAGGCACAACGCCGGGAGAAGCAAAGCCCATCCGCCGCCGGACAGGACTTCGAAGTGGCCCTGGGTGATCGGGCCGACGAAGGCCGTGCCGAACGTGACGATCGACAACGAATTGAAGAGCGTCGCCGCAAGTTTCAATCCTTCGTTGTATCGCTTGGCCCGGAACTTCCGCTCACCGGATGTGAGCGGAGCCGGCTCAACCATGGCGCCTAAGGGCGATCATCAGCTCTTCTTGCGGAAGGCGTCGAGACTGACGACTTCGGCCGTGCCTTCCTCGCCGTCCTTCTTGGCGGCGGGGCGGGGGGCCTTGTCGTCGGTCTTGCCGCCTTGGGCGGCGGCCGGCAGCACGGTCGGGACGCCCGTCGCGCCGATGGTCGCGAGGCCGGTGCCGGTCTTCGGCTTGACCTCACCCGGCTCGGACGCCGCGCCGCGCGGGCCGTTCTTGGCGACAGGAGTCTCAGGCTCGGCCGGCAGGTCGTTGCCGACTTCGCCAAGGTCGAACTTCAGGCCGAACTGCACGGAGGGGTCGAAGAAGCCAGAGAGCGCGTCGAACGGCACCAGCAGCCGCTCCGGCACACCGGAGAAGGACAGCCCGACCTCGAACGCATGCTCGGTGACGTTCAGATCCCAGAACTGGTGCTGCAGGACGATCGTCATGTCCTGCGGATACTTGTCCCGCAGGGCCTGCGAGATGCGCACGCCCGGCGCTTCGGTGCGGAACGAGACGTAGAAGTGGTGCTCGCCCATCAGCCCGTTCTGGGCGGCATCCGAGAGCACCTTGCGGACGACGCCGCGAAGGGCGTCCTGCACCAGCAGGTCGTAGCGAATCAGGTCGTCTGCCATTCTGCGTTCGCTTTGCCCGACCCGTCCGCCGCCTGTACGCCCTCGTCGATCCACCTTCGCCGCCGCCGAAGCCCAGTCCATTCATCCGCGGCCTTGCGGCCATCGGTCCTGGGCTTGAAGGGAGGCGCCGGGTACCGCCCCCGGGTCCGATAGGTTTATTTCGAAGAACGTTTATCGCCATGGCCGGCCTTGCGACCCGGCAAAACGAATATAGAGGGGATCGGCCCGGTTTTGAAGCCCGATCACGCCGCAACCGTGCCGGAGGCGATGGGCGATCCGGTGAGTGTGGCCGCCGACGCGCCCCCACGCGATCGGTCGGGCGCGCACGGGCTCTGGCCGACCCTCCTCGCCCTCGGCCGGATGGTCGCCTTCGGCATCGTCTGCCTCGGTGTCGCGAGCTTCGCCGCCCTCGGGATCGTGCGGGTGGGGTTCGACCTCTGGTACGGGATCGATCCGTTCCTGCCGATAGCCCGGCGGCCGTTCGTCGGGGTGGTGCAACTCGCCCACCGGGCCTTCGCCGTCGATGTGCTGCGGCAGGTGCTCCTCGCCTCCATGGTGATCGCCTGGGCGTGGTGGCGAGATCGCAGCGGCTGGCGCCGCCGCCTCGCCCTCGACCGGGAGAAGCCGAACGGCCTGCGGCCGGTGGTCCTGCTCAGCATCCTGCTGTTCTGGCCGGTCCTGCACATCGCCTGGGTGACGGGCACGGCCGAGCTGATGGGCGGCGGGTTCGGGCGGGGCCTGCGCCTCTCGCCCTTCATGGACCGGACGGCGGTGGTGGCGTGGCTCGCCTACCTCACGATCCTCGCGCCGCTCGCCGAGGAATTGCTGGTGCGCGGCGAGATGTATCACCTCGTCAACCGCACCCTCGGCACGGCCTGGGCGGTCGCCGCGACGTCCCTCGTCTTCGCGCTGGCGCACATCTCGTCCTTCGGCCTCGCCCGGCCGATCTCGCTGCTGCCGCTCGCCTTCGCCGTCGGACTGCTGCGCTGGCGCACCGGCCGGCTCTGGCCCGGCATCGCCCTGCACGGATGGTCGAACCTCGCGCTGGTCGTCTACCTGCTCTGGCCGCACTGACCCTGGGGACAGGCCCGCGCCGGGCTTGCCCCCGGCGGCCCGGCGGCGCAGGCTCGTCCGATGGACGCGTATCAGAGCCTGCTCCGGAAGATCCTCGACGAGGGGGTGGCCAAGGAGGACCGCACGGGCACGGGGACCCTCTCGGTCTTCGGGCACCAGATGCGTTTCGACCTGAGCCAGGGCTTCCCGCTCGTCACGACGAAGCGGCTGCATCTGAAGTCCATCGTCCACGAATTGCTGTGGTTCCTCGCGGGCGACACCAACGTCGCCTATCTGCGCGAGAACGGCGTGACGATCTGGGACGAGTGGGCCGACGAGCAGGGCGATCTCGGCCCGGTCTATGGCCGGCAATGGCGCTCCTGGGCGAAGCCGGATGGCAGCAGCGTCGATCAGATCCGCTGGGTGCTGGACGAGATCGCCCGCAACCCGGATTCTCGCCGCCTCGTGGTCTCGGCCTGGAACCCGGCCGATCTCGACCGGATGGCGCTGGCACCCTGCCATTGCCTGTTCCAGTTCTACGTGGCCGAGGGTCGGCTTTCCTGCCAGCTCTACCAGCGCTCGGCGGACGCCTTCCTCGGCGTACCGTTCAACATCGCGAGCTATGCGCTGCTGACTCATATGGTCGCGCAGGTCTCGGGGCTGGCCCCCGGCGACTTCGTGCACAGCTTCGGCGACGTCCACCTCTACCGCAACCACCTCGACCAGACCCGCATCCTGCTGGAGCGCGAGCCGAGGCCCCTGCCGCAGCTGCGCCTGAACCCGGCGGTACGCGACCTCTTCGCCTTCCGTTTCGAGGACATCGCCATCGAGGGCTACGCCCCGCATCCGGCGATCGCCGCGCCGGTCGCTGTCTGACCATGGCCGCACCGACCATCGCCCTCGTCGTCGCGGTCGCCCGCAACGGCGTCATCGGGCGGGACAACGGGCTCGCGTGGCACCTGTCCAGCGATCTCAAGCGGTTCAAGGCGCTCACCATGGGCACGACGCTGCTCATGGGCCGCCGCACCTGGGAGTCCATCGGGCGGCCCTTGCCCGGCCGGCGGACGCTGGTGCTCACGCGCGATCCCGCCTTCCGGGTGGAGGGCGCGGAGACGGTGCATGAGTGGGAGAGCGCGGTCGCGGCGGCGGGGGACCGGCTGATGGTGGTGGGCGGCGCGGAGGTCTACGCACTCGCCCTACCGCGGGCCGACATCATCCACCTGACGGAGGTCGAGGCCGAGCCCGAGGGCGACGTGCGTTTCCCGGCCTTCGACCGCACGGCCTACCGCGAGGTGTTCCGCGAAGCGCACCCGGCCGGGCCGAAGGACGATTATCCTTACGCATTTATCGACTTGGCCCGTTTGCGCTGAGGCGGCCCGTCGCGGTTGCGCTCGGGGCTCGCCGTGCCCACCTGCCAGCCTTGACAGCGAGGGGGGCGGACCCGCAGGTGCCGTGAGGGGTCCGCCGTCGCCTGCGCCTCTGCGGATGTCGACGGTGTGAATCCCAGGCGATTGGGCGGCACTCGGGATTGAGCCGGCGGTTGCGACCGTTGGCAGGGGGCGCCCAGACGCGGGCGCGGCGGGTGCGGCAGGTCAGGAGACGACGGCCAGGATGCCTTGGAGCAATCAGAATGGCGGTGGCGGTGGTGGCGGCCCGTGGGGGCGCCCCAACGGCAACGGCGGTGGACCCTGGGGTGGGGGCGGGGGCGGTGGCAACACCCCGCCGAACCTCGAAGACCTGTTGAAGCGCGGCCAGGACCGCCTGCGGCGGATCATCCCCGGCGGCGGCGGACCGGGCGGCCCCTCGGGCAGCGGCTCCGGCTTCGGCGGCGGTCGCGGGGCCCTGGTGATCGGCGCGCTCGCCGTGGCCGTGTGGCTCGCCACCGGCTTCTATAAGGTCGAGCCCTATCAGGTCGGCATCGAGACCATCTTCGGCCGCTATGTCGGCTCGACGGGCGAGGGCCTTCGTTACAACTTCCCCTATCCGATCGGCGGCGTCGTGAAGCCGAATGTCGGTCAGGTGAACTCCATCCAGGTCGGCTACCGCACCGGGCCGGGCCAGACGCGCAACCGCGACGTGCCCGACGAGAGCCTGATGCTCACCGGCGACGAAAACATCGTCGACCTGGACTTCGAGGTGCAGTGGCGGGTGAACCCGCTCAAGGCCTCGGACTTCGTGTTCAACATCCAGAACCCCGAAGGCACCATCAAGGCCATCGCCGAGAGCGCCATGCGCGAGGTGATCGGCCGCCGGAACATCCAGGCGATCCTCACCAACGAGCAGGCGAGCATCGCGCAGGAGGTGAAGGAGATGGTCCAGAAGGCGCTGGACGAGTACGGCGCGGGCGTGCGCATCGAGGTGGTGCAGCTGGTCTCGGTGAACCCGCCGCCGGAGGTGCGTCCCGCCTTCGTGGACGTGAACGCCGCGCAGCAGGACGCGGACACCGCGCAGAACGAGGCGAAGACCTACGCCAGCCGTGAGGTCCCGCAGGCCCGAGGCAAGGCCTCGCAGATCGTCCAGGCCTCCGAGGCCTACAAGACGAAGGCGACCGCCGACGCCACCGGTCAGGCGGCGCGCTTCAACGAGGTCTACGCCTCGTACAAGCTCTCGCCGGAAATCAGCCGCGAGCGGATCTTCCTGGAGACGATGGAGAAGGTTCTGGGCTCCGTGAACAAGGTGATCATCGATCAGAACGGGTCGCCCGGCTCCGCCTCGACGGCGGCGGGTGTGCTGCCCGTGCTGCCCCTTTCCGAGTTCGGCGCCCGTGGCCCGGCCCAGACGGGAGCCGCCCGATGAATCAGGCACTCCGCACGGGCCTCATCGTCGTCGCGGCGATCGTGGCGATCGGCCTCTACGCGTCGGTCTTCGTCGTCGGCCAGATGCAGCAGGCCCTCGTCCTGCAGTTCGGCCGCGTCCGCGCCGTCCTCAACGCCACCGGCGAGGAGAAGCCGGGCCTCTACTTCAAGATCCCGTTCGCCGAGACGGTCGTCACCTTCGACAAGCGGGTGCTCGATCTCGACCTGCCGGTGCAGACGATCCTCACCGCCGACCGGCAGAACCTCGAAGTCGATGCTTTCGCCCGCTACCGGATCCTCGATCCGCTGCGCTTCTACCAGTCGGTGGGCAACATCAACATCGCCAACCAGCGCCTGCAGAGCTTCACCAATTCCAGCCTGCGCAGCGTGCTCGCCCGCTCGACCCGTGACGCCATCGTCAAGAACGAGCGCGGCCAGCTGATGCACAACATCCAGGAAGACGTGAACCGGCAGGCCAGGGCGCTCGGCATCGAGATCGTGGACCTGCGCATGACCCGCGTCGATCTGCCCGCGCAGAACTCGGCCGCCGTCTACCGGCGGATGAAGACCGAGCGCGAGCGGGAGGCGGCCGACATCCGCGCCAACGGCGAGCAGGCGGCGGCGACCATCCGCGCCAAGGCCGACCGCGAGGTGACGGTGATCCTCGCCGAGGCGACGCAGAAGTCCGAGCAGCTGCGCGGCCAGGGCGACGCCGACAAGAACCGCATCCTCGCCGACGCCTTCGCCAAGGACCGGGACTTCTTCGCGTTCTACCGCTCGATGCAGGCCTACGAGACGGGGCTGAAGGGTTCCGACACGCGCCTCGTCATCAGCCCGAACACGGACTTCTTCCGCTACTTCAGCGATCCGAAGGGCCAGGGCGGGCAAGCGCCGGCGAACGGTCGCCCCGGCCAGGATCCGGCGGCCGCGACGGGCTCCACGGCGGGCGCGGCGCGCTGACCCCGACGCTGGACGCTGCGCGTTCGCGGGCTACCTTTGCACGGGCATGACCCGTGACGAACCGCCGGCCGCCATGCAGCGGCCGGCGCCTGAGGGAAACGCTTTGCTGAAGAGGTCCGCCATGAACCCCGTCGAGGCATCCCGTCCGGGGCCGTTCACCCGCCTGCGCCCCGTCGCCACGGCGATCATGCTGGGCGTCACCGTGCTGGGCGCGACCCTGCCGGCGCCGGCCTTCGCCAAGGGGCCGGCCTCCCTCGCCGACCTCTCCGAGCAGGTCACCGACGCGGTGGTGAACATCTCGGCCTCGACCACCGTCGAGGCGCGCTCCAGCCGCACCATGCCGCAGCTTCCGCCGGGCACGCCCTTCGAGGACCTGTTCGAGGAGTTCTTCAACAAGCGCGGCGGTCGCGGGGGTGGCGGCAACAGCGAGGAGGCGCCGCGGTCGCGCAAGTCGAACTCGCTGGGTTCGGGCTTCATCATCGACGCCTCCGGCATCGTGGTGACGAACAACCACGTCATCGGCGATGCCAACGACATTCAGGTGATCCTGCACGACGGCACGAAGCTGAAGGCCGAGATCATCGGTAAGGATTCCAAGGTCGATCTCGCCGTGCTGCGAGTAAAGCCGACGGCCGACCGCCCGCTCAAGGCGGTGCCCTTCGGCGATTCCGACAAGATGCGGCCGGGCGATTGGGTGATCGCCATCGGTAACCCGTTCGGCCTGGGCGGCTCGGTCTCGGCTGGCATCGTCTCGGCCCGGGGCCGCAACATCGAGTCCGGCCCCTACGACAACTACATCCAGACCGACGCGGCCATCAACAAGGGCAATTCCGGCGGCCCGCTGTTCAACATGGACGGCGAGGTCATCGGCATCAACACCGCGATCCTGTCGCCGACTGGCGGCTCGGTGGGCATCGGCTTCGCCGTACCGTCGAACACGAGCAAGCAGGTGATCGATCAGCTGCGCGAGTTCGGCGAGGTCCGTCGCGGCTGGCTCGGCGTGCGCATCCAGAACGTGGACGACGCCACCGCCGAGGCTCTGGGCCTCAAGGGCGGCGCGCGCGGCGCCCTCGTCGCGGGCGTGGACGAGAAGGGCCCCGCCAAGACCGCCGGGCTCGATGTCGGCGACGTCATCGTGAAGTTCAACGGCACGGCGGTGAAGGCGTCGAGCGACTTGCCGCGCATCGTGGCCTCCACCCCGGTCGGCCAGAAGGTCGATGTGGTGGTCGTGCGCAAGGGCGAGGAAGTGACGAAGGCGGTCACCCTCGGCCGCCTGGAGGATAACGAGAAGCCGCAGCAGGCCAACCTCAAGCAGCCTGATGCCGACAACGCCGTGCGTCAGGCCCTTGGCCTCAACCTGTCCTCGCTCACGGACGATCTCCGCAAGCGCTACAACATCAAGGACGGCCAGAAGGGCGTCGTGGTGACCCGCGTCGATCCCAGCTCGAACGCCGCCGACAAGCGCATTCAGCCGGGCGAACTGATCGTGGAGGTCGGCCAGGAGGCTGTCTCGACGCCGGCCGACGTGACCAAGCGCATCGACGCCCTGAAGAAGGACGGCCGCAAGTCCGTGCTCCTGCTCGTCGCCGCCGCGAATGGTGATGTGCGCTTCGTGGCGCTCGGATTGGACTGAACGAGAACCGATACGCGGATCCCAACCCGCATCTAAGGGTTGTAGTCTCAGTATTGCTCAACCCAATATTGTCAATACTCTCGATCACTGGATATTGCCGGGTGGGATCAGCTAAAAGCGTCGTCTTCGACGCTCTGGCTGATCCCGCGACCCGGCATGGAACTGCTCCGCTATTTCGACGACACGACGACCCGCGCGGTCCATGCCCGGCGCGAGTACCTGTCGATGATGATCCGGTCGCAGTGCGACTCGGTGGTGCAGTACGGGATCCTGAAGGGGTTCCGCGTGCCGCCCAGCAACTGGGCCGAGATCATCTCCAGCGCCTACATCCTCGGGACCTACGAGGTCTCCATCTGCGCCATCCTCGATCTGCTCCGCAGCCCCCGGAAGGTGCTAGTCGATCTCGGCGGGGCGGATGGGGTGTTCGGCGTGGGGCTGGTGGAGGTCGGCGCCTTCGGACGAAGCCTCATCTTCGAACTGGATGCCGACCGACAAAGGGCCCTCGCCGAGATGGCGCAGGCTCATGGCGTCGCGGACAGGATCTCCGTCTTCGGCGAGGCGACGCCCGATTTCCTCGATCGCGTGGAGGCGAGCGGCGTCGCGCTGCCGCAATGCGTCATGCTCTGCGATATCGAGGGGGCGGAGTTCTCGCTGTTCACCGACGCGGTTCTCAGCCGGCTTCAGCACTCCCACGTCATCATCGAACTGCACGATTTCCTGCTCACCGACCCCGCCCGGCGGGACAACGCCATCGCTGAGTTGAAGCAGGCCGCCGAGCGCTATTTCGACGTGTGCGAGGTCAAGGACGGCCTGCGCGACATGCGCAACATCCCGCTCCTGCGGAACTGGTCGGACTGGGATTCGTGGCTGCTCTGCGTCGAGGCGCGCTACCGGATGATGTCGTGGCTCTGGCTTCGCCCCAAGGGTGAGGCGGCGCTGACGGAAGCGGCCGTGGACGAACTGGTGATCGATTACCAGCGGCGGATCTTCGCTGCCTGATCAGCCGACGAATTCGGAGGCCGCGTAGCCCTGGAGATAGAGGAGGGCGGTGAGGTCGGCGTGCTCCACGCGCGCTCGCGCGGCGGCGGCGACCGCCGGCTTGGCGCGGAAGGCGACGCCGAGCCCGGCCTCGCCCAGCATGTCGAGGTCGTTCGCGCCGTCGCCCACGGCCATCGTCTCGGCGGGCGCCAAGCCGAACCGGTCACGCAGTTCCATGAGGGTCGCGCGCTTCTCGGCCTTGCCGACGATCGGGTCTTCGACCGATCCGGTGAGCTTGCCGTCCTCCACCGCGAGGCGGTTCGCCCGGTGCTCCGCGAAGCCGAGCTTGGCCGCGATGGGGCCGGTGAACAAGGTGAAGCCGCCCGACACGAGGCAGGTATGGGCGCCGTGGGCGGCCATGGTCCGCACCAGGGTGCGCCCGCCCGGCGTCAGAGTCAGGGTGTCGGCGATGAGGCCGTCCACCACGCCGACCGGAATGTCCTTCAGCAGGGCGACGCGCTCGCGCAGCGCGGGCTCGAAGGCGATCTCGCCGCGCATCGCCCGTTCGGTGATCGCCGCGACATGGTCCTTGAAACCGAGCGTCCCGGCGAGTTCATCGATGCATTCCTGCTCGATCATGGTCGAATCCATGTCGGCGAGGAACAGGCGCTTGCGGCGGTGGGCATCGGCCGGCAGCACGGCGATGTCGAGGGGTTCGCCGCCGAGCGCCGTGCGCAGGCGCTCCGTGAACGCGGCGGCATCCGAAGGCGCGCCGGGCACGAGGATTTCGGCGGCGACTTCGCGATGAAGGATGCGGGTGGGATGCTCGGTGGCGAGCACCCGGCGGCTTTCCGCGAGCACCGCATCCGTGATGGCCGGGCGGTCCGGGTTTGCTATCAGGACCGCGACCAGCATGCGGAGGTAAGCCTTGCCGTTGTGGGAAGCCGGGGAGCGCCCGGCGGCGGTTCTCATCGCAGGCCCGACCGCCTCGGGCAAGTCGGCCTTGGCCAGTCGCATCGCCCGCGAGGCCGGCGGTGTTGTCGTCAACACGGATTCGATGCAGGTCTATGCGGATCTGCGCGTCCTGACCGCCCGGCCCGACGCGGCCGAGGAGGCGGCCGTCCCGCACCGGCTCTACGGCCATGTGGACGGGGCGACGAACTACTCCCTCGGCCATTTCGCCCGTGATGCGGCGACCCTGCTCGCGGAGGGGGAGGGGCGGTTGCCCGTCTTCGTCGGGGGCACCGGCCTGTATTTCCGCACCCTCGAACAGGGCTTCTCGGAACTGCCGCCCGTGCCGGAGGCGATCCGCGCGGAGATCCGCCGGGAGGCGGAGGGGCGCCCCACGGAGGCGCTGCATGAAGACCTCGCCCGACGCGATCCCGAGGGGGCGGCGCGGCTGCGCCCGAGCGACCGGATGCGGGTGATGCGGGCCTTGGAAATCCTCGCCGCCACCGGCCGCCCCATCGCGAGCTTCTACGGCGACCCCGTGCCAGGGCCGCTGGCGGGCCGGCGTCTGGTCAAGCTGTTCCTCGCCCCCGACCGGGCGCTCCTGCGCGAGCGGATCGATGCCCGCTTCCACACGATGATCGCGGCCGGGGCGCTCGATGAGGTGGCCGCGCTCCGCGTCCGGCGGCTCGATCCGATGCTGCCGGTGATGCGCGCCCACGGCGTGCCGGGCCTGATTGCCCATCTCGACGGCACGCTCGGGCTGGAGGAGGCCATCGCCAGGGGGCAGGCCGACACCCGCGCCTATGCCAAGCGGCAATTCACGTGGTTCCGCCACCAGATGGGCGAGGCATGGCGCTGGGTCGATCCCGAGGATGCCGCCCGGCCGGACTTCTGCTAGAGGAGCGGCGTCTTCCCAAAGCCGCAGATCCTGCCCGTGACTTCTCCCGCCTACTCTGCGGACGAACCGGCCGCCCTTCCGGGCTGGCGGTTCTCCGTCGCCCCGATGATGGATTGGACCGACCGGCATTGCCGTGCCTTCCACCGGGCGCTGTCGGGCCGGGCGCGGCTCTACACCGAGATGGTCACGACCGGCGCGGTGATCCACGGCGACCGGGAACGGCTGCTCGGCTTCTCGGCTGTTGAGCACCCGGTGGCGGTGCAGCTCGGCGGGTCCAACCCGGCCGATCTCGCCGAATCGGCGCGGATCGCCGAAGGGTTCGGCTACGGCGAGATCAACCTCAACGTCGGCTGTCCGTCCGACCGGGTGCAGGAGGGCCGCTTCGGCGCCTGCCTGATGCGCGAGCCCGCCCTGGTCGGCGCGTGCGTCGCCGCCATGAAGGCCGCCGTGCGGGTGCCGGTGACGGTGAAGTGCCGCATCGGCGTCGATGACCAGGACCCCGAAGCCGCCCTCGACGCTCTCGCGGAGGCTGTCGTGGCGGCGGGGGTGGACGGGCTCGTGGTCCACGCTCGGAAGGCGTGGCTGAAGGGCCTGTCACCGAAGGAGAACCGGGACGTGCCGCCCCTCGATTACGACCGGGCGGCCCGCCTCAAGCAGGCGCGGCCGGAGTTGCCGCTGGCGGTGAACGGGGGCCTGCGCACGATCGCGGAGGTACAGGCGCGCCTCGCGGAGGTGGACGGCGCCATGGTCGGCCGCGCGGCCTACATGGAGCCCGCCCTGCTGCTGCGGGTCGATCCCGATCTCTACGGCGTGCCCGCGCCCGCACCCGATCCCTTCGCCGCCGTGGAGGCGTTCGAGCCCTACGTGGCGGGCGTGCTACAATCGGGCGAGCGGCTTCACGCCGTGACGCGCCACATGCTCGGCCTGTTCAACGGGCGGCCCGGCGCCCGCGCCTTCCGCCGCCACCTCTCGACGCACGGGATGCGTCCGGAAGCGGATCTCGACACCCTGCGCGCGGCCATCGCCCTGGTCTCGCGGGACAGGGGCGACGCGCGGGAAGCCGCCTAGCGCCCCTGGGTCATGACCAGCTTGTCGCCCCGCACCTCGTAGCGGGAAAGGCGGTCGAGGAAGGTCTGGCCGATGAGGTTGCCGGAGAGGGCGCCGGGCCGGGCCACCATGGCGTTCACGTTGCGCTCGGTGATCGACCCGACCGAGAGGGAGTCCAGCTGGATCGGGGCCGCGCTGGTCGGGCCGTTCGCGGTGGAGAAGCGGGCGGTGAACTCGTCGGGCCGGGGCGTGAAGCCGAGGGAGGCCGCGTTCTCGGCGGTGAGCACCACGCTGCTCGCCCCCGTGTCGAACAGGAAGTCCTGGCTCGCCCCGCCGATCTGGCCGCGAACCCGGAACGTCCCGTCCGAGCGGCGCGTGACCGTGACCGTCCCGCCGGGGCCGTCCACCGCCGCGCCGGGGCGCAGATCGCCCATCACCCGCGCGGAGACATCCTGAAGGCGGTCGCGGTAGCTGTAGCCGAGGACGAGGGCCGCGCCGATCAATCCCCAGGCGGCGAGCGCCTGGATGTTGCGGAGTGGCGAAGCCCGGAATTGCCGCCAGAACCCGGCGACGATCAGCGCGAGGATCGTGCCCGTCCAGGCGATGTTGGCGAGCATATCGGGGGAGAGGCCGCCGCCGAGGGTGTCGCCGCCGTCCGACAGGACGAGGGCGGCGAGGACGAGCCCGAGCGCCCCGAGGCCGAGCCAGATCATGCGCCGGAGGGCTCCGCCGTGGCGGGGTAGGCGGCGCGCAGCCGCGCGTCGAGCCCGGCCATGATCGCTTGGCGGTCGGCCTCGCGCATCATCCCCCAGGCGGCGATCTCGGCGCGGGTGCGTCCGCAGCCCCGGCACAGGCCGGTCGCGTCATCGAGCACGCAGATCTTGGTGCAGGGGCTGGACGGCTTGGGCGGGCTGGCGGGCATGCGGGGGATGTGGTGGGACGAGGGCGGTGCGGTCAAGGCGCCAGGGCCGCGACGAGACCGAGCAGGGCGGCGATCTCGGCGGCCTGCTGGCAGGCGCCGATGACGTCGCCCGTCTGCCCGCCGAGGCGCCGCCGGGCGAGGGCGGTGACGCCATAGGCCGCGAGGCCGCCGAGGACGATCATTGCGGCGACCCCGCCCGGCTCGAGCCCCAGAGCGAGGGCGGCGAGCGCCAGGGCCAGCCCGACGAGGCCGGCCATCACGAGGCTCGCGCGGCCGGGGCGCCCGGCGGCGGCGGAGAGACCGTCGCTGCGGGCGGGGGGCAGCAGCACCATCGGCGCCAGCGCCGCCACCCGCGAGAGGGAGGCGGCCAGGACGAGGCCCGTCGCGGCGGGCAGGCCGGTACGGTCGAGGAGCGTCGCCAGCGCACCGATCCGCAGGGCGAGGGCGAGGAACAGGGCGAGGGCGCCATAGGAGCCGATGCGGCTGTCGCGCATGATCGTGAGCATCCGCGCCCGGTCGCCGCCCGCGCCGAGCCCGTCCGCGAGGTCGGCAAGGCCATCCTCGTGCAGCCCGCCGGTCGTGACCGCCATCGCCGCCGCCGCCAGGGTCGCCGAGAGGAACGGCCCGAGCCCCGCAAGCCAGCCGGCCGCCAGGACCAGGGCGGCGGGCGCCGAGAGGATCACGCCGGCCAGCGGCAGCATCCGGGGCAGGCGGGTGAAATCCGGGGCGCGGTGGGGATCCGGCTCGCCCGGCAGTTGCGGTACCGGCAGGCGGGAGTAGAAGCGCAGGCACGCGGCGAGATCGTGCAGGGCCTCGCGCCCTGGCCAATCGGCCTCGCCGCCGGTCTGCCTGTCCATCGAAGCGGTCCCGCATGCCGGGTTCGATGCGCCGGCTTCACCATTCATAGCGGGCGGCGCCGGTTTCGTCCGCCCGGAACGCGGCTACCCACAGGATCGAGGCAGCGATGAGCGGGCCCTTCGACGACATCCGCAACCTCGTCCGCACCATGCCGGGGCCCGATGCCGAGACCGCCGCCATGGTCGCCGCGCGTGACGCCGTGCTGACCAAGCCCGCCGGCTCCCTCGGGCGGCTGGAAGATCTCGTTGCATGGCTCGCTGCGTGGCAGGCCAAGGCGCCCCCGAGCTTCGACCGGCCGCTGGTCTGCGTCTTCGCGGGCAGCCACGGGGTGACGCGGAAGGGCGTCTCGGCCTTCCCCGATGCCGTGAACCGCCAGATGCTCGACAATTTCGCCGCCGGGGGCGCGGCCATCAATCAGCTCTGCTCGGCCTACGGGCTCGGCTTCAAGGTCTTCGACCTCGCCCTCGACGTGCCGACCGGCGACATCACCGAGGGCCCGGCGCTAGACGAGCGCGCCTGCGTCGCCACCATGGCGTTCGGCATGGAGGCGGTGGCGGCGGGCACGGATTGCCTCGGCATCGGCGAGATGGGCATCGGCAACACCACCGTCGCGGCGGCGCTCTACGCCGCCCTGCTTGGCGGCGATCCGGCCCATTGGGTCGGACGCGGCACGGGCGTCGATGGCGAGGGGCTGGCGCGCAAGGTCGCGGCGGTGGAGGCGGCGCTCGCCTGCCATGCCGGTCATCTCGACGATCCGCTCGAAGTCCTGCGCCGGCTCGGAGGCCGCGAGATCGCGGCCATGGCGGGCGCCATCCTCGCCGCACGGTTGCAGCACGTGCCGGTGGTCATCGACGGCTACGTGTCCACCGCCGCCGCGGCGGTGCTCCATGCGCTCGACCCGTCCGCCCTCGACCATTGCGTCGCGGGGCACGTTTCGGCCGAGGGCGCCCATGCCGAAGTGCTGGACCGGCTCGGCCTGAAGCCGGTCGTCTCGCTGGGGATGCGCCTCGGCGAGGGCTCGGGCGCCGCCGTGGCGATGGGGATCATCAAGGGCGCGCTCGCCTGCCATACGGGCATGGCGACCTTCGCACAGGCGGGTGTTTCGGGGCAGGGCGGGGGTTGATAGACCATGCCCAACCTCGCGGCACGCTCGCCCCTCAGTGAAACGACCCTCCGATGAGAATCACCCAGGCCTTCACCTTCGAGGCGGCGCACCGCCTGCCGAACGTTCCGGCGACCCATCGCTGCCACCGGATGCACGGGCATTCCTACCGGGTCGAGCTGACCGTCGAGGGGCCGGTCGATGAGCGGACGGGCTGGGTGATCGACTTCTACGACATCGAGGCGATCTTCGGCCCGCTCCTGCTGCGGCTCGACCATCATTGCCTCAACGAGATCGAGGGGCTCGAAAATCCCACCGCCGAGAACATCGCGGCCTGGATCTGGCATCGCCTGAAGCCGGACCTGCCCGGCCTCGCGCGGGTGCGGATCAACGAGACGCCGATGTCCTGGGCCGAGTACGATGGCGACTGAGCGCATCGCGGGAGACGACGCCGCCCTCGTCTTGTTCTCCGGCGGGCAGGATTCGGCCACCTGCCTCGCCTGGGCGCTCGACCGTTACGACCGCGTCGAGACGCTGGGCTTCGATTACGGCCAGCGCCACCGGATCGAGCTCGATTGCCGGGAGAGCCTGCGCACCGGCCTCGCGGCCATCGATGCCGCCTGGGGGCAGCGCCTCGGTGAGGACCATGTGCTGTCCCTCGACGCGCTGGGCGCCGTCTCCGACACGGCGCTCACGCGGGAGACCGAGATCGGCTTCGAGGCCTCGGGTCTCCCGAACACCTTCGTGCCGGGGCGCAACCTCGTCTTTCTCACCTTCGCCGCCGCGCTCGCCTACCGGCGGGGCATCCGGCACATCGTCGCCGGCATGTGCGAGACGGATTATTCCGGCTACCCGGATTGCCGGGACGACACGGTGAAGGCCCTGCAGGTGGCGCTGAACCTCGGGATGGAGCGCCGCTTCGTGCTGCACACCCCGCTGATGTGGATCGACAAGGCGGCGACGTGGCGCCTCGCGCAATCCCTCGGCGGCACGAGGCTCACGGACCTCATCGTGGAGGAGAGCCACACCTGCTACCTCGGCGAGCGCGGCGCACGCCACGAATGGGGCTATGGATGCGGCCGATGCCCCGCCTGCCAGTTGCGGGCCGAAGGCTACGCGCGCTTCACGGCGACGGCGGGCTAGAACCGGCGGCGAGCCCGCCGACCAGGGCCGCCAGCGTATCCCCGAAGGCGGCCGGGCTCGCGAACAGCCGCTCCATCAGCAGCGCCCCTTCGAGGGTCGCGAGGATCGCGCGGGCCTGCGTCGCGGGCTCGAGGCCGGGGCGCAGGCTCCCGTCGGCGACGCCCTCGCGCAGCACGTCCTCCAGCCATGCGAGGTGCTTGCGGAAGAACGCCACGATGTCCGCGCGCAGACGCTCCGGCAGGGCCTCGCCCTCGATGGCCAGCGCCGCGCAGAGGCAGCCGAGCCCCTGTTCGACCCCGCCGAGATAGAGCTTGCCATAGGCCGCGATGCGCTCCGGCCCGTCCGGCACCTCGGCGCGGATCGAGGCCATCGCCTCGGCGTACCGAGCCTCGTAGGCCGCGATCAGCGCGGCGGCGAGGTCGGCCTTGGTTGGGAAATGGTGGTGGATGCTCGCCTTGCGGATGCCCACCGCCGCCGAGAGGTCGGCATAGCTGAAGCCGGCATAGCCCCGGCTGCGCACCAGGGTCTCCGCCTCGATCAGCAACTCGGCCCGGGTGTCCCGCATCGCTCTCCTCGGCCCTGCGTCACGATCACGGAAGCATGAGCGCCGCTTGACGTCCACCGAAATCTACCTACTAATTGGTTGGAAAGAAAGACCGGGAGGTTTCGGCATGACGGCTTCGTCCGGTCATCCGACGAGAAGCGGCCTGACGCGGCGGCAATCGCTGTTCGGCGGCCTGTGCCTGTGCTGCCTCGGGACGGCGGGTCTTTCGCCGCGCGCCTACGCCGAAACCTTCACGATGGACGAGGTCGGCCCCGGCATCTTCATCCGCAAGGGCCTCATCGCCGATGCCGATGCGCAGAACCTGGATGCCATCGCCAATATCGGCTTCATCGTCGGCGAGAATGGCGTGCTCGTCACCGAATCCGGCGGAAGCCTCGCGGATGGGCAATGGCTGCGAAGCGAGATCGCCAAGCGCACGGACAAGCCGATCACCCATGTGGTGCTCACCCATGTCCACCCGGATCATGCCTTCGGCGCCGGAGCCTTCGTGGCGGACAAGCCGGTCTTCGTCGGCCACGCCAAGCTGAAGGAGGCGCTGGACGCGCGCGGCGAGTTCTACCGCAAGCGGCTGATCGACCTGTTCGGGGAGGAGAAGACCGGGCCGGTCGTCTACCCGACGATGGCGGTGGCGGACACGGCCGAGATCGACCTCGGCGACCGCACACTCGTCTTCACCGCCCATGGCCCGGCGCATACGACGAGCGACCTCTCGATGCGCGATTCCAAGAGCGGCCTGCTCTTCCCGGCGGACCTGCTCTTCGTGGAACGTATCCCTTCCCTCGACGGCAGCCTGAAGGGCTGGCTGAAGGAGCTGGAACGGATCAAGGCGACCGGCGCCGCGCAGGCGGTGCCCGGCCATGGCCCGGTGCGGGTCGAGCTGGCTCCGGCCGTGGCGGACCTCACCGCCTATCTCACCGCGCTCCGGGACGAGACCAAGGCGGCCATCGCCAAGGACGTGCCCATCGACAAGGCAGTCGGATTGGTCGCGCAGGGCCAGCAGGACAAGTGGAAGCTGTTCGAGCACTATAACCGCCGCAACGTGACGGTGGCTTACCAGGAACTCGAGTGGGATTGATCCGTCATCAACCGATAAACGCAACAACGGGAGACTACGCCATGCGCCCGACCCTCGCCTTCACCCTCGCTTTCTCCGCCGCGACCCTGTTCGCGCCGCTCGCCCACGCGGCGGGCGCATCCGATACCGATCAGGAGCGCAACGCGCGCTGGCAGGAGATCGCCAAGTCGATCTTCGGCGACAAGACCATCGAATCCACCGACACGCTGGTGAAGATCGAAGCGCCCAAGCGCGCCGAGGACGCGGCCCTCGTGCCGATCACCCTGTCGATGCCCGACCGCGAGAAGATCAAGTCGGTTTCGCTCATCATCGACGACAACCCGGCGCCCTACGCCGCCAAGTTCGAGTTCGGCCCGGCCGCCGACACCCGTGAGCTGAAGCTGCGCGTGCGGGTGAACAACTACACGGACATGCACGCCGTGGTGGAGACGCCGGACGGCAAACTCTACGAGGCGAAGCAGTTCGTGAAGGCCTCCGGCGGCTGCTCGGCGCCCATGGGCATGAGCGACGAGGAGGCCATGAAGGGCATGGGCGACATGCGGATGAAGTTCGCCGAAGCGCAGCCCGGCAAGCCCGTCGAGGCGACGCTGATGATCCGCCACCCGAACTTTTCGGGCATGCAGATGAACCAGGTGACGCGCGATTTCACGCCGGCCCGCTACATCGACAAGGTCACCGTCTCGGCGGGCGACGAGACCGTCTTCACCATGACGGGCGACATCTCAATCGCCTCGAACCCGGTGATCAATTTCGGCTTCAAGCCGGATGGAAAGGCGATCAAGGTCGCGGCGAGCGACAACCAGGGTGGTCGCTGGTCGCACAGCTTCAACGCGCCGAGCCCGACGAACTGATGGGGCTTCGCGGCCTGTTTCTAGGGCGGGCGGCGGCGATCACGGCCGCCGCCCTCTGCCTTGCTGCCGCCGAGCCCGCCGACTCGCCGGTGAACGTGCCGGAGCCGCCGGGTCTCTATACCGGCCCGCAGCGGGGCTACACGCCCCCGACCCTGAAGGGCGCCCACGTCGTCGATGGGGCGGCGGTCGCGGAGATGATCGCGGGCCCGGACAAGCCGGTGCTGATCGACGTGGCCCCGCGCGAGCGCAAGCCCGCCAACTTCCCCGAGGGCCGGCTTTGGCTGCCGGTCCACCCGTCGATTCCCGGCGCGGTCTGGCTGCCGAACGCGGGCGCGGCACCCCTGCCGCCGGAGCGCGAGGTCCTGTTCTTCAACCGCGTGGAGCAATTGACCGGCGGCGACAAGGGCAAGCCCATCGTGGTCTTCTGCCATGTGGAGTGCTGGGGAAGCTGGAACGCCGGCAAGCGCCTCGTAGACAAGGGCTATACGGCGGTGAACTGGTTCCCGCTGGGCGTCGAGGGCTGGCAGGATTTCCACGAGACCCGGAACCTCACCGAGGACCCGGAGTGGAAGCAGGCCGGCGGTCCCTGACATCTCCCCCGTTCCGCCGCGACCGGCCCCTGGCTCACGGCGTCGCCTGTCGTATAAGGCGCCACGCCGGATCCCGGCGGTGAGCGTTGGGGAGCGCGGGATGTCCCAGGTCATCCAATCCCGCCGCCTGCGGGCGGTGGATATCGGCAAGCGCAAGACTGAGGGGCGCAAGATCGTCTCCCTCACCGCCTATCACGCGCACACCGCCGGTATCGTCGATCCCTTCTGCGACTTCATCCTCGTGGGCGATTCCCTCGGCATGGTGATGCACGGGATGGAATCGACCATCCCCGTCACCCTGGAGATGATGATCCTTCAGGCGCAGGCGGTGATGCGCGGCACATCGAAGGCGCTCGTCGTGGTGGACATGCCCTTCGGCTCCTACGAGGCGAGCCGGGAGCAGGCCTTCGTCAACGCCTCCCGCGTGCTCAAGGAGACCGGCGCCGGGGCGATCAAGATGGAGGGCGGCGCCCACTTCGCCGACACGGTGGCCTTCCTAGTGCAGCGCGGCGTGCCGGTGATGGGCCATATCGGCCTCACCCCGCAGGCGGTGAACGTGATGGGCGGCTTCAAGGTGCAGGGTCGCGCGCCCGACGACGAGCGCCGCCTGCTGGAGGATGCCCGCGCCATCTCGGAGGCGGGGGCCTTCGCCATCGTGCTGGAGGGCATCGTGGAGCCGGTGGCACGGGCCATCGCGACCTCGCCCAAGGTGACGGCCGCCACCATCGGCATCGGCGCCTCCTCCGTCTGCGATGGGCAGATCCTGGTGCTGGAAGACATGCTCGGCCTGTCCGAGCGGACGCCGAAATTCGTGCGCCAGTTCGGGTCGCTGCGCGCCCATATCGAGGGGGCGGTGCAGGCCTATGCCGAGGAGGTCCGCGCCGGCACCTTCCCGGGGCAGGACCAGACCTACGGGTAGCGCTACCCGACCCGGCGCGCGGACAGGCGCAGGCCCGGCGCGGGGCGCTCCAGCAGCACCTCCCGGCGGAAGCGCACGAGGCGGGCGGGGCGGCCGGCGGCGCCGCTGGTGAGGCTCTCCGTCTCCTCGACCAGCCCCTGTTGGGCGACGAGGCGGCGGAAGTTCTGCTTGTGCAATTGCACGCCCGACAGCGCCTCGACGGTCCGCTGCAATTGCAGCAGCGTGAATTCCGGCGGCATCAACTCGAACACGACAGGGCGGTATTTGATCTTGCCGCGCAGGCGGCCGATCGCCGTGGCCAGCACGCGGCGATGGTCGAAGGCCATGGGCACGCCGGTCGGGTCGCCCGCCCGGCCCGGCCCCGGATTGCCCCGCGATTCGGGGATCAGCCCCGCCTCGAACAGCAACTCGTAGCGTTCGAGCACCCGCTCCTCGTTCCAGGTGCCGCCGTTCATACCGAAGGTCAGGCCGAGCCGGTCGAGGCGGCGCTGGCGCAGGGCCTTGTCCGGGGTCTCGGCGGCCCAGGCCATGAGCCGGGGCTCGATGGCATCGAGCTGCGCGGGGCGGCCCCGGCGGAAATCCTCGTAGGGCAGGTAGCGGTACCAATTGTGCCACGCGGCTTCGGCGAGGCCGGCGGGGCGCTCCTCCCGCACCAGGGCGAGATAGGCCACCGACAGGGCGTGCGCGGCCGGCGCGTCGTCGCTGCCGGAGCGGTCGCGGTCGCCGAAGGTGTAGAGCTGCTCGACATAGCCGAGGCGCTGGTTGGTCTGGCGTTCCACCCAGGCGCGCAGGCCCCGTTCCAGGGTGGCGTGCTCCGGCACCAGGGGGCCGGCGGGAAGGCCGTCGCCCCGGCAGGTGGCCTGTCCCGGCACGCGAATCGTCAAGGCGCGGGGCTCGCCTTCGTTGGCGGCCACGATCACCGCCACGAGGCCCACGGCCGAGCGGTCGGTCTCCGGTTGCCCGTCGCCCGCGCCCGTCCTTCCGCCCGTCTTCTCCTCGGCGACCGACATGCGCCCGGAATCGTCCCCCGCCTGCCCGAAGCCGCCCCGCGCTATAGGCGCGAGGACGGGCCGTCCGTCAACGCGGCGGGGCGGCACTGGTATACTGCTCATGGGCGGGCACGAGAATGTCAGTTGGAATTGCCAAATTATCCCTTGCGTATGCGGGAGAATCTGGATTGATTCCAAACTCAAGATGCCGGAACGCACAGCACCAAATCTCTGGTGGCAATTAACCCCCGCACAGCGGGCGATGCTTCGGCGTCTGTGGTGCGAAGGGCCTTTGCCGACCCCCGATCCCGGTGAGATGCGCACCGTGCGCTCCCTCGTGCGGCGCGGGCTGCTCCGCACGCGCGATCGCGGGCGCGACCGTGCCTCCGATCCCGGATGCTGGTTTCTGACCGCGCGGGCCATTCGACTTGTGTCGCAGGCGGAGGGGGCGGCGCCGGGCGCTCAGCCGAAGCCGGAGGCGGCGCTCGCCGGAATGCGGCAGAGCGAGGAGGCCTGAGGCCTCCCCGCGCGACGTCAGGCGCCGAGGCCGCCGACGCAGATGTACTTCACCTCGAGGTAATCCTCGATGCCGAGCCGGCCGCCCTCGCGGCCCAGGCCCGATTCCTTCACGCCGCCGAAGGGCGCCACCTCGGTGGTGATGATGCCCTCGTTGACGCCGACCATGCCGTATTCCAGCGCCTCGGAGACCCGGAACATCCGGCCGAGGTCGCGGGTGTAGAAGTAGCAGGCGAGGCCGTATTCGGTGTCGTTGGCCATGTGGACCGCCTCGGCCTCGTCCTTGAAGCGGAAGAGGGGGGCGAGGGGTCCGAAGGTCTCCTCGCGGGCGACATCCATGGCAGGCGTCGCGTTCACGACGACGGTCGGCTCGAAGAACTGGCCGCCCAGGGCGTGGCGGTGGCCGCCCGCGATGACCTTGCCGCCCTTGTCGAGGGCGTCGCGGATATGGGCCTCGGTCTTCTCCACGGCGGCCATGTCGATGAGCGGACCCTGGGCCACGCCCTCATGCGTGCCGTCGCCGACCTTCAGCTTGTTCGCCGCCTCGGCCAGCTTCTCGGCGAAGGCGTCGTAGATGCCGTCCTGCACGAGGAAGCGGTTCGTGCAGATGCAGGTCTGGCCGGAGTTGCGGAACTTCGCGAGCATGGCGCCCGCCACCGCGCGGTCGAGGTCTGCGTCGTCGAAGACGATGAAGGGCGCGTTGCCGCCCAGCTCCATCGAGACCTTCTTCACCGTGCCAGCCGCCTGCTGGAGCAGGATCTTGCCGACCTCGGTGGAGCCGGTGAACGTCACCTTCTTGACCAGCGGGTTGCCGGTCAGCTCGCCGCCGATGGCGCGGGCCGGGCCGGTGAGGATCGAGACCAGCCCATCCGGGATGCCGGCCATCTGGCAGAGCTTGCCCCAGGCGAGGCCCGAGAGGGGCGTCTGCGACGCGGGCTTGATGACGATGGGGCAGCCGGCCGCGAGCGCCGGGGCGAGCTTGCGGGCGATCATCGAGGAGGGGAAGTTCCACGGGGTGATCGCCGCCACCACGCCGATCGGCTCCTTGGTGACGAGGATCTTCCGGTCCGCCCAGGGGGAGGGGACGGTCTCGCCGTAGACGCGGCGCGCTTCCTCCGCGAACCACAGGACGTAGGCGGCCGACATGCCGACCTCGCCCCGCGATTCGGCGAGGGACTTGCCCTGCTCGGCGGTGAGGATCTGCGCCAGATCCTCCTGGTTCTCGGTGATCACGGCGGCGAGCTTGCGCAGCAGCACGGCGCGCTCGTTGGCGGTCTTGGCGCGCCAGGCCGGATAGGCGGCGTGCGCGGCCTGGATGGCGCGCTTCGTCTCCTCGGCGCCGGCATTCGGCACTCGCGCGATGACCGCGCCGGTGGCCGGGTTGGTGACGTCGATCTGGCCCGCGCCGGATTGCGACCATTCCCCGCCGATGAGGCAGGCTTCCACGAGAAGCTCGGGGTTCTTCAGCGTTAACCGATCACCGGTCTCAGGCATCCAACGGTTCCTTGGGCGGCGACGGCTCGGTCTGGGCGCGCGGAGGCACGCTGCGAGCCGTGCTGCGGGCCTGAGCCTCCGCGCGCGTCTCGAACACGTGGGGCGCAAGATCCCGCGATTGCAGGGAGGCGCCGAGCTTGAGCCGCATGAAGGCACTCGTCGTGTACCGCGAGGCCGTGGCGTAGTAGCGGCTTTCCAGATAGGCGATCATCGAGAAGTAGGCTTCGGCCACGGCGGGATCAAGCTCGAAGCCGTCGTAGTTGGCGATCAAGTGGACACGCTTGCCGATCTGTTGGCAGGTCCGCTCGAATTCCCGCCGCACGAGGTCGACATCCTCCACCGTGCGGACCTGGAAGCCCTCGTAATTGGCGAAGAGAGTATTCCGTTCGGCATCGTAGGACATGCGCTCCGACAGGCTCATGCCCAGCAGCCAGTGCTCCAGGCCCATCGCCTCGTCCCGGAACAGGCGCGAATCCATCGGCGCGGGGTCGCGCACGATGGGCGTGAAGTCCATGTGGGCGAGGATGTCCCGTTCGATGTCGATGCCCGGCGCGACCTCCACCAGTTCCACGCCCTCGGTGGTGCGGCGGAAGACGCAGCGCTCGGTCACGTAGAGCACCGGCTGGCCGCGCTCGGCCGCGTAGGCACCGGAGAACGTCACCTGCTCCACGGCGCGCACGAACTTCTTGGATCTGCCCTCGTTCAGGATGCGCAGCGTCCCGTCCGTGAGGCCGATGTCGAGGCCCCCCGCCGTGAAGCTGCCGGCGAAAACGAGGCGCTTGGCGTTCTGCGAGATGTTGATGAAGCCGCCGGCTCCGGCCAGCTTCGTGCCGAAGCGGCTGACGTTGACGTTGCCCTCTTCGTCCGCCTCCGCGAGGCCGAGGCAGGCGAGGTCGAGGCCGCCGCCGTCGTAGAAGTCGAATTGCTGGTTCTGGTGGAGCACGGCGGCCGGGTTCAGCGCCGCGCCGAAATCGAGCCCGCCCTGGGGCAGGCCGCCGATCACGCCGGGCTCGGCGGTGAGCGTCAGGTATTTCAGCACCCGCTCTTCCGCCGCCACCTTGGCGACGCCCTCCGGCACGCCGATGCCGAGATTCACGACGCCGCCCATCGGCAGTTCGAAGGCGCAGCGCCGTGCGATCACCTTGCGGATGTCGAGGGGCAGGGTGCCGATCCGGTCGAGCGGCACCCGTTGGCGGCCGGTGAAGGCGTGGTTGTAGGGCGTGGCGTAGGTCTGGTGGTGGTTCTCGGGCTTCGAGAGCACCACGCAATCCACCAGCACGCCCGGCACCGTCACCTCGCGCGGGGCCAGCGAGCCGTTCTCGGCGATCCGCTCCACCTGCGCGATGACGAAGCCGCCGGAATTCTTCGCGGCCATGGCGGCGGCGAGGTTGTCGAGCGTCAGCGCCTCGCGCTCCATCGTGACGTTGCCGGCCGGGTCGGCGGTGGTGCCGCGAATGAGCGCGACGTTCACCGGGAAGGTCCGGTAATGCAGCCATGGCTCGCCGTGCAGGTCGATCAGGCTGACGAGGTCTTCCGTCGTCCGGTCGTTCAGCTTGCCGCCGCCCTTGCGCGGATCCACGAAGGTGTGGAGCCCCACCTTGGTGATGTGGCCGGCGGTCTTGGCGGCGATGTCCCGGTAGAGGTGCGAGACCACGCCCAGCGGCAGATTGTAGGCCTCAATCGTGCCCTCAATCGCCATGGCGCCGAGCTTCGGGACGAGGGACCAATGCCCGCCGACAACGCGGCGGATCAGGCCCGGCATGGCGAGGCGGTTGAGGCCGCGATCCTTTCCGTCGCCGGGGGCGGCGGCGAACATCAGGCCGAGGTCGCGGGGGCCCTTGCCCTCGGTGAAGCGCTTGGCGAGCGCCAGGATGAGTTCGTCGGGCGTGCCGATGCCGACGAAGCCGGAGACGGCGACCATGTCGCCGTCCTGCACGATGGCCACGGCCTCGTCGGCGGTGACGATCTTGTTCTTGAGGCCGGTGGGCAGGCGTTGTCCGTCAGCCACGGGCGGCGATCCAATCCGCGATGCCGGAGCCCAGGAGCTTCTGCGCCTTGCCGCCGACGAACACGCCGACATGCCCGCCGGGTAGGCCGAGTTCGGTGTAATCCTCCGTGCCGATCTTGCCGCGCAGGGCCTGCGAGGTCGCAGGCGGGATGATGTGGTCGTCCTGCGCGAACACGTTCAACACCGGGCAGGTGATGTTCTTCAGTTCCACCTTGCGCCCGCCGAGTTCGAAGTCGCTCTTCACCAGCTTGTTGTCCTGGTAGAGGTCCTTCAGCCATTGCTTGGCCGCCTCGCCGGGATGGTCCGGCCGGTCGGAGATCCATTTCTCCATGCGCAGGAAGTTCAGGAACTTCTTGCGGTCGTCGAGGGCTTCGAGCAAATCGAGGTTGTACTTCGTCATGGTGCGCATGGGCGTCATCATGGAGAAGACCGAGCCCATGAACTCCCCCGGCAGGGAGCCCTGCGCGGCGATCAACTGGTCGATGTCCTCGGCCGAGAGCGAGCGCACCCAGATGTTGATGAAGCCGTGGCCCTTGCGGTTCTCCACGGTGTCGGCGTGGAAATCGACCGGCGTGATCGTCAACACCATGGCATTGACGGTCTCGGGGTAGAGCGCCGCGTAGCAGGTGGTGAAGACGCCGCCCTCGCAGATGCCGAGGAGGTTCACCTTTTCGCGGTTCGTCGTGTCGTTGATGAAGGCGACGCATTCGGCGAGGTAGCCGTCGACGTAATCGTCTATGGTGACGAAGCGGTCGGCCCGGCCGGGGTTGCCCCAATCGACCACGTAGAGGTCGAGGCCGAGGTTCAGCAGGTTGCGGACGAGGGAGCGGTCCTCCTGCAGGTCCGCCATCGTGTAGCGGCCGATCAGCCCGTAGACGATCAGGACCGGCGGCAGGCCCCGGCTCTCGGCGAGGGGCCGGTAGCGGTAGAGGCTGACCTTGTCCTGGCTCCAGACGAGGTCCTTCGGGGTCGTGGCGATGCGCACGTCCTCGTCGCGGACGCTGGCGAAGAGCTTGGCGCCCTCGGCCATCTTGCGCCCGAGGGCGCCGACCTCCGCCATCATCTCGGCGGGGGTGAGGTCGAGGGGCGTGGCGGCCGGCAGGCCGTGCCCGCTGTCCGTGGTCTCAGCCATGGCTTTCCTCCCGTGTCGCCCCGGCCTTCGCGCGCTTCGTGGCGGCGCGCTTGTCCTTCTTGAGGGAGCGGACCTCCCGGCGAAGCTCGGTGAGGCTGCGGTGGACGTCGTCCAGTTCCGCGCGGCTCGGCTGGCCGTAGAGGTCGCTCATGAAGCCGGCCACGTCCTGCTGCGCGAGGCGCAACTCGGTGGCCGCCTTGAGCACGTCCCGCTGGGAGGCGAGGAAGGCGTCCGAGCGCTGCACGTCGAGGAGCACGCCGTTCGCGGTCTCGATCCAGTGCTGCATCATGTCCCGGCCGGTTGGGTAGGTCTCGCCGCGCACCGCGCGGGCGTTGGCCTCGCGGGCGAAGGTGCCGGCGGCCCGCGTCCAGGCGTCGAGCATCACCGCCTGATGCTTGCCCTGCGCCTGCCGCAGGGCGGCAAAGGCCGTGAACAGGGCGGCGAAGCGCTTCTCGGATTGCCACAGGTCGGCGAGTTGCGGCCCCTCGGACATCCGGTTGAGGGTCGCGCTGAAATCGCTGGTGCCGCCGAGCCAGGCCTGGGGGTCGAAGATCCGCGCCAGAACGGCGCCCGCCGTGGGGTCGCTGGTCGCGGCCACGCCCTGGAGCGAGGCGGCCAGCGTCTGCGACAGGGAGGTCGCCGCCGCCCAGGCTTGGGTGAGGGAGGTCTGCGCCTCCGCGAAGGGGTTGAGGTCGCCGGCCGGCGGGAAGGCGCCGAAGCCCGCCGCATTGTTGCCCATGCCGGGGGGCGTGAGGAAGCCCATCCCCGTGCGGGCCCAGAACTCGCCCATCGCCTTGAACGCGTCGAACTGGTCCATCCTGGCGCCTTCCCCCTGCCGGGCCGCACGGCATCGCGCGGCCCGTGTTTCGGTTCGGATCGTCCGGTCAGGCCGCCGGGCGGACCTCGCCGAGCGCCCCGGCGTAGATCGCGTAGGCGTCGTCGTAGGTCACTTCGCGCGGGTTGTTCACGAGGAGGCGGGTCTGCTTCATGGCGTCCGTCGCCATGCGCTCGAGGTCGCCCTCCTTGACGCCGACTTCGCTGAGCGAGGCCGGCACCTTGCAATCGTGGCAGATCGCCTGGAGGCATTCCACGAAGCGGGCGGCGGCCTCGGCCTCCGGCAGGTTGGCAGCGGCGGGGTCGAGGATCGGCGCCAGTTCCGCGTAGAGCCCCTGCGCGTGGCTGAGGTTGAAGCGCATCACGCCCATGAGCACCAGGGCGTTCGAGAGCCCGTGCGGAACGTGGAAGATCGCCCCCACCGGATAGGCGAGCGCATGGACGGCGGCGACCGGCGCGTTCGCGAAGGCCATGCCGGCCAGCATCGAGCCAAGCAGCATGCCGGAGCGCGCCTCGACGTTCTTGCCGTCCGAGCAGGCGGTGCGGATGTTGGCCGAGAGCAGCGCCAGCGCCTGCTTGGCGAGCTGGTCCGAGATCGGGTTCTTCTTGTTCTTGCTGGTGAAGGCCTCGATGGCGTGCACCATCGCGTCGATGCCGGTGGCGGCGGTGACGTGGGCCGGCAGGCCCAGCGTCAGCTCCGGGTCGAGCACCGCCCAATCGGGCAGGAGCTTCGGTGCCACGACGCCCTTCTTCTCGGTGGTCGGTGTGGTGACGATGGAGATCGGCGTCACCTCCGAGCCCGTCCCGGCGGTGGTCGGCGCGAGGATCAGCGGCAGGCGGTCGCCCTTGGCGAGGCCGACGCCGTAGATGTCTTCCAGCTTGTCGTCCGACTTGGCGAGGTAGGCGACGAGCTTGGCCGTATCCAGCGCCGACCCGCCGCCGATGGACAGGACGAGGTCCGTGCCGAGATCCCGCGCGCGGGCGGCGGCGGCCTCGATCACCGACGAGGGCGGATCGGCCACGACGTCCTCGTAGACGTCGATGGCGATGCCCGCCTTGGCCAGGGCCTCCTCGGCGGAGCGGGTGAGGCCCGCCGCCCGGACGCCCTTGTCGGTGACGAGCATGACGCGCTTGGCGCCGTAGCTCGCCACGATGTCGGGGAGCTTCTTCGAGGCACCGGCCTCGAACAGGACGTTCGGCGTGGTCTGGAAGGTGAACGGGTTCATGGCGTGCCTGTCCTCCGGCTCACTGGGCCTGCTCGAAGGGCTTCACCTTCGCGCGCAGCTCCTCGACCAGCACGCGGGTGTTCTCCGAGTAGTCGATCGGCACTGCCACAAGGTGGACGCCGCCCGCGTTGAACGCCTTGTCGAGGGTCGGCACGAGGTCCTGCACCGATCCGATGCGGTGGCCCGTGGCGCCGTAGGATTCGGCGTACTTCACGAAGTCCGGGTTGCGGAACGTCATGCCGTAATCCTCAAAATGATCGACCGCCTGCTTCCAGCGGATCATCCCGTAGGCCGAATCGTCCAGCACCAGCACCACGAGGTTGAGGCCGAGGCGCACCGCGGTCTCCATCTCCTGGCTGTTCATCATGAAGCCGCCGTCGCCGCACACCGCCATCACGCGGCGCTCGGGATACAGCATCGCCGCCATCATCGCGGAGGGCAGGCCCGCGCCCATCGTGGCCAGCGCGTTGTCGAGGAGCAGCGTGTTGGCGACGTAGGTGCGGTAGTTCCGGGCGAACCAGATCTTGTACATCCCGTTGTCGAGGCAGACGATTCCGTCCTCCGGGATCACCTGGCGCACATCGTGGACGAGGCGTTGCGGCGTCACCGGGAACCGGTCCTCGGTGGCCCGGTCGGAGATGTGGCTGAGGATGTGCTCGCGCAGGTGCAGGAGCGCGCCCGCGTTGGGGAGCTTGCCCTCCAGCTCGTCGGCGAGCAGCTTCAGGGTCGGGCCGAGGTCACCCACCACCTCCGCGTCGGGGTAGTACACCTCCTCCACGTTGGCTGGCACGTAGCCGATATGGACGACCTTCTGGTCCTTCTGGCCCATGAAGAAGGGCGGCTTCTCGATCGTGTCGTGGCCGATGGCGATGATCAGGTCGGCCCGGTCGATGGCCTCGTGGACGTAGTCGCGCTCGGAGAGGGCGGCCGTGCCCATGTAGAGCTGCGTGCCGCCCGCAACGGTGCCCTTGCCCATCTGCGTGGTGAAGAACGGGATCTGCGTCCGGTGGACGAAGCCGCCGAGCTCGCCCGTGGCGCGGGGCCGGCTCGCGGCGGCGCCGAGCATGATGAGCGGGCGCTCGGCCTGGAGGATCAGTTCGGCCGCGCGGGCGATGGCCTTCGGATGGGCCACCGGGATGTCGATCGGGTGCGAGGGTACGAGGCTCGCCTCGGCCTGCTCGGACGCGATGTCCTCCGGCAGTTCGAGCAGGACCGGGCCGGGCCGCTCCTCCATGGCGACGCGGAAGGCGTCGCGCACGATGGTCGGGATCGAGGAGGCCGAGACGATCTGCCGGGCCATCTTGGTGATCGGCTTCATCGAGCTGATCACGTCCACGATCTGGAACTTGGCCTGCCGCGAGGACAGGATGCCCTTCTGGCCGGTGATGATGATCATCGGCATGGCGCCGAGATGGGCGTAGGCCGCGCCCGTCGAGAAGTTGAGCGCCCCCGGGCCGAGGGTCGAGAGGCACACGCCGGGACGGCCGGTGAGGCGCCCGTGGGTCGCGGCCATGAAGGCGGCGGCCTGCTCGTGGCGCGTCAGCACCAGTTGGATCTTCGAGGTCCGCAGGGCCTCGACCACGTCGAGATTCTCCTCGCCGGGAATGCCGAAGATGCGATCGACACCCTCGTTCTCCAGGGCTGCGACGAGAAGGTCTGATCCTTTGGGCATCGTATTGTCCGCTGAGGTGACGAGGGGGCGGAACGGAAGCGTTCGGCTGAGGTGCGGGACCGCCCGTCGCCACGGCGGCCCGCCCACGGGGTTCGTTCGGGACGACGAGATCCGTCCCTGCTCGCCCCGGTTAGAGGATTCCCATACCCGCCCGGTCAAGGCCGGGAGCCGTTCACAAGTCACAGATGACGCCGGTTCTCATTCCAGGGCTGTTGGACTGTCCCCGGACAACTGAACGAGCAGGTTTCGCAACCAGCGATGGGCTGGATCCCGGTCGTATGAGGCATGCCAGAGCATGGAGACAGTGACCTCATCGAGAGGGACCGGCACCGGGCTCACGCTGAGCCCCAGCGAGCCGGCAAAGAAGGTCGCGAGCCGCGCGTGCATCGTCGCGATCAGGGGCGCCGCCCGCACGAGGGAGGGCACCACGAGGAAGCGCGGCGTCGTCACGGCGAGTTCCCGCGAGCGCCCGATCAACGCCAGCGCATCGTCCACCACCCCGTGCGCGGTCTCGCGCAGGGAGGTCAGGACGTGGGGGAACCGGAGGTAATCGTTCAGGCTGATCGGCGCTTCGACCCCGACGAGGTCCGCGTTGAACAGCACCACGTAGCTGTCGCGGTAGAGCAGGCGCTGCTTGTGGTGGACCTGCCCCCGCGTGAAGAAACCGAGGGCGAGGTCGACCCGGTCGGCGTCGAGTTCGTCGAGGATGCGCACCGCCTCCACCGAGCGCAGCAGCAGCCGGATGCCGGGCGCATGGGTGCGCAGATGCGCCACGAGGCGTGGCCCGAGCAGGATTTCGAGACTGTCCGGCAGGCTGACGATGAAGGTCCGCTCCACCGTCGCCGGATCGAACTGCTCCTCCCGGTGAACCAGCGCCTGGACCCCGCGCAGCACCCCGCGCAGGGGCTCGGCCAGGGCGAGCGCGCGGGGCGTCGGGCGCATCCCGTCCGGGGCGCGGGTCAAGAGCTCGTCGTCGAACAGCCGGCGCAGGCGGGCGAGGCTCGCGCTCATGGCCGATTGGCCGATGCCGATCCGCGCGGCGGCCCGCGTGACGCTGCACTCCTGCAACAGCGCGTCGAGGGCGACGAGCAGGTTGAGGTCGAGCCGGGCGAGATCGACGTGGTCGATCGCCATCAGCGGGGCGCCCGGTTCCGGCCGGCGCTTCGCATCAGCGGGCCCCGCGTTCGCCGGGCCGCTCCGCCCCCGGCGGCTTGTAGTCGGCGGCGGGCTCGGCCCGTTGCAGGGCGACCTGCGCGGCGTGGAACCACCAGAGCGGCAGGTCGCGGTTCGAGCCCAGAAGGTCCGAGATCCAGCCCTCCTTCGGCATCATGTCGGCCCGGTCGGCGAAGAGCTTCAGCGCCCCCTCGATCCGCTCCCGCTGGGCCCGTTCGCGGATCGCCTCGCGCTCGGCCGCCGCCTGCGCGTCCGCCGCCGCGACGAGGCGCTGGGTGGCGAGGTCGTCGGCATCGAAGGCGAATTGCTGCCAGAAGGCTTCCGCCTCGCGGGCGACGTCCCGCTCTCGCTCCAGGGTCTTCAGCGCGGCCTCGGTCTCGGCGCGGGCCGCGTCGGCTTTGCGGGCGCGCTCCAGCATCCGGTTGTTGGCTTCGAGCAATTCGCGCTCCCGCTCCGCCGCGATCCGTTGGCGGCGCAGGACGCGCAACTCCTCCTCCATCTCGCCGCGCAACTGGTCGCCGCGCTCAAGGCCCGCGATGAAGTCCTTCAGCGGTCCGTCGAGCAGGGCTTCGGCGCGGGCGCGATAACGCTCGCGCAGGCCCGGATGCTCGCCGTCCAGCCGGTCCCCCTCCCAATCGGGCGCCCCCGCGAGGCCGCTCCCGTCGTGCTCATAGAGGCGACGGGCGATGGCCTCGCACAGGGGCGACAGACCGGCAGCGGGCGTACTCATGACTCGACTCGCTTGGCTCCGCCGATGGCAACGCCGGTCCCGCGCCATCGATGCAGGATTCGCTCCGCGACGAGGATGCCCTCGCCCGCCTCACGCGGGAAGGGGTTCGCTGGACTCCGTGTGGTCGAAAAGACGGGGCGCGGGGATCTCGTCACGGGCGCCCAGGCGCGCGATGAGCCGGTCGGCCACCCGCAGGGCGTTGGCGATGATCGTCAGCGTCGGGTTCACCGCCCCGATCGACGGGAAGAAGCTCGCATCCGTCACGTACAGGTTGTCGAGCCCGTGGGCCTTGCAGTCCCGGTCGAGGACGGAGGTCGCCGGATCGGTGCCGAAGCGCAGCGTCCCGGCCTGGTGGGCGGTGCCGCCGATGGGCACGTCCTTGCCGAGATAGAGCGAGCGGTCGAACAGGTGCGGGTGGATGTGGGTCTTGTCGCACAGCTCCTGCAGCTTGCGGCGCAGGCGCTTGTGCGCCTCCGCGTTGGTTTCGGTGAGGTCGAGATGGACCTTGCCGCCCTTGTAGAAGATGCGGTTCTCCGCCTTCGGAATGTCCTCGGTGGTCAGCCAGAAATCAACGGAGTGCTTGGCGATCCAATCGAACGGCTTCTCAGGAAACCATTGCAGGAAGCCCGGCAGACCTTCGCCGTGAACCTGTGCCCCGTCCGACTTGCCGACCATCTGGATATGGCCGAGGGGGAACTCCCAATTGTCCTTCGGGTCCGGGTCGCCGAAGTAGAAATCGTTGACGCCGAGCGTCTTCTGGAAGCGCGTCGGGTTGGGGATCTTGGAGATCGCCAGCACCGTCGAGTTGTTGTGGCGCATGTAGTTGCGCCCGACCTGCCCCGAGGCGTTGGCGAGCCCGTCCGGATGCTTGTCCGTCGCGGAGCGTAGCATCAGCAGCGCCGAGGAGAGAGCGCCGCAGGCGACGACCACGAGGTCGGCGCTGGCTGAGAAGGGCTTGCCGTCGCAGGTGCCCTCAATGCCGGTCACGCTGTGGCCCGCCGCGTCGGTGACGAGGCGCTCGACATAGGTCCGCGTCGAGAGGGTGAGGTTCGGGCAGTCGCGCAGCGCCGGATCGACGCACATCACCTGCGCGTCCGACTTGCCGTTGGTGGGGCAGGGGAAGCCGTCGAACGACTCGCACTTGATGCAGGGCGAGGTCGAGAGCGGCTGGCCGTCACGCTCCTGGAGGCGCACCCCCACCGGTAGGTGGAACGGGTGATGGCCCTCGCGCTTCAGGTCCTCGGAGAGTTGCTCGATGCGCGGCTCGTGGGTGACGGGCGGATGCGCGTAGGGCTTCTTGGCCCAGGGCTCCGTCGGGTCCTCGCCGCGCAAGCCGTGGACGTGGAACAGTTCCTCGGCCGCCTGATAATACGGCTCGAACTCGTCGTAGCCGACCGGCCATGCGGGCGAGAGACCGTCCTGATGGTGGATCTCGCCGAAATCCTTCTCGCGCAGGCGAAACAAGATCGAGCCGTAGAACTTCGAGTTGCCGCCGACATAGTAGTGCAGGCCGGGATGGAAGCTTTTTCCCTCCGAGGAATACCACGTCTCCTTGGCCTGATAGTACCCATCGACGATCACCGCCTGGCTGTCCCAGTTGCGCGGCTCCCGGCGCAGGTAGTCCCCGCGCTCCACCAGCAGGATGCGCTTGCCGGTCTGGGCGAGGCGCCAGGCCATCGTCCCACCGCCGGGGCCCGAGCCGATGATGATGACGTCGTAGCGTTCGCCCTGCATCCAAGTCTCCGCTGGATCCGTTCCGCGCAGCCAACGCCCAAGGCGCCGCCTGGATCGGGCGCCCGCTTCAAATTCCCCCGCGACGTGTATCCACAGCAACCAGTGGTTAAGTGCTTTTCCTGACGTCACCTTCAGGTTCGTTTGCGAACGTCCCCGCTCGACCCGGCGCGGAGACGTTCATGCCGATCACCGAACTTATCCTGGCGGCCATCCTGCTCGCGATGGCGGGCGGCATCGCGATGGCGTCCCGCGTCCGGCGCCGCCGGGTGGCGGACAGCGAGGAAGAGAGTCTGCACGACCGCGTCTGGCGGGCGAGCGAGGGCGAGGAACGCTACCGCACCCTCGTGGCCGCGACCACCGACCACGTCGTGCAGCGGGACGTGCACGGGCGCATCACCTACGCCGACGAGGGCTATGCGCGGCTGTTCGACCGTGCCCCCGCCGACCTGCTCGGCGAGTCGATCGAGCCGCATGTCCTCGACGGGGAGACGGTCTCGGTGCGCGCCGACGGGCTGCGCCGGATCGAGACCCGCATCATCGCCGCCGACGGCCGCGAGCGCTGGTTCGACGTGGTGGAAGTGCCGGTCGCGGACGGCGACGGGCCGATGCAATGGATGCGCGCGGGCCGCGACATCACCGAGCGCGTCGAGGCGGTGAAGGCCCTGGACGCCGCCCTGGCGCGGGCCGAGAGCGCAAGCGTGGCGAAGTCCCGCTTCCTCGCCACCGTCAGCCACGAGATGCGCACGCCGCTCAACGGCATCATTGGCATGACCGATCTTCTGATCGGCACGGGGCTCGACCCCGAGCAGAAGACCTATGTCGACGCGGTGCGGGCGAGCGGCAAGGCGCTCCTCGGGCTCATCGACGGCATCCTCGATTTCTCGCGGATCGAGGCCGGGCGCCTCGACCTCGCCGCCGAGCCCTTCGACGCCGCCGCCGTGGCGGAGGGCGTCGTGGAGCTTCTGGCGCCCCGCGCCCAGGACAAGGGGCTGGAAATCGCCCTCGACGTCGCCGCCGAGGTGCCGCCCTCGCTGATCGGCGATGCCGACCGCTTCCGCCAGATCCTGCTCAACCTCGCCGGCAACGCCATCAAGTTCACCGAGCGCGGCGGCGTCGGCGTCGCCCTCGCCTTCGGCCGCGACGGGCTCGCCGTGACCGTCACCGATACGGGTCCGGGTGTCCCGGCGGAGCGCCTGCCGCGCCTGTTCGAGGAATTCGAGCAGGGGGACGAGAAGGGCGCCAACCGCCACGAGGGCACGGGCCTCGGCCTCGCCATCACGCGCCGCCTCGCCACGCGGATGGGCGGGCGCGTCGAGGCGCAGTCGCGCGTCGGGATGGGCTCGACCTTCCGCGCCCTGCTGCCGCTGCCGGTCGCGCCGGTCGAGGGCGAGGGGGCGGCCGAGGCGCCGCGCCTCGCCGGGCGGCGCTGCCTGATCGTGGCCGATTCACCCTACCAGGCGCCGTATCTCGCCAGCGCGCTCGCCCGCCACGGCGGCGCGGCGGTGATCGTGCGCGGCCTGGAGGAAGGGCTCGATGCCCTCTCGGCGGTCGCCTTCGACGCCGTGATCGCCGATCGGGCGCTGGGCGACACAGCGGTGCGCCGGATCGCCGAGGCCGCCCGCAGCTGCGGCGTGCGCCGCCGCGTCGTGCTGCTCTCGCCCTTCGACCGCCGGGATTTCGGCGCGCCGGCCTCCGCCGGGTTCGACGGCTATCTCATCAAGCCGGTGCGGGCGCGCTCGCTGGTGGAGCAACTGGCGGTCTCGCCGGCCGTCGCCGCGCCCGTTCAGCCGACCCCGCAGCCCGCGCCGGCCTCCGGGAGCCTGCGGGTGCTCCTCGCGGAGGACAACCCGATCAACACGCTGCTCGCGACCCGCGCCCTGGAGCGGCTGGGTTGCCACGTCGTCCACGCGCCCGACGGGGCCGAGGCGGTGGAGCGCTTCAGGGATTCCAGCCCGTTCGACCTCGCCCTGATCGATATCCGCATGCCCCGGCTCGACGGGCACGACGTCGCCCGGCAGATCCGTGCGGCCGAGGCGGAGCAGGGCGGGCATCTGCGGCTCATCGCGCTCACCGCCAACGCCAGCCGCGACGACGAGGCGAAGGCGCACGCGGCCGGGTTCGATGGCTTCCTGCCGAAGCCCCTCGACCTGAAGGCCCTGCCAGACCTCCTCGCCCCGCTTCAGCGCAAGGCGGCGTGAGGGCGGTTCACTCGTCGTCCGACAGGGGGCGGCGCGGCTCCGGCTGCGCCTCCTCCTCGTCGTCCTCGACGGGGACCGCGTAGCGCTCGTTGAACCAGCGGCCGAGATCGACGTCGGCGCAGCGCTGCGAGCAGAACGGGCTGAATTCGGGTACCGCCGGCTTGCGGCAGATCGGGCAGGGCGCGCCTCTCACGCCGCCCCCCCCCAGGCCGCGCGGACGGGATAGCCCTCGCCGTCGAGCAGGCTCAGCGTCTCGTAGAGCGGCAGGCCGACCACGGCGCTATAGGAGCCCACGAGCTTGACCACGAAGGCGCCCGCGATCCCCTGGATCGCGTAGCCGCCGGCCTTGCCGCGCCACTCGCCGGAATCGAGATAGCCCTGGATGTCGCGGCCGGAGAGGCGCTTGAAGCGCACCCGCGTCTCGATCACCCGTTCGCGCCGCCCCTTGGGCGAGAGCAGGCACACCGCCGTGTAAACGCGGTGCTGCCGCCCCGAGAGCAGGCGCAGGCAATCGGCCGCCTCGTCAGGCAATTCGGCCTTGGGCAGCACCCGCCGGCCCACCGCCACCACCGTGTCGGCGGCCAGCAGCCATGTCGGCGTCGCGTCCTGTGCCCCGTGCAGGGCCGCTTCCGCCGCGGCGAGCTTCGAGCGCGCGAGACGGCGGGCGAGATCGCGCGGCGGCTCGGATTTGCGCGGGGTCTCGTCGATGTCGGCGGGCAGGAGGGCGTCCGGCTCGATCCCCATCTGCTGCAGCAGCGCGAGCCGGCGCGGCGAGGCCGAGGCGAGGACGAGGCGTGTCGCGCGCGCCGGGGCGCCAGCGGTGTCGGGGGAGGCGTCCATGATGCTCCGGTCCGGCCGGCCCCCGCCATGGCTGTGCCGGGCCGGCCCTTTGCTGCGCGCTTGATAGGGGAAGGCGCCGATCTTGTGAACCACGCGGACGGAGGCCCGGCTCATCTCGCTGAGCCCTCGCGAATGCCTGCCATTAACCGAGCGTTAACCACGATCGACAACAATCTCCGCTAACGAAGCGGGTTTGAATCCGATGCCCAACGTAGATCCCCGAGTTCTCCGGCCGGTCCTCGTGAACACGTCCGGCGTCGCCAACGCGGTGAGCGAACTGCGCCAGAAGGCCGGCTCCACCGCCGAGATGTGGCGCCTCCTCACCGAGCGTTTCGTCGTCGACCTCGACGCGGTGGCGACCCTGCTGCCGTCCGAGGAGCCCGAGACGCAGTGGCTTCCGGCTCGCGCCTGACGCGTTTCGACTGATTTCAAAGGTTTTGATCCGGCTGGCATGGCACATGCTTAGCCGTTTGATGGGTGGAGGCGACGTCCAGGCAACAAGAACGCGGTCGCTCGCACGCCGGAGCATTCCGCGGACCTTTCGAACACTCGAACATGAGGTCCGTCATGCCCGAATTGTTGGCCGTTGCCCTGGTCTGTGCCGGGACGCTGATCGCGCAGGATTGCTCCCGCGACACCGCCTTCGACGTCATCGTCTCCCCCGCGCACTCGCCCATGGAGTGCCTGATGCATGCCCAGGCCATGGCCGCGCAGGCCGGTTTGCCGGGCGGCGGGGACCGCTACCTCAAGGTCGCCTGCGAGCATCGCCGCACCGACCGGGCCGTCATCACCCGGCAAGCTTCCTGACGGGGTCCTATAGCCGGCCGAACTGACCGCTTTTTCATCGGAGGCTTGCAGTTTTCTGCCGATGAGGCGCGCTGGGCACCGGGTTTAAAGCGGAGTACGCATTAAAATTGGTGCATCGTTGCCACAGGTGAACCGTTTCGGGAGGAGACTCTCCTAAGGGGGAGTTGCCGGGGCGGCGGTCGAGGCACATCGTTGGTGGGTCATGCAGATGCATTTGCCCGTAAGGCCTGCGCCTCCGCCTCCTCTTGTCTTCGCCCGCGTGCCGGGCCGCGCACCTGCGAGCTCCCGACCGATGCTGTACGATGCGTTCGATCTGCAAAGCGATCTCGCCCAGCAGATGAGGGGCTGGGGCCGCCTCCTCGATTCCGCCTGGTCGCCCTGGGCGATGTGGGGCGAGCCGATCAACTGGATGTCGGCGGGCGCGCGCATGATGATGCGCACCGGCCTGACCTTCGCGCGGCCCGCCTACGGGATCGAGACCGTGATGGTCGGCAACCGCGAGGTGGCGGTCGCGGAGGAGAAGGTCGAGGTCACGCCCTTCGGCACGCTGCTGCGCTTCCGCAAGGACATCGTGACCGAGCAGCCGAAGGTGCTCGTGGTGGCGCCGCTCTCCGGCCATTTCGCGACGCTGCTGCGCGCGACCGTGCGGACCATGCTGCCCGACCACGACGTCTACATCACCGACTGGCACAACGCCCGCGACGTGCCGCTGTCGGACGGGGTGTTCGGCTTCGACGATTACGTCGCCCACCTCGTCGGCTTCCTGCAGACGATGGGCGAAGGCTCGCACATCGTCGCCGTCTGCCAGCCGGCGGTGCAGGCGCTCGCCGCCGCCGCCGTCATGGCCCAGACCAAGGACCCCGCCGCGCCGCGCAGCATGACGCTGATGGCCGGGCCGGTGGATTGCCGCGTGAACCCCACGGGGGTGAACGAACTCGCCACCTCGAAGCCCATCGAGTGGTTCGAGCAGAACCTGATCGCCACCGTCCCGTCCCGCCACAAGGGCGCCGGGCGGAAGGTCTATCCCGGCTTCGTGCAGGTCTCGGCCTTCATGTCGATGAACGCCAAGCGGCACATCCAGGGCCATGCCGACCTGTTCTGGCACTTCGCCAACGGCGAGGTCGACAAGGCGACGGCCATCGAATCCTTCTACGACGAGTATTTCGCCGTCCTCGACCTCGCGGCGGATTTCTACCTGGAGACGGTCAAGACCGTGTTCCAGGACTACACGCTGGCCAAGAACGAGCTGACGTGGCGGGGCGAGGCCATCGACATGCGCGCCGTGCGCCGGACGGCGCTGATGACGGTGGAGGGCGAGCGCGACGACATCTGCGCCCCCGGCCAGACCATGGCCGCGCACGATCTCTGCACCAGCCTGCCCCCCTACATGCGCACCCACCATCTCCAGGCGGGCGTCGGCCATTACGGGGTCTTCGCCGGGCGGAAATGGGAGAACCAGATCTACCCGCAGGTGCGCAACTTCATCCAGTCGCACGCCTGAGCCCGCAGCGCCGATTTGACCCGGCGTCCGGCCGGGGCCACCATGCTAACCTCGGTGGATGGGCGCTGCGGCGCCGGGGCGGAACGGCGGATCGGGCAGCGTGACAAGCAGCCAACGCGGTGACGGAGCGGACGGCCCGCGGACGAAGTCCGGCGAGGCCGCACGGCTCGATCGCCTCGTCGCCCAGGCGAAGGCCGTCGTCCTGTGGGAGGCCGCGTGGCCGATCCTGTGGCGCAGCCTCGGTCTCGTCCTCGCCTTCCTTGCCCTGTCCTGGGCCGGTCTGTGGCTCGACCTCCCGCCGCTGTGGCGGAAGATCGGCCTCGGCCTCTTCGCCCTGGCCTTCGTCGCCACGCTGATCCCCCTCGTCCGCCTGCCGCGCCCCGGCCGCAGCGCCGCGCTCGCCCGGCTCGACCGGGAGGCCGCCGGCCGCGATCCGATTTTCGCCCACGGCCCTGCCTCTGCGGCGGAGGATGTGCTCGCCGTCGGCACGGGCGACGCCGGCAGCCGTGCCCTGTGGGAGCTGCACCGCGCGCGGGCGGCGCGGGCGGTGGCGGCCCTCCGGGTCGGCCGTCCGAAGCCCGGCATGGTCCGGCGCGACCCCTACGCGCTCCGCGCCGGGCTGATCGTCGCCACCGTCGCCGCCCTGTTCGTCGCGGGGCCGGAATGGCGCCAGCGCCTCGGCGCCGCCTTCGACTGGACCGCCCCGCCGGCCCCCGGCCCGAATTTCCGCGTCGATGCCTGGATCGACCCGCCGCTCTACACGCGGATGCCGCCGCTCCTGATCTCCATCGGCGCGGGCGACCAGCACCTGCGCGCGCCCGTGAACTCGCAACTCATCGTCCGCATCGCGGGCGAGGGGCAGGGCGCGCACACGAACCTCACCCCCGCGCGCGGCCTCGTGTCCGTGCCGGGGCAGGCCCCGCGCCCGGACCTGCGCGAGGAGCGCTTCCGCGTGACCGGCGCCGCCGACCTGACGCTCGCCACCCCCGCCGGCACCCAGCGCCTGACCATCGATGCGATCCCCGACAACGCCCCCGAGGTCACGCTCGTGGGCGGGCCCGAGGTGAACGGGCGCGGCACGTTCAACCTGACCTACCGCGCCAAGGACGATTACGGCATCGCCTCCGCCGAGGGGCTGGTGCAGCCGCTGAAGCCCGGCCGCTCGCTGGTGCCGCCGCCGCATATCGCCCTGGCGCTGCCCTCCGATCCGAGCGGGCAGGCGGACACGAAGTCCCTGGTCGACCTCACCGACAATCCCTGGGCCGGCGCGCGGGTGCGCTTCCACATCGTCGTGAAGGACGAGGCCGGGCAGGAGGGTACCACCCCGGTCAGCGAGATGACCCTGCCGGGCCGCCCGTTCCGCGATCCCCTCGCACGCTCCCTCGCCGAGGAGCGCCGCCGCCTCGTCACCGAGCCCGACAGCGGCCGTCCGCGCGTCCAGGCCGGACTCGACGCCCTGCTCATCGCGCCGAACCTGTTCACCCCGCAGCCGGCGATCTTCCTCGGCCTGCGCACGGCGACGAACCGCCTGCGCCGGGCCAGGACCGATGCCGAACTCACGGAGGTCGCCGATCTCCTCTGGGAGATGGCACTCAAGATCGAGGACGGCGACCTGTCCGATGCCGAGAAGCAGTTGCGGCAGGCCCAGGACCGCCTGAAGGAGGCCATTGATCGGAACGCGCCCGACGATGAGATCAAGCGCCTGACGCAGGACCTGAAGCAGGCCCTGGACAAGTTCCTCAACGAAATGGCCCAGAAGCAGGGTCGTGATCCGAATCAGCAGAGCCAGCAGCAGCGCGGCGACCAGAAGAACGCGAAGTCGGTCACGCCCGAGGATCTCAACAAGATGATCCAGGACATGGCCGACGCGATGAAGCGCGGTGATACCGCCGAAGCGCAGCGCTTGATGGAGCAGCTGCGCAACATCCTGGAAAACCTGCAGACGGCGCAGAAGGGCCAGCAGGGCAACGAGGCCGCCAAGCAGATGCAGAAGCAGATGCGCGACCTCGACCAGATGACCCGCGACCAGCAGGATCTGCGCGACGAGACGTTCAAGGACGGACAGCAGCCGCGAAACGGCCAGCAGCGCCCGTCGAACCGGGGCGAGCCGCAGCAGGGCCAGCGCGGCGGCCAGCAACAGCAACAGCAGGGGCAACAGGGCCAGCAAGGGCAGCAGGGCGGGAAGAAGCAGCAGGGCCAGCAGGGCGGCAGCCCCGGCGACCGGCAGCAGGCCCTGCGCGAGCGCCTTCAAGACCTCGAACAGCGCATGAAGGAGAACGGCATGCGCGGTGAGCAGGGGCTCGACGATGCCGAGCAGGCCATGCGCGACGCCGAGCAGGCGCTGAAGGACGGCCAGGAAGGCGATGCCGTCGATGCCCAGGGCCGCGCCCTCGACGGGCTCCAGCGCGGGGCCGAGGGCATGGCACAGCAGATGCAGGAGATGGCCGAGGCCCAGGGCGAAGGCCAGCAGGGCGAGGGCCAGCAGCCGGGCCAGGAGGGCCAAGCCGGCGCCCGCGACGACGATCCCCTCGGCCGCCCGACGCGCGGCAAGGAGATGAGCGACGGCCGCGTCCGCGTGCCGACCGCCGACGAATCGGCCGTCCAGCGCGCCCGCCGGATCATGGAAGAGTTGCGCCGCAAGCTCGGCGACCCGAGCCGGCCGCAGGAGGAACTGGATTACTTCGAGCGGCTGCTGCGGCGGAACTGAGTGGTCAGCCCGTCGCGTAGCCGGCGAGGTGGAGCAGCAGCCCCGCCGCCGCGCAGCCGCCGAGGACGGTGGCGAGCCCCGCGCCGAACCGCAGCGTCGCGACGATGGCGGCGAGCGACAGGACGAGCGCCGCCGGATCGAGGCTCGACAGGACCGGCACGTCGAAGGCGAGGCCGGGTGCGCGCACGGACTGCACCTCCCGGAAGATCGTGTGCAGGGAGAACCAGACCGCGAGGTTGAGGATCACCCCCACAACCGCCGCCGTGACGGCGTTCAGCGCGCCGACCACCCGTGGATTGCCGCGCAACGCCTCGGCGAAGGGGGCGGCGAGGAACACGAACAGGAAGCAGGGCACGAACGTCACCCATGTGGCGAGCAGCCCGCCGAAGATGCCCGCCACCAGCGGCGCGAGATCGCCCGGGTTGCGATAGGCCCCGATGAAGGCCACGAACTGCATCACCATGATGAGCGGCCCCGGCGTCGTCTCCGCAAGGCCGAGCCCGTCGAGCATCTCCCGCGCCGAGAGCCAGTGGAAGCTCTCCACCGCCTGCTGCGCCACGTAGGCGAGGGCGGCGTAGGCTCCGCCGAAGGTCACGACGGCCATGGTCGAGAAGAAGGTCGCGATGCGGGCGAACACGTCGCCGGAGCCGAGCGTCAGGAGGATCGCCCCCACCGGCACCAGCCACAGGGCGAGGCAGATCGCGGCGATGCGGAAGGCCGCGCGCCGGTCGCGGGTATGGGCAGGGAGTGAATCGCCGAGCAGGCTCGTGGCCTCGGCTGGGGACGCCGTGCCCGCGAAGGCCGTCGAGCCGGCGCGGGCCACGACGAAGCCGATCAGCCCCGCGCCCAGCACGATCAGCGGGAAGGGGATGCCGAACAGGAAGATGCCGAGGAACGAGGCGGCGGCCAGCGCCCATTGCGCCCGGCTCCGCAGCGCCCGGCGGCCCACCCGCAGCACCGCCTGGAGCACGATGGCCAGCACGGCGGCCTTGAGTCCGAAGAACAGCGCGCCGATGGCCGGCACCTGACCGTACAAGGCGTATATGATCGACAGCGCCATGACCGACACGGCGCCCGGCAGCACGAACAGAACCCCGGCGATCACTCCGCCGAGCGTCCGGTGCATCAGCCAGCCAAGATAGGTGGCGAGTTGCTGCGCCTCCGGGCCGGGGAGCAACATGCAGACGTTGAGGGCATGCAGGAAGCGGCCCTCATCGACCCAGCGCCGTTCCTCCACGACGATCCGGTGCATCACCGCGATCTGCCCCGCCGGCCCGCCGAAGGACAGGGCGGCGATCCGCGCCCACACGGAGGTCGCCTCGCGCAGACTCACTCCGTGGGACGGCGGCTCCGTCATGAGGCGGGTGGCATCCAGGGCGCCTCGGTCTCGACCTTGCCGAGGCAGCATTTCTTGAACTTCTGGCCGGAGCCGCAGGGGCAGGGGTCGTTCCGGCCGACATCCTTGAACGGGTTGCGCTGGGGCTCGCCATAGCCCTCGCGGGTCCATTCGAGGGCGGCGACGGGGTCGTCAAGATAGCCATAGAGGTCCGGCGGAAGGCGCTCCCGGTCGTGCGGGTGGCGCTCGGCCTCGCGCAGGGTCTCCTTGAACCAGTCGGCGTCGCTGTGCTCCGGGTCGATCCGCCCGTCCTTACGCGCCGCCTCGACCCTCGGGGCGAGGTCGCGGAAGCCCAGGGTGGCGATGGCCTCCTCCCAGGCGGTCCAGCCGATAGCGCCCTCGATCGACGCCTTGGCGTCATCGAAGCGCACCAGCACCCGGTGCAGGGCGTCGCGGTCGATCCGGCCGTCGAGGCACAGGAAGGTGCAAGCGGCGAGGATGGCCTCGCGGATACCGTCGTCCAGGCTCGAATCGAGGATCAGGCGGAACAGCGGCTCGGCCTGCCCGTCGTAGAGGCTCGCGAGAACCCGCGAGAGCGTCGCCGTCACGGCGTCGCCCAGCACCGCATCGACGAACTCGCTATCCTGGCGCAGGAAGCCGAGGAGCGGCGCCAGGGCGCGCGTGTCCCGCGCCGAGGCCATGAGGTGCAGGCCCCAGAAGACGAGGTTCGCCTGTCCCTGGTCGATCTCCTCGCCCTCGGCCGCCGCGTTCAGCAGCGGCAAGGTCGCCGCGGCGACGGCTTCGGGATGCTCCAGCGCCTTGCGCAGGGCCGGCGCCGGCAGGTGGATCGCCGCCGCCAGATCCTCGATGAGCGCGGAGAGCGGCGTCATGCGCGCAGGCTCGCCCCGGTGCGCTTGGCGACTTCGGCGACGATCTTGGCGCTCACCGCTTCGATCTCCGCGTCCGTCAGCGTCTTGTCGATGGGCTGCAGTCGCACCGCCACGGCGATGGACTTCGACCCCTCGGCCACGCCCGGCCCCTCGTAGAGGTCGAACACCTCGACCCCGGCGATGAGCTTGCGCTCGGCGTTCTGGGCGGCCTTCACGACATCGCCCGCCGGGACGTCGCGGCCCACCACGAAGGCGAAGTCGCGGGTCAGCGGCTGGAACTCCGAGAGGGCGAGGGCCGGCTTCGCCTTGGTCGGCTTGTGCTTGGGCAGCGGCAGCGCATCGAGGATCAGCTCGAAGGCCACGAGGCTGCCCTTCAGGTCGAGGGCTTGCATCGTGCGCGGGTGGACCTCGCCGAACCAGCCGATCTCGGTCTTCGGCCCGAAGCGTAGGGTGCCGGAGCGGCCGGGATGCAGCCAGGCCGGGCCGCCGGCCGTACCCTGCAAGCCGCCGGTCGGGATGCCGAGGCTGGCGAGCAGCGCCATCGCGTCGGCCTTGGCGTCGAAGGCATCGACGGTGCGGGTTGCGCCGTCCCAGTGCCGGCCGGCACCGAGGAGGGCGGCCGTGTTGCGCCGGATTCCCGCCGCGCGGGTGGTCTGGCCCTCGGGCTGGTCGTTGGCGAAGCACTGGCCGACCTCGAACAGGGCGGCGTCGGGGTAGCCTCGGTCGGCGTTGCGCTGCGCGGCGCGCAGGAGCCCCGGCACAAGGCTCGGGCGCATGTCCGACAGGTCGGAGGCGATGGGGTTGGCAAGCTTCAGGTCCGCCCCGCCACCGCCGAACAGCGTCGCGTCGGCGTGGGGGATGAAGGACCACGTCACCGCTTCCATCAGGCCACGGCTCGCCAGCGCACGCTTGGCGGTGCGGGTGCGCTTCTGCATGGGCGTGAGCAGCGGGCGGCCGACACCCGGCGGGCGGGGGAGCGGCTTCGCCTCGATCCGGTCGAGGCCGGCGATGCGGATCACCTCCTCCACGAGGTCGGCCTTGCCCTCGACATCCGGCCGCCAGGACGGGGTGAGCACCTTCACCCGGTCGCCCGTGCCGGAAACGTGGAAGCCCAGGGCCTCCAGCGTCACCTTCATCTCGGGCCGGGGCAGGTCGAGCCCGGCGAGGCGGCGCACCTCGGTCCAGGGGAAGTCGATGATCCGCTCCGTCTCCGGCGGCTCGCCGCTGACGCTCGCCTCGGTGGCGGTGCCGCCGCAGAGGTCGAGGACGAGTTGCGTCGCGAGGTCGAGGCCCGGAACGGTCGAAAGCGGATCGACGCCGCGCTCGAAGCGGTAGCGGGCATCCGTGACGATGCCGAGCCGCCGCCCGCTTTGGGAGATGTTGGCGGGATCCCACAGGGCCGATTCGATCAGCACGTCGGTGGTGGTCTCGTCGCAGCCCGAGGCCTCGCCGCCCATGATGCCGGCGATGGATTCGACGCCGGCCTCGTCGGCAATCACCACGGTGTCGTCGGTCAGTGTGTGCGTCTTGCCGTCGAGGGCAAGCAGCGTCTCCCCCGCCTTCGCCCTGCGGATGGTGAGCGCGCCCTTCACCTTGGCGGCGTCGAAGACGTGAAGCGGGCGGCCCCGGTCGAAGGTGATGTAGTTGGTGATGTCCACCAGGGCGTTGATCGGCCGGAGCCCGATGGCCCGGAGCCGAGCCTGCATCCACTCGGGCGAGGGGCCGTTCCGGACGCCGCGCACGAGGCGTAGGGCGAACATCGGGCACAGGCCGGCATCCTCCGGCGCGAAGTCACGGACGACCGACACGGGGCAGGGACCTTCGCCCCGGATCTGGGTCGCGGTCTCGCGCTTCAGCACGCCGAGCCCCGCCGCCGCGAGGTCGCGGGCGATGCCGTAGATCGAGGTGCAATCCGGCCGGTTCGGGGTGAGGTTGATCTCGATGACCGGGTCGTCCAGCCCCGCGAAGGCGGCATAGGGCGTGCCGGCGGGGGCGTCGGTCGTCAGGTCGATGATGCCGTCATGGTCCTCACCGAGGCCGAGTTCGGCGGCCGAGCACAGCATGCCCCGGCTCTCGACGCCGCGGATGGTGCCCACCGACAGGGTGATGTTCTTGCCGGGCACGTAGGTGCCGGGGGGCGCGAACACGGTGCGCATCCCCGCCCGCGCGTTCGGCGCGCCGCAGACCACCTGCACCGGCGCGCCCTCGCCGGTATCCACGGAGCAGACCCGCAGCCGGTCGGCGTTCGGGTGCTGCTCGGCGGTGAGGACGTGGGCGATGACGTAGGGCTTCAGAGTCGCCGCCTTGTCCTCGATCCCTTCGACCTCCAGGCCGATGCGGGTCAGGGTCTCGGCGACGGTGTCGAGGGACGCCTCGGTCTCGAGGTGATCCTTGAGCCAGGAGAGGGTGAATTTCATTTCTTGCGGCTCGGGAAGAGGAGATGAACGACGAGGACGCGACGATCCGGGTCATCCAACTCGGTCAGGGCGCTGACGAGGGCACTGGCCCGCGCGAGGTACTCGGTGACCTCGGCGAGCGAGAACAGATTGCGGCGGGGCGGCGAATAGTCCGCCTTGATTCGGGCTTCCTGCAACTGGACGAACCCGAAGCCGATGGGACTGAGCACCGGGTTCGACCGAAGGGGAGCCGCAGTGAAGGCGTGCCGCAATGTCCCGTGATCGAGGGTGCGGTACACCCGCTCGAATTCCGGCGTACCCACGTCCCCGTCGGGAAGGATGCTGCCGGCGCAGAGCGCCAGGAGCTGGTGGAAGGCGGCATAGTAGGCGGAACTGACCGCACGACGCTTCGCCGCCGAACTGCGCGGGTTCCGTTCGACGAGGTCGGCCGCCTGCCTCAGCATGGAGTCGATCATCGAGGGCATGGTCAGTCGATGTCCTCGCCGACGTCTTGCTCCTCATCGACTTCGTTCTTCAGCAGGATGAAACGGTCTTCACCCCGGGCGAACAGTTCGGACTGGAGCACCGGGCCGACCGCCAACAGCGGGTCGGGCTTCACGTTCGGCCGCCGCCGGTAGTGGGCCACGACGTGGATCACCGGCTCGCCGCCCGAGTCGAGACCAGACCTGACCTCGACGCCCTGGAAGCCGGCGTCGGGCACACGGCTGCGCAGGATGCCGGAGACGACCGTATGCAACTCCTGGTCTGTCATCGTGCCGCTCCGCTCACCCCGTCAGCCCGCCCACGAGGCTCGGCACGTCGAGGGGCCGGAAGCCGTAATGATCCAGCCAGCGGACATCCGCCTCGAAGAACGGCCGCAGGTCGGGCATCCCGTATTTCAGCATGGCGATACGGTCGAGGCCGACGCCGAAGGCGAAGCCCTGCACCACGTCCGGGTCGAGGCCGCAATTGCGCAGGACGTTCGGGTGGACCATCCCGCAGCCGAGGATTTCCAGCCAGTCGGTGCCCTCGCCGAAGCGGATCTCGCCGCCCTTGCGCGAGCACAGGATGTCCACCTCCGCCGAGGGCTCGGTGAAGGGGAAGAACGAGGGGCGGAAGCGCATCTTGACCTGATCGACCTCGAAGAACGCCTTGCAGAACTCTTCGAGGACCCATTTCAAGGAGGCGATGTTGGCTGCCGTGTCGATCACCAGCCCCTCGACCTGATGGAACATCGGCGTGTGGGTCTGGTCGGAATCGTGCCGGTAGGTGCGGCCGGGGATGATCACCCGGATCGGCGGCTGCTGGCTCCGCATGGTGCGGATCTGGACCGGCGAGGTGTGCGTGCGCAGCACCTTGCGCTTGCCGTTGGCGTCGGGCGCCAGGAAGAACGTGTCGTGCATCTCCCGCGCCGGATGGCCCGGCGGGAAGTTCAGGGCGGTGAAGTTCAGCTCGTCCGTCTCGATGTCGGGCCCTTCGGCCACCGCGAAGCCCATGTCGGCGAAGATCGCCGTCACTTCGTCGATCACCTGGCTGATCGGGTGCATGCGCCCGCGCGCCTCGGGCGCCTCCCGGCCCGGCAGGGTGACGTCGATCCGCTCGGAGGCGAGCCGCGTTTCGAGGGCCGCTTCCGCGAGGCCGGTCTTGCGTGCCGTGAGGGCGGTGGCGACCCGGTCGCGCAGGCCGTTGATGAGCGGGCCGCGCTCCTTGCGCTCGTCCGGCGTCATCGCGCCCAGCGTCTTCAGGAGTTCGGAGACGCTGCCCTTCTTGCCCAGGGCGGCCACGCGCACGGCGTCGAGGGCGCCCTCGTCGGGGGCGGCGGACACCTGGGCCAGGAGATCGCGTTCGAGGCTGTCGAGATCGGTCATCGCTTCATTCGGATCGCGGGGGCCGTGCCGCCGACGGGTGTGCTTTTGCGCGCCGCTCGCATTCATGCAAGCCGCGCGGCTCCAAAAACGACGAAGGCGCGGCACCCCTCGGGCACCGCGCCTTCCGTTTCGTCAGCGAAGGGTCCGCTCAGGCGGCCTTCTTCTCCGGCTGGGCGGGCATCGCGGCCTTGGCCTTCTCCACCACGGCGGCGAACGCGGCCGGCTCGTGGATGGCGAGCTCGGACAGGGCCTTCCGGTCCACCACGATGCCGGCCTTCGCCAGGGCATTGATGAAGCGGGAATAGGTCAGGCCCTGCTCGCGGACGGCGGCGTTGAGGCGCTGGATCCACAGGGCGCGGAACGTGCGCTTCTTATTCTTCCGGTCGCGGTAGGCATACTGCATGCCCTTCTCGACCGCCTGCTTGGCGATCCGGATGGTATTCTTGCGCCGGCCGTAATAGCCCTTGGCGGCCTTCAGGACTTTCTTGTGCTTGGCGTGAGAGGTCACGCCGCGTTTGACGCGGGCCATCGGTTATCTCCTGGATTTCGACTGAAACAGTATCGGCTGGTGGGAAGACTTACCGCGCGTTCGGCAGGAAGTACTTCTTCACGTTGGCGGCGTCGCCCTCGAACAGGGTCGTCGTGCCGCGCAGGTTGCGGATCTGCTTCGTCGTCCGCTTGATCATCCCGTGGCGCTTGCCGGCCTGGGCGTACATCACCTTGCCGGTGCCGGTGATCTTGAAGCGCTTCTTCGCGCCCGATTTGGTCTTCAGCTTGGGCATTTGGCTCTCCTGGTTGCGCGAAACGCCGTCTCGGCCCGCGAGGACCGGGTTGGGTTTGCGCGATGATGCTTCTGAAGGAGCAGCATGAACCGCCACGGCAGCCCTTGATCGGCCGGGCGGTTCAACGCGGGGCGGCTTATGCCAGAAACCGCCCGTTCCGGCAACGGCTTCGTGACGGCGCGTGAAATGCAAGCCGGTTTCTCGGGCAGGAGGGATGCCGGGGAAAGCGGGGAAGGGGCCGCCTGGAGGGGTCACGCAGCCGTGACGTGGGGGGCTCAGGAACCATAACCTTGGCTTTCTGTTTCATTCATGTCCCGCTCAGGCCGATCTCGGTAGATCCCCGTCCAAAGTCGGTCACTAAGGAGACACTTCGTGCGCATTGCTCAGATTGCTCCGCTCTCGGAGGCGGTCCCTCCGAAGTTCTACGGCGGCACCGAGCGTGTCGTCAGCTGGATCACGGAAGAACTGGTTCGCCAGGGCCATGACGTGACCCTGTTCGCGAGCGGCGATTCGGAGACATCGGCGAAGCTGGCGGCCTGCACCCCCGAGGGTCTTCGCCTGCTCGGCTACCGCGACCACACCGCGAGCCACCTCGCGATGCTGCATCAGGTGCATCGCCGGGCGCACGAGTTCGACGTGCTGCACTTCCACATCGATCTGCTGCAGTATCCGATGTTCGAGGACATGAACCACAAGTGCATCACCACGATGCACGGTCGCCTCGACGTGCCGGACTTCATGCCGGTCTACCGCACCTTCACGGGCATGCCCCTGGTGTCGATCTCCGACAACCAGCGCCTGCCGATGCCGCCGAACGTGAACTGGCTCTCCACGATCCATCACGGCCTGCCGGCGCAGAACTGCCCGTACTACCCCGAGGCGAAGGGCGGCTACCTCGCCTTCCTCGGCCGCATCTCCCCCGAGAAGCGCCCCGACCGCGCCATCGAGATGGCGATCCGCTCGGGCACGCCGCTGAAGATCGCCGCCAAGGTCGACAAGGCGGACCAGGATTACTGGAACGAGGTGATCGAGCCGATGATCCACCACCCGCTGGTGGAGTTCATCGGTGAGATCAACGAAGAGCAGAAGAAGGACTTCCTCGGCAACGCCCTGGCGCTCGCCTTCCCGATCGACTGGCCGGAGCCCTTCGGCCTCGTGATGATCGAGGCGATGTCGGCCGGTACGCCGGTGATCGCCTTCCGCAACGGCTCCGTGCCCGAGGTCATCGCCGACGGCGTGAGCGGCGTGCTCTGCGATTCGATGGACGATGCCGTCGCCGCCGTGGCGAAGGTGAAGGCCCTGAGCCGCGCGGGCGTCCGCCGCCACTTCGAGGGCGGCTTCACCGCCGAGCGCATGGTGCAGAAGTACGTCGCGGCCTACGAGGAGCTTCTCTCCCGCACCGCCGAGGTGATCCGCCTGCCGAAGGCCACGTTCAAGACGGTGCCGAGCGACGTGAACGGGTCCTCGCGCCCGGCCATGCCGGCGGCGGCTTTCCCGGCCTGACGACGCGAATTCGGGCGGCATCGGGCTTGCGAGGGACCGGTCGCCCGTCTTAGCGTCGCGAAAGCGACTCATCCGACTGCTTGAGACAGGGCCGCCGCATCGAGGCCGATGCGGCGGCCCTCTCGATTCCGCGACACCCCGGAGAAGCCTGCATGGCGGCAAAGACAGACCTCGCGACGGAAACCCCGTTCGGCCACGGCTTTCAGGATGCGGACGAGGTTCTGCCGACCTATCACATCGAGGCGCAGACCTCCCTGGTCGAGCGCCCGCTGCGCTCGCTGAAGTTCGGCGAGGCCTTCGGCGTCCTCGATTCCTATGGCGACATCGGCGTGCAGCCCGGCCCCGAGGGCCTGTACTTCCAGGATACCCGCTACCTCTCCCGCCTCGAGGTAAAGATCGAGGGTCAGCGGCCCCTGATGCTCTCCTCCGTCATGCAGGACGACAACGGCGCGCTCAGCGTCGACATGACCACGCCGGACATCCGCCTCGACGCCCATGACGAGACCTCGATCCCCCGCGAGACGGTGGCGATCGAGCGCACCAAGTTCCTGTTCCGGGGCGCCTGCTACGACCGGATCGGTCTGCGCTCCTACGACACCAAGCACCGCCGCCTGCGCGTGAGCGTGACGTTCGACGCTGATTACCGCGACCTGTTCGAGGTGCGCGGCACCGACCGTAAAGAGCGCGGCAAGCGGGGTGTGCTGGTCGCGACCCCCACAGAGGTGCAGTTCCGCTATGTCGGCCTCGATGACGTGGTGCGCACCACGAGCCTGCATTTCGGGCCGAAGCCCGCCCTGCTGGAGCCCGGCAAGGCCGAGTTCGAGATCTCTCTTTCGCCCGGCGCGCAGACCTCCATCTTCATCCGCGTGGTGTTCGAATCGCACCGCGCCTTCACCAAGCCGCCGACCGAGACGATGATCGGCGAGGATGCCGCCGCGCGCCTGACGCAGGTGGCCAATGGCGGCGGCTCGCCCAAGCACCCGAAGGGCCTCGGCGAGGGCACGATCTTCGCCCGCGCCTACCGCGATTCCCGCCGCGACCTGCGGGCGCTGACTGCCGGCATCACCACGATCATCTCCTCGAACGACCAGTTCAACGAGGGGCTCTGCCGCGCCACCGCCGACCTTTACATGCTGGCGAGCCGGACGCCGGAGGGCATCTACCCCTTCGCCGGCATCCCCTGGTATTCCACGGTGTTCGGCCGTGACGGCATCATCACCGCGATGATGGCCCTGTGGATCGATCCGAAATTCGGCCGGGGCGTGCTGCGCTACCTCGCCGCCACGCAGGCGAAGGTGGTCGATCCGGCCGCCGACGCGCAGCCCGGCAAGGTGCTGCACGAGACCCGCCGCGGCGAGATGGCGATGCTCGGGGAAGTGCCGTTCCGGCACTATTACGGCACCATCGACGGCACGCCGCTCTTCGTGATGCTGGCCTGGGAATACTACCTCGTCTCCGGCGACCTGCAGACGATCCGCGACATCTGGCCGGCGCTCGAACTCGCGCTCGAATGGATGAACAAGTACGGCGACCGCGACGGCGACGGCTTCGTGGAATACGCCCGCGATACCGACAAGGGCCTGGAGAACCAGGGCTGGAAGGACAGCCACGATTCGATCTTCCACGCGGACGGCCATCTCGCGAAGGGGCCGATCGCGCTGTGCGAGGTGCAGGGCTACGTCTACGCCGCCAAGAACGGCATGGGACAGCTCGCCGGTCTGCTCGGCCACGACGACATGGCCGAGCAACTGACGGCCGAGGCCAAGGGCCTGCGCGAAAAGTTCGATCAGGCCTTCTGGAACGAGGAGATCGGCACCTACGCCCTCGCCCTCGACGGCGCGAAGAAGCAATGCGCCGTGCGCTCGTCCAATGCCGGCCACGCCCTGTTCACCGGCATCGCCAAGCCGGAGCGGGCCGCTCGCGTCGCGGAGACCCTGCTCGGCAATGACGGGTTCAACGGCTGGGGCGTGCGCACCATCGCCAAGGGCGAGGCGCGCTACAACCCGATGTCGTACCACAACGGCTCGATCTGGCCGCACGACAACGCGCTGATCGCGATGGGCCTCGCCCGCTACGACCGCAAGGCCGAGGCGGCGCGGATCTTCCAGGGGATGTTCGACACCTCCCTCTATCAGGACCAGAAGCGCCTGCCGGAGCTGTTCTGCGGCTTCATGCGCCGGCCTCAGCGCGGGCCGGTGTCCTATCCGGTGGCGTGCAGTCCGCAGGCCTGGGCGGCGGCGGCGCCCTTCGCGTTCCTCGCGGCCTGCCTCGGCCTCGAACTCGACCACGACCGCAACCGGGTCCTGTTGAAGAACCCGATCCTGCCGGGCTTCCTCGACGGGGTGACGCTGTACAACGTGAAGCTCCGCGATTCGCGGCTCGACCTGCGCTTCCAATCCTACGACGACGACGTCACCGTGAGCGTCATGCGCCGCCACGGCGACGCGCGGGTGGTGGTGATGAAGTAAGAGGTCCCCGGTGTCCGCCTCCGCCCTCGACCTCGCCCAGGCCCTCATCCGCTGCCCCTCCGTCACTCCGGAGGATGCGGGGGCGCTCGGCATCGTGGCGGGGGCGCTGGCGGAGGCCGGCTTCACGGTGGAGCGTCCGGTCTTCTCGGAAGCCGGCCATCCCGACACGCCGAACCTGTTCGCGCGGATCGGCCGCGAGGGGCCCTGCCTCGCCTTCGCGGGCCACACCGACGTGGTGCCCACGGGCGACAGGCAAGCGTGGCGGCACGACCCGTTCGGCGCGGTGATCGAGGGCGGGATGCTCTACGGGCGCGGCGCGGCCGACATGAAGGGCGGCGTCGCCTGCATGATGGCGGCGGCCCTCGCCTTCGTGGAGAAGCGGGGCGGTTCCTTTCCCGGCTCCATCGCCTTTCTCATCACGGGGGATGAAGAGGGGCCGGCCGTGAACGGCACGGTGAAGCTCCTCGACTGGGCACGGGCGCGGGACGAGCGTTTCGACCATTGCGTCCTCGGCGAGCCGACCAATCCCGGCACGCTCGGCGAGATGATCAAGATCGGCCGGCGGGGTTCGCTCACCGGCAAGCTCACGGTGCTCGGCCGGCAGGGCCACGTCGCCTATCCGCACAAGGCCGAGAACCCGATCCCCGGCCTGCTGCGCCTGACCACGGCGCTCATCGCCGAACCGCTCGACGGCGGCAGCGCGCATTTCGACGCCTCGAATCTCGAATTCACCACCATCGACGTCGGCAACACGGCGACCAACGTGATCCCGTCGACCGCGCGGGCGGTGTTCAACATCCGCTTCAACGACGACTGGACGGCCGACAGCCTCGGCGCCGAGATCCGCCGCCGCCTCGACAAGGCTGCCGGCAATTCGGTGCGCTACCTCCTCGACCTTCAGCCCTCGAACTCGCCGGCCTTCCTGACCCGGCCGAACGCCTTCGTGGACCTCGTTTCGGAGGCAATCCGCGCCGAGACCGGCCTGACGCCGGTGCTCTCCACCACGGGCGGCACCTCGGACGCGCGGTTCATCAAGGATGTCTGCCCGGTGATCGAGTTCGGCCTCGTGGGCGAGACGATGCATCAGGTCGATGAATGCGTCGCGGTGGCCGACATCGAGCGGCTGACGGCGATCTACGGCCGGGTGCTCGACGCCTACTTCCCGGCCTCGTAATCCACGCCCACGAAGGTGAGTCCGCAGGCCGGCGCCAGGGGGCCGCAGCGGGTCTTATCGCCCGTGGCGAGGATGTTGGCCACGTCGTCGGCCGAGAGCCGGCAGCAGCCCGCCAGCATCAGCGTGCCGACCATCGCCCGCACCTGATGGTGCAGGAAGGAGCGGGCACAGGTCTCGATCACGATCTCCCCGTGCTGGCCCATCCATTGCCGGCTCACATCGAGCTTTTCGAGGGTGCGCACGGGGCTGTTCGCCTGGCACTCGGCGGCGCGGAAGGCGGTGAAGTCGTGCAGGCCGGTGAGCCGCTGCGCGGCCGCGTGCATCAGCTCAGCGTCGAGCGGCCAGGGGACGTGCCAGACATGGGCGCGGGTCAGCGCCGCCGGGCTGCGTCGGTTGAGGATGCGGTAGCGGTAGTGCCGGCGGATCGCCGAATGTCGCGCGTCGAAGGTCTCGGGCACGATCTCGGCCGCGATCACCGCCACCGGACGCGGGCGCAGATGCGCGTTGATCGCGTCGCGCACGGTGTCCGTCCGCCACTCCTTGGCGAGGTCGAGATGGGCGACTTGATGCGTCGCGTGAACGCCGGCATCGGTGCGACCCGCGCAGGTGAGGCGGGCAGTTTCGCCGGAGAACCGCGTCACCGCCGCCTCGATGGCGCCCTGCACGGTCGGGTCGTCGCTCTGCCGCTGCCAGCCGCAAAACGGGCCGCCGTCGTATTCGATGATCAGCTTGTAGCGGGGCATCAGCCGAGGCGCGCGCCCGGTGCCAGACGCGCGCCGCGCACGAACTCGCCGCCGGTCGCACTGCCGCCCTTGCCGGCCCGGCGCGTTTCGAGGAGGCGCACGGCGCCCGCGCCGCAGGCGATGGTCGCCTCGCCGCAGAGGAGCGTGCCGGGCTCGCCGCTGCCCTCGGCGGGGAGGGCGCGCAGCACCTTCACCCGCTCCGGCCCCTTGCCGAGATCGGCCTCCAAAAAGGCGCCGGGGAAGGGCGACAGGCCGTTGATGTGGGCGGCCACTGTCGCGGCGTCGCGCGACCAGTCGATCCGCGCCTCCTCGTTGGTGATCTTGTGGGCGTAGACCACGCCCTCCTCGGGCTGCGGCGTGAAGGTGAGGCCCCCGCCGTCGAGGGCCTTAAGCGCATCGGACATCAGCCCGGCGCCGACCGGCATCAGCGCATCGTGCAACTCGCCGGCCGTCATCCCCGCCGTGATCGGCACCCGCGCCTCCAGGGCGACGGGGCCCGTATCGAGCCCGGCTTCCATCCGCATCACCCCGATGCCGCTCTCGGCATCGCCCGCCATCACCGCCCGCTGGATCGGCGCGGCGCCCCGCCAGCGCGGCAGCAGCGAGCCGTGCAGGTTCAGGCAGCCGTGGCGGGGCAGGTCGAGGATCGCCTGCGGCAGCAGCATCCCGTAGGCCACCACCACCGCCACATCGGCGCCATGGCCGGCGAAGGTCTCGGCGGCCTCCGGCGTGCGCAGCGTCGAGGGCGTCAGCACGGGGGCGCCGAGGCTGTCCGCCAGGGCGTGGACGGGGGAGGGGCGCAAGGCCATGCCGCGCCCGGCCCGCGCCGGGGCGCGGGTGTAGACGGCGGCGATCTTGTGCCCATCGGCGGCCAGCCGCGCCAGGGTCGGCACCGCGAAATCCGGGGTGCCCATGAAGACGACGCGCATGGCAGGATCAGGCCGCGTCGCGCTTGGCGGCCTTCGTGAACTTCTTCATCACCCGGTCGCGCTTCAGCTTCGACAGGTGGTCGATGAACAGCACGCCGTTGAGGTGGTCGATCTCGTGTTGGATGCAGGTGGCGAGCAGGCCATCGGCCGGGATCTCCTGCTCCTTGCCGTCGAGGTCGCGGAACTTCACCCGCACGCGGTCCGGGCGCTCCACCTCGGAATAATATTCCGGAATCGAGAGGCAGCCCTCGTCGTAGACGCGCTTCTCCTCTGACGCCCAGACGATCTCGGGATCGATGAAGACGCGCGGCTCGCGCACGCCCTCTTCCTTCGAGGTGTCGATGGTGACGACGCGCTTGGCCACGCCGATCTGGATCGCGGCCAGCCCGACGCCCGGCGCGTCGTACATGGTCTCCAGCATGTCGGCGACGAGGGTGCGGATCTCGTCGGTGATCGGACCGACCGGCTCGGAGACGAGCTTCAGGCGCGGATCGGGCAGGATGACGAGGGGGTGTATGGTCATGGCGTCTACCGGCGCGGCGCCGGAGGAGGGCGCCCTAATCAGTTGTGGCAATATGGCGGCACCCGAAGGTGGTCAAATACCGCTGGGTCTAGAACAGAGTCCGACTGCGGATGGCGGCCGAGAGGGTGCCCTCGTCGAGATAGTCGAGTTCGCCGCCCACCGGCACGCCATGCGCGAGGCGGGTGATCCTTCGGTCGAGATGCCGGATCGCCTCCGTGATGTAATGGGCGGTCGTCTGCCCATCCACGGTGGCGTTCAGCGCCAGGATCACCTCCGTCACCGCCGGGTCGGCCGCCCGCTCCACGAGGCGCGCGATGTTCAGGTGCTCCGGCCGCACCCCGTCGAGGGCGGAGAGCACCCCGCCGAGCACGTGGTAGCGCGCCTTCACCGCCCCGGAGCGTTCGAGCGCCCAAAGGTCCGACACATCCTCCACCACCACGAGGGTCGTCGGGTCCCGGCCGGGGTCGCGGCAGACGGTGCAGGGCTCGCTCGTATCGACGTTGCCGCAGTTCGAGCAGACGACGATCCGCTCGGAGGCGACCCGCATCGCCTCGGCCAGCGGCGCGAGGAGCGTGTCCCGCTTCTTGATGAGTTGGAGCGCGGCCCGGCGGGCGGAGCGCGGGCCCAACCCCGGCATCCGGCCCAGCAACTGGATCAGGCGTTCGATCTCCGGGCCGGCGACGGCTTGAGGCATCGGGTCTCGTGTGTCTTCGGCGGCTCGTGTCTCCGTCTAGAACGCTGCCGGCCGAAGGGGAAGCGGGTGCGGCGCCAAGAAGCGGACGCGGCAATATCCAGCCTCGCACGATAGACTTCGTGGATTTTGTAATGGTGTTGGAGGGGTTCCCTCCGTTCAGGTTACTGGCGGGTTGCTATGCTGATCGCCATGACGTTTGAGCCGCATTGATATAATTGGGCTCAGGCGACGTTGCGAGGCCCCTACGAAGGTCATATTGACGGCGACGCTTCGCTGTTTACGCAACGGAAGAGCCGTGTGACGGCCCTGCCGTCCGCTTGTCAGGGTGCGCCGCGCGCAGGTGCCCGGGAGATTCGCATTTGAACAACATCGGTGATTTCAACGCGGCCCACGGCGCTGAGGCTGCCGGCTTCCGGGAACTGAAGGCGGTTCACTGGAACTTCGAGGCCCCCCGCCTCTACGAGGAGGCGCTGACCCGCAAGGAGGGCCAGCTCGCCCGCGGCGGCGCCTTCGTCGCCACGACCGGCTCGCATACGGGCCGCTCGCCCAAGGACAAGTTCGTGGTGCGGGACGCCTCCACCGAGAACGAGATCTGGTGGGACAACAACGGCGCCATCACGCCGGAGCAGTTCGAGACCCTGCGCCAGGATTTCCTGAAGCACGCCGAGGGCAAGGAACTGTTCGCCCAGGACCTCTACGGCGGCGCCGATCCGGCCCACCGGGTGAAGGCCCGGGTGTTCACCGAGTTCGCGTGGCACTCGCTGTTCATCCGCAACCTGCTGATCCGGCCGGACCATTCCGAGATCGCCGGCTACACCCCCGACCTGACGATCATCGACCTGCCGAGCTTCCAGGCCGACCCGGCCCGGCACGGCTGCCGCTCCAAGACGGTCATCGCCATCGACTTCGCCAAGAAGCTCGTGCTGATCGGCGGCTCGGCCTACGCCGGCGAGATGAAGAAGTCGGTCTTCACCTACCTGAACTACACGCTGCCTAAACAGGGCGTGATGCCGATGCACTGCTCGGCGAACGCGGCGCTCGACGCCGAGGGCGGTTCGGCGATCTTCTTCGGCCTGTCCGGCACCGGCAAGACCACCCTGTCGAACGATTCCTCCCGCCAATTGCTCGGTGACGACGAGCACGGCTGGTCGAACGAGGGGATCTTCAACTTCGAGGGCGGCTGCTACGCCAAGACGATCCGCCTGTCGCGCAACGCCGAGCCCGAGATCTACGCCACCACCGAGCGCTTCGGCACGGTGATGGAGAACGTCGTCATCGACCCGCTGACCCGCGTGCCGGACTTCGACGACGCCTCGCGCACCGAGAACACCCGCTGCGCCTACCCGCTCGACTTCATCGCCAACGCCAGCAGCACCGGCCGGGCCGGGCATCCGAAGAACATCGTGATGCTCACCTGCGATGCGTTCGGCGTGATGCCGCCGATCGCCAAGCTGACCGGCGCCGAGGCGATGTACCACTTCCTCTCGGGCTACACCGCCAAGGTGGCCGGCACTGAGCGCGGCCTGACCGGCCCGGAGGCGACGTTCTCGACCTGCTTCGGCGCGCCGTTCATGCCGCGCCACCCGAGCACCTACGGCAACCTGCTGCGCGACCTGATCGCCAAGCACAGCGTCGATTGCTGGCTCGTCAACACCGGCTGGACCGGCGGCGGCGTCGGCACCGGCCGCCGCATGCCGATCCGCGTCACCCGCCGCCTGCTGGCCGCCGCCCTCGACGGCTCGCTCTCGAACGCCGAGTTCCGCCGCGACCCGTATTTCGGCTTCGCGGTGCCGGTCTTCGTGCCGGGCGTCGAGCCGCACATCCTCCAGCCGGTGAAGACCTGGGGCAACAAGAGCGCCTTCGTCGAGACGGCGGCCCGCCTCGTGAAGATGTTCGAGGACAACTTCAAGCGCTTCGAGAACCACGTCGACGCGGATGTCCGCGCCGCCGGCCCGAGCGCCCAGGCCATCGCGGCCTGATCCGACAGGCGGTGCCCCACGGGGTGCCGCCGCCCTACAGCGCGTCCAGCGCGGCTTCGAGGGCCGGCACCGCCACCGAGAAGTCGCGCCGGGCGGCGACCTCCTCCCGCTCGCTCCACTGGCCGAACAAAGCGGCGTAGGGCTGGCCGCAGACGGCGGCGAGATCCCAGAAGAACGGATCGCTCCAGCGGCTATCGGGGGCGATGGTCAGGATCTTCGCGCCCGGCGGGCTGAAGATCGTGTTGGTCATCGCCGCGCCCGCGAGCCCGACCACGACCCGCGCCCTTGCGAAGCGGACGATCTGCTGACGCGGGCTGTGTTTTTCCGGGTCGATCACCTCGAAGCCGCGCTGCTCCATCGCTGCGACGACCTCCGCCCGATTGACGAGGGTACGCCCCCTGGCCCCGGAGCGGTCCACGAATAGGCGCCGCCCGTCGTTCTCCGCTCCGATCCGGCGAAACGCCGCCTCGGCGCGGGCCACGCGCGTGCGCTTCAAGAGACGAGACCGCACGGCGGCGACGGCTTCAGGCGACTTGCCGTAGGGCTCTTGGCTGCAGGGGCTGGCGAAATACAGGTGCGGAAAGGCGTACACGCGCGTCCGGTCGTAGAAGACGGCCCGCCATCTGTCGTCGCGCCCGAGGGTGAGGGCGATCATCCGCCGCCGCACCTCATCGATCTGCGGATCGTAGCCCGGCAGCAGGATCGTGATGATCCGGCCCGGATGCCGCCGACGCAGCACGAAGAAACCTTCGAGCCGGGGCAGGTCGTCCACGAGCCAGTGGCCGTAATTGAACGAGCCGACTGAGCCGAGATAGAAATACACGCCCTCGGGGCCGAACTGCTCGTCGACCCTGTCGTCATCGAGGCCGATCGCCTCGATCATCTTGAGATCGCTGAGGCGGTGCGTCTCGAAGAGCACCCGCAGGGCGCCGCCCTCGCGATAATGCAGGACGTTGCCGCCGAGGCGGACGTCCGTGGTCTCGCACAGGATCGTCGCCGGGAAGGCCCGATAGGTCTCGTCCAATTCGCTATACCAGCGCGCCACCTCCGCGACCCCGGCCGGATCGGGGCCGGCGAGCTGCTTCGGGGCGGGGCGGCGATAGGAATAGGGCGGGAACAGCGTCGCCACCGCACGGGTGCGCGCACTGACCCGCCCGCGCATGGCGGCATAGAGCGCCGTGTCGCCCGCGAAGGCGGGCTCGGCCTGCGCCACCGTCTCCGGGCAGGAGAAGACGAGGGCGTCGGATGGCATGGGACGCCTAGAAGGGCAGCTTCATGCCGGGCGGCAGGGGCAGGCCCTTGGTGAGGTCGGCCATGCGCTCCTGCATGACATGCTCGGCCTTGCCACGCGCATCGTTCGAGGCGGCGACGATCAGGTCTTCCAGGATCTCGCGCTCGTCGGCCACCATCAGGGCGGGGTCGATGCTCACCCGGCGCAACTGGCCCTTGGCCGTCATCGTCACGCGGACGGAGCCGCCGCCGGACGCGCCTTCGACCTCGACGGTGTCGAGTTCGGCCTGCATCCCGGCCATCTTCTCCTGCATGGCCTGAGCCTGCTTCATGATGCCCATCAGGTCGCGCATGCCGGATTCCTTACTCTCGCAATCGCTATAATCGAGCCGACGCCCCTAGAGGTCGTCGCTCTCCGTTTCCTCGACGCGGGCCGCATCGACGTCTCCAAGGATTTCCTCCTCGGCCGTGGCGCGTGCGTCCGTCGCCGTCTCCCGCACGTCGACGATCTCGGCCCCCGGAAACCGCGTCAGGGCCTCCCGCACGAACGGGTCGGCGGCGGCGTTCTCCCGCCGCGTCTCGCTCGCCATGCGGCTGTTCTCGGCGAGCGTCGGCGCGCCGTCTTCCTGCGACAGGCTGACAACCCAGCGGCGGCCCGTCCAGGCCGTCAGCGACGTGGAAAGGTCGTTCGCAAGGCTCGGCCGCCCGCCGGCCGCGAGGCGCAGTTCGATCCGGCCTTCCTCGAAGCGCACGAGGTGCACGTCGCGCTCAAGCGCGGCCTTCATCAGAATGTCCCGCCGCGCATCGGCCAGGGCGACCACGTCCTCGAACCGCGCGAGCCTCGGACCGGCCTCCGCAGCGGGCGCGGGCGTCGGCGCCGGGCGGCGGGCAGCCATGGGCGCGGCCACGGGCGGGGCGTTCACCGCCTGGGCCGGCGGCGGCACGATCCGTTCGAGGACCGGGCGCGGGGCGGCGAGGGCGACGGGCGCGGGCGGCGTCGGCGGAAGCGCTTGGCGCGGCTCGCCCTCGCCCCCCGAGGCGGCCTCCTCGCGCAGGCGGCGCAGGGCTTCGTCCGGGGTCGGCAGGTCGGCGGCGTAGGCGAGGCGGACGAGGGCCATCTCGGCGGCGGCCAGGGGCCGGGGGGCGGATTGGACCTCCGGAATCGCCTTGAGCAGGATCTGCCACGCCCGCGACAGCGCCCGCATGGAGAGCTTGCCGGCGAACTCCGCTCCGCGCAGGCGCTCGGTCTCGCTGAGGGTCGGGTCGGCGGCGGCGTCAGGGACGATCTTGAGGCGGGTGACGAGGTGGGTGAAGGCCGCGAGGTCCGACATCACCACCGCCGGGTCGGCGCCGGAGTCGTATTGCGCGCGCAGTTCGGCGAAGGCGGCGGGCACGGCGCCGCGCATCACCGCCTCGAACAGGTCCACGATCCGCGCGCGGTCGGCGAGGCCGAGCATGTCGCGCACGCCCTGCGCCGAGACCGTGCCGGCCCCGTGGGCGATGGCCTGATCGAGGAGCGAGAGCGAATCGCGCACCGAGCCCTCCGCCGCGCGGACGATGGCCGCGAGGGCCTCATCCTCGACGCCGACCTTCTCGGCCTCGCAGATGCGGGCGAGGTGGGTGCGCAGCACCGGCGCCTCGACCCGGCGCAGGTCGAAGCGCTGGCAGCGCGAGAGGATCGTCACCGGGACCTTGCGGATCTCGGTGGTGGCGAACACGAACTTCGCGTGGGGCGGCGGCTCCTCCAAAGTCTTCAGGAAGGCGTTAAACGCCTTCTCCGAGAGCATGTGGACCTCGTCCACGATGTAGACCTTGTAGCGGGCCGAGACGGGCCCGTAGCGGATGCCGTCGATGATGGCGCGGACGTCGTCGATGCCGGTATGGGAGGCGGCGTCCATCTCCAGCACGTCCATGTGCCGGGATTCCATGATCGCCTGGCAGTGAACGCCGAGTTCCGGCATGTCCACGGTGGGGCCGGTGTCCGGCACGCCCGCGCGGGCATAGTTGAGGCCGCGGGCCAGGATGCGGGCGGTGGTGGTCTTGCCCACGCCGCGCACGCCGGTCAGCATCCAGGCCTGGGGAATGCGCTGGGCCGCAAAGGCGTTGCCCAGCGTGCGGACCATGGCCTCCTGGCCGATCAGGTCGCCGAAATGCGTGGGGCGGTACTTGCGCGCCAGGACGCGGTAGGGCGCCGGCTGCAAAGTCGGGGCTTTGAGCCCGGGAAGCCCCGGCTCGTCGTCAGGCGTGCCGGTCGGTGCGTCCATGACGTATCGGGTGAGGAGCTTCGCGCCCTGGATCAGGGGTGGGAGGCTGGACAGAGACCCGCTCGGTCTCGTTAGGGCTGCTTCCTTCCGGACCTGACCCGGTTGGCGAGTGAAACGTCCCCCGCCAACCCCCCGCCGGCTATATGGCCGGCTCGCCGCGCGAACGCAAGCCGGGCCACGCCGCCTGTCCTCAGAACGCGTTCCGGTAGGCGCGGCGCGACAGCACCGTGAGGATCATGATCTGGATGTCGAGCCAGATCGACCAGTGATCGATGTAGAACAGGTCGTGCTCCACGCGGCCCGCCATGTCCTGGTCGGTCTGCGTCTCGCCCCGGAAGCCGTTGACCTGCGCCCACCCGGTGATGCCCGGTTTCACGTTGTGGCGGCGGGCATAGAGGGCGATGCGCCGCTCGAAGCTGCGGTCGTGCGCCAGGGCGTGCGGGCGCGGGCCGACGAGGGACATATCGCCCAGAATGACGTTCAAGAGCTGGGGCAGCTCGTCGAGGTTCGTCCGCCGCAGCAGCGCGCCGATCCGGGTGATGCGGCTGTCGTTGCGGGTGGCCTGGACGAAGGCCGCGTTGCGCTCCGCCTTCATCGAGCGGAACTTGAACACGTCGAAGGGCTGCTGATTGAAGCCGTAGCGGCGCTGTCGGAAGAAGACCGGGCCGGGGCTATCGAGCTTGATCGCCGCCGCGATCACCGCCAGCAGCGGGAACAACGCGAACAGGGCGAGCGAGGCGACAACGACGTCGAAGCAGCGCTTCAGCACGATCTCGCCGAGGTTGAGCGGGCGGCGGCCGATATTGATGCCGGAGACCTTGCCGACGCGGGCGACCTGCATGTCGGGGAAGCGGTCGAGCACGGTGCCGGGGCGCAGATGCAGCGCGGCGGGCACGCGCAGGAAGGCGTCGATGCAGCGCTCCACCTCGGCGGCGTCGGCCCAGGGCACGAGGACGAACACGTCATCCGGCCGCAGGAAGCGCACCACCGAGACGGCGAGGTCGAGGTCTTCCTGAAGCTGCTCGTAGCGCGTGGCGGTGTCGGCCTGCGGATCGGTGCGGCGCAGGTAGCTGGTGCCGACCACGCGCAGGCCCGGCCCGCCGGTGTGGTTGCTGGCGTAGAAGGCGTGGATGTCTTCCTCGTAGCCGACGAGGTGGACGCGGCTCACCGTGGGCGAGGCCGGGTTGAGGCTGCGGCCGATGAGGCGGCTCATCGCCAGCCGGCTTGCGAAGAGGGTCGGCAGGCCGACGAAGAATACGACGATGGATACGAGACGCGAATAGTCGGTGGTCGTCTTGGTGAGGAAGCCGATCACCAGCACCACCGCCCAGGCGACGAACCACAGGGAGACGACCCGACGCAGGCCGGCGCGCCCTTCGACGAGCCGGTCGAGGGCGTATTCGCCGCGCAGGGCGTTCGTGGTCACGATCACGAGACTGAGGAGCGCCGTGAGTTGCAGGCCCCGGGTCTCGGTCGGCCACGCGTCGTCGTCGGAGAAAGCGATCCGGTAGGACAGTTCACTCGCCAGTGTCACGCCCGCGATGGCCGCGAGGTCCGCCATGGCGGCCGCGACGGAGAGCATCACCCGCATGACGCCACGGCCGCGCTGCGGCAGGAGCGCCGCCCAGACGCGTCGGCGTCGCGTCGCCGTGCCCAGCGTGATGGGCTCGTACGATTGTGGGACCCGCTCTTGAAGCATCGGTCTGCCTGTCCCGTACCGGTCGGTCTCTGTGCCGTTTTGAAACGAACGTGGTTTCGGTCACGGCACCCACCGGGGGTGTGAGCAAGCGCCGAGCCTGCCGCCATGACACACCCTTTTCCGGCCCGGTTCGAGGACGTTCACCGCCCCTTGCCGGGTTCAGACTCCCGCGCGCGATGAACTCTTTCGCGACAGGACTTCACTCTGGTCGATGCTTGAAAGCATGTGCGGGGGATAACCGCACCGTAACCGTACGGCAACTCCGCGGAATACTTATTTCGCTGTCGGCTTCGATTCGGCTGAATCGTTGAGGGGGGTGGGCCGGCGAGATCGCCGGCCCGGCGAAGTCCCGTGCCCTGCGTCTAATGCAGGTGAGGTTACAGATTAGAGCTCTTGAACCGACTCGAATCCCTCGAAATTCGGGTGGTCGAGATACAAAGGTCGCGTCGAAGGTGCGCGACTATGTACCTTTCTGAACTGTTCGGACCGGGTCCAGGCCTCGAAATCCGCACGAGACCGCCACACCGTGTGGGATGCATACAAAATATGATCGGGCAATTCGGGGCCCCTGAGCAGATGGAAGTTAACGAAACCTTCCATCTCTCCTAGATGACTGTCGCGATTGCGCCAGACGGCTTCGAATTCGTCGACGGCATCCTTGACGACCTTGAAGCGGTTCATAGCGAGAAACATAAGATAATTCCCTTCGTTCAGACTGGGAGCTAGCGCAAAACTTGGAGACGGCGGACGTCGTTCCGAGATCAATTTCCCTGAAGTTGCGGTGTATAAAACGATACAACTCGTGACTTCAATCCAAGACTTGGCTCGGAAACGCTCATCTCTCTTCGTGAAACCACAACGTGCATTGTGCGACTTGCAGAATTCAAAGATTTGGGGTCCTAGTGATTGCGTCGGTGCCACGATGCACCGCTCCGGAGCATAAGGGGATGCTTTCCGGTGACGCACCAACGACGGGGTGGGGAAAGTGGACAGAAGTGAGAATAAATTGACGGATCTGCATTTGAAAGGCAGTCGCCCCCTGGGGAAGGACGCGATGCCGCCGCTGATGCCGAAGCAGACCACGGACGTCGACCGGCTCGTCGGCCTGAGAATCACCGCCCTGCGGAAAGCCCGCGGCCTGAGCCAGACCGCGCTGGGCACCGCCGTCGGCGTGACCTTCCAGCAGGTGCAGAAGTACGAAAAGGGCCAGAACCGCGTCGGCGCCGGGCGCCTGCGTGAGATCGCCCGGCTCCTTGAAGTGCCGGTCTCGGCCTTCTTCGACGACAACACCTCGTCGGACGGGCCGCAGGAGGACGTGTTCAGCTTCCTCAACGCCCCGGGTTCGGTGGAATTGCTGCGCGCCTACACGCAGATCGTGGACGACCAGATGCGCCGTGACGTTCTGGCGCTGGTCCGCAGCGCCGCCCGCTTGGCGCATCTGCGCGCCACCGGTGCCGAGGCCGGCGCCCAGCAGTGAGGTGGCCGCCCTGCGGGGCGGCAACTGGATCAGTCTCCGGCCGCGATCAGGTGGAAGAAGCTTCCACTGACAGGCCCGAGGCGGTGACCCGTGAAGCCCATGTCGACGCCCTCGGCGTCGGCGATGCGGGCGAGGGCGATGCGCTCGTCCGGCGGGTCCGACGTGACGCTGGCATAATGGAACTCGTGCCCGACGAGGCCGGTCCCCGACCGGCCCAGGGCGCAGTCTCCGGCGAGCCGCGCCACGCGGTAGCCGAGATGCAGCTTCCGCCGACGATAGGACGTGGCGACGGGGAGAAGGTCCAGCATCGGATGGACCGCCCCGTCCGCGTCTTCCAGGCTCTCCCCCAGCACCATGTAGCCCCCGCATTCGCCATGGACGGGGCGCGTCCGCGCGAAGGCGCGCATGCCCTCCACGAAGCGTGACGCGGCGGCGATGCGGCCGGCATGGAGTTCCGGGTAACCCCCTGGCAGCCAACAGCAATCGCAATCCTCGGGCGGTGCTTCGTCCGCCAGCGGCGAGAACGGCACCAGGACCGCTCCGGCCTCCCGCCAGCCCGCCTCCATGTGCGGGTAGACGAAGCTGAACGCCTCGTCCTGCGCGATGGCGATCCGCTGCCCCGGCGGCGGCACGAGGGGGCGGGCGCCACCTGTCGGCGCCGCGCCGCTAGCGGCGGCCACGAGGGCATCGAGATCGATCCCGGCCTCGGCCAACCCGGCCAGATGCTCCAGTCGTGCGGCAAGGTCGGCGGTCTCCCCCGCCTGGACGAGCCCGAGATGCCGCTCCGGCAGGACCAGCCCGGCCTCCCGCGACAGGGCGCCGAAGACCCTCAGGCCCGCCCTTTCCATGCCCGCCTCCACGAGACGGCGATGGCGGGGGCTCGCAACCTTGTTCAGGATCACCCCGGCGATGGTCAGGCGCGGATCGTAGAGCGTGCAGCCCAGGGCCACGGCGGCAGCGGACTGGGCCGCGCCCGAGACGTCGATCACCAGAATCACCGGCCAGCCGTAGCGCGCGGCGATGTCGGCGTTGGCGCCGGAGCGGTTCTCGGCGGCACGGACGCCGTCGAACAGGCCCATCGACCCCTCCGCGAGGACGATGTCGGCCTCGGCCGCCGAGGCGCCAGCGAGGGTATCGAGCAGGGCGGGGGCCATGGCGAAGCTGTCGAGATTGAAGCTCGGCTCCCCCGTGGCGGCCCGGTGGAAGACCGGATCGATGTAATCGGGCCCGCATTTGGCGCCCCGGACCCGCATGCCCCGGCGGCGCAGGGCCCGCATCAGGGCCAGCGTGACGGTGGTTTTGCCCGAGCCGGAGCGCGGTGCGGCGATCAGAAGGCCCGGCGCACTCATGCCGAACGGCCTCCCACGGCCCCGTTCGGCCGGAACCGGCGGTCGTAATCGGCGGCGTAAAGCGCGCTTTCGCGGAAGTCCTCGGCCTCTAGAGCCGGCCCGACGAAAATAATTGCGGTCCGCTCAAGATTTGCTGCATGCACAAGTTGTGGGATTGTTCGAAGCTTTCCACGGACCACCAATTCGTCGGGCCACGTCGCGCGGAACACCACGGCCGCCGGGCAATCGGCTCCGTAGAAGGGCGTCAATTCGGCGGCGACCGCGTCGATGACGTGGATCGAGAGATGAATCGCCAGCGTCGCCCCCGTCGCGGCGAAGGCGGCCAGCCGCTCACGCTCCGGCATGGCGCTGGCGCGGCCCGAGGTGCGGGTGAGCACCACGGATTGGGCGAGGCCCGGCACGGTGAGTTCCCGGCCGAGCACCGAGGCCGCCGCTGCGAAGGCGGGCACGCCGGGGGTGATCGTGTAGGGGATGGCGAGCCGGTCGAGCCGGCGTAGTTGTTCCGCCAGGGCGCTCCAGATTGAGAGATCGCCCGAATGCAGGCGCGCCACGTCGTGGCCTTCCGCATACGCCGCCTCGATCTCCGCCATGATGGCGTCGAGGGAGAGCGGCGCCGTGTCGACGATCCGCGCGCCCGGCGGGCACCACGACAGGATCTCCGGGGCGACCAGGGAGCCCGCATAGAGGCAGACCGTGCAGGCGGCGATGCGATCACGCCCGCGCACGGTGATGAGGTCGGCCGCGCCGGGCCCGGCGCCGATGAAATGGACCGTCATCCTTCAGCCCTCTGGCGGGTTTCCGGCCGGAAGGCCAGTGCGCAGGTGACGCTGCCGCTGGCGATCCTGTCGAGCGCGAGCCGCGATTCCGGCCCGGCGCAGGCGAGCGCCGCCGCCTCGCAGAGGGAGCCGACGCCGCGCAGGGCCTCGATCCGCGCCGAGCGGGTCGGCACGCGGGCATCGCAGGCGAGGAGCGCTTCGGGGGCGATGCCCTGCGGCAAGAGGCCGAAGGCACTCGCCGCCTCGCATAGCGCCGCGTCGCCGGCCCGGTCGTCGGCGGTGGCGATGGCGGCGAGGCGGCCAGGCGCGAGCCCCGCTTCTGCCAGCGCCCGCCGGATCAGCGCCACGATCTCGGAAGCCTCGGCGCCCCGGCGGAAGCCGATGCCGGCGACGATCATCGCGGCTTCGTCCAGGCCCATTGCGTCACCGGCATCGCCGTCCGCCAGCCTTGCAGCCCGCCAACTGCGCCGGCGCGCGCCACCGAGACCCGGCGCAAGCTCCCGCCCCGCGCGGCATAGGCCGCGAGCAGGGCGGCCTCGCCTTCGAGGGTCACGGCGTTGGCGACGAACCGCCCGCCCGGCTTCAGCGCCTCCGATGCAAGGTCGATCAGCCCCGGTTCCGACACGCCGCCGCCGACGAAGATTGCATCCGGCAGCACCAGCCCGTCGAGGGCGGCCGGCGCCCGCCCGAGGACGACGGCGAGATCCGGCACGCCGAGGGAGAGGGCGTTGCGGCGGATCCGCTCGGCCCGCTCGGGCCGCGCCTCGATGGCGGTGGCCCGCAGGGACGGCCCCCGCAGCATCCATTCGATGGAGACCGAGCCGGCCCCCCCGCCGATATCCCACAGGTGCTGCCCCGGCTGCGGCTTCAGGGCCGAGAGGGTCAGCGCGCGGATTTCGGCCTTGGTGAGCTGGCCATCGTTCTCGAACAGCTCGTCATCGAGCCCCGGCGCGAGCGGCAGGCCCTCGGCCTCGCCCGAAACCTCGATGGCCAGGGTGTTGAGGGCGGCGATGTCACCGAGGTCGAAGCCCTCGGCGCGGGCGCGGCGGATGCGCTCGCGCGGGCCGCCCATCGCTTCGAGCACCGTCACGACGCTGGTGCCGAACCCGCGCGCGGTCAGGAGCCCGGCCAGGGCCGAGGCGGTGCCGCCGTCCCAGGCGAGGACGAGGAGCCGCGCCCCCGGCCGCAGATGCGGGACGATCCGCTCCAACGCCCGCCCATGCAGCGTGACGAGGCCGATCTCGGCCAGCGGCCAGCCAAGCCGGGCACAGGCGAGGCTGAAGGCGGAGGGCTGCGGGAAGGCGGCGATCTCGTCCGCCGGCACCAGCCGGGCGATCTCGGCGCCGATGCCGTAATGGAACGGGTCGCCCGTCGCGAGGAGGCAGGTCGGCCGTCCGCGCCGGGCGAGGATGCCGGGATAGGCGTCGGAGATGGGGCTTGGCCAGATCCGGGTCTCGGCCGTGAGCGGCGCGGCGAGGTCGAGGTGGCGGCGCCCGCCATAGACGATCTCGGCCGCATCGAGGGCGGCGGCGGCGGCGGGTGAGAGGCCGGGTCGACCGTCCTCGCCGATCCCCACGATCGTCAGCCAGCGGCTCGACACGGGCTCACCGGACGGGGACAAGGCGGCCATGCCCGAATCCCCGACGCGACTCCTGATCCTCGGCGGCACCACGGAGGCGACCGCCCTCGCGCGGGCGCTCGCCGACGATCCGGCCTTCGCGCCCGTGCTCTCGCTTGCCGGCCGCACCAGCGCGCCGATGGCGAGCCCCGTCCCCATGCGGGTCGGCGGGTTCGGCGGGGCCGAGGGGCTGGCCCGCTTTCTCCGCGAGGAGGGAATCGCGGCGCTGATCGACGCCACGCATCCCTTCGCCGCGCGGATCTCCGCCAACGCGGCCCGTGCCGCCGAACTCGCGCAGGTGCCGTTGCTCGCGATCCGCCGCCCGGCCTGGGAGCGGGAGGCGGGTGACGCCTGGATCGAGGTCGATGACATGGCGGCGGCGGCCGGAGCCCTCGGGCCGGTGCCGCGCGTGGTGTTCCTCACCATCGGCCGGCAGGAGGTGTCCGCCTTCGCCGGGGCGCCTCACCATGCGTATGTCGTGCGCAGCATCGAGCCGGTGGGCGATGCCCTGCCGGTGCCGCGCCTCACCACCATCGCCGCGCGCGGTCCATTCGACGCCGAGGCCGAAGCGGCGCTGATGCGCGAGGCCGGCATCGAGGTGGTGGTGAGCAAGAATGCCGGCGGCGCGGCGACCCACGGCAAGATCGTCGCGGCCCGCCGCCTCGGCCTGCCGGTGGTGATGGTGCGCCGGCCCGCCAAGCCGTACGTCCCGAGCGTGGCGGATGCGGCGGGAGCGCTGGCTTGGCTGCGCGATCACGCCGCCCCCGGCACGCTGCGCAGGGTGTAGACGAAGGGCGCCTTGCCCTCGCGGGGGATCAGCCGCGTGCCGGAAGCGCCGAGGATCACCATCGTCGCCATGTCGGCGGGGGCGGAGGGCGCCTCGGCGAGCGTGGTGACGCGGATCGCCTCATCCGGCCGGCTGATGGCGCGGGCGAACATCACCGGGGTTTCCGGCGGGCGGATGCCGGCGGCCAGCTCCAGCGCGGCGCCGAGCTGCCAAGGGCGCGCGGAGGAGATCGGATTGTAGAGCGCGATCACGAAATCGGCCCGCAGCACCGCCTCCAGCCGCGCGGTCACGACCGGCCAGGGCTTGAGGTTGTCGGAGAGCGACATCGCGCAGAAATCCCCGCCGAGCGGAGCCCCGAGGCGCGCGGCGGCGGCGAGCATGGCGGTGATGCCGGGCTCGACGGTGATCGCGAGGTCGCGCCAGCCGGGCTCGCCGTGCTCCACCGCCTCGAACACCGCCGAGGCCATGGCGAAGACGCCGGGATCGCCCCCCGACACCACCGCCACGTGCTGGCCGGCGGCGGCGAGGCTCAGGGCATGGCGGGCGCGGTCGACCTCGACGCGGTTGTCGCTGGCATGGCGCACGAGGCCGTCACGCTCCGGCACGCGGGCGACGTAGGGAAAGTAGCCGATCAGGTCGGTGGCTGCGTCGAGGGCGCGGCGGGCGGACTCCGTCAGGAGCGACGGGTCGCCGGGACCGAGCCCGACCACCGTGACGCTGCCGCTCACGGCCGGCGGCCTTCGCCCGGCACGAGGACCATGGAAAAGTAGGGCGCCGAATCGTCGGCCTTCACCTCGAGGGGGATCACCCGCTCGCCGGCCATGGTCCCGCGCTCGACATAGACCGCGCGCGACAGAAGCCCCGCCTCGGTCAGCGCCGCGCGGACCTTCGGCAGGTGCCGGCCAAGCTTCATCACCACGGCGGCGTCCGTGCCCTTGAGGCGCTCGGTCAGCACCGGCAGCGGCAGGGTCGCAGGCAGGACGGTGAGCACGTCGTCCCCCCAGGTGATCGGCGTGCCGGCTCGCGTCCAGCAGCCGGACATGCCGGTGACGCCGGGGATGACATCCACGGGGAAGCGGTCCTTCAAGCGCCGCCACAGGTGCATGAACGAGCCGTAGAAGAAGGGATCGCCTTCCGACAGGATCGCCACGTCGCGGCCGGCATCGAGATGGCCGGCGAGCTTGTCCGACGCCTCGTCGTAGAAGGTCGCGAGGGCGGAGACGTAGTCCGGGTGCTCCGGGTGAAGCTCGGTCGTGTAGGGGTAGGCCAGCGCCATCTCGCGGGACGGATCGCTGAAGATCGCGTCGGCGATGCCGCGCGCGTTGCCGCGCTTCCCCTGCTTGCAGAAATGCACCAGGACCGGCGCCCGCTGCAGGATGCGCAGGGCCTTCACGGTGAGCAGGTCCGGGTCGCCCGGCCCCATGCCGACGCCGTAGAGCGTGCCGGTTTCGACCGCGCGTGTCACCTCGTCCGTCTCGCCCTCGAAGGGCCTCAGCCCGTCCATCACTCGACCTCGCTGGCGAGCGCGTTGACGGCCGCCGCCGCCATGGCGCTGCCGCCCCGGCGCCCGTGGACGACGACGAAGGGCACCCGCCCGTCTCGCGCCAGCGCCTCCTTGGACTCCGCCGCGCCCACGAACCCGACCGGGATTCCGATCACGGCGGCGGGCGGCGCGACGCCCTCGTCCAGCAATTCGAGCAGGCGGAACAGGGAGGTCGGCGCGTTGCCGACCGCGACGACGCTGCCGGGCAGATGCTCGCGCCACAATTCCATCGCCGCCGCCGAGCGGGTGGTGCCCTGGCGCTGGGCCATCTCCGGCACACGCGGATCGCGCAGGGTGCAGACGACCCGGTTGTCGGCGGGAAGCCGGGCGCGGGTCACGCCGTCCGCCACCATGTGGACGTCGCACAGGATCGGCGCGCCGTTGGCGAGCGCCCGCGCGCCGGCCTCGGCGAAGCCGTCTGACATCTCGACGTCGGCGGGCAGGTCGGTCATGCCGCAGGCGTGGATCATGCGCACGACACAGCGCTCGGCCGCCCCCGACCAGCGGGCGAGGTCGGCCTCGGCGCGGATGATCGCGAAGGACTTCGCGTAGATCGCGCCGCCATCGCGGACATACTCGTAACGCGACGTGTCGTGCTGCACGGCGGTCGGGCTCGCGCTCATGCCGGTCTCCGGTTCCTCCCCCCGTCGTTGGTAGCCGACGCGAAGGCGGCGGCAAGCCCGAGAGTTGCCGCCCTTCCTAACCGCTCCAAAGCCGCCTCGATAGGGACTTGCAGTTGGTGTGAATCGCCGGGCGCTCCACCGACGATGATGGCGTACGCGCCCTCGTGCCCGACGAGGGTCAGGTCGGCTGGGCCGGGTTTCGCGCAGCCCTTGGCGCAGCCCGAGACATGCGCCGAGAGGCCCCGCGCCGCGAGGGGGCGAAAGCTCTCCGCAAGGCGGGCGGCGTCGATGAGCGTCGGCGTCGAGCCGGAGGCGCAGGCCGGCGCCCCGGTGCAGGCGGCCACCGCGCGGCGCGGATCGTCCGCCGCGACGATGAAGTCGGCGGCGAGGGCGGCGAGGCGGATCCGCTTGGGCTGGGAGGGGAGCAGCACCACGCCGCGCGAGGGCGACAGGCGGATTTCCGACGCGCCGATATCCTCCGCGACGGCGATCAGCCGCTCGAAGGCGTCGACGGTGCAGCGGCCGAACGGTGCGTCGAGGGCGACGACGGGCCGGCCGTGATGGGTGGAGAGGCCTGGCGCCGGAACCGCCACCGTCATTGCGAGCGGAGCGAAGCAATCCAGCGGCGCCACGTTCGGAGTGTCTGGCCGAGAGTTCGGCGGTTCTTGTACCCTCGACCTCATCCTGAGGTGCCGGAGCGCAGCGGAGGCCTCGAAGGAGGGCTCCAGCGATCGCGGAGCTGTCTGGAGCCCTCCTTCGAGGCCGCTGCGCGGCACCTCAGGATGAGGGGGAGTGAGGGGAGAACTCGGCTTTTCGCCCAGACTCCGAGACGTCGCGCTGCCCTGGATTGCTTCGCTTCGCTCGCAATGACGGAGAGCGTCCAGATTCACATCCCTCATCCGCCGTTGGCCCGTCGCGGCGAAGGCGGTGAGCAGGGCGGCGATGGCGGAGGGAGCGTCCGCCACATCGCATTCCCATGCGGAAGTCGTCGCGACGATGGTGACCCGATCCGCCGACAGCGGCATGACGGACAGGTCCGCTTCGGCCATCGCCATGCCGACCGCGACCAGCGTCTTCGGCGGCAGGCCCGGCACGCCGCGCCCGGCCTCCTCAATGGCCTTCGCCAGCGCGGAAATGCCGTCCCCGGCGAGGGGGCTTGTCAGGGTCAGGCGCTGCGGGCCGCCATCCCGGCGGGTATCCCCGAGGCCGACACTCTCGAGCAGGGCGGCGAGCGGCACGGTGGTCGCCTCGGTGACGCCCCGGATCTGAAGGTTCGCCCGCGCCGTCAGGTCGAGATGGCCGTTGCCGAAGCGGCGCGCGCCCTCGGCCACGGCACGGGCTTGCGCCAAGCTCAGCACGCCCAGCGGCGGGTGGATGCGCGCGAGGAGCCCATCGCCGGTTGGCATCGGCCGGCTGAGACCGGGGCACCAGCCACGGCGGGCGGAATCGGGCAGGGCGCGGGTCATCCGGCCACCTCGCCGAGCAGCGCGTCGGCGGGGAGCGCGTTGCGGCGGCTCGTCCAGAGGCCCCGGTCGCGCGCCTCGTCGAAGCGGTCAAGGATCGCCCGCGTGGCGGCGGGGTTGGCGGCGCGCAGGCGCTCGAACACGTCAGGATCGGCGATCCAGGCGGAATACAGCGCCTCGAACCCGGCGTCTGTCACGGCATCGCTGCCGGCAGCCAGGACGAACACCGCGTCGAGCCCCTGCGCCAGTTCCTGCGCGCCGCGATAGCCGTGGCGAAGCTGCGCCGCGATCCAGCGGGGATCGGCGAGGCGGCCACGGATCAGACGGGCGGAATCCTCCCGCGCGGTGCGGGCCTTCGGGCGCTCGGGCTCTGACACGTCGAGGCTGTAGAGGGCCGGCTTGGCGCCGCTGAGCGTCGCGGCGGCAGCGAACCCGCCCATCGCATCGACGGCGGCGTCCCCGTCGAACAGGTCGCGCTCGGCCACGTCGAAGGCGTGCGCATAGGCATCCGCCTGCGCCACCCGCCGGCCGAAGCCCGCATCCGGCCCCTCGCGGTCGCCATAGGCGTAGCCACTGGCGGCGAGGTAGGCCCGGCCGATGGCGTCGCGCTCCTGCCAATCGCCGTCGAGGGCGAGGGCGGCGGCGCCCGCGCCGTAGCGGCCCGGCGCGGCGCCATAGACGCGCGCGCCGGCCTCGCCCCGGCGGGCGGCAGCGGCGAGGGGATTGTCCTCCTCGTCCTCGTCGCGCGCGGCGACGGCGCGCACCGCCCGATCGAGAAGGGCGAGCGTATCCGGGAAGGTGTCGCGGAAGGCGCCGGAAACGCGCATCGTCACGTCGATCCGGGGGCGGTCGAGCACGGCGAGCGGCAACACCTCGAAGCCGGTGACGCGGGTGCTGGCATGGTCCCAGACCGGCCGCACGCCCATCAGCGACAGGGCGTGCGCCACGTCCTCGCCCCCGGTGCGCAGGGTCGGCGAGGCCCAGAGGTCCATGACGATCCGCGCCGGATAGGCGCCTTCGTCCTGCAGGTAGCGCGTCACCACCGCCTGCGCTGCCTTCTCGCCGAGCAGCGTTGCCGCCCGGCTCGGGATGGCGCGCGGGTCGAGGGTGGTGAGGTTGCGCCCGGTCGGCATCACGTCGAGCCGCCCGCGCGAGGGCGAACCCGCCGGGCCGGGGGGCACGAAGCGCCCGGCGAGAGCGGCGAGCAGGCCGGCGCGCTCGCCCGCCGCGCAGGAGCGGATGGGCTCCGGCGCGTCGTCCGGGGCGCGGCCGAAGATGTGCAGCTCGTCCCGGAAGGAGGTTTCGCCGAGATCGCAGAGATGGGCATCGAGGGCGGTCAGCGCCTCCTCCATCGGCGCGCCCTCCGGGATGCCGGCGCCGGCCAGGAGGCCATGGCCCTCGGCTTCCTCCAGGATGGCGGCGGCCAGCAGCTTGGCCCGGCGCGGGTCGAGGACCGTGGCGGCGGAATATTCCTCCACCAGTTCGCGCAGGCGGGCCGTCTCCGGCGGCAGGCCGGCTCGGGCGACGGTCGGGGTCAGGTGGCCGAGCGCGATGCCGCCGAGGCGCCGCTTCACCGGAGCCGCCTCGCCGGGATCGTCCACGACGAAGGGATAGACCACCGGCAGCGCCCCGACGCAGAGGGAGGGCCAGCACAGGGGCGAGAGCGCCACGGCCTTGCCCGGCAGCCATTCGGTGGTGCCGTGGGTGCCGAGTTGGACCAGGACGTCGAAGTGGCGACGCAGGCCGAGATGGAACGCGAGGTAGGCGTGCGTCGGCACCCGGTCGGGGTCGTGGTAGCCGGCCTTGCGGTCGGCATCGCGGCCCCGGTCGGGCTGGAGGAACAAGGCGCAGGCGGTCCACGGGCTGTCCCTCTCCCCGTCCTGCGGGGAGAGGCCTTCATGGACCTCGTCGTCCACGAAGGAAGCGGAGGCGGAGCCGGAGCGGCGGTGAGGGGGCTGCCCGGGTGAGGCTCCCTCGGCCGCCCCCCTCACCGTCGGCTGCCGCCGCGCTTCGGCGACGACGGGGTCGCCGAAGCCCTCTCCCCGCAGGACGGGGAGAGGGGATGCACGCCCCCGCACGCAGCGGAAGCGGAACGCCCCGTCGCGGCAGAGCGGGTCGGCCTCCGGGTCGCCCCAGCTTTCGGAGAGAGCGGTGCGGGCGCCTTCCGGCAGCGTGGCTAGCCACGCGGCGTAATCGGCGAGGGGGACCGCGAAGGTCGCCTCCCCCTCGGTGAGCCCCGTCATCACATCGTCCGGCAGCGGCGCGGCGGGATAGCCCGCCTCCTCGAGGTCGGCGAAGAGGGCGCGGGCGCTCTCCGGCGTGTCGAGCCCTACCGCGAACCCGGCCCGTCCGCCCCGTGCGGGATAATCGGACATCACCACCGCCACCCGCCGTTCGGCCGGGGGCAGGGCGGCGAGGCGCAGCCAGCCGCGCGCCCGCTCCGCGAGGGCCGCGATGCCCTCCGCATGCGGCACGAGGCGACGCTCGGAGAAACCCACGGCCTCCGGGGCTTCTTCCTTGAACGCGATGGGGAAGCCCGAGAGCCGCCCGTCGAATTCCGGCAGGGCGATCTGCATGGCGAGGTCGGAGGCGCCGAGCCCACGCGACGAGGCCTCCCAGGCCGCGCGGGGCGAGCCGACCGTGAAGGCCTGCAACACGGGGCATCCCGCCCGGTCGAGGACGAAGCCGGCATCGTCCCGCGCCGAGAAGGCCGTGGCCGCGATCACGATGTCCGGTCGTTGCGCGGCGAGGGCCGTTTTGACGGCGGCGACGGCCTCCGGGTCCTTGAGGCTCGAAACCGCCAGCGTCAGCACGCCGATCCCGCGCTCTTGGAGGGCGAGCGCCAGGGCCTCGAACGGCGCGGTGTCGCCGCCGAGAACGGCCGAGCGGTAGACGAGGAGGAGGGCCAGCGGAGGCTCGTCCCGGCCCAATCCACTCAAGCCGTCATTGCGAGCGAAGCGAAGCAATCCAGGGCGGCGGGCCGCTTCAGGATAGGGTGCTTCCCTGGATTGCTTCGCTTCGCTCGCAATCACGGTGGGCAACGGCACGGCACTCCGGCCTGCCGCAAGAGCCGTGTCTACCGCCACCGGCCCGCAGCCGGGGCACCATGCGAACCCCCTCGGCAGCGGCTGGGGCGGGTCCACCGGGCCGCCGCCGTCGAGATGGGCCGCGAGGCGGCGGAACAGGCGGCGCAGGTTCTCGGGGCCGCCGGCGCGGAAGTAGCCGTCCAGGTCCTCGGCCAGCGCGGCGTCGGTGCTGAAGGCGGCGAGGCGCGGGTCGGGCCGGTCGTCGCCGGGGAGCACGGCGAGCACCACGCCATGTGCCCGCGCGGCGTCGGCGCAGCGTTCGACGCCGTAGCGCCAGTAATCGAGCCCGCCCAGGCAGCGGATCACCACCGCGCGGGCGCGGGCGATGACCTTCTCCACGTAAAGATCGACGGAGAGCGGATGCCGCAGCTTGGCGAGCTTGGCGAGCCGCAGCGACGGCAGATCCGGCGCGGAGGCATGCGCGCGCGCGAGGCCGGCGAGGTCGCTGTCCGTGAAGGACAGGATCACGAGGTCGCCCGGCTCCTGGCCGAGATCGATCGCCGCCTCACCCTCGTCGAGGGAGACCGTATCGACGCGCAGGAGGTGCATCGCGCCTCCTCGGCTTATCCCGCCAGGGCGCTGGCGACGGCGTTCTGGTCGAAGCCCTTCAGGCCGATCACCACGAGGCGCCCGTCACGGGCCTCGCCCGCGCGCCACGGCCGGTCGAAATGGTGCGACACCCGGCGGCCGACGCCCTGCACCACGAGGCGCATCGGCTTGCCCTCGACTTCCACGAAGCCCTTGATGCGCAGCACGCCCTCGGTCTCGGCCGCCTTCTCGACGCGGGCGGCGAGGTCGCCCGCCGTCACGGCGGCGCGGACGGGCAGCGCCACGGTCTCGAAGTCGTCGTGGTCGTGATCCTCGCCCTCGCCGTGATGCGAAGGGCGGTTGGCGAGGTCGTCCTCGGCCGCCGCGCCGAGGCCGAGCAGCACGCGCGGGTCGATGACGCCGTTGGCGGTCTCCACCACCTTCACGGCGCGGGGCAGGTGGCCCTGCACCTCGGCCCGCACCTTGGCGAGGCCGTCGGCATCCATCAGGTCGGCCTTGTTGAGCACCACGAGGTCGGCGCAGAGGAGCTGGTCCTCGAAAACCTCTTCCAGCGGGTTGTCGTGATCGACGGAGGTATCCGCCGCGCGCTGGGCGGCCAGGGCCTCTGGGTCCTCGGCGAAGGCGCCGGTCGCGACCGCAGGGCCATCCACCACCGCCACTACGCCATCGACGGTCACGCGCGAGCGGATCGCCGGCCACTGGAACGCCTGGACGAGGGGCTTCGGCAAAGCGAGGCCGGAGGTCTCGATCAGGATGTGCTCCGGCGGCTCGGCGCGGGAGAGCAGGGTTTCCAGCGCCGGCACGAAATCGTCCGCGACGGTGCAGCAGATGCAGCCGTTGGGCAGCTCCACGATGGAATCCTCGGTGCAGCCCTCGATGCCGCAGGCGGCGAGGAACGAGCGGTCGAAGCCGACATCGCCGAACTCGTTGACGAGGATCGCGAGCTTGCGGCCCTTCGCATTCTCCACGACGTGGCGGACGAGGGTCGTCTTGCCGGCACCGAGGAAGCCGGTGACGATCGTGCAGGGTATCTTCGCGACGATGGTCATTCGGCGGCCTCGGGGATAGGGGGCAGAAGGGGAAACGGCGGGATGCGGGCGATCACGCCCGAGCGAAATTCCTTCGGGCGCTCCCGCCAGGGGACGATCCCATCCGGGGTGCCGTCATACGCTTTGAGGCCGTCGAGGATGGTGGTCGCGGCGGCCTCGGCGTCGAGGTCGCCGTAGACGTAGGTCCAGCGGTTGGGCGACGCGACGGCCACCGTGCAGGGCCGCTTGCAGACCGAGAGGCATTCCACCGGCTCGACGCGCAGGCCCTCGGCCCGTCGCGCCAGTTCCGCATGGAGGCGTGCCCCGGCGCGGGGCCCCTCCGGGTCGTCGCCCTCGCGCTTGCAGGTGGTGCAGACGTAGAGGGTCGTGATGGCCTCAGGCATGACGGCGCCTCGCCGGGCCGACATTCTGCCACGCCCAGCCGAAGCCGAGGCCGATCATGGCCCAGAACACCGCGCCGATGGCGAGCGAGCGCGCGGCGAATTGCGCCGCGAGGGCGGCCGGCACTTCCGACGTGCTGTCGGGCGGCGGCGGCGCACCGGCGATGTGGGGTCCGGCGATCAGCACGAGCCCGCCGAGGATGGCGATGAACGAGCGGCGTACGCCGATAAGGTAGAGGCCCATCGCCGTCGCGGCGGCGGTCATCACCCACCATGCCTGCCGCGCCAGCAGCGGCGCCGCCTCCTGGCCCGGCAGTTCCGGCGGCAGGCCGAGGGAAGGCGCCAGGGAGACGCTGGCGAAGCCGGCCAGCGCGAAGGCGAGGCCGGTCTGCAGCGTCGGCTCCCGGCCGCAGGCGATCAGCACCGCGCCCAGCATCAGGGCGTAGCCCACGCCGCCGACGAGGGTCGCGAGGCCGGTGAAGGCCATGCGCTGAAAGCCGGGGGCGGGCTGCCATTCCGGCGCGGCATCGGGCGCCGCGTGGTCGTGGCCCGCATGGGCGAGCACGATCGGCAAAGTGGGGGGAAGGGCCTGCGCCGCGCGGCTGGGCTCCCGCTGCTCGTACTTCTCCGCCTCAAGAATGAGGGGAGAGGTCAAGGCGAGTTGCAGCCCCGTGGCGACGACAGCCGCGAGGAAGCCGGCGGCCAGCGCCGCCGACAGAAGGCGAAGGATCATTCCTGGCGCGTTCGCGTCAGTGGCACGGGAAGTTCTGGGCGTGCCGGAAGTCGTGCGCCGCGTTGTGGAGCGCGATGGCCGGCGAGAAGCCCGCCATGAACACGAGGCCGAGGCCGAGGAACGCCGCCAGAGCGGCCGCCATCAGGCGCTCGTTGGCGCGGGTGGCGACGGGGGCAAAGGACGAGGACTGCGTCGTGGTCGTCATCTGGGCTCTCCAGCCGCCCCACCGGCGGCGTTGCGAAAAGTCGGGATGACGGCAGGTCTCCTGGCTCGCGGCTCGGCGCGCCCGCCGCCTTCCCGGATCGCTCCGGTGGCTGCTGGCAGGCGCTCGCCGCTTACAGTTGCGGGGGCAGCCGCGGGGTCGGGCAGGCCCTCACCGCGTTCCCTTTTCACCCCTCTCGGGGCACCGTCATCCGACCTGTGTAGACGGAGTCCGGTCCGGGCACAACGGCGACGAAAGTCGGATCAACCGGGCGCGACCATGCAATGCCGGGCCGAACGCGCCGGCAGCGTCAGGCGCAGGGTGCCGCCGGAGACGGGCTCGGGCGCGCCCATCGCGGCCATCTCGGGATGGCGGGCATCGAAGCCGTACGGCGTGAGACGCGAGGCTGGCAGGGGCCGCTCGAAGGCGATCTCCACCATCCGCGTCTCGGCCGCGCGGTTGATCGCCACGAGATGCAGCCTCGGCCCGTCGGCGCCGGCCCGCACGGTGAGGCCATCGGGCCGCGCGGTCTCGATGGGCAGGGCGTTGTCGGGGAAGCGGCCGCCCCGGCCGTCGTAGTTTCGATAGAGCCGGAAGGCCGTCCCCAGCCAGCCGGCGAGGGACCCCCAATGGGCGGTAAGCAGCAACTCGGGCCGGGCGAACCGGGCGAGGGCGTCGGCCAGGGCGAGGCCGGAGGCGAGTTGCTCCGCGCCGCCGTAATTATATTCCGTCACGGCGGTGCGCGTGCCGGGGAAGTTTGCCGCCGTCAGCCGTTCGAGGCTCGGCAGCAGCGGCAGGGCAAGGCCGCCCTCGTTCGACACGGGCAGCGCCTGCGAGACCCAGCTCGCCTCGCGAAAACCCGGCTCGGTGAGGGAGCGCGGCGCGTCCAGCAGCGGCCCGGCCAGGGCCGGGTCCTCCGTGCGGAACAGGGTGCCGCGCTCGCTGAACGGGTACCAATGCACGTCAAGGGCATCGAGCAGGCGCTTGCCCTCGCGCTCGGAGGCGGCACGAAAGGCGTCGAGATAGGCGGCGAGGAAGCTGCCGTGCTGCCGGTAGGCGTTCCAATCGGGGGCGTTCTGCAGGTTCACCATCCCCGTGGCGCCCCAGCTTGCCGGGCCGATCACCCAGGCGTCGGGGTCGATGGCCTTGATCGCCCGCGCCGCCTTGATCGACCGGGCGAGCAAATCCGCGATCCGCACGGGCGCCCGCACGATGCGCGGGTGCTGGGTCGCCCACAGGCCGGGCTCGTTGTCGAGGATGTAGCCGCGGATGCCCGTGGCGCCGGAGGCCGGGCCGTAGCGGGCGACGAGCCGCGCCAGGAGGTGCGGGATGTCCGCGACGCGCGGGTCCACGAGCGCGGAGGCCGCGCGCCGTCCCTCCCACGAGACCGGCACGAAGCGCGGGGAGGGGGCGGCCTGGTCCGCCGGGACGGGGCCGTCCTTGTCCGCCGCGACGAAACTCACGAGCGGCAGGGTGACGATGCTGCGCGCGTCCATCGCCAGCGAGGAGGCGTGCATCGCCGCGATCACCGCGCCGGGGACGCCGCGCTCGGCGGGGGGGAGGCCGAGGCTCTGGCTCAGGAAATCGCCGTTCGCCTGCTGCCAGTCCTTGCCGGCGTTGCAGGCATTGTTCGTCCAATTGTAGCTCGTGGCGAAGTTGCCGCCGAAACGGCGGAGTGTGACGCCGGCCTCCCGGTCGAGCTCCGCCGAGGGCGGGCCGCCGTCGAGGGTGCCGATCTCGCTCGAGCCGTAGATCAGCGGGCTCACCGGCACCGGGTCGGCGCCGTTGCGGATTCGCACGCTCAGCGACTCGCCCGCACGGGACGGGCTGGCCCAGATCGTCGCCCCGGCGCCGGCGAGCAGCGCCCGGCGGCTCGGCCTCACGAGACGAGCCCGGACCCGTAGAGCGATCCCCGGAAGCGGGTCATCCAGAACACCTTGCCGAGGCCGCCGCAGGCCGCGATCCCGTGATGGCGCGCGGCGGGCGGGTTGATCGGCTTCAGGAGCAGCGACAGCACCCCGGAGATGATGGTCTGCGCGACGCCGACCAGCATCCACCGCGCCACCTCCAGGCGGCGGCGGGGGGAGGCCATCTCGTGCACGAAGGTGCGGATCTGGCCGCTGAGGAAGCGGCGGCGGCGGACATAGGCCCAGTCGAGCCGGCGCGGGGGCACCCATTCCGTCACCTCGGCGGCGGCGGCCCAGCCGAAGCGCCGGCCCTCGTGGACGAGGCGCTGGAGGAACAGGCTGTCCTCGCCGCCGATGCTGTTCAGGCGCTCCTCGAACGGGCCGCCCGGGATCGCGCAGACGGAGGCCGCGAAAAGCGAGTTGTTTGTGCCGAGATAGGCGGCGCGGTGGGTGACGTCGCCGCCGTCCTCGGCGGTGACGCCCCGTGCGAAATAGGCGGCGAAGGCGCCGATCTCGCGGTCGTCGTCGGCAAGCGCGCTGACGGGGCCGAACACCGCGTCGTAGCCGCCCCGGCGGGCGACCGCGAGCAGCGCCGCCAGCCAATGCGGGCCGCCGGTCTCGTCGTCGTCGATGAAGGCGATCCATTCGCCCCGCGCCGCCGCGACCCCGGCGTTGCGCGCCGTGGCGATGCCGGGCTGGGGCACCGAGACGTAGCGCACCGGCATGGGCGCACCCTCGGCGAGACGTTCGATGAGGGTGTGGGCGTTGCCGTCGGGGGAGTTGTCCACCACGACGATCTCGGCCCCCGTGTCTGGCGGCAGGCGCTGCGCGAGGATGCATCCCAGGGCGCGCTCGAGCGCCTTATGACGATTCAGGGTGGGGATGACCACGCTGACCGCGACCGGCTCGGTTCCGGGCATACCGTCTCCGATGCTCCCTGCGAAGTTCATTAATAGATAACCGGCGGGTTATAATTTGTACGCCGTTGCGACTTATTCCAGCCGGAAGTAAAGTCGGCACCTGATATCGTGAGATCAATACCGCATTTGCGCGTTAATTTCTCCGACAATGGTAAACGAAATGCTATAGACGGCAGCGGGCGGACCAGAATCGCGTTCGTCGGCTGCGGCTATGTCGCCGATATGTACCGGCAGTGTCTCGATCTGCACGCGGACGGGCTGGATCTGATCGGCGTCTACGACCGCGACCCGGAACGGCTCGCGGCCTTCGCGCGCACCTGGGGCGACAGGGCTTACGGCTCGCTGGCCGACCTCCTGGCGGAACCGGGCGTGGTCGTGGTGAACCTCACCGATCCGGAGAACCACGCCCCCGTCACCCGCGCCGCCATCGCGGCAGGGCGGCACGTCTATTCGGAGAAGCCCCTCGGCCTGACGCTGACCGAGGCGCGCAGCCTCAACGACGCGGCGGCGGCGGCCGGCGTGCGCCTCGCCGCCGCGCCGAGCAACATCCTGGGGGAGCAGGCGCAGACCCTGTGGCGCGCGGTGCGCCAGGGCGCGGTCGGGCGGGTGCGGCTCGTCTATGCCGAACTCGACGACGGCATGGTCCACAAGGCCGATTACCGGAACTGGATCAGCCGCAGCGGCCGGCGCTGGCCGGCGGAAGGCGAGTTCGAGACCGGCTGCACCTTCGAGCATGCGGGCTACGTCGTGACGCTGCTCGTGGCGATGTTCGGACCCGTGCGGCGGGTGACGGCTCACGCCTCCCTGCTGATCCCGGACAAGGAGTGCGACCAGCCGGTGCATCCGGCGCCGGATTTCTCATGCGGTCTCCTGGAGTTCGACGGCGGCATCGTCGCGCGGGTCACGAACTCCATCGTCGCGCCCTACGACCACCGCCTGCGGATCGTAGGCGACCGGGGGGTGCTGCAGGTCGAGGAGCCGTGGGATTTCGCCGGCCCGGTCCGGCTGAAGCGCACGGCGACCAGCCGGCTCGACCGCTTTCTCGAACGGCGCCTGCCGCTGCGGCGGGGCAAGGTGGTGCCGCCCGCCTGCCCGGTGCCGTTCCGGGCCGGGCGCGGGCGCCCGCCGATGGATTTCATGCGCGGCATCCGGGACTTCGCGGATGCCATCGCCTCCGGCGCGCCGGGGCGGATGGACGCGGATCTCGCGGTCCACATCACCGAAGTCACCGAGATGCTGCAGCACCCCGAACGCTTCCCGCGCCCGGCGCCGGTTTCGTCCGCGCCCGGGGCGATGCGGCCGATGGATTGGGCGGTCTGACGACCCGCAGGAGAACGCGACCCGTGGACGTTCCAAGCCCCCCGACCCTGATCACCCTGTCCTTCTCGGGCGATCTCGATTGCTGCCGCCTGCTCTGCGAGACGGCCGACCGCTTCGCCCCCGCCGGGGCGGCGCATCTCCTCGCCGTGCCGGCGGCGGACATGCCGCTGTTCCGGCCGCTGGCCGGCGGGCGCCGGGCGCTCGTCCCGCAGGAGGAGTTGCTGCCCCGCTGGCTGCGCAAGCTTCCCCTGCCGGGGCCGGAATGGCGGCGGCGCCTGCATCTGCCCCGGCGCAACGTCTACGTCTCGTTCAAGGGGCGGCCGGTGCGGGGCTGGATCGCCCAGCAGATCATGAAGCTCAATGCCGCCGCCGGGGCGGCGACGGACACGGTGCTCCACCTCGACAGCGACACCGCCTTCGTGCGCCCGCTGCCCGCCGGGGCGCTGAGCCAGGACGGGTTTCTGCGCCTCGCCCGCTTTCCCGGCGCGGCGGACGATGCCATGCATGCACCCTGGCACCGCGCGGCCTCGACCCTGCTCGGCCTGCCGCCGACGGATTATCACGGGGCCGACTACATCGATCAGTTCGTGACGTGGCGGCGCGCCAACGTGCGCGGCCTGCTGGAGCGGATCGGCACCGTCACCGGGCGCGACCCCATCGAGGCCCTGGCCGCCACCAGCGACTTCTCCGAATACATCCTCTACGGCGTCTATTGCGAGCACGTGCTCGGCCTCGCCGCCTCCGGCCATGCCGGGGCGGAGGAGAGCCTGTGCGAGACCGTCTGGTCCGAGGGCGGCGGCATCCCGGAGGTCCGGCCGGGCCGCTACGGCCTCGGCATCCAGTCGACCATTCCGCTCTCCTGGGACGCGCGACGCTCCATCGTGGGCAAAGCCATCGCGCGGGGCTGAGGGCTCAGCGCGCCCGGCGCCGGTACTCCCAGACGCGCCGGAAGATCTGCGGGCCGTCGATCAGGTAGCGGCGGCCGAGCCGCCGGGGCTCGCAGGCGAGGCGGAACAGCCATTCGAGGTTGAGCGTCCGCAGGATCGCCGGGGCGCGGGCGCGGTCGCCGACGAGGAATTCCAGACCGGCGCCGATGCAGAGGCCGACGCCCGTGGCGATGCCGCGCCGGGCCAGTGCGTTGGCCAGAAGCTCCTGCTGCGGCGAGCCGACCGCCAGCACGACGAACCGCGCCGGCCGCGCCTCGATGGCCTCGACGGTGGCCGCGAGCTTGGCGGGGTCCGTGCGCAGGCCCATGGGCGGGCGGATCTGCTCGACCCGCGTCAACCCGCAGAGATCGGCCACCGATTCCGCGAGCCCGTCACCGCCGCCGACGATGAGGATCCGCGAATCCGCGGTCAGCTTCGGGTGGGTTAGGAGCGCGGCCACGAGGTCCGAGCCCGGTACGGGGGGCAGGTCGGTGCCGCAGGTCTTGGCGAGGAGGGCCAGCACGCGGCTGTCGTTGATGCACAGCCACGCCTCCCGGTAGAGGCGGGCGACCTCCGGGTCCTCGGTGATCCGCACCATGTGATCGACGTTCGGCGTCACGAGGTAGCGGAAGCTCTGGTTCGCCGGCACGGCGAGGAGGGTGTTCAGCGCGCCGTCGAGGTCGAGCCTGTCGAAGGGCAGGTCGAGGAAGTCCGTGCGCGGGCTGGCTTCCGACGGGTAGTAGGCAGGTTCGGCGGTGGTGGCCATGGCTCGTCCCTCGCTCACGCTACTCGTGTCCTGAAACAGTACGATCCGTCCCATTCCGGGCCAGGGAGGCGCCGCTCCCGGCGCTCGCAGCAGGGATCGGGCCGAGGGCTTCCCCCAATCCGTCGGTCAGACGGATCGCGGGGCGGAAGCCCAGTTCGGTGCGGGCGCGGGCGGTGTCGTACTGCGCCGTGCGAGCGAACAGGCGAAGCTCCCCGGAGGCGGGGACGAGGCGCAGGGCGCGGGGCACGGGCACCCGCAGCCGCGCGAGGGCCTTGGCCGGCAGGGCGAGGGCCCGCAGCAGAGCGAGCCGCCCCGGCGACAGCGGGCGCGCGGGCTTCGGCCCGGCGAGCATCGCGAAATAGGTGTTCCAGGTGGGCGTGTCGGGCCCGACGAGGTTGGCGGCGATGAGGCCCTTGCCCGGCCCGTTCAGCGCGGCGAGCGCGCAGCGGATAGCTTCTGCGACGTCGGAAACGTGGATCAGCGCCGCCACGCCCTGTCCGCGCGGGCCGAGGGGGCCGAGCACTCCGGCGCGCAACGCGGCGGCGGGCCGCTCGACCCAGAGGTCGCTGCCGCGCCCGTAGACGATGCCCGGCCGCAGGATCGCCACCCGGCGCCCCGGCCGCGCCGCGACCCAGGTGCGGAGCATCGTTTCGCACGCGCGCTTGGCGGTGCAGTAGGGGTCGTCCGGCGCGGCCGTGGCCGGGGGGGCGTCGGGCTCGCCGATCCGGCCTTCCTCGGGGCCGTAGACCGCGATGGAGCTGAGATGGACAATGCGGTCCACCCCCGCCCGGTCGGCGGCGGCGAGGAGGGCGCGCAACTGGTCCGGCATGGCGACGGCCGAACGCCCGCCCGCATGGACGACGGACGACGCGCCCGCCAGGGCGGCATCGAGGCTGCGGGGATCGTCGAGGTCGCAGCGCACGGTGCCCTCGGCGGGGCTGCGTCCGTCGGGCAGGCGATGGAGCCCGGCGCGGACCCGCAGGCCCGACTCCTTGAGCCGGGCGATTGTGGCCCGGCCGATGAAGCCGCCCGCGCCGGTGACGAGGACCGGGCCGGTCATCGCGCGCCGGCCAGGTTCGTCCGCCCGAGCAGGGGGCGGATCCGCTCCACGAGGGAGTCGAAGCTCGCGCGGCTGATGAGGAACAGCAGCGGGATGTAGATGACCACTCCGGCGGGGATGGCGATAAGGAGGGCGACCACCTGACCCTGCGAGTCCGCTAGCCGGATGCCGAGCCACGCGACGATCACCGCCATCGTAGCCGCCGCGAGCCACACCCCCGAGAGCCGCCGCAGCAGCGGCCAGGGCGAGAGGCCGATCCGCGGCCCGTTGACGAGGACCGTGGTGACGGTGAGCGCGAAATCGCCCGCGAGCCGCGCGAGGCCGATCGTGGCGGGGTGCATCCCCGTTGTCGCGACCAGGGTGGCGGCCAGGGTCACGAGAGCGACGACGTAGGACAGGAGCACGCTTTGCGGGCGGCCGCTCGCGGAGAGGGCGGTCTGCACCACCTGCGAAGGAAGGGCGAGGAGGCCGCCGGCCGCCAGCGCCGCCGCGATGGGTTCGGCCGTGGTCCAGCCCGGCCCGGCCATGAGCGGCACGACGAGGGGGCTGACGGCGGCAAGGCCCATCATGGTCGGCGCGACGAAGGCCGAGGTCTCGCGCGCCACCTCCGCCGCCGCCTCGCCGACATTGTCCCGCGACAGGGCGCTGCCCCGGAAATGCGGGAAGCAGAGGTTGTGCGTCACCGCGACGATGGCGCCGCGCACCGGCTCGATGAGCCGCATGGCGATGTTGAGGTAGCCGAGGACCGTCAACCCGAACAGCGCGCCCGTGAGGGTGTTGTAGACGACGTAGGTCGCGTTCTCGACGAGGCGCGAGGCCAGGACCAGCCCGGCGAAGCGGTTGAACCGGCGCAGGCGTCCCCACGACCAGGACGGGGCGACCCTCAGGCCGAGCATCCAGAACAGGCTCGCCGCCGTCGCGAAGACGAGGACGATGCGCAGGCTGACCAGCGCCCAGATCCCGGCCCCGGCGATGCCGAGGCCGATGGCCACGAGGGCACCCGCCACATGGCCGACGATGCTCGACGCGTTGATGACGTAGAAGGCCTTCCGCCGCCGCGCGACGGCGGTCGCCATCGTCATCGGCCCTTGCGCCAGCAGGAGGACACCCGTTCCGGGGAGGAGCAGGTGAAGGTCCTCGCGTCCGTAGACGTAATCGAGGAGCAGGCCCGCCGGCACGCAGAGCACGAGGAAGACGAGGGCGGCCACGGTCGAGAGACCGAGCACCGCGCCGAGATCCGCCCGGCGCACCACCTTCGCCTGCGTCAGCGCCTCCTCGTAGGGCGTGCCCACCGCCATGGAGAAGGCGGTGACAATGGAGAGCGTCAGCGCCGTGGCGCCGAAATCTCCCGGCGGAAGCAAGCGGGCGAGGAAGGCGGTCGTGGCGGACAGGATCACGAGCCGGCCCGCCGCGTCGGCAAGCCCCGCTCCGATCCAGCCGCCGATCCGGCGGATCGTCATGTGGGCTCCCGCCGGAAGGCCAGCAGACTGATGAGGATGGAGACGTTGGCGAGCACCTGCCCACGCATCCACAGGCTCGATTCCGTGGCGTTGTGCACGAGCACCACCAGGGCGATGACGAGGAAGGTCGCCGCCGCCACCGCGTCGGCGCGCTGGATAGCGCGCGAGAACAGCTTCTTGGCGAGCGCCAGGATGGTCAGGATCTGCGCCAGCACCGCGAAGATCAGCGCGGGAGCCCCGCCTTGAAGCCTCAGATCGAGGTAGCCGTTATGCGCCTCGTTGATGACCACGTCGGCCCGCTCTCCGATCTTCAGGGTGGCGAGCCAGGAGCCGGGTGGCGCGCGCAGCAGGGGATCGTTGGCGTCGCCGACGTCCCAGAATGAACCAAACCCATAGCCGGTCCAGGGCCGGCGCGCGATCTCCGAGGCCGCGAAATCCCAGATCTGGGTGCGGCCGGTGAAGCTCGAATCGTTGCCGGGGGTGAGCAGGCCGACGAAATCGCCGCCGAAGGCCGTGACGCCGAGATAGGTCACGCCGACCATTCCCGCGCCCGCCAGCGTCAGGAACAGGGCGGCGGCGGGGCCGAGGCGCCGCAGCACCAGCATGCAGGGCAGAAGGCCGACGCCGAGCAGCGCCAGCATCATCGAGGTCTTGCTCTTGGTGAGCACGAGGAAGCCGAAGGCGGCGACGAAGAACGCCAAGCCGGCCAGGATCCGGCGCGGCGTCGGCCGCGCCAGCGCCCACCCGACGCTGACGATCACCGCCAGCATCGCCACGAGGCCCGCGACGTTCTTCTGCTGGTGGTAGCCGCGCACGCCGATCTCGGTGAAGGCGAAGGCCGGGTTGAGGGCGGTGACGGCCAGATCGCCCGCGATCACCACCACGAGGATGCCCGCCATCAGGCCGAGCGTGCGGCGCAGGGGGCCGATCCCCGCCGCGATGGCGAGGGTGATGAGGCAGAGGAACACCATCACCATGACGCGCCGCATGGCGATGTCCGGGAAGGCGGCCCAGGCGACGCTGGCGCAGAACCAGCCGAGCACCAGCCAGACCGGCCAGGAGCGCATCACGAGGGGCAGCACGACCCGCCGCCGCCGCACGATCTCGAACAGGGCGATGCCGGTCATCGCCAGCACGGCGAGGCGTTCGGTGGAATTGCCGTCGCCGGAGGTGATGGCGCTGGCATCGGACATCGGCATCACGCCGATGAACATGTAGGCCAGGAAGGCGAGATACAGGGCGGCGGGCAGGGCCCGCAGGAACCAGGGTGCGCGCCGGGGCCGTGGGGCGGCGGCGCGCGTCTGGGCGAGGGCCGCGAGGCCCTGCGCCTGCGTCAGACTCGGGAGCGCTGTCGTCACCGGAAACGCGCGCTCACGCCAGCGCCCCCTTCTCGCCGGCCAGGGCGAAGCGCTGGGGCAGGGGCCGCGAGCGGGCCGGGGCCGGGACGACCGGATCGGCGCCCGAGACCACGAACAGCGCACCGGCGATCTTGTCGGCGCTCGACAGGAGGGCCGCACGCAGGTCCTCGACCCGGTCGGCGGTGGCGACGCCGGCCTCGGCCACGATCACGATGGCCGTCGCGGTCGCCGCCGAGCGGCGCAGGCGCGTCTCGTCCTGGCCCTCGCCGCCGTCGATGACGACGCAATCGTAGCCCTCGTCGCGATCCGGTACGGTGTCCGAGCTCACCCGCTCGCTCGCCGCCGTGGCGCAGAAGGGCGGATAGCCCTCCACGGTGCAGGACACGACGCCCGATTGCGGATCGCGCGGGATCATCCAGGTGAGCCGGCCGGAGCGGGCGTCGCCGTCGACCAGGAGGGCCCGGCGCCCGCGCGCGGCCTGCGCCAGGACAAGGTTCTGCGCGATGATGGTCGAGATCGGCCCATCCGAGGCGGACACGATGAGCAGGCGCACCTGCCCGTGCTCGGCGGCTTCGTCGAGGTAATCCGCGAGGCGGGTGAGGATCCGCGCCGAGGGCGACCCGCGCGAGCCCGCGAGCACTGCGACGGTCTCGCTCGCCTCCAGCAGGCGCTTGCGCGACAGGGGCAGCGTGCCCAGCACCGGGATGCCGGTGCGCGCCGTGAGCCGTTCGGCCGAATGGATACGCCCGCCGCGCCGGTCGAACAGGATCGCGCCGCCGGCACCGCCGAGCAGCCCGAGGAGCCCGGCGGCCGCGACGACGAGGGCCGGCGACAGGTCGGCCGATTGCGGATCGGGCTTCGACGTGCCGACCAGCGAGACGTTCGCGGTGCCGACGCTCTCCTGTTCGAGGAGTTCGCGCTCCCGCGACAGGGTCTTCTCGTAGACCGAGCGCTGGGCCAGGGCCTCGCGCTCCAGCTGGCGCAGGGTGACGAGGGCGGTATTCGTGCGCGACGTGTCGGATTCGGCGCGGGCGAGGTCGCGCTCCAGGGACGCCTCGCGGGTGCGGGCGGCGGCGAGGTCGGCGCGCAGCGAGGATTGCAGGCGCCCGGTCTCGCGGGAGATGGCGGCGCGCAGGCTGCGGACCTGCGCATCCACCTCCAACGCTGCCGGATGGCGCGGGCCGAGCGTGGCGCGCAGGTTGTCCTGCTGGCGGACGATCTCGGCGAGGTTCAGGCGCAGCTGCGAGAGGGTGGTGGATTCCACCGTGTCGGCGCCCGCGCCGTCGGAGGGCGTGGCGCTGCGGCCTTCGAGGGCGGCCACCCGCGAGGAGACGGCGCGGGTCTGCGCCTTCGCGGCGAGAAGCTGCGAGTTCAGTTCGGCGATGCGCGCCGCGTTGAGGACGCGCCCGTCCTGATCGACCACGCCGATCTCGCGCTTGTAGGCCTCGACGGCCTGCTCGGCGGCGATGACATGCTCGCCCTGGCCCTTCAGGGTCGCGCCGATGGCGTCGCGGGCCTTGATCACCACGTCCTTCCGGCGGCGCTCGGCATCGTCCACGAAGGCCTGGCCGATGGCTCCGGCGAGGCGGGACGCCTTCACCGGATCGTTGGCGCGCACCGTCAGGTTCACGACGAAGCTCTTGCCCTCGCGCTGAAAGGTGGTCTGCTTGCCGAGGATCTTGCTGGCGACGTCCACCGGGTCGGCCTCAGAGCCGGTGCTGAGTAGGCCGACCATCGCCTTGATCCGGCCGACGAGGCTGGGGTGCGCCATGTAGGCCGGATCCTCGGTGAGGTGGAGGCGCTTCACGACCTCCTGCAGCACTGCGTCGAAATGCAGGAAGCGCGACTGGGTCTCGATGACCGCGTCGTTCACGTCGGCCGAGGGCGGCTGCGGCACGAGTTCGTTGCTGACGACGTTCAGCCCGCGCGGGTCGAGCAGCACCTGGGCCGTGCCGAGATAGTTCGGGGTGCGCAGCGCGATGATCGGCGTGGCCAGCGCCACGGCCCCGAGGACGCACAGCGTGATCGCGAAGGCATGGCGCCGCATCGACGCTAACGCCTCCCGGATTTCCAGCCGGAACGCGTCCCACTCGTCGGTCTCGGCAGCGTAGGTGCTGCGAGGGCTCTGACGTTCGACCAACTGCATCGACCGGCTTCCCCGATATCGCGACGCCCCGCACCCGGAGGGGCAGGGCACGGCCCGGCACGAGCCGCCTCCGAACGGGACGATCCCGGCTGGAGCCGTCATGCCGGCGGGCGCGTGGCCCGTATCGACTGTTTTGTAACGCGCGGCCGCTTGTCTTGAGTTAAAACTGACCGCGAAGTCCGTGCTGCAATTGCCGACAGCGTTAACAGTATCTTTTCGTCGAATGAGACGTGCGACGATTGATCAAAACCCAAGCCGGGCGATCAAGAACTGGCTGCGGGGGCGAGGGAGGCGGCCTCGGTCCTGTAGAGAGGATAGAGCCGCCGCCACAGGAGCTTGCCTGCGATGCCCGCCGCGCGGATCGCGAAGCTGCGGCCGGGCGCCTCCTTCCGGAGCAGGGCGAGGGCCGTGAGGGGTAGGAGGCCGACCTGCACCAGGGATTTGGCAAGCAGCACCGCCTCGTCGCGCAGGGGGCGCGCGCTCGTGCGGATCAGCGTCGCGGCATAGGCCTGCCCGCCCGCGAAATGCCGGCGGACGAGATAGCCGGTGCGGCAGCGGTGCGCGGGTACGAAGTCGGTCGCCCGCGCCGCCGGCAGCCAGCCGAACCGGCGCCCGTCCCGGGCAAGGCGGCAGAGCAGGTGAAGGTCCTCGCCGCCGCATTGCCCGAAATGCGGGTCGAACGGGTCGGGGCCGGGGAGGGCGGTGGCCCGGCGGAACACGCTGTTGGCCGTCGAGAGCACGAAGCCCTGCGAGGCCGGGCGGGCGAGGGCGAAGAGGTCGTGCCCCGCCGCCTGATCGCCCTGGCGGGTAAACAGGGTGCGGGAGGCCGGCGTCACCGCGCCGGGATCCTCGAAATGCGGGGTGATCGGCCCGAAGAACACGTCGTGCGGGAAGCGGTCGAGCCCGTCGCGCACCGCCGCCAGCCAGCCGGGCTCCGCCTGCTGGTCATCATCGAGGAAGGCGAGCGCTTCGCCCTGGGCCGCCCGGCAGCCGGCATTGCGGGCGACGGAGATGTTGGCCGGATGAGCCGTGCAGTAGCGGATCGGCAGGGGCGCCCCCGGCGCCAGGCCCTCGACCACCGGCCGGGCGGTCTCGCCGTCGCTGTTGTCGACCACCACGATCTCGACGTCGCCGGTCTCGGCGCCGCGCTGCGCGGTCAGGGAGCGGAGGAGGGCGCCGAGCAGCGCCGGCCGCTCATAGGTGCAGATCACCACGCTGAGCCGCATCGTCAGTCCTCCGGCGAGGAGATGCGTCTATCGCGAAAAGCTCACCAAACGGTGTGGGCGCCTCGTCAGTTTCCGGAATCGGCGCGGTCGGTCTCCAACTGCTGCAGCAACTCGGCGAGGCGCGGGTCGATGGCCTCGTCGATGACCGGATCGTAGAGGGCGCGCAGCTCCCGGCCGAGACGACGGCGGGTGAATTCGTCGAGGACGGGCGCCTGCGCGGGGATCGGAATGGTGCGGAGCGTGAAGGCTCCGGCGCGGCGCGGGGTCTCGGACATCATCAAGAGATCGGACTCGCTATGGTCGGCGGCAAGCGCATTCGTCGAGTTTTGCGCAATAGCCCGAAGCTGCCCAGCGCGAAATGCTTGTCGGCTAAAATCATGCGATCACGATCTCTCGAACTTGTTGCGGGGGCATCGGCGCGGCAAGGTGGCCGCGAGGAGCCCCCCGTCCCAGCATGACCGAACAGCGTATCCTGATCACGGGCGTCGCCGGCTTCATCGGCAACCACGTCGCCCATCGCCTGATCGGCGAGGGGCGGGCCGTCACCGGCCTCGACAGCGTGAATGCGTATTACGACACCGACCTGAAGGAGGCCCGCCTGCGCCGGCTGGCGGGCGGGCGCTTCGCGTTCCATCGCCTGGACCTGACCGACCGGGACGCCCTCGACGCCCTGTTCCGGGAGGGCCGCTTCACCTGCGTGATCCACCTCGCCGCGCAGGCGGGGGTGCGCTACTCCCTGACCGATCCGCACGCCTACGCCGCGAGCAACCTCACCGGCTTCCTCAACGTGCTCGAAGGCTGCCGCCGCCACGGGGTGGGGCATCTGATCTACGCTTCGTCCAGTTCGGTCTACGGCGCGGTGACGGCGATGCCGTTCTCCATCCACCAGAACGTGGACCATCCCGTCAGCCTCTACGCGGCCACGAAGAAGGCCAACGAGCTGATGGCCCACAGCTACAGCCACCTCTACCGCCTGCCGACGACGGGCCTGCGCTTCTTCACGGTCTACGGCCCGTGGGGGCGGCCCGACATGGCCCTCTACCTGTTCACGAAGGCGATCCTGGCGGGCGAGCCCATCGAGGTCTTCAACGAGGGCCGGATGCGGCGGGACTTCACCTACATCGACGACGTGGTCGAGGCGATCGTGCGCCTGATCGACCGCCCGGCCACCGCCAACCCCGAATGGGACGGGGGCGCGCCCGATCCCGGCACGAGCCTCGCGCCCTACCGGCTCTACAACATCGGCAATTCCGAGCCCGCCGACCTGATGGGGATGATCGGCCTTCTGGAAGCGAAGCTCGGCCGCAAGGCGGTGCTGAACCTGAAGCCGATGCAGCCCGGCGACGTGCCGGAGACCTTCGCCGACGTCGCCGATCTCGCCCGCGATGTCGGCTTCTCGCCCGCGACGCCCCTCGAAACCGGCATTGGACGGTTCGTGGACTGGTACCGCGCCTACCACCAAGCTTGACGGGCGCGCCCCGGCCGCGTCCGGTGGCGTCGCAACGGGTGCGAGCGAGGCGCGGGACAATGGGTGGTCGCAGGATCGCGGTGATCGGGCTCGGCTATGTCGGCCTGCCGGTCGCGGTGGCCTTCGCCAAGGCCGGGTTCGACACGCTGGGCTTCGACATCGATCCCGCCCGCGTCGCCGAGATCGCCGCCGGCCGGGACCGCACCGGCGAGGTGCCGGAGGCCGACCTGCCGGCGCTGACGGTCAGCGCCACAGCGGAGGACCTGCGCGGACGCGACTTCTATATCGTCACGGTGCCGACGCCGATCACGGCGGCGCGCAGCCCCGACCTGCGGGCCCTCAAAGCGGCCTCGCGGCTGGTGGGCGGGGTGCTCTCGCGCGGCGCCATCGTGGTCTACGAATCCACCGTCTATCCCGGCGTCACCGAGGAGGTCTGCGCGCCGATCCTCGAAGCGGCGTCGGGCCTGACTTTGGGCCGGGACTTCGCGCTGGGTTACTCGCCGGAGCGGATCAATCCCGGGGACAAGGCGCATCGCCTCGACAGCGTGGTGAAGGTCGTCTCGGCGAGCGATGCCGACAGCCTCGCCATCGTGGCGCGGGTCTACGGGGCGGTCGCCCTGGCGGGGGTGCACCGCGCGCCCTCGATCCGCGTGGCGGAGGCGGCGAAGGTGATCGAGAACGTCCAGCGCGACGTGAACATCGCCCTCATGAACGAACTCGCCCTGATCTTCGCGAAGATCGGCCTCGATACCGGCGACGTGCTCGCCGCCGCCCGGACCAAGTGGAACTTCCTGCCCTTCCGCCCCGGCCTCGTCGGCGGGCACTGCATCGGGGTCGATCCGTATTATCTCACCCACCGGGCGCAGGAGGCGGGCCACCATCCCGAACTCGTCCTCGCCGGGCGGCGGATCAACGAGGCCATGGCGCCCCATGTGGTCGAGACCTGCATCCGCCGGCTTCTGCGGCGGGGGCGCCCGTCGCCCCGCGTGACGGTGCTGGGCGTGACCTTCAAAGAGGACATCCCCGACATCCGCAACAGCCGGGCGGCGGACGTGGTGCGCGGGCTCGCCGCGTTCGGGCTCGCCGTCCAGGCCGCCGACCCCATGGCCGACGGACAGGCGGTGGAGCACGAGCACGGCTTCCCCCTCACGCCCCTCGCTTCCCTCGACCCCGCCGACGCGGTGATCCTGGCCGTGCCCCATCGCGCCCTGCGGGAGCGCGGGTGGGACGGCATCCTCCCGCTCCTCGTGGACGGCCGGGGCGATGTCCTTGACGTGACCGGCGCCCTCGACCGGGAGACGACGCCCCCCGGAATCGATCTCTGGCGGCTGTAGCCCCTCAGCGGGGCGGGCGCGCCTCGTTCGTGGCGGGCGGCAGGGAGTTCGGGCTGCGGAGCACGATGAGCAGGCTCCCCACAACGGAGAGCCCGAGGGCGATGGAGAATAGGATGAAAATCCAGCGTGGCATCAGCGAGCCTTAGCACGGGCGGGGGCGATTGGTGCGCTGCACCCACTTTAATCCGTCGCGAAGGTCCAGATTCGTGACGGAAAGCGACGAAAGACGCATCTCGACGCATCCTTGGGGCGTTGCCAGCATTGAGCGTATCAGCTTAGACCTGTTCTAGTCGCGGCGGGTGTAACCCCTCCGCGCCGGCCTAGGCCGTAATGAGGAGGAAATTCATGCGTCAGCTCGTTCTCGGTGCCATCCTCGCCGCAATGATCCCCCTGTCGGCTCAGGCCCAGGATGCCGGCGATGCGGCAGCCGGTGAGAAGGCGTTCGCCCCGTGCAAGGCGTGCCACAACTTCCAAAAGAACGGCGTCGGGCCCGACCTGAAGGGCGTGGTCGGCCGCAAGGCGGGCACCTACGAGGGCTACAACTACTCGGCCGCCCTCAAGAATTCGGGCATCACCTGGGACGAGGCCAACCTGCATGAGTGGCTGAAGAACCCGAAGGCGAAGGTGCCGGGCACCAAGATGATCTTCCAGGGCTACCCCGACGACAAGAAGATCAACGACGTGATCGCCTACCTCAAGACCCAGTCTTAAGGCGTCCTGCCCGGTCCCCGTGGCCGGGCATCGTCACACCGCGCCCGGCCCCACGGCCGGGCTTTTTTGTGGGCGCGTCAGGTCGGCTCGTGGCCGCGCAGCCCGACGCGGAGCGACACGAGGTCCTGCAACAGGTCCTTGCGGCCCTTGATATCGAACCCGGTCATGCCGCCGGCCTCGTCGGGGATGCAGGCCAGGGTGCCGCGCAGGCGCTCGCCCGCCTCGGTAAGGAAGATGCTCACCTGCCGCTCGTCCGGCCGGTCGCGGGCGCGGCGGACGCGGCCCGAGGCTTCGAGCCGCTTCAGCAGGGGCGTCAGCGTGCCGGAATCGAGGAACAGCTTCTCGCCGATCTCCTTCACGGTGAGGCCGTCCTCCTCCCACAGCACCATCAGCACGAGGTACTGCGGGTAGGTGAGGTCGTAGCGTCCGAGCAGGTTGCGATAGGCCCGGCCGAAGGCATGCGCCGCCGCGTAGACCGCGAAGCAGAGCTGGTTGTCGAGCCGCTGCGACTCGTTCAGACCGGTCTCCCGCGTCTCCGGGCCGGTGTCGGTCTCGGTCGATGTTGCGCCTTGGCGCCGTGCGGCGGGCCCCGCCATTCCGTCTACCTCTCGAACATCCGCGATCGCGCGCCGTCCAGCCCCCATCCGCCATACGTAGACACTTGGCTGCGCTGGCACAATGAATTCAGTGGCAAGTCACGCCGCGTCAAGGGGGTTATCCATCAGCGGATGCAGATCTCGGACCATCGCCTTCAGGCGGTCGTCCAGAACGTGCGTGTAGATTTGCGTGGTCGAAATGTCCGCGTGGCCCAGCAGTTCCTGCACGATACGCAGGTCCGCCCCGTTGTGGAGCAAGTGACTCGCGAAGGCGTGGCGCAGAACGTGTGGACTAACCTTGTCCGCGCGAAGTCCGGCGGCGGAGGCGGCGTCCTTCAGGTCGCGCGCGAAGGCCTGACGGGTCATATGGCCGCTCTCGCTGTCCGCGGGGAAAAGCCACGGGCTGTCCTCCGGCACCGACGGCAGATGCGCGGCCATGGCGGCCCGCGCGGTCTCGGTGAGGGGCACCATGCGCTCGCGCCCGCCCTTGCCCTTCACCACGAGGAGCCGCGCATCGATGCTGGCGGCGGTGCGGGGCAGGGCCACGAGTTCCGAGACGCGCAGGCCCGTGGCGTAGAGGAGTTCGAGCAGGCAGGCCATCCGCCGCGCCCGCCGGGCGGGGCCGGGGGCTTGGTCGGGTAGCGCGGCGGCCTGCTGCGCTCCCGCGAGGAGGCGGTCCACTTCGGCCACCGACAGCACCTTCGGCAGGGGGCGGCCCTTGCGCGGCCCCGAAACCGGGGCGCTCGGGTCGGTCTCGGCCGCGCCTTCCGCGTAGAGGAACTTGTGGAAGCCGCGCACGCAGGACAGGCGCCGGGCGGCGGTGGAGGCCGAGAGCCCCCGGGTTTCGAGATCGGCCACGAAGCCGCGCAGGGTGGCGGTGTTGACGTCTTCGACGCTCAGCCCGGCGCGGGCGAGGTAGGCGAGGTAATCCGAGAGGTCCCGCCGGTAGGCGTCGATCGTGTTGGCGCCCGCGCCCCGCTCGGCCGCCAGCATCTCGAGGTAGTCGCCGACCTCCGGCGGAAGCGGACCCGCCGTCCCGCTCACCGGGGTGGCTGGAGCTTCGAGGCGGGGATGGACACGGTCATCTCCCGCGGGGTCGGCTTCACGAAGGTCGCCAGGGCGAACATGCCGGCGAAGACGAGGCCGGCGAGGATCGCGATGGTGGCGAAGAAACGGAACAGGGTCGGCACGTCGGTCGATCCTCGGGGCGGACGGGCGCGGGTCGGGAAGGCCGAAGGGCCGCCTTGCTGAGCCGCTACGGAAAGCCGGGTTGCACCATGCGAACGCGGCGCTGACAAGGCCGGCGGGGCCACAGGTTCCGGACGAACGGCGTGTTTCGCGCTGACCGTGAAACGCGCTAAGAGCCACCCGCAGGGTGCGGCACGTGTGGCCGCAGCCGGGGCGCTGCCCAAGGGCGACCCGGTGTCGGTGTCGAGTAGAATGTCTGTTGTGGGTCCGATGATCGAAACGGAGGCCGGCGAGCCTATCGAAGCGCGGCTGCGGCGGGGCCTCGGGCTCCGGTCGATCGTGCTCGTGGGTCTCATGGGCGCGGGCAAGAGCACCGTGGGCCGCCGCCTCGCGAGCCGCCTGGGCCTGCTGTTCAAGGACGCCGACAACGAGATCGAGGCCGCCGCCGGCCTCACCATCCCCGATATCTTCTCCATCTACGGCGAGCCGAGCTTTCGCGATGGCGAGGAGCGGGTGATCGCCCGCCTGCTCCGTGCCGGCCCTCTGGTCCTTGCCACGGGCGGCGGTGCCTTCCTGCGCGAGTCCACGCGCGAGCGCGTCCGCGAGCGCGGCGTCTCGGTGTGGCTCAAGGCGGATCTCGACGTGCTGATGCGCCGGGTGCGCAAGCGCGGCAACCGCCCCCTGCTCCAGACCGAGGATCCCGAGAGGACGATGCGGGCGCTGATGGAGATCCGCCACCCGGTCTATGCCGAGGCGGACGTGGTGGTCGTCTCCCGCGACGTGTCGCACGACCGCGTCGTGGACGACGTGATGGAATCCCTCGTCGCCTTCCTCGATCCGCCGCCCGCCCTGGCGGCCCAGTGAGCCGCCAGACGTGACCGAACCGCTCTCCGTCCATGTCGCCCTCGACGGCGGCCGCGATTACGACATCCTCATCGGCCGGGGCCTCGTGGCGCAGGCCGGCGCCCGCCTCGCCGCCCTCGGCGCCAGGGCGGCGGGGATCGTCACCGATACCAATGTCGGCGCCCTCTACGCCGCCGACCTCAAGGCGAGCCTGGAAGCCGCCGGGCTGCGGGCGGGCATCGTCGCCGTGCCGCCGGGCGAGGCGTCGAAATCCTACGCGCGCTTCGCGGAGGTCTGCGACGGGCTCCTCGCCCTCAAGATCGAGCGCAACGATCTCGTCGTGGCGCTCGGCGGCGGCGTGGTGGGCGACCTCGCGGGCTTCGCCGCCGCGAGCCTCCGGCGCGGCGTCCGCTTCGTGCAGGTGCCGACGAGCCTTCTCGCACAGGTCGATTCCTCGGTCGGCGGCAAGACCGGCATCAACTCGCCGCTCGGCAAGAACCTGATCGGCGCCTTCCACCAGCCGCGCCTCGTGCTGGCCGATACGGCGAGCCTCGACACGCTGTCGGAGCGCGAGATGCGCGCGGGCTACGCCGAGGTCGCGAAATACGGGCTGATCGCGGATGAGGCCTTCTTCGCGTGGTGCGAGGCTAACTGGCGGGGCATCTTCTCCGGCGGGCCGGAGCGCGACGAGGCGGTCGCCACCTGCTGCCGCGCCAAGGCGGGCGTCGTGATCCGCGACGAGCGCGAGGACCGCGAGCGCGCCCTGCTCAACCTCGGCCACACGTTCGGCCACGCCCTGGAGCGTATCACCGGCTATTCGTCCGAGCGCCTCGTCCACGGGGAGGGTGTCGCCATCGGCCTCGCCCTGGCCTTCCGTTTTTCGGCCCGGCTCGGCCTGTGCGCCGGGCAGGAGGCGGGGCGCGTAGCGAACCATCTGGCGCTCGCCGGTCTCCCCACCCGCCTGCAGCAGGTGCCCGGTGGCAGCGGCGACGCGGACGCGATCCTCGACGCCATGGCGCAGGACAAGAAGGTCCGCGACGGTGCGCTGACGTTCATCCTCGCCCGGGGCATCGGCCAGAGCTTCATCGCGCCGGGCGTCGACCGCGCGGCGGTGCGCGCGTTCCTCGAAGACGAGTTGGCGGCGCAGTGAGGCTTCCGCGCGTCTTGCTTTGAGCGGGGCGGGGGGCTATGAGCGTTCCCGCGTCCGAGCCCTGGGTTCGGCGGGTTGCCGGTGTAGCTCAGTGGTAGAGCAGCGCTTTCGTAAAGCGAAGGTCGGGGGTTCAAATCCCTCCTCCGGCACCACTTCTTCCCCCTCATTGCAGAATGTTGCGCCGGGCCGCTGAATTGCGGCGGAAACCGGGCCTGCGCTCGGTTTCGCCCCGAAACCGTCCGGTTGCGTCCCGGATCGATCACATCCACGCCCTGAAATCGCCCCTCCGGTTACGCTGATTGCGCCTCAGCGGGATCGTCGTCCCGCGACGAGGAGGATGGGCGTCCCGATGATCGACCGCATGCAGCCCGCCGCTGGCCCGACCCGGAGCCGCCGCCGTTCCTGCCTGCCGCCGCTTGGCCTCCTCGCGGCCGTGGTGGCCCTCGCCGCCATCGGCCAGAGCCGCGTCGCCGACCTGCCCGTGCCCCGCGCCGAGGAGCGGGTTGCCCTGCGGATGCCCGAGCCGGTGCAGGACGAGGCCCCGGCGCAGGCCGCGCCGATCCCGTCGCAGGACCTGCTCGACCCCTGGCACAGCGATCTCTCCGGCAAGCTCTCGCGCTGGGCCTGGACGGCCCCCGACGCCCCCGTCGCGGAGGAGGGGCCCGCTCCGGTTCCCCCGGCCGCCGAGGCGACCCCGCCGCGCACGGCCATGACGGTGCCCCTGCCGGTGCCGCGTCCGCCGGAATTGCGGGGCACCGCCCCCCGCCGCGCCGGCCGCGCCCCCGTCCGCCAGGAGGCGGCCCTGCCGCCGCAGCCGGCACCGGAGGACAACCGCTCCTTCCTCGAGAAGCTGTTCGGCGTCGAATCCTCGCCGGCCCGCGCCTACACGGCGCTGGAGACGAAGCCCATCGACCTCACCCCGCGCCCGCGCCTCAGCCCGCCGCTGGCCCCGCCCTCGGGTGACGGCGGCACCGCGATCTACGATATCTCAGCCCGGATCGTGACCCTGCCGAGCGGCGAGAAGCTCGAAGCCCATTCCGGCCTCGGCGAGATCATGGACGACCCCCGCCACGTCAACGTGCGGATGCGCGGGGCGACGCCTCCCGGCACCTACGCCCTGACCGAGCGCGAGCAGCCCTTCCACGGGGTGCGGGCGATCCGGCTCACGCCGGTCGGCGGGCCGGACGCGGTCTATGGCCGGGTCGGGCTCCTGGCGCACACTTTCATGCTTGGCCCGACGGGCGCCTCGAACGGCTGCGTCTCCTTCCGGGACTACAGCCGCTTCCTCGACTCGTATCTGCGCGGCGAGATCCGCCAGCTCGTCGTCGTCGCCGGTTCGGGCGGCGCCCCGCCGAACCTCGCCTCGTCCGGCGCGGTGCAGATGGCGCGCAACTGAGCGCGCTCAGTCCGACAGGCTGTCGAGGAACAGTGTCACCGCCAGCAGGTCCGCCGCCCCGCCGGGGCTGAGGCGGGCTTCCACGAAGGCGCGGTGGAGGGCGAGTGCCCGCTCCCGCCACCCCACCGCCCCGACCCCGCCCGCGTCGAGGAAGGCCCGCGCCGCGCTCTGGGCGAAGTCCAAGCCCTCCGGGCCGCCCCGGTGCAGCAGGTTGGTGTCGTCGAGTTCGGCCATCAGGGCGAACAGGCACTGGATCCGCGCCGCCTGCCCATCGCCCGGCGCGAGGTCGCGCCCCTGGCGAAGGGCCGGAAGGCCGACCTCCCGCACGGCGGGGAAGCCGGCCGCCGCCTCCGCGCTCGCCCCGCCGACACCGTAGCGCAGGGATGCCCGTCCGCCATGGGTGACGGGCGAGGCGGGCCGCCGGGCGATCTCGTTGCCCCAAAGGGCGCCGACCTGTTCGGCCCGCGCCTCGGCAGACAGGGCCATTTCGCCCGCCTGGCCGGCGGCGGCGCAGATCAGACCCAGGGAGAAGATCGCTCCACGATGGGCGTTGACCCCTCCGGTCGCGGCGAGCATCGCCGCCTCGGCGTCGAGGCCGATCCGGCGGAGGCCGGAGAGCGGGGCGTCCGCCGCGCCGGCCCGAACGAGGTCGGCGAAGAAGGGGGCGATGGCGCCGGCGCTGCGCCGAAGCGTCTCGGCGTCCATGTCGCGATGGCTGCCCGAATCGACGGGGCTGACGAGGCCCGGCTTCGGATAGGCCTCCAGTTCGTCGATCAGGGCGCGGTGGGCGAGGTCCGCGATGCGAGTGGCTGAGGCGGGATTCGGCACGCCGCCTCATACACCGCTTGAGCCCTCACGCACGATAACGCCCGTCTCCGCGATGATGGCAGAGGGGCGTTTTTTGCTCAGCGGGGCGGCGGCGGGGCCGAGCCCTGGCCGTTGCCCTGCTGCAACAGCGGGGTGATGCGCCGGACGGTGACGCGACGGTTCTCGCGGCTGGCGCCCTGCGTGTTCACCTTCAGGTACTGTTCGCCGTAGCCCTGGGTCGTCAGGTTCTCCGGCGGCACCTGGAACTGCTGCGTCAGCACCGTGGCCACCGATTGCGCCCGGCGATCCGACAGGGACAAGTTGTCGATGTCGGAGCCGACCGCGTCGGTGTAGCCCTCGATCAGGAACACTTCCTGCGGGTTGGCGCGGATCGCCTTGTTGATCGCGTCGGCGATCACCGAGAGGCGGCGGGCCTGATCGGGGGTGACGGTCCACGAGCCGGTGTCGAAATTGATCGTGTCGATGTCGACCGAGCGCATCCGGGCGCGCAGATCCGGGCTGTAGCGGATCTGGTCCAGGGTGTAGCGGCGGTCCACCGCGACGACCGGCGGGGCGGTCAGGGCCTCGTAGACGAGCCCCGGATCGGCCTGATCGTACTCGACCACGTAGCGGTCGCGCGGGATGCGGATGTCCGGCGGCGGCAGCACCACGACGTCGTCGTAGATCGGGCGCAGCGGGCCGGCGTAGCTGTTGTCGATGATGACGACCTCGCGCCCGTCCGGGAACCGGCGATAGCGGCGCAGCAGCCGGCCGTCGTCGTCGGTGACCGTGTAGATGCGGTCGCCGCCGGGGCGATCGATGTAGCTGATGTAGTCGTCGCCCCGGCGCTCGTAGCGGTAGCCACGGGGGTCGAGGTCGCGGAACCGCTCGTTCTCGTCGTGGCGGATCAGGTAGCCGTTCCGGTCCTGCACGATGACGCGGCCGGGCTCGCGGTAATAGGTGCGGCCGTCCGCGCTGAACTCGCGCCGGTCGCGGCGGACCTGCTCGTAGTCGCGCACCTGATCGTTCTCGCGGAAGCCGCCGGGGATGTAGCCGGGGCGTCCGGGCGCGTTGAAGTCGCTACGCGCGGCGCCGCCGGGGCCACCCCGGTCGTCGCGGAACTGGCCCTGGCCCGGCGGCTGGCCGGGGACTTCACCCGGCGCGCCGGGGGCCGCGTTCGGGGCCGGCTGGCCCGGCGGCTGGAACGGACGGCCGGGGACGCCGGGCCGCATGTTCGGCGGCAGCGGACGGTTCGGCTCGGCACCGGGCGCGCCCTCGGGGCGCGGGCCGGGCTGGCCGGGAGCACCCGGAGCGCCGGGCGCGGCGTTCGGGGCCGGCGGCGGCGCGTTGCGGTCGCCACCGGGGCGGGGGCCGTCGTCCGGGCGCTGCACGGGGCGGCCGGGCACGCCCGGTGCCGCGTTCGGAGCGGGCGGCTGCGCGTTGCGCTCGGCGCCGGGAGGCGCGCGGTCGGGACCGGGGCGGTTGTCGCGATCCTGCGGACCACGATCCGGGCCGGGACGGTCGGGACGGTCGGGGCCACCCTGCGGCTGCGGACGCGGCGGGGCCTGACGATCCTCGCGCGGCTCGGGACGCTGCTGGCGCGGCTCCGGTGCGTCCGGACGGGCATCCGGCCGACGGTCCTCGCGCGGCTGGCGCTGCGGCCGCTCGTCTTGTTGCTGCTGCCGGCGCTCGTCGCGATCCGGCCGCTGCTCGCGCTGCTGCTGCGGCTGCGGACGCGGCGGGGCCTGCCGCTCCTCGCGGGGCTCGGGACGTTGCTGGCGCGGCTCGGGTGCCTCGCGCGGCTCCGGCCGTTCGCGGGCGGCGGGCGGTGCGCGCTCGGGGCGCGGCTCGGGACGTTCGCGCTGGGCCGGTGCGGGACCGCCACGCTCGGGGCCACCCCGCTCGGGGCCGGGACCTGGACGAGGGACGCCAGGACCACCCGGTCCACCGGGGCCGCCATGACCGGGGCCGCCGGGTCCGCGCTCCTCGGGGCCCCCCTGGGCCACGACGATGCCTTCCGGCCGCGCGGCGGCGACCTGGGCGAGGGCAAGGGCGGGCAGGACGGTGCCGGCCAGGAGAAGGAGGCGGAAACGCTGCATCGGCATCTCGTTCAGTACGGGCGGTACCGAACTTCGCAGAGGCCGAATGGTTCCGTGTTCAGGGGGTCATGCGGGCCGGTACGGCCACCAGATCGGGGGCGATCACGCGGACGGCAACGTGCTCGCCCTTATGGATTTCCGCCGTGTCGACTTTTTCCTCGCCCGTCTTGCCGCCGTCGATCCCGGCGCGGCCCGCTGCGTCGGCGGCGAGTTCGGCCGCCGTCCGGTCGGCGCGGCCGACGAGGGTCAGGCGCACCTTGGGACGCGACAGGGCCTCGGCCTGCATCGGCGTGACGAAGATGTCCCCCTTGTGCCGCACGAGCATGCTCTCGGCCTTCACCAGGGATTGCGCCCAGGTCTTGCCGTCCGGCTTGCAGGAGCAGTTCGGCACGAAGGCCTTGCGGAACTTGAACGCGTTGGCGAGGCTCGTATAGGCGCGGCTGCCCTTCACGGTCGCCGCCTGCTTCAGCGCCTCGTCGCCATGCGGCATCGAATAGGCCACCGCCTCGGTGCCGGGGCAGAGGGCCTGACACATCTCGTCGGCGCCGCCGCGACCCTCCGGCAGGTTCGGCATCGGGAAGTAGCCGCCGTCGCAGGTGCGCACGCAGATCACCTGCCCGCCGCCCCTCGCGTAGCTCTCGCCCGTGGGCGCGCTCTCCCGCGCCGGGCAGGTACGGGCCACGAGGGACTGCAATTCGCGCTTGCGGGCGCCGTTGTCGTCGATCACCGCGCCGCCATAGGTGGCGTTGAGGGCGCGGATGCGCTGCTCCACCGCGCCGCATTGCGGGGGGCGGGTGTCGAAGAAGAGGAACTTGCCGCCCTCGCAATTGAGGCTGCGGAAGTATGTCTGCAGACGGCCGATTTCGTCCTGCAGGGCGCGGGTCGCGCTGGCCCCGGTCTGGATTGAGGCCAGCTCCGCCCGGTAGCGGCGGCACTCGGGGGATGGCAGTTGCGGCTGCGGCGCCACGGGCTCGACCCTCGCGGGCGAATCCGGCGTCTCCGGCATCGGCGACGGCAGGGCGGCGGCGGGGGCCGCGCCGAGCCCGACGACGAGCGCCAGCGCCGCCAGGACGTGGCGGGCCGGGCTGGCAAACGGCGTGGAACGCATCCGTGTCATCGCTGAAATCGCGCTCAGAATCAGGCAGCGACCGCGGCGCGGCCGGTTCGTGTTCGCGTGGGAGACGAATACAACATTAGTCCTCCTCGCAGCCGGGCGTCACCCCTCCTACATCCGTCCCCGTATCGTCACGGGGGAATTCGCAGCCCATGTTGTTTCGCAGTCTCACCCGGTTCGGTCTCGCCGCCGCGCTGGCGGTGTCGGCCGCCTCGGCGGCCCTGGCGCAGGATCCCGACCGGATCTTCGACAAGTCCACGGTGTGGCGTCCGCTGACGCCGAACGACAAGCTCGTCGTCTACGGGATCGACGATCCCGCCGTCACGGGCGTGGCGTGCTGGTACACGCAGCCCGAGAAGGGCGGGATCAAGGGCACCCTCGGCCTCGCCGAGGACGTGTCGGACATCTCCCTCGCCTGCCGCCAGACCGGCCCGGTGCAGTTCAAGCAGAACAACCTGAAGCAGGGCGAGGTGGTGTTCAGCGAGCGTCGCTCGCTGATCTTCAAGTCGATGCAGATCGTCCGCGGCTGCGACGCGGCGCGCAACACGCTGATCTACATGGTCTATTCGGACAAGGTGATTCAGGGTTCGCCGAAGAACTCCACCTCGGCGGTGCCGCTGGCCCCCTGGGGCACGGAGCCGGCCGCCAAATGCTCCGACTTCGTGAAGTGACAAGCCTGCCGATCAATCCTGGCAGGTGATGCGGATCGGGCGGTCGGCCGGCTTGGTGACGGCCGGCTGCTCGATGGCGCCGGTATACTCGTCGGCGGCGGCGGTGCCGTAGGAGCCGGCGGAGGCGAAGCCCTGGGATTCGCACCACGCGTTGGCGACGACCTGCCCGCACTCGCTGCCCGGCGAGGTCAGGCAATCGGCCACGCCGTAGCCGTCGCTGGAGGGGATCAGGAAGGTCTTCTCGACATGGTTCGCCGCCATGCGGGGCGTCTCGCCGTCGCTGCCCGCGAGGGCCTGCCCGGCGAGGCCGAGCGCCGTAAACGCGGCAATGGCAAGGGATCCGGCAGCTTTGCGTCGCATGGGGTTTCCTCTGTCACGGGAACGGTGACGTGACGATCGCTGAGGGGACGGTCGGAGAGGAGCGTTAAGGAACCCTTACGCCCCTGCGCGGTCCCGCCGCCCGTCTCTCTTCTCGAAATCCTCACCCTTTTGCGTTAGCCCCATCGGGCGCCAAACACCGTCGCGGCGGTGCAACAGGCGTGCGGGCCGAGCCCGGCGGATCGCCACGGTTTCGCCGCGCCGCCGCCGGACGGCCGCCTCGCCCCCTCTGGGGGAGGGGTCATGGGGAGATCGGTCGCGAGGCAGGGCGGCCGGGAGGAACGGGGTTTCATGGCGCCGATGTTGCGGCTCTACAACACGCTGACCGGCCAGAAGGACGCCTTCCGCCCGATCGATCCCGGCAACGTGCGCCTCTACGCCTGCGGACCCACCGTCTACGACGCCGCCCATATCGGAAATGCCAGGCCGATCATCGTCTTCGACCTGCTGTTCCGGCTGCTGCGCCACCTCTACGGGCCGGCGCACGTCACCTACGCCCGCAACGTCACGGACGTGGACGACAAGATCAACGCCCGCGCCGCCGAGCGCGGCATCACCATCCGCGAACTCACCGACGGGACGCTGGCGCAGTTCCACAGGGACGTGCGCGACCTCGGCATCCTGATGCCGGACGACGTGAACCGGCCGGGCGAACCCCCGCGCTTCATCGAGCCCCGCGCCACCGATCACATTGCTGAGATGACGGCGATGATCGAAGGTCTGGTCGCGGCGGGCCACGCCTACGTGGCGGACGGGCATGTCTTGTTCGACGTGCCCTCCATGCCGGATTACGGCCGGCTCTCGAAGCGGCCCCTGGACGAGATGGAGGCCGGCGCCCGCGTCGAGGTCGCTCCTTACAAGCGCTCGCCCCTCGATTTCGTGCTGTGGAAGCCCTCGAAGCCGGGCGAGCCCTCGTGGCCGTCGCCCTGCGGGATCGCGGCGCCGGGACGGCCGGGCTGGCACATCGAGTGCTCGGCCATGTCGGCCAAGCACCTCGGCCAGACCTTCGACATCCATGCGGGCGGGATCGACCTGATCTTCCCCCATCACGAGAACGAGGTGGCGCAGTCGCGCTGCTGCTTCGGCACGCCGGTGATGGCCAACGTGTGGATGCACAACGGCTTCCTGCAGGTCGAAGGGGAGAAGATGTCGAAGTCCCTCGGCAACTTCATCACCATCCGGCAGGTGCTGGACGATTGGCCGGGCGAGGTCGTGCGCCTCAACATGCTGAAGACGCATTACCGCCAGCCGATCGACTGGACCCTTCGCGGGCTGGAGGAATCCAGCCGGATGCTGGACCGCTGGTACGCCACGGCCGGCGATGCCGAGCCGGCGGGCGGTATGCCGGAGAGCGTGCTCGCGCCGCTCCTCGACGACCTGAACACCCCGGCGGCCATGGCCGAGCTGCACAAGCTGACGGCGCCGGAAGCCCTGCGCGCGGCGGGCACTATCCTCGGCTTCCTCCGGCAGACCCGCTCGGAGCGCGAGGATTCCCGCGTCGCCGCCTCCGGCATCGATGTTGCTGCGGTCGAGGCGCTGATCGCGGCCCGCAAGGAGGCGCGGGCGGCGAAGGACTGGGCGGCTTCCGACCGCGCCCGCGACGCCCTGGCGGCGATGGGCGTGGCGGTGAAGGACAACAAGGACGGCACCACCACCTGGACCGTCGCCGGCTGAGCGCGGATCACTCGGGAGCACGCATTTGCGCATCGTCGGTAGGGTCCGCCTCTGTCTGGCGGCGGTCATGGCGGTCTTGTCCGCCTCACCCGGACACGCCATCGACGGCGGGTCGGTGGCGGGCGGGGATGCCCTCGCCCAGGCCACGGTCGGCCTCGGCACGATCACCAAGCCGGAGGACGCGCTGCGTCTCACCCGCTGCTCCGGCGTCCTCGTCGCGCCGGATCTCGTGCTGACGGCCGCCCATTGCGTGAACGGCGATCCCCTCGGCGCCCTCGTCGTGTTCTTCAAGGGCGGCAACCCGGTTCGTCCCGTTTACGCGGCGAAGGTCGCGGCCCGCTACAGCCCCGATCCCGGCGAGATGCTGCCGAACGCGGCGCCGGACATCAGCATCGCCGACCTCTCCGTCGATCTCGCGGTCCTGCGCCTCACCGAGCCGGTGCGCGGGCGCCGTCCCGTGCCACTGGCGAGCGACCCGAGCCGCGTGCCGAAGCACCTGCGCTTCGCGGGCGCTGGCCTCTCGCGCACGGGCGTCGGCCGCCTGCGCACGGCGGGGCTGACCCCGGTGGCCTCGACCAGCACTGGGCTGACCATCGCACGCGTCGATGGCGGCGGCCGGATCTGCCTCGGTGATTCGGGCGGCCCGGTCGTCGCGACGGATCGGGGCGGCACCTATGTCTGGGGTGTGGCGAGCGCGGTCATCTCGCAATCGGCGCCCTGCGGCAGCTACGTCATCGTCGCCCCGGCGGCGCAGGTCTTCAGCGGCTCGGGCGTTCGCTGACGCGTATGAAAAAGCCCCGCGCGGCGGAAGGCCGGCGGGGCGTTCGAGGCTGGGTAAGGAAAGGCGGATCAGACCGCCATGCGCTCCTCGCCGTCCATCGGCTCGCGCAGCACGTAGCCGCGGCCCCAAACGGTCTCGATGTAATTCTTGCCCTGGCTGGCGTTGGCCAGCTTCTTGCGCAGCTTGCAGATGAAGACGTCGATGATCTTCAACTCGGGCTCGTCCATGCCGCCGTAGAGATGGTTGAGGAACATCTCCTTGGTGAGGGTCGTGCCCTTCCGCAGGGAGAGGAGTTCCAGCATCTGGTACTCCTTGCCGGTGAGGTGGACGCGGGCGCCGCCGACCTCGACGGTCTTCTGATCGAGGTTCACGATCAGGTCGCCCGTGGTGATGACCGACTGGGCGTGGCCCTTCGACCGGCGGACGATGGCGTGGATGCGCGCCACAAGTTCATCCTTGTGGAACGGCTTGGTGAGATAGTCGTCGGCGCCGAAGCCGAGGCCCTTCACCTTGTCCTCGATGCCGGCGAGGCCGGACAGGATCAGGATCGGGGTCTTCACCTTCGCGACGCGAAGGTTGCGAAGCACCTCGTAGCCCGACATGTCGGGCAGGTTCAGGTCGAGGAGGATGATGTCGTAGTCGTACAGCTTCCCGAGGTCGATACCCTCTTCCCCAAGATCAGTCGTGTACGTGTTAAAGTTCTCGGACTTCAGCATCAACTCGATGCTTTGCGCCGTAGCGCTATCGTCCTCGATCAGAAGTACCCGCATCGTCGGTCCCCAGCCCAGCCGGCCGTATCAGTGCGCGCACACGTCCCCGTCGACAGCCTGCCACCGGCCTGTGGACAGGCGCCCCACCGCTCTTGACGTGAAACGCTATGAGTTAATCGTTAACAAAACCTGATTCCCGCCCGCAAGCTCTTACTTGCGCGATCGACCAGCTTGGCCGGAGAAATTTCCCCCGGCATCGATGGCGGAACGCCTCGGCGTCCCCTCGACCGCGGTGCGTTTCGCCCGCGACACGACTCTAAGTGCTTCGACCGCAACGATCCGGCGCAGAGGCGTCACCCACCTGCCACACCCCGACGGCAATGCGTGGGGGAGGGGGCAGGAAAGTCGGCCCGCACCAGGCCGCTACAAGCCCGATGACCGCAGTGTTAAGGAGGCGGGTAAACGAACCGTTGAGGACGAGGCCGTTGGCGAACGAGCCGGCAAGAACCGTTGCGAATTTGTCGGCGGCGATCGGCGGCCTGGAGCGGGTCGAAACGCTGTCGACCTACGGCCGCGTCGTGGCCATTCGGGGCCTTCTGGTCGAGGTCGCCGGGCCGGTGGCCGCGATGCGCCTCGGCGGGCGCCTCGATATCGAAGGCGCGGGCGGGCAGGGCACGATCCCCTGCGAGATCATCGGCTTCCAGGGGGACCGGGCGCTGGCCATGCCCTTCGGCTCCCTGGAGGGCGTGCGCCGGGGCTGCCCCGCCTTCGTGCGCGACGAGGCCGCCGGGGCGATCCGCCCCTCAGGCGACTGGCTCGGCCGCGTCATCGACGCCCTCGGAAGACCTGTGGATGGGCTCGGGCCGCTGACGCAGGGCGGGCAGATCTACCCGTTGCGGGCCGATCCGCCGCCGGCCCATGCCCGGCAGAGGGTCGGGGCGCCCCTCGATCTCGGCATCCGCTGCATCAACACCTTCCTCACGATGTGCGCCGGGCAGCGCATGGGCATCTTCGCCGGCAGCGGCGTCGGCAAGTCGGTGCTGCTCTCCATGCTCGCGCGCTACACGGCGGCGGACGTGGCGGTGATCGGCCTCGTCGGCGAGCGGGGACGCGAAGTGCAGGAGTTCCTGCAGGACGACCTCGGCGCGGCGGGCCTCGCCCGCTCCGTCGTCGTGGTCGCGACCTCGGACGAGCCGGCGCTGATGCGGCGCAACGCGGCCTATGTAACTTTGTCGGTTGCCGAGCACTTTCGCGACCAGGGCGCGCGCGTGCTGTGCATGATCGACTCGATCACCCGCTTCGCCATGGCCCAGCGGGACATCGGCCTCGCGGCGGGGGAGCCGCCGACCGCCAAGGGCTACACGCCGACCGTCTTCTCCGAATTGCCGCGCCTGCTCGAACGGGCCGGGCCGGGGGTCGGGGCCGGCACCATCTCGGCTCTCTTTACAGTGTTGGTCGAGGGCGACGACCACAACGAGCCGGTGGCGGATGCCGTGCGCGGCATCCTCGACGGGCATATCGTGATGGAGCGCTCCATCGCGGAGCGGGGGCGCTACCCGGCGATCAACGTGCTGCGCTCGGTGTCGCGCACCATGCCGCGCTCCTGCGACCCGGGCTACCTCCCGGTGGTGCGCCGGGCGCGGCGGGTCCTCTCCACCTACGCGGACATGGAGGAGCTGATCCGGCTCGGCGCCTACCGCGCCGGCTCGTCCCAGGAGGTCGATGAGGCGGTGGCGCTCATGCCAGATCTTGAGGCTTTTCTGGGGCAGGGTAAGGAAGAAGCAACGTCCATCAGCGATGGTTACGCACGGCTCGCCCAGATCGTCGGGGGAGCCTGAACGAGTCGCGCATCGGGCGGCAATGGCCGGCGCGCACCGCGTGGAGTGAGCGTCCCTCAATGAAATCGCGTGACACGCTGATCCGCCTGCGACGCTTTCAGGTCGATGAGAAGCGTCGCCGCGTGACCCAGATCGAGATGATGATGGCGGACTTCAACCGCATGGCGACCGAACTTGATCGGGAAGTCGCCATGGAGGAGTCCCGCGCCGGCATCACCGACGTCGGTCACTTTGCGTACCCGACCTATGCCCGCGCGGCGGCGACCCGACGGGACAACATGCGCCAATCGGCCCAAGCCCTCGAAGGCCAGTTGGCCGAGGCGAAGGCCGAGCTCGGCGAAGCCTTCGAGGAGTTGAAGAAGGTCGAGATCCTCGACGACCGCGAGCGGTCCGCCGAGCGCGCTGCCGAGAATGCCCGCGATCAGGCGGCCATGGACGGAATCGGCCTCAACCGCGCCCGCGCTTGAGCCTGCACGAAACCGTCACGATCGGATGACATGGGAGCGCGCCGGCAACCGGGTCCACCGGGTTGCGGCGCGCCGCTTAGTGGCGCATCAGGGGCCGTTCCCGAGGCGTCATCATCCATGAAGAAGCTCAGCGAGTTCCTCTGGCCGCTCATCGGCCTCGCGGCCGTCGCGATCTCGGGCTATTTCCTGTATCAGGAGCTCAAGACCACCTCGATCTCGGCGATCGGCGACGCGATCCTCGCGATCCCGCCTCACCGGATCCTGCTCGCGGCGCTCTCGACCCTCGTCGCCTACGCCGCCCTGGCCTGGTACGACCGGATCGCGCTGCTGCATCTGGGCGTGCGCCACATCTCGTGGCTGTTCGTCTCGCTCTGCTCGTTCACGACCTACGCGCTCTCGCACAACATCGGCGCCTCGGTCTTCTCCGGCGCCCTGGTGCGCTACCGCGCCTACACGGCCAAGGGCCTCACGGCGGCGCAGGTGGCGGTGCTGGTCGCCCTGTGCTCCTTCACCTTCTTCCTCGGCACGGTGTTCCTCGGCGGCCTGACGCTCGTCATCGACCCCGAACTCCTCACCCGCCTCGACGGCAAGCTGCCGACCTTCCTCACCGATCCGAAGACCGCCTATATCGTCGGTGCCGGCATGCTCGCCTTCGTGGCGCTCTACGCGGCGGGCTCGATCCTGCGGCTTCGGCCGCTGCACATCCGCTCGTTCAAGCTCGAATATCCCCGCCCCGGCATCATGGCGCGCCAGCTCCTGGCGGCGCCCCTCGAACTGCTCGGCGCGGCGGGCATCATCTACTTCGCCCTGCCGGATGCCATGAACCCCGGCTTCATCCCGGTGCTCGCGATCTTCCTCGCCTCGTTCTCCGTGGCGCTCGCCTCGCACGCCCCCGGCGGCCTCGGCGTATTCGAGATCGTGTTCATCACCGCCATGCACATTACCGACGCCGCCCAGAAGGACGCGGTGATCGCGGCGGTGATCGTGTTCCGCATCTTCTACTTCTGGATTCCGGCGCTGATCTCGATCGTCGTCGTGGTGGCCTTCGAGCGCTCCCGTCTCGCCGCCGCCATCGGCACGGCCGCCCATCCGAGGCCGCCGAAGCCCGTGCCGGAGGCGCCGGTCTCGGTGCCGGGCCTGGATGCCCACGAACTGGAGCGGGACCTCAAGCGCAAGGCGGTCTGAGCGCGGCTCAGGCCACGTCGCGCAGGCGGGGCGCCGGGGCGACGGCTCCGGCCGACACCCCACCGCCCGCCCGCTTGACCCGGTACGAGGCCTCGTCCGCCCGGCGCAGCAGGTCTTCCAGCTGCGCCCCCCGTGCCCCGGCGACGGCATAGCCGAGGCTCACCCCCACGCTCAGGCCGCGCCCGTCGATCCGCATCGGCTCGCGCAATTGCCCGTGGATCCGGTCGGCCAGATCCTCGGCCTCCTCCGGCCGGCGGACGGCCCTCTGCAGCACCACGAACTCGTCGCCGCCCATCCGGGCCACCGTTGCGTCGGCGGGCGCGGCCATGACGAGGCGCCGCGCAACCTCGGCCAGGACGGCATCGCCCGCCGCGTGGCCGAAGCGGTCGTTGATGCCCTTGAAGCCGTCGAGATCCAGGCAGTGGATCGCGACCAGCGGACCGGTCTCGGTCTCGTGGCGCGCGAATGCCCGGCGCAGGCCGAGCCGGTTCTCCAGGCCCGTCAGCGGGTCTTTGCGCGCGAGCCGGGCCATGTCGATCCGCACGGCGACGTGCCGCACGGCGGTGGAATGGGCGTGGCGTACGCTCTCGAAGGAGCCGATCAGGAAGACGAGGAAGATCAGGGCGATCACCCGGTGGGGCGTGTCGTCCCATGACGCCGCCGCGCTCACGGCCGGCACGCCCGCCACGAGCAGGGAGGTGATCGCGATGCCGGGCCGAACCGCCACGCGGGCGACGATGCCGGAGCTGTAGCCGAACAGCATCCCGGTCGCGAGCAACTGAAGCTGGAGGCCGGACTGGCGGAAGACGGCGAAGGTCACGGCCCCCACCGCCGAGGCCATCCCGACGGTCACGACGAGATGCGCCGCCTCGAACCGCGCGGCCATCCGCGCATCGGGGATGCCGTTTCGGGCCATGCGGACCTGCACCGCCATCACCACCAGTTTTCCGAGGCAGGCGAGGCCGCCCCAGATCGCGGCGGCCAGCAGCAGGTCCGTACCGATGGCGGCATGGATGAACAGGCTGACGCCAACCAGCGTCACGCCCATGATGCTGGTTGGAACCAGCGAATAGGCGAGGTCCGCCACCAGCAGCGCCCGCACTTCCGGCGTCTCGCGGAACGTGTCCTGGCGGGTGATCTCCACGGACAAACCCTCTGACTGCATGCAATGGCCGATGCAGTGAAGGAGCCATCCTACGTATTAAGGATTGATTTCTCCGCTATAGACACGGTTAAATTGCGCTAGGCCTTTGCAACTTGTTGTTGTGCCTGCACGGATACAACGCATCTTACCGAATCCCGATCTGACAGGGAACGGCTCTCAGATCGAGCCGACCGTCCGCAGCCGGGCGCGGGGATGGATCTCGGCCTGGCTCATGACCGGGGTCTCTCGGCGGAACCGCTCGATGATCGAGCGCACGAAGGGCCGGGACTGCGCCGAGGTCACGAGGACCGGCATCTCGCCCATGCGCGCGGCCGATTCGAACCGGTCGCGCACGGCGTTCACGAACTCCGAAAGCTTGGAGGGCTGCATCGCGAGGTAGCGTTCCTCGCGCTCGCCGATGATCGAGTCCGCGAAGGCCTGCTCCCAGGCGGGGGACAGGGTGACGATGGGCAGGGCGCCGTCCGGCCCCTGGTACTGGGCGCAGATCTGGCGGCCGAGGCGGGCGCGGACATGCTCCACGACGTCGCGCGGGTTCTTCACGCCCCCGGCGACCTCCGCGATGCCCTCCACGATGGTGCCGAGATCGCGGATCGAGACCCGCTCGGACAGGAGGAATTGCAGCACGCGCTGGATGCCGGTGGTGGAGATCTGCGACGGGCAGACCTCCTTGAGCAGGTCGCCGTGCTCCTTCGGCAATTCGCGCATCAGCTTCTGCACCTCGACATGGTTCAGAAGCTCGGAGACATGCGCCTTGATGACCTCAGTGAGATGAGTCGAGACGACGGTGGCGGCATCCACCACCGTGTAGCCCTTGAGCTGGGCGTCGTCGCGCAGGGAGGCGTCGATCCAGGTCGCGGGCAGGCCGAAGGTCGGCTCCAGCATGTGCTGGCCGGGCAGCTGGACCTGCCCGCCCATCGGGTCCATCGCCATGAACTGGCCCGGGAAGATCTTGCCTGTGCCGGCCTCGATCTCCTTCACCCGCACCACGTAGGCGTTGGCGTCGAGCTGTACGTTGTCGAGGATGCGCACCGAGGGCATCACGAAGCCGAGTTCGGCCGCCAGCTGGCGGCGCAGGGCCTTGATCTGGTCGGTGAGCCTGTCCTGCCCCTCGCCGTTCACCAGCGGCAGCAGGGCGTAGCCCATCTCCAGTTTCAGGTCGTCGAGCTTCAGGAGGTCGGTGACCGTCTCCTCCTTCGCGGCGGCGCCGCCGGGTGCGGGCTCCACCGGCTTGCCCTGCGCATCGACAACCGGCGCCTCCTTGGCCGTCTTGTTGAGCTTCCAGGCGGCGTAGCCCGCTCCCCCGCCGAGCAACATGAAGGGCAGGATCGGCATGCCGGGCAGGAGGCCGATCAGCAGCATGACCGCTGCCGACATGCCGAGGGCCTTCGGGTAGTTGGCGAGCTGCTTGCCGAGCGCCTTGTCGGCGGCGCCGCGCACGCCGGCCTTCGAGACGAGGATGCCGGCGGCCGTCGAGACGATGAGCGCCGGCACCTGGCTCGCGAGTCCGTCGCCGATGGTGAGCAGGGTGTAGCTCTTGGCGGCGTCGCCGAAGCTCAGGCCCTGCTGCGCCACGCCGATGATGATGCCGCCGATGACGTTGATGAAGGTGATGAGCAGCGCCGCCACCGCGTCGCCGCGCACGAACTTCGAGGCGCCGTCCATGGCGCCGAAGAAGGCCGATTCCTCTTCGAGGGCGGCGCGGCGGGCCTTGGCGGCCTTCTCGTCGATGAGCCCCGCCGAGAGATCGGCGTCGATGGCCATTTGCTTGCCGGGCATCGCATCGAGGGTGAAGCGCGCCGCGACTTCGGCGATGCGCCCCGAGCCCTTCGTAATGACGACGAAGTTCACGATGATGAGGATCGCGAAGACGATGATCCCGATGAGGAAATTGCCGCCCATCACGAACTGGCCGAACGCCTCGATGACGTGGCCGGCGGCGGCGGTGCCCTCGTGCCCGTGGCCGAGGATCAGCCGCGTCGAGGCGAGGTTCAGGGCGAGCCGCAGCATCGTCGCGATGAGCAGCAATGTCGGGAAGACGGTGAATTCCAGTGGGTTGTCGATCGACAGCCCCACCATCATGATCAGCACCGACAGGATGATCGACACCGCCAGCAGCAGATCGAGCAGCACCGAGGGCAGCGGGAAGATGAGCACCGCGAGGATGCCGAGCACGCCCGTCGCGAGGAACAGGTCCGACCGGCGCGAGAGCGCCTGAAGGTCGCCCCGGCTCGGCAGGCCGATCTGGCCGAGGAACGCCGCCGCGCCGCCGATCCCCCCACCCGTCGGCGTGGCCACCTCGCTCATTCCGCTCCCCCGCCGGGCCCCGCCCGTCCCACCCGGCAAGATTTGCCGGGCGGATGGTTAGCGGCCCGTTAACCGGAACCGCGCGCCGCCCCGGGGTTTGATCGGGCAGGATCGAAGGAGGCTTTATGCCGGACCGCGCCGTCACCGCCCTGTTCGAACGCTACGCGGATGCGCAGGCCGCCGTGGAGCGCCTCGAAGCCCTCGGCATCCCCCATGCCGACATCGCCATCGTCGCGAGCCATTCCCCCGATGCGCCCGACGTCTCCGCGCCCGGCACCGCCCCGGTGGCCGGCGAGGCCGAGGCCAACGCCGCCGGGACGGGGAATGCCGGAACGGCCGGGACCGGCGCGACCGTGGGCACCCTTCTCGGCGGCGGCGCGGGGCTGCTCGCCGGGCTCGGGATGCTCGCCGTTCCGGGCGTCGGGCCGGTGGTGGCCGCCGGCTGGCTCGTCTCGGCCCTGACCGGCGCGGGGATCGGCGCCGCGGCGGGCGGTCTCGTCGGAGGGCTCACGGGCGCCGGCATGAACGAGACCGAGGCGGCGGCCTATGCGGAGGGCGTTCGCCGGGGCGGCACCCTCGTGACGGTGCGCAGCGAAGCGGGCCGGGCAGATCAGGTGATCGCGGCGCTTAAGGAAGCGGGCTCGATCGACCTCGACGAGCGGGCGGAAGGCTGGCGCGCCGAGGGCTGGACCGGCGGCACGGCAGGGGACGAGGCCGAGAAGGCGCCGCATCAGGTCTTCGGCGGCAACCGGCCCTAGGTGGGCGCTACCTGCAGGAGGGCGTGGCGCTCGGACAGGATCCAGATGATCTTGCAGTTCTGCCCGGGCAGGCTTTCCGATTGTAGGAACACCTCCGTCCCGTGCGGCGCCGTGAGCCAAACGGATCTGCTTAGATCTCTGGTGATCACGATTTCTTGGCCCGCAATCACGATCCGCGCCCGGATCGGCGCCGGATGGCCGGAGAGGTACATGACGGTGAGGGCCAGCGATTCGAACCGCCGGGTGGTCCGAAACCGGATTTCGTGATTGCCCGCGCCGACAATGCTGAAGCCGTCGCCGTCACGGAACGCGTGCCAATGCGCGCCCTCCTCGCCGTCAATGGACAGGATTTCGAACCCCATCGCCGTCGCGGCGCCTTCGACCTGCGCCGGCATGGCCTTCAACGGCGCGACCAGCGACTCCGTCAGGGCGAAGGGCTGCCCGGCCCGCAGGGCGTGGCCGTCACGAATATTGTGAAAACGCCAGCTATTTAGGTATCGTATGTCCGTCGTCATGTGCAGGCCCCGGATCGGGCCCGAGGCCGAGGACAGCACGACCCGGCAATGGGCGTCCCGCCCTTCCTTCACGCCGAACTTGGTGACGAAGTTCTGCGTTTCCGGCAGGAGCTTCACACGCTCCTTCGCGCCCCACAGGTGCAGGAAGGTCGTGTCCAGGCCGTAGGTCACGCGGAAATCGGTGCCGACGCGGCTCTGGCAATCGCGGACATGGGCCGCGAAATCCCGCCACGCCTGCGCGGTGCCGGCGATGAGCCCGGCTTGCAGGGCGCTGCCGTAGAGATGCACCACCTCGTCCCGCACCATCTGCGTGTGAACCTGCCTGAGCGGGCCGATCAGCGGGTCGGTGACGAAATCGCAGAGATAGGCGTCCTTGCAGACATGGATGTCGTGGCCCTCGACCAGTGAGAACAGGTCGAACGTCTCGCTCGGAAACCAGATGTCGGCGTCGTAGAGGGCGATCTTGCTCAAGCCGGGATTGAGATCGCAGATCCGCGCGACTTCGAGATAGCGCCCCACCGGCAAGGAGGGCTCCTCGGCCAGCACCACGTTGACGTGCTGGCCGCGCAAGATGTCGATCTTCCGCTGGGACAGGCCGAAGCCGATCACCGCGATGTGGCCCCGGTAATCCCCCTGCCGCAGCGAGAGGATGAAGGGGACCAGCATCTCGTACCACGCCCGGTCGTTGTCGTTGATCGCGACGCAGACAGCGTGTTCGCCGGGATTCATTCCAATTCACCGTGCCGGATGCGCTGCTAAGTTGTAAGCTGTGAAAGCAACAACTTGTACTGTATTGGCGCGCTCGGCGCAGTGTAATCCGGGTCTATTCCTCCTTCAAGCCGCTCGGGGGTCGTTCATTCCATCAGCTTGCGGACGAACAGGGCCGCGGCGAACAGGAGCGCCGCCCCCGCCGCGATGAGGCTGGTCATCAGCAGACGCCGGGGCTGGGTGGAGGATTCCGCTCTGACCGGCTGGACGATGGGGCTGAAGAACTCGATCTGCCGCGCGGCCACGATGCGGGCGCGCTCGTGGGCGGCCAGCACCAGCTCGTAGTACTTCGTCGCGTTCTTGCGCTCGTTTTCCAGGGCCTCGAACCGGGTCAGCGCCTCGGACAGGACGCGCTTCTGTTCCGGATCCTGGGTCGCCGAGGCCTTCTCGATCCGCGCGACGTTCTCGTCGATGTCGCGGATCTGCTGCTTGAGGTCCATGATCCGGCGGGATTCCGGCCCGAGGTCGCGCTGGCCGATGGCGAGCTGCACCGCGAGGTTGATGCGGTTCGCCCGCAACTCCGAGATGACCTTGAGGTTGGCCTCGTTGCTCTTCTGCGCGTCGAGGACGCCTTCGCGGTTGCGCAGGTCGCGCACGGCGAGGCTCACCTTCCGCAAGCGCTCGTCGGCGAGCTTCAACTCGCGATCGCTCTCCGCGAGGGCGTCGTTGCGGGCGGTCATGCTGAGTTCGTTGACCATCCGCTCCGCCTCCTTGAGGACGGCCTTGGAGATGGCCAGGGACTCGTCGGGGTCGAACGCCTCGACCCACAGGCTCATGATGCCGGAGGAGGATTCCACATCCACCTCGACCCGCTGCTTCCAGTATTTGATGAACTTCTCGATCGGCTTGTCGGCATCGAACCGCGACAGGAAGTCGATGCTGTCGCGGCTGAACCATTCACGCACCGGCAATTGCTTCTCGATGGTCTCAACCATCGGCCGGCTGAGAATGTAGCTGTAGGTGATCAGCGTATCCTGCGCGATCATCTGCTGCGGCACGCCGGCATTGGTGCCGACCGAATCCGGCGTCGCCTTCTCGGCGCTGCCGATGGCGGGGCGGATGGCGAAGCGCGCCTCGGTGACGTAACGGTCAGACGCGATCAGCCCGTAATAGATCGCACCCGCGAGGGCGGGCAGCACGAAGCAGATCACGAACAGGACCGGCACCCAGGGGTCGCTCTTGACGTGGCTCTGGTACGACCGGATGCCCTTGCGGCGGTCGGCGAAGCGCGACATCCGCGCGAATTGCCGGAGCGATTCCGCGATCTGCTGCTGCCGGTCGGCCGGCGTGAGCGGCCTGCCCTCGGGCTTGCCGATCTCCATGTTCATCGAGTGATTCCCGATCTGTCCGAACGTCCGGCGCCGACACGATGGCCGGCCATCGACCCCTGCAGCGATCTGCCTTGCCAGGACCTCACGGCAAAAGCATGTCGGCGCAGCGCAGCGCAGCGCAGCGCAGCGCCGGGCCTTAGGCGTTGAGGCGGTGATAGACCTCGATCGCGTCGTTCACGTCTTCGTAGACGATGGCGCGGCCGTTGAGGAGCACGATGCCCTGCGTGCACCAGCCCCGGATGACCTCCATCGAGTGGGAGATCATGATGACGTCGGCGTGCTTGCGCCGCTGCGAGAACACCTCCTCGCAGCGTCGGGCGAAGCGCCCGTCACCCACCGACGTGACCTCGTCGATCAGGTAGCAATCGAACGGGATCGCCATGCTCATCCCGAAGGCGAGCCGGGCGTTCATGCCCGAGGAATAGGTTCGGATCGGCACGTCGAGGTAGCTGCCGAGTTCGGAGAAATCCTCAACGAAGTCGAGCACGCGCTTCGGATCCTCGCCGTAGATGCGGGCGATGAACTTGACGTTGTCGCGACCGGTCATCATCGGGTGGAAGCCGCCGCCGAAGCCGAGCGGCCAGGAGACCCGCAGGCCGCGCTTCACCACCCCCCGGGTCGGCTCCTCCGTACCCGCGATGAGCCGCATCGTGGTGGATTTGCCGGCGCCGTTGATGCCCAGGATGCCGTAGGAAATGCCCGGCTTCAGGGTGAAGGACGCCTGCTCTAGGATGGTGCGGCGATGGCCGTCCGTCTTGTAGACCTTCGTGACGTTCTCGAAGCGGATCAACGAGAGGGCCTCCGTGCCGATGCGGGCGAGCCCTGCCGGAGGAAAGAGGCGAATCTGAGGATGCCGCAGGATCTTAGAGGTGGCCCTGCGCGATGAGGCTCGCGCGGAAATCGCCCTGGTAGGTGTGTTGGCCGAGGTGATCCAGCTTCGAGTGCAGGTCGGCGTAGACCTTGCCGCCCATGTCGCGCCAGCGCCGGCAGAACGCGTAATCCTCCGACAGGTAGCGGCCCGAATCGGGGTCGACCATGCAATCGAAGAACAGCCAGTAGAGGTGGGCGAGGGGGTCCTTCTCCCGCCCGTCCGGGACGTATTGCAGCTCCGGGTAATGCCGCATCATCTTCTTGAAGACGTCGCGCTTGATCGCCATGAAGCCGGTCGTGGCCTCCGCGACTTCGATGAACCCGTCACCGTCCGTATAGGGTGGGAGCGGTTCCCGGCCCTGGCCCACGGGGTTGAAGGCGTATTGCGTGTAGCGCCGCTGGAATTCCGGGTAGGTCATGCCGGCCGGCAGGCCGTCCTGCGGCCAGTAATCGATCTTCAGCGGATAGACGCCGGAGCAGATGTCCCGGTCGGCCAGCAGGATGCGGTAGACCGCCTGCGGCGTGAAGGCGATGTCGGAATCGATCCAGAACAGGTGGGTCAGCGATTCGTCGGCCAGGAAGTCCCGCACCATTCGGTTCCGGGCGCGGGTGATCAGGCTCTCGCTGCGCATCGCCAGTTGCGTCGTCATGCCCATCTGCGAGCATGAATAGGCGAGGGCGTAGATGCTTGTGACGTAGTTCATCGACACCGCCGAGATGTAACAGGGCGTCGCGAACATCACTTTCATCGAGCGCAGCGCCGTATCCGGCAGCAGCATGAGTACGTCTCCGAGTGGCAATGCGGTCGAGAGGGGCCCATACCCTCGCTGTACCGCTTCGCGGAGCCGATCAAAAGTGTTTTCGCCGTTCTCGGCGTAAATACAATTCTGAATACTGTAGTTCGGCGACCGCAATCGGCGGTTGTGCTTCGCCGGCGACCATCATGGGCCGCCGGCGGGGGGCGGTCCTAGAAGACCTTCTGGAACCAGCCGTGCGAGTCGTTGGTGTTGCCCCGCTGGATGTCGACCAGCAGGCTGCGCAGGCGGCGCGCCACAGGGCCGGCGACGGCGTTGCCGATGGTGAAGTCGTCCTCCCGGCCGCGCACGCGGCCGATGGGCGTGATCACCGCCGCCGTGCCGCAGGCGAAGGCCTCGGTCTGGCGACCGGAGCGCACGTCCTCGCGCCATTGGTCGATGGCGTAGAGTTCCTCGCGCACGGTCAGCCCCGCCTCGCGGGCGAGGGTGATGATCGAGTCGCGCGTGATTCCGGGCAGGATGCTGTCGGACAGCGGCGGGGTCAGCAGCGTGCCGTCCTCGAAGACGAAGAACACGTTCATGCCGCCGAGTTCCTCGACGTAGCGGCGCTCGGCTGCGTCGAGGAACACCACCTGCTCGCAGCCCTTGCTCGCCGCCTCGGCCTGGGCGGCGAGGCTCGACGCGTAATTGCCGCCGCACTTGGCCGCGCCCGTGCCGCCGGGGGCGGCGCGGGTGTAATGCTCGGAGAGCCACACGGTGACGGTGCCGTTCGGGTCCTTGAAGTAGGAGCCGACCGCCGAAGCGATGGTGATGAAGAGGTATTCCGTCGCCGGCTTCACGCCGAGGAACACCTCGTTGGCGATCATGAACGGGCGCAGGTACAGGCTGCCGTCCGCCGTGTCGGGGATCCAGGTGCGGTCGATCTCCACGAGCTTGCGCTGCGCGTCGATGAACGCCTCCTCGGGAAAGGGCACCATCGCCATGCGCTCGGCCGAGCGGCGGAAGCGCTGGGCGTTCGCCTCCGGCCGGAACAGGGCGGCGCCGCCATCGGCGGTGCGGTAGGCCTTCAGGCCCTCGAAGATCTCCTGGGCGTAGTGCAGGACCGCCGCCGCCGGATCGAGGGGAATGGGGGCCCGCGCGGTGATCCGCGCATCGTGCCAGCCACGCCCCGCACTGTAGCGGGCGATGGCCATGTGGTCGGTGAACACCTTGCCGAAGCCCGGATTGGCCATCAGGGCGGCGCGGTCCTCGGCCGAGCGGGGGGCCGGGTTGGTCTCGATCTCGAACGTCAGGTCGCTCACGGTCAGGTCCTCTCGGTCGGACCCGCGCCTTCCTCACGGCGGGACGGCGCGGCTCCGGACCCATGTTCCGGCGCGCTCCCCGCGTGGGACGGGCGTCCGCAGCGGCGGGGAGCGCATCCGATGCCTTATGGCGTGGTCTGCGCCGGGACGCCACTGTCCTCCGGCACCATCGGGTCGTCGCTGAGTTGCAGGCGGCGCAGGCGGGCATAGGCGCCGCCATGCACCACGAGGTCGTCGTGCCGGCCGGTCTCGATGACGCGTCCGGCCTCCATCACCGCGATCAGCCCCGCATCGCGCACGGTGGAGAGGCGGTGGGCGATGACGAGGACGGTGCGCCCGCGCATCAGCCGGGCCAGCGCCTCCTGCACGAGGCGCTCCGACTCCGAATCGAGGGCGGAGGTCGCCTCGTCGAGGAGGAGGATCGGCGCGTCCTTCAGGAAGGCGCGGGCGAGCGCGATGCGCTGGCGCTCGCCGCCGGAGAGCCGCCCGCCGCCGGAGCCGACGCGAAACGCGTAGCCCCCCGGCAAAGCGGAGACGAAGCCGTGCGCCGCCGCCGCCTCGGCCGCCGCCTCGATCTCAGCCTGCGAGGCGCCGGGGCGTCCGAAGCCGATGTTGGCGGCGATGGTGTCGTCGAACAGCACGACCTCCTGCGAGACGACGGCCACCGCCGCCCGCAGGGAGGAGAGGGTGACGCTGCGCACGTCCTGCCCGTCGATCAGCACGCGGCCGGCATCGACGTCGTAAAGCCGGGGCACGAGATTCAGCAGGCTCGACTTGCCCGAACCGGAACGGCCGACGAGGGCCGTCACGCCGCCCGCCGGGGCGGTGAGGTCGATGCCTTCCAGGGCCGGCGCGTCGGCGCGGTAGCGGAAGCGCACCGCCTCGAAGCGGATCTCGCCCGCGCCGACCCTGAGCGGCACCGCGCCCGGCGCCTCGCGGATCGTGGGCGCCTCGTCCATCAGGTCGAAGTAGCGCCGCAGCGCCGCCGCCGCCTCCTGCAGGATGGCGTTAAGGTTGCCGAGCGCCCGCGCCGGCTGGGCGGCGAGCAGCAGCGCGGCGACGTAGCCGGTGAAATCACCGACCGTGCGGTCGCCGTTCAGCACCCGCTGGCCGACGAGGACCAGCACCACCGCCACCGCGAGGCCGCCGCCGATTTCGAGGAGCGGATCGAGCCGTCCCCGCGCGTTGGCCGCCTTCATCTTCAGGCGGCGGACCTCATCGAGGGATTCGGCCGCGCGGCCCTTCAGGTAGCCCTCCATGGCGAAGGTCTTGGCGACGCGGGCGCCCTGCAGGCTCTCGGAGATGAGGCTCGCGGTGGCGCCCATCTGCTCCTGCGTCGAGGTGGAGACCTTCCGCAGCTTCTTGCCGATCTTGCCGATGGGCCCGGCGACGAAGGGCACGGTGACGCCCGCGACCAGGGTCAGGATCGGGTCCATCCAGAGAAGGGCGGCCACGAGCCCGACCAGCATGGCGATGTCGCGCAGGAGCACCGTCGAGATGCGGGTCAGCGCCTCCTTGATGAAGGCGAAATCGGTGGTGAAGCGCTGGGTGAGCGCGGCGGGGCTTTCCCGCCCAAGCTGGGCGAGGTCGGCCTCGATGAGGTGCCCGTAGAGGGCGGCCTGCATGTCGGCCTCAACGCGGGTGACGACCTTGTTGGTCAGTACTGTCTGTCCGTAGAGGGCGAAGCCGCGCAGAGACGTGACGAGCACCACGATGACCGGCCCGTACGCGATGGCCGAGGCGTCCTTGCGGTCGAACGCGTCGAAGGCTGCCTTGATGAGCGCCGGGTAGAGCCCCGTCGAGGCGCCGACTACGGCGATCAGCACCAGGACAATGGCGAGGACCGCGCGGTGGGGGGAAAGCCATTCCCGCCACAGCCGGGCGAGCAGGGGGGCCGTGTCGCCGGGCAGGCGTGCCATGGAAAGTCCGGTTCGAACCTCGTCGCCGGCCCGGGAAGCGGGGCGGCGGAGGCGGTGTGACGCCCCCGCCGCTGCGGATCAAGTCATTCCGGCAGAAAGCCGACTCAGCGACCGTCGCCCTCCGGCCCGTGCTCGTCGTCGCGATCATGGTGGTGATGGCGCCAGCCCGGCCCGCCCATCGGCCCCATCGGACGCGACAGGATCAGCGCGCGGCGCTTCTGGTCCTGATCGAGGCTCGCGTAGAGCGGCTGCGTCGCATCGGCGAGCTTGCGCAGGGCGTCGGCCCGCGCGGAGGCCATGTCGGCCATGGCCCGCAGGGCGGCGGGCGCATCGTCGGCGAAGCGCGGTCCGTTCTCCATCGCGGCCCGGCGCTGCTGGCGCATCTTGGCCATGTCGTGCATCGCGGCCTCGACCGGCGGCCAGAGCTTTTCCTGATCGGGCGTCAGCTTGAGGCCGGCATGGATCGCGGCGATCCGAGCATCGGCGAAGGCGGCGCGGTCTTCCGGCGTCAGGGCGCTCCAGCGGCCATGCATTCCGCCGTGATGCCGGTCATGCGCCCAGGCGGCCCCCGCGAGCCCGAAGCCGACGAGGCCGGTGGCGAGCAGGGCGGTGGTGCGACGGGACATCGTGATCTCCTCGTGGTTCGGGACAGGCGCCGAAACGCGCGTCCGACCGCCATCAGGCGCCGGCGATGTATCCACCTTGTGTATGTAATAGTGTTACATTATCAGGCCGCGATGGCAGGGAGACTCGCGGTGCGTGGATTGGTGCGGATGGCGGCTGTGATCGCCCTCGTTCTGGGGTCGGGGTGCTCGGCCTTCGCGGAGGACGGGCCCGTGCGCGCGGTGGCGACCTTCTCGATTCTCGGAGACCTCGTGCGGCAGGTCGGCGGGCGCCACGTCGAGGTGACGACCTTGGTCGGGCCGGGCTCGGACGTCCATACCTTCAACCCCGCGCCGGGGGATGCGCGGACGCTCGCGAAGGCGGACATCGTCTTCGTGAACGGGCTCGGCCTCGAAGGCTGGATCGAGCGGCTGATCCGCGCCTCCGGCACGAAGGCCCCCATCGTCATCGCGAGCCGGGGCGTCCCAACCATCGCGGAGGCCGATCCGCACGCCCATGCCGGCCACGGGCACGACGACATCGATCCCCATGCCTGGCAGAGTGTCGCGAACGTGAAGATCTACGTCGCTAACATCCGCGAAGGGCTGGCGAAGGTCGATCCGGCCCATGCCGCCGACTATGCCGCCGCCGCGACGGCATACGAGGCCAAGCTCGACGCCCTCGACCGGGACGTGCGCGCCGCCCTCGAGCGGATCCCGCCGCAGAACCGCCGGCTCATCACCACGCACGATGCGTTCGGCTATTTCGGCTCGGCATATGGGCTGACGATCCTGGCGCCGCAGGGCCTCTCCACGGAGAGCGAGGCGAGCCCGCGCGACGTGGCCAAGATCATCACCCAGATCCGCAAGGAGAAGGTGCCGGCGGTGTTCCTCGAAACCGTGACCGACCCGCGCCAGATGGAGCGCATCGCCCGCGAGAGCGGCGCCCGGATCGGCGGCGAGGTCTATTCGGACGCGCTCTCCCCGCCGGACGGCCCGGCGCCGACCTATCTCGCGATGATCGCCGCGAACGTGAAGGCCTTCGAGACCGCCCTAGCGCCGCGCTGAGGAAGCCGGGTGGGCTGACACAGCGTAAACCAATGGTTAAGAGGCCCGCCCTACCTTGAGGAGGGAGGGTGCCGGCCGAACCTCGACCGTGAGGTCTCCCGGGCCTGAAGTCATGGGAGAACGCGTGGCTTGGGGGCCTGATGGCTGGGGGCCTGACCGCTGGCGATTGTACCGGCTGGTCGGGCGGGAGGTCGCGCGCACCGCGCGGGCCGCCGCCGCGCGCGTCAGTGCGCCGCCCGCAATCCTCGCGCGTGTCCGCGTCGGCGCCCTGGTGATCGCGCCGCAGGATCTGCGTACCTCCGACGCGACCTTCGCCGACGACATCTATGCCGGGCTCTTCGTCTTCGCGGGCCGCTCCCTCGCGGCCGGCGGCGGCTCGCCCTTCGATTACGCGCCGCCCTCGCCGGAATGGGCGGACGAGCTCTACGGCTTTGGCTGGCTGCGCCACCTGCGCGCGGCGGACACGGCGCTGGCCCGCGCCAACGCCCGCAGCTTCGTCTCCGATTTCATCGCCGGCCGGGGCGATCCGGTCCTGGCACGGCAGACGCCCGTCGCCGCGCGGCGGTTGATCTCGTTCCTGTGCCAGTCGCCCCTGGTGCTGGAAGGGGCCGATCACGGCTTCTACGACAGCTTCCTGCGGGCCATCGGCCGCAACGCGCAGCAGTTGGAGCGCGACCTGCGCAAGGGCGTGATGCCGGCCGCGCGGCTGAACGCGGCGGTGGCGCTCTGCTACGCCGGCCTGTGCTGCGAGGGGATCCAGTCGATCCTGCGCCGGGCGACGCGGGTGCTCTCGCGCGAACTGGAACGGCAGATCCTGGCCGATGGCGGCCACCGCTCGCGCAATCCGCGCTTCGGCATGGAGTTGCTGCTCGATCTCCTGCCCCTGCGGCAGGCCTTCCTCAGCCGCTCCGTCGAGCCGCCGGCCGCTTTGCTGCGCGCCATCGACCGAATGCTGCCGCTGCTGCGGCTGCTGCGCCACCCGGATGCCTCGCTCAGCCACTTCAACGGCATGGGCGCCACCGACGCGGACCACCTCGCGACGCTCCTCGTTTACGACGACACGTTCGGGCGGCCGATGATGCACGCCCCCAATTCCGGCTACGAACGGATGGAGGGCGGGCGCGTCGTCCTCACCGCCGATGTCGGGGCCTGCGCGCCGCTGCCCTACTCAGTGAGCGCCGGGGCGGGCTGCCTGTCCTTCGAGATGTCGAGCGGGCCGCAGCGGATCGTCGTGAATTGCGGCCTGCCGGCGAGCGGGCCGGACATGCGCCTCCTCGCGCGCTCGACGGCGGCGCATTCCACCGCGACGGTGTCGGATGCCTCCTCCTGCCGCTTCGTGGTGAAATCGGGCTGGTGGTGGGAGCGGCGCATGAGCGCCTGGATCAGCCGCCGGATGGGCCCCGTGGTGCTGCGCGGGCCGCTGGCTGTCGCCGCCGAGCGCGACGAGCAGGCGGACGGCATCGTCCTCGCCGCCCGGCACGACGGCTACCTGCAGGAATTCGGGCTTGTTCACGAACGGCGCTGGCACCTCCTGTCAGAGGAGGGGCGCCTCGAAGGGCACGATGCCTTCATGCGCCAGGGCAAGGGCGCGACCTCCCGCCTGCCGGGGCGCACGCGCGGGCTCTCCGTGGCGGTGCGCTTCCACATCCATCCCGCCATCGCCGTGCGCCATGTGCCCGGCGGGATCGAGCTCGCCTCCGCGCTCGGCGAGGTCTGGCTGTTCGATGCCGAGGGCGCCGAAGTGCGCATCGAGGAGAGCGTCTACTTCGCCGGCCTCAGCGGGCCGCGTCGCACCGACCAGATCGTACTCTACCTCGCCGTCACCGACGCGGCCGAGGTGCGCTGGACCTTCGCCCGCCTCGCGGATGGCACCCGCTGAGGGTTTCAGCGGCGGGGGAGGGTCATCCGCCGAGGCTGGCCGCGCGCGGCGGTTCCATGGTAGCGCACCGCGACATACAATTACTTCGGCACGACCCATGACCCACGATCACGTGCGGGTGTCCCGCGCGCTCCTGTCCGTTTCCGACAAGGCCGGCCTCGTCGACTTCGCCCGCGCCCTCGACACGCGCGGCATCGCGCTGGTCTCGACGGGCGGGACCTTCAAGGCGCTAAAGGAGGCTGGTATCCCGGTCACGGAGGTGGCGGACCTCACCGGCTTCCCGGAGATGATGGATGGGCGGGTGAAGACCCTGCACCCGGCGGTCCATGGCGGCCTGCTCGCGATCCGCGACAACCCGGAGCATCAGGCGGCGCTGGCCGCGCACGGGATCGGCGCCATCGACCTCCTCGTGGTGAACCTCTACCCGTTCGAGGCGACGATCGCGGCCGACAAGCCCGAAGAGGATTGCATCGAGAACATCGACATCGGCGGCCCGGCGATGATCCGCGCGGCGGCCAAGAACCACGCCGACGTGGCGGTTGTGACCGACGTCTCGGATTACGGCACGGTCCTCGACGCCCTGGAGGCCGGCGACGGCACGCTCGGCTTCGCCCTACGCCGCAAGCTGGCGCAGAAGGCCTATGCCCGCACCGCCTCCTACGACGCGGCCATCGCCAACTGGATGACGACGCGGTTCGAGGTGGACGAGCCGCAGCCCTTCCGCGCCTTCGGCGGCAGCCTCGCCCAGGGGCTGCGCTACGGCGAGAACCCGCACCAGAGCGCCGCCTTCTACCGCTCGCCCGGCATCCCGCGCGCGGGCGTGGCGACCGCCCGGCAGCTTCAGGGCAAGGAGTTGTCCTTCAACAATTTCAACGACACGGACGCCGCCTACGAATGCGTCGCGGAGTTCGACTCGGCCCGCACGGCGGCGGTGGCGATCATCAAGCACGCCAACCCCTGCGGCGTGGCCGAGGGCGGGAGCCTGCTCGAAGCCTACGAGCGGGCGCTCGCCTGCGATCCGGTCTCGGCCTTCGGCGGCATCGTCGCCCTGAACCGGACCCTCGACGCCGAGGCCGCGCGCAAGATCGTGGAGATCTTCACCGAGGTCATCATCGCCCCCGGGGCGAGCGAGGAGGCCATCGCCATCCTCGCGGGCAAGAAGAACCTGCGCCTGCTCCTCGCCGGCGGCCTTCCCGACCCGCGCGCCCCCGGTGTCACGGTGCGGACGCTCTCGGGCGGCCTGCTCGTCCAGGGCCGCGACGCGGTGGTGGTCGATGAGATGCCGTTCCAGGTCGTCACCAAGCGGGCGCCGACCGAGGCCGAGGCCTCCGACATGCGCTTCGCCTACCGCGTCGCCAAGCACGTGAAGTCGAACGCCATCGTCTACGTGAAGGACGGCGCAACGGTGGGCGTCGGCGCCGGGCAGATGTCGCGGGTCGATTCCTCGCGCATCGCCGCCTGGAAGGCCCGCGAGGGCGCCGACCGGCTCGGCCTCGCCGAGAGCCTCGCCAAGGGGGCGGTGGTCGCCTCCGACGCGTTCTTCCCCTTCGCGGACGGCCTGCTCGCCGCCGCCGAGGCCGGGGCCACGGCGGTGATCCAGCCGGGCGGCTCCATGCGCGACAACGAAGTGATCGCCGCCGCCGACGAGGCGGGGCTGGCGATGGTCTTCACCGGGCACCGCCACTTCCGGCACTGAAACGAAGACTCCCTCGCACCGTGGGGCTGGGCGAGGGGGTCGATCTCAAGTCCGGCGATCAGGCCAGGAGATCCCGGTCCTTGGTCTCGGGGATGAAGATCAGGCCCACCACGAAGGTGAAGAGCGCGATCACGATCGGGTACCAGAGGCCGTAGTAGATGTCGCCGGTCTGGGCCACCATCGCGAAGGCGGTGGCGGGCAGGAGACCGCCGAACCAGCCGTTGCCGATGTGGTAGGGCAGCGACATCGAGGTGTAGCGGATCCGGCTCGGGAACAGCTCCACCAGCGCGGCGGCGATCGGGCCGTAGACCATCGTCACGTAGACCGCGAGGATGAACAGGATCCCGATCACCGCGAGCTTCTGGCTCGTGAAGATGTCGAGCGGATGCGCGGCCTTGATCACGGTCGGGTTCGCCGTGGCCGAGGGGTAGCCCGCCACGGTGAGCGCCGCCGACACCGACTTGGCGAAGGCCGGATCAGCCACGGGGAAGTCCTTCCCCTTGACGGTGACGACGGTCGGCGTCCCGGCCGACTGGTTCTCGGTCGTGTAGTTCACGGCCGAGCGGGCGAGCAGCGCCTTGGCGACGTCGCACTCCTTCGTGAACTTGGCCGTGCCGACCGGGTTGAACTGGAACGAGCAATCGGCGGTGTGGGTCTTCACCACCACCGGCACGTCCGTCTGGGCCGCGTGCAGCGCCGGGTTGGCGCTGGCTGTCAGCATGTTGAACAGCGGGAAGTAGGTAAGGGCCGCGAGGAGGCAGCCACCGAGGATGATCGGCTTGCGGCCGACCTTGTCCGAGAGCGCGCCGAAGACGAGGAACCCGCCCGTCACCGCGAGCAGCGACCACGCCACCATCACGTTGGCGGTGAACTGATCGACCTTCAGGATGCTCTGCAGGAAGAACAGCGCGTAGAACTGGCCGGTGTACCAGACCACCGCCTGGCCGGCGGTGAGGCCGAGCAGCGCCAGCAGTGCCCACTTGGCGTTCTTCCACTGGCCGAAGGCCTCCGAGAGCGGCGCCTTCGAATGGGTGCCCTCTTCCTTCATCTTCTTGAAGGCCGGGCTCTCGCTCATCTGAAGGCGGATCCAGACCGAGACCGCGAGCAGCGCCACCGACACGAGGAACGGGATGCGCCAGCCCCACACCTGGAAGGCGGTGAGCGTGCTCGTGGTGCCGTCGGCGTTGGTGATCGTGGTGGCCGCAAACGCGCTGTTCACATAGCCCTGCGTCGACAGGATGATGATCAGCGAGAGCAGCAGGCCCAGCGTCGCGGTCGCCTGGATGAACGAGGTGTAGAAGCCCCGCCGGCCGACGGGCGCGTGCTCGGCAACGTAGACCGCCGCGCCGCCGTACTCACCGCCGAGCGCCAGACCCTGGAGCATCCGCAGGACGAGCAGCGACACGGGCGCGACCCAGCCGATCCCGTAGGCGTTCATCGTGTTGTAGGAGGGCAGCAGGCCGACCGCGAAGGTCGAGATGCCCATGATGAGGATGGTGACGAGGAACGTGTGCTTGCGGCCCACGAGGTCGCCGAGGCGTCCGAACACCAGGGCGCCGAAGGGGCGCACGATGAAGCCGGCGGCGAAGGCGAGAAGGGCGAAGATGTTGCGCGTGGCTTCCGGATAGGCCGAGAAGAACTGCGCTCCGATCACGGTTGCGAGGGAGCCGTAGAGGAAGAAGTCGTACCATTCGAAGACGGTGCCGAGCGACGAGGCCAGGATGACCTTCTTCTCGCCCGCCGTCATCGGCCTTACGGTCTCTCCGGCCCGCGGTAACGCGGCTGCCATTGCCATCTGTCGTGCCCTCCCAGGTGAATGACGACGCCTTTGCGGCGCGGTCTGCGTTTTTCGCAGATCACCCATGCGTTACATCACGTGCGCGGCGGGCCCAACAGATAAAGCATTCGTGAATCCCAACTATCAACACAACAGACACAAAGCGTAATCGGACAGTGGAACGAAGAAGGGGCGCGGTTTGCGCCGCGCCCCTTTTGTCATTCTTCAAAGGATTAACGTCGATCAGTGAGCGTGGGCACCCACGGCGCCGATGCCGGTCTCGGAGCGCACGAACTGCGCCTCGAACGCCGCCCGCTCCCGTTGGGCGCGGCGGGTCCTGTCCATCAGCGACACGATCCAGATCGTCGCGAAGGCCAGCGGCATCGAGAACAGGGCCGGGTTGTCGTAGGGGAACAGCGCCACCGGATGGCCGAAGGTCGTGACCCACACGGCCTTCGAGAGCACCACCATCACCACCGCCGCCGTCAGGCCCACGAGGCCGCCCGCGAGGGCACCCCAGGTCGTGGTGCCGCGCCAGAGGATCGACATCGCCAGCACGGGGAAGTTGCAGCTCGCGGCCACCGAGAAGGCGAGGCCGACCATGAAGGCGACGTTCTGGTTCTCGAAGATGTAGCCTAGCACGATCGCCACGATGCCGATGACCACGGCGGCGATCTTGGACAGGTTGACCTCGTGCTTCTCGGTGGTGCGCCCGCGGGCGATCACCTGGGCGTAGAGGTCGTGGCTCACCGCGGAGGCGCCGGCGAGCGTCAGGCCCGCCACCACCGCGAGGATCGTCGCGAAGGCCACCGCCGAGATGAAGCCCAGGAAGTACGGGCCGCCGACCGCGTTGGCGAGGTTCACGGCGACCATGTTGGTGCCGCCGATCATGTCCTTGAGCTTGTCGAACGCCCCGCCCGCGCCGAGCTTGAAGTAGCTCGGGTCCGACATCAGCAGCGCGATGCCGCCGAAGCCGATGATGAAGGTCAGGATGTAGAAGTAACCGATCAGGCCGGTGGCGTAGAACACCGACTTGCGGGCGGCCTGCGCGTCGGACACCGTGAAGAACCGCATCAGGATATGCGGCAGGCCGGCGGTTCCGAACATCAGGCCGACGCCGAGGGAGATCGCCTCGACCGGGTTCGACACGAGGCCGCCTGGCGCCATGATCGCATCACCCTTCGGGTGGACGTCCACGGCCTTCTTGAACAGGATCTCGGGGTTGAACCCGTAATTGTAGAGCACCGCGCCGGCCATGAAGGTCGCGCCGCCGAGCAGCAGGCACGCCTTGATCACCTGCACCCAGGTGGTCGCCTTCATGCCGCCGAAGGCGACGTAGACGATCATCAGCACGCCGACGATCACCACCGCGTAGAGGTAGGGCAGGCCGAACAGGAGCTGGATCAGCTTACCCGCGCCGACCATCTGGGCGATCAGGTAGAACGCCACCACCACCAGGGTGCCCACCGCCGAGATGATGCGGATGGCGGTCTGGTCGAGGCGGAAGCTCGCCACGTCGGCGAAGGTGAACTTGCCGAGGTTGCGCAGCCGCTCCGCGATCAGGAACAACACGATCGGCCAGCCGACGAGGAAGCCCGTCGAGTAGATCAGCCCGTCGAAGCCGGAGGTGTAGACGAGGCCCGAAATGCCGAGGAACGAGGCGGCCGACATGTAGTCGCCCGCGATGGCCAACGCATTGGTGCCCGCCGAGATGCCGCCGCCGGCGGCGTAGAAGTCCGCCGCCGACTTGGTGCCCTTGGCCGCCTTGTAGGTGATGCCGAGCGTCAGCAGCACGAAGAACAGGAACATGCCGATGGCGGGCCAGTTCGTGGCCGATTGCTGAACGGCGCCGAGATCCGGCCCGGCCGCATAGGCCGCCGTCGCCGCCATGGTGGCCAGGGTCAGGCCGAGGAAGAGGGGAGCGTGGCGCATCAGCGGGCGACCTTGCGCTTGAGGGCGTCGCTCAGGGCGTCGAAGCGCGTATTCGCGCGGGCGACGTAGATGCCGGTGAGCAGGAACGCGAAGACAATAACGAAGACGCCGAGGAACAGGCCGAGCGAGGCCGTGCCGCCGCCGACCTTGATCGCCATCACCGACTTGTCGAACGCGATGAGTCCGATGAAGCCGAAATAGACCACCAGCATCAGGCCGGTGAGGATCCAGCCGAACTTCGTGCGCTCGGCCACGAGCTGCTGGAATTCCGGCGTCCGGGCGACGCGTTCCAATTGCGGATCGACGGTGTCCAAGCCCGTCGCTCCTATGGGCGTGACGTTCGCCCCCAGACGTCCAACCGTTGACCCACTCATCGAACCATCCTCCCGGGAAGGCGCTTTGGCCTTCCACTCCCTGGTCACGCTTTGGCGTGTTCGCTCTCGTTAGTGGGGGCGGCCGCCTCTCCGGCGACCGCCCCATGTGCTTGCCCACGCGATGTGGGAAAGATCAGCCCCGGTTCTGCCGGTTGTCGATCAGGTCATCGACGACCGCCGGGTCGGCGAGCGTCGAGGTGTCGCCGAGCGAGCCGAAATCGTCCTCCGCGATCTTGCGCAGGATGCGGCGCATGATCTTGCCGGAGCGGGTCTTCGGCAGGCCGGGGGCGAACTGGATTAGGTCGGGCGAGGCGATCGGCCCGATATCCTTGCGCACCCAGGCGACGAGTTCTTTGCGGAGCCCGTCGTCGCCATCCTCGCCCTCGTTCAGAGTCACGTAGGCGTAGATGCCCTGGCCCTTCACGTTGTGCGGATAGCCGACTACCGCCGCCTCGGAGACCTTCGGGTGCGCGACGAGGGAGGATTCCACCTCCGCCGTGCCCATCCGGTGGCCCGACACGTTGATGACGTCGTCCACGCGTCCGGTGATCCAGTAATAGCCGTCCGCGTCGCGGCGGGCGCCGTCACCGGTGAAGTACTTGCCGGGATAGGTCGAGAAGTAGGTCTGTTCGAACCGCTCGTGGTCGCCGTAGACCGTCCGCATCTGGCCTGGCCAGGAGTCGGTGATGCAGAGGTTGCCCTCGCAGGCGCCCTGGAGGGGCTTGCCCTCGGCATCGACCATCTCCGGCTGCACGCCGAAGAACGGGCGCGTGGCCGAGCCCGGCTTCAGGGGGGTGGCGCCCGGAAGTGGGGTGATGAGGATGCCGCCGGTCTCGGTCTGCCACCACGTGTCCACGATGGCGCAGCGGCTGTCGCCGACGACCTTGTAGTACCATTCCCAGGCTTCCGGGTTGATCGGCTCGCCGACCGACCCCAGCACCCGCAGGCTCTGGCGGGATGTCTTCTTCACCGGCGCCTCGCCGCCGCCCATGAGGGAGCGGATGGCCGTCGGCGCCGTGTAAAAGATGTTGACCTTGTGCTTGTCCACGACGTCCCAGAAGCGGGAGTTCGACGGATAGGTCGGGATGCCCTCGAACATCAGCGTCGTCGCGCCGTTCGCGAGCGGCCCGTACACGATGTAGCTGTGGCCCGTGACCCAGCCGACATCGGCCGTGCACCAGTAGACGTCGCCCTCGCGGTAATCGAAGACGTATTCGTGGGTCATGGAGGCGTAGACGAGGTAGCCGCCCGTGGTGTGCACCACGCCCTTCGGCTGGCCCGTCGAGCCCGAGGTGTAGAGGATGAAGAGCGGGTGCTCCGCCTCCACCGGCTCGGCCGGGCACTCGTCCGTCACCTGCTCGGCAGCCTCGTCGAAGTAGACGTCGCGGCCGGGCTCCATGGCGACGCCGCCGCCGGTGCGGCGCACGACGATGACATGATCGACGATCGGCGTGCCGAGGCGCTTGATCGCCTCGTCCACGTTGGCCTTGAGCGGCACCTTGCGGCCGCCGCGCAGACCTTCGTCGGCGGTGATGACCAGCTTCGAGCCGCAGCCCTGGATGCGCTGGGCCAGGGAATCCGGCGAGAAGCCACCGAACACGATGGCGTGGATCGCCCCGAGACGGGCGCAGGCGAGCATCGCGTAGGCCGCTTCAGGGATCATCGGCAGATAGAGGGTGACGCGGTCGCCCTTCTCGACGCCGCGGTTGCGCAGCACGTTGGCCCAGCGGCAGACCTGCGCATGCAACTCGCGATAGGTGATGTGCTTGGACTCGTCCGGGTTGTCGCCTTCCCAGATGATCGCCGTCTGCTCGCCGCGCGTTTCGAGATGACGATCGACGCAATTGTAGGCGACGTTGGTCTTGCCGTCCTCGAACCACTTGATCGAGACATTGCCGGGTTCGAAGCTGGTGTTCTTGACGCGCGTATACGGCGTCATCCAGTCAATCCGCTTGCCGTGCTCGCTCCAGAAGGCGTCGGGATCCGTGACCGACGCCTGATACATCTCGCGATACTTGGCATCATCGACGAGGGCGCCCTCGCGCCACGCGTCCTGGACTTCGACGACCCTGCCTTCCATCGTGTTTCATCCCTGTTTTGGTGCCTGATCGTATCGCGGTTCAGACCGCGCAGCCAGGACTTCCAAAGTCGTGTAGCGTCATGAAGGCCGCTCCGGTAACCCCGGATCATCCCCCTGCGCACAAGAACCGACCGGCTCGATTTAAATTGAGCGCAATGGAAACGTGATGAACGGGCCGTCACCGCGCTGTCAAGCGACTTTCCAGAACGAAACAGTCAAGCGCCACTAACAATCCGGTCAGCCGGGTTCTTGCGATGACAAAGCAGCGGACTTGTCTCGCCCGCTCGAACGGGTCCCGCGCCTTGAAGGCAGAAGGATCTCGACCAGCGTTCCTTCCTCGCCCCGGGCCGTGGAGCGCAGGCGCCCGCCATTGGCCTGGATCAGGGCGCGGGGCAGGGCGAGGCGGGGATCGTCCTCGCTGGCGGCGGGTTTTGCCGCCTCCTGGGCCGGGCTCCCGTCGCGCACGCGCAGCGCCACCTCGGCGTTCTCGCCGCTGCCCGTCGAGACGATGACCTGCCCCCCGGCCGCCGAGCGGCGGATGGCCGCCTCGATTACAAGGGTTGCCGCGCGGCGCACGCTCGCCTCATCGACCTCGAGTTCGGCGAGGTCCGCCGAGAAGCTGGTGCGCAGGACGATCCGCCCCCGCGCCGCGTCGGCGTGGAGCCCCGCGACGCAACCGGCGACCACGTCGTTCAGCGCCAGCGGGCGGGGCGAGAGGTCGATCAGCCCGGCCTCGATGGCGGCGAGGTCCGAGAGTTCGGCCATGCGCTCCACGATCCGCTCGCCCGCGTCGCGGATGTCGCTGAGGCAGGCGCGGTAGCGGCGGTCGCCGAGGGCGCCGTAGCGTTCCTCCAACATGGCATGGGTCAGCGAGAGGATCGCATCGACCGGCTCGCGCAGCTCGTGATCGAGGCGCAGCAGGCTGCTGGGGCGGGGCAGGGCGGGTTCCGGCCGCGCCGCCGGAGCCGCGCCGCTCGCCGTCGAATCCGGCAGGCGATGGAGCACCGCGACCCGCTGTCCGTCCGCACGCGGCGGGGCGAGGGCCAGGGTCATGGCCCGGCCCTGTGCGAGGACGGCCGAGGGCGCCTCGCCGCCGCCGGTCAGGGCCGCCGCGAGGGGCGCGGCGCTGCCCGCATCGAACAGCCCGGCGAAGGCGCTGCCCACCAGTTCGGTCGGGCTCCCGCCGAGGCAGGCCGCTGCCGCGCGGTTCAGGGTGACGACCCGCCCATCGCGGTCGATGGTGACGACGCCTGCCTGCAGCGCGTCGAGGGCCGCTTCGGCCCCCAGCGCCCGCCCGGCCTGGACCTCGCGGGCCAGCCGCTCGGCCGCGAGTTCGCGCCGCGGGTCGTTCTCGTCGAGGCCGCGCAGCAGAAGGATCGCCGCCGGGCCGCCGGCCCAGGCACAGATGCCGCGCGTCACCTCCACGGGGAAGGCGCCGCCGGCCGCCGTGCCGATGGCGGTCTCGTGCGATTGGCCGCTGCGGAAGTTCGGGGGGCCGCCCGGGAACACCGCGTGGATCCCCGCCGCCCGCAGCGACTCAAGGTCGGCGTGGCGGGTCATGTCGAGGAACGGGCGGTTCACCGCCAGGATCGTTTCACCGCGATGCACCATGGTGGCCATCGGCAGGCTGTCGAGGAGGCCGCCGCTCTCGTCGCCCTCGTCCGTGATCGCGGGCGCGATGTCGGCCCGCATGCCGGGGAAGGGCATCACCGACCCGGCGAGGCGCTCGGCCAGGGGGGCGGCGCTGTCGTCGTCGCCGGCATAGCGCGCGCCGAGCGCCCGCGCGATCTCGCGGAAGGCGGCGTGCTCGTCGTTGGAGAGCGTGCCGTCGGCGCCGCCCACTCCGTCCTCGTCCGAGGCGAAGGCGATCAGGTCGTCCGCGAGGGTCGCCGGCCCGGCATCCGCCCGCGCGACGCCCCGGATTGTGCCGAATCCCTCGAAGCCCCGGAAGGGTGCGCCGTCTCGCGCCGAGGGCGCCCCCGAGACCTCGGCATGGACGATGTTCAGCCCAAGACGGAAGCTGATCGGCAGCTTGCGGAAGGTCTCTCGGCCCGCCAGCGCCGCGAGCAGCGCCCGCAGGCCGGAGGCATCGCCCCCGGCGAGCCTGCGCCAATCCTGCCCGGCGAGTCCCGAGAGGGGGCCGGTGAGGCGGGTGAGTGTCCCGGCCTCGTCGCTGCGCCACAGGAAGCGGTCGCCCTCGCGCGGCGGCTCGGGGGCGGGCGAGGGGGCTTCCGGGGCAGGGGGGCGGGGCGCCTCGATCTTCACCGCGGCGGCGGGGGCGAGGCGCGGCAAGGCCGGCGTACCGGACGGCACGGCGAGATAGACCGGCCGACCTTCGTCGTCCGCCGCGCGCGACACGAGGAACAGGGAGGGCGGCACGATCCGGCGCGGATCGAGGCGCACGCGCACGATGCGGTGGCCGCCCTCGGACGGGCAGCAGGCGGCGAGCTGGCGGGCGATGCCAGGCAGGTCGAGCCCGCGCAGGGCCTCGGCCAGCCGCGCGGCGGCCGGCGAGGCATGGCGAACCCGCCCGTCCCCCGCGTCGAGGACGAGATGAGTGCCGGCCGAATCCTTCAGGGCGGCCGCCAGCGTCGGATCGCGCTCCCAGAGCGCGAAGGCCGGCGACAGGCGCGCGTCCCGCTGTGTGCTGTCGGTGTCCAAGCCCCGCGACTCCGCTCCCGGCTGCGAATGTTCGTCTCGTCCGGTGCGTCCGGCATGCGTGTTGGGCATGCGAACGATCCTGTTTGTAGCCCTTAGTAGCGCCAATGGCTGGACTATGGCGCTAGCCGTCACACGTTTACGTCATGTCAACCTTAATGCCTGCGGCGCGGGTGGCATATGGCTGCGAATCGATTATTGTGCAGTGCACAACGCGCCATCAACAGCCGCTAACGAGAGGACAGCCACATGAGCAACACCCCGAATTACGAAATTCCCACCGAGATGCGCGATTTCGCCGAGAAGAGCGTCGATCAGGCCCGCAAGGCGTTCGACAGCTTCATGGGCGCCGCCCGTCGCACCGCCGACACCGTGCAGGGTTCGGCCGAGGTGGCCCGCAACAATGCGCAGAGCGTGTCGTCGCGCGGCTTCGAGTACGCCGAGCAGAACGTGAACGCGGCGTTCGACTTCGCCAAGCGCCTCGTCCGCGCGCGGGACGTGCAGGAGGCCATGCAGATCCAGGCCGATTTCGTCCGCAGCCAGTTCGCGGCCATGCAGACCCAGGCCAAGGAATTCAGCGGCATTGCGCAGAGCGCCATGCAGGAAGGTGCCGAGCGCGCCAAGTCCGCCATGCAGCAGGGCGCCGACGAGGCCCGCCGCGCCATGGAGCAGGGCCGCGACGCCGCCAACCAGACGGTCGAGAACGCCCAGGACGCCACCGAGCGCGCCACCAACCACTGATTCGGATCGTCCGAGTCGGCATGTCGGTCGACGGCCCGCCCCACCTCGGGGCGGGCCGTCTCGTTTTCGCCCCCATTCCCGCTGACAGCGGCGAAGCGGGGCCGATGCGGCCCGATTGGAACGGGAGTGCGACGATGAACGGATTCCGTGGTGGTGCGCGCTGGCTCTGCGGCGCCCTGGGCGCGCTGGCCCTCGCCTCGTCGGTCACGACGGCCGGCGCCCAGTATTACGACGGCCCGCGCGACGGCTACGAGCGCCGCGGCCCGGCCTACGAGGAAGAATACGCACCGCCGCGCCGCCGGGTGGTGCGCGAGGTCGGCTACAATTGCGATGCGGTGCAGCGCGGGCTGACCGGGCCGCGCCCCTATTCCTGCCCGCTGCCGGGTCCGCGTCCGCTGGGCGCCCGCTGCTTCTGCGATCTGCCGTTCGCCTCGTTCAGCCCGGCGCAGACGGCGGTCGGGCACGTCGTCCCGTAACGCAAGGAGCCCTGCCCGGCGGGTCGCGCCGGGCAGGGCTCCTCAAGGTCGCTGCAAGAGCGGCGATCAGTTCAGGACGACGACCTTCGCGCCGACCTTTACGCGCTCGTAGAGGTCGCTGACGTCGTCGTTGGTCATGCGGATGCAGCCGGACGACACCGCCTGACCGATCGTGTCGGGCTCGTTGGAGCCGTGGATGCGGTACTCGGTGCCGCCGATATACATGGCGCGGGCGCCGAGCGGGTTCTCGATGCCGCCGGCCATGTAGCGCGGCAGGTCGGGACGGCGGGCGAGCATCGCCTTCGGCGGCACCCACGACGGCCATTCCTTCTTGGCGGTGATCGTCTTCACGCCACCCCAGGTGAAGCCCGGACGGCCGACGCCGACGCCGTAGCGCAGGGCCTCGCCGTTACCGAGGACCAGATACAGGCGCCGCTCCGAGGTCGAGACGACCATGGTGCCCGGCGCGTAGTTCGCGGTGAAGGGGACGACTTCCCGCTGGATCGGCTGGACCTGCGCCTGCGGCGCGGCCTGCACACCCTGGCCGTAGCTGGGGTTGTAGGTGCCCTGATAGCCGTACGGGGATTGCTCCGTGTAGTAATCCTCCGCATCGCTCCCACCGAAGGGATCGTAGGACGAAGCGGCGAAGGCGGGAGCGGAAAGAACGCAGACGCCGAGGAGCGCAGCGAGCGCAGTGACCGAGGTCTTCATGGTGCCTACCTGTGCAGTAACCTTTGCTGTTACAAGCGGGACCATGCCACCTGAGTTCCACGAGGGTCCTGGGATTTTTATTCCCACCGCGAATACGTAAGTTTTTATGTTTCGACTGTCTCCGTCCCGGTCCGGAGCATGGCGCAGGTCCGTCCCGCTCTCATGGCGGTTTGTGACTCGCGCCGACCCGCGCTAGAGCGGGCCGCCATGTCTCACAACACGTTCGGCCACCTGTTCCGCGTCACCACCTTCGGCGAGAGCCACGGGGTCGCGCTCGGCTGCGTCGTGGATGGCTGCCCGCCCGGCTTGTCGCTGGAAGCGGAGGAGATCCAGGCCGAACTCGACCGGCGCAAGCCCGGCCAGTCGCGCTTCACCACGCAGCGGCGCGAGCCCGATCAGGTGAAGATCCTCTCCGGCGTCTTCTCCGACGATCGCACCGGTGGGCGCCAGCTCACCACGGGCACGCCCATCGCGCTGATGATCGAGAACACCGATCAGCGCTCGAAGGATTATTCGGAGATCCGCGACAGCTACCGGCCGGGCCACGCGGACTACACCTACGATTCCAAGTACGGCATCCGCGACTATCGCGGCGGGGGACGCTCCTCCGCGCGGGAGACCGCCGCCCGCGTGGCGGCCGGCGCCGTGGCGCGGAAGGTCATCCCCGGCATCACGATCCGCGCGGCCCTCGTCCAGATGGGGCCGCACGCCATCGACCGCAGCCGCTGGGACTGGGACGAGGTGGCCCGCAACCCGTTCTTTTGCCCCGACGCGGAGACGGCGGCCCACTACGAGGAATACCTCGACGGCATCCGCAAGGACGGCTCGTCGGTGGGCGCGGTGATCGAGGTGGTGGCCGAGGGCGTGCCGCCGGGTCTCGGTGCGCCGGTCTACGGCAAGCTCGATTCCGACCTCGCAGCGGCGATGATGTCGATCAACGCCGTGAAGGGCGTCGAGATCGGCGACGGCTTCGCGGCGGCGGCCCTGCGCGGCGAGGACAACGCCGACGAGATGCGCGCCGGCAATGGCGGGCGCCCGCGCTTCCTCGCCAACCATGCGGGCGGCATCCTGGGGGGCATCTCCAACGGCGAGCCGGTGGTGGTCCGCTTCGCGGTGAAGCCGACCTCCTCGATCCTCACGCCCCGGCAATCGGTGAGCCGGGACGGCACCGAGGTCGACCTCATCACCAAGGGCCGCCACGACCCCTGCGTCGGCATCCGGGCCGTGCCCGTGGCCGAGGCGATGATGGCCTGCGTGCTGGCCGATCACTATCTCCGTCATCGCGGTCAGGTGGGGCAGCCCTGACCGAGATGCCGTCCCCGTGGGACGGCCCGTCGCGACTTTAGGACGTCACCCGTGAGCCATTGCACTGTCACCGAAGTGATCGAAGCCTTCGCCCGAGGCGAGATCGTCGTCGTCACCGACGATGACGACCGCGAGAACGAGGGCGACCTCGTCGTCGCCGCCTCGCTCTGCACGCCGGAGAAGATGGCCTTCATCATCCGCAACACCTGCGGCATCGTCTGCACCCCGCTGACGCTGGCCGAGGCGCGGCGCCTGCGCCTCGACCCGATGGTCGCCTCGAACGACGCGCCGCTCGGCACCGCCTTCACCGTCACGGTGGATGTGAAGCACGGTCTCACCACGGGTATCTCGGCCGAGCAGCGCTGCAACACGGTGCGGGCGCTCGCCAACGGCAACATGGGCGCGGCCGATTTCGTGCGGCCGGGCCACGTCTTCCCGCTCATCGCCCGCGACGGCGGCGTGCTGATGCGCTCGGGCCATACCGAGGCGGCGGTGGACCTGTGCAAGCTCGCCGAACTGCCGCCGGTCGGCGTGATCTGCGAACTCGCCAACGACGACGGCACCGTGATGAAGGGGCCGCAGATCGACGCCTTCGCCAAGACGCACAAGCTCAAGCGGATCTCGGTCGCCGACCTCATCGCCTACCGGCAGGCCCGCGACCGGCTGGTGGAGCGCGTCGGCCATTTCCAGGTCCAGTCGGCGCACGGCACGATGACGGCGCACGCCTATTCGACGCCGTTCGAGACGATCCAGCAATTCGCCTTCGTGATGGGCGATATCGGCGACGGGCGCGACGTGCTGGTGCGCCTGCACCGCTCGAACGTCGCCGCCGATGTCATCGGCGGCGGCACGCAGATCGATGCGGTCCTACGCCGCTTCGCGGAGAAGGGACGGGGCATCCTCGTCTACCTGCGCGACGGGACGGCGGGCGTGCCCCTCAAGAGCGTCAACGACGAGGGCGCAGAGGCCGTGCGCGCCCGGCAATGGCGCGAGGTCGGGCTCGGAGCGCAGATCCTGCGCGACCTCGGCGTGGTCTCGATCCGCAACCTCGCGACCTCGTCGCGCTCCTATGTCGGCCTCTCGGGCTTCGGCATCGAGCACCTGGGCGACGAGCCGCTGTAACGCGGCGCCCGGGCGCGGATCAGTTGGTGATCCGCGCCTGCGCCCCGGCGGCCAAGAACATCTGCTGGACGGCGGTGTTGATCTCGCTCGGCGAGTCGGCCGCGTAGGCGTAGGTCGACGACGTCGCGCAGGACGCCAGGTTCGAGGCGATCGAGCTCGCCAGATAGGTCTTCACGAAGTCGAACACGCTGTTGAGCGTCGCGCTGCTGCTCTGGAGGTTCGAGGGCGGCACGATGTACTTCGTGTTTAGGGTCATCAACGTGTAGCCCTTCGACTTGATCGCGTTGCAGGCGCTCGGGTCGAAGGACTGGATGATGATCGGCACCGAAAAGCCGGTGAGGCTCTTGCAGTTGGGCGTCGTGCAAGGGGAATAGGGCGAGAAGTTCGAATCGTAGCCGTCCACCCAGCTGCTGCCGGACTTCACCTTCATGTCCGAATCCTGCACGCCGTCGGTGATCAGCATCACGAAGCCCTGGGCGGTGGCCGAGGTCAGGCCGTTGCCGTCGGTGTTCAGCGAGTTGCCGAGGGTCTGGAGGCTGTACGTCGTGTTGGTGCCGCCGTCCTTCGCGCTGTCGGTGATGTCGAGAGCCTGAACCGTCGTGACCGCATTCGAGATCTTGTTGGACAGGGGGAACACGTTGTTGAACTGCGTGCTCATCGTCCAGACGGAGACCTGGAAGCGGGTCGCGTTGCCGGAGGAAATGATCTGCTGCAACGCCGAGACGACGGCGTTCTTGGCCACGTCGATGCGCAACGTCGCGCCCTTGTTGCGGGCGAGATCGGTCGTGCCGGTGTGGTGGCAGGCGACGGCGCAGCCCCCGGTGGCGTTGTAGACGATCTGCTGGTCCGCCGTGGTCGCGCCGATGCCCATCGAGGACGAGGTGTCGATCACGATGTGGATGTTCGTGAAGGCGGGGATCGTCAGGGTCGAACCCGCCGCGCCGGTGAAGCTTGCCGTGCGCGTGCCGAGCACCTTCATGAAGATCGTCGGCATCGAGAACGAGTAGGACGCGCTCGCGCTCACCACCCGGCCGGAGACGCTCATATTGATGGTCGGGGTCGGCACGGCCGCCGGCAGGGAGCCGGTATTGGCCTTGAACTGCGCCAGCCCCTGCGCCTTCCCCACGGCGATCGCGTTCGTGGTCGGGTCACCCGTGCCGGTATAGGTCACGATGTAGGTCTGGGCGCTGGTGATGGCGGCGATCACCGCCGCGTCGGCAGCATGGTCGAGCTTCGACTTGGCCGCCAGTTCCATGCCGTAATCGACCGACAGGCCGATGAAGCCGATCATCGGGATCGCCGAGAAGGCGGTGATCGTGGTGAGGCTGCCCGAGCGGGCTGCCCAGGCACGGCGCAGCATCGCGAGAAGGTGGCCGAGCAGGCCGGATCGCAGCGTCGATGCGCGCATGGTCAGTAGCCGGAGCATGCTTGGCCAAATCCATCATCGCCGCTGCCGGCCGTGTACTTCAGCGAGCTGACGTAGCGGGGGTTGATGTACGACGAGCGCTTCAGGGTGACGGCGTTGAGCAGTCCCGTGAACACGGCCGGCGACCAGGTGTAGGTGACGTCCGCCACCACGACGAAGAGCGGGGAGCCGTTGCCGCCCTGCGGGCTCGCGACCGGGGTGAACAGGCTCGCGGGCAGGGTCGACGCACTGGGGGCGTTGGTGTCGCTGGCGGAGGATTGCAGGCTGCCGCAGGTCCTCTGCTTGCCCCCACCGGTCCAGTTGATGGCGGCCTTGTAGGTGCAACTGCTCGTGCAGCCTGAGACGGTCGGCGCAAAGCTGATCCCCGCCAGCGAGATGGTGATGTCGTTCGCCCAGGCGATGCCCTTGCGCGTCGAGTCGCTCAGCACCTTCGGGAAGGTCAGCATCGTGGAATCGACCGCGTAATGCAGGTCCGTCGATGAGATGGTGGTGTCGGCATCGGCCGCGAGGATCTCGGCGATAGAGTTGGCGGTGTCGGTCAGCTGGCGCGATTGCCGCACGAAGCTCGAATATTCGAAGATCCCCGCCGAGACGCCGAGCAGGATCGGGAAGATGAGCGTGAACTCGACGGCGGCGATCCCCGCGCGATCACGTCCGAACCTGGTGAGGCAGGCGGCGGGCGACATCGTCAGCAGCCCGCATAGGCGGCACCGCCGCTATAGGGCTCGGCCCTGAACGTCGCCGTCGACATCAGGACGTTGACCTTCTTGCCCTTGTAGGTGACGGACGACGACCCGGCGAACAGCATCGTGAAGTAGCTGGCGGGGTACAGGATCTGCACCACCACGTATTGTCCGCCCGAGCCGGGGCAGAACACGTTCTGCGTCACGTCGAGGGGCGGGACGACGAGGGCGCTCTTCGCCGTGTTGACGTAGGAATAGTACCCAGTCTGGGTCGATGTGGCCGGCACCACGCTGATGTTCATGAAGACGTCGGCGCAGGCGAAGTTGGCGGGCAGCTTCGGGCAGACGACCGTGGTGCGGAACTGGCTGGCGGTCATGCCGGCGGTGGAGACCGCGCCCGTCATCACCGCCCGGGCGCTGCCGCGGGCGGCGGAATCGAGCGCCGACATCATGAAGAACGTGTAGCCGACCTCGAACACCCCGAGCAGCGTCAGCATGAACGGCACGATCAGCAGGCCGAACTCGACAGCCGTCGTCCCCGTCCGGTCGCCACGCAGCTTCCGGATCGCCGCCGTGCAACTGTGTGAGGATGCTGCCATGGGGCCGCGAAGCACTCCGGTGTCGAGGCCGCGACCCTATTCGCAAAAGGTCTAATGATTCATTCAACCGATGCGCGAGATTCCGCCACGGTTCGTGCAACACACAAGTGCTGCGCAAGCATCGTTTCGTGTCATTGTTTCCGGGGTCAGTGGCCCATCAGGGCGTTGACGTGCGCCGCCACCGACTTGGACAGCCCTTCCAAACTGTAGCCTCCTTCGAGCACGGAGACGATGCGCCCACTCGCGCTGCGCTCGGCGGCCTCCATGAGACGTCGTGTCGCCCAGGCGAAATCCTCGGCTTCCAGGCGCAGGTTGGCCAGCGGGTCGAGCCGGTGCGCGTCGAACCCCGCCGAGATGAGGATGAGGTCCGGCCGGAACGCCTTAAGCCGGGAGAGGATGCCGGCCTCGAACGCCTCGCGGAACACCTCGCCGTCGTCGTTGGCGTGGAGGGGCACGTTCACGATCGTGTTCTTGTTGCCCCGCTCGGAGGCCGCGCCGGTGCCGGGATAGAGCGGCATCTGGTGGGTGGAGCAGTAGAGCACCGCGTCGTCGTCCCAGAAGATGTCCTGGCTGCCGTTGCCGTGGTGGACGTCCCAATCGACCAACGCCACCCGGTCGACGCCGAAGGCCGCGCGGGCGTGGCGGGCGGCGATGGCGGCGTGGTTGAACAGGCAGAAGCCCATCGCCTTCATCCGCTCGGCATGGTGGCCCGGCGGGCGCATGGCCACGAAGGCGTTGCTGCATTCCCCGCGCATCACCGCGTCCACGGCATGGACCGCGCCGCCGGTCGCCCGCAGGGCCGCCTCCATGCTGCCGGGGGAAAGGATCGTATCGGAATCGATGCCGACCATGCCCTGCTCGGGCACCGCCGCCATCAGCGCGTCCACGTACTCGGCCGGATGGGCGAGGGTGGCGACCGAGGGCTCGGCCCGGGGCGCCTGCACCCGGACGAGGGTCGCGAACCGCTCGTCCTCCAGCGCACGTTCAATGGCGCGCATGCGGTCGGGGCGCTCCGGATGCCCCTCCGGCACCACGTGGTCGAAGCTGGCGGGATGGCTCACGTAGAGGGTCGTCACGGGGGCTGTCTCCCGAAATCTACTCTGTCACGCCGCCGCAACAGCAGCCGGCAATGTGCCACGCCGCGAGCGTGCGGACTACGGGTCCTCAGCGGCCCAGGTTAAGGATCGGAGGTTTTCCGACATCTGTCTGATTCGCATACTGGTTGATTGGGGCACGATCTCATGCGGGCGCTGGCGATCCTCGCGGCGACGGCGCTGCTCGCCGGATGCAGTTTCAAGGCGGTGCCCGACCCCGCCGTCTCGGCCCGCGACGCGTCCTTCATGGCGCTGGTCCCGGAGGCCGAGTTCGATCCGCACTTCGCCCGCTACGAGGTGAACGACCCGACCCGCGAGCCTCCGGGCACCATCGTGGTGGAGACGAAGGAGCGCCAGCTTTACCTCGTGCAGCCGGGCGGCAAGGCCCTGCGCTACGGCGTCAGCGTCGGCGACGAGGCCTATGGCTGGAACGGCAAGGCGGTGATCGACCGCAAGGCCGAATGGCCCGCCTGGAACCCTCCGGCCGAGATGATCAAGCGTTGGCCGCATGTCCATGCCATGCAGGGCGGGCCGGCCAACCCGCTCGGCGCCCGTGCCCTCTACCTGTCGGACAAGGGCCACGACACCCTCTACCGGATCCACGGCACCAACGAGCCGGAGAAGATCGGGCAGGCGGTCTCGTCGGGCTGCATCCGCATGCGCAACATCGACGTGATCGACCTCTACAATCGCGTGCCTGTCGGGGCCTCGGTCATCGTCCGCTAACGAAGCCCGGCAACGTTCGAATAAGGCTCTCTCGTTGTCAGGTGTTTACCTGAAGACCCGTTCAGATTTGGCTGTTAACCTCTGGAAGATCAGCCGCCTCGTACTGTCGGATACACGGAACGACAGGGACGACCTCACAGAAGGTCGCGAAGGAAGGCTCAGATGATCCAGATCTCCGTTGAACAGTTCTGCAACCATGCCGTGTCGGCCGGCGAGATCTCGGCGGACGACCTGCGGGTTCTCAAGCGCGAGGTGATCCCGGACGGCATCACCCGCCGCGAAGAGGTCGACCTGCTGGTCGCCCTGGAGCGCGCCGTGCCGTCCTCCGAGGATTTCGCCGACTTCCTCGTGGCGACGGTGGTCGATTACGTGGTGTGGGGCGAGCGCTCGACCGGCTACGTCGACCGCGAGACCGCCACATGGCTCGCCGCCACCTTCACCGGCCGCACGGGCCCGAGCCCCGTCGCCGCGCGGATCGCGCAGGAGATCGTGCGTGAGGCTCAAGGGTCGGCCGAGTCGCTCACCGCCTTCGCCCTCGAAGCGAACCGCTGGATCCGCGAGCCGGCCGCCCGCTCCCGCCGGCACTTCGCCCTCGCGGCGTGAACCGCCTATCGGTACAGCTTCCGTCCGCGTCACATCTGCTCTATCGGAACGAATAAGCCGGTCTGCAATCCGGCGATCCGATGCAGGGCGGCCCGAAGGATGTTCGATAAGATTCTGATCGCGAACCGCGGCGAGATCGCCTGCCGGGTGATCAAGACCGCGCGGCGCATGGGCATCAAGACCGTGGCGGTCTATTCGGATGCCGACCGCGACGCCGTGCATGTCGCGATGGCCGACGAGGCCGTCCATATCGGCCCGGCTGCCGCGTCGCAGTCCTACCTCGTCATCGAGAAGATCGTCGAGGCCTGCAAGCAGACGGGCGCGCAGGCCGTCCACCCCGGCTATGGCTTCCTCTCCGAGCGCGAGGCGTTCCCGAAGGCGCTGGAAGCCGCCGGCATCGTCTTCATCGGCCCCAATCCCGGCGCCATCGCCGCGATGGGCGACAAGATCGAATCCAAGAAGGCCGCCGCCGCTGCCAACGTGTCGACGGTGCCGGGCTTCCTCGGCGTGATCGACAGCCCCGAGCACGCGGTGACCATCGCCGACGAGATCGGCTACCCCGTGATGATCAAGGCTTCGGCGGGCGGCGGCGGCAAGGGCATGCGCATCGCCCATTCCGCCGACGAGGTCGCGGAGGGCTTCGCCCGCGCCAAGTCCGAGGCGTCGTCCTCCTTCGGCGACGACCGGGTGTTCGTGGAGAAGTTCATCACCGACCCGCGCCACATCGAGATCCAGGTCATCGGCGACAAGCACGGCAACGTCATCTACCTCGGCGAGCGCGAGTGCTCGATCCAGCGTCGTAACCAGAAGGTGATCGAAGAGGCGCCGTCGCCGCTCCTCGACGAGGAGACCCGCCGCAAGATGGGCGAGCAGGCCGTCGCCCTCGCCAAGGCGGTGAATTACGATTCCGCCGGCACGGTCGAGTTCGTGGCGGGGCAGGACAAGTCCTTCTACTTCCTCGAAATGAACACCCGCCTGCAGGTCGAGCATCCCGTCACCGAGATGATCACCGGCCTCGATCTCGTCGAGCTGATGATCCGCGTCGCGGCCGGCGAGACGCTGCCCCTCTCGCAGGAGCAGGTGAAGCTGAACGGCTGGGCTGTCGAAAGCCGCGTCTACGCCGAGGACCCGACCCGCAACTTCCTGCCCTCCATCGGCCGGCTGACCACCTATCAGCCCCCGGAGGAAGGTCCGCAGGGCGAGGCCATCGTCCGCAACGACACGGGCGTGGAGGAGGGCGGCGAGATCGCGATCCACTACGATCCGATGATCGCCAAGCTCGTCACCTGGGCGCCGACCCGCCTGGAGGCGATCCACGCTCAGGCCGAGGCGCTGGACGCCTTCGCCATCGACGGCATCCGCCACAACATCCCGTTCCTGTCGGCGCTGATGGCGCATCCGCGCTGGCAGGAAGGGCAACTCTCCACCGGCTTCATCGCCGAGGAATTCCCGAGCGGGTTCGCCGCGCCGGAGCCCGAGGGCAAGGTCGCGACGCGGATGATGGCGGCGGCGGCGGCCATCGACCACAAGCTCAACCAGCGCAAGCGCGGCATCAGCGGCCAGATGCGGGCGCCGGGCCTGTTCGCCTTCGAGAACGAGCGCGTGGTGACGCTGGCCGGCGAGCGCTTCCCCGTGACCGTCGAGACCGACGGCGAGGGCGTGATCGTCACCCGCCAGGACGGCACGGCCCTGCACGTCGCCAGCGACTGGCGCCCCGGCCAGCCGGTCTGGATCGGCACCATCGACGGCGAGCGCTGCGCCATCCAGGTGCGCAGCCTGCTCAACGGCGCGTTCCTGCAGCATGCCGGCGCGGCGGCCGAGGCGCGGGTGTTCACCCGCCGCGAGGCCGAACTCGCCGCCCTCATGCCGGTGAAGGAGCAGGCGGGCTCCGGCAAGCAGGTGCTCTGCCCGATGCCCGGCCTCGTGAAGCAGATCCTCGTGGCCGAGGGCCAAGAGGTGAAGAACGGCGAGCCCATCGCGGTGGTCGAGGCGATGAAGATGGAGAACGTCCTGCGGGCCGAGCGCGACGCCACGGTCGGCAAGATCCACGCGAAGGAAGGCGACAGCCTCGCCGTCGACGCGGTGATCCTCGAATTCGCGTGAGTCCCGCGCGACCGTGACGGCGATCCACAACGAGCAGACGAAGCTCCTGGCGACGGCGTTGAACAACGTCGCCGTCGCCTACGTCGTCATCGGTTTCGTGACGCCGATGACGGCCCTCAGCTTCGGAGTCGCGAGTGCCCCCGTGGCGCGGTTCGAGACCCTGTCGTTCTCTCTGGTTTGGCTTTTGACCGGAGTGACCCTACATTTGGGTGCGCGGCGGGCCCTGCGGAGCCTCAGGCCATGAACTTCGACTGGTACTTCGTCACGTTCGGCATTCCGGCGATCACGCTGGCCATCGCTTACGCGGCGGTTCTCGCGAACGAGCGCGCGACCCGTCGGCTCGACCATCGCCAGCCCGGCGAGTGATCGCGCCGACGCCCCACGAAACTTGCCGCTCTACTTCGCCTACGGCGCCAACATGGACGCCGCCGCCATGGCCCTGCGCTGCCCCGTTTCGCGGCTGATCGGCCGGGGGCGTCTGGCGGGCCACCGCTTCATCGTCATGCGCGAGGGCTATGCCTCGGTCGTGCGGGACCCCGCGCGGGTCGTCCACGGCGTGCTGTGGGAACTGGCCCTCGACGACATCCCAGCCCTCGACCGCTACGAGGGCGTGGCGAGCGGCCTCTACGCCAAGGCGAGCTTGCCCATCCGCACCGAGGCGGGCGTGCGTCGGGCGCTGATCTATCTCGGCCGCTCGACGGCGCCGGGGCGGCCGAGGCCGGGCTATCTCGAAGCGGTGCTGGCGGCGGCCTCGGCGGCGCAATTGCCGTCGCCCTATCTCCGCGAGGTCGGCGGCTGGCTGCGCGGGCCGCCTTCGTGAAGGACAAGATGGCATGAGCGACCTGCGCACCGTCTCCATCATCGTCCGGGGCCGCGTTCAGGGTGTCTCCTACCGCGCCTGGACCAAGGAGAAAGCGGACGGGCTCGGCCTGTCGGGCTGGGTGCGCAACCGGCCGGACGGGAGTGTCGAGGCCCTGTTCAGCGGACCTGCGGAGACGGTAGAGCGGATGCTCGGCCTGTGCCGCAAGGGGCCGCTCCTCGCCCGCGTCGATGACGTGGCCGTCAGCGAGGGCGCCGCGCCGCCCATCACGCCCGGTTTCGCCGTCGAACGGGGCTGATCCTGGGTTGACGCGGGTTCTGCCCCGGCGATCCGGCTGGTAGAGCCGCTCGATCATGACCGACCTGTCCGCCGCCGCCCCCGGCTTCTCGCCTCTCGATCTCGGAGCCCTGCTCTATTTCCTCGCGGCCTGGACGGCCTACGGCGTCAGCGTCAGCCGCCTGCGGGGCCAGCGCATCTCCCTCAGCCGCATCATGGACCGCCACCGGGAGAACTGGGCGCGGCAGGTGATCGTGCGAGACAACCGGGTCGTGGACACGCAGATCAACGCCTCCTTGCAGAACGGCACGGCCTTCTTCGCCTCGACTTCGCTGATCGCGCTCGGCTCGGTGCTGACCCTGTCGCGCTCCGGGGACGACGTGATCAACCTGTTCGCGACACTGCCCTTCGGCACGGTGGCCAACCGCCTGACCTGGGAGGTGAAGGTGGCGGGGCTGGCCTGCGTCTTCACCTACGCGTTCTTCAAGTTCGCCTGGGCCTACCGGCTGTTCAATTACAGCGCGATCCTCCTCGGCGCCGTCCCGCCCAAGGGAGCGGACGTGCCCGAACCCGAGATGCTGCGCACGGTGAGCCGCATCGCCTCCATGAACGTCAGCGCGGGGAGCCACTTCGCGCGGGGCCAGCGGGCGTTCTTCTTCGCGCTCGCCTATCTCGGGTGGTTCGTGAGCCCGGTCATGCTGTTCGGCTCCACGACCTTCGTCGTGTGCGTGATGTGGCACCGGCAATTCCTCTCGCGCATCCGGCGCGAGTTGCTCGCCCTGGGCGAATGCGAGCATGAGGGTCCTTTGGACGGGAGCAAGCGATGAGTGCGGATGCGGAGACCATCGCGACGACGATGCTGCGCCTCGTGGAAGAACGCGGCGCGGGCAAGACGATCTGCCCGTCGGAGGTGGCGCGGGAACTCGGGGGGCCGCATCCGGACGGCTGGGGGCCGCTGATGCAGCCGGTGCGGCGTGTGGCGGTGCGCCTCGCCCATGAGGGGCGCGTCGCGATCCTGCGCAAGGGCCGCCCGGTGGACCCGGACGACTTCCGCGGCATCTACCGGCTGGCGCTGCCCGAGGGCGGCGGCGAGTCGGGCCCCGGCAGCCAATCGGGGATGTAGCCGGCGAGGCGATAGGCCACGAGGCCGATCCATTCCTTCGCGGCGAGGTCGAGCTGCAGCAGCCCATCCGACGCGAAGCCGTGGAGATGGAGCACGTCGCCCCATCCCTTGGTCCGGTAATCGACGGGAACGGCCTCGACGGTGAAGCCCGCCTGCCGGAAGCACCCCACCGCGCGGGGCATGTGCCACGCGGAGGTGATGAGCAGCCAGCGCTCGCCGGGCTTCGGATGGACGAGATCCGCCGAGAAGGTCGCGTTCTCGCGGGTGTTGCGCGAGCGGTTCTCAAGGATCATCCGGCTGCGGGGCACGCCGATGACGTCCGCATGCCGGCTCACGATATCGGCCTCGGAGACGCCGCCGCCGATGAAGCCGCTGCCGCCGGAGAAGACCAGCCGCGCCTGCGGGAAGCGCCGGGCGAGGTCGGCGAAATAGATCGGCCGCTCGCCTGCATCGTTGACGACGACCTGATCGCGAACCTCGGACAATCCGGTCTCGATGGCCCCGCCGAGCATGATGATCCCGGCCGGCGCCGGGCCGTCCGCATCGAAGGCCGGGAAACGCTGCTCCAGGGGCAGTAGCGCGATCTCTGAGGTCGGCCCGAAGCCTGCGAGCAACAGGCCGAGAGTCCCGGTGAGCGCGAGGGACGCGCCCGTCCGGCGATGCCGCGTCGCGGCGAGGAGGAGGGTCCCCGCCAGGCTCAGGAAGATCAGCAGGTTCGACGGTGTGATCAGGAAGGTGATCACCTTCGAGGCGGGGAAGAACATCCCCCTCAGACCGAGCCGGTCTCGGCCTCGAATCGCGCGCGGGCGCTCGAGTCCGGCGGCAGCAGCCCGTAGAGGCTCACGCCCTTCTCGGCTTCCCGCTGCAGCCACAGGTCCAGGCGCTGTTGCTCGACGGCTTCCAGGGCGACCTGCTCGGCCATGTCGGGCGGCACGATCACGATGCCGTCCGGCCCGCAGACGACGATGTCGCCAGGATGCACCGCCGCGCCGCCGCAGGCGACCGGCTGCCAGCTTCCGGCCAGGGTGAGACCGCCCGCCGCCGCGCCCTGCGCCGCCCAGATCGGCAGGCCGATCTCCTCCGCCACGGTGGCGTCGGTGACGAGGCCCGCCGCGCCCCGGCTCGACAGGCGCCCGGCGAGGATGGCGCCGAAGGGGAGGTTGCGGCCCGTGCCGGCGGCGTCGATCACCACCACCGCCCCCTCGGGCACCGATTCGATGGCGGTCGCGAGATCGCCGATGCCCTCACCGCGGGCCGGCACCATGCGCAGCGTATGGGCGGGGCCGACGATGGTCGTGCTCGACCGGCGTCCGAGGCCGGCCGGGGCGAAGTCCCGCAGGCCGGCCCGTTCGAGGGCCCGCGCGATGCTCGCCGTGGTGACGGCGCTCAGGGCATCGCGCAGGGTGGGGTCGATGGCCATACGGACGCTCCGGCTCAGGTTTTCCATGGGGGGATGGCGTGACCCCGGCGGCAACGCAAGCGCCGCCGTCGCCGATCCACTGCCTCAGCCGACCGGCTCGGCGAGGGCGCGGGCGGCGCCGGGCCGGGCGGCGATGCGTTCGTACCAGCGGCGCAGGTTCGGGCGGTCCTGCCGTTCGGCCGGCAGGTTCAGCCAGCGATGCGCCGCGCAGCCCAGCGCAATGTCGGCGATGCTGAAGCTCTCGCCCACGGCGTAGTCGCGCCCGGCGAGATGCCCGTCGAGGATCGCCGCATAGACTTCCGACGCCGCGAGCGAGGCAGCGACGAGGGTCCGGTTCGGGTCGGCCGAGCGGAACAATTGCCAGAAGGCATCGCGCATGGCCGGGGTGAAGCTCGTCGCCTGCCAATCGAGCCACTGGTCGATATGGGCGCGCTGGCGCGGGTCGATGGGGGGCGCGAGCGCCGGGCTCAGCGAGGCGACGTAGCGCATGATCGCGTTCGACTCCCACAGGACGAAGCCGTCCTCCTCCAGGGTCGGCACGAGCCCGTTCGGGTTCATGCTGCGATAGGCGGGCTCGCGCACCACGCCGAAGGCACCGCCCGCGTCGAGACGCTCGTAGGCGAGTTCCGCCTCGTCCAGGGCCCAGACGGCCTTCTGTACGTTCACCGAACTCAATCGGCCCCAGAGCCTGCGCATCATCGGGTCTCCTTGGGTGGGTAGGGGTGCGTCCGGCCGGCGGGGTCGGTCACGTCCAGGCCGGTTTCGGTTTCGCTGAGGTAGTTCGGCCCAATCGGCACCTTGCCGTGCCCGCCGGGGATGTCGAGCACGAAGGTCGGCTGCGCGAGACCGGAGAGGCGCCCCCGTAACCCGCGCATCAGCGCCTGCCCCTCCGCGACGCCGGTGCGCAGATGGCCCGTGCCCGGCGCCAAGTCGCCGTGGTGCAGGTAATACGGCTTGATGCGGTTCTCCACGAAGGTCCGCATCAGTGCTTCCAGGGTGGCGGCATCGTCGTTGACGCCGCGCAGCAGCACCGATTGGCTCACCATCGGGATACCGGCCCCGACGAACCGCGCGCAGGCCTCGCGGGCCTGGGGCGTGAACTCGCGGGGGTGGTTGGCATGGAGCGCCACGAACACCGCGCCGCCGAACCCGGACAGGGCCTCGACCACTGCATCGGTCACGAGGGCGGGCTGCACCACCGGCACGCGGGTGTGGAGGCGCAGCACCTTCACATGGGGGATGGCGCCGAGCCGCTGCGCGATCATGCCGAGGCGCCGGGGCGAGAGGGCGAGCGGATCGCCGCCCGTCAGCACGACCTCCCAGATCGCCGGATCGGCCGCGATATAGGCGAAGGCCGCCGCGAACTCGGCCTCGGTGAGGGTGCCGAGCCCGCCCGGGCCAACGCTTTCCCGGCGGAAGCAGAACCGGCAATAGACCGGGCAGACATGGAGCGGCTTCAGCAGCACCCGGTCGGGGTAGCGATGGATCAAGCCCGGGAGCTTTTCGTGGGCGCCGTCGCCGATGGGGTCGGCGCGCTCCTCCGGCGTGGCGTCAAGTTCCTCGGCGCGGGGCACGAATTGGCGGGCGATGGGGTCGGCAGGGTCGGCCGGGTCGATCAGCTCGGCCATGTCGGGGGTGATCGACAGGGCGTAGCGCGCCAGTACCGGCCGCAGCGCCGCCAGCTCGGCCTCCGTAACGAGGCCGGCTTCGGTCAGATGCTCCGGGTGGCGCAGGATGCCGCTCACGGGGCGGTCTCCGCGACGGGCGTCCAGAGGACGTCCTCGATGCGCCCGGCGCCGCAGGCCAGCATGACGAGCCGGTCGAAGCCCAGCGCGATGCCCGAGGCCTCCGGCATCTCCGCGAGGGCGGCAAGGAAATCCTCGTCCACGGGGTAGCGCTCGCCGTAGACGCGCTCCTTCTCGTCCATCTCCGCTTCGAAGCGGCGGCGCTGCTCGGCCGGGTCCGTCAGTTCCCCGAAGGCGTTGGCGAGTTCGACGCCGCAGGCATAGAGCTCGAAGCGCTCAGCCACGCGCGGATCGTGCGGCGCGGGCCGCGCGAGGGCCGCCTCGCTGATGGGGTACTCGCAAAGGATCGTCGGCCGCCCCATGCCGAGATGCGGTTCGACACGCGCCACCAGCACCCGCGAGAACAGGTCGGCAAAGGTGTCGTCCGCCGCCACCCGCAGCCCCGCCGCCGTGACGCCGGCCGCGAGGCGGTCCCGGTCGGTGGCGCCATCGGCAGCGATGCAGGCGAGGAGATCGATGCCGGCATGCCGGTCGAAGGCCTCCGCCAGGGTCAGACGCTCCGGCTCGGCGAAGGGGTCGGCCTCGCGGCCCCGCCATGTGAAGGTCCGCGCTCGGGCCGTTTCGGCGGCGAGCGCCATGAGCGCGGCGGCGTCGCGCATCAGCGTCTCGTAGCCCTCGCCCGCGCGGTACCATTCGAGCATCGTGAATTCGGGATGGTGCAGCGGCCCGCGCTCCCGGTTGCGGAAGACATGGGCGAAGCTGAACAGTCGGGGCTCGCCCGCCGCCAGCAGCTTCTTGCAGGCGAATTCCGGCGAGGTGTGCAGGTGCAGGGCGGTGCGCGCCCCGCTCGCGCCGATGGCCTGCGTTGAGAAGGCCGAGAGATGCGCTTCGTTTCCGGGGGAGACCTGTAGGCAGGCGGCCTCGATCTCAACGAAGTCGCGCTCCTCGAACCACGCGCGAAAGCGGGCGGTGATTCGGTTACGCAGGATCAGACGCGGCCGCCGGTCGGCGTGCCGGGCGGGCATCCACCAGGGGGAGGGGGCGTCAGCCACGATGCGGGCGCTCCGGGTGATGTCGCGTGGCGCCGCTGGCAACCGAACCGCGAATGAGATAGTTGCGGACATCCGCTCGCGGAACTGCGCCCTCCGCGCGCCGCCAGAACCTCGTCAATTTAGGACCATTTCCCGTGAAGGTGATCGCCTCGACGCTCCGCAAGGGCAACGTCGTCGAAAAAGACGGCAAGCTGTATGTGATCCTGTTCGCGGAGAACATCCACCCTGGCAAGGGCACCCCGGTCACGCAGCTCGACATGCGCCGCATCACCGATGGCGTGAAGGTCTCGGAGCGCTACCGCACCACCGAGCAGGTGGAGCGCGCCTTCGTGGAGGATCGCGAGCACACCTTCCTCTACAACGACGGCGAAGGGTTCCACTTCATGAACCCCGAGAACTACGAGCAGATCGCCGTGCCGGAGGACGTGGTGGGCGATTCCGCGCCCTACCTGCAGGAAGGCATGGCGGTGATGCTCTCGGTCCATAACGGCGTACCGCTGACCATCGAGCTGCCCCAGCGCGTGACCCTGGAGGTCACCGAGACCGAGCCGGTGCTCAAGGGCCAGACTGCCTCGTCGTCGTACAAGCCCGCGACGCTCTCGAACGGCGTGCGCACCACGGTGCCGCCGCACATCGCCGCCGGCACCCGCGTCGTGGTGATGACCGCCGACGGCGCCTACGTCGAGCGCGCCAAGGACTAACTCAACGCGCGCCGTCGCCCTCGGCGGCGGCGTAGCAACCCCGCGACAGGGCCTGAGCGCGGGCGCGCTGCTCCACGGTGTAGGGGCGCCCGTCGTCCCGGAACAGATCCTCCCGCAACAGGGCCTCGCCGGTGCAGCGGGCCGCCACCCGGCAGGGGGCGACCTCGCTGCCGCCGCGCGTGCACATGGCGAGGTAATCCGCCCGGAACGCCTTGAGCCCGGCCTTCGGGTTCGGCCCCACGACCTGCGCCAGGCCGAAGGCGAGCCCGAACAGCACCGGCTGGTGGACAAGATAGACCGCGAGGCTGTGCCGCCCGGCGAAGGTCGCGCCCCGGCCGATCACCCCGCGCGGCGCCCAGGCGCCGAGGCGCAAGCGGGCGAGCAAGGGCAGGCCGAGCCGCCCCAGCACGATCCCGACCAGCACCAGCCCGAACCACGGAAACAGCGGCACGTAATCGTTGGTGTGCGGCGTGAGCCGCCCGAGGCCGAGGAACCAGAGGGCGGGGGAATCGAGCCAGTCGGCGTGCACCACGAGGGGCGCGGCCAGGATCGCGGCGGCGGCGGCGAGCGTCACCGGCCAGGGCAGGAATAGGAACGGCAGGCCGAGCACGCTCGACACGGCGATGCAGTGGAGGATTCCGAAGAAGACGTAGGCATCGGGAAAGACGAGGCGCGTCGCGACGGTGACGGCGAGCGCGCCGGCCGCGATGCGCCCGAGACGAAGCAGCGTGGGACGAAGGCGCAGGCCCCGTCCGTTCATCAGCACCAGTCCGACGCCGACGAGGATCAGAAATGAGCCGGCGATCCATTCGGCCGCATGGCGCCCGGTGGGCGTGGCAGCGTAGTTCTCGGCCGTCAGCCGCACGTTGCCGAGGTCCCAGAGCGCATGAAAGCACGCCATGGCGAGCAGGGCGACGGCGCGGGCGGCGTCGATAATGGGCAGCCGCCGTGTGGCGGGGGCGTCGGACGGGGGAAGCGCGACCATGCTCCGCTCAAACCATGGGCGGCGCGTCACCGCCACCGCTTTCATGCTCTCGCAATCGTGAGCCCTTGCGCGCGAAGTCGCGGGCAAGCGCGCTATCTGTTTTCGCGCGGGTTAAAGCGGCAATTGGAGATTGCGTCACTCGACGGGCCGCCGCTCAGCTTGTCCTCGCGCGTGGCTCAAAACTGTTGCGGCCCTGCCGCCCCGCCCAAGATTGCAACCCTGGCAGGCTCGGTTGCCGGTCAAATGGGCTTCCAGCGATTCAGGACTTCGTTAATCTTATCACGTGAGCGCGCACCGCGATTCAGTGTAGGTAGTTTCGGCCATGTCTGACGAACGCGGATCCGGGCCGGAGATCCCCCAGATGCCCGAAGGGCAGGCGGCCGAGCGCGCCGACGAGCCGCTGGACTTGATCGAGGTCTCCGGGCGCATCAAATGGTTCGATGTCTCCAAGGGTTTCGGCTTCATCGTCCCCGATGACGGCTCGCCCGACGTGTTGCTGCACGTCACCTGCCTGCGCCGGGACGGGTTCCAGGCCGCCAGCGAGGGCGCACGCATCGTCGTGGAGGCTGTGCAGCGCCCGCGCGGCTGGCAGGCGTTCCGGGTGGTCTCTCTCGACCAGTCGGCCGCGCTCCACCCGTCCGAACTGCCGATGCCGCGCACCCATGTCACGGTGACGCCGACGAGCGGACTCGAGACGGCGGTGGTGAAGTGGTTCAACCGCCTGCGGGGATTCGGCTTCCTCACGCGGGGCGACGGCACGCCGGACATCTTCGTGCACATGGAGACTCTGCGCCGCTACGGCATCGCGGAATTGAAGCCGGGCGAGTCTGTGCTGGTGCGCTACGGCGACGGCTCGAAGGGTGTGATGGCCGCCGAAGTGCGGCTGCTCGACGGTGGATTGCCCACCTCGCATTGAGTCCACACACGAATCGGTGTCGGGTCAACGCGTCGCGCTCGCGTGAAGGACGCGCTATGTCGGGTGATCCCCCGGCCGCGACGGCCCGTTCCGCGTGAGGCTCGCACCTTGACCTGCGTTTCCCGATCTGCCCGCTTCCTCGCCGCCCTCCTCGTCACCGGCATCGGGCTCGCCCCCGTTGCGAACGGGACCGCGATGGCCCAGACCGTGGTGAAGGCGGCCCCGGTGCCGACCGAGTCGCTGACCATCGCCACGAAGGGCGGCCCGCGCCAATTTTCCGTCGAGGTGATGCGCGACGATGCCGGGCGCAGCCGCGGCCTCATGTTCCGCCGCCACATGGCCCCCGACCACGGCATGCTGTTCGATTTCGAACGCAGCGAGCCCGTGACGATGTGGATGAAGAACACCTATCTCCCCCTCGACATGGTGTTCATCCGCGAGGACGGCACGGTCGCGCGGGTCGCGGCGGACACGGAGCCGCTGTCGACGGCGATCATCCCCTCGAACGGCCCCGTCCTCGCCGTGCTCGAACTCAATGCGGGAACGGCAGCCAAGCTCGGCATCAGGGCCGGCGACAAGGTCCAGCACCCGATGTTCGCCAAGCGCTGACCGCACGAGGCCCCAGCCCCGACGGAGCGAGTACGAACAGGACGAGAACAAGCGCTTGACGCGTGTTGAGTTCCGGTTCAGTGTTCGTGGAACGTTCCATTAACAGTTGGGGCTTCCCGATGAACGGCGCGGTCTCCGTCGAACTCTTCCGCAACGCCGAATGGTCTGTCCAGGAGGACGGGCTGGAGCATCGCGGCACGGGCTATTTCATTGCCCGTGGTGCGGTCGCGGCCCGCCGGGCCGAGCGCCTGTGGGATTGGCCGCTGCAGATGGCCGAGAAGGGCTGGTGCCGGCCGAGCCTGTTCCGGGAGGCGTTCCTCGCCGCCCTCGACCGGTTCGGCATCGAGCGCGACACCGACCTGACCCGCTCCTTCGCCCTCGGCTTCGGTATCCGCGCCGTGGAAGACCGCAGCGCGGACGGCTTCGTGAAGATCTCCGAGGTGCTGCGCCCGCGCGAGGCTCCTCCGGCCGTCGCCCCCGCCCGCCGCGCCGCGCGGAGCTACGCCGCCGTCTGATTTCCTTAGCCTGACAGCAAAAGGCCCCGGCGATTCCCATCGCCGGGGCCTTTGTCGTTGTCTGGACCTGAGGATCAGGCCGCGAGGGCGAGGCGATCCTCGGCGTCGTCCGCCTGGGCGGCCATGAACTGGGCCCGGGCGAGGTCGGCGAAGCGGCCGTCCTGAGCGACGAGGTCGTCGAAGGTGCCGCTCTCCACGATCCGGCCCTCGTGGAAGACGAGGATCCGGTCCGCGTCGCGGATGGTGGCGAGGCGGTGGGCGATCACGAAGGTCGTCCGGCCTTCCATCACCGCTTCGAGGGCGCCCTGGAGCTTGCGCTCGGTGGAAGCGTCCAGCGCCGAGGTGGCCTCGTCCAGGATGAGGATCGGCGGGTTCTTCAAGAGGGCGCGGGCGATGGAGAGCCGCTGGCGCTCGCCGCCGGAGAGCGAGCGACCCCGCTCGCCGATCACCGTGTCGAGGCCGTCCGCCTGGCGGGCCATGAACTCGCCGGCCTGGGCGCGGTCCAGGGCTTCGAGCATCTCGGCATCCGTTGCGTCCGGACGGCCGACCTGCAGGTTCTCGCGGATCGAGCGGGCGAAGAGCATCGGCTCCTGGAACACCACGCCGATGTTATGGCGCAGCGACGAGAGGGCGACGTCGCGCACGTCCAGCCCATCGATGCGGATCGCGCCGGCGGCGGGGTCGAAGCTGCGGTGCAGGAGGCCGAGCGTGGTCGACTTGCCGGAGCCGGTGGTGCCGACCAGCGCGATGGTCTCGCCCGGCTTGGCCGAGAAGGACACGCCGTCCAGCGCCTTGCGGCGGCCGTCATAGGTGAAGCCGACCTCGTCGAAGGTGACTTCGCCCTCGAAGCGGGCGACGTGCTTGGCGTGCGGCCGGTCGGCCACGGACGGCACCGTGTCGTAGATCGCGAAGAACTCGGCGATCTTCGGCGCCTGCTGGAACAGGCCGTTCACGAAGCCGACCACATGGTCGAGGCGCGAGACCAGGGCAGTGGCGAGGCTCATGAAGGCCACGACCTCACCGACCGTGGTGGTGCCGGCCTGATAGAGCGAGATGCCGGTCACGAAGATCGCGGTCATGGTGATCGTCGCCGAGGCGCGGGTCGCGACGTTGGCGAGCGCCCACCAGGACAGAACCGGAATCTGCGCGGCGAGAAGCTTGGCGATGATGTCGCGCATCGCGTCCTTCTCGGCCTTGGCGCGGGTGAAGGACTGGATCACCGCGACGTTGCCGAGCGCATCCGAGGCGTGGGCGGCGAGGCCGGAGTTGAAATGCTCCACCTGACCCTGAAGGGTCTCGGTGCGGCGCATGACGAAGGTGGTCAGGGCCGTGAAGGCGAGGACCAGCACCACGAGGATCGAGCCGAGCTGCCAGTTGATGAACAGGGTCATCGGCAGGAGCACGCCGAGGGAGACGAGCGCGACGAGGTGGTCGCGGAAGAAGCCGAGCCACAGCCACGCCATGCCGTTCGTGCCTTCCAGCATCGCCTTCAGGACGCGGCCGGAATGGTTGGCCGAGTGAAAGGCCAGCGGCAGATCGAGGACGTGCTCGAAATAGGCCGCCATGCTGGACAGGCGGTTGCGGTGGGAGAGCCGGTCGGAATGCAGGGCGATGAACACCCCGGCGCCGATGGTAAAGAATCCGAAACCAACCCAGGCCAGGATCAATGGCAGCATCTGGGTCATGGCGTTGCCGCCGCGTTTCAGGTGCGTGAGCCCATCGATGATGCGGCCCATCAGCAGCGGTTCGGCGAAGGCCGCCACCGCCAACAACACGTTGGCGAGCGCGAGCGAAATCGCGAGCCCCCGCTCGGCCTTCAGGAAACCCAGAACCCGTCCGTAAAGACGAACCATCGTACCGCTCCGCCGCCGGCCCCGGCCTGTTCAGGCTCGAAGCCGCCCCTCTCGTCATTGTGCAGGGGCATTGCCCCTTGTGACGAGTTGCTTATGCCCTTTCCCGGCTGAACGGGCGATGACGCGATGTGACAGGATCCGCGACCTTTACGCTTCATTCAGCACGTCGGCCTAACGCTTCCCGCCTGTCCGCCGCGATCCCGATCCGGCCGACCGTGGAAAACGCGCCGGGCCACAACTCATGGATCTCGCTACCGCACTGGGGCTCCTGTCCGGCGTCGGCGTCGTCATCGGCCTGATCATGCTCGATGGCGGGCATTTCGGTGCCTACGTCTCGGAGCACGCCCTCGTGGTGGTGTTCGGCGGCGCCACCGCCGCGACCATGATCCGCTTTCCCTTCTCCACCATCATGCACGGCATCCCGATGGGCCTGCGGTTCGCGTTCATGACGCGCTCCGTGAAGCCGATGGACCTGATCGAGGAGCTGACCCGGATCGCCGACGTGGTGCGCAAGTCGGGACCGATGGCCCTGGAGAACATGGAGATTTCCGACCCGTTCCTCGCCCAGGGCGCCCGCTACATCGCCGACGGCTACGACCGGGAGTTCATCCGCGACACGATGGAGCGGGACCGCGACAACTTCCTGCTGCACCTCGACGAGGGCTCGAAGGTGTATCGCGCCTACGGCGACTGTGCGCCGGCATGGGGCATGATCGGCACCATCCTCGGCATGGTTGCGATGTTCGCCAACATGTCCGATCCGTCCAAGCTCGGCCCGGCCATGGCGACGGCCCTGCTCGCCACCCTCTACGGCGCCGTGATCGCCAACCTGATCACCCTGCCGCTGGCCGACAAGCTGCACGTCAAGCTGGAGGAGGAGGACGTCTCCCGCTCCCTCATCATCGACGGCATCCTGCTGATTCGCGACCAGAAGAGCGCGACGCTGGTGCGCGAGATGCTGGTCGCCTACCTGCCGCACAACAATCGCGAAGCGCTGCTGGAGGCGGCGGCCTGACATGGCGAGGCGGAAACGCGGTGGAGCGCATGGCGGCCACGGCTGGTTCGTCACCTTCGCCGACCTGATGGCGCTCCTCATGAGCTTCTTCGTGATGGTCGCCGCCTACTCGACGCAGGATCAGAAGAAGCTGCAACTCGTCGCAGGCTCGATGCGCGACGCCTTCGGCGTCTCCAAGGATTCGAAGTTCGCCGGCATCACCGAGTCGGACGGCATCCCGGCCGCGGACCGCCTGAAGAACCTGCGCGATATCCCGCCGGAGAAGGCGACCGACCGCACCACGCCGCCGGCCATCGACAAGAGCGCCGACGACGGCATGCGCGACAAGGGCCAAGCCGAGAATTTCGGCCTCGCCGCCGCCTCCCTGCGGCAGGCGCTTCAGGACATGCCGGACTTCGCGGAGATCTCGAAGAACGTCGTGATCGCCCGCACCGAGAAGGGGCTCGACGTCTCGATCGTGGATCAGGACGGGCGCTCGATGTTCCCGGAAGGGTCGAGCCGGCCGAACGACCGCACGCGGCGGCTCATCGAAAAGCTCGCCCCCGCCCTCCGGCAGATGCCGAACCGCATCGTCGTCACCGGTTACACCGCCACCGACCGGCCGGGTCGCCGTCCGCCCGCGCCCCCGTGGGAATTGTCCGCCGGCCGGGCGATCAGCGTCCGGGAGATCCTGGCCAGCGCCGGCGTGCCCGACGACCGCTTCAGCACGGTGGCCGGGAAGGCCGACACCGAGCCGCTGTTCCCGGACGATCCCTACATGCCCGCCAACCGCCGGGTGACGGTGACGCTCCTGAAGGAAGCGCCCCCGACCCCAATGATCAAGGGCATCCCGTGATCCGCCTCAGCGCGCGGTGAGCAGCGCCCAGTACACCTTGTACTTGGAGCCCGACGCGTAGGCCGTGGCGATGCCCATGCGGCTCGCCTGCGAATCGAGCATCGTCGCGTTGTGGGGCGGGCTGTCCCGCCAGCCGGAGAAGGCTTCCGCCAAGGTGTGATAGCCGGCCGAGAGGTTGGCGTTCACGTCCGAATAGCCGAGCCGCGTAACCGCCGCCTTCACCGTCTGCGCCTTGCTCGGCCGGTCGGCCGCCGCCATGGCCGCCACCTCGGTCTCCGCGAGCTTCTGCAATTCGGGATCGACGGTGAGCGGTCCCGCACCGTGGTTGCGGCGGTAGGACGAGATCATGTCCCGGGCGGTCTCGGTATCGACCTGCGCCGTGTTCGAGGCGAGCGGCAGGTAGATAGCGGGCACGGCGCTCGTCGCGGGGGCGTTCGCACTGCAGGCACCGAGCAGCGCCGCCGCCGCCAGTGCGGCGAAGCCGATAACCGTTTTCCGTCCGCCCGACCCGTTCACGTCCGTCATCCCCGCATCTTCGCCGTCGAACGCGGCATATAATGATCGCATCCAGAATGCGCATCGGTGGGAAAGGGTGACCGGACGTTTACCGATCGCAGGCATTCTGGTTGCGCACGAGACGAATGCGGGGCGATGTCAGAATCCGCCGGCCCTTCCCCCTCGCTCCCGGACGGTGACGACGCCGTCACGCGATACGCGATTCAGGCTGCGATCATCCGGGCGCAGGCCGCCCTGCTGAAGCGGCAGGAGGGGATGCTGCGCCAAGCCGACCTGCCCGGCGGCGTCGGCCTGTGGTCGTGCCGCCTGCGTGACGAGGCGCTGGACTGGTCGGGCAACAGCTTCGACATCTTCGGCCTGCCCCGCGGGTCGTCCCTGTCCCGCCCGCGCGTGTTGCAGATGTACGAGGCGGCCTCGCTGAAGCTGCTGAACGTCTTGCGCAGCAAGGCCCTGTCCCGGCTGCAGAATTTCGAGTTCGACAGCGAGATCGTGACGCCAGGGGGCGAGCGGCGATGGCTGCGGACGCGGGCAGGCATCGAGACCCGGGACGGCGTGCCCCATCGCCTATTCGGCACCCATCAGGACGTCAGCGCCGACATCGCGCGCCTCGCCGCGCTTCACCGCAGCGCCGACCTCGACCCGCTCACCGGACTCGCGAACCGGCGGGCCTTCGAGCGCTGCTTCGGCGAGCCGGAGGCCTCCGGCGGGCTTCCCACGGGCGCGCTGATCCTCATCGACCTCGATGGGTTCAAGGCCATCAACGACATCCATGGCCATGTGGCGGGGGATGCCTGCCTGAAGCGCGCTGCGGCGCGGCTGGCGCGGATCTGCAAGGGGGCGGACCTCGTGGCGCGGCTCGGCGGCGACGAGTTCGCCGTTCTGATCCCGCGCCCGGCCGATCCCGTCGCCCTGCGCGCCCTGGGCGCCACCATCGTCGCCGGCCTCGGGCGGCCCTTCGCCCATGCCGGCCTTCTCCTGAGGGTCGGCGCCTCCGTGGGCATCGCCCGTGCGGAGGCGGACACGACGCCGGGCCTCTTTGCCCGCGCCGACGCCGCGCTCTATGCCGCCAAGGAATCCGGCCGCAACACGGCCGTGCTCGACCACGACGGGGCCGAGAGGCCGCGTGCGGCGCGCAAGCCCGCCTAGAGCGGCGCCGTCGCGGTCTTCTCCGGCACTGGCGGGGCCTTCTCCGTCTCCTGGGTCGGGCGCACGAAGGTCTTGGCGATCTCGCCCATCGCGTTCTGCATCCCGTCGAGCCCCTGGATCGTGACGATGCTCGATCCCGGCCCCATCGGCGGGATCAGACCCTCCTCGGTGAGCGTCCGGAACACCGCGAAGTTCAGGTCCGTCTGCACCTTGAGACCGAGGGACACGTCGCTGATCCAGGCGAGCAGCTCGAATTCGAGGAACGTGTCGCCGATCTTGCGGAACACCACGCGCGGCGGCGGGTCGCGCACCACGTTGGGATGCGCGTCGGCGCAGCCTGTGATCAATTCGGCCGCCTTCACCGGGTCCTGGTTCCGCAGAACGTTGACCGTGAGCGAGAGCCGGCCCGTCCGGTCGCCGCGCACCCGGTTCTTCACGATGCCCGAGATGAGGTTCGAGTTCGGCACGATCACCGCCGAGCGGTCGAAGGTCTGGATCTCGGTGGAGCGCACGGAGATGCGCTTCACGATGCCCTCGGAATCGCCGATCACCACCTGATCGCCGACGCGGATCGGCCGCTCCCAGAGCAGGAGCAGGCCCGAGACGAAGTTGTTGACGATGGATTGCAGGCCGAAACCGATACCGACCGAGAGCGCGCCGGCCACGATGGTGATCTTCTCCAGGCTCAGGCCGAGATACGAGAAGGCCAGGGCCAGCGAGAGCAGGAAGCCGCAATAGCCGGCCACCGTCGAAATCGAGTTGCGCAGGCCCGCATCGAGGTCCGTCGCCGGCAGGTAGGTCTGATCGAGCCAGCGCTGGATCGCGCGGGTGACGATCACGCCGATCGCCAGCACCCCGATCCCCAGCACGATGGAGGACAGGGAGATCGTCACCCCGCCGACCTGGAAGCCGAAGAAGGCCGAGCGCATCGAGGCGGTGATGTCGGTGGAATCGAGGCCCCAGGGGGCCAGGATCAGCAGCGCCGCCACGAGGATCAGCACCACGCGGGCGGCGCCCGTCGCCAATACCGAGATCTGATTCAGCGAGCGTTTGCGCAGGCCGGTATTGGCCTGCAACGCCGTGGCGAGGCGGCTCTCGTCGGTGAGGGCCTTGCCGAGGAACGTGTCGACGCTCTGCACCAGCAGGTACAGCAACACGAGGATGCAGGTCGCCCAGATCAACTGGTCGGTGAGGAAGGTCGCCAGCGCGACGTAGCCGCCGAGCGCCGCGAACCCGATCACCACCACCGCGATCCAGCCGACGAGGCGGGCCGGGCCGCCGATGCCGGTGGTAGTCTTGGTGGGGACGTAGGGGCCGAAACATGCCTCCTCCTCCTGCTCCGTGTCCGCGAAGCGATGCAGGCCGATGGCGAGGATCAGCGAGGTCGCCGCCGCGCCGAGGCCGCGCGTGGCGATGGAGATGGTGAGCGCGGCCGAGATGCCGGAATTCAGCGCCTCCACGGATTTCACCACCGTCGCGATGGTGGCGATGCTGACCGCGAGGAGCTTCAGGCGGGTCGCGGCGGAATCGCTCACCGGGGCCGGGCGCCAGGCCGGCTTGTCCGGGCTGAGCAGGCCGTCGCACAGGGCCTCGACGGCGGCGATGAAGGCGAGCCCGCCGAGGATCGCGCCGGCTACCGGCAGGAGGCGCGAGGGGAGCAGGTTGGTCTCATCGAGGGCGTAGAACACCGCGTAGGAGCCCGCCACCGCCGGCACCGTGCCGACGAGGATGACCCGCCACGCCCCCATCAGCGTCGCCCGGCGGGAGGGTTCGGTCTTGTTTTCGTCGCGGCGGGCGGCGCGCGGCGCGATGTTGCGGCGGCCGAAATACAGCGCCACCGACACGCCGAAGGCGAGGCCGAGGAGCAGCAGGTTGCCGATGCTGCCGTTGCGCGCGAACAGCACGCCGATATCCGCCAGCGCGCTCTGCAGCGAGCGCATGTCGCGCGGCAGGTCGGCGACGACCTTCTCCCATAGGCTCGGGCTGATGAGCGGGTGGGTGCGCTGGAACAGGTCGCGGGTGAAGGAGGCCCGGCGGCGGTTCGAGACGCGGTCCACGAGCTGGTCGCCCTGCACCACCAGGGAGCGGGCGAGCCGCTGCGTCTCGTCGATGCGGGTGACGGCGGCTTCGCGCTCGGCGCGCTGCTGCGCGACGTCGGGGCTCTCCTCGCCCTCCTTCGGCTTGGGGCCGAGCTGCGACAGGCGCTCCCGCGCGGCGGCCAGCGGATCGTCCAGCCGGCTGACGATGGCGCGCACCTCGTCCGTCACGGTGGTGACGGATTCCCGGATCGTAGAAAGGTCGGCGGCGGAGACGTCGGTGTGGCCGAGCTCCTTCTCGCGCTTGTCGAGCTCGGCCTTGGCCTCGTCGAGCTTGGCGCGGACGGCCTTGAACTGCTCCGGCGGCTCTATTTGCGCGATGGCGGGTTTGGCCTCCGGCTTCTTCGCCTCGCCAGGCTTCGCGGGCGGCTGGGCGGCGGGGGCCTGCGTCGCGGCAGCCGGCGGGGCCTGCGGGGCCGGGTTCTGAGCGGACGCGGGGAGGGGAGAGGCAAGGCACAGGGCCGTCCCGAGGGCGGCCAGTATCGCGAGCGGCGTGGTGCGGAGCCGGCGCGGGCCGTGCGGCGTGGTCACGCGCACTGGCGAAAACAGCATAGGCAAACCTCTCGACGGGTGGCCAGGACGGCGCCGGGATGCGGGGCCTCCGGCGATTCGCGGGCGAGTCGCGGCGGGTGGGCCGCGCGGGGCGGCCGTTTCGCCAGACGAATAAGGCCAAAGCGTGCGTGACCCAACCCTCGGAGCTCCATTGGACCGCCGGAGCCGCGAAAACCGTAATCGGATGTGGGTGCGTCCCTGCGGACGGCGCGGACAGCTTCACAAGGGTGTCACGGTGGGATTAGATGAAGCCCTTATGGACAGGGCCTTTTCGTCACGACGCGAAGGGGCGCGGCCTGCGGATCTCACGTCCCGGCCCGGCCGCGTACCGTATCCGAGTGCCAGCCCCGGCGTGTATTCGCGCCGGCCTCCGGCCCTGTTTCCCATCCTCACCCACGATCCGACACCGCGCGAGGCGCGCGACGGGATCCGCCCTGCGGCGGTCTCCCGACGCCGCTCTCCGCCCGTTTCCGGCCGCGAGCGCGGCGGATGGGCGGGGCGCGGGACACTTCCCGCGCGCTGGACGCGCCAGAGATAGCCGTGAGCGAGACGCGCCGATGATGGACCTTCAAACACTCGTCCTGAACGCGGATTATCGGCCGCTCTCGTATAATCCGTTGTCGTTGTGGTCCTGGAAGGACGCGTTCACGGCCCTGTTCCTCGACCGCGTGACCCTGGTCGCCAGCTACGACGTGGAGGCGCGCTCGCCCTCGCGGTCGCTGCGGGTGCCGAGCGTGGTGGCGCTGAAGAACTACGTGGCCCTGGCGCGCAGCCCGGCCTTCACCCGCTACAACATCTACCTGCGGGACAGCTTCGCCTGCCAGTACTGCGGTTTGCGCCTGCCCTCGGGTGGCCTGACCTTCGACCACGTGGTGCCGCGCTCGCGGGGCGGTCTGTCGAGCTGGGAGAACGTCGTCGCCGCCTGCTCGCCCTGCAACCTGCGCAAGGCGAACCGCACGCCGGAGGAGGCGGAGATGCCCCTGATGAACGCACCGCGCCGGCCGACGCGGTACGAACTGCACCATCGCCAGCCGGAATTCGACCACCGCCAGTATCACCACACCTGGCTCGACTATCTCTATTGGGACAGCGAGCTGGAAAGCTGATCAGCGGCCGTAGGCGCCGTAACCGGACGGGAGACCCGGCGGCTCGTTGTACATCGGCACCGCGTTGTTGCGCGGGAGGTAGCCGCTGATGATCGGCGGCGGGGAGACGTAGCGTTGCATCGGCACAATTCGGCGGTCGACGCGCACATGGCGCGGCGGCGCATCCGAGAAGGCATCCTCGTGCGCCACGGCGGGGGTGAACCCGCCGCAGAGCAGGATCGCGAGCAACGGCAGGCCAAAGGCCCGCGGACCGAGGGTCATGAGAGGCTCCGGGATCAGAACTTGACCGCCGCGCCGCCGCGGAAGGTGTTCATCTGGACTTGGCGACCGTTGAACTCGGGGAAATTGAGATACTGGTATTCGGCACGCAGCATCACGTTGGGCGTGATGGCGTAGTCGATACCCGCGCCGGCAGCGACACCCACGACCATCTTGGAGGTCGTCACCTGGGCGAAGGGCGCCGACGGATACGGAGCCCGATACAGGCTCTGGCTGAAGTTCGCCTCGCCGATGGCCAAACCGCCGGTGACGTAGGGCAGGAAACTTCCGATGGCGTAGCCGGCGCGCGCACGGATCGTCCCGTAATTCTCGAAGCTCGTCCGGTTCGTCGCCGTGACGGTATCTTGCGTCAGCAGGTTCGTGGCCGTTCCTGTCCAGACCGACTTGCGGCTGTTGTGCGTGTAGTCGGCTTCGATGCCGAGGACGACGTCATCGAACTGAGCATTGAAGCCGGCATAGGCGCCGAAGCTGTCGTTCGATCCACGAGACCCGAAGATTGTCGAGTTGTTGAGGGTGTAGCCGGTCCCCAGGGGCGTCGCGTTGGCGTAGCTCAACAAGGCCGCCTGGGCATCGGCTCGCTTCGTCACGCTGCCGGAGGTCCAACCACCGTGCCCACCGATATAGAACCCGCTCCAGTCGATGACGGCGACGGGGGGCGGATCATAGTCGGCGCCGCGCAGGTAATCGTAGTCGAGGTCGGCGGATTGCGCCGTGCCGACCGCGCTCAGGGCCAACAGTGAAAATAGGATCCTACGCATCCCAACAATCCTCGGGGCTGCGAAGCCATTAAATCTTCACGCCACGGTTTAGGGTTACCGCAGTAACCTTAATCGACCGTTGCATTAGGCAAGTTCAGCGTGTTTCGCCTTGCGCTGAACGCAATTTTCGGTTCGCGACAAACACGAACGGCGCGGGAAGCCCGCGCCGTCCGGAAACGTCCTGGAGGGTCGATCAGTACTTGCGGACCAGCGGCTCGGGCATGAGCGGCGGGAGGGCGGGAACGAAGGCGCTGCCGATCAGGTAGCGGACGCCGAGCTTGATGTCGTGCGCCTCGAGGTTCTTCGCCTTCAGCACCGTGGTGCAGGCCGGAGCTGAGGCGTCGAGGCAGGTCAGCACGCCGGTCTGAGCGTGGCCGAGGTTGAGGTAACGGTAGGCCAGTTCGACCTTGAAGTTCGGGGTCACGTCGTAGGCAAGACCGGCATGGAGCGCCCAGGCGAAGCTCTCGGTGGTCTTCGACTTGAAGACGCCCGGCGAGGTCGGCTGGTTGTAGACGTACGGCGCGTAGAAGTTGGTGACGCCGCTGTCGGTAAAGCCCGAGAAGTAGTTGAAGGCCGCGCCGACGCCGCCGCCGACGAACGGCGTGATGCCGTACCACGTGCCGAGGTCGAAATAGCCGTTCGCAAGGACGACGGCGGCATCGTAATGGCCGCTGGTCAGGTTGAAGTTGCGGCCCGTCGGATCGCAGCCGCAGCCGCTGCCGAAGTCGTTATAGCTCGACAGGCGCAGGGAGGCCGTGCGGTACTCACCGGTCACGTCGGCGCGGAAGAAGTTGTTGAACTGGTAGCCGACACCGACGCCCGCGAAGAGGCCGCCCGACTGAGCTTCACCGAAGAAATGCGTACCGGGAATATCGTTCACGGCATACTTCGGGGCGGTGTAGATGCTGGCGCCGACGTCGCCGCGCAGATACCAGCCGCCGGCGAAATCGACCGGCGGGGGCAGCGGCGGGGGAGGGGGCGGAGGCAGGAGGTCGGCAGCGAATGCCAGACCGGGTGCGCCGATGCTCGCCACGAGCGTCGCGACGCGCACCACAGCGTGAAGCTTGGAGCGGGCCATAAGGATTCCTTCACTCGTATCGTGTGCCGGAAGCTTAGTGCCGGCTGATTGACATTCACGAGAATGACGGGAACACCTTAAATCGGACTTAACGTTAAGTTTTAGTCCTGACAAAGTTTTCGACCGAGGCGCGAAGTGTTGCGCAGCCGTTAAGGTCTCGGAAACAGGCGGGGCGTGGGGCGAGGATTGGGTTTGGGCAGCTTCGGAAGGTTTCCGGGAAGAATCGGCCGATGACCGGCGACGATGTACGGGCCCTGGCCCGCCTCCTGCCCGAGGTCATCGAGGGCACGCATCGCGGCAACCCGGATTTCCGCGTCGGCGGACGGGTGCTCGGCACGCTCTGGGTGGAGGAGGAGCGGGTGGTGCTGCGGTTGAGCCCGGAGGCGCAGGAGATGTTCTGCGAGGCCGAGCCGGACCTGTTCCAGCCCCTCGACGGCGCCTGGGGGCGCCGGGGCTGGACGAATCTCGACTTGTATGACTGCGAGGAGGAAACCCTGCGCGACGCGCTGCTTGCGGCGTGGCGGATCACCGCCCCGGCCGACCTCGTGCTGCGCTACGAGGGGCGGCCGGGCTGAGCCTGCGTCAGGCGGCGGCTTTGGCGACGGCCTCGACCACCTCGTCCACCACCTCGGCAACCAGAGTGCGGTCGTCGCCCTCCGCCATCACGCGGATCACCGGCTCGGTGCCCGACGGGCGGATGACGAGGCGGCCCGACTGGCCGAGCCGTCCCCGCGCCTGCTCGATCACCGTCACCACGCTCTCCTGCCGCAGGGGCTCGCCGGAGCGGTAGCGGACGTTCTTCAGGATCTGCGGAAGCGGATCGAAGCAATGGCAGACTTCGCTGACCGGCTTGCCGCTGCGCTGGACGACGCTGAGCAATTGCAGGGCGGCGACCAGACCGTCCCCGGTCGTGGTGTAGTCCGACATGATGATGTGGCCGGATTGCTCGCCGCCGAGGTTGTAGCCGTGCTCGCGCATATGCTCCAGCACATAGCGGTCGCCCACGGCGGTGCGGGCGAGGTGGAGGCCGATGCCGCCGAGGAAACGCTCCAGGCCCAGGTTCGACATGATGGTGGCGACCACGCCCGGCTGGGTGAGGCGCTCGTCCTCTTGCCAGGAGCGGGCGATGGCGGCCATCAGCTGGTCGCCGTCGACCACATGGCCCTTCTCGTCCACGATGAGCACCCGGTCGGCGTCGCCGTCGAGGGCGATGCCGATATCGGCGCGGCGCTCGCGCACCATGTCCACGAGGGCGGTCGGCGCGGTGGAGCCGACATCGCGGTTGATGTTGAACCCGTCCGGCTCGACGCCGATGCTGATCACGTCGGCGCCGAGTTCCCACAGGGTCTCCGGCGCCACGCGGTAGGCGGCGCCGTTGGCGCAATCCACCACCACCCGCAGCCCGTCGAGGGTGACGGAGCGGGGCAGGGTCCGCTTGGCGAACTCCACGTAGCGGGCATGAACGGATTCGATCCGCTTCGCCCGGCCGAGGTCGGAGGAGCCGGCGAGGCGCTTGTGCAACTCGGCGTCGATCAGCGCCTCGATCTCGCGCTCGACATCGTCATTGAGCTTGAAGCCGTCGGGCCCGAACAGCTTGATGCCGTTATCCTCGAACGGGTTGTGCGAGGCCGAGATCATCACGCCGATGTCGGCGCGCATGGAGCGGGTGAGCATCGCCACCGCCGGGGTCGGAACCGGGCCGAGGAGCAGCACATCCATGCCCACCGAGGTGAAGCCAGCGACCAGGGCGGTCTCGATCATGTAGCCCGAGAGGCGCGTGTCCTTGCCGATCACCACCCGGTGACGGTGGTCGCCGCGCTGGAACACGAGGCCCGCCGCCTGCCCGACCTTCAGGGCGAGCTCCGGCGTGATGATGCCGTTGGCGCGGCCACGGATGCCGTCGGTCCCGAAATACTTGCGCAACGTCGCGTCTCCGGCGCCGTTCGGGGCGCACCCGGCCATCATAGCAGACTTCGCCCGCCGGCCGAGCTTCGGCCGGAGGCGTGGTGAATCGGGTGCTCCGTGAGAAAGGCGTTCGAAATACGGCGGGCAATATGCGCCGCCCAACGAAAAGGGGCGCCTCGCGGCGCCCCTCATCACGTCAGTGCATCACGGTTCAGACCTGCGGCTGGGGCTCCATCCCGCCGTCGCTCTCCTTCGGCCGCCCACGGCCGGCGGAGGGGACGGAGGAGGGCCGGGCCGGCGTCGAGGGCGTGTCGCCGCCGTCGCGGACAGGCGGCTGGCCCTTGATGAGGTTGCGGATCTCCTCACCGGTCAGGGTCTCGTATTCGAGGAGGCCCTGCGCCAGCGACTCGAGGTCGTCCTTACGCTCGGCGAGGATGCGCCGGGCGTCGGTCAGGCCCGTCTCGACGAGACGGCGCACCTCGGCGTCGATCTTCTGGGCGGTCGACTCGGACACCGATTGCTGGCGGCCCATCGACATGCCGAGGAAGACCTCGTCGTTGTTGTCGCCGTAGGCGACGGTGCCGAGCTCGGGCGAGAAGCCCCAGCGGGTCACCATCATCTTCGCTAGGCGGGTGGCCTGCTCGATGTCCGACTGGGCGCCGGAGGTCACCTTGTCCTGGCCGAAGATCATCTCCTCGGCGACGCGGCCACCCATCATGATCGCCAGCCGCGAGGTCATCTGCTCGAACGACATCGACAGCTTGTCGCGCTCGGGCAGCTGCATGACCATGCCGAGGGCACGGCCGCGCGGGATGATCGTCGCCTTGTGGACCGGGTCGGTTGCCGGAACGTTGAGGGCGACGATGGCGTGGCCACCCTCGTGATAGGCGGTGAGCCGCTTCTCGTCCTCGGTCATGACGAGGGTGCGCCGCTCGGCGCCCATCATCACCTTGTCCTTGGCGTCCTCGAACTCGTGCATCGTGACGATCCGCTTGCCGCGACGGGCGGCGAGCAGGGCCGATTCGTTGACGAGGTTCATCAGGTCCGCGCCCGAGAAGCCGGGGGTGCCGCGGGCGATGGTCTTCAGATCGACGTCTGGAGCCAGCGGCACCTTGCGGACGTGGACGCGCAGGATGCGCTCACGGCCGGTGACGTCGGGGTTCGGCACCATGATCTGGCGGTCGAACCGGCCCGGACGCAGCAGCGCGGGGTCGAGCACGTCGGGGCGGTTGGTGGCCGCGATGATGATCACGCCCTCGTTCGCCTCGAACCCGTCCATCTCCACGAGGAGCTGGTTCAGGGTCTGCTCGCGCTCGTCGTTGCCGCCGCCGAGGCCGGCGCCACGATGGCGGCCGACCGCGTCGATCTCGTCGATGAAGATGATGCAGGGCGCGTTCTTCTTCGCCTGCTCGAACATGTCGCGCACGCGGCTGGCGCCGACGCCCACGAACATCTCCACGAAGTCCGAGCCGGAGATGGTGAAGAACGGCACGTTGGCCTCACCCGCGACGGCGCGGGCGATGAGCGTCTTACCCGTGCCGGGGGGGCCCACGAGGAGCACGCCGCGCGGGATGCGGCCGCCGAGGCGCTGGAACTTCTGCGGGTCGCGGAGGAACTCCACGATCTCCTGAAGGTCCTCCTTGGCCTCCTCGACGCCGGCGACGTCATCGAAGGAGACGCGCCCATGCGCCTCATTCAGGAGCTTGGCCTTCGACTTGCCGAAGCCCATCGCCCGTCCGGCGCCGGACTGCATCTGGCGCGACAGGAAGATCCAGGCGCCGATGAACACGAGGATGGGCAGCCAGCTCACGAGAAGCTGGATGAACCAGGGCGTGTTGTCGGACGGCGGACGCGCGGTGATCTGCACGCCCTTGCCCTGGAGCTTGGTGACGAGGTTCGGGTCGTTGGGCGCGTAACTGGTGAAGTTGCCGCCGCCGACATAGGTGCCGGACACGTCCTGCCCGGAGATCACCACCGACTGGATCTTGCCGGCATCGGCATCGTTCAGCAGTTGGCTGTAGGCGATCTCGCTGCCGCCGCCCCGATGCCCAGGATTCTGGAACAGCGTCACGAGGGCGAGCACAAGCAGGAAGATGACGACCCACAAGGCGAAGTTGCGGAAATTCGGGTTCATCGATCGATCCTTGGCGCGCGCGGTCCCCCAGATGGCTCTCGCGCAGCAGCGCCAGCCCGTCCGATCACGCATCGCCAATGTAGGCGGGGGGGTGTTCGTTGCCAAGTAAGACGGTCGGCGGTGCCGCAGGCCCGGCATTCTTCCGGGGAGGAGCGGGCACAAGTGTCACCACTCCACTGCTCTTAGCCGACACGGAGTACCCCGCGAGGGTTCGCCGCAGGCTCGCTCCGGCATGCAAGGCAGGCAGCAAAGCGTCGAGCACCAGGGCTTCGAGCTTCTCCAGCCGGTAGCCGGCCGCGCCTGCGCGCCTGATCGCCAGATCGAAGCAGCGCAGGGCGATGGCCTCCGGCAGAGCCCGCAGCCGCGTTCCGTCGAGGCGCAGCGTCCCCTCCGGTGCCGGGAGCAGGGCGTCGCGGAGGGCGGTCTCCGCTGCCTGTCGCAGCGCGGCCTCGTCGCGGGCAGCCCGCTCGGCCAGCCGCGCGAGCCGCGCGCTCGTCAGGCCCTCGGCGGCGAGGGCCGAGGCCGCCGCCCGCAGGCGGGCGCGGGCGAAGCGCGGGTTCGTGTTCGAGGGATCCTGCAGGAACGTCAGGCTTCGCGCCTCGCACCAGCCGACCAGCACCGCCTTGTCGAGGCCGAGAAAGGGCCGCCCGAGGCGCAGGCCCGGCGCGAGCATCCGTTCGGGGCGCATACCCGCGAGCCCGGCGAGCGCGCTGCCGGCGGCGAGCCGCATCAGCACCGTTTCGGCCTGATCGTCGCGGGTATGGGCGGTGAGGATGAGATCCGCGCCGATGGCGGCGGCATGGTCGGCGAGGAGCCGGTAGCGCGCGGCGCGGGCGGCGTCCTGAAGGCCCGTGGTGGGCTTGTCGCCCTGCCAGCGCAGCACCGCGTGGGGCAATCCGAGGTCGGCGGCGGCGCGGCCGACCGAGTCGGCCTCGGAGGCCGCGTCCGGGCGCAGGCCGTGATCGACGGTGGCGACGTGGAGGGGCATATCGGGTCGGAGGCTCGCCGCCGCGTGCATCAGCGCGGTCGAATCGGGGCCGCCGGAGACGGCGAGGAGGAGCGTTCGCGAAGAGTCCGGTCTCAGCCAGGGGTGGAGCGCGTCGAGGACAGGATCGTCCGGCGGGGTCACGCCGCGCAGCGGGCGCGCTTCTGTTCCCGCGTCACGCCCTGGCGCACGCCGGTCCCGGCATTCGGGAACTTGCGCTCGAGTTCGGCGAGGGTGGCGCAGGCCTGCTCCTTGGCGCCCAGGGCGTTCAGGGAGACGCTGAGCTTCAGCATCGCCTCCGGCGCCTGGGCAGAGCGGGCGTAATCGGTCGAGACCTTCAGGAACTGCTCCGCCGCCTCGCGGGTGCGGCCCCGGGCGAGGTAGCTTTCGCCCAGCCAGTAGGTCGCGCCGGGCACGCGAGCGTCGCGCGGGTGCGATTGCAGGAACTGACGCAGGCTCATCTCGGCCTGCTCGTATTGACGGGACTGGATCAGCTCGACGGCCGAATCGTAATCGGCCCCGGCATCCGGCGTGCCGGTGGCGGCGACGCTCTCGCTGGGGCGCGGTGCTACCGAGGGGATCGCGCCCGTGCGGCGCGGCGGGTTCAGGTCGACGGGCTCGTCGTAGGAGCCGGTGGGCTCGCCCTCATCGTCGAGGGCGCCGCGCGGGAGGGGCGCGGCCTCGGCGGTTTCACGAGGAGGCAACGGTGCGGAGGGCTCGGTGGCGCCGAGCCGCATCGGGGCGCCGGGCGCCTCGGGGTTCTGGTCGGGATCGAAGGCGTCACCGCGCTTCTGCGACGGCTGGCGCGTGCCGCCTCCGTTGAAACCGGGATTGCCGCCGTTGACCGAGTTCGGCGCGGCGGGAGCCGGGACGGCCGAGGGTGCGGGGCTGCGGGCGGGCTTCGCCGCGGCGGCGGCACCTCCGCCGCCCTTTTCGTTCAGGCGGAATTCAACGTCCTCCTGGAACTTGCGCAGCTGCTCCTTAAGCTGGCGGTTCTCGTATTGGAGGGTCTCGATCTGCCCCGACATCGTGCGGGACTGGCTTTCGAGCCGCCCCAGCCGAACGACGAGTTCGGAGGCATCCTGCGCCATCGCTGGGCCGAACAGGGCCGGCAGGATCACGAGGGCGGCGAGGAAACGTCTGGGAAGGCGGGCGTGCATGGGGCTCGGCTTGCAGTCAGCGGACGGGGCGCGCCCTAACAGAACGCCCCGTCCGCGGCAAAAAGACGGCCGGCGGGCCGGATCAGGCGCCCGCGCCCCGGTCGAGCACGATCACCGCGCGGCGGTTCTGCGACCAGCAGGAGATGTCGTTGCACACGGCGACCGGCCGTTCCTTGCCGTAGGAGACGGTCCGCATCCGGCCGGCGGCGATGCCGCGGGTGGTCAGGTAGTCGAACACGGACTGGGCGCGGCGGGCGCCGAGGGAGAAGTTGTACTCGCGGGTGCCGCGCTCGTCGGCATGGCCTTCCACGATGAACGTGTAGCGCGGGTAGCGCTGCAGCCATGCGGCCTGCTTGTCGAGGGTGGCGGTGGCGGTGGGCGTCAGATCGGTGGAATCCGATTCGAAGAAGACGCGGTCGCCGACATTGACCACGAAATCCTGGGCGCTGCCGGGCGTCGAGGCCCCGCCGGCGCCGTTGGCACCGTAAGCCGAGGCGTCGGCGAGATCGCTGTCCTTGCTGCAGGCGCCGAGCCCGAGGGCGGCACAGACAGAGAGACCGAGGGCGACGGCGCGCAGGCGCCGGGTGATGATGGCGGACATCGTGTACGAAACTCCTCGCGCGGTGCCGAAGGCCGGCTGGGGTCTTCGAGGCAGGGCCGCGTCCGTTTGTCTGCGTCCCATTAAGGCTACGATGGTTAAGCCCGGGTTCAGCGGGCTGCCCCAAACGGCGCTTGCGCCCGCTGCCTCTGTCGGAGCGTGCGCCGACGCACCCGCGCTCCGGTGAGGCGCCCGGAATGCGGCCCGGGCGCGGCATCTCCCCCGGCCCGCTGCGATTTCACCGAAACGGTGTCCCCGAGGCCACAGCCGCCCGTCAGGCCGGAAAGCTCTGCTCATGTTTAACCGCGCCTTAATCGGGTCGCTCGATCCTGAATCGTCGCGTTCATCGGTGCGCCCCCCATGCTCCAAAGCCAGAGCGTCCTGATCGTCGAAGACAGCTATCTCCTGCTGGAGATCGTCGCGAACCTGTGCGAGGCGTGCGGCATCCGGGTGCTCGAAGCCTCGACGGGGGAGGCGGCGCTCACCCTCCTGCGCAAGCGCGGGGAGGAGGTCGATTGGCTCCTCACCGACATCCACCTGCCGGGCCTCATCGACGGCTGGACGGTGGCGGGGGCGTTCCGGGCGATCAAGCCGGAGGGACCGGTGGTCTACACTTCGGCGGACACGTCGTCCCGCAACCGGGGCGTGCCCGGCAGCCTGTTCCTGCGCAAGCCGTTCCAGGTGCGCGAGATCGATGCCACCGTCCGCATCATGGCGGAGGGTTTCGCCGCACCGGCCGCGCTCTACGCGGCGGGCTGAGCCGATCCGCGAAACAGGGCCACGATCTCCGGCAGGCTCAGCCAAATCTCAACGCGCGCACAGTGCAGATCGGACGCGGCCATCCCGTCATAGAGCGAATAGCTCGCGGCGACGAAGGCCGACAGGTCGTAGAGCACCGGAAACGCCCCGTCCCGCGCCTTGGCCTTGAACAGGTAGGATCCGGACAACCCGAACTGCGCGGCGATCGGCGGATAGATCGGCCAGATCACGTCGTGGACGAGTTCGTCGGCGAGGTAATCCTCCACCTCGACCGGCGCCGGCTCGATGCCGGCTTCCCGCAACAGCCGTTTGGCGATGTCGCCCACCACGAACGGCTTCGGGTGGTTCATCAGGTGCATGAAGGCGCCGCGCCGCGCCCAGCGGGTCAGTTCGCGGTCGAGGCCGAAGCCGGCCTGCTCGGCGGCGCTCGTCAATTCGCGCACCGCCGGCTCCCACCAATCGAGGTACCCGAGCCGGGCGAAGACCTCCTCGCGGAACAGGCCGACCGTGCGCGCCGCATCGAGCCCGAGCCTATGCGCCATCAGCACGATGGCCGAGTGGTACTGACCGAGGGGAGAGGGTGTGAGTTTCAGGGACGCGAGGTCGGAGGCTGCGCCGGCATAGACCATGTCCGGGTGGAAGGCCGAGAAGACGATGGAGGGGACCAGCGTCAGGCGCGGCTCGATCTCCTTCAGCCGTGCGCTGCCGCCGCCGGGGATCAGCCCCTCGGGAAAGGCCTGGCTGAAGACCCGGTGATGCCCGTGCAGCACCCGCGCGAGGGCGTCGAGCTGGCCGTGCTCGCGCTTCAGCGTCCCCATGGAAAAGTAGCGCACGGGGCTCTGCGGTGCGAGCAGCCGCATGGCCTGGGCCAGCGCCCGCGCTTGGCAATTGCCGATGATCGCGATGGAGGGGCCTTTGCGCGCCTGATCCTCGCGGGACCGGCTTCGCCACGCTGTCGCCCAGGAAGGGGCCGACAGGGAGAGCGCATGGCGCGCGCGCCGGGGCAGATCGGTCAGGGCCACGTTGCGCGCTGGTCTTGAGCGGAGGGCGGCAGCGGCGTAACTCGCCGCGGCGGCAAGAGGGTTCGGTGATGGCGAATAATCCGTACACGGGTCTACCGGCCGAGCGTTTCTGGCGCAAGGTCGTGACCAACGTGCCGCCCTTCGCCGTCAATCCGCACCCAAAGGGCGCCTTCACCATCGCGCCGACCGACAAGGTCGCCACGGGCGGCTCCTGCTTCGCACAGCGGGTGGCCGAAGCCGTGCGCGGAGCCGGGTTCAACTATTATCTCACCGAGCCGCCGCTCCCCGGTATGACCGAAGCCGAGGCCAATGCCCGGCAGTTCGGCACCTTCTCCGCGCGCTACGGCAACCTCTACTACACGCGCCAGTTCGTGCAGCTCTTCGACCGCGCCTACGGTCAGTTCGAGCCGGAACTGAAGGCGTGGCTGCGCGACGACGGGCGCTACGTCGATCCGTTCCGGCCGACCGTCGAGCCGCAGGGCTTCGCCAGCGAGGCGGAGGTGATCGCCGCCCGCGATGCGCATCTCGCCGCCGTGCGCCACCTGTTCGAGACCCTGGACGTCTTCGTGCTGACCCTCGGCCTCACCGAAGGCTGGCGCTGGCGGGCGGACGGGGCGGCGCTTCCCCTGGCGCCGGGCGTGGCGGGCGGCACCTTCGACGCGGACCTCTACGAGTGCGTCAACGCCGGCTCGGCCGAGGTTCTGGCCGACCTGAACGGGTTCCTCGACCGGCTGTGGAGTGTCAACCCGACCGCGCGGGTGATCTTCACCGTGTCGCCCGTGCCGATGATCGCCACCTATATGGACCGTCACGTCATGGAGTCGAACAGCTACTCCAAGTCGGTCCTGCGCGTGGCGGCGGGGGAAGTCGTGGCGCGCAACGACCCCCGCGCGGTGTACTTCCCGGCCTACGACATCGTCACCAGCAACGTGAATGCGGGGCGCTACTACAACGACGACCAGCGCACCATCAACGATGCCGGCGTACGCCACGTGATGCGGTTGTTCCTCGCCACCTTCGCGAAGGACAGGGTCTCGGCCGCCCCGCTTCAGGCCCCCGTCGACCTCGCCGCCGAGTTCGAGGGCAATGCCGGCGTGATCTGCGACGAGGAGGAGATCGAGCGCAGCGTCGCGTGAGGCTCGCGCCGACGCCGCTGCGCCATCACCCGGCCGTCACGGCCGCGGGCGGTTTGGAGAGGGTGGTCTTCCGCGTCTCGACGAGGTTGCGCTTCCAGCGCGCCCGGAGGAGGGCGGGCCTGACCCCGTGACGCTCATCGAGGAACCGTGCATCGACGATCCGGTCGGTGCGGAAATGCCGGAACTCCTGGCGAAGCTCGCACCAGGCCGCGAGGACGCGCGCCTGATCGAAATAGCCGACGATCACGGGCCAGACGATCCGCTCGCTCCGTTCGCCCCGGATATCGCGATAGCTCAGGCAGACCTTGCGCGCGTCGCGGATCGCCTGCCGGACCTGTGCCACGTCGATGCCGTCGCCGGCCTGCGGGTGGCCGGGGGGAGTACCGATTGACGGATCGGTGAGCAGGGGCCGCAGGCGCTCGGGCACGACGGCGGTGATCTTGGCGATGAGATCGAGGGCGGCCCGAGAGAGGACCGGATCGCCGCGCCCGGCGACCCATTGCGCGCCGAGCACGGCCGCCTCGATCTCATCGGGCGTCAGCATCAGCGGGGGCATGTCGAACGCGTCACCGAGCACATAGCCGAGCCCGGCCTCGCCCTGGATCGGGACGCGCTGCCCGATGAGATCGGCCAAGTCGCGATAGATCGTGCGCACCGAGACTTCCAACTCGGTGGAGATGGCGGCGGCGGTGACGGGCCGTGACGAGCGCCGCAGGATCTGGATGATCTGGAAAAGTCTGTCCGCCCGGCGCATCGCCTGTCTCCTGCTGCCAGGATGCTGTCAGGAGGGGGCTTCTACAAGCGTCGGGCCGCGCCTGTCCCGCTTCGTGGCCGAGGTACGAAGACCATGATCACCCTGTATCACGCTCCCCAATCCCGCTCCTCGCGCATCATCTGGCTGCTGGAGGAAATCGGCGCCCCCTACGTCATCAGGCCGGTGTCGATCTACCGGCCGATGACGGAAACCGGCGAGCCGGATGCCGACAATCCGCATCCCGACAAGCGCGTGCCCGCCCTCGACCACGACGGCGTGCTGATCACCGAATCGGTCGCGATCGTACTCCACCTCTGCGAGGCGTTCCCCCAGGCTGCTTTGGCCCCCGCCGTCGGCGATCCGCGCCGGGGCGCGTTCCTGACATGGATCGCGTGGTACGCCTGCGAACTCGAACCGGCCCTATTCGCCGGCCTGTCGGGCGAGCTGGCGGAATCGCCGCAGAAACGGCGGAACCACGAAGCGGTCATGCACCGGCTCGAAACCACCCTGACGCGCGTCCCCTATGTGACGGGCGAGACGTTCAGCGGCGCCGATCTCCTGATCGGCAGCGCCTTGGGCTTCGCCCGTCAGGCGTTCCCGTCGAGCAATGCCCTCGATGCCTACGTCACGCGGTGCAAGGAGCGGCCTGCGGCCGTCCGCGGCGTGGCGCTGGATGGCGCATCCGGCCCGCAAGCCGGTCGCTAGCCTCGTTGCTGCCTCGCCTCACGACGAGTCAGCATGTCGTGGCAGGGCCGGCGCCCTCAGACGCCGATCCACTTCATCACGATGAGGGTGCCCGTCACCGTCAGGGCGCCGCCGATGCGGGTGGCGATTTGGGCGAAGGGCATCAGCGCCATGCGGTCGGCGGCAGTGAGGATCGCCACGTCGCCGGTGCCGCCCTGGCCGCTGTGGCAGGCGTTCACGATGGCCGTCTCGATCGGGTACATGTTCATGGCCCGCCCGACGAAGAACCCCACCGTCATCAGCGTCCCCACGGTCGCGATGATAGTGATGAGGTTCACGAGGGTGAACGCTGCCATCAGGTCCTTCCACGGGGTCAGCGCCACGCCGATGGCGAAGAGCAGCGGGTAGGTCATGCTGATCTGCACGAACTTGTAGACCACGAAGCCGCCCGCCTGGAGCCGGGGGGAGACGGCGCTGGCGAGCTTGGCGAACACCGCCAGGAACAGCATCGCCACGGGCGCCGGCAGGCCGGTCAGGTGATGGCACATCACGCCGAGCAGGTAGAGCGTGATCGCGGTGAGGCCGGCCGCGCCGATCGTGGCGGGGTCGATGCCCTTCTGCGCGGCCTCGGACTTGGCCTGGGCGTCGCTGGACTTGAACTCCTCGGCGTCGGGCTGCAGCTTGCCGTTGCCGGTGAGGTGCGGCTTCTTCTTGCCGACGTAGTTCAGGGTGCCCGACAGCACGATGGCGGTGAGCGAGCCGAGCATAACCGGCGGCAGCACCTGCGCGAACATCACGCCCTGTTGCGTGCCGAGGATGGCGGCGTAGCCGATGGAGAGCGGGATCGCGCCCTCGCCGACGCCGCCGGCCATGATCGGCACCACGATGAAGAAGAAGGTCTTGTAGGCCCCGATCCCGAGCAGCGTGCCGACGAGGGTCCCGACGAGGCCCGCCGCCACGGAGCCGATGGCCAGCGGCGCAAAGATCTTCAGGAAGCCCTTGATCAGGACCTCACGATCCATGCCCAGGATGGACCCGACGATGATCGTGGCGATGTAGATGTAGAGGAAGTTCGTGAACTTGGTGAAGTCGATGATCGCCTTCTCCATCTGCGGCGGCACGAACTTGTAGTAGACGAGCGCCGAGGGGATGAAGGTCGCGAAGATCGCGCCCGCGCCGATGTTCCTGAGGATCGGGAGCCGCTTGCCGATCTCGGCGCAGGTGAAGCCGCCCATCACCAGCACGGCGATCATCGTCGGCCCGTCCGGCTTGATCTCGCCCTCCTGGACCAGGACCACGAGGAGGGCGGCCAGGATCAGGTAGACCGGCAGCGGGATGATGCCGATCTTGATGTCGATCAGGCGCCACCATCCCTCCGGCCAGAAACGGCGCGAGGCCGGCGCGACCGCTGGTGTCACGTGGGCGGTGCTCGGGCTCGAAGCTCCGGTACTCATCGCTGTCCTCCGAAATCCGGCCTCTGGCGGGCCGGTCCGTTGTCCTGTGCGAAGCCCTGGCCGGATTCGGAGCGGGCGGCGCCGTCAGATGTCGGTCTGGGGTATCAGCGCGCTATCGGGGCGGCAACGCGGCGGGAGAGACAACGAACTCTCAGTGTAGTTCATCCCACGCGGATGTCATTTCGTGGAGAGACTGGACCGGCGGCCCATGGCGCCTCGCTTTTAGGCAGCAGAACAACAAAAAAGGCCCGGCGCTGGCGCCGAGCCTCGAAGACCGCATGACACGGGGTTCATCCGGGACGCCGGGGAGGATCCTCCCCAGCGCCTGATGCGACTTAGAAGTCGCGCTGGACGCGGAAGCGCGCCTGGAAGACGTCGGTGCTGGTGATGGTCTTCACCGGGATACCCGAGTTCACCTGGGCGGCGGTGTAGTTGAACTTCTGGGTGTCGAGCACCCGGCCGTTCTGGACACCGTACT